>CAZOEO010000007.1:0-45516 GCA_964578885.1 uncultured Candidatus Competibacteraceae bacterium | reverse complement strand
GATGGCAATTATTCGGTTATTAAACGGATATAAACGATTAAAAACGGTTACGTAGTCACCGCGTTCTAGCCCAAGCCCGGAATGGATTTCGTTGGCCAGATGTCTTCCTCTACCGAAGATAGAAAGCGGCCCATAGGATTCGGTATTTTTTCCTGCCGGGTGACTGCGCAAGGGGGCGACGCGGAAAGCCCGCACGGGGCCGGTAATCCATTCGGAAAAAGGAATATGTTGCCCCGGAGGACTTATAGCAAAGCACCCGGTGCCGCCCGAAAAATGAAATACTTGAAGGATCATGTTTGCGGCATGCGCCCGACAAAAAATGAGTGCATGATATCCTTAATTTTTATTTGTGAGGATATTTCTGGTTTGCTGAATAGATAAGCGGATGATTTGGTCTAATTTCAGTAGGGTTTCGTTGAGTTTTTCTTTGGCCTGTTGTTCTTCCTCGCCGCTTTTTTCGCTATCTTTTAAAAGATGAATGAGGCCCATGGCGTTTGCTAATGGCGCGCGCAGGTGGTGTGAGGTGTGATAAATAAGGTTTTCAAGGGCTTGGTTTCGGTCTCTTAAATTACTTTCTAAATGTTTGAAGTGACTGATATTCCGTGCGATGCATCCTGCGCCGGAGATGCGTTGGTCGGCATCATGGATGGGAAAAATGAGGAATTCCGCGACGTCTCCTTTCCAACCCATGGTTTTTAGGTCAAATTCTTCTCTGATGATGGCTCCTTCGAATACTTGGTTGAGTTTTTCAAGCCACCAGTTCATGGCGAGGTGATCGTGCACAAGACCATGCAGATACCAGCCTTCATGCACGGTGTCGTGGCTCATTTGTGTGGCTTCAAGGAAAGGTTGATTGGCCACTTGAATTTCCAGGTTTAGGTTGATGGACCAAATAAGATCAGGGGAATAAGAAATTATGCGCCGGAACATTTGCAAGGCTGCTTTTTCTGGTTGATGGCGATGCAGGCGTGCATCTCCCTTGTTTAATCGGAAAAGCATGCCATGCTGAAAGGCGTGAATTTCTGTTTCAGCAGGACCTTTAAGGCCAGTCCAGCGAATTTCTTTCAATATAGATTTGGTGGATTGCGATTGTAATTCGTTCTCAATTTTTTGCCATTGTTCTATGGGCATAAACTGGGTGACCTGATGGTCAATGAGCTCGGATTTCGGAAGTTGGAATTGTTGGCTGATTTCCTTGTTGACGTATAGGATTTTTCCGGATTTCCCAACGACCATTAGTGGTAAGTGGATGGCATCCAGGTAGTCGAACTGCAGGGCTCTTTCCTGCTCATGAAGTGGTGCTTCAAAGCTGATTCCGTGGATTCTGATGGGTTTGCCATCTTCACTTCTTTCGATGAATTGATGGCTTTCAATGGTTTTTTGCTGCCCGTCTGGAGTGAGGATGCGGTAAAAATAATGTGATTCGTTGTTGCGTTCCAATGTACGCAAGGTATCATACACTTTGGTGCGGTCTTCCGGCAGTACTAAATTGAGCCAGCTGTTTGGATCGGACTGAAACTCCTGCGTGCTCATTCCGAAAAGCTTTTGGGTGCCCACAGTGGCGTATAACATGCGAAATGAATGGAAATCTACTGACCAGCCATTCATTGGTACTTTAGACCAAAAGACTTCATGCTGTTCCCAATGTTTTTTTTCATTACGCCAGCGGGTTAGCATTTGAGTAAGGTCTATACCAATCATGGTGAGCGTGGGCGTGCCTTCTTCGCCGGACCATTGAAGATCCCAGACGATATCCAACATGTCCTTTTTTCCTTGGATTCTTGTGGTTAAGTTGTAGTCCAAAGGTTTGCCGAGAATAAATTGCTGAATGGCTTCTGTGAATTTTTTCTTTTCGCCGGGCCGAAGCAGCTCCAGAAAAGAGGTGGGAAACGGACTTCGGATAAGTTCTGCAAATCGCTCAGATATTCCGGTGATTTCTCCTGTAAAGTGCAGGCTTACCCACATGGTTTGTTCAATGGGCAATCCTTTGATTGGGAGCGAAATGGCGGGTTTTTGCTTTTTTTGAATCGACTGCGTGTCCAACACTACAAGCAACATGTCCTGACCATTTATATGGAGGGGAAATACTTGTTTAGTGAGATGCTGAAGGCCTTTTGGGGAACGCTGAATATTTAGAGATTCCGATTTTAAATCACCAATCTGAAGTTGTGAAAAGTGCAGATTGTGCTCTTTTTCTGAAATCAGACCTAACCAATGCCTGGCCAATTGGTTCAACGCCACCACTTGGTGACGGTCTCTGCTTATAAGTAATACGGGTTGCGAAAAGGCTTGAAAAAGTTTTTGATACTCTTTCGTCACTTTCTCTTGACTCTGTTTTTTTGAGGGATTATTAATCAGTATGAATACACTGGCGCACAATGTAATGATCCCCAAAATAAAAAGCAGAACAGGTAGCGATAAAAATTGTAATTCATTGAAAGTTTGGTTTGTGAATATGGTTGCGGACACGAGTAAGACGCATGCCAAAAGGGCATATAATAAAAAGCCTGGCTTATTTATTTGGGTCATTTTAAAACAATATGCTATAAATATAACGCTACCTTTTATAAAAAAACAGACAGGAATATTGCTATTGATTTATAATGATTATTTATTACATTTGGATAAGGCTTTAAGCCTAACCTAAACCTAATAAGAAAGCAGTCCCGGACTGCTTTTTTTATTTGATGCCCGTCAGATGTTTGAGATTCCAGTCGGCCATCCAAAGTTTTCCCGACACAATTTTTTCAGGTTGCAGGCATAAAGTCATGACCTCTCTGGCTTGCATGGTACCCATAAGAGTGGTCGTCATGCCCAACACGCCGCTATTGGCGCAATCCTGTGGAAACCAAGGCTGCTCTGGCGGAAAAAGTTCTTCGAAACGTGGTGATTGAGATGGAAGAAACGTGGCCATCATGCCCTGATCGCCATACACCCCGGCAAAAATCCATGGGACTGTCATTTGGGTGGCTGCTTCCGAAATATAATATCTGGCGGTTGGACTATCTGTGCAATCCAACAAGATATCATGCCCCTGTAAAAGTTCTACCGCATTGGCGCGGGTTAATCTTTGGGTGAGTCCGGTGCATGAAACGTCCGGATTGAGTTGGCAGATTTTCTGTGCCGCTTGAATGGCTTTGGCGGCTCCAATGTCTTTGGGCTCAAAAAGCAGTTGCCGGTTTAAATTACTGGCCTGCACCTTGTCATCGTCGATGAGCGTCATTTTACCAATGCCGGCCATAGCAAGTTGGATGGCTGCTGCTGTTCCTAATCCGCCTGCACCCACCAGGGCCACTGTGCATTTTCGAAGCTTTTCCATGCCCGTTTCCCCGATATCCGGGTGCGAAATTAATCGGTCGTAACGTGGTGAATGCTTCATTTATCCTCCGGAAAAAGGTGGTAAAAAGGCAATTTGATCTTCCGGCGACACTTTTTGTCCGGCGATGGCCCAGGATTGGTTAACGGCTATTTTCCATTGATAACGCATTGCGTCCGGCCATCGGCGCAAAAAATCTTCCCGTAATTCCTCAACCGTATCTCCATGTAAATCTACGACAGATTGGGAAGTGACCTCGGTGAGCGGACCCAAAAGAGTGATTTTAATGGAAGGTGTATGCTGCATGTTTGAAAATTAAAATGGAATAAAAGCCACTCGTTCTCCTTTCGACCATTTGTTTTTTCCGGCGGGAATGACCGCCAGTCCATTCGCATGGCTGAAACCCCCAAGCATGTAGGAGGCCTGAAGTGAAGCAGGAAAAATTTCTTGGTTCATCAAGGTCGCCCTGGCATAAGTGACGCGACCCATTTCACCGGCCATTTCTGCTCCAAGAGAAAAAAAATGAGCCTGATCTTCCGGAAAACAAAGCGGTTTTCCTTTCAAATAATTGATCAAAGGAAGAAGGTACAAATGCCAGATGCACATGACCGCCGCCGGATTGCCTGGAAGTGCAAACACCAATGTTTGGTCTTTTTTTCCGACCCAAAGGGGCTTTCCGGGTTTTTGTCGCACGCCGTGAAAGCATTTTTCTACACCCGCTTTTTCCAGTGCTTCCGGCACCAAATCGTAATCTCCTACAGACACGCCACCTGTAACAATGATCAGATTCGCCTTGCAACCTTCTTTTATTTTTTGGGTCATTTCTTCCAATTCATCTCCCACATAACTGAGGTGAAATGGAAGATGATGTTGCGCACAAAATGCCTGCAAAGCTGGTCCGTTCTCATCCCAAATTTGTCCTTCGGCCAAGGGTTGGGGAAAAGGCATCACTTCGTGTCCGGTGATAAGCAGATGAATTTTTGGCGTTTCAAAAACCTCCGCACTGGCTACACCAAGTCCGTGCAGAAGGCCGAAGTTTTCTGGCGTGATGGTATGCCCTTCGGGAAAAATGGGGCTTCCGGTTTCGTATTGTTCGCCTTTTTCCCGGATAAAAGCACCTTCTAAGGGAGGTTTTGTCAGGAATATTTGGTGCTCCGATGCCTGGGTATGTTCCTGCATCACTATGGCAAAGGCTGAATCAGGAACCGCTGCGCCGGTAAAAATGCGAATGGCTTCTGCTTCGCCGAGGGATCCTGAAAAAGGAGCGCCCGCCCGGCTTTCTCCCACCAGGACATAAGGTGCATCCTGCACACTGCCTAATGCATAGCCGTCCACCGAAGATTGCCGAAAGGATGGATGCGTTTTTTCGGCCGACACGCCATGCGCCAGTGTTTTTCCGTGCAAATCTGCCAACGGCAGGCGGACACGTTTCCGCGGTGGCAAAATTTCTTTCAGCCACTTACGAACTTCTTCGGGCCAAATGAGAGTCCAACTGCGCATGCACCGAAAATACAATCCCTACCTTGAAATCCCAAAATTGCGTCCGTTAGATCCGATACGACCTTAAGTTTGAGAGAATATTTCTCATTTTTGTGACATGAATACCACGGCTTTTTCCATACAGTCTCAACGCATTTTTTTTCCGGACGGGATTCGTCCGGGTTGCCTCACCATCATCGGTGGTGTTATCGCAGAAATCCACCCACATGGAGGCGGCGATTTGGGTCTTCCAATAGAAGATGTGGGAGATTTACTTGTGATGCCCGGTTTAATCGATCCTCACGTTCATATCAATGAACCTGGTCGTACGCATTGGGAAGGATTTGAAACAGCTACAGCGGCCGCCAGAGCCGGTGGTATCACAACATTGGTAGAAATGCCATTGAATGCATCTCCTGTCACCACCAGTGTAGCCGCATTAAAGGAAAAAGTGAATGCGTCTCGGCAAAAACTGGCTGTGACGACCTTGTTTTATGGCGGCGTGGTACCTGGAAACGAACATGAATTGGAGCCCATGCTTCAGGCGGGCGTTCCCGGTTTAAAGGCCTTTATGACTTATTCCGGGATTGAGGATTTTCCGGCTTCCGGCCAAAAGGAATTGCGACATGCACTCCAGGTGCTGAAACCGTTTAAACGGCCCTTGCTGGTGCATGCTGAATTGGACTTTCCACATCCGAACGATCATTTGCTGCCTCAAAATCCCACCTCTTATCAGGCGTATTTGGCTAGCCGTCCACATGCCTGGGAAGATGAAGCCATTGCTCAGCTCATTGTTTTATGTCGGGAAACCCAAAGCTGGGTGCATGTGGTGCATTTGTCTTCTGCTACGGCATTGCCGATGATTCGTGCCGCCAGGGCAGAGGGTTTGCCGCTTACGGTAGAAACCGCCCAGCATTATCTTGTTTTTCATGCGGAGGAAATTGCAGATGGGCAAACGGCGTTTAAATGCGCACCACCTATTCGGGAAAAAGCGAACAATGAGCAGCTGTGGGACGCCTTATTGGCTGGCGATATTGATTTTGTGGCCACAGATCATTCACCTGCTCCGCCGGAAATGAAAGCCCTGGATACAGGAAGTTTCAAAGATGCCTGGGGTGGCATCGCCGGTCTACAATTCGCCTTGCCGGCGCTGTGGACAGGAATGAAACAAAGAAACATTCCAATGACTCATTTATTAAAATGGGGCTGCGAGGGGCCTGCTACCTTTCTCCGTTCGGAACAGCGTTTGGGAAAAATTGCACCGGGATTTCAAGCCGATTTGGTGGCCTGGAATCCGGAAGAAGAAGTTTTCTTTACGGAAGCCGATGTGTTGCACCGACATAAACTAAGTCCTTATACGCATAGAAAGTGGTATGGCAAAGTGTATAAAGTGTGGAACCAGGTTAAGCCCGGTTTCCCCAATTTAAGCAAAGCATGAGGTTTTTGCGCATCGATCCAATGGACGCGGTCATTGACCGGAAATTACAAGCCGCCGGGCATGAAGTCGAAGTATTTTTTCCGAAAGACACGGCGGAATGCCTGGCCAGGCTACAAGGTTTTCAAGGTTTAATTTTACGCAGTAGGGTAGAGGTAACGGCTTCTTTCCTGGCCGCTTGTCCGGATTTGCAAATCATAGGTCGTGCCGGCGCCGGAATGGAAAATATTGATAGAGAAGCTGCACGGACTTTTGGGGTGGCTTGTTTTAATTCACCCGAAGGAAACAGAGATGCGGTGGGTGAACATTCCATGGCCCTTTTACTCGGTTTATTGAAAAACCTGGTACCTGCCAAAGCGGCCATTGCTCAAGGTATTTGGGATCGAATCAAATACACAGGAGGCGATTTACGCACTCAAACGGTTGGCATTATTGGCCTTGGACATATGGGAACCGCGTTTGCCGAACGCTTGCAGGGATTTAAAGTGCCATGTTTGGCTTACGACAAATATCGGCCCGTTCACCACGACGATCCCGCCGAACGCGTCTCTTTAGAAGAACTCATGGCCAAAGCCACGGTGATTAGTTTTCACCTACCGCTCACTCCGGAAACCAAAGGCTGGCTGAACGATGATTTTATCCAAAACATGACACATCCTTTTTATTTGTTGAATACCGCCAGAGGAGCTTTGGTGGAAATGCCGGCGCTGATCAACGGATTAAAAGAAGGGAAAATTCTCGGAGCAGGCTTAGATGTCCTGGAGTTGGAAAATAGCCGTTTTCAAATCGATGAAACCGGTCACCAGGAAATGCTTTCTGCACTTTCTGCTTTTCCCCAGGTGCTTCTTACTCCGCATACCGCCGGGATTACCAGTGCTTCCCTGACGGGTATTGCATCTGTACTGGCCGATAAAATATTGGCTCATTTGAACACTGTGAATCCTTAGTTGCCAACCTTCGGAGAGTTCTTTTACCTTTGCAAACATGGATGCACCAACAAATCCCGGAGAATTTAGCTTTAAAAGTCTGAATGTCTGGTCTTTTCTAATGAGATGGAGAAAGCATTTGCTAATCATCAATCTGGTGACAGCGGTCGTAACGGCTGGTGTGACTTTATTGCTTCCCAATAAATATCAGAGCGTACATATTTTTTATCCGGCGGTTACCCAATCGGTGAGCCGTCTAATGAGTTCCAACCCGGGAAATACCAAAGATTTTGGCGCGTATGGAGAAGAAGAAGAGGCCGAGCGCGCCATTCAACTCCTGCAATCCAGTGAAATCAGGGAGTATATTATTTCTAAATTTAACCTTTGGGAGGCCTACGACATCGATCCTGCCGCGCCAAAGGCCCGTACGAAAATGACCAAGAAATACAATCGTCACGTGTCTTTTCGCAGAAATGAATTTAATGCAGTAGAAATTTCTGTCTTACACACCAATCCGGATACAGCCGCAGCCATGGCCAATGAAATTGCAGCCAGGTTGGATACGGTAAAAAATAGAATTCAAAGAGAGCGTTCGGCCGAAGGACTTCGTGTAGTTCAGGATGAATATTTTTCTTTGCGCGACCGCGTGGCGGAAATTTCCGATTCACTGGACGTGATTCGTAGTTTGGGCATCAACGATTATACCTCGCAATCTGAAGTGCTGAACAAAGAATATGCAGCGGCTTTGGCACGCAGCGACCAAAGGGCCATCCAGGCGTTGGAGGCAAAATTGGCCATCTTGTCCAAGTATGGTTCTGCTTACGTTGGACTGAACGAAGCACTGAAACTGCAAACGGAACAACTGGTTTTACTGGAACGCAAGTACAAAGAAATTAAGGCGGATGCGGACAACAACATCAACCAGAAAATGGTGGTGGATTACGCTTATGCTGCAGATGATAAAACTTCACCGAAGAGGTCTTTGATTGTACTGGCCTCTACCTTGTTTTCTTTTATTCTGTCTCTCTTTTTCCTCGTGGGATGGGAGCAATATAAAGTATATCAAAAGGCCAGGGAGTGAACGCCACTTTCCCCGTAAGAACGTTATATAGTTTTGCAGCAGCCTTACTTGTCCTGCAGGTTTGGTTTATTTACCTGGAATGGTACTGGTATCTATTGCTGCCTTTTGTTCTGTTGGTGGCCGTATGGTTGTTTTTTTCCATCGATAAGTTTTTTCTGGTCGCCACTTTTGCTGCACCGCTTTCTATTGAATTGGATGTAGGCGGAATGAACCTGGGGTTAAGTCTGCCCTGTGAGCCGATGTTGCTGGCCCTCACTTTTATGTTTTGGCTTAAACTGCTAGTGGAAAAAGTGGATGGAAAAGGTTATTGGCGGCATCCTATGGTCTGGGTTACTTTGCTCCATGTGGGCTGGATGGCTGTTTCTACCTTTTTTAGCGAAATTCCGGAAGTCTCCCTGAAATTTCTGGCGACCCGAATTTGGTTTACCTCTTCCATCTTTTTTCTTGGCATTTTTGTCTTTAGGAAGAATGTGAATATTCATCGTTTTTTGTGGATGTACCTGCTGCCATTGAGTGGGGTGGTGGTGTATACACTCATTCGACATGCCGGATACCAGTTTGAGAAACAGCCTGCGCATTGGGTGATGGATCCATTTTTTCAGGATCATACCCATTACGGCGCCATGCTTGCCATGTTTTTTCCTTTCATTTTAACTGCAGTTTGGGCTTACCGGACTTCTCCGTTTATTCGGATGTGCATGTTTGTCATTTTGGCCATCATGGCCGTGGGATTGCTCATGTCTATTTCGCGTGCCGCATGGCTCAGCATCATTGGTGCTTTTGGCGTTTTTGTTCTGATTTGGTTGCGTATCCGCTGGTATGTGGTGGTGGGAAGTGCGGCCAGCTTGGTGGGACTGTTGTTTCTGTTCCAAACGGAAATTATCATGGAATTGGAAAAAACCAAAGATGTGTCTTCCGGCGAATTTGTTGAACATTTCAAATCGGCTACCAATATTCGCTCCGATGCTTCTAACACTGAACGTTTGTTGCGGTGGAGTGCGGCCCTGAGAATGTTCAAAGAACGTCCGGTCACAGGCTTTGGCCCAGGAACGTATCAGTTTTGTTACGCGCCGTATCAAAGATCCTATGAGTTAACCATTATTTCTACCAATTTCGGCGATGGTGGAAACGCCCACAGCGAATATCTGGGCCCATTGGCCGAACAAGGCTTGCCTGGCACGCTTTCCTTCATTAGCTTAGGTATTGTGGCGCTTATTATTGGTGTCCGTGTGGTACATCATCCCCTCATCCAACCTTCGGAAAAATGGATGGCCTACACGGTTCTTCTCGGTTTGGTTACATATTTCCTGCACGGATTTTTGAACAATTTTCTTAATACCGACGAGGCTTCCGTCCCGTTTTGGGGATTCATGGCCATTTTAACCGCCCTCGATTTACAACTAAATCAAAAGAAATCATCGCATGAACATTGAAGCAAACGTTTTAGCCGACGTATTTGATTTAACTCGCGCGGCCTCTTTGCAATCGTTTCAGTCACTGGAAAAGGCCGGCGTAGACTTACATCATGTTTTTTCTGTAGAAGGTAAAAATTTGAACGCCCCATTTTGGATCATGGCCCACCTCGCAGTGAGCGAGCAATTTCTTTTGCTGCAAGCACTGGGCGGACCGAAAATTAAGTTACCCTGGGCCAGAATGTTTGGGTTGGGTGCTGTGCCTCCCGCCAAGGAAGATTGTCCTTCCCTTCAGGAAGTGATAGAAAGCCTGCACATGGTGCATCATGCTGCCATGGAATGGGTCCGCGGATTGTCTGATGAAGCCCTGCAGGAACCCACCGCCACCGGAACAAGTTTTGGTGGAGTCGATCAAAAAAAATCTCTCATTATGCATGCCATCCGACATGAAGGTATGCACGCAGGACATTTGGGATGGCTATGTAAAATTCACGGTCTACCAACCATTTGACAGGCCGGTAAACCGTGACAGAAACAGGGGGAAGAAGTGTTAGTCTTTTTTCCCGGCGTATTGCAGAAATTCGTTCCGGGTAGCCATGTCCTGGAATTTTCCAGAGTAGCTGGACGTGATGGTTCTGCTCTCGTGGTCGCGAATCCCACGCATGGTAACACAAAGATGTTCCGCATCTAATAATACGGCTACATCTTCTGTATCCAGCATGTTTTTCAGCTCTTCAGCAATTTGCATGGTCAGTCTTTCCTGCACCTGCGGACGGCGGGCATAGTATTCCACAATCCGGTTCAATTTGCTTAATCCCACCACTTTGTTTTTCGGAATATAGCCAATGGCGGCCGTTCCGATAATCGGTACAAAATGGTGCTCACAATGCGATTGAACGCGAATGTTCTTTTCTACCAACATGTGCTGAAACCCGTATTTATTCTCGAACAGCGAGACTTTGGGTTTGTTATCCGGATTTAAGCCCGAAAAAATTTCTTTCACGAACATTTTTGCCACGCGATGGGGCGTGTTTTTCAGGCTGTCGTCCTTAAGGTCGAGGCCTAAGATGTGCATGATGTCTTTGAAATTCTTTTCAATGAGTTCTATCTTGGTGGCATCATCCATCAAGAAGGCGTCCAGACGCATGGGCGTTTCTACGGAGAAAAAACCGTGATCGTCGTCGTCAGACGTATGTGTTTTGGGAGAAAATGATTGGTCCATACAAGCGTGTTACGTATAAAACAACAGGGAGTTTCCCATTTGGTTTAACGTTTAGGCAAAAAAGTTCAACAAAGCCTGTTAAAGCCTTTAAAATAATCCCGCCACTTCTGCCTGAATGGCATTAAAAATGGTGCCTAAGTCTTCCGGAACCTCTGGAAAATTATTATTATCTACATCGATAATCAGCAGTTTACCTTCTGTATAAGAAGTAATCCATGCCTCATATCTTTCATTGAGTCGCTTCAGATAATCCAGACGAATGGAATTTTCGTAATCTCTTCCTCTTTTCTGGATTTGGTGCACCAGGGTAGGTACAGAGGCCCGCAAGTAAATCAATAAATCCGGTGGTTGAATAAATCCGGAAATGAGTTTAAACAGATCCATGTAATTATTGAAATCCCGGGTGGTCATCAGCCCCATGGCGTGCAGGTTGGGCGCAAAAATAAACGCATCTTCGTAGATGGTTCGGTCCTGAATTACATGCTTTCCGGAGCGGCGAATATCTACAATTTGGTGAAACCGTGATCTTAAAAAGTAAACCTGAAGGTTAAAAGACCAACGCTGCATGTCCTCATAAAAGTCGTTCAGATAAGGGTTGTCGTCGGCATCCTCATAATGGGCTTCCCATCCGAAATGTTTCTCTAAACGGGAGGTGAGGGTGGTTTTTCCTGATCCAATATTTCCGGCAATGGCAAAATGCATGGCAGCTTGTTCTTGTTGTACATCACAAATATGCAAAAAAAACCATTGGGGGACGGTCAATCCTCTGCTTTGCTCAGACGAAAGTGTACTTCTGAAGGCAAAGCGCACAGCATTCCTTTGTTTCCTATGGCCAAAGGGAGTTCACAAGAGGTAATTACGCTTCCTTTTTCCGGAGGAAGTCCTTCTTTTTTAAACGTCCAGGTTTGTCCGTTTTCCTGCCATGCCAGCAATCCTGCCGGCGTCATGACCATGCGTTGTAATCCGGGAAAATGCCAGGAGAAAATCCAGCCGCCAAATACATCATACAGCACCAGCCCCATTTTGCTGTCCAATAACCAAAGTCGGTTGTGCGCTTCCAGCATTTGCTGTGGCTGAAATCCAGGCATTCCTGCCATGCGGTCGGCCTGAGGGACTTCTACCACCACCTGTAATTGGGCGTCTAAGCGCTGTAATCTCACCTGATCCGAGGTGAAAAGCCAAATGCCATTGTCGTAACTTAAACAGGCCGAAGTGGTTTGCTCTAATCCCAAACCATTCAAATCTACGGGTTGCGATAATAAAGTGGCGGTATTATCTAAAAAAACCAATTGGCCTGAAGCCTTGTAAAAGAGCAGAATTTTGAGCGGATTCGAAAAGTCGGCCGTATGTAAAGGGCCGTAAGTCAAAAGGGAATTACGTGCGTACAAGGTATCCGAACGATACGTCATAATTTCCTGAGAAGACGCCACCCAAATCTGTCCGGAAGGAGAAAATCCACCCGCCAAAGCATGAGACAAAGGAATGGTAAAGCCGCCTTCCTGACTCCAACCTGTCATCCAGGTTCCGAAAAACAAAAGACAAATCCGGAGTCTACAATTATTCATGCAATTTCACCAGTTCCAGAATTTCATCCACATAACGCCGGTCGTTGAAGAGTCGCGGCACTTTATGCTGGCCGCCCAGTCTTCCCCGGGATTTAAGCCACCGGTAAAAGGTATCTTCCGGAACGGCGCGTATCACAGGCAAATCCATGGTGAGATTCCCTTTTCTTTTGGCATCGTAATCCGAATTAATCTCTCGTAATTTATGATCCAGGGCCTGAACAAATTGCTCCATGGAATGCGGCGATTTGGAAAATTCAATCACCCATTCGTGCGACCCGGCGCCATCTGTTTTCAAATAGACGGGTGCCACGGTATAGTCCCGAACGGCTGCACCTGTTTGTGCCATGGCATAGGCCAGGGCCTGCTCTGCATTGTCTACCATCAATTCTTCTCCAAACGCATTGATAAAGTGTTTGGTGCGTCCGGTAATTCGAATTCGGTAGGGCTGTGTAGACGTAAATGTAATGGTGTCGCCAATCAGATAACGCCATAATCCGGCGTTGGTAGAAATTAACAACGCATAATTTTTTCCGACTTCCGTTTCCCAAATGGGGATAATCCGATTCGATAATCCGTTGCCATCCAATTCAATGAACTCATAAAAAATCCCGTAATCGGTCATGAGCAACATTTCTCCGGGTTCGGGCCGGTCCTGAAGGGCAAAAAAACCTTCCGAGGCGTTATAGGTTTCGTAATATCGGATGTTGTTTTTCGGGAAAAAGGAGGCAAATTGGGTGCGATACGGCTCGAAATTCACGGCGCCATGAATAAAAAGCTCCAAAGAGGGCCAGATGCGATGCAAATCTTCTACATTTTCCTGCTGCATCATTTTAGTAATGAGCACTTGCATCCATGAAGGGACGCCACTGATAAAGGTGACATTTTCTTTGGGCACTACGGCCAAAAAGCGATCGATTTTCTGATCCCAGTCGGGGATGAGGGCCAATGGTTTGGCAGGCGTGCGGAAAAAATGAATCCACGGCGCAAGGTTTTCGATGAGCACTCCGGAAATGTCGCCTGTCCGAAGTTTTCCGAAACCTGTAGGTTGAGTGGAGCCAGTGAGGACTAAAGATTTTCCCGTGAAAAGTCGGTGATCCGGGTGGTTTTTCGTGTAAAAGGAAAGAATATCGCGTCCTGCCCGGTAATGGCATTCCTTTAAAGATTCATTGGACACCGGAACATATTTGCTTCTATCGTCCGTAGTGCCGCTGGATTTGGCAAACCAACGAATGGGTGATGGCCAAATTACTTGTTCCTCGCCATTTAAGCACCGGTCTATCCACGGTCGAAAAGATTCATAAGCCGAAACCGGAACAGTTTCAGCAAAATGGGCGTAGGTATTCATTCGGGCAAAACCATTTGCTTTACCAAAGGAGGTGAAAGCCGCCTGACGCAATAAATGATAAAGCACCTTCCTTTGCGTTTCCTCAGGATGGTTCATGGATTGCATCATCCGGGGAAGCCGGCTGCGCAGATAGGCTTTAACCCATGCATTGATCACTTTTGCCCATTTTTCGGCTTAAAGGTACACAAGGATTAGAAAAACCGAAGTAAACGCCGCACATTAATATGCCCCCAGGTTTAATTTAAAACAGTTTTTTCTCCATCTCGGAAGGCAATTTCTTCTCTGACAAAGTGTTCTATTTCCTGCAATAGTTGCTTTTTCTCCGCATGGATACGCCGGATTTGTTCCGCGTTCATGTCGGTTTCGTTTTCTTTGGCCGGTTTCGGCTGATTTCGTTTGGCCACGAGCTCATTTAGTTGTAAGGCCAAAGCCGGCTCCACAAAAAATCCTAAGTGACTGTATGCGATCATTAAGGATTGAATGGTTTCTTTTTGAGACGAACCAAGGCGAAGCAATACCCCGATATAATGAAAGATGCAGTATCGGATGCGTGCTTTGGAACATGGCAACAAATCTTCGCTTAGAAATAGCGTGGATCCTTGCATCCGTCCCAATACTTTTCCATAACTGGCTAAAATTTCGCGGGTTTGATGTAATTGCATATCGAGAGGGTTACAGGTGACAACATGAGTTCATCGCGGATTGGTGGTTATGTAAAAGTTTAACGCAGAAACGTGATTATTGTTAGGTGCTGACTATGTGTGGCTTAAATATTCAATCCGTAATATACCTTAAATAGGGGAAACAATTTTGTTCAATAAACGGTATATTTACCGAGGCCTTTAGCCCATTTTTATTACATGCACGTTTATCATCAAATTCGGTTTTCCGCCCGGGGGCGAGAATTCCAATCGACACTCAACAAAAGAGTAAACTCCTTTTTCCAGGAAAACGGTATCAGTAAACATGCCAACCTTGCCATGAGGTTCAAGACCATTGTCATGTTTTCTTTGTACTTCGCGCCATTTTCTCTGCTATTATCGGGTGTCACATCTCATCCTTTAGGTGTTTTGGCCCTTTATGCCCTGATGGGAATTGGTCTGGCCGGCATCGGCCTTTCGGTGATGCACGACGCATGTCACCAGGCGTACTCTTCAAAAAAATGGGTGAACGAATTGTTGGCCTACAGTCTTAATATGCTTGGCGCCAGTTCTTTCAATTGGAAAGTTCAGCACAATGTGTTGCACCACACTTTTACCAATGTGCATGAAGTAGACGAAGACATTGCTTCCCGCGGCGTACTACGCCTTACTCCCGATGCGCCTGTGAAGAAAATCCACCGCTATCAGCATTGGTATGCATGGTTTTTATATGGATTAATGACCTTTGTTTGGGTGTTTTTCAAGGATTATGACCGTTTAATGCGGTATCGCAAAAATGGATTGATCAAACAGGTGAAAGCCAGTTTTACCAAAGAGCTTGTTATTCTTCTGATAACCAAAGTTGTTTACTTGGGATACATCTTTGGACTTCCTTTCCTTTTAACCGACTTGCCATGGTATCTTATTCTCGGTGGATTTTTTGTGATGCACTATATTGCCGGATTTATCCTGGCCATTATTTTCCAACCTGCACACGTGACCACTGAAACCAGCTACGTTTTACCAGATGAAGATGGTAAACTGGATCATATATTTGCCGTACATCAACTACTGACTACCGCGAATTTTGCACCGAAAAGTCATTTGTTTTCCTGGTATGTGGGTGGTTTGAATTACCAGGTGGAACACCATTTATTTCCAACCATTTGTCACATTCATTATCAGAAAATTAGCAAAATCGTAGAAGAAACGGCCAAGGAATTTGGACTTCCTTATCACACCACGCCCACTTTTTGGGAAGCGTTGGTGCAGCATGGGCAGCATCTCAAGGCGTTAGGACAAGGACAAATGGGAAGCGTACAACCTTCTCTTTCTCTTCGCTAAACTTTTTTCCTTTTCGCGGGTTTATCGATGCGGCGCAAACGCCAAAGTATCTATAAGATCCGCATATGAAAAATCAATGGCCTCTTTCCAAGCGACCTTTGGACTTAGTTCTGGTTGGCTTCTACTCCTTTTTTGTGATTTCTTCTTTCTTTTTTGATTCGCTTAACGGACTTGATTTGCCACTGGCCGCAGATGCCCCCCATTTTTTGTGTCGGCTCACGTATGAGATCTATGCCAAAGAGACGGATCCACTGCTCATCGCCAATCCACCTTTTGTGCAATATGCCACTTTCGTTTCGGCGTTTGTGTGTGGGCCACTGTATCTCTTGTTCATTTACGGCATGGTCCAAAGAAAGTCGTGGATTCGGGTTCCTGCGCTTATGTACAGTGGCGCGTTGATTTACAGCATGATTTTTTATATCGGTCTGGAATTTCATAATCCTGCCAATCCGGAATGGGAAGTGGAGAATGGATTCAAGTTTTTGGCTTTCAATGGACCTTATTTATTGATTCCCATTCTTACTGCCTGGCGCTTTCGCAAACCCCATCCGTTTGGTTAAAGATCAGCCTTCCACGATTTTCCTTTTTCAAAAAAAGAGGTGAAAACCTAATAGTTAAAAAATCTTATCCTTACTTTGCAGGTAAATCGTTACCTTAACATTTAAACTGCAGCAATATGCGAAGGTTATTACTTTTAGGTTTTATATTTTCTTGGTATTCAGGGCTTTTTGGGCAGGATTTTACCGGAGTTCATACTGGAAATTGGGCTGGGGTAAATACCTTGCACATAAATCCGGCTAATGTGGTAGATAATCGATTTAAAGTAGATATCAACCTGTTTTCCCTTCATACCAACTTTGGGAATGATTATATCGGCATGAGTTTGTCACCGTTGTTTAATCCGGATTTATTCAACGTTTCCAATTTTGATGATGCATACCTACGTCGGGATTCATTGAGTGCTGCCAAGGATTTGACTACGAATATCCGGATTCAGCTTCCGTCATTCATGTTTCAAATTACACCGAAAGACGCCATTGGCCTTACGCTGAACACCAGGGTTGTCGCGAATGTAGATGACATGTCGAACGATTTGGCAGAACTGATTTATAATGGAATACAAGCCAACGATTTAAATTTGGATTTCAATGGCTCCTTTACTACAGTAAATTCCATGGCCTGGACTGAGATTGGTTTGGTGTACGGCCGTGTTATCATGGATGAGAAGCAACATTTTCTGAAAGCAGGTCTTACGGCCAAAGTATTGCTAGGTGCCGCTGCGGCGTATGGTACCATAAGGGATTTTCGATTTCGTTTCAATGACCAGGATACCATTGAAGTGTTGGAAGGAGATGTGCGCTATGGGCATTCCGGTAACTTGGATTTTGGCGGAGCAGGATTTAATCCGCTCAAAGTGGAAGGTTTCGGTTTGGGGCTGGATATTGGAGCCGTGTACGAATGGCGTCCACACTATGCACGTTACAAATACAATATGGACGGCAAAACAGATTTATGGCGAAAAGACAAAGAGAAATACTTGCTACGGGTAGGCGTTTCTTTGGTTGATGCGGGCTACCTGCGTTATACCAAAGCGGCTGGAAGCCGCGACTACACTGCCAATGTTTCAAATCTCCCTTTTTCCTACTTCGATGGTGTTCAGAGCTTGTACGATTTCACCCAGGCCCTCGCCCAAATGCCAGGCATGCAAGCCACAGTAACTGATAACGAGGTTTTTAACATGGCCACGCCCATGACCTTAAAAGCCACCGTCGACTGGCAAATTACTGATGGTGTGTTTTTAAACTTAAACCCGGTATTGGCATTCAATCAATCCTCTTCTCTAAATTCACGGGTTCACGGGTTAAACTCCATTATGCTCACACCCCGTTTTGAAAAGCGTTGGTTTGGTTTTTATATGCCAGTCGGTTTCCGCGAACTAACTGGTTTTCATTGGGGGTTTTCGATGCGTGTAGGTCCTTTCTTCTTTGGTTCCAGTGCCATTTTTTCCAATCTGTTGAGCGACCATGTGCGAAGCATGGACTTTCACTTTGGGATGAAAATACCTTTCCCGTATGGAGCGCCCAGAGATCGGGACAAGGATGAAGTTTCAGACCGAAGAGACCGATGCAGGGACGTACCAGGTTTGTGGAGTTTCGAGGGTTGTCCCGACTCGGACAAAGACGGCATTCCCGATGCCAAAGACGAATGTCCGTTTGAAGCGGGACCAGAACGATTCCGTGGTTGCCCGGATACAGATGGTGATGGCATCGCCGACAAACAGGACCGCTGTCCTGCGGAACCTGGCCTGGCAGAATTAATGGGCTGTCCAGATAGAGACGGAGATGGCGTGGAAGATGGTGTAGATGAATGCCCGGATGAAAAAGGTTTAAAGGCATTTAATGGTTGTCCTGATACGGATCGCGACAGTATTCCTGACAAATTGGACCGTTGCCCAACCCTGGCGGGACCTGCATCTTCTTATGGCTGTCCGGATTCAGATGGCGATGGCATATTCGACGACCGTGATAAATGCCCAACCCAACCAGGTTTACCGGAAATGGAAGGTTGTCCATTTACCGATACAGACAAGGATGGTATCCGTGACCTCGATGATAAATGTCCTGAATTGGCCGGGCCGGCAGAGAATAATGGTTGTCCATATGCCGATACGGACAAAGATGGTATTATTGATTTGGAAGACAAATGTCCCAATACGCCTGGTGTAAAAGAGAACGGCGGTTGTCCGGAAATTGCTAAAGAAGATAAAGAAGTGCTGCAGCAAGCCTTTGATAACCTTGAGTTTTCATCCGGAAAATCAGTTATCTCCCCCACTTCATTTGCTTCTTTAGACAAATTAGCAGAACTGATGCGTAGCAAGCCAGAGTATAATCTTCTCATTGAGGGGCATACCGATAATGTGGGTAATCGGGAATTAAACCTCAATATTTCTCGTACTCGTTCCAATGCCGTAAAGTCCTATTTGGTGAAGAAAGGTGTAGCGGCCAGCCGGATTACGGTGAAGTTTTACGGGCCTGATAAACCCATTGCAGATAATACCACGGAAGAGGGACGGCAACGAAACCGTCGGGTTGAAATGACGGTCATTTTCAAGTAATAACAACTATGAAATAGGGTGCGAAAAGCACCCTATTTTGTTTTAAAAAAGCTAAAAACTAGGCAAAAAGACCTATATTTGCTTCCATTAATTATTTTTTCATGTCAAACGCTACGTCAACTTACGTTCCTTATAAAGTAAAGGACATTTCCCTTGCTGAATGGGGTAGAAAAGAAATCCGTCTCGCAGAAGCCGAGATGCCCGGCCTGATGGCACTCCGGGAAGAATTTGGAGCTTCCAAACCTTTGGCCGGTGCCCGTGTGGCCGGCTGCCTGCATATGACCATTCAAACAGCTGTTCTGATAGAAACGCTTGTAGAATTAGGCGCAGAAGTAACCTGGTCTTCTTGTAATATTTTCTCTACACAAGATCACGCTGCTGCAGCCATTGCTGCTCGAGGTATTCCGGTTTACGCCTGGAAAGGTATGACCGAAGAGGAATTCGACTGGTGTATTGAGCAAACTTTGTTTTTTGGTGAAGATCGCCGTCCATTGAACATGATTCTGGACGATGGTGGAGACCTTACCAACATGGTTTTGGATCGCTACCCTGAAATGGTAGCCGGTATTCGCGGTATTTCTGAAGAAACCACCACCGGCGTACATCGTTTGTATGAGCGGATGAAGAAAGGTACTTTGCCTTTGCCTGCCATCAACATCAACGACTCCGTAACCAAATCCAAATTCGATAACAAATATGGCTGTAAAGAGTCTTTGGTAGATTCTATCCGACGTGCCACTGACGTGATGATGGCCGGAAAAGTAGCCGTAGTTGCTGGTTATGGTGATGTAGGAAAAGGCTCTGCTGCGTCTTTACGTGGTTCCGGAGCGCGTGTAATTGTCACTGAAATCGACCCCATCTGCGCACTCCAAGCCGCCATGGATGGATTTGAAGTGAAAAAAATGATTCATGCCATCCCGGAAGCCGATATCGTGGTTACTGCTACAGGAAACAAGGACATTGTTCGCGGTGAGCATTTCCGTTTAATGAAAGACAAAGCCATCGTTTGTAACATTGGACATTTCGATAACGAAATCGATGTGGCCTGGTTAAAAGAAAACTTCGGAGATACCCGAGTAAACATTAAACCTCAAGTAGATCTTTACACCATCGACGGCAAAGATATTATTTTGCTGGCCGAAGGTCGTTTGGTCAACCTGGGTTGTGCAACTGGACACCCCAGCTTTGTGATGTCCAACTCTTTCACCAACCAAACCTTGGCTCAGTTGGAACTTTGGACTAACCATGGTTCTTATGAAAATAAAGTCTATACTTTACCCAAGCATTTGGACGAAAAAGTAGCCAAATTGCACCTTGCTAAGATTGGTGTTGAATTGGAAGAACTTCGCCCTGATCAGGCCGAATACATCGGTGTGGCTGTAGCAGGTCCTTTCAAACCCGAATACTATCGTTATTGATGGATTACCATCTGCAGAAAAGCCGCATGAAAATGCGGCTTTTTTTATTTTAAATCAGGCCGATGGTCACTTTCAATATGCTTACATGCTTGTTCAAATTTTTGTGTTCCGTAAAGCGGAACAAAGGGAATCCCAAGTGTCCGCAGTGTTTCCAGCCATGCAATCCAAAGCCATGGACGGGCATGAGGATGCTCCCTTAGCGGATCTGCTTCCCATGGAATATCAGGTGCACATAAAAACAAAACATCAAACTTCGTGGTACGCGCTTTGTGCAAAATGTCGGCGTCCACTTTTCCATATTTAATTCTAGACCAAAGCAGAAGATTCACCCATTCTGTATCACAAACGAGGACTTTTTCAGGAAATTTATTTTCTGCTGCTTCCAATGCCTGATACTGTAATTCAGAGATTCGGTTTAAGTCTTCTATTTGATAATCTGGTCCATGTTTTTCTAAATAAATTCTCGCCATTTCTGGCACCACTTCTCCATGATAATGATGGGCCAATTGCAGGCTTAGGGTGGTTTTTCCTGAAGATTCGGGACCTCCGATGGCCCATTTTTTACTCATTTTTCAATGTTTTCAATGGCATTTTGGCGCCCCATGCATGGTAAGCATAGGCTGCCAAAAGCGTATATCCGAGATATAACAACACCAGAACGTACAAATGCAGTGTAAAGTACATCCAGGCCTGAACCAAATCTATGACGATAAACAGTAGCCAGGCTTGTCGAATTCGGAAAATAATCCAGGCTGTTCCAAGGAAACTATACCATGTGGTAAATGCATCTGCAAGAGGAAGGTGTCCTATTTGCAGCTGAGAAAGCACCCAAAAAGAACCTAGGGCGGGTAAGGCCGTTATCCATAACCCACCCCAAAGTTTGGCGGCCGAAATAGAGTTTATTTTGTTGGATGTGGCCGTTTTGCGCCAATGAAGCCAACCCCAGATCGCGGTAATGCCATAAAACACGTGTAAAACAACATCTTGCACCAAGTCTGTTTGTACACTAATAAGGATGAAAATACAGGAACCTGCGAGCGCGACCGGCCATGCCGATATGCTTTGTCTGGCAGCTAGCCATGTGTAACCCAAGGATAAAACCGTGGCGGGGATTTGTAGCCACTGTACATCCAATTGTACCATGTTTAGGTCAGAGGCCACGAGCCCGGTTCGGGCGTTTGTTTTTCAAACAAAGTGCCTACCACCACCAAATTGGCCCCGGCGTCCCAGGCTTCTTCCATGGACCTTTGGCTTCTGATACCGCCGCCAACAAGGAGAGGGCCATCATGCGCATGGCGCACAGCTCGGATCAAATCTCCGGGAACCGGGTTGGCTGCGCCGGAACCAGCATCCAGAAAACACATCGGGAAACCCATGAATTTCGCTGCCAAAGCGGTAGAACCCGCCAATTCGGGCTTGTCCGACGGAAGGGGCATGGTTTGACTCACATAATGAGCCGTGGTCATTTTTCCGCCATCTACCAGCAGGTAAGCCGTTCCCAAAACTTCTGCACCAGATTGGGCGACGCGATAGGCCGATTGCACTTGCTGGCCAATGATGAGGTCGGCATTTCGGCCAGAAAGCAGAGAAAGAAAAAGTATCCCATCTGCTTCGGGTGAAATCGCCATCCCGGGGCCTGGAAACAGAACAACCGGTAAATCACAGGAAGTTTTAATCAGTTGAACGGTCTGTGTTATTTGGTCTGTGGCCAAATGAGAGCCTCCGACCAACACGCATGCCGCACCGCGTTCCGCAAATTGTTTTACTTGACGGGGAAGCGCCGACAAGGAAACCCTATCCGGATCAATTAAGGGCGACCACGCCTTTTGCAGCCGCGAAAAAAAATGAATATCCGGACGAATCTTCATACCGCAAATGTAATGGTTAATCTGAAATCCTGATGTTTTAATTATATGTCCTTGTGGAGCAAACCGTCCCTCAACTTTTTTTATCCCGCAAACCTTCAGTACTTTTGGGGCATGAGGTTATTGGGATGCTTTTTGTTTATTTGGGTTTGGGGGACATCTTCACTCAAAAGCCAGCCTGAAAATTGGGTGAAACGTCTGGAAACGAAAGATATTCCCGGAGGAGTGGAGTCCATCACGCCTATTGCCGATTATCAGATGGTGCTAATCACGGATGGCATGGGGACCATATATATTAAAACTGTTCCAGATCTCAGGGAGGTTCACCGATTCTCCGCCCACCAGGGCACGGTAAACATGATTTATGTGGCGCCGGACCAAAAAAGTATTCTTACCGCCGGAGACGATGGCCTTATTAAATGGTGGTCTATGCCACAAGGTGTTTTATTGGAATCTTTCAAAGCCAAATTTAACCGCGTAGCCTTTGCCTTACCAGCAGGTTTTCCACGAGGCGTTGTGTATGGCGGATATCAAAGTGGACGCTCTACTTATGGCGAAGGTGTCCACTGGATGGCTTCTGGAAAAGATGGGAAAAACCCGCGGTCTGTTTGGGTGCAGCCCTCCAAATATTATCGCGGCGTGTCATATGGCATTACAGATGGTGTTTTTTCTGAAAATCAAAAATTTATATTGTATGGAGATGGCTATGCCGTCTTTGCCCTGCATGCAGAAAACTTGCAACGCACCGACTCCATTCCCGTTCGCCGGGTGGTGAACAATCTCACTCAGGTGAATCAGTTTTTATATGTCTGGGCGGAAGGATTGCTATGCTATTATAAAGTTCAGCCGCAAAGCAAGTTGAATGCCCATTTTTTAGGCAGTGTTTCTGTATTTCCCGGACATCCGGATGATGCGAGCTATTCCAGAATTGCGTCTTCGGGCGGAAAGTGGATTGCCACAGGAAATGTGTTGGGCGATATCTTTTTACTCGATGCGCAAATACCGGTGGTGCGCTATACCTGGAATGGACATCAGGGGAAAATTCCAGCTTTGGCACTTTGGCCGCAAGATTCTTTGCTGATGACCGGTGGGGGAGATGGAAAACTTGTGGTTTGGGGACCGCCCATTCAGCCCAAATCTCCGCCGACCCAGGATAGTATCCCGCTGGCCGAAACTTTGCCAAAACGTGTTCCCAACACCTCTCTTCCCGCCGTTCCGGAACTGCCGCCTGTAAGCGCCCCGGCCAATCCCGCCATGTCGGCAAAGCCTGTCATTCAGGTGAGTGCACTGGAAGTGCTTCCTTCTAAAGTAATGGGACGCAACGCGTTTGTGCAAAAGAAAATCAGCCTTTCGGCCGGCGTATGGACCTTGTCTATCTGGGACCGGCAGGCATTAGATGGCGACACCGTAAGTATCTGGTTGAATCATTTGCCATTTTTAAAAGAGCATGGACTCACATATACCAAACAGACTTTTTCTTTGCCGCTAGATCCGGGAAATTACTTTTTAGTGTTGCACGCCCATAACCTGGGCAGCAAGCCACCCAATACCGCCGGACTCCGACTTGAAATGGGAGACCAAAGTTTTGAATTGGATTTGAGCAGCGACCTGAAACGCTCTGCTACTCTTCAACTAACAGTGGTTCCATAGCCGAATGAGTCCTTTTCTTCCCAGCTTTGTAGCGGATTCCCTACCTTTGTTTTTTAACTCAATGTTTACATGTGGTATAATTCAATTTTAGAAACCATCGGAAATACGCCCATGGTTCGTCTTCATAAAATGCTGCCTCAAACCCCGGCCACCATTTTGGCCAAGGTAGAAACCTTTAATCCCGGCAACTCGATCAAAGATCGTATGGCGTTGAAAATGATTGAGGATGCGGAGAAAGCCGGAATTTTGAAACCTGGTGCCACCATTATTGAAGGTACTTCTGGAAACACCGGTATGGGCTTAGCCATTGCAGCGGTGGTGAAAGGCTATAAATGTATTTTTACCACAACCGACAAGCAATCCAAAGAAAAAGTGGATGCTTTACGCGCCTTAGGTGCGGAAGTGGTGGTTTGTCCGACCAATGTGGAGCCGGAAGATCCAAGATCTTATTATTCCGTTTCTTCTCGCTTAGAGAAAGAAGTTCCAAATTCATGGAAGCCTAATCAGTACGATAATTTGTCTAATCTGCAGGCGCATTATGAATCTACCGGTCCGGAGATTTGGGAGCAAACTGAAGGAAAAATAACCCATTTGGTGGTGGGCGTGGGAACCGGTGGAACCATTTCCGGTACAGCCCGCTATTTGAAAGAGAAAAATCCCAATATCCAGGTTTGGGGCATCGATACCTACGGTTCTGTCTTTAAAAAATATCATGAAACCGGTGTTTTCGATAAAAACGAAATTTATCCCTACATCACAGAAGGCATTGGTGAGGATTTTTTACCTAAATGCGTGGATTTTAGTGTCATCGACCACTTTGAAAAAGTGACAGACGAACAAGCGGCCATTTTTACCCGTGAAATTGCGCGCAAAGAAGGGATTTTTGTAGGAAACTCCGCCGGAGCAGCCATGGCGGGGCTTGTGCAATTGCAAGACCGATTAAAGCCCGGCGACGTGGTGGTGGTCATTTTCCACGACCATGGTACCCGCTATTTAGGAAAAATGTTCAACGACGATTGGATGCGCGATCGCGGATTCCTGAAGAAAGAACGAAGCAAAGTTGGCGACTTGATGCAATCCAATCAACTTGCCAAAGCCATTATGGTGGACGTGACCGATACCGTGGAAACCGTTTTCAACATGATGTCTGAAAAAGGAATTTCCCAGTTGCCGGTGTTAAATGGTGATCAAGTAGTTGGTGCCATCACTGATGTTCATTTATATGCTGCCCTGGTCAGAAATCCGGAGTTGAAATCTGCGCAGGTGCAGGAAATCATGGAAAAGCCCTTTCCGATGGTAGATGCTGACCATGAAATTGAAAAAGTGTCCGGCATGCTCACGCGCGACAATACCGCTGTACTCACCCGCGATGCCATTGGTAACGTGTATATTATCACCCGTCAGGATATTTTGTCTTCGTTACTTGGCTAATTTCTGATGCAGTATAAGGACGCCACCGGATATGCTTTTGAGCTGACGCAGACGCCTCGTCGCATCGTGTCCCTGGTTCCTTCTCAAACAGAATACATATCTGATTTGGGTCTGGCTGAAACTTTGGTCGGAATCACCCGATTTTGTATTCATCCGGACCATGTTTTTTCCAAAACCAGTAAAGTGGGCGGCACCAAGCAGCCGGATATCGAAAAAATAAAGTCATTGTCCCCGGATTTCATTGTGGCCAACAAAGAGGAAAACGAAAAAGAGGTCGTGATGAAATTACGGACCTTTTGTCCGGTATGGGTCAGTGATGTCCGGAATTTGCCACAAGCCTTGGGCATGATGGAGGATCTGGGGCGCATTTTTAAAAAGGAGGATGTCGCCATTTCTTTTATCCAGCGCATTTCAGAAGGTTTTAATGCCCTTGTGCCACTGAAAAATCCCCTTAGGGTACTTTATTTCATCTGGCGAAAACCCTATATGAGTGTTTCCGGTGATACATTTATCGGAGATATGTTGGAGCGTTTGGGCTTTGTGAATGTCATGGCGGAGTCGTCTTCCCGCTATCCGGTTCTGCAACCGGAGGAGATTCAGGCTTTGCGCCCGGACGTCATCTGTCTGAGTTCCGAGCCGTATCCTTTTCGCGAACAACATATAGAGGAGTTAAAGGCCTTATGTCCGCAAGCTCAAATCACCTTGGTCGATGGAGAAATGTTTAGCTGGTATGGTTCCCGTTTAATGCAGTCGATTCCTTATTTTCAAAAATGGATTCAGCCATGGCAATGAAAAACATCGGGCGAATAGGTTTGGTGGCTTTCATCATGACCCTGGTCAGTTGTAAAGTCAGTTTATCCGGGATTGCCATTCCGGAGTCGGCCAGTTCTGTTTCTGTGGAATTATTCGATAATGGTGCGGCTTTAACGAATCCTGCTTTTCCTCAACAATTTACAGAGGCGCTACGGGATAAGTTTTTACGCGAAACCAGATTGCGCGTATTGCCCATGGGTGGCGATTTGGGTTTTACCGGGCGGATTACCGGATATTCCATCATGCCCGTGGCGGTAGGCGGAAATGAAACGGCCGCCCTTACGCGTCTTACGGTAACGGTTTCCGTAGAATACAACAATACGATGCAGCCGGAAAAAAACTTTACCAAGACGTTCAGCCGATTTGCCGATTTCGATAGTACACAGCCTTTGTCTGCCGTAGAATCCGGATTGTTGGATGATATTTCCAGGCAATTGGTGCAGGATATTTTTAACCAGGCATTTCTGGACTGGTAAGCTTTTTCATTATTTTTGCAGCCCCTTCCGTCTTTCCTTTTACCATGAACTACGTCTTAGAAGAAACATATACCATTCAGTCCAACAGAGAAGTTACGCTCACTTTTCTGGAATGGCTGGCGATGTGTGCCGACAATAAGATTCAGAGTTTCATCAAGAATCTGGAGCAGGAGTTGCTTTTAGATTCGTTTATCCAACAAGAACCCAAGATTAAGTTGGTGAAACATGACGGGCCTGTGTTGTCTGCTATGGCTCATGTAGAAGAAGAAAGCGCAGAGAAAATTCCGGCGTTGGTATCGGAAACCCTTGCAGAGGTGTACCGCGAGCAAAAGAAATTTCATTTGGCCATACAAACCTATCGTGCACTTCGTTTGCATAATCCGGATAAAAAAGCTTATTTTGCACGGCTTATTCGTGAAATCGAAAAAGAAAAAGAAAAAATATAAAGCTCATTTAACATGCAGATCCTTCTTATTATCGCCATTATGGCCGTTTCCATTTTACTGGTGCTGTCCATTCTTATTCAGAATGCCAAGGGTGGTGGTATCGCTTCCAACGTAGGGGTATCTAACCAGCTTTTTGGTGCTAAAAGAGAAACCGAAGTGGTGGAAAAAGCCACTTGGTATTTGGTGGCTGCACTTGCCGTACTTTGCATTCTCTCCGGCTTTTTCTACAAAGTCACTCCAGAAAATCCTTATACCAATTATACCCCCATCGAAGAGCGGGGCGAATAATTTGAGTAACGCATTGAAAAGAGGCTCACAGGCCTCTTTTTTTGTTTTCACTTATTCCATTCACCTTAATTATTTACCTTAGTCAAAATTAATTGTTATGATTTCTGCTAGAAAAACAGGTTCGTTCTTCGGCCTCTTCCTTATGTTCTTTGGTGCAACCCTGTTTTTGGGTTGTGGTGGAAATGCCAAGGCGGAACCAAGCAAAAGCGACACGCCCATGCGCGAGCATACGTATAACGGATTGTACAGTGTGCAAATTCCGGAATACATGACGGCAACTACCGAGTTGAACAGCGAAGCCGGAACGCAATTCATGAACGCTACTCGTGAAGCGTATATGATTATTATCGACGAACCCAAGGATGAGTTTATCGCTGCTTTCAAAAAAGCCGGTGAATATGCAGACGGGCTTACTGTACTGGCCAACTATGCCGAAGTACAGCGAGGTTCTTTCAATGGTGTGATTACAGCGCCAACACGCAACACGGACATCTCTTTTTCCGAATCTAATGGAATGGAAATGGGACAATCCATTTTAGAAGGTCCATCTGTAGATATTCCTTACAATATTCATTACCATTTTGCCTTTTTCGAAGGGAAATCGAATCTTTATTTCATGGTATGCTGGACGCTTATGGACAAAGTGGGAGAAAATGGCCCTGATTTTGAAAACATTATTGCATCCTTCAAAGAAATGTAATCCATATTTTTAGGAAAGAAGGCTGATCATCCAATCCGGGGGTCAGCTTTTTTTTGTCTTATATCCTGCTTCCAATCAGAAAAGCCATTGGAAATCATAAAGGTTTGTGCGTTTTGAAAAAAAACTTTTATATTGTTTAATCATTTTCTAAAACTAAGCTGAATGGGATTTTTAAAAGAGTTTAAAGACTTTGCGTCAAGAGGCAATGTGGTCGATTTGGCCGTGGCCGTGGTGATTGGCGGCGCATTTGGAAAAATCGTGACCTCTGTGGTCAACGATGTGTTGATGCCTCCCATTGGATTTCTGACTAGCGGTGTGAGCTTTAAATCTCTTTTTATTGCGCTGGATGGCTCATCGCATCCTTCTTTGGAAGAAGCGATGAAGGCCGGTGCACCTGTTATTGCGTATGGTTCATTTATTCAAAGCGTGATTGACTTTGTTATCATCGCTTTTTGTGTCTTTCTGTTGGTCAAAGTATTAAATACCTTTCAAAAGAAAGATACTGAACAGGCAGAAGCAGAAGCACCGCCTACTCCAGAAGACATTCAATTGTTGCGCGAAATCCGCGATAGCCTGAAGAAGACGTCAGGTAAAAACGAATAGTTCGCCATTTCGGGGCAAAGGCCGGGAAGCCGCTGGCCATGTTCCTTATCGAGCTGTATTTTTCGGTGACTTTTATGCGTCAGGATGAAGGCGAAGACCACAAAACGCGAACTGTTTTCCGTCGAAAAGACCTAAATCAGAAAGTTTGAGTTGAGGAATCACCAGCAATGCCATAAACGACAAGGTCATAAAGGGCGCTCTGAGTGGTGTGCCCAGGGATTTGGCCAACTGATCCAGGCGCGTGTAGGCTTCTGCGGTTTCAGGTCCGTCTGCGGTAGTCATTAGTCCCGCTACCGGTAAAGGAAGCACTTCTGTTGTTTCTCCGGTAAACACCGCTAATCCGCCTTGATGCGCAATCACCGCATTCACTGCTTCACACAACGCGTTTGTGCTGGTACCTACGGCCACAATGTTGTGACTGTCGTGGGCCACGCTTGCAGCAATGGCACCGGAAGTGAGTCCGAAATTCTTGATCCAGGCTATGGCAGGCGGTGCTTCCTGATAGCGGTTTACTACCGTAATCAACAATAAATCCTGGCTTACATCCGCTTCCAAATGGCCGTTTGGTGCGTAGGCCGGTGCAGACAATTCTCTGGTAATGAGTTCACCGTCTAATGCCTCGATGACCCGAATGGGGGCTTGATCTTGCATTGGGAGTTGAAAGTCTTTTGGATTTTTGGGGCCAATGTTGAACTGATTTGGTGCCGGAGAAGGAAGATAGGGGAGAAGGGAAATTCCGTTTTCTGCCACTTTTTCTCCCTGAATATAAGTTTCCAAGCATTTGAAATCCAACAAATTATTCACCCGAATAAAATCCGCCGGGTCGCCCTCACGCAACAAGCCAACAGGCATGCCATAATGCAGAACAGGTTCCACGCAAGCTGCTTTGAGCACGTGGAAAAGGGGTAGATTTTTGGCGATGAGTCTGGCCACAATCCGATTGATATGTCCAGTGAGCAGCAGATCCGGATGTTGGTCGTCTGTGCAGAGCATGAGTTGTCCATCTTCTTGAAAAAGAGGCCATAATGCTTCTAGATTTCTGGCTGCGCTTCCTTCCCGAACCAGGATTTTCATGCCCATCTGCCTTTTTTCGAGCGCTTCTTCTAAAGTAAAGCATTCATGATCGGTAAAAATTCCTGCGTCGATATAAGTTTTGGCGTCTGCGCCCCGAAGTCCGGGCGCATGTCCGTCGACAGGTTTTTGCAGATCTTTGGCATGTTGAATTTTGGCCATGACCTGCTGGTCTTTGAACAGCACGCCGGGGAAATTCATCATTTCGGCCAGGTAGTACATGTCTGGCCGTTTCAAAAGGGATAACACAGCCTGGTCATCCAAGATGGCACCTGCTGTTTCAAACGAGGTAGCCGGTACGCAGGACGGAACCCCAAACGCAAATTTGAAGGGTGTTTGAGCTGCATTTTCAAGCATAAAGAGAACGCCTTTTTCTCCGAGAACATTGGCAATTTCGTGCGGGTCGCTCACTGTGCCAACGGTGCCATGTACCACGGCCATTTTGGCGAAATGAGTGGGAAGTAGCATGGAACTTTCTACATGCACGTGCGCATCGATAAATCCGGGCATGAGATAGGAATCCGGAACAGCGTCTTGCACTTCCAGAATCTGAGTAATTTTTCCATTTTCCCAGTGGATTTCTCCGGGAAAAATACGTTGGTTAAAAATATCGATGATATGACCTCGGGCTGTTTGCTTTTCCATGGGAGAAAAATACGCAAGGAAAAATAAAAAAAGGCGTCCCTTGTAAGGAACGCCTCATAATTGGATATTGAAGAAGGATTAATAATCCATTCCACCCATTCCCGGAGGCATGGCAGGAGCTTTGGATTCTTCTTTGATTTCGGCCAGTACACACTCGGTAGTGAGCAACATACCAGCTACAGAAGCAGCGTTTTCAAGAGCTACGCGGCTTACTTTAGCAGGGTCGATTACACCGGCCTTCATCATGGGCTCGAATGTTTCGGTACGTGCGTTGTAGCCTTCGTCTTCCTTGCTTTGTTTTACGTGTTGAATCACGATGGAAGGTTCTTGTCCGGCATTGCTAACGATTTGGCGAAGTGGTTCTTCCAAAGCACGTTTTACAATGTTTACTCCGAATGCTTCATCGTCGTTGTCTCCTTTCAGGCCTTCGATGGCTTGGATACAACGGATGTAGGCTACGCCACCACCTGGTACGATACCTTCTTCTACCGCCGCGCGGGTGGCGTGAAGTGCATCGTCTACACGGTCTTTTTTCTCTTTCATTTCCACTTCAGTGGCAGCACCAACGTATAGTACAGCTACGCCGCCAGACAATTTGGCCAAACGCTCCTGAAGTTTTTCACGATCGTAGTCAGAAGTAGTCACTTCCATCTGGGCTTTGATTTGGTTGACCCGTGTGGTAATGTCTTCTTTGCTTCCAGCTCCGTTGATGATGGTGGTATTGTCTTTGTCGATGACTACTTTTTCAGCTTTACCCAAGAAAGACACATCGGCATTTTCCAATTTAAATCCACGCTCTTCGCTGATAACGGTACCGCCGGTAAGGATGGCGATGTCTTCCAGCATGGCTTTTCTACGATCTCCGAAACCAGGTGCTTTTACAGCAGCTACTTTCAGTGTGCCACGTAGTTTGTTTACCACCAGGGTAGCCAATGCTTCGCCATCTACTTCTTCAGAGATAATAAGTAATGGACGTCCGCCCTGAGCTACTTTTTCAAGGATAGGCAGCAATTCTTTCATGGACGAAATTTTCTTGTCGTAGATAAGCAAGAAAGGATTGTCCAATTCAGCTTCCATTTTGTCTGGGTTGGTCACGAAGTAAGGAGAAAGGTAACCGCGGTCGAATTGCATACCTTCTACTACTTTCACTTCGGTTTCCGTGCCTTTGGCTTCTTCCACGGTGATCACGCCTTCCTGACCAACTCTTTCCATGGCTTGTGCAATGAGTGCGCCGATGGTATCGTCGTTATTGGCAGAAATGGCAGCCACCTGGCGAATTTTTTGGAAATCGCCGCCAACGGTTTTGGATTGTTTTTTCAGGTCGGCCACTACCGCAGTAACAGCTTTGTCGATACCACGTTTCAAATCCATGGGATTGGCACCGGCTGCTACATGTTTGAGACCAGCTGTCACGATGGCCTGAGCAAGAACGGTTGCTGTAGTGGTTCCGTCACCCGCTACATCTGCGGTTTTGGAAGCAACTTCTTTCAGCATTTGGGCGCCCATGTTTTCGATGGGGTCAGCCAATTCAATTTCTTTGGCTACAGATACACCATCTTTGGTGATGGAAGGCGCGCCAAATTTTTTATCGATGATTACGTTGCGTCCTTTTGGACCGAGGGTTACTTTTACGGCGTTGGCCAAAGCATCAACACCTTTTTTCAGGCGGTCTCTTGCTTCAACATCAAAAACGATTTGTTTTGCCATGATAATCTATGATTTAAAAATGGGTTTGGAATAATTAAACAATGGCGAAAATGTCAGATTCTCTCATGATGAGATAATCTTTACCATCGATATGTACTTCTGTGCCGGCATATTTTCCGTACAGCACAGTGTCGCCTACTTTTACAGAGGTAGGCTCATCTTTTTTACCAGGTCCGGCCGCCACAATGGTTCCGCGCTGAGGTTTTTCCTTTGCGCTATCAGGAATGATGATACCACCGAGGGTTTTTTCTTCAGCGGGTGAAGGCTCTACCACCACGCGGTCGGCCAAAGGCTTAATGCTTACGTTTGACATATGCGAATTGATTTTTATCAGTTTTGTACAAGCCATTGTCATAAGTTGTGCCAAAGCGGAATCAAGCCGTTTTTCCGTCAAATTTTCCGAGAATCAATGACAGTTTGGCAGGGCTTCTATGCCGCGATATGGCGAAATGGCGGTTTTATCCAAGCCAGGTATAATGGCCTGGTGTGAGTTCGGGGTCGGTAAAAACCCAACCGGATCGAAACCACGTAATGGTGGCTACTGACTGAGGGTGACTTTTGATGTCCTGCCAGGCCTTATACATGTCTGGGCTCCAATGAATGTCGTCGAAAATGAGTACGGAGCCTTGCGTGGCTTTTTCAAAAATCATTTCGGCGTAGTCGAGGGTGGGCTGGTAGGCATGGTGCCCATCTATTAAAAAGAGTCCTTTTCCCTGATGCTGCCATTCCTGTAACACGGCGGGTAATTGATATTTAAAAAGTCCTTCTTTCAGCAGGATGGTAGCGCTTCCTTTTTGTGAGAATTGTTGGCGGGCAAATGCGGCGATGGGCGGAGCGCCTTCCATCGTAATGATGGGAAGTTTAGGGAATGCGCGGTTCATACAAAGGGAAGTTGCACCCAGGCAGGTGCCTAGCTCTACAAAGTAATCGGGCCTGATGACCTCAGTAAGGATGAGGATTTTCCTTAATTCCGCCCGTGGCGTTAGGGACGTCGTGGCCAAGCTCCTTACGGTTCTTGTTTTTGGGGAGAGTCTGCTTCCGGCACCTACATCCTTATAGGATAATTTAATGGAATTGGTTTTGAGTTCCTTCAGCAATGAATGTTGGAAATCCAGTATACTATGAAATTCGGAATCGGATTTTATTCGGTTAAAAAGTTGGTAGAAGAAGGGTGCATGAAGCCATCTGCTTCCCCTGCAATGTAAGCGATAATTGATGTAAGAAATGAGGTTGAATGCCAGGTTTTTCAAGATGTTAAATTTATTTTAAGTGTCTGATTTAATTGTAGTTATGTTTTTATATTGATAATGACGATGTTGAATGATAAAGAATGACAATTTTTCGGCGCCTATTGCATGCGTAAGAATATTCACTTATATTCGAAAGACCTAAACTACTTTATAAACCTAATAACTGCAAAGGTGGGCAAATTTAATTTGCTCAGGCTAAATCATACGCATATGGGAAACGTTTACTTCGACAAATTTTCCCGGGTTTGGTCCAGGGGAATAATTTTAATCATTTTATGTTTGAGTTTGCTGGGCTTTTCAGCTTTTACAAGTTCCCTGCATGCCCAATGTACTCATACGATTGAGCTCACGGATACGTATGGTGATGGCTGGAATGGTGGCGCCGTTTCAGTTTCCGTGAACGGTGTTACTGTTCTCAATAACATCACTTTTTCTTCCGGTTCAGGTCCCGTCACTTTTTTATTTACGGCCTCTTCTAGCCAGACAATTCGTGTATGGCGCACTTCTTCAGGTAGTTATCCTAGTGAGATGCGTATTCGAGTACTCGATAATTCGGGGTCGGTGGTGATTAATACCGTTTCTCCTACTACGGGATCAGCTACTTCGGGTGGTCATACTGGAACAGGCTCTTGCGTTGCTTTGTCGCCAGGTGCTTGTACACACAGTATTGAGCTCACAGATACGTGGGGTGATGGTTGGAATGGTGGCACAGTTTCCGTTTCTGTGAACGGTGCTACTGTCCTCAGTAATATCACTCTTTCCTCTGGTTCAGGTCCCGCCACTTTTTCATTTATGGCTTCTTCTGGCCAAACTATTCGTGTATGGCGCACTGCTTCAGGTAGTTATCCGAGTGAAATGCGCATTCGTGTACTTAATAATGCAAGTGGCATAGTGATTAATACCGTTGCGCCGACCACAGGATCAGCCACCTCTGGTGGGCATACCGGTTCGGGTAATTGTGCGGTAGTATTCAATCCTTGTGCCTCTATTCCTACCATAAGTTGCGGCACGGCTACCAATAATGTATCTGCTTCTGGTACTGGTGCCTGGAATAATTATGGTGGCCTCTATTCCGTACCTGGTCAGGAAAGAATTTTCACCTTTACGCCGACCATTACGGGTCTTCATACCGCGGAAGTACTGGGTATTTCTGGTGGATATGTGGACTTTTTTTATAAGCCGGTATCCGGTGGTTGCAATTCCTCTGGCTGGACGTATGTGGATGATATGGTTTCCATCGGCCAAACCGCAGCATTTAATTTAACGGCGGGCGTTCCTTATTATATCATGTGGGATCCTGAGGGGACTTCTTCTTACACGGTAAATTTCCGAATGAATTGTCCCTCTGCACCTTCTTATGATCCTTGTACCACTATTCCTACCATTAGTTGCGGTGTAGCTACCAATAATGTATCTGCTTCTGGCACTGGTGCATGGAATAATTATGGTGGGCTTTACAGCGTACCTGGCCAGGAAAAGATATTCATATTCACGCCATCCGCTACAGGCACTTATCAGTTGGAAGTGCTTGGTTTATCTGGTGGTTATGTGGATTTTTTCTATAAAACCGCTTCAGGTGGCTGTAATACTTCCGGTTGGACGTTTATAGATGATGTCATTTCCACAGGTTTGATGAATTCCGTCACCCTAACAGGAGGTGTGCCCTATTATATTATGTGGGATCCAGAGGGGACAGGTTCTTATTCTGTTGATTTTCGTGTGAATTGTGCCCCTTCGAATCCAACATTGGTATCGGCTTCTTCGAATCCGATTTGCCTTGGTCAGTCGACGACCCTTTCCGCAAGTGGTGCTTCGGGAACGGTTTATTGGTTTGCCGGCAGCTGCGGAACTTCAGGGCAAATTGGAACAGGAAACACCATCACGGTTTCTCCTGCCACCACCACCACGTACTATGCGAGAAATTTTAATAATGGTCTTTTTAGCCCCGGTTGCGCTAGCTTCACTGTAACCGTGAATTCTGCTGCTACTCCCACGATTGCCGCCGCTGGTTTGACTACCTTCTGTCAGGGGAGTTCTGTTTCCATTAACGCTTCTGGTGGTTCAAATTATCTTTGGAATACCGGCGCCACAGGAAGTGCCATCACAGTTAGTTCCACTGGTAGTTATTCCGTTCAGTCTGTTGCCAACTCCTGTACTTCAGCTGTTTCAAACGTAATTTCTGTCAGTGTAAATGCTTCGCCATCTGCACCCGTCCTTTCTGCAAATGGTCCAACTGTTTTTTGTCAGGGAGGCAGCGTGATTTTGCAATCAAGTTACGCTGTAGGAAACGCTTGGAGTGGCGGTTTGGGTAATGGAAATTCTGCCACGGCAACCAGCTCTGGCAATTATACCGCTACCTATACCGACGCCAATGGCTGCACTTCTGCGGTCTCCAATGTTATTTCCGTGACGGTGAATCCCACCCCTGCGGCTCCTGTGATTTCTCCTTCCGGCGCTGTGGGCATTTGTCAGGGTTCCAGCCTTCAGTTGAGTTCCAGTTATGGTTCAGGAAACACATGGAGTTCCGGTGGTTCTGGTAGCAATGAGTCGGTAAGCAGTGCCGGCAGCTATTCTGTCATTCATACGGACGCCAATGGTTGTGTTTCTCCTCCCTCTGCTGCTGTTACGGTATCGGTGAATCCACTTCCTGCAGCTCCGGTGGTGAGTGTAGGTGGTCCTACGCTGTTTTGTGCGGGCAATTCCGTGTCGCTGACGTCTAGCTACAGCAGCGGAAACACATGGAATACGGGCGCAACGGGTGCTACCTTGTCGGCCACACAAACAGGTGCATATCTTGTTACCCATACGGATGCGAACGGTTGTACCAGCCCGAATTCTGTTCCTGTGCTGGTGACGGTGAACCCCTTGCCGGCCTCTCCAGTTCTTTCGGCATCAGGTCCCACCACGTTTTGTTCAGGAGATTCGGTGTTGCTTAGTTCAAATTATAGCAGCGGTCTCACCTGGAGCACTGGCGCCACAAGTGCTGTATTAACGGCGCAGGTTCAGGATACCTACACGGCAACGTACACAGATGGCAATGGTTGTACATCCGTTCCTTCGCCTGGTGTTTCCGTAACGGTGAACCCGAATCCGGTGGCTGGCGTTTTATCGGTTTCCACGGCTTGTGAAGGTCAACTAACTCAATTTCAGCAGAATGCTTCAGTTTCCGGCGTGAACGGCTCTGTAATCAGTCAGTATCAATGGACACTTGGTGATGGCACCACCTCATCGACGAATGCCCCGAGTCATGCGTATGGTGCGGCAGGAGCATATCCGGTTCAGCTGCAGGTGACCAGCAATTATGGCTGTATAGACATCAGCACGTCTCAGGCGTTGGTACATCCTCGCCCACAAATTTTATCGGCCCAATCCGGTACGGTGTGCGAAGGTGTGGCGTTGAATTTTAGCCAAACCAGTCAGGTTTCGAATGTGAATGGTGCGCAATTGTCTCAGTACACCTGGTTGTATGGCGATGGCAACAGTGCTCCGGGCAGCAGTTCTGTTTACACCTATGCTGCCGCCGGCACGTACACATCTTCGCTGGTGGTTCAAAGCAACCATGGCTGTGCCGATACGTTTTCGTTTGTTTCAGTAGTGAATCCCGTTCCTCAGATTACTGGCATTCAGTCCTCCGCCGTCTGCGAAGGGAATCAGACTCAGTTGACTCAGATGTCTTTACTGAGCGGCGTGAATGGTGCTCAGTTGTCTCAATATCAATGGGTTCTGGGTGATGGGAATACGGCGGTTGGTTCTTCCGTGGGCCATGTATATGCCGGAGCGGGTACATACGCTGTTCAGTTGTTCGTGGGTACTAATCAAGGTTGCAGTGACACAGCGGTATCCGTTGTGTCGGTGAATCCGAATCCTGTAATCAGTCAGTTGAATGTGCCGTCGGTTTGTCTTGGTCAGCCCACTCTGATGGGTCAGACGAGTCAGGTGGCCAACATCAACGGTGCATCGCTTTCCCAACATTCCTGGACGCTTGGTGATGGCAACCAGTCGTCTCAAAGTGGATTGAGTCATAGTTACGCGGCTGCAGGCAGTTATCCTGTAACGTATGTGGTTAGCACGAATCATGGTTGCAGCGCAACGGCGACGGGAGCAGCGCTTGTGAATCCGAATCCTCAGATTCAGGTGGTGAGTGGAGGAACGGTTTGTGAGGGAAGTGCGTTGACGTTTAGTCAACTATCGTCCGTGTCGAACGAGAATGGCGCGCAGCTTTCCGTTTTCGATTGGACTTATGGGGACGGCAATGTAGGTCAGGGCAGTGCGGCGACTCATACGTATAGTATTGCGGGTACTTATCCCGTGTTGTTTCAGGTAACGACCAACCATGGTTGCGTTGCAACGAGCAGTACCATTGCGGTGGTGAATCCCTCGCCTCAGCTGAGCAACTTCACCGGATTGGATGTCTGCGAAGGAGGCACGCACCAGTTTCAGACGCAGCTTTCGTTGAGCGGTGTGAATGGTGCCACGCTCCAGTCGTTGTTATGGAATTTTGGTGATGGTAATAGCAACAGCAGCGGCAATTTGCAGGTTCAGCACCAGTATAGCCAGGCGGGAAGTTATGGCGTGTCGATTTTGGCACAGAGCAACCATGGTTGCAGCGATACCTTGTATCATCAAGCGTTTGTACATGAGATACCCGTGATTACTCAGTTGCAGGGATTGTCATCCTGCGAAGGTGTCGGAAATGTTTTTAGCGCTCAGGGCAGTGTATTGGGTATCAACAATGCGCAGGTGAGCAATGTGATTTGGGATTTTGGCGACGGGAATACGGGTCAGGGTTCCAGTACGCAACATACGTATGCCAACTGGGGCAGTTATACTTACACGGCGCAGGTTTCTACTCAGTTTGGTTGCAGTGCGAGCCAGAGTGGGGTAGTGCAGGTGCATGCCTCTCCGGTATCCGATTTCATTGGCCCGACACATTGTTACGGAGAAGACGTTCAATTCACGAACCTGTCGGGATTAGTTCAGGGCAGCATTGTGGGTTATCATTGGGATTTCGGAGATTTTGGTGGAAATTCCACGATGATGCATCCGAATTATATGTACACACAGCCAGGTACTTACATGGTTCGTCTGGAGTCAGTGTCGGACATGGGTTGCCGTGATACGGTGGTGCATGCTTTAACGGTGATGTCAGCTCCTGTAACGCAGTTTTCAGCCCAATTGGTCAGTCCGTTCATGGTGCAGTTTATTCCTCAGCAGCAGGATACAAGCCTCAGTTACCAATGGAGTTTTGGTGATGGCAGCAGCAGCAACCAGATGCAGCCGAGCAAGACGTACAATCAGCCCGGTGGTTACACGGTATGTCTGTTGATAAGTGGTCCGGATTGCAGCAGCGAAACGTGCACATTCTTCCAGTTGAATACAATGGGCGGTTTGGATGAATGGACAGAAGAAACTCCCGGTTTGAGTGTGTATCCGAATCCGACGCATGGTCCTGGTGTGTTGCGGGTAACGTTGCCTGCGGGAGCAAAGGTCGGTTATGGTTTACGAGATATTTCGGGACGCTTGTTGGCAGAAGTGCCTGCTGAGGAAACGAATCCCGGCACGCAGGTGTACGATTTACAAATGTGGATGGAGCCTTTGCCCGCCGGCGTGTATTTGCTGGAGGTGAAGATGGGCACGGAAACACAAGTGATTCGTTGGGTGAAATCGCCAAAATAATAGGGACGGATGTTTTTTACTTTTGGTGATAAATGAAGAAAGAAAGTGCTCATTTTTTTAATAGAAAACCATTGAAGTATTTTTCTTAAAAAAATAAAACTCCGATATTGTTCTACCAACCAAATCAATAAAGAAGCATGAAGAGAAGGATCGGTGCAATTAGCATAATTGCATTAGGGTTTTTAATTAAGATTCAAGCACAATGTACCTTTACGGTTCAGGTGCAGACAGACTCAGTTCGGTGTTATGGTGAGGCCAATGGTTCAGCCACTGCAATAGTTAATGGAAATACTGGGCCATTTCAGTTTACCTGGAATACGAATCCTCCGGTGCAAGGAAGCAATCAGACCCTTACAGGATTGCCCGCCGGATTTTACACGGTATCTGTAATGGATACCTTGGGTTGTATTGTAAATAGGCCATTTGTAATTCATCAGCCTTCCAATATGACAGCCAACGTTGGGTTTGATACAACGGTTTGTGCCAACGAACCCGTGGTACTAAGGTCCTTGGTTTTTGGTGGGGTGGCTCCTTTTGTATATAACTGGAGTTGCAATTCCGCTGGTGGCAATTGTTATCTTAACAATTCGAGTTCAGCAACGCCTACCATACGTCCGATGAATAATGTGGTGTATTATTTTCAGGCGACCGATGTGAATGGCTGCCAAACGACCACAGACTCCGTAATAGTTTTGGTGAATGCTTTGCCAACGGTAGATGCAGGGCCAGATTTGCAGACATATTTATCTGAACCAGTTCAATTATTGGCCACGGCGTCTGCGACTGGATCATATCAATGGAGTCCATCACAAGGTTTGGATGCAGTAAATATTCAACAGCCCTTTGCGTCACCCAACCTCACCACCATGTATCAGGTGATTTTTACGGATGGAAATGGCTGCCGTGACACCTCGACGGCCGAAGTTGTGGTCATTACAGACATTACCATTCCAACCGGTTTAACCCCAAATGGTGATCTGATCAACGATGTTTGGGATGTGAAAAATTTAGTGGCCTATCCCAATTCTCATGTCTATGTATACAATCGTTCAGGCATGGAGATTTTTCATTCTAAAGGTTATGCTCAGCCTTGGGATGGCGGCGACTATGCAGCCGGAACGTACTTCTACATCATTGATTTGGGAGTACAAGGAGCAGAGATTTTAAAAGGAACCATTACCCTGATTCGATAACCATGAGAGTTTTATTACTCGGCATTGCCATGCTAAGCCCATGGCTTGTTCAGGCCCAACAAGTTCCGTTGGCCACACATAATCAAATGAATGCATTTGCAGTGAATTCTGCATTTGCAGGCATTGAAGGAACCATGGATGCCCGTTTAGGACATCGGCAACAATGGGTTGGCTTTGACGGTGCCCCCATGACTTCGTGGCTTACTGTGCATGGTTCTTTCGGGAAGAAGGCAAGAAAGCCATTCCCTTATGGATTGCACCTTACAGACACGACCATTGTTTCCAAACTTTTTTCCCAAGCCAAACCTAGAGTGAGACATGGCTGGGGTGTGCAATTTATGTACGACCGACTCGGTGCGTTCGATCGGATGCAGGGGAATATCGCATATAGTATTCATCTTCCTTTAACCAAATCTGTGACGCTTGCGCTAAGTCCCAACATCGGAATTTCAAATCACGGAATTCGTCCAGGTGATATTTATTTGTTAGATCCAAATGACCCATTATATCAGCAATATATTGGAAGTAACGGTCGGTTTACCCACTTAGACGTGGGGGCTTCGGCATTGCTTTACGGTAAACAATGGTGGGTAGGTTACTCCGCCAAACAGCTACTTGGCAACAAAGTGTATTTCGGTGATCAGCCTACTCAGGCCAAACTAGATATACATCATTTTGTACAGGCGGGTTATATTTTCAAACTATCTGAGAGCACCGAACTTCAAACCAATTTAATGGCTGGTTTGGCGGGCGCAAACCCAATGATTGGAGAGGCCAGTGCCAGAGTTCGTGTACATCAGAGATTTTGGGGCGGTTTCTCCTGGCGCTATCAAAGCACCATTTCTGCCATGGTTGGACTCAATATTTCCTCTTGTTTGTCCATAGCATATGCTTACGATTACCCTTACTCAATGAGCCGTGCCAATACACTCGGCACACATGAAGTTATGCTCGGTATCCGACCCTTCAATAAAACCAGAAAACAAAACCAATTCCTATGGTAAAGTCAGTTCTTTTTTCAAGTATGGTGTTGCCTTGGGGCATAGCTCTAACGGCGCAATCTACCCTTCCGACACTTGAGTTTTCTAACCCTGTGCCCATCGAAGGATCCATAAATTCTAGTTCCGAGGAGCTTTATCCTTTGGTTGCTCCCAAAAAGGGTCTATTTTTCGTCCGGGCATTTCATAAAGAAAATACCGGCGGTATCTATGGAGGCCAGGACATCTGGCTGGCGGCAGGAACTCAAAGTCCTAAATCCTTTTTAACCCCGAATAACAAGGATTTTAAGTACAACGGAAAAGAGAATAATGCGGTAGTCGGCATTTCAACAGATGGAAATAAAGTCTGGATACTCAGTTCTTATCCGGTAGAAGATGGACGCAAAATCGGCCTTTCTACCTCTGTCTTTTTCGACGGAAAATGGTCAGAGCCAGAGGTTTTCGACATTCCTCAGCTGGCTTTTGCCGGTGAATTTTTGGGCGTAAACGTTAGCCCGGACGGGGAAGCCGTTTTCTTTTCCATGCAATCTGCTGCATCTGTAGGAAGAGAAGATATTTACGTCATTTATAAGGAAGAAAACAAATGGGTTGGTCCCATTAATCTGGGTGTGGGTGTAAATTCCGATGCTGCTGAAATTTCTCCTTTTTACGATGCCAATCTCCGCCTCTTGTTTTTCGCTTCAAACCGCCAAGGAGGCATTGGGGATATGGATATTTATTACACGGCCAAAGCGGATGAAACATGGACCAAATGGTCTGACCCTGTGATGGCTCCAGCGCCCGTAAATAGCGCTTCTTTCGATGGATACTTCTCTTCATCTCCTGAAGGAGAGGCCTACTTTGTTTCCAATAGAAACGGATCTATGGGAGATATTTTCCATTCTAAAGTAGACGTGGTAAAGCCTGAAGAAGAAGTGGTGGAAGAGGTGAAACCTGCTACGGAAGAAAGCCAAGTAGCAGTTAGTCAGGAAAATTACGAAGAACGTAAAGAAGCTACTCCAGCTATCGAATCCATGGTGGCTACGCCAGTGGCTCCTACAGAAACATCTGCTCCATCTACCTCCGCTCCAAAGACGGCCGAGGCACCAGCCGCCACCTTAGTTACTTCAGAATTTCCTGCTGAAGCAAGGGTGCTAAGGGCGGTTTATTTCGCTTTTGAAAAAACCCTTCCCAAGACCTCCAAAGACTATATGGTGTTGGATACGGTGGCCCGTTTAATGATGGAGAATCCCAACCTCACTTTAAGCATTGCCGGCCATACTGACAATGTTGGTTCACGCAACGTCAATATTTACTTTAGCAAATCACGTGCACAAAAAGTGAGAGATCAACTGGTAAGAAGAGGCGTTCCTACCGCCCGGATGGAATTGACCTGGCATGCATTCGATAAGCCAGCCGCTTCCAATGCCACTTCTGCCGGACGTGCATTGAATCGTCGTTCCGAACTGAAATTCAGCATGAAACCTTGATGAAACATCAACTTGAATAATCATGGGGGCCTGAATAAGGCCCCTTTTTTTGTCTGAATTTCTTTAAAAGGATGCTAACTTGGCTTCTAAAAAGATGGCGATATGATGTCGACAGAACCTGAAACACCCTTTGCCAGCTGGCAACAATTTGATGCCCTGGACCTTCGAATCGGACAAATAATCCGTGCCGAAATTTTTCCCGAAGCCAGAAAGCCTGCCTTTCAATTATGGATTGACTTCGGGCCATTGGGCGTTAAAAAGTCCTCTGCCCAAATTACTGCAGACTATACTTTAGAGGAATTAAAAGGAAAAAAAGTGGCCGCCGTGGTGAATTTTCCACCGAAGCAAATTGCACATTTTCAGAGCGAATGTTTGGTGTTGGGCGTAGTTTCGGGCTCTAATGTAACCCTACTTGTTCCGGACAAACCTGTGGAAAATGGCTGGAGAATAGCCTGAGTTTTTTCCTCACTTTTGAAGGGATGAGGTATCCTATTTTGACGTCTTTCAGGTGGTTATATTTCAGAGGTTGGATGTGCTCCTTTTACATCCTTTTATCCGAAAACAATTGAAAATAAGGTAATTATTTGTCGGAGGAATCATTATTACGTATCCAAAGATCTTCCTTGGTTTTTAATACGGGTCATATGGGAGGAGGAATAATTTTGGCGGTTCCTTTTTCCGAATTTTCCCATTTAACCTGATTCTATGACCATCCATTGCTTTTCTGCCTTATCTTTGTCAGGTGTCAGGATCCAATTTTGTAGATTACGTAAAAATTTGCTGTCGTTCCGGGAAGGGAGGCGCAGGTTCGGCCCATTTGGCCAGAGATAAACGCACCGCGAGAGGTGGCCCCGATGGAGGAGATGGCGGCCGTGGTGGCCATATTATTCTGCGTGGAAATAAACAGCTTTGGACGTTGCTTCATTTGAAATACAGGAAGCACGTGATAGCCGGTGACGGTGGAATGGGGCTGAAGCAACATCAGAAAGGAGCGGAAGGCACGGATATTATTTTAGATGTTCCCCTTGGGACGGTGGCCAAAGATGCCGAAACGGGAGAAGTCCATTTCGAAATTACCACCGATGGCGAAGAGCGCATTTTGGTTCGCGGTGGCCGTGGTGGTTTAGGAAACGACCATTTCAAGTCGCCTACCAACCAAACACCCCGGTTTGCTCAACCCGGAGAGGAGGGGCAAGCGCTTTGGAAAATTTTAGAGTTGAAGGTTCTTGCTGATGTGGGATTGGTCGGGTTTCCTAATGCGGGAAAATCCACTTTATTGGCTGCTGTTTCAGCTGCAAAGCCAGAAATTGCAGATTATCCTTTTACCACGCTAGTACCCAATTTAGGTATTGTCGCTTATCGGGATTATACCTCATTCGTGATGGCGGATATTCCAGGCATTATAGAAGGCGCCCATTTGGGAAAGGGCTTGGGACATAGATTCTTGCGCCATATTGAACGCAATGCCCTCCTGCTTTTTATGATACCCGCCGACGCGCCGGACATCATGGCACAATATGAAATTCTGATGGAGGAATTGGCCAATTTTAATCCTGAGCTGGTTCAAAAAAAGCGACTTGTGGCCATCACCAAATCCGATATTCTGGATGCCGAATTGAAAGCAGAAATGGCTAGCCAAACTGCTTCGCTTCACCCGTTGTTTATTTCGGCGGTATCAGGTGAAGGAATTTCAGCTTTAAAAGACGCCATTTGGGCGGCACTTAATCCGACCGAATAATTTTTCATGTGGAAGGATATTGATGTACACATTTTAATGTCCGTGAACCTGGCTCACCACCAGATTCTAGACATATTTATGGCCATGGTATCCAATAAATATTCCTGGATTTGGTTGTATCTCTTTATTCTTGGAATGTCTTTCAGGAAGTTAGGGCCAAGGTTTATTTTTTTTCTGCTATTTGCAGTACTCACTTTTGCCTTTACAGATCTCACTTCTGTGTACGCCTTTAAGGAAGTGTTTCAGCGATTGCGGCCTTGCCACACTCCTGAGCTGATGGATTATTTACATCAGGTGGTGCCTTGTGGCGGCCAATATGGTTTTGTTTCCTCTCATGCGGCAAATACAGCCGGAATTGCTGTGTTTACTTTGTATTCCGGGGTTTTGCATTATCATATGCCTGTGGCTAAAAAGTTCTTTTTTAGCGCTTTATTGTGCTTGTATGTTTTACTGAACTCCTATTCACGCGTGTATTTGGGTGTACATTTTCCATCAGATGTGTTGGCCGGAATAGCTTTAGGTGTGTCCATTGGATTAGGTACCGGTTTACTGTGGAAAAACACGGTGGAAAAACCTACACGCGGCAAGTTGCGAAGTCCGAAACAAACCTTACAGCGTAAAGAGCCATAATCAAAGGCTTTTGCTCCTGCAGCGATTCGTTTTGGAGCAATAAATGAGCTGCTCCAATTCTTTATACGGTAGGGAAATGTGAAAAGGGATGAAGAATTTCTTATTATTTATGTCTGCTTATCGTTGCCGGGATGTTTTTTAACATCTTAGCCAAATGAGAAAGAGAATCCGGAAAAAGCCAAACTTGATTTTTGAAGATGCTTGATTTGGAATGCGAAGTAGCTTGGTTGGCAGACATGACAAATCAGGTCGGCCATGAGAGGTTAAAACCCGCCCTTCCCCGCTGACAAAATACGACCTCTGACCGAAATTATTCGGCTATAAATTGTTTATAAACGGATAAAATTGGCTCGCCATTTTGTGGCCCTTTTAACAAAAACCAAATGGAAAATTTCTTGAAGACGGAAGTTTGGAGCGTATTCAGGGAGTTTCGGGGGTCGGTTCTCCCGGGGGCCACCACTCCTCCTCCCCAGGCGACAAGCTACAAATTTCCCACCACCTAAGTCGGCAATTAAACGTTTATAAACGGATAAAATCGGCTCACCATTTTGTGGCCCTTTTCACAAAA
>CAZOEO010000006.1:0-140910 GCA_964578885.1 uncultured Candidatus Competibacteraceae bacterium | reverse complement strand
AGACTATGACGTTGATAGGCTATAGGTGTAAAGGCAGTAATGTCAAAGCCGAGTAGTACTAATTGCCCAAGATTTTCTTTAAACGCTCACACTTCTGTGCTACGAAATTATTTCTCTCGTCCAACATATCTTATTTAAGGTTTTATGGTGACTATAGCGTCGGTGTCCACCTCTTCCCATCCCGAACAGAGAAGTTAAGCCCGACAGCGCAGATGGTACTGGGGTAACACCTGGGAGAGTATGTCGTCGCCGCCTTCACAAGAAGCCCTGCAGTAATGCGGGGCTTTTTTTTTATCCCCCTTTTTCCCCTCCCACAACTCCTGATTTCGCTTCTGACCTTTTATCCTTGCTCCCCTTTAACCCCTTCCTTCTTCTCTTTTTCCTTACTCATTTCAATCATTTTTTCTTTTCCTCTATAATCTCAACTCCTACTTAACCTCACTTTTAAACTATTGTCTTTTCTATTTTGGCTGTTGTTTCTTATATTTTTCTTTCATTCTCTTTTCTTTGTTTTTCCCCGCATTATTTTAGCTGCCTTTCCACTATTTGTATCACTTCGCCGCAGTAACCCTTTTCTGCCTATTTAATTTTCGGTCATTTTTGTCGCCTGTTTCACGCTTATCCCTCCTTGCATCTCCCATTTTATAGATGATGCGATACTCAGCTTTCCTTTTTCCTTCTTTAGTATTCAATGACTTTCATTACTTCCTTTGATGGTCCGAATTATCACGCTACGAAAATGCTACTTTAGCATCCTTCCGATTTCTATTTCTTATATTGAATGCTGTTATAAATTCCCTTTTTATGGCTTTCCTAATTTGTTTCTAACCTTTTCCTGTTTACCTTTTTCTTAACTGTTTATTCTTCTCTCCTTTCAAGGTCCTTTTTCGAGTCTTCATTTTATCTGCTCATTGTTTATCATGGTCTTTGAGGATCTAAATAGCCATTCATTATCATTTATTGCTCCCCGACCCAAGTATTCTCATCTTAACTCAATTGTCTTTCCTTTTTATGAAGAATTTATTTCTTCATAAAGCCCTTTCCGAAGAGCACTGCCTTTATGCCATTGTCTTCATTTCCTAAAAGCAAAAAAACTCAGAAAGCCACGCCTACTGAGTTTTTTACTTTAAATCGTTTTTGTTTTATGGACGCAATCGCAAATACGTGCCGGGTGTCAATTGACTTCCTACATCTGCACCATTTCTTTTTAACAGCCATTTAAGTGAAATGCCATACGTCTGGGAAATGCTATGCCAGCTATCTCCGTCTTTTACTAAATGCGTTTCTGCGCCTTTGGCTGCTGCGTTTCGCTTCGGCTCCAAAAATATGACGGTACCTGGCTTTATATCTGTGTGTAAACTCCAATCATTATATTGGGCCAATGTTCTTGGATTTAATGCGTACTTCTCACAAATGCTTGCTTCTGTATCTTCATTTCCGGCAATGAGTACCTTTAGTCCATTGATAAATGTTACCTGACTTCTAACGGGTTTAGCCGTTTCAGGTTTCTTCTGAAAACTCCCGTAAGTACGGGTTTCCTGGGGCTGAGAAGGTATGGTTCTTTCTTCGGCTGGTTTACCACTACGGCCTGCAGAGGTTTCTCTTGTTCGAACAGGTGTCTCAGATGTTGGCACAACTTGTGGTTCACTAACCCTTGGTGTCGACTCCTCCATTTCCTGAATTAACCTTTGTTCTTTTGCCGCATCAACTGGTTGAACACCTGCTACCTCCACATCATATCGCGCCAATTGATATCTTTCAATTAAACCAATTAGAAGCGGGGCATAATTTGGATTGGTGGCATAACCTGCCGCTTTTAATCCATGCGCCCAACCCTGATAATCTGTTTTCTGTAATTGAAATAGTCCCTGATACCTTGGTCTGGAGGTTAAAAAATGCGCATGATCCCGATAGGAATCCAATACATCTTCATATTTTCTAAAGCACTCATCCTTTTCATCATCGTCCTGGATATAGGTAGGGCCCGACCACTCTTTATGACATTTTATGCCGAAATGATTATTGGCTTCACGTGCCAAAGGACTGTTTCCAGAGCTGGATTCTAAAATTCCCTGAGCCAATGTAATACTGGCCGGAACACCCGTTAACCGCATGTTTTCCATGGCGGCATGGGCGTACATCTGAATGTACTGCTCCGTAGTTAGCTTTTCGCCATTTCCGGGGTTGCCCCAATGCAAGGTAAAACTTAATATCAGCAACTTAAACATATGGCTATTCTTTGATGATGAAGGTTCGCATTCACAGAAAACACCTCATTTACAAAGTTAAAACGTAGATGATGCGATTTAAGTACAACCTGGGTCGAGTTTTTAACCCTTCATGGTTCATAATCTTCCGGGGAATCCTGCTCTTCAGGTTCTTCCCATTCGGCAATGATTTCCTCCCAATCGTCCGGATCCATGGCGTGGCTTTCTTCTCCTAAATTTCTTCTGTGCTTTTTGGTGGGACGTCCCTTGCCCCAAAACATAGTCGGCCATCCACCGGGAATCACGATTTTAGGCGGCGTGAGATCTTGTAGACAATAGATTTTGTCTTTGGCGGGAATTCGTTGAGCTGGAATCACCAGAATTTTGTACTTTCTATACCCACCGGTTAAACGGATTTCTACTTCATCTCCCGGATACACGAATTTGGATGGTTTTAATGCGAGGCCATCCATTCTTACTTTTCCCGCTTTTATGATCCGGGCTGCTTCTGTTCTGGTTTTGGCAAACCGAACCGCCCAAAGCCATTTGTCGGCCCGCTCTGCCGGAAGTCCTTGTTGTATCATGATATCTGAGACCAGTTCGAAAAGGTCCTGGCCCTAACCTGTAAATATCGGTTCAGGGAAAAATGTTCTGGAAGCTGAAGTCCAGGATCTTTTTGAAGCAAATCTATGGCCGCTTGTCTTGCCTGATACAGCAATGCCTGGTCGGTGGCCAAATCCGCAATTTTAAATTGTAAATCGCCACTTTGTCTGGTTCCTTCAATCTCTCCCGGCCCCCGAAGTTGTAAGTCTGCTTCCGCAATCCGGAAACCATCGTTGGTTTCACACATGGTCCGCATCCGAATTCGTCCGTCTTCAGATAACTTTTCTCCGGTGATTAACACACAAAAAGATTGATCTCCTCCACGACCTACCCGGCCGCGCAACTGATGCAGTTGACTTAGCCCAAACCGCTCTGCACTTTCTATTATCATCACAGTGGCATTCGGGACGTTCACTCCGACCTCGATCACGGTAGTGGCCACCATGATATGATATTTTTTTGCCAAAAACGCTTGCATGGCTTCTTCCTTTTCTTCCGGCTTCATTTGCCCATGCACCATCACCGCTTTAAATTGGGGTAAAGCTAATTTTAAACGCTCAAATCCTTCAGCCAGATTCTCATAATCTACTTTTTCAGACTCTTCAATCAATGGAAATACCACATAGGCCTGAAACCCTTTTTCTATTTCTTCACGCATCAACTGAAAAGCCCAATCTCTGCCAGTAGGATACCGGTGAATGGTTCGTACAGGCTTTCTTCCCGGCGGCAATTCATCGATGACGGATAAATCTAAATCTCCATAGCGGGTCATGGCCAAAGTTCTGGGAATCGGTGTGGCCGTCATGACCAAAATATGAGGCGGAAGGGTTGTATTCTTGGTGTAAAGTCTGGCCCTTTGCGCCACGCCGAACTTATGTTGTTCGTCGATGACCGCCAGACCCAGTTTTTGAAAATCTACTTTTTCCTCGAGAATCGCATGAGTGCCCACCAAAATATGCAGGCTTCCATTTTTTAAATTTTCGTCTATGGCTCGTCTGGCAGCGGTTTTCGAACTCCCGGTTAACAAGGCAATGGTGATATCTGTGGATTGTAATAACTCCTGCATGCCTAGAAAATGCTGGGTAGCCAGAATTTCCGTAGGTGCAAGCATACATGCCTGAAAACCATTATTAATGGCCATCAACATGGTAAGCAAAGCCACAATGGTTTTTCCGGAACCTACGTCGCCTTGCACCAATCGATTCATTTGTTTGCCACTCAGAATATCTGAACGGATTTCTTTCAGGACGCGCTTCTGAGCTCCCGTTAGGGTAAAGGGCAAATGATGCTGATAAAAAGTCTGGAATACGCCGGACAAATCGGGAAATGCATGGCCGGGTGAGGTCTGCTTTCTTTCTTGACGCGCCATCAACAAACGAATTTGAGCAATAAATAGCTCTTCAAACTTGAGCCGCTGCCTCGCTTTTTCCATGGCAGCTTGATTGCCGGGTAAATGAATATGACGAATGGCCTGGTCCCGTGAGGGCAAATGGTACATGTGTAAAAGGGATTCCGGCAGGTTCTCACTGATTTTTCCGGGATACATTTCCCATAAATGCTTCACCATTTTCGCGATGAATCTGGTGTCTACACCTTTGGCCTTTGCTTTTTCTGTGGTAGAATAGACTGGCTCCAAACCTTTTTTCAATGGCTTGTCCGGCGAAAGCAACTCTAATTCCGGATGGGCGATGTTCAACTGACCATTAAATACGCCGGTTCTCCCGAAAATAAGGTATTCCTTATCGGCAAAAATCTGGTCTTTGACCCATTTTACCCCGGTAAACCAAACCAATTCCACCATGCCAGTTCCATCTTCGAACATGGCGGTTAATCTTTGCCGGTGCCCTTTGCCTTCCACCAGTCTTACATGGGAAAACTTTCCACGGAATTGCACCTGCATTCCGGCCTGACGGCATTCACCTATCTTTTGTATCTGAGTTCGGTCGATGTACCTAAAAGGGAAATACGCCAATAAGTCTCCCATTTTGTGAATGTGGAGCTCTTTGTTCAAAATTTCTGCTTTTCTTGGACCTACCCCTTTGAGGAACTCAATGGGCGTATCCATAACTGATTTCCCCATAGCTTACAAAGGTAAAAGAACCTTGGTCCGGACTACGATGGCCGTCTATTTTTTCCGTTTAAAATTCGCAAAACGGAAGTTGTACTTCATTTGAATCTTAAATTCAGTACGCACATTTCCATTAATCATGTCTAATCCGGAACCAATGGTGTTCCGATTTTCAAAGTAGGTTTGAGCAATTCTAAACCAAATATCTAAGTCACGAGCGGGCTCTATCTTCATATTCAAATACCAGCGCATGCCTTTATCATTGAAGCCGGGAACGGAAAAACTATACAATACGTCGTTTTCGTAGGTGAAAATGCGTGCATCAAAATCATTGACCTGGAAAAGGGCAATCCGTGCGGAAAAATCTACCGGAATCTTGGTGGGTTTGTAAATCACATCCTGATACACCATGAAACCTTCTCCCAGACTTTGGTCCGGACGGCGGTTGGTCGCATACTCAAAACGGCTTCTCAACTTGAGCTGCCGATTTACTTCATAGGTGAAATTGAACCTATAATTGGTTCTTCCCTGATGAATCAGCTGATCGGTGTATTCGTTGTCTTCTCGGCCATCCAGAGGGCGGAATTGGTGGCGAACCCTCACGTAAGCTTCTACTTTTCGGCTTGGAATGTAGGAAAGCTGGCCTAAGGCTTCATGACCACGAGCAGGCGCGCTGATGCCAAATCGCATCCATGGATAGGAAAATACATCGAAATAGCCTTGAAGCTTAAAATACTTGATGGGTGTGGTTTCAAACCCAACATACAGTCCGGTTTCGTTGTTATCAGCCAAACGGTCGGAAATGGCGTTGGAGTTGTTGTTCTGATACTTCGCACCGAACTGGCGGTAAAGCATGGCCAAAGAAAAATTGGGGTGCACCGCGGCCTGAATGCCGTGTGTCATGGCAAAGCCACCATTTTCACTCACGGAAAATTCCCCGTAGGCATAAAATTTCCCTAACAAAACATCATAATCGATCCCTGCATTAAAAAGTTGTGTACCACGAAACCGATATAAATTGTATGCCTGGTCGGTTGGGGTTACTGCCGCAGAATATATGGTCTGGACGGCGGTAGCACCAATGTTGAATTTTCCACCGCGGAAAGTAACGTGTCCTCCGTAAATGGTTTCTCCAATGGTCCCTTTCTTGGAAATTTCTGCATTGGTTCGGTGAAATCCGGATTCAAGTAAACTGGCGACTTCCAATTCCTCTCCTGTTAATGAGTCTCCTTCGGACACCGTTCCGTCAATTTTTTTATGGCTGAAAAAACCTGTAACATCAAAACGTCCTAAACGTACTTCTGCCGCCACTCCTCGGTTAAAATTAAAGGCGTTGGTGGCTGTGTATTGGCGAACGCCTACTGGATAACGCTTTACATTCATAACGTAAGCCGTTTTTCCGAAAGCCAAACCAGTCCACATGGTTAATCCTTGACCAAACTGAAGTTGGTAGTCACCAATTGCGATTTTTCTGAAAATCCCTACGTTACGGATAAATAAGTGAGCCGAGTTAAAATCGAACCCCTGGGGCTGTGACCCCCTGAAAAACTCTTCCCCACGATCTTTTCTTCCCGCCCAACCAAAGGATACTTTGTCTTTATATGTAAAACGATACCGGGCAAATAACTGGTATGAACTTCCTAAATACCCGTCATTGGGATCCACTTTATTTCGACGATAGCCATCTTGCTCCTCCAGCAAATCTACCACTCGGCTCACAATCTCATGTTTACCATATTTGATAATACTGGATAACCTGGTTTTTTGCTTTTCTTCTATCGGCGCTACTTGCAAAAAGGGGTTCAACACATACAGGGTCTCTACATTCCATCCGGGAATTAACTGCATTTCATAAATCGACAGCAGCGGACCATTCCTTTTGATATAATCGAACAAGGCCAAAATCTGAGGCTCGCTCAGTAAATTCAACTTCGCTAGTTCGTCTTTGGTGGCCTGGTTCAGGTTAATGGGATTGTCGTAATAATAGTAAAGGTCTTCTACCAGCGCTGTGTAATCCAGTTCGTTTTCTGTGGTTTCCGATATGGTTTCCACCAGTCGCTCGATGGCGTTTTCTTTCACGGGGTTTGCGCCGGATTGCGCTCTGGCAACAGTGGCCAAAAGCCACATACCCACTATCGTAAACCAAAGTGCTCCAATCCTCATTTTCCGAATGCGTAACTTAAGGATGCTTGTGGCGCGAAACCAAGAACTTGATGCCAGCGGGCCGCTACGTCAAGAATTAAACGTTTCTTGAGGTGAAGCCCCAAGCCGAAAGATGGCATTACAGGATTTGTATTCAGTCCAATACGCACATACAATGGTTCGGCCAAATGGTATTCTACGCCGGCACGGAATGTGGGTTCATAAAGCAGGTCCTTCTCAAACTCCGCCGTTGTGGTCAGCTTGTCATTAAACTTGTATAGCATACCCAAACGGAAAATAGTGGCCATCTTCTCTCTGTTGAAATCGGCAACCGGTGTGCGGGTTGGATTAAAAATATGTCCGCCAATATGCCATTTTTCACTCACACGCACCAAAAACGACACTTCCCCGGTGGCCGTAAATAAACTTCCGTACATGTCGCCAAATTGCATGTAGTGCAGATTTAATTGTACACCCAGCGAAAAGGTGGGCCCGAAATTTTTGGCATAGGCAAATCCAATTTTATTTTCATTGTACTCGCTGTACCCAAAGCGATAAAGGTTGAGTCCAAAAGTTCCTTTGCCTTTAATCGGAGCTGCAAAAGCCAAACCCTGACCCATCAGTTCCGGCATGAAATATCTGTTTTCGTAAAAAGCTCCTAAAGTGGGCTTTTCCAAAAATGCCAAACTGGCCTGATTATTCCACGATCCATAAATATCCGTGAGGGCCACAGAAGCATGTCCTAATGCAGCAGAACGCGCGCTAAATGGAGAGTTTTGAGCAACTAAGGCGATGGGCAAAAGAAAAAAAAGCCATGCACCAGGTAAAAATCTTCTCATACCTTACTATTCATTCAATCCCGCAAAAGGACATGGTATTTGGTTTGGATATACGAAAGAATGAATTTCTTTGGCTTGTTCCAATACTTTTTGGTGTAAACTGTTTGGGTACACGGATAATTTTTTCTGATTTTCTTCCAAGGTCCTGGTCCGCATTCTGGCAACCCAAACCTCTACTTGTGCTTTTTTACGACAAATCAAGGTCTCTACTGAAATGGTGGTCTGTTTCTGCGGATCGCTTTTTAAACTACGCCATTCATTATGGGAGCTTTGGGTTGTATGACATTCACCTTTTACTCGAAAACAAAACGCTGCATCTATCTTGTCAGGGATGGGGGTCCATCTTTCGCTAGTTGTGTTGGTTGAATTTAAATTGCTTGATAATGCGAAGTTTACATTTTTAAACACCTGGTTCTTGGACTTCTGCACGGACCAAACTTTCATCTCTATGGGTATCTGAAATGGGAAAAGAAGGTATGCCCTTTCTTTCATGAAATCCATCTCTGAATTCCTTGCCTCGATGAGTCCAACCCTTACCTTCGACTGCTTCATAGATGACAAATATAAGCAATTGCGCTCCCGGATAAAAGTGCTCCTTATCTTACATCCACTTCTTGCCTTTTTAAAACTATCTTTTTTCTGTTTTACCGTTCCGTCGCTTCCTTTTCCGGTAACAAAAACACTTCGTGCTGAAAATGGAAATTACCAAGGTGCTACCAATATGATCATCAATAGTATTAGTCGTTCCTACAGGTTTCATGTTTTCTCTATTTTCGTTTTAAATCCGGGGAAAAGCCAAAGGGGCAGTTCCGATCTATTTTCGTTGGGTAAAATGGGGAAACGGTTTTAGAAAATTGGCCTTCAAATCCAGCTTAATGGCGTCCGACCAGTTACACCAGCCATCTGTCTTTTGTTGAAATCTAAAAGACGTATGCCACCCCAAAAAACCAAAGGCCTTTCTTTTTTTCGCTAAGTTTGAACCAACATGTCAGCCACGTGTATAACGGTTTTGTGAATGACCCTGAGTGGAAAAGTCAACAGACAGCGATGAACAACTAATGGCCGCCTTGCAAGCCGGACGTGCGGAAGCACTCACGGAACTGCATGGCAGGTATGCCGCACGTTTGCGGGCTTTTTTCTTGCGAATGCTTGGGGGCGACGCGGAAAAAGCACTTGACTTTACCCAGGACACTTTTATCCGAATCTTAGAAAACCCGAACGCTTTCGATGTTCAAAGGCGTTTTTCAACCTGGATTTATACCGTGGCCTCAAATCTTTGTAAAAATGAATACCGGCGATTGGCCGTGCGGAAACGCGTGGATCGCCCGGATACAGATATGTCACGCATCAAAGGTTCTTCCGGAGAGGAACTTGCCCGGTCTGTAGACCTGGCCGATTTTATGGAAGAACTCACCCAGGCGTTGGGGAAATTGGATGAAGACCGGCGGACCACTTTTATCTTACGATTTCAGCAAGACCTCAGTATTCGTGAGATTGCAGAGATTACCGGTGTGTCGGAAGGAACCGTGAAATCTCGGTTGTTTTACATAACCCGGCAGCTCTCCGGTCAGTTGAAACACCTCGAAACTTTAATGCAAACCGGCTCATGAATATGGAAACGCCAGATTGGGAATGGGTAGAAGCGAAAATGCAGCTTGGCCCGTGGGAATCTTTAACGCCGGAAGACCAGCAAGCCCTCTCGCCCTGGTACAATGCGGAAGATTTTAACAGGGAAAGGGCTTTGTTGTTTTTTGCTCAAAAGGGTTTCAGGGAAGACAAAGCGACCATTGTTCCGCCCTTTTCTCCTGATGTACGGGTGCGAAAATCTGCATGGCGCTGGTGGCCATGGATGGGATTGGCAGCGGCCTGTCTCTCCGGCGTATGGTGGTGGTTGGGCGCGCCTGAAAAAGGAAAAGAAATCGCGTATCAACATGATAAACAAGTAGAAACCGGAATCGCTCCCTCGCCAGCTGAAACATCGGGTAGTGTGGAACAAACTCAGACAACCTCCGGAGAACCTTTGTACCGAAACGAAGACGTAGTGGTTCCCGCGGAAGCTGAAGATCTGGTTTATACCGAAATGGAAGAATCGGAAACCACAGTAGGGCAGGGGGATCTTTATCCCACCGGAATGGCTACACCCGCAGTTTCTGGCACCATGACCTCGGGAGCACGTAAAATGGAAATGTCCGCTCCTTCGACACAACGCATGCCTGCTGTGGCCGCAGACGAACCTATTGCCGCTTTCTCAGGGGAAAACCAAAACCTGCCTCTCTTTTCTCCGCCCGTTTCCTGGACGGTTAAAGATTCATTGATGCGCGGCGATACCTTGTTTATCCGGTTTTCCAGAAGGGGGCAGCGCGATACATTGATTCCCGCACTTCGGCTTCGCCGGTAAAACTTTAAGGGTGCGCATTAAACTTTTTCTGTTACATTTCGTCCAATACGGGATATGCACCCATTAACAGATCGAGAATTGGACATTTTGCGTCTGGCGCAGTTGCGTGATCCTCTGGCGCTAACGATGCTGGTGCAATCTTATGGCGAGTCGTTATATCATCAAATTTTGAAAATGGTACAACGCGCGCCGGATGCAGATGATGTGTTGCAGGAAACCCTGATTAAAGCCTGGAACGGATTACCCGGATTTCGGGGCGCCTCTTCTTTGAGCACTTGGCTTCACCGGATTGCGATTCATGAAGCATATAGTTTTTTGCGAAAAGAGCAACTACGGAGAAAAAGACTCCAATGGCTGGGTTTGGCCAGAAGAACCCCGCAAGAATCCGTAGAAAATAAGAATCCGGCTTATCTTCTCATGCAGGGTCTGAGCATCTTGCCGGATCGCCAGCGTCTGGTATTTGTTTTGCGTTATTTCGACCAAATGGAATACAAGGCCATGGCGGCTTTAACGGGTTTATCGGAAGGTGCGCTAAAAGCCAGTTACCACCACGCACATCGAAAAATGGAAGTTTGGTTATTGGCGCGTGCCTAGGCATTTTAAATCCCGTACCTTTGAACCATGGGAAGATGGATGGCATTAGATATCGGCTTAAAGCGCATTGGCGTAGCCATTACCGATCCTTTATGTCTTTTTGCCCAACCCTATGAAGTGGTTTCACCCGAACAACTCATGGATTTTTTGAAGCAATTTCATGAAAAAGAAGGGCTTAGTGGTCTCGTCATAGGCTTGCCACTGCATTTGGACGGACAAATGAATACCTTGGAACCTGCCATTCAAAAATGGATTAGGATAATTCAGAAAACCTGGCCTACGTTAGAAGTCGTTCGTGTCGATGAGCGTTTTACTTCTGTGATGGCCGGAAAAGCCATGCACATGGCCGGAGCCACGCGAAAGCAAAAACAGGACAAAGGCAATTATGATAAGGTCTCTGCGGCCATTTTACTACAAACTTGGTTGGCACGGCAATCCTGACGATTGGTAAAGGCCAGATTAAGTTATATTTTTGCACCAATGATTTTACCAATTACAGCTTACGGAGATCCTGTTTTGCGCAAAGTGGGCGCAGACATCGACGCAAACTATCCTGAATTGCAGGAACTCATTTCTTCCATGTATGACACCATGTATCACGCCAGTGGTGTGGGCCTGGCCGCTCCTCAGGTAGGAAAATCCATTCGCCTTTTTGTGGTGGATGCCACCCCATTTGCAGATGAAGAGCCCGCTTTAGATGGTTTTAAAAAGACGTTTATCAACGCCAGGATTCTGGAAGAAACCGGAACGCCATTCAAATTCAACGAGGGTTGTCTGAGTATTCCCGGTATCCGTGAAGATGTTTTTCGCCGGCCTACGGTTCGCATCCGGTATCAGGATGAACAGTTTGAAACCCACGAAGAAACGTATACCGGTTTAGCCGCACGCATCATTCAACATGAATATGACCATATTGAGGGTGTGTTGTTTGTAGATCATATTTCTCCGCTTCGTAAGAAAATGATTAAGTCCAAACTGGAAAAAATCACCAAAGGAGAAGCCAAAGCAGATTATCGCCTTCGTTTTTTTTTACAAAAACGACGTTAATCGGACGCGCTGTTCTTCGATTTTTCAAAAAGAGCACTTTCAGGGTATAATTGTTCGGCGATGGCCATTCTTCGGCCGAGTTGTCCTGTGCATGCGTGATACAACATCACGAAATCGCCCATTAAACTCCATATCGGGTATGTAAAGGTGGCCGGTTTGTTTTTTTCAATAAAAAAATGACTCAGCCAAGCCCATCCATATCCCCAGACCGGGGTAAAAAGTGCCAGCATTGGATTTTGTAAAAAAATGGCCAACAAAGGAAAAACCAACAAACCAAGGGTTCCCCAATAATGAAACCAACGGGTTAAACTATGTCGGTGCTCACTAAGGTAGTACCAATAAAACATAGAAAAGGTGGCAAAACGTTGTGTTGGAACCATAACTATAATTAAAAGGTAAGGGAAAAATCGTTTTTTTCCAAAGCCATCCTTTTTATACTGACTTTTTTTATCCCATGAAAGACATGGTAGTGGTCCGAAAGCCAAATTTTAAAAGGGATTCCGTGCTTTTCATTACTTTTGAAAATCAAATTGAAAGCCATGTCTTTTGCAGCCAATCGTATTTGCGCCTTGCTCCAGATTCCTTATCCCATCATCCAGGCCGGAATGATTTGGTGTTCAGGCTGGGAGCTGGCATCTGCCGTGTCGAATGCAGGTGGACTGGGTGTGATGGGTGCCGGTTCCATGTATCCGGAGGTGTTGAAAGAACAAATCAGGAAATGCAAAGTCGCTACGCAAAAGCCTTTTGCCGTGAACATTCCTCTTTTATATCCCAATATCGAAGAGCACATGGCCACCATAGTGGAAGAAAAAGTACCTGTGGTTATCACCTCTGCCGGGAATCCTGCCACATGGACTTCGCATCTGAAAGCGCATGGCATCCGGGTGATTCATGTGGTTAGCAGCGCAAAATTTGCACAGAAAGCAGAAGCCGCAGGCGTAGATGCTGTGGTGGCAGAAGGTTTTGAAGCCGGAGGCCATAATGGTAGGGAAGAAACCACCTCGCTGGTGTTAATTCCTTTGGTATGTGCCGCCGTGAACATTCCCGTGATTGCCGCCGGAGGCATTGGTTCCGGAAAGGCCATGCTGGCCGCCATGGCATTGGGTGCAGAGGCGGTTCAACTGGGTTCGCGGTTTGTTGCATCCGAAGAATCCAGTGCGCATATGGCGTTTAAACAAGCCGTTGTGCAAGCAAAAGAAGGCAGCACCGCGCTTACCTTAAAGGAAATTACACCCGTTCGCCTGATTAAAAATCCATTTTACAGTCAGGTGGAAAAAGCCTATGCCAGAGGCGCCGGTTTGGAAGAACTAAAGCAGCTTCTTGGCCGCGGACGCGCAAAAAAGGGCATGTTCGAAGGCGATTTAGACGAGGGTGAATTGGAAATTGGCCAGGTCAGTGCACAGTTTTCTTCCATTTTACCGGCTCAAAAAATTGTAGAAGATATTTTACAGGAATATCAAGTTACTTTAGCCCAACTTTGTAAAAACGAAGGTTTACGCCCATGAAAGCATCCAACTATCCTGTTTATCAGGAAATTTTAGCCAATGGACTCAGGGTTTTTATTTTGCCTGATGCATCTACCCCTTTGGTGGCGGTCAATCTTTTATACGATGTGGGGGCCTCAGATGAATCTCCTGAAAGAACCGGGTTTGCGCACTTGTTTGAGCATCTAATGTTCGAAGGCAGTGTGCATATTCCTTCTTTCGATACGCCTTTACAAATGGCCGGAGGAACCAACAACGCCTTTACCAACAACGATATCACCAACTATTATTGCACGCTGCCGGCCAACAACCTGGAAACCGCCCTTTGGCTGGAAAGTGATCGGATGCTTGCCCTGGATTTTTCACAGGAAAAACTGGATATTCAGAAGAAAGTAGTTATTGAGGAGTTTAAGCAACGATATCTGAATCAGCCATATGCAGATGCGTGGTTGTTGATTCGGGAGATGGCTTACAAGGTCCATCCGTATCGTTGGGCCACCATCGGACAATCCGTCGAACATATTGAAGGAGCCACCCTGGATGAGGTGAAATCTTTTTTTTATACCCATTATGCACCCAACAATGCCATTCTAACGATAGCTGGCGGGATTGAACCGCATGAAGCCATGACGTTGGTGAGAAAATGGTTTGGCGACATTCCATCCCGGCCTGTTCCCTTGCGCCAATTGCCGGTGGAGCCGCCCCAAACCGAAAGGCGTTTTCTGGAAGTCACCCGTTCCGTTCCGGACGATTTATTGGTGATGAGCTTTCCCATGGTCGCCAAATCTGATCCATCTTATTACGCTTTTGATTTAATGTCTGATTTGTTAGGAAGTGGGGCCTCCAGTTATTTGCAGGAAGTCTTGGTTCGGGATAAACGGATTTTCAATGATTTGTCCTGCTACATTTCAGGAAGCAGAGATGCTGGAATGTTTATGCTGGTGGGGCCGGTGCAGCCGGATTTTACCTTAGAACAGGCCGAAGCGGCGGTTTGGGAAACGCTTCAGGGATTTCCCAACTGGCTTTCAGAAGGTCATTTGGAAAAGGTAAAGCAACAGCTGGTGGCGCGTGAAACTTTTGAGCGAACGGATTTGGCACAAATGGCCCTTCGGCTTGGACTAGCGGTACTTAGAGGCGACATGGAACTGGCATTTTCGGAGGAACTTAAGTATGCATCGGTTACATTACCTGATATTCACAGCGTTTTCCAGGCACTTCAGCCTCATCAGGTATCTGTTTTATATTATCGTTCTCAAAAATAAATGGACATGGATCGTTATAATGCTCCTGTGATTCAGCCTCCGGCTACTTTTCCTGATTTGCATGGTGAACATCGCATTTTGCCGAATGGCCAAAGTGCCTTGTGGGTGGTCCGTGGTGGCAGGGAACCGGTGTTTCGTCTGGAATGGTTGTTTCCGAAAGGAGAAGCCGCTTTCGGACATCCCGTTTTACCCGGAATTACCATGTCTTTGTTGGGAGAAGGGGTGGAGCACCGTACCGCACAGGAAGTACATTTTGCGCTTGAATCCATGGGTGCAAGGTTGGAAAGACAATCGTCCAGAGATTATGTATCCGTGGCGGTTTCCGGCCTTACAAAGCATTTGCCGGCTTTATTGCCATTGATGGATGAGTTGGTCTGGTCTTCCGTTTTTCCCGAAAAGGAAATAGAACGGGTAGTGGAACAGGAAATGACCGGATTCCGGATTCAGCAAAAACAAGTTGATTGGCAGGCCAGAACGGCCGCAAGAAAAGAATTATTTAAAGGCCATGCTTACGGCATCCAGGCCGGGGAAAAAGATTTTGAAGGCATTCACAGGGCCGCCGTGGTAGATACAGCGCAGACTTTGATGCAATCTGTCGCTCCGGATTTTTTGCTTAGTGGCGGCCTGGATGAAGATGATATTCAGCTTGTACAGTCGCATCTTCGGGCAACGTCACAGACCCGGTATGAGACGAATACCCGGGTGGTGGCCAATACGACACCCGGCCGCATTTTTGTTCCTGTAGAAGGTGCATTGCAATCGGCGGTGGTCATGGGAGTAAAAGCACCTTCCAGGCAATCGCCTGACTATGCGGGTTTTCGTTTCTTAACCACCCTTTTTGGCGGATATTTTGGCTCAAGGCTGATGAAAAATATCCGTGAAGAAAAAGGATATACCTACGGCATTGGCGCTGGTGTTACGGATACAAGGGGGGGAGTTTTGTGTTCATTCAAGCAGAAGTAGGCGCGGAGGTTACTTCCGCCACCCTCGACGAGATTGAGCATGAAATGAAACGGCTTCGGTCGGAACCTGTGGGAGCGGCCGAATTGGATATCGTAAAAAACTATTTATCAGGCGCGTATTTACGTGCTTTGGATGGCCCGTTTCGTCAGACAGCTAAATTCAGAAATGCGTGGTTGTTAGGGGAAGACCTAAGTCACGATAGATATTTGGTGGAAAAAATGATGCAAACACAGCCGGAAGATTTGATTCGACTGGCCAATCTGTATTTACATTCAAGCCAGTGGATTACTGCCGTAGCCGGGCCGTCTAGCGTAAAAATTTAATGGCCATAACCACCAGACAAAACAAAAACATGAAAATGGAAATCCGATTGATTCCATGCATCATGCGGAGGTTGATGTTGGTTTTACTTTCTCCTTTCCTGAAAAGTGTAAGGGGATTGAGGTAATGCAATAATTGTTTTAGGAACATATCGTCATTTCGAAAATAACAAGAAGCCGCACTACTTGTTTACTGAACCATAAAATCGGTAATCAGTTTTTTAAGTTCCTGGCCGGATTTTTCTTCCATGCGCAATTTGAGTACCTGTCCTTTTCCCGTGTCCGAGATGGTCACCACTTTGTTCATGTCGTTTTCCATACCATGAAGGCCATGAAGTACTTCTGGTTTAGGATTTACGAGAATTTCCACAGGCAGGGCAACATGTTTTTTACCAAGATGGAATTTGAATCCGAATAATTCAAAAACAGCACTATATTTTAGGCTGTTGTCTTTAAGATACAACTGTTCTGTGCCCGATTCCCTATACTTGTAAATAGAGTATAGCCGGGTGGTGATAATGAACCAAAAAGCAGAAAGGGCTAGACTCCAAATTCTGTATTCCGTTTTAAGGGAAATAATGACAACTGGAATCAATAAAACTCCGCAGACGAGCAGGATTTTCAATCTTTGTAGCATGGCCTGCGTTTTCGCTTTATCTCCTCTGGAGGAGGCTCGAATAAATACGCGCAGGCTGCTTGCGTTTTTTTTGTAGGTGATTTTGTCACCTATCATATGGAGGAAAGAGTAGGCCACAGGGGGGAGAATCCTAATGTTACTTCAACAGAATACAAAAGTATTAAATATTTTCTAGAAACCCATTGATTTCATTTGCATTTTAGGTGATTTCATTTTTAGTTTTTAACGTTGTATGTAGTTCTTTATTAGCTGTTTAATTGTTTCGTTTGGAACTTTTTTTTACATTGATATTATGTAAAAAAAAGAACGCCGGATATGTCACCCGGCGTTCTTTTAGATGTTGTCAATGGATTACCAGACAAAAATTGGGCGATGATTCATAAGGTCATGCACCTTCTTTTGAATTTCCTGTAATCTGCCGGGCTGATCGATGTGTAGAATCACATCATCAATAAATTCCACAATTTGATCCATGTCAGACACCACCATACCTCGGGTTGTAATGGCTGGAGTACCAACCCGAATACCGGACGTAACAAATGGTGATTTATCGTCGAAGGGCACCATGTTTTTATTCACGGTAATTCCAGCTTGTACCAGTGCTTGTTCTGCTGCTTTCCCGGAAACACCTTTATTTCTTAAGTCGATTAACATTAAATGGTTGTCCGTACCTCCGGAAATGATGTTGTAGCCACGATTCACAAAAGCCTTGGCCATGGCCTGGGCATTTTCAATGACTTGTTGAGTATACGCTTTATAACTTGGCTGTAAATCTTCGAAGAAGGCTACGGCTTTTCCGCCAATCACATGCTCCAAAGGACCACCTTGCGTTCCCGGGAAAACGGCGCCATCCAACAAGGCCGACATCATTTTCAGTTCACCTTTAGGTGTTTTTTGTCCAAAAGGATTTTCAAAATCTTCCCCTAAAAGAATCAGCCCGCCTCTTGGACCTCTTAAGGTTTTGTGAGTGGTGGTGGTGACGATATGGCAATGGGGAAATGGATGATTCAAATGTCCCGTCGCAATCAGGCCAGAGGGATGAGAAATATCTGCGAGTAGTAGTGCACCCACCTCATCTGCAATGGCGCGTAATCTGGCATAATCCCAATCTCTGGCATAGCTGGAGGCTCCGCAAATAAGAAGTTTAGGCCTTTCTATTCTGGCTTTCTCAGCTACTTTGTCGTAATCAATGCGTCCTGTTTCAGGCTCTACGCCATAAAAAGAGGGCTGATATAACTTTCCGGAGAAATTCACGGGTGAGCCGTGGGTAAGGTGTCCACCATGTGAAAGGTCGAAGCCCAGAATTTTATCACCGGGCTGCAAGCAAGCTAGCATTACTGCGGCATTGGCTTGTGCTCCGGAATGGGGCTGGACATTGGCCCAACATGCGCCAAATAAAGCTTTTGCACGGTCAATCGCCAGTTGCTCAACTTGATCGACCACTTCGCATCCGCCATAATATCGCTTTCCGGGAAGGCCTTCTGCGTATTTGTTGGTAAGGCATGATCCTACCGCCTCCATCACCTGGGGACTGACATAGTTTTCAGAAGCAATGAGTTCCAACCCTTCGGTTTGGCGAATTTGCTCTTGGGCAATGAGAGAAAAAATTTTTTCGTCGCGCATGGTACCACCTTTTTTTAGGTCTGCACAAAGATAACTGATTCAGGAAAGGAAAGGTTTATTTCCGCAGAAAGTGCTTGACGGCTTTTTTCTAGTTGATTGGATGGGTATTGTGAAGGCATATTCACCACACTTTTTTATCACCATCCTTTTTTTTAAAATGAAAGCCCGGGACATGTGGAAATGGGCCAAAGGAGATGTGTCAAACGGGCCATGAGTTCAGGGCGTCATAAAATACTTGTTGAATTTTGGCCCGAAAATCAGTTTGAATCAGCTTTTTATTTTCAGCACTTGGATGTACTCTGTTCGACAAAAAAATGTAAAGTAAATCATGTTCCGGGTCGGCCCATGCCAATGTGCCGGTGAATCCGGCGTGCCCGAAGGATAAGTAGGAGACGCAATCGCAGGCCGTGCCGCCTTTCCCTTGATTAGTCGGCCGGTCAAATCCCAGACCTCTTCGGTTTCCGTTAGCGCAAAACTGGCATTTGGCAAATGTTTTTACAATGTCTGGCTGAATGTATGTTTCCCCGCCATAGGTGCCCCAGTTAAGGTAAAGCTGAATGAGTTTGGCCAAATCTGTGGCACTGGAAAAAAGTCCTGCATGACCGGCCACACCGCCCATAAGTGCCGCACCCTGATCATGAACGTGGCCATGTACCAATTGTTTTCTGAAGGTTCCATCGAATTCTGTAGGCACAATGTCTTCCCTGGAAAATGAACGCAAGGGATTGTACATGAGTGATGTAGCTCCTAATGGTTTTGAAATATAGGTTGTAATGAATTGATCTAATGAAAGTTGTGTATGTTTCTGAATGATACGTTGAAGGTAATAATAACCTAAATCTGAATACAAATACGTTTTTTTTACGCCCAAGGGAGTCCGCACATTTACCGCAAAAATGGAATCTTGCACATTGGCCATGGCATATAACCCTTGGGCTACTTCAAAAGGGAAGGCCTCAGATGACTGGGTTTGAAACCAGGTGGCTTTCCATTCTCCTGTTTTTTCCATGCCCCTCAAATGAAATGGAATCCATGGTTTAAATCCAGCCTGATGGGTGAGTAAATCCCGAATGATAATGCCTGATTTGTCTGTACCGGCAAGTTCTGGTAAATATTGTCCCAGGGTTTGGTCCAAATTGATTTTTTTCTGATCCACCAGATACATTATGCCGGGAAGGGTGCCTGCCACTTTGGTAATGCTGGCCAGGTCGTATAAATGATGATCTTCGACGGCTTGTGTTTTTTGATAGGTATGATGTCCAAAGGACTTTCGATAAAATATTTCACCTTTTCTGGCCGCAAGAATTTGGCAACCAGGAAACATCGACTCCCTAATGGCCTGGTCGACCATGGCATCTATGGATTGTAATTTTCTCCGGTCTATGCCTGATTCTTCCGGGAGGTTGAATCGAAGACGCAGACCGCCTTCGGTCGTAATCCCATGTCCTGAGGGAAATTCCGTAGAGAGTGTCACTGGAAGTTTTCCTTTGGCTCCAATGGCTCCAAATAGCAATTGGGCTGCTAAATCCTGACTATATTGATGATCCTGATAGGCCACCAGAACAGAACGGAAATGCGGTGGTAAGGGATAATTCCTAAGGGCATACGGATTGGCAAACAGGACCAGAACCACTTCTTTACCTTTTGTAAGTTGCGCAAGTGCCTGCCTTACATTTTCCTTAATGACAGGTGTTTTAAATGGACTTTCTTTGGGTTGATGAATTGCGATAATCCATGTATTCACCTGATTGTTCATCTTTAAAATGCCGGAAACATCCGGATTGTCTGAACTTATTTGAAAACTGGGAATGGTGGCATAATCTTGAAGGCGTTTTTGAAACATGTTGCCCTGTGCTCCATCGATGCTTAGTGCGGCTATGGAAAGGGTATCTAAACGTCTAAAGGGAATAAGTTGCCGGTGGTTACGAATGAGCGTGAGCGAAGCTGCAGTGAGTTTTCGCATGAGTACTTCTGCTCCGGGCGTGTGCAAATCTTGTTTTAAAGAGGCAAGAGATAGGGGCGTAAACCGATGCGCACCAGACCAGTATTTGGCCATCAATACCTTTTTACATCTGCGATTTACTTCTGCTTCGGCCACTTTTCCTTCCTGTACGGCCTGGCGAATCAACTGGATTCCTTTTTCTACATTTTCGGAGAACAACAAAATATCGTTTCCTGCCATAAAGGCGCGGAAATCTGCTTCTCCCGGGGGATATTTATCCGCTACGCCTTTCATGTTCATGGCATCGGTAATGACCAAACCTTGGTATCCCATGGCCTGAATCAGTAAATCATTGACCATTTTGCTGGAAACCGTCGCTGGAACCTTTGACTCATCTAAAATAGGAACGGCCAGATGTGCCACCATGATGGAAGACACGCCCGCTTTTATGAGCGCTCTAAAGGGCGCCAGTTCTATGCTATCTAATCGGGCCCGGGAAAAAGGTAAAAGAGGAAGCGCCAGATGCGAATCGGTATCTGTGTCGCCATGTCCAGGAAAATGCTTGGCCGAGGTAATCAGATTTTGTTTTTGCATCCCCTGCATATAAGCTATTCCTTTAGCAGCCACGTTGCTGGGCTGGTCGCCAAACGAGCGGGCTTTAATCACAGGATTGGCGGGATTGTTGTTTACATCGATCGAAGGTGCGAGGTTCATGTGAATGCCAACTCGCTTGCATTGTCTGGCAATTTCCTGACCCATTTCTACAATCAACTCATTTTGCTGAATGGCGCCAAGGGTCATTTGGTAAGGAAAAGCCATGGTCGAATCCAAACGCATCGCCAGTCCCCATTCCCCGTCGATGGAAATAAGTAAGGGCACTTTGGATGCCTTTTGGTAGTGGTTGGTTAAAATCAATTGCCTTCCCGGCCCTCCTTTCATGAAAATAAGTCCACCAATGCCATGTTTTCTGATGGCATTTTCTACCGCAGTACTTGGTGTAGTTCCGTCTTTACTGTAGGCCGCTATCATAAATAACTGCGCAATTCTTTGCTCCAGCGTCATGGTTTTCATCAATGAATCGGCCCATTGGGATGCTGCTGGTGTTTGAAAAACAGGAACTTGGGCCGAGGCCGTTGCAAAAAGAAAGCCTACTAAAAGTGCTAAACGATTTATAAACATATATATAGAAATGAGTGCTCCTAAATTACAGGGATTGTGCTTAGTCTTTTGCATGAGTAGATAAGAGTTGTTAACAACGCTTGTGTGAAGGCTTTTCGTATTGTGGAAAATCTACGCAGTGCTTATCTTTACCTTATGTTTAAATCTTTAAAGTGGGTCTCCCTCCAGCAGCCGCGTCGTTTTCATTACGAGCCTATCTATTATCATCCTTCTCGTGATCCCGAAATCATGGAGAAAAGGAAGCTGCAAGCTCAACGGGATAAGCGTTTGGATCCGCTGGTGCATGGCCAAACCCTTCGGGAAAAAATGGAAGGAAGGTCCGAGGTCTACGAAACCTTCTCCGCCAGATATAACAAAAAACGTAACAGATTGCTCCGTTACGTTTTCATATTAGCTTGTATATTGTATGTTATTTTTGGTCTCTAAGACCTTAGGCTTTCACCGCATTGGGAATTAAGCGTATCACTCCCAACCAGTGCAAGACTTTGAGCGCGGCGTACGTAGGGTCAAATTCAAACCATTTTACCGCGAAATTCACACGAGCAGGGAATTTGTGGTGATTGTTTTGAAACAATTCGCCCAACAAAAACAAACCCCAGGCCTCAGAATTTTTAGACTTGTCGCCGTTATCGAAATTGGAATATCCATATTTATGTCCACACCAGTTTACAGCAGCACCTTGAATTGGTCCCATTAGGAAATGGACGGGCAATAACAACATCCAAAACCAGGATAAATCGAAGTGTGTGATGAAGGCAATGTAGATAAGGCCATAAATAACGCCCCATCCAATACGAACCGCCCAAAGATCACCGAATTTATCCATCTTGTTCCAAACCGGTAAATCACCACAGAATTCGCTGTCCGGTGTGAGCGTGCCATCTGCAAATCCTTTATAGATTCTTTTGGTATGCCACATCATTTGGAATACATCTTTAAAAAACCAAGGTGAATGCGGATCCTTTTCCGTGTCGGAATAGGCATGGTGCATGCGATGCATTACAGCGTAAGCACGCGGGTTGAGGAAAGAGGTACCTTGAAAAAACCAAGTGCAGAAGTAGAAAATCCGTTCAACCAATGGAGATGTGTGATACATCTTGTGTGATGCGTACCGATGTAAAAATGCGGAGTGGAAGAACAGGGACAAGCACCAATGTGCTACAAAAAAAAGAAGTAAATACAACATAAAAATTGACCCGGGTAAAGCACGGGGATAGGGCAAATATACCCTCTTCCTATGAATTTCCGACCTAATAAGTAAGAAATTGGGAGATAAAGGAATGTCAGGATTCTTATCCTATTGAAAATCAAATCAAGATTTGTCTTGAATGGCCATGATTTTTGTCATTGTTTATTGGTATGTTTCGTCCTACTTTTGAGAAATGACTTTAAACTAATCATCGATATGGAAAATACGATTCTTGTACCTCTTGATTTTTCTGCTACGGCCGATAAAGCCCTCGCTTTTGCTTTCGACCTGGCACGCCGCACGCATGCCCGCTTACACGTGATGCATGTGGTGCATTTGCCCATGATGGATGCGGCCGGACCATTGGGTTACGCGGCTGATGCGTATCGTGAAATGCGCGAAAAGGCCGAAGCTGAACTGGCAGACCGCGAAGCAAAGTACAAGGATCGGGGAGTGGTTTGGGTTTCTGAAATTGCCGATGGTTTTGTAGCCGAAGAAGTGGTTCATCGCGCCAAAGAATTGTCTCCTAAGTATTTGGTGCTAGGTACTACTGGCGCCACCGGATTCCTGACCCAGGTCATGGGAACCAATGCGGCTCATATTGTTCGTAAGGTGAATGTGCCTGTAGTACTCATTCCGGAACAATGGGAAGCCGGACCCATGAAAGACATTGTCTACGCGGCTATGTTGGAGGATTCTGAAGTTCCTTTTCTGGAGCAGGCTGTGGCCTTTACACAGCTGTATGATGGCCATTTAAGTTTATTGAAAGTAAACGCCAGCTTGCAGCTGAATCAGACGGAGGATGAGCCGCTTATTCATGAGATTCGGGCGAAATACGGCGCTCAGTCGCCTGCTTTACTCCATATTAAAGCCGATTCTGCCGCAGAAGGTTTGGAAGATTTCATGGAATTTCACCCCGTAGATGCTCTGGTGTTGGTCAGCCGGAAGCTCAATCTCTTCGACCGTATTTTTGAATCGAGTACTACACGTCGATTAGCCATGCAAACCCGCATTCCTCTGCTTATCATGCATCGGGATTAAGCATTTAGTCCGCCTCGTTCCAAAATACCGTAGAATTTTTCTCCTTGAAATGCAAAGGTGCCCATTCCTTCCTGAATCCAGTATGTATTGTCCATGAAGAATGGCCAGTTGTGCGTGGTTGTGAAGGAGAGTTTTCCCTCCTGTTGCTGCCAGCCAAATAAGGCTTCACCAGTGGGTGCGGCCACCGGAAAGTCGGGTGCATTTGATATGGCGAAAGCCTGCTGACCATCAAAAAAATAGCCGGCACGAAGCACGGGCAATCCTTCAAACGCAATAAGCGAGGCGTTAAAGACTTTTCCACTGGCAGAAACACCGGTAAACCAGCTGTGCTTCTGCCATTTTTGCCAGGAACGGTATCCGCGCGAATGGTCTCGAACGCCCATCCAGTCGATGGAAATAGATTCTCCATTTATTTCTACCCAACCTTTAAGTCGGCCTTTTTGCTCAATATGTTGAGAGGAAAGTGAGGCCAAATCTTTAAAAAATCTACCGGACCAGCGTGCTTCGGAAATGACCCGATGTAAATGCGCATGATCCTTGAGTAAGGCAAAATCAAATACGGGAGAATCAGGAGAAAAGGTAAGATGCAGGCGAACATGCAAGGTTTCCCCTTCCGTGGTTTGCATCATATCGTCCGCCGTTAATTCAAAACATTGATTGGGTAAACTTTTCATTCGGAATTGATGCGGATAAGCCCGCCCTTGCTCCACTGGAATCCGAAAGGTGAAACGTTGGGGGAAATGGAGTGCACACCAGGTTTCTACTTGTTCTTCTGGCCTGAAAGCCAGGCGGAAAACGCCCCCGGATCCATTTGATTCTGTCCCGAAAAAGTAAAAACTATCGATGCCAAAGGGTGCTTTAGGCCATTGTACTTCGTCTTCGAGCGGAAGGACCGGACCTTTCCTTTGAAGCATTTTTCGGGTGAGCCAGGATTTTATCATCCTGCAAAAATAGAGAATCTGTAAGGATAAGATGATGTATATTTGGGCCTGCGAGGAGCAAATAGTGGAAGTTATGAAACAAACCCTTTTGAAGGCGTTGGGATGCGCCGGACTGTTCTTTTTATTCAGTTGTAAGCCTGCACTTTGGCAACAGGGCGCCCAGCCGACTTTGTCGCTGCCGGAGGGATCTACGTATTATAAAGAGGATATGGAGCATCTTCCCCTGGCCGCCATCACATCGCTCCCACTTTCAGATGCCTGGCTCATCATCAAACTTCCTTCCGGTCAGCATTTTGGATTACCATGGCAGGAAGCTCGCCCGCAGGCCGATAAAAAATCAGTGTCTTTATCCACGGTGCTGTCGGATACGCTGCGCTGGGTCAGTTTTGGTGGCGGAACTTTGAGGCACCGGCCAGTGAATCCGGAGTTGCGCAAAAGACGAACCATCAAATGGAAAGGAATTTCGTATGTAGATATTGCTTTGCATCCTACGGTGGCTAAGAAATGGGAGCAGGTAAAACCCATTCGGTTCTGGATTGGTGCCTCAAAGTGGAAAACAAGATCCATTAAGGCCAAAGTGGATTTAAGATTGGCCGTGGTCGATCAGGATAGTCAAAGGGTGGTGCGCTGCCAGGCTCGAAACACCAGTGGACAAGCCTGGACCCTTTTCCAGCCGAATGGCGCCATCCGATTTCATTTTTACGCCAGAGGTTGGGGAAAGCCGGGAAACCACACCCTTCACTTTCTGCCAGAATTTCAAAAGTCCATGCAATCGCTTGCCTTGCTTCCCGGACAATGGGTTACCGTTTTCAACTTCCCCGTCACCGGTTTTACCCAGCAGCCAACTCACATGGAATGGCGTTATGGGAAAAAGATCTCCTTGCCGGGATTGGTTCCTCCGCCCGGAAACGTTCCTTCTGTAGAAATTTGGTTTTCCGTAGTTCAGGAAGGCAAGCCTTATGTGTCGGATCCAATTGTTTTGAGCTTGTAGAAAAAAAAAGTTCAAACTTGAGGATTAGAAAAAAAAACCGTATCATTGCACCCATTTTTAAGGTAGACCATGGAAAAGATTATCCGCGACATTCAAGCGCAATATTTGACAAACAACCAGCTTCCAGAATTTAAAGCTGGCGATACTGTAAATGTAGCTTACAAAATCCGTGAGGGTTCCAAAGAGCGCATTCAACAGTTTCAAGGTGTGGTTTTGCAGCGCCGTGGCGCCGGTTTAACTGCTACCTTTACCGTTCGGAAAATTTCCAACGGAGTAGGGGTAGAAAGAATTTTCCCGATTGCTTCGCCTTTCATTGAAAGCCTTACCGTAAACAAGCGTGGTAAAGTACGTCGTGCACGTCTCTTCTATCTGCGCAATGTGTTTGGTAAAGCGGCTCGTATTAAAGAGCGCATCATCAACAATTAATTTTTGCAACTTATGATAGAAAGGTCGGGTTTTCCCGGCCTTTTTTTATGATACTCCTTCAGGTAATTTGTGTAGTCCGTTTTGGGAAACGAAACCAAAGCTGGAAATCATTGTCTTGTGGCATCGAAGGCCATCGTTCATTATCCGGGACATGACAAATGGTCTGTATTTTTCACCATCTGAAGGAAAAAACTATCTTTGATTTTCATAATTCAGAACCAATTTTTCACCATCATGCTTAAGATTGCTATACTTCTTATTGTCTCTTTAATTGTGGCGCCCGTAGCCATTGTATATCTTGATGCCACACCGACTGAGGAACAATGGGTTCTATTGACGCCATTATTGTGGATGTGTTTTGGTATTGCTACGGCTTGCTTTTTGTTAAGCGAAATCACCAAAAACTACAGTCAGGTCGATAAGCTTTGGAGTCTTGTTCCTTTGGTCTATTCCTGGTATGTGGCCTTTCAAATGGATTTTGCCCCGAGAATGTTGCTGATGGCTGTACTGGTGACACTTTGGGGTTTGCGTTTATCGTACAACTTTTCTCGCCGTGGAGGCTACTCTTTGAAGTTTTGGACGGGGGAAGAAGATTATCGCTGGGCGGTATTGCGTGCCAGACCTGAACTTTCCGGTCGTGTAAGATGGACGTTATTCAATTTGTTTTTCATTTCGTATTACCAACAGTTCCTGATTCTGTTTTTCACCTTGCCTATTGTCGTGGCTGCGCAAGCCGGCGACTCTCCTCTCGGTTGGGCAGATTATGCGGTGGCTGCGGCTGTTTTGTTTTTCTTGATATTGGAAACGGTGGCAGATCAGCAACAATGGGTGTACCAAAACGAGAAGTACCGTCAGAAAGCTTCGGGTAAAATGGAGCCATTTTACGCGGTTGGATTTACACATCACGGCCTTTGGAAATGGATGCGTCACCCGAACTACATGGCAGAACAAGCCATTTGGGTGTGTTTTTACTTCTTTGGTGTCGCAGCAACAGGAAATTGGCTCAACTGGACATTGTCCGGTCCTCTGCTCCTTATGGTTCTCTTTCAGGGTTCTGCAGATTTTTCTGAAGGGATTTCTGCTGAAAAATATCCCCTCTACAAAGCCTATATGTCCAAGGTGGGCAGGTTTTTACCAAATTTTTGGCAGAATCCGAAGTTTTATTGATCAGGTGCCTTTGTGCAGGCCATCAGAAAATTGTACCTTTTGGCATGCGTTTCCTTGGGTTCATTCTTTTTGCTTGGTTTGCGGGGTTACTCCTGAACCTGCCAGGCCAAAAACTTCATCTTGCCCACGCTTCTTTTGAAAGCCAATCCTTACAAGACGTTGCTTTGCCGGAAGGACAAGCTGTTTATGTCTGGATTCATCCGGGTAAAAATAGGGAGATAAGTCTTCCTGTTTTAGGGCATTACGGGAATGGTTGGTTTTTGTTGAATTGGCAGGAAATGTACCGTTCCTATTTTCAGGAATTGGGCGCGCGCGTGGTCGTTCTTTCTTCGGAAGAGCGTCTGCACACCCGGGATCCAGACGCCTCCGTTTGGTGGGTATGGTCTCCGGTTCATTTTTTAACTCCTTCCGCATTTTTACCTTTATCCCAAACGGGTTGGTATCGCTTTCAGGGAAACAGCGCACAACTGAAAGAATGGGCGCATTTGCCTTTTATTTGGGCGGAGCCTGCTTCCGGAAAACCACAGCCCGATACCTTGGCTGGTGGCAGGGTCACTCAGACGAAGGGAATGTGGGAAAGTGGTTTGCCTTTTTCCGGTCGTGGCGTTGGTATTCAAGTAAATGAAGATGGTGACCTACAATCACATGTCGATTTTTCGGGTCGTTTGAATGAAGTAGGTTTAAACATAACCGCGCCCACCCAGGATCATGGGGATCATGTTGCCGGGATTGCGGCAGGTGGCGGAATTCGTGATCCTCAAAAAGTAGGTGTGGCACCGCAAGCCATGTTGTGGAATCAGTGGTATACGACTGATCCAACCTTGCGTTCAGGTTTATACATTGCCGATAGCCTGTTTCAGCATCATGGTGTACGTGTGTCCAATACTTCCTATAGCGATGGTTGTAATACCGGATATACGGCCTGGTCTCGTTGGGTCGACGAACAAGTAAATGCACATTCCGGTTTAGTTCATGTTTTTTCTGCGGGAAATGCAGGAGCTACGCAGTGTGGATATGGCGCTGGTTTAGGATTCGGGACCATCACAGGAGGACATAAGCAAGCAAAAAATACCCTTGTGGTGGGCAATATTTCTGTTTCCGGGACTTTGGCCGGGAATTCGAGTCGCGGACCGGCCACAGACGGCCGTTTAAAACCAGATTTGGTAGCGCCGGGTGTGCAAATTCCTTCCACTTCAGCCTTTTTGGCGCAGCACGGGTATCAAGTGAAATCTGGAACCAGCATGTCGGCACCCATGGTCGCCGGATTGGCTGCCGCGCTTATGGATGCTTACAAAACGCAAATTGGAACATTCCCCTCTGCTGCGCTCACGCGGGCTTTACTGATGAATACTGCGGAAGATTTGGGTGCGCCTGGCCCCGACTTTTCATTTGGATATGGTCGGCCACGGCCCTTTGAAGCGTTGGCTACCTTGCAGGATGGGACATTTATGGAAGACACATTGTTTCCAACGGCTCATCGAACTTATGCCATCACCGTTCCAACAGGTGTGCAGGAGTTGAGGGTAATGCTTCATTACGACGATGTTGCCGCTGGTCCGGGCGCTCTTCAAACCCTTATTCAGGATGCTGATCTTCAACTTATTTCTCCTTCTGGAGCGGTGGTGCTTCCATGGGTCTGCTCGCCACTTCCTGGCACGGTAAATCTTCCGGCTCAGCGAACCCAGGACCGCGTCAATTCCACAGAACAAGTCACGATAGCGGCACCCGAACCCGGGCAATGGACCATCGAAGTGCGTCCGCATTCACTTCCCGCAGGGCCTTTGCCTTTTGCATTGGTTTACAGGATGTTTGGGTTGTCAGCCAAATTATGGTTTCCTGATTCTGGCGCCTGTTTGTTGGCGGGCGATTCATTGGAAATGATTTGGCATACAGGAAGTGCCGTTTCTTCTTTTCAGCCCGAATGGTCCCTGAACAATGGCCAAACCTGGCAGCCGTTGGGACCAATGGTTCCGGCAACAAAAGGTAAAGCTACAGTGGCTTTGCCTTCTCAAATTTTGTCTGAACAAGTTTTATTTCGCTTGCAGCCGTCTGCTTCCCTCACAAGTCGGGGAACTTCGGTGGTTGCTCCCCGGCCGGAAAATCTTCAGGTAGACAGCGTTTGTGGCCCACAGGCGTGGCTCTCGTGGCAACCGGTGGCAGGTGCACAGGCTTACCAATTGTGGCGATTGCAGGGTAGTCGCATGGTTCCGTGGGGCGTGCCCGTCACGGGAAATCAGACAATGGTGACGCCATGGAATGAATCGCCGTCTGTTTGGTGGGCGGTTTCTGTTGCTTTTCCCAATGGTGGTTTGGGACCTCGCAGCCTGGCGGTGTCAGCCTTAGACTCATCCGTTCAATGCGGTTTTTGGCAAGATTACGCCCTTTTGCCTTCCGTTTTTCCCGTGGCCGGCCAATGGCATTATCTGATGGATAGTGTGGCCCTGCCTACCAAAAGAACGGGATGGGTGGTCGTAGAAAATCGCGGAAAATCTCAGGGAGAACAAGGACGGCTGCAATCGAACAGAGGATTAGATACGTTAATCCAATTGCCAAACCCGGGGGAGATGGATACCCTGGCTTTTTACGACTTCTTGTATATCGATACTTCTGCCACTCCTTACACGATTTGGCTGAGCACGCCGACGGATCAAGTCAATGGAAACGATAGTCTGGTTTTTCCAGGAATTCCCGGAACACGTACATGGATAGGAGAGGCATGGCCCTATCATATGCCATGGAGTCAGGAAACTTTGTGTGGCGGTGCTTCTCCTTGTGGAAATCTGTCTTGCAGACTTTCGTCCGGTTGGTTGAACCTTGGTTCAGGTTTTTCTGATGACGCCGATTGGTTTGTTCATCAGGCCGCTACTCCATCCAGTGGTACGGGACCCACCACCGATGCCGGGGGAACTACAGCAGGAAAATATCTTTATACAGAAGCTTCGGGTTGTTCCGATAAAACGTCAGTGCTTTGGTCGCCCATGTTTCAACCGGATGGCAAAGACACCGCCTGGGTTCGATTTCATTATCATATGTGGGGAACCAACATGGGAAATGTAGAAGTGGCCACAGTGACTTCCCGTGCCTATACGCCTCATTTTCAGGTTCAGGGTAATCAAGGAAACCAATGGCTAACGGCCCAATTTCCTGTGGTGATGCAAGGGGAATCGTCCGTGTTTTTTCGGTTAAAAGCGCAGAACGGACCTGGTTTTCTTAGTGACATTGCGGTGGATGATTTCGTGGTAGACACCTTGCCAATCGACTTGCAACCTTCGTCGGGAACTGCTTTATGTCAGTGGACACCAGGAACGCTTCAGCGCGTTCGTGGAGCGGTTACCGATCAATGGTTTTTTTCGTTTAATGGTTTGGACTGGCAGGCAACAGGTGCCGGTCCGCATTTGATTCCATCCGGTACGTCCGGCGTACTAACGGGACATGTTCGCATCGAAGGCCAGGCACAGCATCGGTTTTATTTTCGGTATCCCATCGTGGGCGCACCACAGGCTGCTTTTTCCTGGCTGGCAGAAAATCAGGGATATATTCAATTTCAAGGCACCGAACAGGATGGCGCCACTTGGTTTTGGAATTTCGGTGACGGCCAATTTGCGCAAGGACGAACTCCCAGGCATGCTTATGCTCAGAATGGCAACTATCAGGTGAAACTTCGAGTCGAAAATGCTTGTGGACAAGACAGTAGTCAGCAAGAAGTGGTGGTAGTAAATGTTGGCATAGAACCAACAGCGCCAATCCCTGGATGGCAGGTGTTTCCCAATCCTTTTTCAAAAGATTTTTCAGTTGTTCATCCTTTTGATATCGACCTGGATACATGGGAGTTGTATGATGTTTCCGGCCGTTTGTTGCGAGAGGGTGTGTTTCATGGGGACGAATCGCGCGTAGAGGTTGGAGAAATATCAGAAGGAGTTTACTATTTTCGGGTTCTTAGTTCGGCGGGCTCGCTCATTTTCCGAATCATCAAAAGGTCTTGATATGGAGTTTATCAGTGAAAGAATAGGATTTGTGCGTGGAGATGATGATCTTCTTGTGCGCATCAAAGCCAGTTCTTCCAAGGATCGTCAAAAGTTATGGTGGACCAGATTGTGGATCATCGGATGGCTCATGGCTGGCGTGTTGCTTCTTTGGCAGACTTTCATGGCCAACGTTTCCGATGTAAAATTGTTCCTGATGGTGGTTCTGGCCTTTTGGGGTTATTTTGCCTATGCTTCTATTCAGGCCTACTACTTTTGGAAGTACGGGTTTGAAACTATTTTTATCCAGAATGGACAAGTCATGTTCCGAAGAGATATTTTTAAACGAAAAGGCAAACCAATCTATTTCAGGGTAAATCAAAACCAACCATTTGCCCCAACAGAAGCTAATCCGGGAGGAGCGTTTACTCAAATCATGGCATTTTGGATACCACAGGGTGGAACCATTCAATTGGGTACCGGAAAGAATTTGTATCGCTTTGCCCCCGGATTATCAGATCAGGAAAAAAAATCCTTGATTAAAATGCTTAATCAGGCCGCTAAACCTCAAAAAACATCGAATTAATAATGTTCTGGAGGATTTTATTATTTTTTCTGGTCGCCATCATCAATTTGGTGATGGAGATTTTTTGGCCAGCTTCCTTTTATGAAATGGGGAGTAAGTTGCTGCTGATGCCCTTGTTGTGGTGGGCTCATTCGCATGAACCTGTATGGGCTAAAAAATTATTGTGGCCCATTGCACTGGCATGGCTCGGAGATATCTGTATGTTGTACGACGATGCTTACGGTTATGGCCTTTGGGGTTTGGCCGCTGGCGCCACTTTTTTTGGCTTAATGCAACTGATTTATCTGTACTATCTATGGCCGTTCAGGAAACTAATGGTAAACCGTCCGAGTTTCTGGCCGTTTATTCTATTTTGGTTGCTGGCGCAAGCTGTATTTTTTGGCCTTGCACAAATCTACCTGGAAGAAAACAGTTATATGATTAGCTTCATATTGTTTTACAGCGGTAGCCAGTTGGCCATGGTTTTTTTCGCCCTGTGGCTTTTACTCGGTTCTGCCATCCGGCCAGGTATTCTCATTGGAAGTATCTTATTTGTAGTCACTGATTTAATTATTGGTTTTGCCACTTTTGTGGTGCCCATGGTTCATGACCAGGATTTTTGGGTGATGTTGTCATATATCTTAGCACAATGGCTTATCGTAAATGGGTTTTGGCAGCAGTGGCAGCAGGCTGCTCAGCCCTCCTTGCCGGCCAAACCTTAATTCCCGCAGGGGATTATGCCGCGCCCATCCAAAAGGAATATCGCCTTTGGTTTGTGGGGGATTTTATGGCCCACCTGCCCCAGCTAGATGCCGCTAAATCTGCGCAAGGCCAATACGATTTCGACTCCGTTTTCATCTTTTTAAAACCTTGGTTCAAGGATGCCGACGCCCGTTTGGGTAATTTGGAATTTACCCTGGCCGGCCCTCCGTATCGAGGTTATCCCATGTTTTCCGGCCCGGACGCCTATGCCACTGCCATCAGGAATATGGGCATCGATTTGCTTTTCACTTCCAACAACCATTCATTGGATCGCGGTTCAAAAGGCGTAAAACGTACCATCCATGTACTCGATTCCTTGGGCATAGCGCATACCGGCACTTTTTTACATGATGCGGCCTTCCAGGCGGAAAGACCTTATATGTTTCAAGTGGGACATTTGACCATGGCGATGCTTAATCCAACCTATGGAACCAATGGAATGCCGGTCGAAGGAAAAATCCGCATCGAACTTTTGGATTCTATTTTGTTGCGAAAGGCCAGCCAAACCACCTCCTGGAAAGAAGCAGATTTGCGCCTGATATATGTGCATTGGGGGACCGAATATCAGGTGACTCCATCTGCTCATCAAGTCAAATGGGCTTATTTTTTCCGGCAAATCGGGGCCGATGTGGTCATCGGGAGCCACCCGCATGTAGTGCAACCCATGAAAATGGAAAAAGACATGCCGGTCTTTTATTCTCTGGGTAATTTTTTCTCGAATCAAAGAGATCGCGGAAGAGATGGCGGTATTGTGGCCTGTCTTTTTGCTCAAAAATCTGGTCCCGGTGTGTCGAAATTGCGATGGGCCTATTTTCCTGTTTGGGTCTGGAAACGCTCATTACCCAAACCTGCCTACTTTTTATTGCCGCCCGGCGTCAAGGAAGAAGAGCTTCGAAGTCTGGGATTTACACCGGAAGATTCAGTGAAAAGGGAAATTTTTTACAAGGATACGGAACTTAGAATGGAAGGTGTGCCGATGTATATACCCTAATTTTAAGTTTCATTTTTCGGGAAAAAGCGGGGAAAGAAAAACCCCGAAGGCCAGGTCACATTCGGAAAAAACGGATTGTAAGAAAGTTTCTTATAAACAGGAGTTTATGGCGTTCCGAGGAAGCGTTCCAATCTTTTTAAAATTTCATCCCGATTTGTGGAAAAGGACTTTCTTCCTGCGGCTTCAAAATTTAAATCTGCCCCTTTTAACCGCTCCAGAATTTGAGTAAAAATCACTTGCTGATCTGACCTGCGAATCGCTTTCATGTGAAGTGTGCCGTAGGCAATAAAAATGCCGCCTTGCTGGGTGCCGGCTTCGGTGGTGGCCAGAAGGTCGAATAAAAGATCCGCTCGGGTGGAATCCGAAAGAATCTGGAATCCATTTTTCTCTAAAAACTGCCTCACAGTAAGTGTGACTTGCGGATAACCAACGGGTTGGCCCAAATTGGTTTCTGTGGCCCGCAGAAAAATGGTGGGCTTCTCGTAGCTCATTCGGGCGGTCGCCGTTTTGGTAAAGCCCATGAGATAATTGCTTAGAAATTTGGGAATGTTTGTTTGAAAATCCCAGCGCGAAGGCGTGGCTTCTGCTGCAATCACCAAGGTTTCTTCTTTTACGATGGCCGGTGGTTTGGCTTGGGCCTGTCCCAGTTGATCTGTTTGATTTTCTCCGGAAATATTCACATTTCCAGCTGTTTTTCCGGCAGAAAACTGGGTTCGCCATTGTATGGGAAGTCCACGAGCTGGTTGTATTTGTCCTGCACGGTTTCTCACGGTAGCCAGTAAAGTGAGGGCTGGGGCTGTACCAGTACGGATGACCAAAGTCGCTGGATTCATTTGCAGAGAGATGCTGCCCAGCATGGTGGCCATGTCTGTGGGTATGAGCGTACCCAAATCCACAGTTCCTTCCGGACTTCTGAATGAAAGCTCTTGATCCATATGTGGTTGCAGGATTTCAATGGCTACCACATAACGGTACAAACTATTTTGAATTTCCCCTTGATCCCAAGCGATTCGGGCTTCGGAAATGGCTTGCCAGGCTTTTTCCATGGCCTGGTTCCTTCTTGCCGCTATCTTGGCCCAGTAGGCATCTCGGTTTAAACGGTATAAGACTGCATACAACCCATTTTCTTCGTGCACCTCTACCTGTTCGTAATCTTCTAAATCGAGATTGGTTTTAGCACGAATCTCAGACATATAATGTTCCTGCATGCGGTAATTCGACTCGAATCTCGCCAGAATTGAGGAGGAGGAAATATTTACTTTGATTTCTCCGGCCAAATCTTTGAGGGCAATTTCCCTGGCTGCACGGATATGATCCTGGTTTCCGGGACGAATTCTGGAGGTGCCCACACCCACATAATATCCCGGCATCATTGGTTTAGAGGTCACCCAGGACGGGAGTCGCTGAAGGGTAGGGGTATCCGTTCGGCCGGTTACTTGTTGAGTGGCTTTCTTCGAAGCACAACTGGCCAGGATTAGGGAAAAAATTCCCAGCATCAGAAATTGCCTGAATTGTTTCATTCGTTTCCGGAAAAGCCGTTGAGGTTAATTTTCGCCGCCACTTCTTTGGCGATGTCTTCTTGGACAATATTCATGAGTTGATCTACGGGCTTAGTATCACCTTTTTGCTCGAATCTCTGACGCCATCTTTGAAGTTCAGAAGAGGAAATATTGCCTGCGGTGGGGAATAATTCATTGATGGGACCGCTGTACTGGGCATAACGAACAGAATGAATGACGGATCTGGTAATCACGTCTGAATCCAGGATACGTCCGGTTTCTGTTGAAAGGAGACGATACTTGAACGTGATGGTCACCTTGGTCTCTTCTTTTATTTCTTCATACAAAGTTTCTCTGAACTGCCAGTTAGACATGCGCATGCCGGTGAAGCCATCGATGTACTGTACTCTTTCGCGTAAATAAGCTGTTCTTCTATCTCTTTCGGGTCCGGGATTATGAATGGTTACGTTGGTAATCACTCCGACCAAAACGGTACTTCCACCCACAATCCGCCCGGCGTTAGCGGCGGTTCTTTCATCGACCAGGCCGGAGAGTCCAAATTTTTGCTCTTCCAGAATCCGTTCCGTGTATTCTCTGTCGATCAATTGAATGAGCGGATTACGCAGGGCCAGAATCTGATTAATAATATGTGAAGATAGTTCCTTGCCGGTATTGAGTTGGCCGGAATAATCTTCGATGGGAAGAATGGCAATGCGCAATTGATTGGTGTTACGCAATTGCGCCATCATGGTTTTGGTTTCACGATAATCCGGAGCTTTGGCATTGACCTGATTGAGCAAGGAAATCGCCAAACCTGGCTGGTTGTTTCTTACGGCGTCCAGTGCCTGATTGTATATCGGATCTACTTCCAGCGCCAGTTTGAGCTGGTCTAAACCGGGAAATTCGGGTTGTAGTTGCTGAATATCTCTGACCAGACGGGCGGCCTGGGTGTAGTTTCTACTGTCGATGGCTTTGGCCGCTTCCTGAAAAAGAAGTTTACTGCGATTGGCAATGGCTTCACGGTAATATCCATCGTATTGCGGTCCCCATTCCAATTGGATTTGTTGGGTCGCCACCCGACGTTCGAAAGATTTGGCCAGCTGATATTCCTGAATGGCTTGCTCGTAATTTTCCAGGTTAAACGATCTCCAGAAAGTAGACAACATTTCATCCAATACAAATTGGGCAGATCGTTGCAGGCCGGCACGCGCTGTTTTATGACCGGGGCTTCGGAACAATGCTTCATTGTAGGTGTTGGTGGCGTCCCGGAAATTTCCTTCTGTTTCCAACTCTGCTGCACGTTTCAGTAATTTGTTAACGGATTGGGCGCAAGATGTTTGCAGGAGTCCGAGGCCCAAAAACGTGATAAAGAGTAGCGTGCGTATCATGGGTGAGGCATCTGATAATTCAAAAATGACGAGAGGAGTAGAGCAAAAGTTAGGCCGAAAATTTATCCACCGCCCTTTTTTGCCTTGAAACCATTTTTTTGTAAAAAGGCTAGCACTTTTTCTACCTGGTCACCCTGAATGAGAAGTCCGTCTTCTGTAACAGAACCTCCTACGCCACAATGGGTTTTGAGTTGACGGGTGAGTTGTTCCGCCTGAAGGGGAGTTCCTTGAAATCCTCTGATGAGGGTGGCGGGTTTGCCTCCACGGCCTTTCTTTTCCAGCCGTACCCTGAGGTCACCGATTTCCATGGTTTCTTCCACGCTACTTTCTTCAGGCTCTGGCTTTTGGATATTACTGGTAGAGAAAACAATGGGCGAATCGGAATTTTTGCTTAATTTCGTTTTACGCATTTTATTGGATTTTAGACAAACGCTTAGCGTATTTATATGAGGACAAAAATACTACGAATTGTAGCGATATGTGTAGGAACTTTCACCTTGGGTGTTCAAGCCCAACTTTTAGTGAATCAAGATACCCCTGCCAACATGATTTCAAATATTTTAGTTGGAAACGGGGTGAATGTGAGCAATATTTCTTCCTCTGGTCTGGCGAACCAATTCGGGACATTTAATGGCACCAACTCCAATTTAGGATTGGGGGCCGGAATTGTCCTTTCGACTGCACAACTGAATCCGCCGAATGGTTTGGCCAATGGTGCTACCCTGAACCCTGCCAATCCCAACCTGACCATTACGCCGGACGCCCAATTATCTGCCTTAATCGGAAATACAAACCTGTATAACAGGGCGTCTATTCAGTTCGACTTTATTCCTTCCGGCGACACATTGAAATTCGATTATGTGTTTGCCTCGGAAGAGTACAATCAGTATGTGAATTCCAATTTCAACGATGTTTTTGGTTTTTTCCTGACTGGCCCCAATCCATCGGGTCCGGCTTACAATAATACCAATGTGGCCATTATTCCTGGTTCTGGCGGATTGCCGGTTTCCATTAATAATGTGAATAATGGCGGGCCATATGGAGGTTGTTCTTTTGGTCCATGTAATTTTTGTCAATACTTTTTTGATAACTGCAACCCCACTTCGGTGGCATTTGGTGGATTTACCATTGGTTTAAGGGTGGCTGTTCCTGTAACACCTTGTGTACCATACACCATTCGTATGGCGGTGGCCGATGTAGGGGACAATGCCTTGAATTCTGCCGTTTTCCTGCGTGCAGGTTCTTTCAGCTCCGGCCTGGTGTCCATATCAAGTCAGGTAGATTATGGGTCTACCGACACTTTATTGTATGAGGGCTGCTCCAATGCAACATTAAGTTTCTTTCGTTCCGGCGATAACTCCCAATCCGATACGGTATTTTACACCATTGGTGGAACCGCTACACCCGGAGCAGATTATCCGGCTTTACCCGGTTTCGTTGTTTTTGCTCCCGGACAAGACACTGTTCAGGTGGTGATTAGCCCAACAATGGATTTGCTTCAAGAAGGAAACGAAACCATTACCTTTACGGTTCAAGATACCGTTTGTGGCCAACCTTTTATCACTACAGCCACCCTTACTTTGGTGGATGTACAACCCCTGACGGTGCTTACCCCGGATACGAATATTTGCAGAGGGCAAGTCATTAATTTATCTTACGGAACAAACGGGGGATCAGGCAATTTTACCACCACCTGGACTTTCAACGGAAACCCCGTTGCAGCGCCATTTTTCGCACAACCGCCCAATAACCGAACCTATGTGGTTTCCGTTTATGATGATTGTCTGGATACCACCATTACGGCGAATTTGAATGTAAAAGTTTTCCCCAAGCCGGATATTACGGTGCCCAATTACCAAACTTGTACAGACGAAGCCGTGGTGCTCACTCCCACACCGTTGTTGCCCAATTTTAATTATAATTGGAGTCCTGCCGCCCAGTTAGATAATCCTGCAGTTGCCACGCCTATTTTCCTGGCATCTAATACCACCGGAAGTCCTGTAAATTACGGGTACCAGTTGAGTGTGGATTCTGCTGGTGTGGTTTGTACAAGAGATTCCGCCACCGTAACTGTGTTTCCCTTGCCTTTGGCCGGTTTAAATGGCGATACCCTTACTTTATGTGAAGATTCTATTTTGTCCATAGACGCCAATCCCGGTCTGGGATTATATCAATGGCAAAATGGTCCCACCACGCCGAGTTATGTAGTGAATTCTCCGGGTTGGTACTTTGTGCAAGTAACCAGTAATCAGGGATGTGAAAGTGCAGATTCCGCATTTGTAGTGGAAAATCTCAAGCCACGTTTTACCGTAAATGACGCGTTGATTTGTCCTGGCGATACCGCAGAATTGATGGTTCCGGATACCTTAGGTGCCATTTTGTGGAGCAATGGAGCTACCACGCCCATGATTCGAATTGGTGCCGATACGGTTCTTCTTGTGACCATTTCAAATGCCTGTGGAGCTACTGTGGATACCGCGGAAGTAACCTTTAAGCCGGAAATTCCACCTTTCGATTTGCCAAACGTGTTCACGCCCAATGGCGATCAGGTGAATGATGTTTTTGAAATGCCAATTTTGGCGCAAGCTGAATCTTACCGATGGGATGTATTTACGCGTTGGGGGACGAAACTGTTTACAGGGGTCAGTGCCCAGGATACATGGGATGGTACCACTCCGCTGGGCGCCCCGGTGCCAGAGGGAACTTATTATCTAATTGTTACTTATGTGAATTGTAAAGGGGAAGAGACCCAGAAGACCGGCACCATTAATCTTTTTAGACAATAACATTTTTTCATGTTGAAAAAGGCCCCTGTAACGGGCCTTTTTTTATGGACAATTCACAAAAAAACCGGCAGTGTTGAATCTGCCGGCTTATTGTGTACATGGTTTCATGTACTTCCTCCTCCCTCTGTTGAGGATTTTAATATGATTGTGAACGCATAACTTTCACCAGTTAAAATTACATTTAAAATGATTCAATCCAAAGGGTTGCTGGTGTATCATGCTCATAATCTTAGGGATGACTCATAAATTAAAGTCCGGTGCATAAATTTTAGTATTTTACATGTGCCTAATATTAAGCACATTCTTTATGATGAAGATTTGGTATTACTTGTATAGTTTAGGGTGAATTTGTTTGAAATTTCATGAAAAAAAATCGAAAAAGGATGTTTTTTTTAAATTCCAACAAAATTACTGCGGCAACATACGGGCTCCTATCAACTCACTTTTACCCCTGGATTTCAAACAAAAATCACCTCGTACGTGTTGGATTTTTGTAACTTTGTAAAAGTTGGTTTTTAACTATTCCTCTATGGAAAATACACACGCAGCCGAGCAGTCATTTCAGGCCAAAATTGATGCTGAAATTCGAATTGAAGCCAAAGACTGGATGCCGGAAGGTTATCGCAAAAACAATATTCGTCAGATTGCCCAACATGCTCACTCCGAAATTGTGGGTATGCTGCCAGAAGCCAACTGGATTACCCGGGCGCCAAGCCTGCGGCGGAAAGTAGCTCTACTTGCTAAAGTTCAGGACGAAGCCGGTCATGGGCTATATTTATATTCTGCCGCCGAAACGCTTGGTGTGGATAGAGACACACTTTTCGAGGAATTGCACGAAGGCAAAGCCAAATATTCTTCCATTTTCAATTATCCGACCCTCACCTGGGCCGACATGGGAGCCATTGGCTGGCTTGTGGATGGTGCCGCCATTACCAATCAGGTGGCGCTTTGTCGCACTTCTTATGGACCTTACGCCAGGGCAATGGTCAAAATTTGCAAAGAGGAAAGTTTTCACCAGCGCCAGGGTTATGAAATCATGTGCGTTTTGGCCAAAGGAACTCCCGAACAAAAAGCCATGGCGCAGGATGCATTGAACCGTTGGTGGTGGCCCTCCCTCATGATGTTTGGCCCCACCGACGCAGATTCTCCTAACTCCGCCCAGTCTTTGAAATGGAAAATTAAAAGACTCACCAACGACGAACTGCGTCAGGAGTTTGTGGACAAAACCATTCCTCAGATACAATATCTCGGTCTTACTGTGCCGGATCCTGACTTAAAGTGGAACGAAAGCCGCGGACATTATGATTTTGGCGAAATCGACTGGAATGAGTTCTATCGCGTGGTTTCCGGAAAAGGTCCATGCAATGCAGAACGCATCGCCGCGCGCAAAGCCGCCTGGGAAGAAGGCGCCTGGGTAAGGGAAGCCGCCATGGCCCATGCCGCTAAAAAAAATAAAAAAGACGTAGCCTAATCTTAAGTCGATATTCATGAGCGCAAAATCCTGGCCTCTTTGGGAGGTTTTTATCCGAAGTAAAAATGGTCTCGCCCATAAACACGTGGGAAGCCTTCATGCAGCCGATGCAGAAATGGCCGTGGAGAACGCACGCGATGTGTATTGCCGCCGCAACGAAGGCGTGAGTCTTTGGGTGGTGCCTTCCACCGCCATTATTGCATCCGACCCTCAGGAGGCCGACATGCTGTATGAACCCGCCAAAGACAAAATTTATCGCCACCCGACCTTTTACGAAGTCCCCAAAGAAATCGGGCACATGTAATTATGGATAAAACGACCTATCCTCTCTTTGCCATTACCCGTTTGGGAGACCATGCACTCATTTTAGGTCAACGCCTGTCTGAATGGTGCGGACACGGACCTGTGCTGGAACAAGATATTGCATTAAGCAACATTGCCCTCGATTTAATTGGTCAGGCCCGAAACTGGTACACCCTGGCGGCTAACCTGCATCCCACTTTTTCCCACGAAGATGCTTTTGCCTTTGAGCGGAACGAAAGGGAATTTACCAATTTTCTGTTGACAGAAATTCCAAATGGAAACTGGGCTCAAACAATCTGGCGGCAGTTTTTTTTCGACGCCTGGCACGAAGCCTATCTCACTTTGCTGACCCAACACGAGCATCCGGATGTGGCAGGAATTGCTCAAAAATCTCTCAAAGAGGTAAAATATCACTTGAAATGGTCTTCCGAATGGGTCATTCGCCTGGGGAATGGCACCGAAGTTTCGAAATCCAAAATGGTGGAAGCCCTTCCTTTTGTGTGGAACTATGCCGGAGAATGGCTGGAAGAGACTTTTGCAGAAGAAGCGCAACAGGCAGGATGGCCGGGTGAACATGCCGTTAAAGACATTTGGTGGGAAAGAGTTCGCCAGGTGATGTGTGAAGCAGGAATCCCGGTTCCTTTGGAAGTGCCTTACAAAACAGGAAGTGCACACGGTATACATACCGAATGGCTCGGCTATATTTTAGCCGAAATGCAATTTTTACCTAAAACTTATCCCGGCGCTCAGTGGTGATAGATATCCACCAGATTCGTCATTGGTTGGAAATGGTGAAAGATCCTGAAATTCCGGTACTTTCGATTTCCGATTTAGGTGTTTTAAGGGATGTGAAAATAGCAGAAGATGGCGCGGTCGAAGTGGTGATTACACCGACTTACTCAGGCTGTCCCGCCATGAATACCATCGAGGAAGATATCAAACGGATGTTTAAAAGAAAAGGAATTCAGTCTTTTCGCATCATACAGCAGATTCATCCGCCCTGGACCACCGACTGGATGAGTGAGGAAGCAAGGGAAAAACTTCGGAAATTTGGCATTGCTCCACCGGAAGGTTCCGCCGACAAAGCGGCTTTGTTGGGAAAAACACGACATGTGAAATGTCCTCAGTGCGGATCCACCCATACCGAACTAAAAAGTCAGTTTGGTTCCACGGCCTGCAAAGCCATGTATCAATGCCAGGATTGCAAGGAGCCGTTCGATTATTTTAAGTGCCTTTAGGCGTCATTTTTTTACATTTGGTTTTACTTTTTCCCATGTTTTTAAGACAGGGAAGATGTACCTTTGTTTTACAAACGGATGCTATCGTAACCCTTTTTAGGGTCAGCGTGAATGCGCAGGAAAGCATGAATGAATCGTTTCTATTTAATTGCATAATGATAAAGGATATCCGAAATATTGCGGTGTTTACATCCGGTGGAGATGCGCCGGGCATGAATGCCTGCGTTCGTGCGGTGGTGAGAACCGGATTGTTTAATGGATTCAAAGTATATGGGATTCGCCGCGGATATAGCGGCATGGTGGCCGGAGATATTTTTGAAATGGATTCACACTCTGTATCCAACATTCTTCAACGAGGGGGTACCATATTGAAAACCGCCCGTAGCCAGGAATTTAGAACTCCGGAAGGCCGAAAGCTGGCCTATGAACAACTGCGTAAATATGAGATTGATGCGGTAGTGGCCATAGGTGGTGACGGAACATTTACCGGTGCCGATGTCTTCATGAAAGAATATCCCGATATCCGAATGGTCGGCTGCCCTGGTACCATTGACAATGATTTAAGTGGCACGGATTTTACCATCGGCTTCGATACGGCCATAAACACCGTCATAGATGCGGTGGACAAAATTCGGGACACGGCGGCGTCTCACGACCGACTTTTTTTCGTGGAAGTGATGGGACGTGACTCCGGGATGATTGCCCTGGCTTCCGGCATAGGCGTAGGTGCAGAGGCCATCCTGATTCCAGAAACAAAAACCTATGTAGATCAACTTATTGTATCCCTTGAAAGAGGATGGATGCACAATAAAACTTCCTGCATTATTTTGGTAGCCGAAGGCGATGAAAGCGGCGGCGCGTACCAATTGGCCAAAATGGTACAAGAGCGTTTCCAGTACTATGAGACCAAAGTGTCCATTTTAGGTCATATGCAACGGGGAGGAAAACCAACTGCCGCTGATCGAATGTTGGCCAGCCGGTTGGGTTACGAAGCAGTGGAAGCTTTGGCCCGGGGCCGTAAGGGTATTATGATTGGCGAAGTCCACGGACAGGTTGCTTATACTCCTTTTAGCCAGGCCATTAAAGACGAAGGGAAAGTGAATTTCAATTTGGTAAAAATGGCTGAAATTCTTTCTATGTAAGTCATGATGGCCGAGGCGAGATGTGTGGAAGTGGTGGTGCCTTTGGCATTGCCCTACCGGCTAACCTACAGATTGCCGGCCAATAAGGCTACCTCGTCTTCGCTGGTGGGAAAACGGGTGATGGTGTCGGTGGGGCCGGGAAAAATTTATACCGCGCTTTGCGTCACCGATTTTGTGAGTCCGCCCGCCGGAATGAAAATCAAGGATTTACTGGAGGTGGTAGACGAAGTGCCAATCGTCCGGCCTGCGTGGCTCCCTTTTTGGGACTGGCTTACCCAATATTATATGGCGATGCCCGGCGAGGTGTATCTGGCCGCTGTGCCTTCCGCTTTACGACTCGAAGCGGGTTCCACACTGGAGAAAGGAGACGAAGTTCCTTCGCCCGATGAACTGAGCGACCAGGCATTTTTAATCTGGGAAGCACTTTCCATTCAGCCTGTGCTTACGTATCAGGAAGTGATGGCCATTACCGGACTGCAATCCCCAGCCAGACTTATTTCTCAAATGCAGATTCGCGGATGGATTCGTACCGGTGTGCAGTTGAAGGAAAAGGTAAAAGCACGCAAAACTCTTTGGTACGCCATTCATCCTGACCTTGTTTCGGAAGAAGACATGGAAATGGCCATGTCGAAACTGAACCGCAGTCCCAAACAGCAGGAAGCCCTCATGCTTTTTTTGCCCCATTCAGGTTGGTTTCAGGGCGAAAAACAATGGATTTCTTCTGACCGGTTAAAGTATGTATTGGGTGGACATATGACGGCCGTACCTGCTTTGCTGGAGAAAAAAATTTTATGCAAGGAATCGCGCCTCCCCGAGGGATTGGAGGGCGCAGAAGAAGTTTGGCCGGATTTGTCAGCGGAACAGCAACAGGTATTGGATCTGTGTCTTGGTTCGCTTTCATTTGAAAAGCCACTCTATTTATATGGCGTTACCGGTAGCGGGAAAACGGAAATTTACTTACACCTCACCCGGCATACGCTCGCATCGGGAAAAGATGTGCTTTGGCTTTTACCCGAAATTTCTCTGACCACCCAAATGGTCGAACGTATTCGCAAGCGCCTTCCGGACGATGTGTTGGTGTATCACAGCCGCTTGTCCGATGGGGAACGTGCCACCGTTTGGCAACAAATTCAGCGTCCGGAGCGTGTTCGAGGATTTTTAATTTTGGGTGCACGCAGTGCACTCATGCTGCCTTTGCCTCGTCCGGGACTTATTGTAATCGACGAGGAACACGATGCCAGTTATAAGCAACACGATCCCAGTCCGCGTTATCATGCACGGGACGCCGCTTTATACCTGGGGAAAAAGCTGCAAATTCCCATTTTACTTGGTTCTGCGACGCCTTCAGCCGAAGCCTGGTTTCATGTTCAACAAGGGCATTTTTCTTTGGTAGAATTGCCGCAACGGTTTGGCGACGGCGCCTTGCCGGAGGTGCAGATCATAGATTTGAAGCGTGAACAGCAAATGGGAGGCTTTATTCCACCCTTTTCTGCTCCTTTGCTCAAGGAAATGAAAGACACCCTTTCCCGGAAAAATCAGGTGATTTTGTTTCAAAACCGCCGTGGATTTTCACATTCCCTGCAATGTCAGGCATGTGGATTTGTTCCGGAATGCCCGCATTGCGATATATCCCTGACCTTTCACAAGCAGAAACGTGAACTGCAATGCCATGCCTGCGGGTATGGAGTCGCTCTGATGTCCAGATGTCCATCTTGCGGAACTACGTCTTTTAAAAATGTGGGCTTTGGCACGGAACGCGTGGAAGAACAATTGGTTGGGCATTTGCCCGAGGCGCGGGTAGATCGGGTGGATCTGGATACAACGCGAAAGAAAACAGCTTTACAAGACATTTTTTCTCGTTTTGAAAATCGGGAAACGGATGTGTTGGTAGGTACGCAAATGATTGTGAAGGGATTGGATTTTAGTCATGTGGCGTTGGTCAGTATATTATTTGCGGATCAACTGATGTATTTTCCGGATTTTCGTGCATCTGAACGTTCCGCACAAATGTTTGCTCAAGTGGGAGGCCGTGCAGGTCGACGGGGACAAAAATCTAAAGTGCTGATTCAAACTTTTGCGCCTACGCATCCCGTGATTCTGGCCACCCAACAACATCAATATTTACCTTGGCTGCAGGAAGAATTGCTGGAACGTCAGAAATTTCATTTCCCTCCTTTTACCCGACTCATTAAAATTACCTTCAGGCATAGGCTGCCCGAGAAATTAAAGTCGGATGCCAGTTTGTTTTCCCGGTTCATCGCAGAGTATCTTCCCGATGTTCGGGTAGATGGTCCCATCACCCCATCTGTGGCAAGGGTGCGAAATAAATTTATTTGTCAATGGCTGGTGCGTATTCCCAGAAGTCAATCGCCTGCGCCCGTAAAGCAAAGGCTTTGGTATGCATTGGACATGTTGCAGCGTCAGGAGAAAAATGTGTCTGAAGTACAATTTGATGTAGATCCGTCCTGAGCATGACCTTACAAGCGGTAAATATTACCTTTGGGCGATAAGCAGGTTTTCGTGGAAAAAGGAAATAAACAATTGATTCAGGGCATTGGCAGTTTTACCGCCTTTGCACTGGTGTTTGGTTCAATGATTGGCTCCGGGGTGTTTAAAAAAGCGGCTCCAATGTCATATTTATTGGGCGATGGGTATTGGGTGTTGGCCTGCTGGGTGTTGGCCGGACTTATTACGCTTATGGGGGCTTTAACCAATGCCGAAGTGGCCGGAATCATTGCTGAACCCGGAGGTCAGTATGTGTATTTTAAAAGAATGTACGGCCGGTTTTTTGCTTTTTTCTACGGCTGGAGCTCATTTGCCGTTATTCAAAGTGCCACTGCGGCTTCTGTGGCTTATATTTTTGGAGAAAGTTTGGCGGTTTTTTTACCCCAATGGCCTGTTCCTGAGGCATGGGAAACGTTTACTTTCCTTGGCCTAGCTCCCCTGAAAAATTTCCAGGTAAAATTCCTCACGGTGGGTTTACTCCTTTTATTGGCCACGGTGAATCATTTCGGTGTAAAGCATGGCGGTCGTTTGTCCGGCATAATGGCGAGTTCGGTCGTCATCTGCATTTTATTGGTCACCTTACTGAGTTTTGGTTGGTCAGATGGGCAATGGGGACATGTGGCAGAAAGCAGTACGCCTCATCCACCGGCAGATTCTTTGCTGGGCACGGGACTTTTCGGTTTGTTTTTTGCCGGATTAATGCAAGCGTTTTGGGCGTATGAAGGCTGGAATACCATTGGTTTTTTGGGCGGTGAGGTCCGAAATCCGTATAAAACCATTCCGCGCGCCCTGATTTTAGGAACCATTTTCGTGATGTTGGTGTATGTTTTGGCCAATGCCGCTTATTTGTATGTGTTGCCCGTGGCCGAATTAGGAACTATTCCGGAAGGAAAAATTGCAGCAGTAGAAGTGGTTCGAACCTTTTTGGGCACAGGTGGCGCTTTAGCCATTTCAGCTTTAATCTTGCTTAGTACGTTGAACAGTACCAACACCACCATTTTGGGTGCACCCCGGATTTATTTTGCGATGGCAGGCGATGGATTGTTTTTTAAAAGCGTAGGCGAAGTGCACGAAAAGTATAAAACACCTTCTCGCGCCTTGTTTTTGCAAGTGGCCTGGTCTTCTATGCTGGTATTTTCCGGAAGTTTCGACGCGCTTACCGATATGTTGGTTTTTGCCGCCTTTATTTTTTATGGTGCCGGAGCATTTGGGGTGTTTGTGCTGCGGAAAAAAATGCCCGACGCGCCCAGACCGTTCAAAGTCCCTGGTTATCCCATACTGCCGGCTGTCTTTGTTATTTTTTGTATCTTTTTAGTGGGGGTTTCCATCTTGCAAGATCCCATGAATGCCCTGGCAGGTTTGGGATTGATGGCCACCGGAATTCCTTTTTGGTATTATTGGAACAAAGCTTCATGAAAAAATGGATATGGATCTTTTCCTTTCTTTTTGCAATAGAAGGAAAGTCACAAACTTTAAGTTTTCAAACGTTTGCCTCCGGCTTTTCTGCGCCCATTAATTTGGTCTCCATGCCGCAGGATACCTTGATGTATGTCGTTCAACAAAGAGGTTTGGTGCGCATGGTCAGGTTAGATGGTTCTGTTTTACCTGCGCCGTTTATCGATTTAAGCGATCGGGTGTCGGCTTCCGGCAGCGAACGGGGTTTGTTGGGGCTCGCTTTTCCACCGGATTATTGGCAAACAGGCAGATTTTATGTGAATTATACCGACAATGTCACGGGACATACCCGCATTTCCCGGTTTTTGCGATCCTCAACCAATCCATTGGCGGGAGACCCAACTTCTGAAGAAATACTGCTCACCATTACCCAGCCTTTTGCGAATCATAACGGCGGACATTTGGCTTTTGGGCCGGATGGCTATTTGTACATTGGTTCAGGCGATGGCGGTTCTGCCAACGATCCTCAAAATCAAGGGCAAAACACCGCGTCTCTGCTGGGAAAGTTTTTGCGAATAGATGTTCAAGGTAATCAGGGATATAGCATTCCCTACGATAATCCATTTGTGGGACAAAGTACTTATGCGCCGGAAATTTGGGCCTTGGGTCTTCGGAATCCCTGGCGTTTTTCCTTCGATCCTCTCACGGGGGATTTATGGAGCGGCGACGTTGGGCAGAACAGTTGGGAAGAAATAAATCGGGCCAATGCAGGTGCCGCTGGCTTAAACTATGGCTGGCGCTGTTATGAAGGAAATGCGGCCTTCAATACCAATGGCTGCGGACCACAAGCCAGTTTTTACTTTCCCACATACGTGTATGCCAACAACCAGTCGAATGGATGTAGCGTCACCGGTGGTGTAGTGTATCGGGGTGGTTTGTATGCCGCTTTATATGGAAAGTATTTATTCACGGACTATTGTTCCGGAATTTTTCGTCAAACCTATCCGAATGGCGCGGGCGGTTACCAAACGGATATCCTCAACACGGCCTCCGGATTTTTTCCCGCCATTGGAACGGATGGATATGGCGAGTTGTACGTTTTAAATTCTCAGGCAGGAACCATCTTGAAAATCCAGCCGGACACTTGTTTGCCCGTTGCGAGTATTTTTACCAATCAATCTGTGTTGGCTATTTGTGGCTTGCAGGATTCCGTATTATTGCAAACGCCGGCTCATCCGAGTTTGCAGATTCGGTGGAAAAAACAAGGGCAAGTGGTGGGACAACAGTCCCGGATTTGGGTGAGTCAGCCAGGATGGATCAGCGTGGAAGTAACGGCGCCGGGCAGCTGCGGTGTGGCCTTGGATTCTGTATGGATTAACCAGTATGCGATTCCTGCTTTAACCTGGACGACACCTGCAGGAAACGTTTGTGCAGATTCACTGATTACATTGAGTGCTTCTCCTGTGGGCGGTGTGTTTTCCGGCCAGGGTGTTGCATCTGATGTATGGAATACGCAAGGATTATCCGGCGCTGTTACCTTAACCTATTCCTTCACGACTACAGATGGTTGCGTGGTACAGCGCCCCGAAACGTTTCAGGTGATAAATTGCGCTACAGGATTGGTGGAAACAGAAGATGCCACTCGTTTTCGCGTGTTTCCTACTCCGGCAGACCGTTTCCTTCATTTGAAAATGCCTGCTGAAACCAGCAGGGTTGTTTGCATGGCGGCCAGTTCCGGAAAGCAAGTAGGTGAGTGGTTCACCTCAGGACTGACCGACCTGGACATTCGTGTAGATCATTTGCCGTCCGGCGTATATTTCATGATGTTCATGCATCCACAAGGTGTGCAGGTTCGAAAATGGATGAAGTCATGAACAAAGAAATAAACCACAATGTCTCGTTTTTAGCCGTTGGAAAAGGGGCGGCCGTTCGTCACCTCATTCTTTTTTTGGTGGCCTTAGGCAGTTTCGTTGTTTTACAATCCCTTTGGCCATTGGCCTTTGTGTCTGGAACCGATACCACCACCATTATTCATGGCTTGTTTTCGCGTTTTCCGGCCTGGAAAGCTTTAATGGTATTATTGGTACCATTTTTCATCATACTATTGTTTTTAGAGATGGTGAGCCAGTGGGGCATCATCGGCACTCCCATGCAGCTGATTCGACGATTCGAAGGCATTCGTTGGCGGGTGTTTTTTCAATTTTCTGCCGTTTGCCTTGGTATTCAGGTCATTCTTACGGCTTTCGATTTGGTTGTTTTTCCCGATGAATATCAATGGACCACCTGGCCTGGCGGCTGGTTGGCTTTTGCGATAGTTGGCTTTTTCGGATATGCAGGACAGTCGCTTATGGAGGAACTACTTTTCCGAACCTTGCCCATGCGTTTCAGTTATGGCCTTTTACCCAAAGGCTGGTTTGCCATTTTGGCATCGGCCCTGTTGTTTGGCCTTATGCACATGGGAAATAAAGAGGTAGAAGCCTTGGGCGTTTGGCAAATGTTTTTCATTTATTCCCTCAATGGTGCGTTTATGGCCTGGCTGACCCTGCGTTCCAACGGACTGGAACTGGCCTGGGCATTTCATTGGGTAAACAATTGGATGGGCTCTGCCATCGTTACTTTTCCCGCCAGTTCGATTCCCGGGCCGGCCCTGTGGATCAGAGCAACGCCGGGTGTGACAGAAATGCTGATTCTTTCCCTGGTGCAGGTGGCCATTTTTGGCACGGTGGCCTGGTTTCTCTTTTTTAAAAAAAAGGTACAGTAAATACGTTTTTTCCACCCTTCATCGTTTCATTTACAGGAGAAAGTGAAACTACGGTTATACCCTGAATGGAATGGGAGCGGGCCCAGATGTTCTCGGGGAAAAGCGAAGAAACAGGGGCCGAAATCGCAGATTCAGAAGTTACCGGACTAATTTTGTATCTTTGTTATTGATGCCAATTGCACGCCATTATCTCAGAATAATTTGTTGGATATGTGTCATGTCCACTTCTGTGCTTCAGGCTCAATTGCCTGAGGACGATGAGGATATAAAGGAAATTGAGTTTGCCATCAACAATGGTCCTCCACCTCCACGTGGCTACCGCATGATGCTGGGTGCGTCTGTTCATGCGCCCCATATTTTTTCGAATCCGGCCAATGCAAGGGCTTTTGATGCCATTGTGGGAGCATCCTTGAATTATCATTTTAAGGTGTGGAAAAATATTTATGTGGGCACCCATTTCGAGTATGATGGATTCGTTATTTATCGTCCACTTTTTAATCAGCCAAACCTCACCAATTCCCAGTTTTTTGGGATGGGCAGTGTGAAATATGTGAAAATTTGGCCTTCCGGCATTGGCTTTATTCCTGCTGTTCGGGCTGGCATGGGCTACGTGCATTATTCCGGGATTTTCGACGCCAATACCGGAACGCGTACATTAAACGATGTGGGCTTTGCCACTCAGGGCGAACTTGGCTTGTATTATTTCCCCTTTGAAAATCAACAGGCAGGGATGGGACTGAAAGTGGGAGGCACCTATTTCTCCCATGAATTCAAGAAAGCCGACATGAATTTGGAAGGAGATGAGGCTTTGACATTTAAAAGTGATCATGGAAATACGTTTCACTTAAGTGTGGGTTTTTCCTTTGTGTTTAATCTGGGAAAAATGTATTGATGGAAGGGATGGAGGCGGCATGGAGCCGTATTTTATTTGAAACAGGCGAACATCATCAGGAATGGCAAGACGCGGTTTCGCCCCCCATTTATTATGCCTCGAATTTTTGCGCCAAAGATTTCGCCTCTTTGCAAACCAAGTTGGAGAAAGAGTTCGACGCACCTTTTTATACCCGGGGAGTAAACCCAACTGTTTCCATTTTACGGGAAAAACTGGCTGCCTTAGAACAGGCAGAAGACGCCTTGCTGTTCAGTTCCGGTTCGGCCGCCATATCTGCCGCGGTCCTGTCGTTGGTTCATGCCGGTCAGCACGTATTATGTGTGGAGAAGCCTTATTCATGGACCTATCGGCTTTTACAGGATTTTCTGATTCCGAACGGCGTAGAGGTCAGTTATTATTCGCCGGCCGATTCCGCTGATTTACGGTCATTTATCCGGCCCAATACCCGGATGATTTTGGCCGAAAGTCCCAATTCCCTCAGTTTTGAAGTATCCGACTTAATTGGTATGGCCAAATTGGCGAAAGCACATGGCATCCTTACCCTTGCAGATAATTCATTTGCCACGCCACTTTTACAAAATCCATTGACCTTCGGTTTCGATTTGGTGGCTCATTCCGCCACCAAATATTTATCCGGACATTCCGATGTGGTGGCCGGAGCGCTGATGGGCTCTAAGGCGCTAATTCGTCATATTCACACCACCGGTTTTATGACCTTGGGCGCTTCACCCAATGCCATGGATGCCTGGTTGATTTTGCGTGGATTAAGAACTTTGCCCTTGCGGGTGATGCGTTCTTGCGACGCGGCGGAAGCCCTCATTGAACAAATTAAAAATCATCCGGCTGTCTTAAAAATTGATTTTCCCGGAAGGCCGGATCATCCCGGTCATGGTTGGGCCCAACAGCAAATGCGTCGTTTTGGAGGGATGTTTTCTTTGCATTTAAACGCCCGGGATTTCAACGATGTGGCCGCATTTTGTGATGTCTTAAAAGTCTTCAAACTGGCTTGTTCCTGGGGGAGTTATGAGTCTTTGCTGCTTCCCATGGCTGCCTATGCGAAAAGTCCCGAAACCTACACAGGTAAAGCGCCCTGGAATGTGGTAAGGGTGTATACAGGATTAGAAGAGATGTCTTTACAGCAACAAGATATGCTCCATGCCTTGGATGTGCTGGCGGAGAGGGTGGTGCCGTAAAACGGCTAAAAATGTTCGGCAGTAGTTTGACTGCCAGCGACAAATCACGTTCTACATTATAACGGTTTGCGGCTTTGCGAAGGTGGCGATTTTCAGCACAAATGTTCAATTGAAAAACTGAACTTGAACCTTGCACTAAACTGTCATAGAAGCACGAAACCCGCCATTTTGCAAAACCGATGTTAGCACTTCGCCCTTCTTTTCTGTAGTGTTTGTTCGTTGTCATTTCGTGTCTGTCTTGGTGCGTTGGCTTGGTGGCTCTTTTGCAAAACTTGGCTTGTGCGTTGGGCTTGTGCGGTTTTGCAAATGTGCCACCAAATGCGTTGGCTTATGCTTCTCTTTTTGAATTTGTCCTGAACTTTTTACCCGTGATTAATCCAATATAATACTGTTCATTTAGAAACGATAGAATGTCTTTACATTGTTTTTTGTCATTAGGTAAAATTAATTTTCCGTCTACCAGTTGAATTGTCAAATTAAATTTGTTTGCCGAAGTTTTAATTTTTTTCGGATATGCATTTGTCAATACATTACTCTTTTGAATTAATGTGATTTGCTTTTTAATAATAGTGTTACCATTCTCTTTTAGCCAGTTTGCGTCAACTGTTAATTTATCATTAGTTGCGAACTGGTCAATTACTTCATCACTTGCAGCTTCAAAAAATGATATTAAGCTAAATATTTTGTTTGCATTTGCGTATGATTTGAAGTAAAGTTTATTGTCTTTGTGAATGGCGTTTACAATATTGTCAACAATTAAAGCATTGTTCTCTAACTTATTGAAAGTGTTGTTGTCCCAAAATATTACATTTTTATTTTGTAATAATTTTCTTTTGTCAAAATTCTGAAAATAGTAAATATTGTTTTCTACCCAAAATAGTGTTTTTATATCATCTGTAGCCAAATTTAAAACTTGTAAGCCAATTGGATTTGTGTTTGCTTCAATTACATTTCCAGGCAACTGAAGTTCAACATAGAGTATTTCCTCATCTTGAATGTTGAAATTGCCATCAAATAAAATTTCTTCAACATCATCATTTAATATTGAATTCCCAATGTTTATAAAAACGTTTCTTATATCATTTGTGATTGTTTGCAGTAAGTCAATTTTTCTTACTGTATCATCTTTTAAAATTGCAAAAAAATTACAAGTTGTATTTGGCATATTCTATATTATTTGTTGGACGAATTTAACAGCACAAAATCAGTTAGTTGAGAATATGCTTTTATTTCATTAGTGTTCTTTAATTTTTGTTTTGATATCATCAAATAGGTCACTTCTTTTTTTGTAGTAATTTCATAATAACTATAATTGAAAAGTTTTATAAGTGGATTATAAAAATATGTCCCTTTGTTAATATAAACAATAATACAAAGAGCCAAAAACCAGCCAATTAAATAAACCACATCCTTTTTATAAATTTCAACACAAGGAAGAAAGTAGCTGAAAATAAGAACATTCATATTTAAGTCTGAACTTTTAATTGACTTAACTTCAATACTGTTTCGTGTTAATTTATTTGTAGCCAAGTAAAGAATAAACCAACAGATTGCAACAAGAATTAGGAAGATGAAAATTAAATTTAGTTTATTGAATAGATCAGTAAATTTAAAATCAGAAAAATTGATAAAGCCAATAGTTCCACCTGAATTCAAAACACTATAAACGCTAACGAGCCACCAAATCAAAAGGACTGGTGCATAAGCTGTGATGGCAAATGATAGTTTAAATAGTTTTGAAAACATAGTTTTAGATTAAATTGTCAAAATAGTCCCACTTCGTTAAATCGTTCTTGTCGTATTTGTAAACATCTTGTTGGTTAACTCTCCATTTTTTCGTGTCGTCTTTAATGATGATGCCACCAACTAAATTTTTTCCTTTTGCGTTTTGGTCTTTGATGTATGCTTGTAACGCTTCGGCTCTTGATTTTGCTTCTGTCGCTGTGCTACCTGCTTTTGTGTCGCCAATGAAAGTTTTACCCGATGTCAGTTGAATAATGTAGTCAGGATAAAAAGTTTGAGGCAAGTCGTTTTCTTCGTATTTGATACCGAAAAAGTCTTTTTTGCTCACTCCGTTTTTAAACCACCATTTAACTTTGTCTGCTTTCGTTTCAAGATGTTTTTCAAATTCCTTTTCAGGTGTTGAACGGTCTTTTCCTAAATAGCAAGGCTCATAAATGCAAAGTTTGTAGTCCAGTTTCTCGTCAGTGTGTTGATTGAAAAATTCCTCTTTTTTAATGTCCCAGTCGTAGACAGTTTCTTCAATTTTTGCTTTTACTTCTGCTTTCTTAATTGGTTTATATAGTCCTGTTGCTTCGCTTAATAGTCTTGAAAAAGTTGCTAAGTTTTTATCGTGTAAAAACAAGTATTGAATATGAATAATACCGTTTTCCATTTGGTAATTGATACCTAAGTATTTTTTGAACCATTGATAAATTGCCCCTCTTACTGTCGGAACAGAACGCTTTGGTGCAAAACCGCTTAAATTTTCTTTGATAACAGAACTGAACATATCTTGTAAATCATTGTCGGCTAATTTGGCTAATGCTGTTCTATCATCGCTGTCATTAAGCACTCCAGTAATTTCGTCAAATTCCTTTCCTGTTATTTTCTTATCGGTCAACAAACTTTCTTTAAAAGTTGTAATGTCCGTTGTTAAACCTTTGGCTTTTATTTTATCACCGTTTTCGGCAGTGTTTACCATTGTAGGATTAATTTCAATGCCGAAGGCATTGCAAAAAACTTCTTCCAAGGTTTTACCGAAACTGAATGTAATATCCCCAAAGTCAACACGACTTTTGTAATAAGAGGAAAGTAATAGAGGTTTGTAAATTGGTTTTCTTACCGACTTTAAATGTTTAATGATGTTCGGATTGTAATCTTCTTTTTGAACCGTAATCTTTTGAAGATTAGTAAAAATGAAACCAGTATTTAAGTTTTCATCTTCGTAGTGCATTTGTTCGGGCATACGAAGTATGCGACCAACGGTTTGCACTTCAAAAGTGTAACTCTGAATATCACGAAGTTTTACAAGTATGTGTGCTCTTGGGCAGTCCCAACCTGTGTCAATGGCTTGTTTGAAAAGTAAAAATTCAACTTCACTTTCAAAATCTGAAATTTGGTCTAAACTGTCTGACTTTTCTTCACTTAACCAAACTGCTAATTTTCCGTTGGTTTCCGTAATGCCTTTGTCGGCTAAAAATGCTTCTATTACTTCTTTCTTTGCAACGCCAGCTTCTGCGTTTGGAAGTTGAATAAGGCAAAGCGGATTGATATTTGAACCTGCTTTAGCGTACGCTTCTTTTAGTTCTAATCGTTTGTTGTATGCAGCTTCAATGATGATGTCTTGCGATGTTTTTTCATCATCAACCAATTTTTCAAGGTTCTCATTAATGATGAGTTCCTTTTTAATCATTCCTTCTTCAATTACGTCCTTTGGGTCAACATAAACGAATTTTGCATTGCCTTTTGCAATGTCTTGGGCTGTTGGCTGAATTTTAGGCGTAGCACTCATTTCAAGTGTTACATCTGCACTTATTATTTTTCTTAACTCACTTGTTCGTTGTGCATCACTTGCATAATGGCTTTCGTCAATGATTAAAATGATTTTGCGTTTTTCTCTTGTGGTTTCCAAAACCTCAATGAAATTAACGCCTTCGCCTTCTCTCATTACTTTGTTTTTCCATTCGCCTTTATTCTCTCCCGATGCGTATTTGCTGTAAAGTTTTTCCCAGTTTACAACAACTACTTCGTTTTGCTCAATGTAGTTTCTGCTACCAAAAAATTCTTCTTCCAAAAGGTTTACGTTTGGAAACCCATCAAAAATTCTTTCCAGCGATTTTTTGCTTTGCTTGTGCAAATCGCCTTTGCCAATGCTAACCCACAAAAAACATAAATCTGTTTCGGATAATTCTTTGATAATTTCTTCTATGAATTTTGCAACCATTACAGTTTTTCCGCTTCCTGTTGGGCTTTGGAAAACGCAAACTTTATTACTGGCATCTTTTGCCAATAATTCGGAAACTGATTTTACCAGTTGCCCGATTGCATTTACTTGATATTCTTTATTTCCGTATAACATTCTTAGTTTTTGAAAATTCGTTTATAAACATCTAAAATCTTTTGTGGAATTGGCTCAAGGCGGATGTTTTTCCAACCTCTGAAATTCGCTTTGTCTAAACCGTGATTGTCAACAGTAAAGCAATACAAAACCTTTTCGCCCTTCAAGGCATTCATTTTTTCTTTCAGTTCGTCAAGCGAAGCATTGGCAAAGTCATAGTAAACTGCCAAATAGCGATTACCTTGCTGAAATATCTTATAGTCTGCTTCTTCTTTTATTAAATTGAAAATTCCTTCCTTCAAACAAAGCATTTCAGTGCAACGCTTTGTAATATCAATTTTTAATTGGTCTTTGTTGCGATTATTCGCTACAAAAGAAGTTTTGAAATATTTTAGATTGTTTCCTAATCCTACTATTTTATCCCCTTTATTTGTCTCATATCCTTTAATTACTTTCTTAATTCGTTGATATGTTACATTCTCTGAGATTTGATTTTCGTTATTAGTGCACAAAATAAATTTACGATTATCATTCTTCTTTTTATTAAGCTGAAGGACAGCATCACCTGTTGTTCCTGAACCTGCGAAGAAGTCTAAAACAGTAGAGTTTTTATTTGTGGCTAATTCAATGACTTTTCTAATTAAGTCTGTTGGTTTAGGAAATGAAAAGGCAGCGTTTGTACCAAAAATATTTTCAATTTCTTTTGCAGCATCATCATTTGCTGCAACATCATCCCACCAGGTATTTGCTATCTGACCTTGAAGTTCAGACAGGAATATCTTTATACGAGGCATACCATCACCACCTCTTGGAATTATAAGCCTATTTTCTTCAATATACCTTTGAAATGTATCCTCAGAACAACTCCACTTGGCTGTAATTTCTCTACCATTTGGCATTGTTAGAGTATATTCTCTGTTAGATGAGTTTTTGGGTCTCGCAAGTGGCCCCGTTTGATAAACACCTCTAGGGTCATTATCAGGGTTTGCAAATCCTTTTTTTATAAATTCCTCTGAATATGAAAGTTTATTCAAATTCAATTGGTCAATGGATTTTGAATAAATCAATAAATACTCGTGAACTGGAGCAATATTTTTAGCTAGATTTGCTTGTGTTTTTCTTCTTCTTCTAACAATATTAGCAACAAAATTCTGTTCTCCAAAAATGTCATCACAGAGTAACTTTAATTGTGCTATTTCATTGTCGTCAATTGAAATAAAAATGACACCTTTTTCCGCTAGTAATTCCTTTGCTAATACAAGTCTCTTACTCATAAAGGTTAACCACTTGCTATGCCGCCAAGTATCTTCTTTTTCTACATACTTGTCGTTGTAAATGAAATCTTTATTGCCTGTATTGTATGGTGGGTCAATGTATATAAGGTCAATTTTGCCCTTGTGGGTATAGTTCAATACTGATAAGGCGTGGTAATTGTCGCCCTCAATAAGAATGTGAGTTGGTTCGTTTTCGTCTGTCGTTATTTCCTTGCCTTTTACTTCTGTCAAAACAGGTAATTTGTCTTGGCAGTCGGTTACAACCTTTTCTGGCACTCTTTCTTCGTCCCAAACCAGTCCGTATTTTTTCTTGCCTTCCAGTTTTTCAATTACTTCTAATAACTGGTCTTTGGTCAGGTTGCTATAATCTTTTTTCGCCATTTATATATTCAAATTTCAACTCGTTTTTAATAGTCGGTAAAGTTAAGTTTTTAAACCGCTTTTGCCTCTCAAAAGGTCGTCAAATTGTCAACCGTCCACTTGTAGGGTGGTGTGTGGGCTTGGGTGCGGTTGGGCAAAATAAAATGTGCTGCAATTTGTGTCGGCTTGTGCGTTGGGTTGTAGCTCTTTTTATTTTGCGAAGGGTTGGCATTTTGTCTGTCATTTTTTAGTTCGTTTTTTTCGGTCGTGTCGGTCTTTTAGGGTGAGTGCTAACACCCCTATAAACGCAATTGCGTTTATATTCCATATACCGTACTCTTCTTCAATAGAAATGGATTAGATGGTGGGTCAAAAAGTACAACCAATTTTACAAAACATTTCCTTTAAAACCAAAAGGTTTTACAGCCATAGAATGTTGGCGGTAGTTTTTTTTATTCAATTCTCCTTAATACCCCCTTTAATTTTGCTTCAACTCCAAGATTATCAAAAAGTTTTTCAGTCAATATTAATGTCTTCTTGAAAGCTGTTTTAATATCTGTCGGATCTAATTCTGATGTTGTCTCCTGAAATAACGAATACCAATCTGGGTCTATGTCTTTTTCCAAGCTTTTTGTTGGACTTTCCCAATGTTTGGTTTGGTATGTTTCAATTCTTATTAACCAAAGTAAATATTTTTGAACATTTGATAAGCTTTGGTAAGCGTGAGCAAATTCCTGTCGTTTAATTAAGTTGCTTGTTGTAAGTAAAACATTCAACAATGATTGGCTCAACCACAGGATATTTTCATTTGTTGTTCGATCAGGTACTTTAGTTTTTATTTCTTTGAGCGTGTTAGTCAATAAATCTTCTTTATCTACTAAAATCATCTTGTCAAAGTCGCTAAACTCTACCAAACCGTCCCACGATTTGATAACTTCCATTTGGTCGTTTGTCAAAAAATGAAACTCCCCCCTTATCATATTTTCAAAAATGGCAACTTCACTTCCATACTCGTTGGTAAAATATAATGCCAAAGGATGAATTTGGCTTACCCAATTTTCAGCGGAAAAATTTTCTTTATCCTTCAAGAAGATGTAGAATTCAATATCTGAATATTTGTCCCCTTCATTTTTGGTAAATGACCCGTACATAAATACGGCAGAAATATTTTTATCATTTTGAGCTATTGACTTTGTTTTGTCAATCATTTGTAACTGTGTCATTTTCTAATTTTTTAATATTAACAATCGCCCTTTCTACTTTGCGTATTAAAGGATATTTCAATTCTTATTCTATCTTACAGTTACTTATAGCTTCATTTTCTTGAATGTTTTTCGTTGTTAATTGTTTCTTCAAATTACCGCCAACATCCCTATAAACGCAATTGCGTTTATATTCCATATACCGTACTCTTCTTCAATAGAAATGGATTAGATGGTGGGTCAAAAAGTACAACCAATTTTACAAAACATTTCCTTTAAAACCAAAAGGTTTTACAGCCATAGAATGGCCAAAAATACTTGTCATCGTCTAATAAAATGCCGATTTAAAGCCATTTGAAATCTACCGCAGTGGAGTGCCATTCATTACTTTTGGGGTGAGTGAAAACCCTCACTTCCCTTTCCCGATCCCATGGGCAAAACCACTCATCCATCATTCAAACCAATTTCGCACCGCCCTATCATCATCAAATCCTGCATCCTATCCAAGTATTTTAGAACAGGAGCATGGTCTATAATCAGCTCTCCAAAGGAAGCTCATGGGCGAAGGTTAGAATGCGCTCAATACCTTCCATGAGAAAATGATAGGAGCCTTTCATCCTCAGGGGAGCTTCACACAAGAATCAAAGGCAACTTTGTGGACTGTGTGCGGCGGGAATGCCGGGACTGAGGTAAGTGTCTTGGTAAGGCAGTTTTTTGGATGGTCTCAACTCGAGTAGTCGTAAACAGCGCTGCTCCGTGGCCGCCGCCATCCAACTTTTCGGTGTGGATGCATCTTGGTTGGCCTTTTGCCATCCAACCTTTAAACCCTTAATCCTTACAGCGATTTATCAACGGAATCAAACCTTCTTTTTCAAACCTTCCAACTTCATTCAGTGCTTCCCTCCAATATCTCTTTCCTTCAGTTTTTCAAGACTCATTCCCCAAACTCAACACTTTCATGAAACTCAATCTGAATACATCCAAAGTTTCGCGGGCCAATTGGCACCATGCACCTGCCATTGAAGCATATACACGCCAAAGGGTAATGAAATGCCTTTTGTTGACCCACTTTCCACATCCCATTCAACTAATTTTTGGCCGGTTAAGGTATATATGGACAGTATGCCTTTATAGGTGTGGGCTGGCCATTTTACTTCTGAGGGAGTCATCCAAAACGGTGGCGAAGAGATGTGTACGCCGGAGGTTAACACTGTATCTGTGATTTGAAATGGGGCAGAGGACACAAGTTGAACGGTTTCCTGTAAATAATAATGTTGACTTTGGCCGGCCGCAGCAAACATGATGCGAAGGCTGTCTTGTACCGGAATCACTTGCGCACTGCGTGGGAAACAGAGTTCGGGTGCCGGCCAAATTTGGGTTTTAAGCTGTGACCAATCGGCATTGAGTTCAGCGAAAAAGGGAGAGGTGGGCGCGTTGATGTCATGCGAATTGGAATAACCAGTCATCCAATAGACTCCTGACGGGCCTTTTTGAATCCAAAATCCAGCGTCTGTTCCCGGACCGCCGAACCGAAGATGCCGAATCATGCGGCCGTCTATATGGATTTGTGAAAGCAATACATCAAATCCTGCCATTTGCGGAACGGTAGATTCACCGATGCAAACAGCCAACGTGTCGTTCATCAAGGCCAGGGATTGTGCGCCATGACTCAGGGGATAATCGCTGTCGATTTCCCAAAGGATGAATCCGGTGGAGTCGATTCTTGCAAAATGCTGTTTTACATTGTTTCCGTCATTTTTATCTGCGGCAATCAACAGGCTGGCATCCGGAAAAAGCAGGTGGGCCTGGGCCGTTTCATTTTCTTCGGTTCCGAGGGTTCGGTCCCAGATTTTTCCCTGTTCTGTATGAAAAAGGGCCACATAGATATCGTTTGCTCCTCCATTTTCCTGTGTGATGGTGCCGGTGAGGTAAAACGATTGATTGGAAACAATGGCCGCTGTTTTCCATTGCACCAAACGTCCGGGAAAAGCGGTGAAAAGAAGGGTGTCGGTTTGCCAGTCGGCCCGGAGAACGCTGTGGAATCCTTGTGCCGGAAGGTTGGGTGGAAAATGAGTTCCCACAACAAGCCATCGGCCATCTGGAAATGAAAGCAATTGTTCTCCATATAATGGCGTATTGTGACTCAAATTTTTTACCACCACCGGGGCGGACCAGGGCTGGGTTTGAAACTGAAAAATTTGAATGCTTTGTGGACTTTGCTGATCCGGAGCGCCGGAGGCAAGGTACCAGGCTGAATCATTCCTGAATACCATATTGCGTCCTGCCGGATTTTCCCACGCATTGCCAAATGGGAAAAGTTGTGCCCGCAAGGCGACGGGCCCAATGGAGATGAGTATTATCAGTAAAAAACGTATCATGGAATACTGTCGGGCCGGCAAGTGGGGCAAATGCCCAACACCCAATTTTCGATGACCTGAATATCTTGCGCCACTTCGGAGCCGAGAAATCCTTTAAGCGGGTAGCCGACCTCCCGAGTATATTGTTTGGTGAAACGTGCCGAAAGAGGCACATAACTCAAATGCCATTTTTCTTCTTCATATCCTGTGCTTCTGCCTGTGCTTCGGGCGGAAAATGGTCTGCAAAATCCAAAAGATGCTGCGTTTTGGGTGAGCCATTGGTCTAGTTTTAATCCTTCACCGGTCAGAAAATAGTCGTTTTCCAGTGTGTTGATGTCGAAATCTGTGCCCCAATGGTGCCGGGAAGTGCCTGGCATAGAGGAATATTCCAGAATTTTTAGAGCACGCTGCCGGGGATCGGGATGCGATTCCGGTAGCGCACGGTTTTCCACTTTTCGGTGGCCCAGCCACTTGTTTTCCCAAATCCGCTTCTGGGCTTCAAAATTTCTGGTGGCAGATACAATGGTGATGGTAATGCCTTCTTTGGCCGCCGCTTCGGCCATCCGAATAAAGGCTGCATATGTTTCTTTATGCAGGAAAATGGAAGGTTTGGAGGTGTATTTGGCGTTGATTTCCACAAAATCGGGATGGTTTTCAGGAGAAAACTGCCCCATTAAAAATGCTTTCGTGGTCGGTGGTTGTTGCGATAACGACTGAATGGCCAAACCGGCTACCAGGGCTGCGTGTACAAGGGTGCTTATCATATTTCAAATTTCTTGATTTTTTTGGAGGAATGGGCTATATCTTTGCGAAAGAAACAGTTCATTTCTGCTATGCGTCGCTGGATTATTGGGTTTTGTTTGATTTGTGGGCTGGGATTTGGTTGCCTTGGTGGAAGTGAAAACTCCGGCTTGCCCGAACCCAAAGACTTTGATCCGCATTTGTTTATTGAAACCGGGCCGGATACGTTTTATTATCCGGATCGGCAATGGTTTTCGTCGTATCGCTTTCCCCTGACTCGTTACGGACCTGACCAGATGACCGACGGCAATCTCACTACCTATTGGTCTACTTCTACCGGGTTGAACGACGGAGAAGGTTTCGACTTTTCTTTTGAGCCGGGGAAAATGAAGTCGATGAAGATTTGGGCGGCGGAAGACCCTTATTTGGCAAGAATTCACCAGTTTGAAATCTGGCAAAACGACAGCCTTCTCGGTTATTTTCAATCTGGTCAGGACATTATTTTTACCCGTCCATTAAGGCATTTGCGGGTGCGTATTTTGGTGCAGGATGGTTGGAATCATATTCAATTGCCTCTGGAAAATGAAGAGGGTTCCATCCAGCGTGTCAACCGATCTTTGGCCAAACTTTTCAATTCTCGACCGGCCGGTATTGCTGAACTCACCTTTTTCGACGGGCAGGGGAAACCCATTCCTTTTCAGCCACAACCCATTCGTATGGCGGCCATTCGACTATTGGGCGTGGGTGATCCGCTCGACAAATATTTTATGTACGATCATGGTCCGCACGGGCAGGTGCGTGGTGGCGCCTCAGGGGAAGAACGCCGGATGGTTTATACGTTTCCGGATTGGACGCCTTTGTTGAAGTTGAGCCTGGAAAAAGACGTGCCACATCCATTAAATGTGCAGGTTTTGCTTTCAGATGGTCCGCCCAAAAACTATGAATGGACCTCCAATCGGCAGGTTTTTGAGATTGATTCTTTGTCTGTGCAAAAGGGATTTACCTTGGTGGTGCAGCCCAAAGATGTGGCCGATGTGCCGTTTTCATTCGGGCAGTTGAAAGCCTGGTCCGGGAAACGGTGGTGGGTCATTTTACCGGATTCTTTGGAAACAGAGCCGGAGCGTCGTTGGAGCCATTTGAAAAAAACGGTTTTGGCGGATTGGATCAATCAGCCACTGGTGTATAAAGAAAGTTGGGCGCAATATCAGGAAGCATTACCGGGATTTGTAGAACCGGAGGATGCATTAATCCATGTTCCACAAGCTACTCATGGGAAAGAGCTTACGTTTTGGATGCGAAGCATGGGAACGTTTGCATTGAAAACCAACCAATGGAAAACCACTGAATCTGGTACGACGCAGTATTGGTCTTTGTTTTCTGGTCGGTGGTACTGGACGCCGGATCAACCGAAACAACTTGGTTTAGAAGGTTGGTATGTGGCTCATTCGGTGTCGGGAAAGGTCGGATTTTCAAAACAATGGTATGCCATTCAGGCCCGCCTGGATGAGGACCGTATGACGCTGCCGGCACCTTGGTCCTTTTCTTTTCCACTGCGGCGATAAATGCCATTTTGTTTTTTTTACCCGTTCATTGATTTTTATTCGTTTATTCGTATCATTGCAACCGTTTCCCACCATCCAGCAAAGTATTGCATTGATGTTCACGACCCCACGGGGTTTCCCTCAATTTATTTAACCGTTCACTGATGTATCAGAATTCGGACCTGAAAAGGCGCTTATTGCCTGATTTAAAAGATATTGCCAAAGAACTTGGTGTTCCAAAGTATCAGTATAAAAAGAAAGACGAACTGATTGAAGCCATCCTGGCTCAGCAGTCATCCGGCGCACCTCCTTCTGTTGTTTCTGAACCGGAAGCAGAGAGCACCGCCAGTCAAGAGGTCAATTCACGCCGCAGAATACGTGTGGCTCAGCCTGTTGGTTCTTCCAATCCTGAGGTCATTAAAACACAGGAGACAAAAGCGACCCAAGAAGCGGAATCCTCCGTCAAGGAAGCGGCGCCACCCAAATCTCTTCCCACCAAAGACGGTATTCCGGTTCGTCCGGTGCCGCCCAGGGAGCGTCCGATAGAAAGACAAAGCGACAGGCATCCGGATCGTCAGGGAGAACGCGCTCCGGAGCGCAATCCGGAACGTCCGCAGGAAAGAAACTTCGACCGGCCCAGACCAGACCGGGATCCACGGGAAAGAGGTGAGTTTCGGGAGCGCGACCGCAACGAATTCAGAGACAGAGAACGTCCTCGCCCGGAATTCAGAGAAAGAGAACGCAACGAACCACGCGAAAGGCCGATTCTTCAGGATCGCAGCCAGCCCAGACAAGATGGGGGAGAGCAAGAACCTAGACCGCACGCCGATTCACAGGCGTTTCGTTCCGAACCTAAAAAGAATTTCGACGTCTATTCATTTGAAGCTTTTGTAGACGCAGAAGGCGTTTTGGAAATTATGCCCGATGGCTTCGGTTTCCTACGCAGTGCCGATTACAATTATCTGAGCTCTCCTGATGACGTGTATGTGTCTCAGAGTCAAATTAAATTGTTTGGCTTGAAAACAGGAGACACGGTGGTGGGCACCATTCGTCCTCCGAAAGAAGGAGAGAAGTATTTTCCTTTAATTAAAGTGAGGGAAATCAATGGATTGGATCCTTCTGTAGTGAGAGATCGTGTTCCATTTGATTATTTGACCCCACTTTTTCCTTACGAGAAAATTAAGATTGTAGGTGGGCCAAAGTCAGAACAAAGCATGAGCACGCGCATCATGGATTTGTTTTGCCCCATTGGAAAAGGACAACGAGGATTGATTGTGGCGCAACCCAAAACGGGAAAAACCGTTTTTTTGAAAGAGGTGGCCAATGCCATTGCAGCCAATCATCCTGAAATTTATCTTATTATTCTATTGATCGATGAGCGTCCGGAAGAGGTCACCGATATGGCCCGTTCTGTGAAAGCGGAAGTGATAGCATCTACCTTTGACGAACCGGCAGAACGCCATGTGAAAATCGCTACCATTGTTTTGGAAAAAGCAAAACGTTTGGTAGAATGCGGTCAGGATGTGGTGATTTTGTTAGATTCCATTACACGTTTGGCCCGCGCCCATAATACCGCTGCTCCTGCTTCAGGTAAAGTACTCACGGGTGGTGTAGATTCAAATGCCCTTCAAAAACCCAAAAGGTTCTTTGGTGCGGCCAGGAAAATTGAAAATGGCGGTTCATTAACCATTTTGGCCACGGCGCTCATAGACACCGGTTCGAAAATGGATGAAGTCATTTTTGAAGAATTTAAGGGCACCGGTAACATGGAAGTACAGCTGGATCGTAAGTTGGCGAACAAGCGTATTTTCCCGGCCATCGACATCAACGCCTCCAGTACCCGAAGAGACGATTTGCTAATGGACAAAGCCTCCTTGAATCGCCTGTATATTCTCAGAAATCACCTTTCCGACATGAATACGGTAGAGGCCATGGAGTTTTTGAAAGATCGTCTGAAATTTACCCGCTCGAATGAGGAGTTTCTGTTGACCATGAATGGGTAAAAATGAAGAATACGGCATTATTTAACGCCTTATGGGTTTCCCTGAGCTACTTTGTAGTTCGGGGTTTCCTTTTTATTAGTGGATGGGAATACCAATTCGATTTTTTACATCGCTTTCCTATCGGATGGTTTTTGGTTTTGTTTACTTTGCTATTGTTCTGGCGTACTCGTCAGTCGTTTCGGCGCACCGGAGAAATCATTCAGGCTTTTCGGGATGGCGGACGTTTTAGTTTGTTTACGGCCGTTTTTGTAACGCTTTTTCTTTGGGTCTATTACTCCCGCGTAGATGTGGGCTACCTTTCCGGATTGGTTCAGGAACGCATCGAAGCGGCCCGGGGCAGCCTTTCATCAGAGGATTTGGTTCGGCTAAAATCTAATCTGGAGGCTTTGAATAGCCTTAAAATTCGCCTGCTTTTTACCTTAAGTGGTTTAACGATTTCTGGTCTTTTGCTGAGTCTTGTTTTTTCTTTCCTACATTTCTTTCGCTACAAAAAGTGAATGTACTAACCTGGTTCATTGTCGAATGGGTTGTATTTAACATCATCTTGTTAGTAATAATAAGTTTTTAGGCATCCAGGGTCTTGCTTTTTGGGATGAGGCTTTGTTATTTTTAGATAATAAAATCCAATCATCCATGTCATATTCATTTCACAAACAATGCCTGGACTGCGGCGAGGAGTTGGCTGGTCGGGCGGACAAGAAATTTTGTTCAGACAGTTGCAGAAGCCATTACAACAATAAGCGATTGGTGCAACAAGGCTTTTTTGTCCGAAAAGTAAATGCGATTTTGCTGAAAAATAAAAGGGTATTGGACTATATTGCGAATACTTCCAATAAGGAGGTAGCCGTGAATATTGCCCGTGAAATGGGCTTTTGTGACCAATATTATACAGGCAATTCGCAATGCGGAAAGCAAACCATTTATCATCTGTACGACAGGAATTTTGTCTTTGAAGAAGGACGTATCAAGCTGACGGATTAGCTCAAAAGTTCGTAAAAAGGCAAGGCCGTTGTGGGCGATTGGCCCGTGACGGCTTTGCCCATTTTTCCGAGACCTTATGTTTCTAAAAACAATTTCGCCTAAACTTGGTTACCTTCGCAACATTAAATTTGATACATGATGATGAAATCTTGGAAATTATTTTTCCTGGGCCTTGTAGGTTCTATGAGTGTTTCTTTAACGGCACAGGGGCAAATTGACATGCCGCAGGCCAGTCCTATTTGTACCGTTTCCCAAAAAGTAGGTTTAATGGATGTCACGCTTGTGTACAGCCGGCCAAGCGCAAGAGGAAGGAAAATCTTTGGAGACGTGGTGGCTTACGACCGCCTCTGGAGAACCGGGGCTAACATGGCCTCACGCATCCATTTTAGCGACTCAGTTAGGGTAAATGGCGTTGGTCTGAAAGGAGATTATTCTATTCTGACCATTCCATCTATGAATGAATGGACCATCATTTTGAACAAAGCTGCCCGCATGAGCGGAACTTCCGGTTACAAAGAATCAGATGATGCAGTTCGGGTTAAAGTAAAACCAGACGTGATTCCTTTTACCGAAACTTTTACTATTGAGTTTAATTATTTGACCAACAACTCTGCCTTCGTTGAAATTTCCTGGGAAACAACCCGGGTTTCTTTCAAATTTGAAACGGATGTAGATTCGAAAGTGATGCGGAATATACAGCAGGCACTTTCTGCTACGCCCACCAGCTACTTTCAAGCAGCTCGATACTATTATGAAACCAATAGAGACATGAATCAAGCCCTTGAATGGATTGATCTGGCCATCTCCAAGGACAAAGATGAATTGTATTGGGTGGTGCGTCAAAAAGCGCTGATTCAAGCCAAAATCGGAGATTATCCTGGTGCCATTGCAACTGCTCAACGCAGTCTTGAACTTGCGAAAAAAGCCGGAAATGATGACTACGTGCGCATGAACCAGGCTTCCATTGAAGAATGGCGCAAAAAGTAATAAAGCCATAATCATTAAAAAGGCCGTCTTCTTTTGGGAGACGGCCTTTTGTTTTATAGACTTTCGTGAAGGGCAACTTTCACTTTACTTTTTCCTTTTAAAAATAAGTCGTCCTACATCTTTTTGAGAAGGGAAAATCCGGTCTAATACTTTGGTGATAGGTAAAGTAAGGTTTTGCAAAGCCAGAGAAAGCATGTTCAGCGGCTCGCCTTCCTTGCGCTGCTTGGGATTCAAACCTTTACGAATGGCGCCACAGACATAATAGCTAACACGAATATTGATGAATGAGGTAGATTCAAGCTCAAATCCCTGTGAAGCACAAAGTTCAGCATAATAAGAAACCGGCCGGCCTTTGCATAGGTCGTCTCCTTTGATGGTGCTTTCAATCCGTTCAAACAATACCACCTGATCTTTGCTCACCCTGCACATTTCGGTCAAAAGCTGCTTCATCATGTTCTCGTCGGTATTGTGTTGCAATACGGTGGCAGAAAAAACGATGTCGAAAGTTTTATCTTCAAAAGGCAACTGGGTACCATTGATTTTATGCAAATGAACGGAGCTGGGTAGGTGTGAACCTGCCAGCGCAATCATGTCCGCTGAAATATCGACCCCATGCAATTGGGCGGGTTGATGTCGGTACACTTCTGCCAGGTTTCCTCCGGGACCATGTCCGATTTCCAACACCGACTTTCCCTTAAAAGGAAGGCCAAGCAACAATGAGAGAAACCTTTTCCTTTTATATCGATAGTAAGGCTCGTCGTCGCCAGCCAAGACATTAATACCTGCTCTGGATTTAATGCGTTGTGCTACTTCAGACCAGTAGGGTTCGGGGTGATAACCACTCATTTCGTTTCAATTCTTATACTTAGGACTGCGAAGATACAGATTCTATTTTCCACTTTTTTAAAAGTCGGAAAAGTGCCAGGGCAGATAAAAGACCAATAACGGAGGTGTAAAGCACTTCGGTAGACCAAATGACGGCCAGGCTAAATGCTGCTTCCGGTTTGGTGACCCAGTAGGCTAAAGCCAAATATGCGATAATACATGTGGTTTCAATCCCAAGCGCAAGCCAGGTTTTTCCGGTTCCGGAAACCGCATTGAACCAAACATGCGAAATGGCAAAACAAATGATGGCCAACATCACCACAACCATTGGCGCTTCTGCTTTGATGGCCAGACTTTCATCCGCGCTAAACAAGGCAAAAATCTGGGTTTGAAAAACGGCCAACAAAACTACAGAGGGTAAGACAAGCCCTAAACTGACCCAAGTGGTTCTTTTGATCATGGGCAAAATTTCCATCGGTGCATGGCCACCAAGCAGGGTTGATGTCTGGGCATTGACCACCGCACCAAAAGCGATGCCTACCATCATGAAAACGGCATAAACACTACGAATTACAATAGACACATTAAAATTTTCTGCACCAGTTCGTTCAATAAAGGTGAAAAAGACAAACCAAGCCAAAATACTTGTGATGTTTTGTAAAATCAGCGGAAAACCAATGGCCATGGTTTCTTGTAATGCGGCCTTTTGCAGGAGAGGACGGGCTTTAAAATGGTTTTCCTTTCTGAAATTCCATATTGCTCCTGTTAAATAGACGGCGAAAATGCCTGTTTCCGCTAATCCAGAAGCCAATGCAGCTCCTTTTAAACCCATTTCGGGAAATTGGTAATGGCCGAAAATGAGCACGTAATCCAAAAAAAAGTTGAGCCCGGCGCCGGTAAAATTGGCCATGCCAACCCATTGCGTTTTACCCGTGCCCACAAAAAGAGCCATACAAGCCAGGTTAATCATGGTAAATGGAAGAAAATAACCCCTGATGCCCACATAATCTGCTGTTTCACTGGCTAAAACGGCATCATTATTTAGCATGGAAAACAATGCATTTCCTCCTAAAATACAGCCGATTCCAGCCGCAATGCCAAAAACCAACAGCCCTAATCCAGCGCTCATGACCAACGGGCCAACCTTAAAGGTATTTCCTGCACCCACCCAATAGGCGTTGCGGATTTGTAAACCCAGGGCGAAACCCATTCCAATCACATAAAGCACGAGATAAAACAAAGCACCATAACCGGCGGCACTTTGCGGTCCTTGCCCCACCTGACCCATGAAGGCCGTATCGGCTACGCCCACCATGGTATTGGCCAACAGACCGCCCAGCATGGGCAGTCCCAATTTAAAAAGAGTAAAAGAAGAAGGCGCTTTCATTATTTATTCTACGTATAACAAAAGGCCTTTGAGATATTCTGTTTCCGGATGGAAGGGATTCACCGGATGATCGGCGGGTTGGGTGAGGGGCTGCACCAAACGCAGGGAACGGTTTGCTTCCATGGCAGCACTCACCAACACCTGACGGAATTGTTGGGTATCTACTACCTGTGAACATGAAAAAGTAAAAAGCAAACCACCCGGAACTATATTTTTCAACGCCATGGCATTCAGACGGGTGTAGGCTTTAATGGCCGCATGCCGATGGTGCACCGATTTGGCGAAAGCGGGAGGATCTACCACCATCAGGTCGTAATGCCCGGAATGTTGCGCAAGCCAAGGCAATACATCTGCCGTAATTGATTCATGGGGCGCATTCGGGAAATTCGCTTGAACATGCGCATTGGTGGCGGCAATGGCCTTGGCAGAGACATCTACCGAAGTTACTTTGGTGGCTCCACCAGCAAGTGCCATCACGGAAAAACCACCTGTATAGCAAAAGGTATTGAGTACATTTTTTCCCGCGCTCCAGTCTTTTACCAATTGCCGGGAAACCCTTTGATCCAAAAACATCCCTGTCTTCTGGCCTTCTGTCCAATCCGCCAAAAAGCGGTAGCCATGTTCTCTGATCCAGGCTGAAGGTGCTTCCCCTTTCAGGAATTGTACGGATTCTTTTTCTCCACGGGTTGGATTTTTCGCCAAAATGGTTTGCGGTGAAATGGGTAGACAGGCCATCAATATGTCACAAATAGAAGCGTACCATCTATGCCAACCTGTATGATGAGCCTGAATGACTACATGGCCATTGTACCAATCGATAACCAAACCGGGTAATCCATCTCCTTCTCCATGTACCAGCCGAAAGGCGTTGGTATCTGCTTGTTGAAAATATCCGAGGCGTTTCCGGTACTCAATGGCTTTTTTCAGCGCTGGCTCGGCAAAGAAAACCTGCGCCGGTGGCGGTCCAAATCCCAGAATCCGAAGTGCGATAGAACCGGAACCGGCCATCCCATAAGCCAATACGTCTCCATTTTTTTGAATGATTTCCGTAAGCTCTCCTTCCTGAGGAGGATGTTCCCATTTTTGTAAAGCACCGCTAAACATCCAGTGATGCTTCCTGGACAAGATATTGGACTTTCCTTCTTTTAAAACTACTTTATTTTCTGCCTGCCACATGCGCCAAAGATACAGTTTTTACCCACCATGGCTCATCCCGAACACCACAAGCAGAGCAGGCGATGGTAAAATTATCTATTCTCCGGATGGCCGGTGGTTCCTGGTCATTGATTGCCCGCCAATATTAGCGCGTATTCAGTCTTCCTTTGCCGCTGGTCTCAATTCATCGGGAAGCATTTCTTCCTGTTAAATCGAATGTTGGCATTCGCCACATCGAAAAACGCGGTGTTCCCCGTGTGCCAATCCTTTATTGGATGTGACCATTCCAAGCAAAATCGGGCATCACTGATGGCGATATTTGCTTTTACAATACCTATGGTTCCACTGTACCATCATTAAAAAACCCGCCGCAAAGTCAACGCAACGGGTTAGTTTTAGATATCCAAATTTTCATTTTTAAGGCACCGGATCATGACCGGATTTTCCCCATGGATGGCAGCTGGCTATTCTTTTTGCCGCCAGCCATCCGCCGCGCCACAATCCATGTTTTTGAAGAGCTTCTATGGCATAATGCGAACACGTGGGGGTAAAACGGCAGGACGGCGCCATCCACGGAGAAATAAACCACTGATATATGCGAATCAGTAATAGAAACGGAAAAATGAGCAGTTTGGAGGCGAAACGCTTCAAAGGGATTCCATGTTTTTACGGATAAATTGATCCAACGCCTCGCCTTTCAGCAATCCTTTGGATAGCATCGCCAAATCTACGGCTTGTCGAATTTTTGTTCCCTGATTTTCGGAGTTATCCTCTAAAATTTTGCGCATTAAAGGATGGTTTACGTTTACCACCACTTCCTGCATATCCCACATTTTTGCTTTACCTGCCACCATTTGCATTTCTTCCATGCGGCGGATAAATTCCGGCTGTACCAAACTAATGGCTGGTGCGTCGGAAGGCAAAGATTCTGTTTTTACCATGTAACCGCCTTCGGTAATTTGTTGCTCGAACAGACTTTTGAGTGTTTTTTCTTCCTCGTCTGTCACCGTTTTGGGCGCTTCAAAACCTTTGTCGATGAGTTTGTCGAGTACTCCGGCATCTATACGCACGAACTGTTGGTCGGTCCAGCGAGATTCCAAAAATCCAATATAATGGGCTTCAATATGGGAATCCATGACCAAAACCGTGTATCCTCTTTCTTTGGCTGCACGGATGGCACCCACGTGTACATCTGGCTCCTGGGTGTATAACCACACTTTTTTCCCGTCTTTGTTGGTGTGGGCTTCGCCAAATTGTTCTTTTAACTCTTCCGGCGTCAGGTAAGTTTGGTCTGTCGTTTTAAACAGGGTAAACTTTTCGGCCCTTTCTCCGAATTTGGGGTCTGTTACGCTGCCATATTGCACGAAAAGGCGGATGTTTTCCCATTTTTCTGTGAAATCTTCCCGGTTCTGACGGAACATTTCTTCCAGTTTATCCGTCACTTTTTTAGAAATATGTCCCGAAATCTTTTTCACATTGCTGTCTCCTTGCAGGTAGCTTCGGGAAACGTTTAAAGGAATATCGGGCGAATCGATTACGCCATGCAGCAGGGTTAAATATTCCGGAACAATGTTTTCCACCGATTCCGTGATAAATACCTGTTTGCTGTAAAGGCTAATTTTGTTGCGCTGGAGGTCGAGTTTTTCTGAAATTCTTGGAAAATATAGAATGCCCGTGAGGTTAAAAGGATAATCTACATTCAGGTGAATGTGAAAAAGCGGTGTTTCAAAGCTTTGAGGATAAAGCTCTTTGTAAAATTGGGCATAATCTTCCTCCGTAACGTCCGCGGGTTTGCGGGTCCAGGCCGGTTGGGTATTATTGATTTGCTTATCCTGGAAAAACACAGGAATGGGGAGGAATTTTCCGTATTTGGTCAGGATTTCCTCAATTTTTTCCGTTTCCAGAAATTCAAGGCCATCGTCTCCCACATGCAGGGTAATGGTGGTACCTCTTTCTGTTCTGCGTCCGGGTGCCAGGCTGTATTCCGGACTTCCGTCGCAGGTCCAAAGCACAGATGAGGCGCCTTCTTTCCAGCTTAATGTGTCCACTTCCACTTGGTGGGCCACCATAAATGCCGAGTAAAAACCTAGGCCAAAATGTCCGATAATGCTCTGACCATCCTGTACATGTTGATATTTTTCGAGAAATTCCCTGGCGCCTGAAAAGGCTACTTGGTTCAGGTATTTTTCCACTTCTTCTTCCGTCATACCTACGCCAGTATCGGAGAAAGTGATGGTTTTAGCGTCTTTGTCCACCGCCACGCGCACTTCGAGTGGGCCTGTTTCTCCCTTAAATTCTCCGGCCGATTGCAGGGTTTTGATTTTCTGGTTAGCATCTACTGCATTCGACACCAATTCACGGATGAAAATGTCCTGATCGGCGTACAAAAACTTTTTGATGATGGGGAAAATGTTTTCCGTCTGTACTTGAATTTGTCCTTTTTTTATTTGATCGGTCTGCATGACGTGATTGATATTTTGGCTGGAAGAAGTCAAAACTCGTACCAACCCCAATTGTACTGACAAAATGTCGGTTTAGGGTAGGGGAAATGGAAAATTGGTGTTGAAGCAGATATGCTGGCGACCGGTTCATGAAATAATGATACAGGTCGATTACAAGCACAAAAAGTCCTTTGAACGAAAAGGTGTTCTTGTTGGGTTATGACAAATTATTTGCCACGTTCCAAACCATCAATGACTTGCAATAGTTCGTCAGAGAAATTGAATATCTCGTCCAAAGAGCCGATTTCATTTTTGACTTCCTTTTTGGATTCATCTAAAATGGCCAGATATTTTTTTGAGCCATTTAGATAAAGTCTACAAATGGTTTTGCGGTTGTTGTCGTCGAGCAAAATCGCAAAGTAGGTTTGCGCATCCCTATGCGTAATTCGTGTAGCACTAATCTTTTGACGTAAAATCGTTTTTACAATCAGGAAACCTTCAAGTTCTTGCTCAGTCGTTTCTACTTTACTGACTTCTGTTTTTTGTTTTTCGGCTTGCTCGAGTGCTTCTTGTTCCTTGGCCACTTCATCTTCCTTGCTTAGCGCAGTTTTAAGACGCTCCGTAATCAGATCTGAAATATGTTGACTGATGGATTTTTTAGTCAAATTGGTGAACTGCTCCAATACTTTTGCCGTGATGACGCTTGGATAAACTTTTTTGGCAAAGTGTCTTACAAATTCGGGAGAAGGATTTGTAAATTCCTGAAGGATAATGTTTTTAAGTTCGTTTGTGTATTTGAGTTCACTCGCCGTATTGATGATGCTGTCTACATCAAAAATGGATTTGTGGAATTTTTTCAGCTCATCTAACTGATTGTCTCTGATGTCATTAATGTTAAATTCTAAAAATGGTTTTTCATCCATTTTATTGGGTTCAACCAAATCAGAATAAAACCGATAGGTGATGCCGTTGGTCTAAAGGCCAAATTTTGCTTTTGACACATGGAAGTATCGCAATAACTGGCCATCATGGATATTTAGGTTTTGAGCCCAATGTTTACATTCGATAAGATATGGTGGGTGTGCCATCCAGAAAAATGGCGTAATCAATTTTTTCCCCCTTTTTTAAACCAATATCAGCCACAAATTCCGGGACAACTTCCAATGGATTAAACACATCATACCCCAAAATCTGCAAAAACGGCATAATGAATGCATTTTTGGTGGCCTCTTCTGTTTGAATTTGCTCTTTTAATTTTAAAGTTCTGTCAGCAAGTTGCTTCAGTTGATCTTTTAAATCCATGGTGTTACAATAATTGTTTAAAAGGCGGGGTGCGAAATTAGTATTTTACAACAAGTGTTTGGTAAAAGTATGGTTTTTAGGGTTTGGTTTAAGCATGTTTTATATTGGGTTGTATCATGATCAAATCTGGTTGTTAACGTAGCAGTTTCCAAGATGCACTTATTTTGGGTTAGCCGGAGAGTAGTCTGTATGAAGTTTGCGATGCACATGGTCAGTACAGGCGATCTCCTAGGTTTGCCGGAATAAATGAACAAGAAGCCACGTTACTTTAATCGTGAGGAATTACAATTAACTTTGCATCATGTCAGCCATGTCTCATCATGAAATGCTTTTAGCCTATGCCCAGGGAATGGCACCGCTTGCTACGCGATGGAATGCCGCATTTCCGGACATGGTGCAGGCCCTTGGGAAAATACAGGGGCAATTTCTGTTTGTGGGATTGGGAAAAACCGGACTTGTGGCCCAACGGCTTGCCGCCACATGGCGAGGATTGGGATTTCCAGCTCAATTTCTGCATGCTGCAGAAGCTTTTCATGGCGATTTAGGCGGGGTGCAACCCAACGACGCTTTGGTGTTGTTAAGTAAAAGTGGCTCCGGGCCGGAATTGCTGGGCATTGCGCAATGGGCCTGCGCCCGGCAAATCGCTTTGTTCGGTCTAATCGGAAACGAAACCTCTCCGCTTTGGCCTTATTTTAAAAATGGACTGGATTGTAGCGTCCATCGGGAAGCGGACGCGTTAAATCTCGCACCTTCCGTAAGCCTAATGGTCGCGCAAATGGCGGGAGAAATGCTTGGCTTCTCGCTGGCACAACTGCGCGGTTTCTCTGCCGAAGGATTTAAAGCCATTCACCCCGCCGGGCAACTTGGAAAAAATGTTTCGCTCTCTGTGCGAGAGGTGATGCAGCAGCCCGCTCAGGTTCAGCCTGATACGCCTATGCGTGAGGTTCTTTTGGCCATGACAGAAAAAAATCTGGGCGCAGCCTGTGTGGTGAAAAACGGTGAATTGCTCGGCATCATTACCGAAGGCGATATTCGTCGGTGGTTGTTGGCCCACGGCTCTTTGGATGCCCATACGGCCGGAGAAGTCATGCACCGAACGCCCATCACCATTTCGCCCGATGCCAGCCTGGCACAAGCGCTGGAAACCATGGAAAACAGAACCAATAAACTGCTGGTACTTCCTGTAATTCAAACCAACCGACAATTACTGGGTCTCATCCGATTGCACGATATTTATGGATAACCTTTTTTTACCGCAGGAAAAACCGCTGTTTATAGCAGGCCCTTGCGTTATCGAATCAGAAGATTTGGTGTTTAAAACGGCAGAACATCTGGCCGGTCTTCGGGAGAAATGGAAGATTCATCTTGTTTTTAAAAGTTCCTTCGACAAAGCCAACCGTACCGCCCTGCATGCCAAACGAGGCCCTGGCATGCAAGAAGCGTTGCGGATTTTGGAAGAAGTCCGTCGTAGGTTTGGTTTACCCATTTTAACCGATGTGCACGAAAGCCATCAGGTAAAAGCCGTAGCCGAAGTGGCAGATGTGCTGCAAATTCCGGCTTTTCTTTGTCGGCAAACCGATTTAATTCTTGCCGCCGGCGCCACCGGACGCATCGTTAATATTAAAAAAGGACAGTTTCTGGCCCCCGAAGCCATGGCGCACGCCAAAGCCAAGGCCGATTCTGCTGGTGCGGCGCAAGTGTGGCTCACCGAACGCGGGACTACTTTCGGCTATCACGATTTGGTGGTCGATTTTAGAAGTCTGCCCATCATGAGGGCATTTGGCCCCGTGATTTTTGATGTGACTCATTCTGTGCAACAACCCGGTGGATTGGGAGACGCTTCCGGAGGAAACCGGGCCATGGCCATTCATCTGGCCAAAGCCGCTGCTGCTGTGGGAGTCGATGGATTTTTTATCGAAACGCATCCTGATCCGGACTCCGCCTGGAGCGACGGACCTAACATGATTCCTTTGGCAGAGTTTGAAACTTTTATGTCCACTTTGCTGCGTATCCACGCCCTGGGCTCTTGATGTTTTTTCATAAGCAGTACCCTTCGTTTTTCCTGTCTCTATGGCCCGCCAGAATACCTGCGGATACCCATGTCTGTGACCTTTTCGGGTAAAACGGTTGGCAACATTTTTGTGTTCATTAAGGTGCTGTTCAGTTCCTCTCATTTCCACTTTTTTGTCAGGAAAAGTGACATCTCGCAGCTGTTCGACGGCTTCAAAAAAAGGATTTTTGGACGATTGGTATGTCTTTTCCTGAAACGAATAAGCCATGGACATCACGCAGAAAACCGGCGTCACCACTTATCGTTTTACCTGGCTTTTTCCGAAAGGGTGATTATTGATTCAACTCATTGGATTTGCGTCAACGAGCGCGGACGAACCAACCCCTTGTGTTCCTGAATTAAAGAAGAGTCCGTGGAAAACACCGAAGAATTTGTTATGGCATTTTCCAAGGGAAAGTGTACTTTCGTAGGCTTAAATTGAAATCTAATTAATGATGAACCGGATTTTGCATTTCTCTGGAATGATTGCGGGCCTCTTGCTTCCTTGCCTCCTTATGGCGCAACCCAGGATTCCCAATGATGCCGTGGTGATGACCGTAGGTGCCGAACCCATTTATCTTTCCGAGTTCGAGGCTATTTTCAAAAAGAACAATCAAAAAGGACCCGTAACCAAACAGGCCCTCGACGAATACATGGAGCTTTTCTCCGTTTTCAAACTAAAAGTCCGTGAAGCCAGAGATTTGGGAATGGACACATCCAGGGCCTTTAACCTGGAACTGGGCTCTTATGTTCGTCAACTTTCCGGTCCTTATTTGCGCGATACAGCCGCGGAAGGACAATTGCTTAGAAGCACTTACCAGCGCATGCAAACCGACCGGGAAATTTCCCATCTGCTCATTCGGGTAGATCGCTGTGCTTCTCCCCAGGATACGCTGAAGGCTTTCCGAACCATTTCCAAAATCCGTCAGGATCTCATCGCCGGAAAAATCACTTTTCCTTCGGCCGTTTTACAATTTTCACAGGATTCCGTGACCAAATCCAGTCAAGGATATCTGGGTTGGGTAACGGCTCCCGGAATGGGACTTTCCTATGAGCTGGAAGTGTATCAGACACCGGTGAATGGTATTTCTAATGTGGTAAGAACCTCTTTGGGCTATCACCTCATCCGCGTTCAAAAGGAACGTCCGGCCCGTGGACGGATTAAAATAGCCCACATCTTCGTTCAGGCCGATATGCAGGATGCGGAAAAAAAGAAAATGTCGTACAACCGTATCATGGAAGCGCGCGCTCAACTGGCGGCTGGAACCCCCTGGGCTGAGGTGGTGCGTAATTATTCTGAAAGCCCAAATTCCGCATCACGTGGTGGAGAACTTCCTGCTTTTGGGATCAATACTTACCCTGCAGCTTTTGAAGAGGCCGCTTTTTCGCTGAAAAAACAGGACGAGGTGTCCATGCCCATCGAAACTCCGGAAGGATATCATTTGATTCGTCTCATCGAGGCGCCGGGAATTCCCACTTTTTCTGTTTTGAAACCAGACCTGGTTCGCAGCTTATCTAAAACCTCCCGTTGGGCTGTTCCCAAACAGGTTTTAGTAAATCGTCTGAAGCAGCAATATGCCTTTTCACAGAATGAAACTGTGCTGCAAAGCATTCTTCAAGCCATGGGGGAACAGCCCTACAAACCTGAAATGCTTCAACCTTTTGCGAACCAGTGGGCCATAAAATTTGCAGGAAAAACACTGAATTGGAGTGCCGTAGCTGAGTTTTTGACCACGCTTCCTATCGACAAGCCCGTTACCGGTTGCAACTTTAGAACCAATGGTATAGACGCTTTCGTGGAAAAGGAATTGCTGGCGCATAAAGAAGCATCACTTCCAGAGGAAGATATGGCCTTCTTCTATTTGGTTCGCGAGTACCGCGAAGGCATTTTGTTATTTGCACTCATGGACCAAAAGGTTTGGAAGCGTTCTGTACGCGACACCGCTGGCTTGGAGGCTTTCCATCAGGCCAACCGCGATAAATACATGTGGGGACCACGTAAGCGAGCTTTCATTATTGATTGTAAAGATGCCAAAGTGGAAGCGGAAGCCAGAAAACTAGCACCCAAACTGCTTTCCGGTGCCATGACCAAAGATAAGTTTGTGGCCATTTTGAATAAAAAAGTGGCGGACAATGTGATTGTTCTGGAAGGATTATACGCCGAAGGAGAACAACCTTTGGTGGCGGTTGTCACCACACCCAAAGGCATTTCACCGACCAGTCAGGACGGCGGTAAAATCCGTTTTGCCGTAGTGACTGAAAGTTTGCCTCCCACTCCTAAAACTTTGAAAGAGTGCAAAGGAGTGGCCACTTCCGATTACGGAACCTATCTGGAACAAGAGTGGATCAAATCTCTACGCGCAAAATATCCGGTTCAGGTAAACAAGGATGTCCTGTACAGGTTGGTTCGCCAATGATGCGTGCCGGATTGGGTCTTTTTTGCGTGAGTCTGGCTTTTTCCCTTTGGGCTTGCAACCAAATTCCTGCTTTGTCCGGTGAGCCGGTCGATGATGGGGTATTGGCCCGGGTAAATGACCAGACCCTGGAAGTATCTGATTTTTCAGATGTGGTGTTTCCGAAAGGAAAGGCCGATTCCTTGGCTTTGCTCCAGGTTTTGGTAGAAGGATGGGTAAGAGAGCAGCTGTTGCTTCAGCAAGCTGAAGACCAGCTGACTGAAGATCTTAAAACCTTCGATGCGCAACTGGAAAACTATCGGAAATCGTTGCTCATTCACGCCTATCAGGAAAGAATGCTGGCCACCAGGCTGGATACTCAATTGAGCCGCCAGGAAATGGAAGCCTATTACCAACAAAATCAACATGATTTTTTGTTGAAATACAACATTGTTCAGTATGCTTCCGTTACTTTGCCCAGAAATCATAAAGATGCAGGTAAGGTAAGGCAATGGTTACAAAGTGATAAACCGGCGGATGCCAATAAACTCATGGAATTTTGTCAGAAATATGCGTACGGTTATCGGCTGACAGATACCAACTGGGTTCGGATGGATGAATTGGAACAAATTTTTCCCCTGGTGTACCCAAGTCAGGAAATTTTTCTGCAAAAACATCGTTTTACGGAAGTGTCGGATTCTTTAAAAACTCATTTTATCCGAATACACAACGTACGCAGAAAAGAAACATTGTCTCCCATTTCGTTTGAAATGAGTAATATCCGTATGATTTTACTGAACCAACGGAAGCAACAAATATTAAAGCAACTGGAAACTGAATTGTATAATGAGGCGCAAGCAAATGGCAAGTTTGAAATTTATTTGGATAAGTAGTCTTCTATTGTTTTTCTCCACCTTGAAAGCGCAGCCGATTCTTGTAGATGAGGTCGTGGCAGTGGTGGGGTCCGAGGCCATTTTGCGCTCCGATGTAGAAGCTCGTTTTGCTCAGCAAAGAAATGGTGCACGGGAAGGCATGCCTCAAATGTCTCGTTGCGAATTGTTTGAAGATTTTATTTTCAACAAAATGCTGCTTTTTCAGGCCGAACTGGACTCTATAGAAGTGTCTCAGGATGCCGTAGACGCAGAAGTGGAAAGACGTATTGGTATCTTTATTGCTCAGGCCGGTGGTAAAGCCAAAGCCGAACAACGGTTGGGCATTTCACTGGATAAATTACGAACCGACTTAGAACCGACCATCCGGGAGCAAATGCTTATCAGTCAGGTGGAAAACAAATTGTTCGGAGAGGTTAAAGTGACGCCCGCCGAAGTGCGAAAAGTGTTTGAAACCTGGCATCCCGATTCTTTACCTTTCATCCCGGCTGAATTTAAACTGGCGCATCTGGTCATAAAGCCCGGAATCCGACCCGAAGAAAAGGAGAAAGTAACCCGTGAACTCAAGAAAATGCGGGAAGATTTGCTGGCCGGCGGAAATTTTTGTCTGAAAGCAAAATTCAACAGCGACGACCTTGGCTCCGCACAGCAATGCGGGGAATTGGGCTTTCTGCGCCGGGAAGACCTGGTGCCAGAATTTGCTGCGGTTGGTTTTTCCCTGAAACCTGGCGAGATTTCGGATGTCGTAGAAACCCAGTTTGGATTTCATATCATTCAACTCATCGAAAAACGAGGAGAATATGCCAATTTCCGACATATTTTAATCCGGCCCAAAGTAAGTACGTCGGATTTGGTTCGTGCTGAAAATCGGCTGGATTCCATCGCTGGACTCTATCGCTCAGGGGCCTTTACTTTTGCAGAACTCACCAAAAAGTATTCAGAGGATGAAGAAACGCGGATGAATGGTGGACAATTATTTAATCCGTATTCCAATGCACCTTTATTTACGATGGAAGAACTGGATCCCGAAACGGCGGGGTTGATTAAAGAACTGGAGATTGATCAGATTTCACCTGTACAGATTATGCAGGGGCAATCGGGACTTCCCACCGTTCGTATTATTTTAATGGTGGATAAAAGAGATCCGCATAAGGCCAACCTCGCGATGGATTATGGCCGGATTCAGGAGTTTGCCGTGATGCGCAAGAAATTAGAACTTACACAACAATGGGTGCAGCGGAAAAAGCGATCCATGTACATATCCGTCAATGGTTTTTTGGATATTTGTCCGGATGCCGCCAAATGGAATAACCAATAAGGAGGAAAGATGATGTATGCTTCAGATCAGGAAGGGGTAAAGGCCCTTGTAGAAAAGTACGCTCAAATGCGTGCTGCCCTTGGACAAGTAATAGTTGGGCAGCAGCAAACCATTCAGGATTTGACCATTTCTATTTTTTCTCAGGGACATTGTCTCCTGATTGGCGTCCCCGGACTGGCTAAAACCTTGTTGGTGAATACCGTGTCTGATGTACTTGGTTTGTCGTTTAAGCGGATTCAGTTTACCCCGGATTTAATGCCTTCCGATATTACCGGAGCAGAAATTTTGGCCGAAGACCGTAGTTTTCGTTTTGTAAAAGGTCCCTTATTTGCTCACGTGGTTTTGGCCGACGAAATTAACCGAACTCCGCCCAAAACCCAGGCGGCTTTGTTGGAAGCCATGCAAGAAAAATCTGTGACGGTGTCCGGAACTTCCTATGCACTTCCTCAGCCGTTTTTTGTATTGGCCACCCAAAACCCCATTGAACAGGAGGGAACGTATCCGCTTCCGGAAGCGCAGCTCGACCGGTTCATGCTGAACATCATGGTAGATTATCCTTCCTTCGAAGAAGAAGTGGATATTGTGCGCCAAACCACATCTGGAGGTAGCCGAAAAGTAAAATCCGTGCTTACGGAGGAGGAAATCCTTTATTTTCAAGGCTTAATTCGGAGAATTCCGGTGACGGATCATGTGTTGTCGTACGCCGTAAAGCTCAGTTCATCTACCCGGCCGGGTAGGGAAGGAGCACATCCTCAGGCCAATGCATATTTATCTTGGGGCGCCGGTCCCAGGGCTTCTCAGTTTCTGGTGATTGGTGCCAAATGCCATGCCGCTTTACAGGGGAAATTTGCTCCGGACGAGGCCGATGTACGCGCTGTGGCTCATGCCATACTCCGACATCGCATCGTGAGAAATTACAAAGCCGAGGCCGAAGGCATTTCTGTGGATCAAATTATTTCCCAGTTGTTGTAAACAAGCCTCCGGTTTTTAAAAACCCATTTGCCCAAACACTTTCTTTTGTACCTTTACACTTTAAGGGGCCCTATGAACATCTGCCTCCATAATCGTCATTTTACACCTTGGATTTCTGCCCAAACCATTCGGGAACGGGTTGAATCTATGGGTCGTACCCTGACGGAAGAATATAAAGGTAAAAATACAGTGCTGTTGGGGATTATGAAAGGTGCTTTACCTTTTATGATGGATTTGGGCCGTGAAATCCCCTTGCCCGTCGAGTATTCTTTCTTTCGTGTGAACTCCTACGACGGAACCCAAAGATCCGGGGTATTGAGAGCAGATTTTTCCCCGAAACATGAGTGGCTTGGCAAACATGTGCTCATTGTGGAAGATATCGTAGACACGGGATCTACCATGAACTTTTTGGTAGATTTGGTGAAAGCCAGTGGCGCGCTTTCTGTGAAATCTGTGGCGCTCCTGTATAAACCATCTGCATTTTCCGGAAACTATCCTCCGGATTATGTCGGATTTTCAATTGAAAACGAATTTGTGGCAGGTTATGGACTAGACTATAATGGTTTAGGAAGAAATTTGCCCGACATCTATAAACTTATTGTTGAATGATTCATCTCGTACTTTTTGGCCCTCCGGGATCTGGTAAAGGCACCCAATCTCAAAAAATTGTATCCGCCTTCGGTTTGGTTCATCTTTCCACCGGAGATATTTTTCGTGCCGAATTAAAAGGAAATACACCGCTTGGCCTGCAAGCGAAACATTATTTGGATCAGGGGCTGCTGGTGCCGGACTCTGTGGTGATTTCTATGGTGGCTAAAACCATTGATGCTCATGCGAATGCCGCTGGTTTCATTTTCGACGGTTTTCCACGTACCCAGGCCCAGGCTCAGGCCCTCGATGATCTTTTGGCAGAAAGAAGTAAACATATCTCTCACGTGATTTTACTGGATGTGCCAGATGAAGAATTGCGTCAGCGACTAAAACAACGTGCACTTACTTCCGGCCGATCGGATGATGCCGATCCTGAGGTGATTGAGAAACGCATTCAGGTTTATAAAGATGAAACTTTCCCCTGTTTGGATTTTTACCGGGCACAGGATAAGCTCACCGTTTTACATGGGGTCGGAGAAGTCAATGCCATTTTCACAAGCATCGAAAACGTGCTCAAAGCCTGATTAATCCAGCCAAAGAAGCCGATAATAAGTTTCTTTCACTTGCAGAAAATACCATCCTGTTGGTCCGGGACGGGGAATCTGCGCACCCGCTTTCATGGTTTGTGAAAAACAAATTTGCCCAGCTTGGTTCATGATGCGTACCTCTGCATCGAAAGGCATTTCCCATAATCCGTGGTGAATTTGCGTGAGGAAAAAGTCTGAAATAGACTGGCTGCTCACCGGATACACATAGATTTGGTGCAGTCCGGCCGCCACATGAAACGGAAAATCTGCTGTAGCACCGCGAATCCATAAAATTTCTTCGGGAGAAAATGGTTCATTCGCACCACCGGGCCAATGCGCCTGAACGCCAGTTGCATCTAACCAAAGAATGCCGGTGGTTTCTGTGGCTGCCAGGATTCCGGGAGCCGGATACGAAATGGCAGAAAGCTGCCGGATTCCGTTGCTGGGCAGTTTCCCATTTTGCACTTGAAAAAAACTTGGAATCTCTTGCTGTACCAAAATGATTCCGGCGGTGGTAGAAGACAACCAAATGTTTCCGTCGGTTGTAACTTCTATGCTGGTGAGGGTATTGTCGGGAAGCCAACTGTTTTGATTGTTCAGTATGTCCGACACCGTGTCGCCCCGCAAAATGGTGAGCCCTCCATTAATAGAGGAAAATCCTATTGCGCCGTCCGGGAAAAAGGCCAAATCTGTTACGTGGCTCGACGACAATCCGTTGGCCAAAGTCCAGCTTTTCCATTGATTTGCGTGCGCTCTTGCCAAGCCACCTGCGGTGGCCATCCACAAAGTGTCGCCACGTTGCACCACCTGCCTCACCGTGCCATCTGGCATGGGTGTGTTGTTCGGGGAAAAGTGAATCACGGTATCTGCAGAATGTCCAAAAACACCATCTCCTTCTGTACCAATCCAGTAAAATATTCCTGTGTTCAGAAAAGGAACCTGGCCGCGCGTCCCGCAGGTCATCAAACTTGTGATGTCTGGAAAACTGTCGCAGACCAAAGGTGTTGTACCGCTCTGCAATCCAAACCATGTCCAGGATGCTCCTGCTGTGCTTTTTCCCAGAAAACCAGCTGGTGCGCAACCTGGATCGGCCAAACCTGAAATTTGATGAAAAGCACCTGTTGAAAGTGGAATGGCTGTCCAGCTTTGTGTAAAAGCAGAAAAAGCGGAGAATGTGCCTGCACCTAGACATGCGGCCCAAATCCAACGGGCAACAGGCGTGGGCATCAGAGACTTTTTTTGGATGTATCCTCTTTGCGTATCACCAGGACCATTTCACCTTTTGGCGGTGCGGCACTCAGACGTTGAAAAACTTCTTCAGCAGAGCCGCGGACACAGGTTTCAAACTTTTTAGAGATTTCGCGGCAAAGTGCCACGTTGGTTTGCGGCCCCATCCAATGAATTACTTCTTCGATACACTTTAAAATGCGGTGTGGTGATTCATAAAGAACCAAGGTTTGCTCTTCCTGGGCCAAGGCTTCCCATTTTTTCTGGCGTCCCTTTTTCACAGGTAAAAAGCCTTCGAACCGAAAACGATCCATGGGCAGTCCGGACATAACGAGGGCGGGCACAAACGCCGTAGGGCCGGGAAGGCACGTCACGGGAAGTTCCGCTTCAATACACGCTCTTACCAGAAGAAATGCCGGATCAGAAATGCCGGGCGTTCCGGCGTCGCTCACCAAACCGACGGATGCACCTTGCTGAATCATCTGCACCCATCTGGCAGACGTGGCGTGTTCATTGTGCATGTGAAACGACGTTAAAGGTCGATCGATGCCAAGATGCTGAAGCAGAAAACGAGACGTTCTGGTATCCTCCGCCAAAAGCCAGGACACCGATTTGAGCATGCGAATAGACCGAAGGGTAATGTCTTCAAGATTTCCGATGGGCGTCGGAATAACATATAAGCCCGGTTCAAGGGTTGGGTCTGCGGTCCAGGAATGCATGAAAAGCGGTCAATAATTGAAAAACTTCTTCAAATTTGGTCAATGGAAGGGTCTCTGCCCGGTCATAAATATCGTGGTACGCCTTGGTGCCGCCCATGGTATACATGAAAAATGCTTTTACACCTGCTTCCGAAAAAGGATAATGATCTGAATTGGCCGCTTTTCCCCGTGGTTTAATTTGCGCCAGCCATTTGTTGGCAGTATTGAGTGCTTGCAGCTGGTCAAATTCTTTGCGGTGTTCGGTGGCATTGACCACTGTAATGCCTTCATCTCCAGTTCCAAGCATATCCAGATTCACGAGAAACTTGATTTTTTTCAGGGGAATAATGGGTTTGCGAACATAATGTTGAGAGCCCAGTAGTCCTGCTTCTTCTCCGGCAAAAGCGATGAAGGCCACACTGTATCTTGGACGGTTTTCCGGTTGGGAAAAGTACTTGGCCAAAGTGAGCAACATGGCTGTTCCACTGGCATTGTCGTTGGCTCCGGGAAAAATAACATGCCGTCCCAACATGCCTAAATGATCGTAATGAGCCGTGAAAACCACAAAAGTATCGGTTACTTCTTTTCCCCAAACATATCCGGTTACATTGCTGCTCTGAATTTCAGGGATGAAGGACGTTGGCATATTGATTTTCACCTGGGCCGTTTCCCGCGTAATCATGCTGCGCAGCACATGGATATGGGCGAAATTCTTGGGTTGGGTAGCCGCAGAAAAAGTAAGTTTATCCTGAAGTTCTATGATTAAATCCGCTTTCAAAGGATTGAATTGCAGGACGTTTTGCAGGATTTGCTTTAAACTTTCATCTTTAATGCCTTTTCTATCGACTACAATGCCTTTTCCCACCCATGATTTTCCCATCATCCGAGAATAAGTTTTAGGGTTGCTCAGGGTAATGCTATCCAAAAAAATCAGGGGCAACGTTTTGCGAATGGGACCACTGGCCGCGTCTGGAATAAAGTGTACGCCACTGACCAAGGGCATGGCATCTGCAATACAGACGGGAACTTCGGGAAAAAGGTTGGCCGACACTTTAAATGGCTGATAAAAGCTGGGCGCCGGTGCAAATTGTGACAGGCCCATCTTTTGAAATTCTGTAGCAATATGGTAGGCTGCTTTTCTTTCTCCTTGTTCTACATGGCCGCGGCCGTAGAAAAAATCGGAAGCCAGTGTATCGGCCTGGGATTTACCATACATAAACCACGGCGATTGGCCTTGCGCCGCCCATGTGAAGGCCAAACTCAGGATGGGTAAAATGTATTTTTTCATTCCGCCGGGAATTTCCGTTGTACGGTAGACCATAATTTACATACCACTTCGCCTTCTGAATCCCAGCCGCGACCTCTGATTTCTAATTTAAACTGTTGGTCAGCGTCTTTATGGTCTTTGCACTGGTTGAGTAATTCGATAAAGGCGTTGTATAACCCGTGTTCTCCCTGATACAACTCGTTGATATACAAGAATTTTTCATGTAATGGGATGGCTTTTTTCAAGTCTTCTACACGGGCATTTCTCAGTTTGTCTTCCAGTCTCGGGGGGGCTACGGCGTCTACCAGACGAGACAACATTTTTTCTGCCGGTGCGGCTTTCTCTTTGGTGACGGGCGCTGCTGGTTCCGGAGTTTGTGCAGGTTCTGGCGTGGCGATGGTTGCTTTTACCAAAATTTCGGCATCTATGTCTGTTTTTTCCGGTGGAGTAGCGGTTGCAGAAACGGATTCTGGCTTCGGCACTTCAATTATTTCTGGCTTGCTAATGGCGACAGGCGTTGGCTTTTCGTCCGATTTTGCAGGCGCAGAGTTGTGTTCAGGCGCAGATTTTTCCTGAACGGCATGCGATGTGGGAGGAGGAACCCCAATCATAGGGAGTGGATCCATGGCTGGAGGCGTCCATTCTGTTAAAAAAATTAGCCGTAAATTTTCCTCAAACATGGTTGAGGATAAGGTTCTTAAGTGCGCTATTTCGGTGGGAGTCCCATTCCATTGAGATAAAATTTGATCCAGCTGACGCAGTTCTGTTCGTAATTTTTTGATAAGTTCGTTCCTTTCCATGCACAAGTATATTTTCGGTAATTATCCCGCAAATGAACGTAAAAATGAAGCCTAAAGTACGAAATTTGCCATCATGTTTGTAGAAAATACATTCCAAATGGCCGAAAGGTGCGGCTGGATTGAGGTCATCTGTGGTTCCATGTTTTCTGGAAAAACCGAAGAACTCATCCGAAGGCTCAAGCGTGCGAAAATTGCCCAACTGCGGGTGGAAATTTTTAAACCGGAAGTAGATAACAGGTACCACGACTCTCATGTGGTTTCACACGATAGCAATGTAATTGTTTCTACGGCGGTTCCGAGCGCACATCACATCCTGTTACTGGCCAATGAAGTGGATGTAATTGGCATCGATGAAGTTCAGTTTTTCGACGAGGGTCTGGTGGATGTGTGCAATATTTTGGCCAATCGAGGTATTCGTGTGATATGTGCAGGACTAGACATGGATTATTCCGGTCGGCCTTTCGGTGTTATGCCTTCTTTAATGGCCGTGGCAGAATTTGTAACCAAGGTACATGCCATTTGTGTTCAATGCGGCAACATTGCCAACCATTCCTATCGGACGGCCGCTGACGACAAGGTGGTCTTGTTAGGCGAAACCGATAAATACATGGCCTTGTGCCGCGATTGCTTTCACAAAAAGCAAATTACATAGCGTGAATCGGACTGATTTTACCTTTTCTGCCCAAGATATTGTTCTTGCGCCAGGTGCCAAGGCGCTTTTTTTACCTCTTCCGGATGCGCCTCTTACGCAGCTTTGGACCGATACACGCTGGATGGGACAAAGAGAAGAAGGTGTTTTTTTTGCCATAAAAGGCCTGAATCACGATGGACATCTTTTTTTGCCGCAGGCGGTTCGTGCCGGTATCAAAACGCTGGTGGTGTCCTCGGAAACAGACGTAAGCGAGGATTGGGGGGTAAATGTAATTTTGGTTCAAAATCCCGTTGACACTTTGCAATGGCTGGCGGGAGAAAAACGAAAAATTTTCCGCGGAAATCTGGCTGCCATTACCGGCTCAAATGGGAAAACAACCATCAAGGATTGGGTGTGGCAATTGTTGGTTCCGGATTTTTCTGTGGCACGAAATCCAGGGAGCTTCAATAGCCAAACGGGCGTACCTCTTTCATTGTGGACGCTCAATGAATCACATGACGTCGGGGTTTTTGAGGTAGGAATTTCTATGCCGGGCGAAATGGACCGATTGCGAAAGCTTGTGACCCCTCAAATTGGACTACTCACTCGGATGGGAGATGCCCACGGTGCGTATTTTCCATCGTTTCGGGAGAAACTATCCGAAAAACTCCTGTTATTTAAGGAAGTAAGTGAATTTATTTATCTCGCAGATGATGAATCCGTGCGCCCGCACTACCATCTTTTTCCTGAAAATGCCAGGCATTGGTCTTATGGTCAGTCGGATGGAGCAGATTTACGGTTTAAAATAGAAGAAGGAAGACTTTCCGGTTTTTTCTGGGAAAAGAAATGGTTCAGTGTGGATGGCCCGACAGATTTGGCCGACATTGAAAACATGGCAGGCGCCTTGTTATTGGCCATACGCCTGGGCGGAGATCCTGTACGACTTGCATCACGGGTAAAAGATTTGCGTCCGGTCGCGCTTCGGATGGATTTACGCCATGGCTTGCGTGGAATGACCCTGATCAGCGATGTGTATTCGTTTGATGCTGTTTCACTAAGGCGCGCAATGTCAAGGCTTTTGGTTTTTAAGAATCGGGGGCCGCTGGCGGCACTTTTAACCGATTTTCCCGAAAAAGAACATGCCGATGCCAAAGAAATGGAAGAAGTGCTAAATGGCTTTATTGCCGGTGGACTTCAACATTTGTTTTGGGTAGGAGCGCGACCACCGAAACTGCATCAGCCGGGCGTATTGAAAGTTTTTACGACCGCTGCTGAGGCTTTTTCTGCCGCAACGCGCATTTTGGAAGAGCGGACGATTTTATTAATTAAAGGTGCCCGGCCATTTCAGCTGGAGCAGTATCTTCCCATGCTGGAACAACATGCTGCACCGGCACGCATGGAGGTCGATATGCAGGCTGTGTTACATAATTTATGGCATTTCAGGAATCTGGCGGGTTCGCAAACACGGCTTATGGTCATGGCCAAGGCTGGGGCGTATGGTACCGGAGACGTAGAAGTGGCGCATTGGCTTCAGACCTATGGTGTAAATTATCTTGCAGTAGCACAGGTAGATGAGGGTGTTCGCCTTCGGCTTGGTGGCATTCATTTGCCCATTTTGGTGCTGAATCCGCACGCTGATGCATTTGCCAGAATGGTCGAGCATCGCCTTGAGCCGGAATTATATAGCCTTTCTGCGCTTTCAGAGGCCCTGATAGTATGGCAGGAATTTTCCGCCTGGGACATTCCCGTTCACCTGAAATGGAATACCGGAATGAACCGTCTTGGGTTGGAAGTCAGTGATTTGAAAGAGGTTGTGGATATGGTTTTGTCTGCGCCCCAGCTAAAGATTGGTTCTGTTTTCAGCCATTTGGTGGCTTCGGAAGACCCGGATTTGGATGAATTTACCAGACAACAAATAGCGGCATTCAATCATATTGTTGGGCAGTTAAAATCGGCTATTTCTCAGCCATTTCTGGCGCATTTGGCCAACACAGGTGCCATTCACCGCTTTCCTGAATCTCGACTAGATATGGTTCGCGTTGGGATAGGCCTTTATGGTTATTCGGCTTCTGCACAGGATATTCCATATTTGAGAGAAGCGGTTCGATGCACCACCACCATTTTACAAGTTCGTACTGTTCCTGCCGGATCGGTGATAGGATATGGTGGCCATGTACGAACTGCCCGGACTACGAAAGTAGCCACGCTTGCGCTGGGATATGCGGATGGATTTCCAAGGCGACTCGGGGAAGGTATTGGAAAGTTTCTGATTCAGGGAAGATTATGTCCGGTATTGGGAAAAGTATGCATGGATTTGGTCATGGTAGATGTAACTGATCTTTCTGATGTGCAGGCCGGTGAACCTGCCCTTTGGTTCGGACCCGAACATTCTTTACGGCGCGTGGCCCAGGAAGCCGGAACCATTCCTTATGATATTTTAACTGGTATTGGGCAACGTGTAGTTCGTATGTATTCCGGAGAATGGTAAATCCGGATGCGGCCACTTCACGTGCCAGCCAGGATGATTTTCGTTGGTCTTTCTGCTTTTTCCTCCCTTGCTGCGAGAAGGATTTCAGCTAAACAAGTAAGGTTTTGGTTTAGGATTGAAGAATAAAGGTTAAATTTGGCCTCTGAAAAAATAAAAAAATGGCTCAGGTAGAAATTTTCATGCCCAAATTAGGGGAAAGTGTCATGGAGGCAACCATCACCAAATGGCTTGTACAAGAGGGAGACCTGATAGATTTAGAACAAAGCATCGTAGAAATAGCCACCGATAAGGTAGATTCAGAAGTGCCTTCACCTGAGAAAGGCCGTTTGGTCAAGAAATTATTTGCGGAGGGGGATGTTGTAAAAATTGGTGCCGCTTTTGCGTTGATTGAAACCGACGTGTTGGCTGCTCCGGCATCATCTGCTCCCGCTGCGCCTGCTGCTGCGCCTGAAGTGGTAGCTGCGCCCGAAGTGTCTTCCGTACCATTTGTACCCGCTGCAGAATCTTTGTCGGTTTCTACTGGAACCGATGCCAGATTTTACTCTCCTTTGGTTCGAAATATTGCTCAAAAGGAGCAAATTAGTCCGGAAGAGCTGGCCAAAATTCCTGGTACAGGCCTGGAAGGTCGGGTCACCAAACAGGACATGATGCAGTATTTGTCTGGTGAAAGAAAGGCCGCGGCTTCTGTTGCTGCTGCAGCTCCATCTCAGCCAGCTCCAACTCTTACGCCTGCTGCGGCTCCAACGCCTGCAGCAGCTCCTCAAATGGCTGGTAACCAAACTGCGCCTGCCCCCAAACCGCCCGTGGTGGTTGGAGGTGAAGATACCATTGTAGAGATGGATCGCATGCGTAAAATGATTGCAGCACACATGGTGATGTCAAAACAAACTTCACCTCACGTTACCAGTTATGTGGAAGCAGACGTAACTCATATGGTGAAATGGCGTGAAAAAGTGAAAGGGGAGTATGAGAAAAAGCATGGAGAAAAAATCACATTCACACCCATTATTCTTGAGGCTGTGGCCAGAGCTATTCGTGAGTTCCCGGGTGTAAATGCTTCGGTAGATGGAGATCGCGTGGTGCTGCGTGGCAGAGTGAATATTGGAATGGCAACGGCCTTGCCATCCGGAAATTTAATTGTGCCTGTTATAAAAGATGCCGATCAAATGAATTTACTGGGACTTACCCGTAAAGTGAATGACCTGGCAAATCGTGCCCGAAATAATAAGTTGGAACCGGATGATATCAGTGGAGGAACGTACACAGTTACCAATGTGGGTACATTTGGCAATGTAATGGGCACACCCATCATTAATCAACCTCAAGTTGCGATTTTGGCAGTAGGTGCCATTCGTAAAAAACCAGCTGTTTTAGAAACTTCTGAAGGTGATGTCATTGCCATCCGGCATATGATGTTCCTTTCTCATTCTTATGACCACCGCGTGGTAGATGGCGCCTTGGGTGGCCGATTCGTAAAACGCGTGGCTGAAATCCTTGAATCTTTTGATCCTAACCGATCCATTTAATCCCAATGGCTATACAACTTTCAAAACCTTTATGTTTTTTTGATATCGAATCCACCGGATTAAATGTCACCAAAGACCGTATCGTAGAAATCAGCTTTATTCGCTTGCAACCAGATGGAAGCCAGCAGGAAAAGCATTATTTATTGAATCCACTAATTCCGATTTCTGCGGAAGCTTCGGCTATCCATGGAATTACAGATGAAAAGGTGGCAAATTGTCCCAGTTTTGCGGAAGTAGCCGCGGACATGCATGAGTTTATCGGACAGGCTGACCTGGCCGGATTCAATGCCTTGAAGTTTGATATTCCTATGTTGCTCGAAGAGTTCGCACGGGTGGGTATCGATTTACAAGTTGAAAAAAGAGAACTAATCGATGTTCAGGTGATTTTCCATAAAATGGAGGAGCGGACCTTGGGTGCCGCTTATCGTTTTTATTGTGAAAAAAATCTTGAAAACGCCCATAGTGCTCATGCAGATACCCTTGCCACCCTCGAGGTATTTAAGGCTCAAATGGAGCGGTACACCCAGTTGCCAAATAACTTAAGGGAACTTGCCAAGTGGATGGGAAATGACGCCAAAGTCGATTTGGAAGGAAGAATAGTTTTAAATGAAAACCAAATTCCTGTTTTTAATTTTGGTAAACACAAAGGAAAATCTGTTAAACAAGTGTTTCAGTCCGAACCATCTTACTATTCTTGGATGATGGAAGGGGATTTTTCAGCTCATACTAAGAGGGTTATAACAAAAATTAAAATGGATTTGTTTCAAATAGCTAATCGTTGATTTAAATCTTAAATTAATTTTTTGGGTAATCAATTTTAAACCATTACTTTTGCCGCTATCAAGTTATTTAGATTCAAATCAGGAAGAAACGTTCCTATGAGATTAATTCGTCTGTTTGCCTTATATTTTGTGCTCAGTTTTTCTGTAAGCGCTCAATCCGTGGAGTTTACTCCGGAGAATTTTCCATCTGATGCCGCTGGGTTAAGAAAGGCCCTGACTGCCTTAGATAGAGGTAAAAGATATGCTGAAAAGGGAACACAGCACTACGAAAGAGCCTTAAAATATTATCTGGATGCGCATCAATTCAATCCTAAAAATGCGCAATTGAATTTCGATATCGGAAACATTTACAATGCGCTCCGTGACAAAGCAAATGCAGCTACTTTCATGGAAACTGCGATGCGTTTGGATCCTAAATATCGCACCGATGGTTTGTATATTTTGGCGGAAACCTATCACCTCGATGGCCAGTGGGATAAAGCCATCAAGACTTACAGGGAATATATCACCCTGATTTCTTCAGATGCAGATTTATATAACCTGCGTCAAAGAGGTCAGATTGAAGCAGAAATTATTGAAATAAATCGTCGTATTGTTCAATGTGAAAATGGTCGCGAGATCACACAAGATACTGTGCCTCTTTTGGTTTCAAACATGGGTAAGCGTTTGAATACAAAATATCCTGAGTATGCTGCTATTGTGAATCGTGACGAAACTTTTATGGTTTTTACCAGCCGTCGTCCTGGCAACACGGGTGGTAAAATTCCACAAGGTGAAGTATTTCAGTATGAGGACATTTATTTTTCTGAAAGAGATAAAGGAGGAAACTGGAGCACCGCCCTTCGGGTAGAAGGAATTAACTCTAAAAAGCATGATGCTACGGTTTGGCTTGCTCCCGATGGAAAGCGAATGATCATGTATCGTGAATCAGGAAGAGGTGACTTGTTTACTTCTGAAATGGTAGATGGTCAAAAATGGGCGAAACCCAAACGCATGAGCATGATTAATTCTCGTTTTCGCGAGGCACACGCATCCATGACGGCAGACGGCAAAACCATTTATTTTACTTCAAATAACCCGCGTCTGGGCACATATTCACTCGACATTTATCGTGTTACCTTAGACAGCGCTTCCGGAAAATGGTCCAAACCCGTGAACATGGGTGGTGTAATCAACTCCGAATATGATGAAGAGTGTGTATTCGTATCTGACGATGGAAATACCCTGTATTTTTCTTCAAATGGTCACAACACCATGGGTGGAATGGATATTTTCAAAACTGAATTTAAAGATGGACAGTGGACCAAGCCTGAAAACCTGGGATTCCCTATCAATACCGCTGCCGATGACGTGTTTATTTTCTTCATTCATGGCACAGATCGTGCTTACCTCGATTCTGATCGTGGAGGCGGGAAAGGTGAAAAAGATGTTTATCTGGTAGAATTGCAAGAAGGTAAAACAGTTCCATATCATTTCGTTGTGATTGATTCTGCCACGGGCAAACCTATGAACGTACAATTGCAAATCGTTTCTGCCAAGGATCAGCAAGAGTATCGTGTGTATGAGCAGCCTGATGGACAAATGACCGTTCTTCCTGTATTCGGACATTTTTATGTGAAAGCCACTGCACTTGGATACAAGTCTTATATTGGAACAATCAACACACGTTACAGCTCCGAAGATGACAAAAACTTCCGTGATACCATTTACATGAATTTGGGTCAGGATGTTATCACCATTGCCGGTGTTGTAAAAGATAGAATGACCGGTGAGGAGATTAATGGTCAGATTGAAATTTCATCTGAAGAGCATTTTGCTCAGTTGGTTCGCGCCGATAAAAGAGGTCGTTTCAAGACAGTTGTTTCTCCGGAGCAATTGTATACTATTCGTGTAACAGCCGATGGCTATGAAACTACGGTTGAAAAAGCAAAGTTCGACGTGGATCCTGAAATTCCTGAATATATCAAGGATTTCTACATGGATCGCCTTGATTTCACCGAGACCTATCGTTTGAATAATATTTTCTTTGATTTTGACCGTGCGACTTTGCGCGAAGCTTCTATTCGCGAGTTGAAGAACTTGAAGTTTTTGTTGGAGAAGTATCCCAATGCACGGGTTGAAATTTCTGCCCACACCGACAACGTAGGTAGTCGCGCATACAACCTCGTTTTGTCTCAGCGCAGAGCAGAAGCTGTGATGAATTGGTTGGTGTTGAATGGCCTGAACAAAAGCCGTCTCGTGGCACGTGGTTATGCTTTCGACAAGCCAGCGGCACCGAACGATACGCCTGAAAACAGACAGTTGAATCGCCGTGTTGAATTCCGATTCTTGCGAGATAAATAATATAATAATTTACAAAGCCCCGTTTATCGGGGCTTTTTTTGTTTGGGAATGACAAATCATTCTCCCATTGGTCAGTACATGTATCGTGTTTGTTTCATTCTTTGTCTTCATCTGTTGTGGCAAATGATTCATATGGATTGTTATCCTTGCCCCTGATTTAAATTCAGATTTTTGTGCTTTAGAATCGACGGAAGTTGAGGATTTCTTCGTTCTAAAGCGTGAAGGGTATGTTTATTTCACGTTTTGGATTGAAGTTATGCTGTTTCGTGCATACCAGATTTTTGTAATGTAAAGGAAGGTTCACTTTGTTGAATGGCCGATTTTAAACGTTTATATCCGTTTAATCTCCGGATAATTTCAGATGAAGGTCGTAACTTGTCCACGGGGAGGGGAGGGTGCTAACCCGGGAATCGCCGAATTTTTCATTTCAAGCTTTTTATTCTTCACGGCTGATGGTATTCCTTTGGCCAAATGAATGCGGTTTTCGATTCCAGAAAAATGGGGTGAGTGAAGTTTTTCTTTGATAAACCAACAGATTCGCACAGTGAATATTGGGGTGCGAGCGCTTGCTTCAAAGGTTTCTTTTTGTACAGCCGATTTTAAACGTTTCTATCCGTTTAATCTTCGGATGCTTTAAGATGAAGGTCGTAACTTGTCCACGGGGAGGGGAGGGTGCTAACCCCATGGATGCTAACTCCTTTCGAATCATGAAACGGACTATTTTTTATATGTAAACCTGCCTTCAGGTAGATTTGTTGAAAGCAGGTTGTATTTTTTGCAGCAGATTTTCCCCTTCAGTGGTGGCAAGAAATCTTTTATTTCTTGGTCTTGGCTTGTTCTGCCAAATGAGCAAATAAAGTCCGAATGGGCTCTGTGACTTCCATATTTCTTCGCGCCAATACCTTTTCCATGGTTACCATGGCTGTTGTCAATTCATAGGTCGTCATGCCTTGCGGACCGCCCCAGGTGAAATCTGGGATAAAGTTTCTTGGGAATCCTGCGCCGAAAATATTACAACTTACGCCGACGACTGTTCCTGTATTGAACATGGTGTTGATGCCGGCCTTTGAATGATCGCCCATGACAAGTCCGGCAAATTGTTTCCCTGTGCTTTCAAACGTATTTAAAGCATAGTTCCACATTTTTACTTCTGCGTAGTTGTTTTTTAAATTGGAGTTATTCGTGTCTGCTCCCAAATTGCACCATTCTCCCAAAACGGCATTTCCCAGGAAACCGTCATGGGCTTTATTGGAGAAGCCGAAAACCTGTACATTATTGAGTTCGCCTCCCATTTTAGAATGCGGGCCGATGGCGGTGGGACCATAGACTTTGGTTCCCATTTTTAGCACGCCATGTTCGGCCAGGCCAAATGGTCCGCGAATCATGCTTCCTTCCATCACTTCTGCATATTTTCCAATATAAATTGGACCCTGCAGTGTGTTGAATGTGGCGCCAAATACGTTGGCACCTGGCTCAATAAATAAGAGGTCTGCCGGGCCAATGAGTTGGCAATGGTCGGGCAAAGCCGCTGAAACATGGCCGGCGGTTAAAACTTGGAAATCTTGGGGCAATGCCTTATCTAAGGCGGCAAAAATATCCCAACACCTGAAAATCCCCTGGGGCTTCTGTGCGACCTCGTATTTGGGGAAATGGCTTGGTGGATATTCCGGGAAATTGGCCATAGCCGAAGCAGGTAAGTAGGCAGCTACGACTTTATTTTGATGTGTTAGATATCCAAAATCAGTCAATTTCTCTATTTCCGCTATAAATGCTTCACTAGGTAAAAGATGCCCTGCAATACATAAATAGTTGTCTGCCTGTGGAAATGGAAATAGTGGGGTTAGTTCAGGGCTGGTTTTGAATCCTGGCTCATGAGATAGGCCCAATGCGGCTTTCCATTTTTCCGAGTGGGTAAGTAATCCTGTACGAAATGCGCCTGTAGGGCGGGTCAGACTTAATGGGGCAAGATGCATTCGGAGTTCAGGGTCGTCGAATAACAAGAGCTGCATAGGCGGAATATCTTGATTTGTCTGTGAAAATAGGTAAAAAAAAAGCCACCTAAATGGTGGCCTTTATCTTTTAAAACGAAGAGGATTATTCTTGCGTTTTTACATGTTTTTTGTAACGGTTCATGAACTTGTCTACACGTCCTGCTGTGTCGATAAGTTTCATCTTACCAGTGAAGTAGGGGTGAGAAGTATTCGAAATCTCCACTTTGAACAGTGGATATTCATTACCGTCTTCCCAAGTGATGGACTCACGGGTCTGCACACAAGAGCGGGTTAAGAATGAAAAATCGTTGGATACATCCTTAAATACGACCAAGCGATACTCTTTGGGGTGAATGCCTTCTTTCATGATATAGGTAAATGCGTGTAATCTATCTTAGAGGGTGCAAAAATAAATGGTTTGGGCCAAATTACAAAACAATTTCATGATTAATTTTATGAACTTGCATGGGTTTGGGGTAGGTACCGCCTCATCCATGTTTCAGAAATGGGTCTAATGCCTTTTTCCCGAAAATCGCTGAGCTTGGTATGGGTCAAATCCAACACATTGGTATGCTCATTCACCAAATCGTTTGCCGCTTGTGGCTTGTAAACAGATAGTGTTTCATTGGCCCAAATGGGTAGCAACAGGCGATTGGAAAGAGAAAGGCCAAGTGTTTGTTCTATTTGTTTGATGATGCGGTAACTCGCATCAATAGAACATCCAGTGGCGGCTTGTGTGGTTTCGTCGACACCTATTATGAGAAGTTGTTCCTGCCATATGTCGAACGCCGCTGAAAGTGGTGCTCCATGGGCTTGCCAGGCTTGTGTGAAAGACTGCATTTGTTTTTTGACAAAGTCTTGTTCCTCACTGTTCAGTGGTTTTTCTGCCAGATATAACCAAATACGGCTATGACCCGGGAGCGCCGGAAGAAAGTTGACCTGTTTCATAAATCCTGGGCTTGTGCAATGAGCTCAGCTATATCTAATACCTGAACTTCGTTTTGCTTTTCAAAATGTTTTACACCATCCGTCATCATGGTATTGCAAAAAGGACATCCAACGGCTACGATGTCTGGCTGCATGGCCAGGGCTTCTTCACTTCGTTCTATATTGATTTCCTTATTGCCGGGTTCCGCTTCTTTAAACATTTGCGCTCCACCCGCTCCGCAACATAATCCATTGGCTTTGCTGCGTTTCATTTCGAAGAGTGCGGCATCGAGCTTTTCAATTAATTGTCGGGGCGCTTCGTACACGCCATTTCCACGTCCCAGATAACAAGGATCGTGAAAAGTGATTTTTTTGCCTTTAAAGGCACCGCCCGATACTTGAAGTTTGTTCTGGTCGATAAGTTCTTGCAGGAGTTGGGTATGGTGCAGCACTTCATACTGGCCGCCCAGCTCCGGGTATTCATTTTTCAGGGTGTTGAAGCAGTGCGGACAAGCCGTCACAATCCGCGTAATGCCGTAACCATTTAATACCTGAATATTTTGAAAGGCCATCATTTGGTATAAGAATTCATTTCCTGCTCTTTTGGCCGGATCGCCTGTACAGCTTTCTTCACTACCCAAGATGGCGAATGAAACGCCCGTATGGTGTAAAATTTTCGCAAACGCTTTGGTCACTTTTTTCGCCCGGTCATCGAAACTTCCGGCACAACCGACCCAAAACAAATAGTCTGGTACTTTGCCTTCCGCAGCCATTTCGGCGGCTGTGTATATTTTCATGGTTTGTTCCATCATTAAGAAGGATTGGAGATTTCCTGTGCCCAGTTGCCTCGATCCATGGCGGAAAACTGCCATGGGGCACCATTGTTTTCGATGTTGGTAAACATACTGTTCAAAGAAGCTGGCGCTGCTGATTGTTCCATGACCAATTCCCGGCGTAAATCTGTGATGATACTAACGGGATCAATATTGATGGGACAAATTTCCGCACAAGCATTGCAGGTGGTGCAAGCCCAAAGTTCTTCAGGAGTAATATAATCTCCCAATAGACTTTTTCCGTCCTGATGCTCTTTTCCGTGGGTATCGATATTTTTGCCAACCTCCTCTAACCGGTCTCGGGTATCCATCATGATTTTTCTGGGAGACAGGAGTTTACCGGTTTGATTCGCAGGACAAACAGAAGTGCAACGTCCGCATTCTGTGCAAGAATATGCATCCAGTAATTGTTTCCAGCTTAAATCTTGTACGTCTTTTGCACCAAACTTAGGTGGCATATCGGTATTTTCAGCGGGTTCTGCTGCTGCAGATGGATCCAGCATCAGGCGTACTTCGCGGGTTACGGCTTCTGAATGATTCATTTTTCCATGTACCGCCAACTTGGAATACCATGTATTGGGGAAAGCCAGAATGATGTGGAAGTGTTTAGATTTGGGTAAATAATTGAGGAACGCGAATATCCCAAGGATGTGGACCCACCAAAATACACGTTCTACCGCGTGGGCGGAGGGGTCTGATAATCCGGAGAAAAGTGGACTAAAAAATTGGCTGACAAGAAACGGGCCACCTTGCCGATCGCTGGCGTTCATCAATAACAGGGCGGACATCAATATCCATTCGATAATTAAAATATTGGTGGCGTCTTTGGTTGGAAAACCAGCCAGTTCGCGGGATTGAAGACGTGGGGTTTTGGTCACAAACCGACGGGCTAAAAACACACCACAGGCCAGAATAACCAGTACCGCTAAAATCTCGAATGCGCCTATAAGAAGAGGATATAAACTTCCTAAAACAGGTTGAAAGAGACGATGGGTTCCCAAAATACCGTCCAAAATAATTTCGAGCACTTCGGCATTGATGATGATGAAGCCGGCGTAAATTAAGAAATGGAAAAAAGCGGCCACCGGACGGGTGCCCATTTTTGATTGCCCCATGGCTACGCGCGCCATGGTTTTCCATCTTTTTTCCGGTTGATCCTGAATGGTTTGAGGTCGTCCGAGAAAAATGTTTCTGCGCACTTTTTGGATTTGGCGTGCAAAAAAATACACTGCCACGCCCAAGGCCAGGGTGAATAAAATTTGTGCAATCATAGCGTATTCTTTCCGGATATAAAACTACAAAACCAGCCTGAATGTTCGGGCAGAAATCCAACGGTTTACTCTTTGGCTTTTTTCTTATGAATTTGAATCAGGGAGAAGTGAAGGTATCTCTCCGGATTCGATTTCAAATCGAAAAGCAAATGCTGCAAGTTGGCACTGGCCGAATCTAGACTTTGATAAAGTTTGGGGTTTTGTATCAGGGCGGCGGCTGTACCTTCGCCATGTTGTATTTCCTCCAGCAATTCAGATACTTTTTCCAAAGTTTGGTTCACGTTGGAGATGGCATCATTTAAAGGAAGGGCGGCCAATGTATCGGACAAACCACGTAGATTCGTGATTAACGCGTCGATGTCTTCCTCTTTTCTTTTCATTAATCCAGTGAAAGACTGCGCATTGGCTGTGATACGTTCCACATTTCGCATAATGGCCGGGAGTTGTGCCATGCTGTTTCTTAAATCGGCTGCCGTTTCTCTGTTGATTACTTGTTGAAGTGGCGTAACTACGGAGTCGATGGCTTCGATCAGGTGTTCTGCTTTGTCTTTAAGTGGAACAATAAGTCCTTTCATGTCGGCCATTAAATCGGATTCCACAGAAGAGGTTAATGTGTCGTCTTCTGGGATTTCAGTGCCTTTAGGGCCTAGTTTCAAATCAAGAATTTTTCCCGACAAAAGACCCGGAGAGGCCAGAACCACCTGCGTACCCTCTGTTATCCGGACTTTACTTTCAGAAATGCGAAACTGCACCAAAATCTGTCCCGTTTCTTCCATTAATTCGATGCTGGCGACGCTGCCAATTTTGAATCCATTTATCTGAACCGGCGCTGAGACTTCAAGGCCTTCGGCATGGTCGAACACGGTATAATAATATCGGTTGTCTACAAAAAGATCAATGCCTTTAAGATAGTTAAAACCCCAAATACCACAGGCCAGGGTGATAAAAACCATTAAGCCGATTTTTGTTTCTCTTGTCAGGGTAAATTTCACGCAATTGATCCTTTTATGGCTTGCAGCCGTGATACAAACTTAATCCTTTTTATGAAGAATTGATTTAGCTTCTTGAACGGAGATTTTCTCTTTACCCCGAAAAGCAACTAGGAAAGCGGTCGGAAATCCGTTGGATTTAAGGTGTTGAAGTTGTTTTTGTGCTTCTTCGTAGGAGCTGATTTTTCCTGAAAAATAGCGGTAATACCCATCATTTCCGGCCATCATATGACGTTCTGGAATGGGTCTGATTTGGGGATCATTTTCAGGAAGCGGACTTTTCACGCTGAGGCATTGGATGGTAAAATAAACTTCCTGCGCATGTTCAACAGGCGTAGATGTTTCATGGATGGGAGTGGTATGGCTGGTATCTTTTTGAGGCGGAGGGATTGTTTCTCCTGTTTGGCGAGCGTAGGCAGGGCCAAGCGCCGGAAAAAGGCGAGCTGTACCTTGAAATGCTTTGCCTTCTGTGGTTTTTTTATAATCGGCAAAAGCCATAAAAATGGACTCTGCCATTTTGGTTTGCCCTTCTTCGGAGGCTAAAAATTTTTCTTCTGTGGGATGGGTTGCGAATCCTGTTTCGATTAAAACGGCTGGCATGGTAGCACGTACCAGCACCAGAAATCCGGCTTGTCTTACCCCGCGATCGTGGCGCCCGGCGTGCGAAACGAAACGCTGTTGTACCCGGCCTGCAAACTCGAGAGATTGAATTAAATAGGCGCTTTGCATCATGGCAATCAAAATGTTCGCCTCTTCGGAGTTGGGGTCGAAGCCTTCGTAATGTTTTTTATAATCGTCTTCCAGACTAACGGCCGCGTTTTCTCGTTTGGCTACACTCAGGTTGTCCTTGGTTCTGTGAAGTCCCAGCACATAGGTTTCTGCGCCAAAAGCAGCTGGACTAGCCGCATTAACGTGAATACAAATGAATAAATCAGCTTTGGCCTGGTTGGCAATGGCCGCGCGTCGGTGGAGTTCTACAAACACATCAGTTTTGCGGGTGTATACAACCTTTACTTCGGGAAAATACTCTTTAATCAGATTCCCTAAACGTAATCCGATGGCCAGGCAAATATCTTTTTCATTCGAGAAGGCGCCGTGGCAGCCAGGGTCTTTGCCCCCATGTCCAGGGTCAATCACCACGGTTTGCACCTTATGGTGGCCTTGGCTCCAGAGTCCTGAGATGAAAAATAATCCCAAACCTATCAAAACCCATTGCTTTATCCTGGCTATGCCTATTTTTCTCATCTTGCTTTCATTTACCTTTGGCGAAACTTTTTGGGCATATTACCTGCAAAACTAAGACCAGGTGTTATATAAACGGCTTTCTTTCCTAGGTATTTTATTAACCATCCTATGTTTGGGACTGGAAAGCTGTACCCTGAAGAAGTCGAAGGCAACCTCCATTGCCCCGTCCAGAACCGGTGTTTCTGCGGATTCTGTTCCTGTCTCACCACGCGCACAGGCTACACCTGATACGGGCGTTTTCACTCCAATTTCGCCACTTTTAACGCCTCCGGATTCTTTTTCAAAACCTCCTAAACCCAGTCCATTTTCTAGTGAAGTAAAGTACAAGGCTTCCGATTCTGTGGTGTTCGATGTGGTGGGCAAAGTGATGTATCTCTATGATTCTGCATCGATTGATTTTGAAAAAATTCATTTGGAAGCCGGGTTTATTCAGGTCGATTTAAACCAAAAACAACTGCATGCAGAAGGATTGCAAGATTCTGTTGGAACGGTAGTGGGAAAGCCCAAGTTTGCAGAAGGAGAAGAGGCCTTCGATGCCACTGCGCTCGACTATAATTTTTCTTCGAAAAGAGGTCGGATTACGGATGCGTTTACCAGTCAGGATCAAATTTTCCTGCATGGTAGTCTTGCGAAAAAGGAAGCCAACGATATTTTGTACATCAAACATGCACGTTTTACCACGTGTTCCGATCCGACACATCCGCATTTTGATATTGCTACGAATAAGGCGAAGGTGGTTCCCGGGGAAATGGTGGTTACGGGCCCAGCCGTACTTCGGATCAATGGCGTGCCTACACCCCTGGCTTTGCCCTTTGGCTTTTTCCCAAATCAGACCCGCCGTAGCTCCGGCATTATTTTACCAGAATACGGTGAGCAACAGCGTTTTGGATTTTTTCTCCGAAATTTCGGATATTATTTCAACATTTCGGACCGCATGGATTTCACCCTGTATGGGGATATTTTTACCACTTTAAGTTTTGGGATACGCGGGGAAATGCGGTATAATACGAAGTATAAACATGATGGGCAGATTGGTTTGAAATTCAGTCAGTTTCAGTCCGGAGATCCACAAGTGCCTTCCGATTTTCAACAAAGCCGGGATTTTAGTTTTCGTTGGGTGCACAATCAAAGTCCGAAAGCGCATCCCACGTTTAATTTTAAAGCGAATGTAAATGTGCAAACCGGCGGTTTTAACAGATTAAATGCCGGTTCTGTGGGTGCCATTGTGCAGAATCAGTTTAACTCTAACATCAATTTTACCAAAACATTTAGAGGAACTCCCATAAATCTTTCAGGTGGACTGCGTCATTTTCAGAACACCAACACAGGTGCACTCACCATGAGTTTGCCTGAGTTGGTTTTTAATGTAAGCCGGATCAATCCTTTACGGAGAAAAGTGCAGGTCGGGCGGCCGAAATGGTACGAAAACATCGGTTTGACTTATCGCATGTTACTTGGTAATCAGATTAATACGATTGATTCTTTGTTTGTGCGCGATCCGGCCAGAGAAATGGCCAATGCCAATGCGGGAATTCGGCACGAAGCAGCATTGAACACGAACCTGACGGTATTAAAATTTATTTTCATCACCCCGTCCATTCGATATGATGAGCGTTGGCATTTGCGGAATTTGCGAAAAAACTTTGATCCGCTGACACAAACGATTGTGCAGGATACATTGCGGGGATTTTTTACTACCCGGCAGTTGGATATAAGCGTGTCCGCTTCGACCAATATTTTTTCAACGCTTCGATTTAAAAAAGGAAGGCTGAAAGGCATTCGACATACCCTCACTCCCAATTTATCCTTTATTTATCGTCCGAATCTGGGCGACCACGTGACCGGTTTTTTGGGTCCGGGCGGAGTTTTGCAAACCTATAGTCCCAACCAGATTGGTTTGTATGGCGCTACGCCTTTCGGGCAAAGTGGAACCATTAATTTGTCGCTGCAAAACCGTTTGGAAGCGAAGCGAGGGCCTGGTCGTCGTGATACCGTGATGGAAGACAAGCGGGTTGCTTTGATTGAGCAGTTTAGCCTGAATATGAATTACGATTTGGCCCGAGATAGTTTAAATCTCTCGAATTTGGTGCTTTCAGGACGAACTACACTTTTTAAAGGATTGGGCATCAACATGGATATGGCTTTTGATCCATATGATTTTGTGTTGGTGAATGGTGCTCCGGTAAAAGTGAATCGGTTTTTAGCCCATACGCAAGGAACCCCTTTTCGTTTGGTCACGGTAGGTTTTGCGATGACCTATGCGATTAAAGGAGAAAGCAAACGCAATGCCCAGTCGACGGCCAATCTTTCCGAAGAGGAGAAAAGGATGTTGGCAGATCCATTTTTCCACCGATATTTTGTGGATTTCAATGTGCCATATAGTTTGAATTTCAACTATAATATTAGGTATAGTCGTCCATTTGATCGCGGCACCACCACCCATACGATTGGTTTGAGTGGGGATGTGAACATTACGCCGAGATGGAAAGTGGGCTTTAATTTTAATTATGACCTGGCGAACCAGCAAGTGGCCACATCGTCCTTTGATGTGTACCGGGATTTGCATTGTTGGGAGATGCGTTTTTCCGTGATTCCCTTTGGTTTCCGGCAGAGCTATAGTTTTACGATAAATGTGAAATCGCCAATGCTTCAGGCGTTAAAGCTGAATCGTCAGCGAGGTTGGTTCAACAATTGAGGATGATTTTCTGATGGGTCGTAGCCGATTTTAATCGTTTATATCCGTTTAATTGCCGACTCAGGTGGTGGAAAATGTGTAGCTTGTCGCCTGGGGAGGAGGAGTGGTGGCCCCCGGGAAAACCGACCAGTGAAACGCCCTGATTACGTTTCAAATTTTCGTCACTAAGTAACTTTCCATTTGGATTTTGTGAAAAGTGCCTCAAAATGGTAATCCGATTTTAACCGATTATATCCGTTTCATTGCCGGGTAATGTCTGTTGGAGGTCGTACATTGTCTACGGGGAGGTGCGGGTGCATACCCCGGACTTCGCGGGACTTTCGTCCACGAAAAATGAATCCTCCTCAAATAATCACCCCTTCATTTTTCCTGACAAAATTTCCCAAGGCCATGTTGGGCTAGCGCTCCGTGTTAGATTTCCTATTCGTCGGTCGAATCAGCAAAATTTCAAACGCATTTCCTAAGATTTCGGAAGTTCTCTCATGGTTTCCACCGAATGGGGCTTCTTTTCGTAGCCGATTTTAATCGTTTATATCCGTTTAATTGCCGACTCAGGTGGTGGAAAATGTGTAGCTTGTCGCCTGGGGAGGAGGAGTGGTGGCCCCCGGGAAAACCGACCAGTGAAACGCCCTGATTACGTTTCAAATTTTCGTCACTAAGTAACTTTCCATTTGGATTTTGTGAAAAGTGCCTCAAAATGGTAATCCGATTTTAACCGATTATATCTGTTTCATTGCCGGGAAATGTCTGTTGGAGGTCGTACATTGTCTACGGGGCGGGGAGGGTGCATACCCGAATTTCCCAAGTTGCCCTATTTGACATATGCCTACGGCTGTGATCGCTGTCGGCTTTCTTCTGCTTTGACTTCCAAACGAAAATCCCGCTTCCTGGCAAGTTATTGGTGTAAAAGGCGAAAAATGTCTTGGATATTTCGCCTTTGTAAACCTCTTTATTTTCTTAGGTGAAGGGAGCGGCATCGACTGCTGTGATACATTTATGAAGCAAATATGCGAAGCCACGCGAGGAGTTTGGCGCATCAAAGAAGGCTTATTTGCGTCCGTAGGCATGTAAAATGCTTTCCCGGAAATCGTTTTCAAAAGATACTCCTTTGTCTTGGTTGTACCATTGTTGCATGGCGGTAACAATGGGTGTATAATCAGTACCGTGTTTTGCTTTTAATTCCATAAAAACAGCATCTGCAGCGGCGGGTCTTGGACCCCAGCTTCCGCGTACTTTACCTGTTTCACGATCTGTGAAAATGACCTTAGGAATCGAACGCCCTCCTCTGGTAAGAAACGCATCCATGAGTTCCAGGTTTTGGTCGCGCCATAGATACATCGTGCGAATATGCGGTTGTCCTTCGATGACTTTTTCCAACAGGGGAATATTTTGAGCGGCGTCTCCACACCAGGTTTCCGTGAGCACCAGCCAATCGGCCGGTTGATCTACCGCAGTGAAAATATCAGACCAAGGCAGGGATGGAACGAATGTTTTTTCCAGCCGATGCATTCGCTGCAGGTTGAGTTTGGTGTAATGGGCCATGTCTGGGTGATCAGCTCCGGCAGAGGAACTTTCTTCCTGAACCCATTGGGCATGAAGGGTTTGGTATTCCGGGTAGGAAATGGCTTTTGTTTTCCATATGGCTGGAAGAAAGGCAGATAAATCTTTTTCGATCATGATGTGATGATTAAATAATGAGACGTTATGAGGCGCAAAGGGCCGCGTATTGTTCTGAAAAATGAATCATAGATTCCATAAGGGGTAGCGCAGTTTGTCCTTGAATGGTGAGCGAGTATTCCACCCGTGGAGGCACTTCTCCAAAATTTTCCCGGTGTACAAGCTGATCTTGAACCAACACTTTGAGTGTTTCCACCAACATTTTCTCGCTGATGTCCGGAATGCGCTGCCGAAGTTGCGATAACCGCAGTGGCCCTTCAGCGAGTTGATAAATCACCAGTAGCTTCCATTTGCCCCCAACCAGTGCAAGGGTGGAACGAATGGGGCAAGCCGGAGATTTATTTTGGTCTATTTTACTCATACTTACGAAAAGGTAGGTACATTCCTTTTGAAAATGTACGGCAAAAGTAGGTGGTAAGGGGGGCAATGAAAAGGAAAAATGAAAAAATATGCTTAAGAGTGGCATTTAATGTGATGAACTGAATTTTTTTTCTGATGTGATAAATCGTATCTATTTGAATTTCAGTATTTAAAATTTTGCTATCCGTATATAAACGTTTATATCCGTTTATATCCGTTTAAATGCCGACTAATTGCTTTCCGGGGTTGCAATTTTGTTTCAGAAACAAGCGAGATATGAAAAACCTTAAAAATTCAGTCCGATTGATCGGATATTTGGGAAGTGATGCTGAACTGAAAGCCGGCAAATCTGAACAGCCCTTCTTAGTGTGTCGGTTGGCTACCAATGATTTAGTGAAAAGAGAAGGTGAAAGTGTGAAGGAGACCCAATGGCATACGGTTTTATTTTTTGGAAAATCTGCCGAACGAGCCACTCCCTATTTGAAAAAGGGTGTACAAGTCTTGATTGAAGGAAAATTGGTTTATCGTCAATGGACCAATAAGGAAGGGGAGAACAAGACTTCGGCAGAAATTATCGGGGAGGACTTTTTATTGGTTTCGGCGAAAAAGACGGCTTCGCCAGTGGAAGAGGAGGTGGCTTAGACTTTGGTGACACCACTAGATTTCATGTGTTGTGTTTTGGGGGGATGCCCCTCCCGGGATTTGGAAAATGTGATGGACGAGCCTTTGTATGGAGGTCGATACCCATGAGCCCCGGATTCCCACCGATATGCTTAGGTGATGTGTGACGCATTTCCAAATGATGCAGTGGTCTACTGCCCGAAGGGACCACTGCTTCTTTCCCGGACGAAAAACTGAAAATTAGATTTTTTATTCAGGGACAATGAGAAAATATTGGGGAGTTGACCCTCCGGATGCCGCCAGGCCCGGGGGGATTCCCCAGGCGACTTGGGTAAGGAGAAGACATGGCGTGCGAAGGTTTAGTACCACGCCATGTTATTTACTGAACAGCTTTGGTGTGTGTGTTTAGGTTGACGCAACCTCGGGTTGTTGCGCAGTGGCCTTATCATGACGAGGTCACTGCCAACGCTCCGAATTTCGGACAGGCACCTTAAAAAAGGAGCGCTGCATTTGCAGCGCTTTTTTTATGTACATGGTTCAGGCTAAAGTCCAAAGCGCCAGGGCTAATCCAACTGCGAATCCCAAACCGGATAAAGCAGTAGACATATGGATTAAGTCTTCTCGACCCATGAGCCGTAACAAACTCGGCACAAAAGGTGGACTCATGTTGTTTCCCATTGAAACTGCCGCCCACGCCGCACGGTGAATTCTCAAAGTTTTACAAAGAAGCCAATGCAACAGGCTTCCTCCAAAAAGTACGGTAAATGCGAAGGCCCAAACGCCTAAGGGCATGGCCGTGAGGGTTGAAAAATCTAAACTTCCTCCCAAACTAAAAAATAAAATACCAAAACCATATTCCGCAGGTCGGTCATTGCTCTGGCTTTTTCTTAAATCCGGTATGGCCAGTTTAAGCAGAAGTGCCGCTACCAAATGGCTGATGACCATGGCTAAGGGATCGAACCGACCGTATAAAAGCCATACGCTTCCGGTGCACAAGGTAAAAACCAACCCAATTCCCATCCAAAACCTTCCTGCAGGCACTTTTCCCCATTTGGAATCGTCGGAAACAAACGAGGGCTCACGCCATTGACGCGCCAACCACCACATGACAGGAAGATAAACAGCACTGGCGGCGATATCTGCCAAATACATGTAAGTGAATATGTTGGGATCGAGATTTCCAGATTCCGACGCAATGGCCATCACGGGTGTTCCTCCCACATAGGTAGCGCGCGCCAAGCTGATGAGTGGCGTAGATGCCTCCGGTGCAAGCCAAAAGTATCCGAGTAAAGATACCAGCCAAACCGTAAAGACCTGTAAAACAAAAGATAATGCTAAAGGTTTCACGTGTTTCCCATTCGTAATCCAAGGCACATTCCACAAGGCGTGTACCATGGCCAGCAAACCGAAAACGCCGCCGACTTCTTGCCACCAAGGTTGCGACCAGGCGGAAAACAAGACTCCGCCTCCAAAACACCATAATGGAAGCGGAATGTTATGGGGCCATCGTGCCCAAAATAAAACCACTGGCCAAAGGAATAGAAAAAGTGAAACCCAAAGCATGTCGCTACATTCAGGGTAACATCTGATATCCGCGTTGTTGGGCTTCGTCCCGTCCAAAAAGATTAAAATGCCACCATTCGTGATCAATGGTTTTGAAACCAGCCTGGCGCATCAATTGGCGAAGCATTCGTCGGTTTTCAAGCTGCTCAGGGCTTAAACGTCCCACGCGGACAAGACTATCTTCACGGTCGATATGGGCAGCTTCTCCAAAAAAATCGTACGGCGTTCCCATGTCCAAAGGCTTTCCATCCGCATTTAAAATACTCAAATCCACCGCCAAACCATAGTTATGCACGGAGCCTTTGGTGGGATTGGATACATATTTTGATTCCACGCCAGGCATCTTTAATAATGCTTCATACAAAGCGAACTGCACATGTCTGGGGCGTGCGCCATCGTAAACAACAAGCCTGAATCTCGGATGTTTGGCCTCTAATGCGGTTTGCACCTGCGCAAGGGCGTTGCCGGCATCCGGATGCAGAAAAGCAATCTGGCTGTTACCATAATGGTTTACACCGCTAAAATTATCTGTACTGCTATATTTTACTTCAGAAACAATCTGGGGATGAAAAGCGGTAACAGGCCGAAAACCAAATGCTTCCATTCTTTCTCCCAACGTATCCGTAGCAGTTGGCTCGGGGGAGACAGGGAGGCTATCTTGTGGTAAAGTTTCCGGAGCCGGATTCCGTTGACTTTGGTACGCACCAATAAGCGCCAATAGCAGACTCAGTCCCAAAAATCCCAGAAGAAATTTCCGCAAACCCGCATCCGGAATCACTTTTCTCCGTCTCAAACTCATGACCTCTGCATTTACAGCGAAAGTGGCATCGAAATGAACTTTGGAAATGGTAACTTTCCACGCACCACTGTTGTTGGGAGCGGGTGCAATATCATGTGGAATATGTTGGCTTTCCAATTTTTCCGCCACGGCACGGGCCAGGGCTTCGGTTTGGTAAACAAAAATCCGTTTTCCCCTATCTGTAGGGTCTGTAACGTAGTTTAGGTGGCCGAAAATCATTGTGCAAATTGCTTTCTGAAGAATTCAGGAACATCCACCATTTTCTTTTGGGTGTAATTAAAACAGACCATACAGGTTTTGGCCATAGCGACTAAACGCTGGTCTGTGGCGCATGTGACTTCATAATATAAATCGAATCCCGTAATGGTGAAATCATAGGGTTGGATAGCAATCTTAAGTGTTTCTCCAGCAAATGCTTCCGAGCGGTATTGTACGGCCACATCTGCCATAATGAGACCATGACCGCCAAAATCCATTTCAGAACAACCGAGACTTTTAAAAAACTGTACCCGGGCTTCGTGAAGCAATGACAAAAGGCTGTCGTTTCCGAGGTGACCGCCATAATTCATGTCGGTAATGCGCAAAAGAAGTTCCGTAGTAAAAGCGGTGCCTTCTGGTGGTTGAATTTTTACCCGTGCCATGTGCTTATCTGAGTTTGGGAATGGGTCGTGAGAATTGGTTTTGCAGTCCGCCGTCTATCACTTGATATACCGTATCGGACCGAAGAAAATCATGCGGCCATCCAATATCGATGGCACTTACGTTTTGGAGGGCTTGCAATTCGTTTTCATTTAGCTTCCATCCGATGCAAGCCATGCTTTCCGACAATTGATCTGCGGTGCGGGCTCCCACCACTGGCAAGATATTTCCGGGACCTTGCATGAGCCAGCGCAGGGCCACGGCGGCGGGTGGAACTTGTCTTTGTTCGGCAATGTTCACCACGACTTGCGCGATTTCGGTAGATTTTGGGTTCCGACGTTTGCTGTCTGGCTTTACACGACCCGCCGTTTGGGCATCTTTCAAATATTTTCCGGTAAGTGCGCCGCCTCCGAGCGGTCCCCATGCGACCAAAGGCATTTGATCTTCTGCACAAAGTGGTAAAATGTCTCTTTCTACGTCGCGGGTAATGAGGCTGTATTCTGCCTGAAAGGCCGTAAATGGCGACCATCCGCGCATTTCTGCGATGGTATTACAACGCGCCACCAACCAAGCCGGAGCGTCTGAAATGGCTACATGCAGCACTTTTCCCTGACGAACCATGTCGTCTAAACTACGCATCAGGTTTTCCGGTGAAACGGTAAAGTCCCAAGCATGAACATACAGTAAATCAATATAATCCATCTGCATTCGGCGAAGGCTTCCTTCCACACTTTGCACCAGATTCTTTTTGTGGTTTCCCCCGTCGTTGATGCGGCCCATTTGCGTGACCAAACTATATTTGGTGGCAATGACGGCCGTATCACGGTTGCCAAATTCCCGAACCAGACGTCCAAGAAAAACTTCGGACTCACCTTCTGTGTATCGGTTGGCAGTGTCGAAAAAATTTCCGCCGGCTTCCATATAACGCTGATAAATGGCGCGGCTTCCTTCATAATCGGTGCCATAACCCCAGGAAGTGCCGAAGGTCATGGTACCCAAACAAAGTTCAGAAACCCGTAAACCTGAAGTACCCAGCAGGGTATAAGACATTGTGGGAGTTTGCATATAGGCACGTTTTATCCGCGGTCGTCTGACAACCAGCGGGTTTGATATTTTAAAAATTTGAGAATCAAGTAAAGGACAAGGCCCGTAACGGTGCTATATCCCCAGAATGTCCAGGGTTGTGTGAACCAAGCGCCTGAACTCCAGCCCATTTGCCATTGTTCCAAAATATAATTCACCAGCGCCAGCGCAAATAACCCATTTTTTTCTTTTCGCAAGATTTTTTTCCATGACACAGGTACGCCGGTGGGCACATAGCCTGTCCATTTCGGGAAAAAGGCAGGCGTTTTGCCGGCCCATTGAAGGTAAATGGTGCCAAATTTCCCCGTAAGATAGGCTTCTTCGGCCATCATGATGCGTTCGTAATACAAGGCAAAAACCAAGGCGAAAACGCTGATAAACCATGGGTTTCCTACCATAATGGCGGGTGAAAGCCACATGAGAAAATTTCCCACGTACAGCGGATGTCGGACCAAACTGTAGAGGCCGGTAGTATTCAGTTGGTCGGCCACTTGACCTTCTGCAGTATTTCTGCCGGATGTATTTTTGGGAGCGTGTCCCACCACGTGCATGCGAACGGCTAAACCTGCGAGTCCGGCGCACAAGGCCAGCATGTCTCGCTCAAAACCTTGTAATGGATTGTTTCCCAAATAACTTACGGCTAATCCGCCTGCCAGTAATACAAGGGGAAGATAGCTTCTGTATCGAAACAGCCATTGGCCCTGTTGGACCATTTCACGGTTGAGGCTCATGCGAAGAGATTCGGGTTAAAGCGGCTTAACAAAATACGCCGGGATATGGTTGTACGGAGGTTTTTGAAGCGTGAGACCATGCTGACGAATAAACGCATCCACCGCCAGGGTTTCCCCGGCCACGGTGCCATAATCGTCCAGCATCACGATGCCCCCGGGCACCATTTTATCCCAAAGCAAAGACAGAATTTTTTCCGTAGGTTCAAATACATCCACATCGATATGAATGAGGGCAAAGCGGCGGGCCGGTTCTTTTTGCAGGAAGGCCGGCAAGGTTTCCATGATGTCGCCGGCAATGAGTTCGACATGTTGGTAGCCTTTTCTTTGGATGAGTTGTTCCAGTTCCTTCACGTGGATGCCGTGTCCTCCGGCGGCTTCGAAGCGTTCTACAAAGGCGCGGTCTTCCGGCAGGGCCAGGTTTTCCGGGAATTTCCCAAAAATATCGAAGCCAAAAATTTTCCGAGAAAAGTCTTGTTCCAGCAAGTGTCGGAAGGCGAGGAGTCGCATGAGGGAAGGTCCTTTATAGACGCCAAATTCCGCCACATCGCCTGGGAGGTGAAGGATTTTCTTGTAGATTTCAAGGTGGTTGAGCATTTTCCCGATCCGGCTGGTATCGCAGGTAAGGAAGTAGCCATTTTCATATTCCCAGCTTCGGCTGGGGTCGAGGGTAAAATGTTCCATGATCTAAAGCTTGTGGGCGAAGATACGAACTCCTGAGGTGGAAAAGATGGGCGATTTTTGCGGTATAAAAAAAGCCTTTACGCGGTTGTAAAGGCTTTTTAAGAAGAGTGGTAGCGAGGACGGGAGTTGAACCCGTGACCTCAGGGTTATGAATCCTGCGCTCTAACCGACTGAGCTACCTCGCCAGAGGGTCCCAAAGGTGATTTGGGGCTGCAAATATAGTAGTTTTACGATTGTAGCAAAAGAAACTTGAATTTTTGAGGTGGGGTGGGGGGGGGTGGTCTAGTTTCTCAAACAGTATTTGTTCAAAGTTAAGTTAAAGATTTGCTGTGGATGGAAGTTATTTTGGAATTTTTTGCCCGGTTCCATAAAATGCTATGAAAAACTATACGATAACTTTCTTACAGTTATTAGACTTTTATTGACACAGCATTTAAAATAATTGATATTCGAGGTTATTTACCTCCAAAAAATTATTGCTAGGGCTGAAATGATGACAATTCCAACGATTACTAGTACTGGAATTATCAGCTTTTTGTCACCGCCTTTTATTTGGATTTCCATACTACCTGAACCAGTCTCAAAGGTTTGTTTACTGGTCATATAAAGACCCTCTTTATTCAAAGCTTGTTGGAAAAAGATTAAGTTATCCATATCACCCTGCGCACGAATAGACTTTCCCATTTTTTCAAGAGCAATTTTTCTCAACTCTCTGTCGTCCGATGCAATTTGCTTGGCAAGCTCATTTTTATCGTTTTCATTGAGATTGGGAATATTCGCAATGATCTCGGCGAATTTCGCACTGTCTAAACTTGAAAGTTGATTATTTTTTTCCATATGTTTTATATTCTTTTTTTAGTATTTTGATTTGCTTGATTTCATCACCTATAAGGTTCAACACATAAATACCCCCTAAAATCGAACCGAGTACAAAGATAGTGAAATGTTCATTTCTAAGCGCAAATAGGATAATAGCGCTTATCAGAATTATATAAACGGTTAGTTTTAGTGCAGAAATAATGATTGATGTTTTAAATAATCTCAAAGGTTTTATTCTTACGTTTAATGAAAGAACGCCTCCTTCACCTTGAAATGAAGAATTTAAGCTTACCTCACTCTCACCTTTGTATAAATTATTATATTGAATGATGAATAAATTGAGGTCATTTCTATTGATTAGAGAATTATTTGCTGCTTTGTTGGCTTCTTTTAGAATTGAAACGAGTTCATAAGCAAGGTATTTGTCAGAATAAGCTTTAAACCTGCTGTTTCTTTCCGTTTCATTAATTTTAAATCTTGGTGATTGAATATCATTTAACTCATAATTATTGAGGTTAATTTTAATATTAAACGCAGAAATTAAATAGAAGGCTGAAAATGTCCCACGATTAAACTTTGACATAAAAGGTAGAAAGGTACTGAAATCGCTTTCAATTTGGTCAGAGGTTTTTTGAAGTTTAATTAAAAGTATGTATTTACTTATTTCGATTGCCTCTATTTTTTCTTCTTCTGTTAAAACATTAAATCTGAAATTACTTACGGTTAATTTTTGTATTTTTTCATATTCACTTTCAAATATTGAGATTAATTCTTGTGGTTGTCTAATGGTTGTGGTGTATCTATAGGAGGATTTTTGATTTGCTTGAAATGATTTTACTGTATTTTTTATGGAGGACATAAATTCATGAATTCCTAGTTTATGCTTTGCATTGTCATTGAGAAATTTCGGCATCATTTTCAGAATACGCTCCTTCATCAAATCAGTGAGATGATATTGCCCTTTTCCCCATTCTACATATTTTCTTTTTAGGTATGCAAAGGCACGTGAACCATACTCCTCTAAATAGAATTTTGAAAGCTGTTTTCTAGTTTCTAAATCAGCGGTAAAAAATTCTTGAAGTAGAAATTGGTCGTAATCAAGATGTCCCTTCGCAAAATCAATTTCTTTTACTGAAAAAAAGAATTTTGGTTGGTAAGATCGACTAGAACTTTTGCACTCTATGTTTTGCAGACTCATTTTAAAATCAGTGAATTACTTTGTATGTTATTGAAATTTAATATTTTGTACCTAATTTCTTTTATTTTATATGATTAGGATTTTATTGCTCAAGTAGTTCTTCATTTTTCCCAAAAACTTTAGATAGATATTGCATTATTTATTTAAAGGGTCGGGAAATTTTTTGATACAATTTTTCCTGCGTTGGCTTTGCAAGCTCTTTGACAAAGCTTTGGATTGCGGGCTGGCTTGTGGCACTCTCTGCACTCAGTTTAAACTTTTTTAGATAAGGAAACAGTTTGTTGTTTACAAAGTCGGTGAGGTCGTCACCTGTCAGGGCTTTGTGGTGGTCGAGTTTTCCGTCTTTGCCCCCTTCGGCTCCGCTCAGGGCAAGTTTTGGCATTGCCCAAACTGTCCATTGGTAATCTTTGTCAATGATAGGCGTGTAAGTCTTGCCTGTCAGTTCGGCTGCTGTGGCTCGGTCTTTCTCCAAATCGTCCAAGTATTTGAGGAACAAAATCCAAGAGGTTTGCTCCACATAGTCTAATTCACTGCCGCAACCTGCGTCTTTGTGAAGTATGTCATCAATATTTTTAAAGGTTTGCTCGAACATGGTTTATCTCTTTTCTGAAGGCTTGTAAAGTTAAGAATCTTGGCGGTGCGGTGGCAAGATTTAGTTTCTTAAGGGGTAGAAAAATGGAAGGTTAGCCATTTTAATGATTGATTAAAATTCATTTTTATTCAATCAAGAAAAATAGTAATCATATGCCAATGACTATACACCAAAATAGGCTTATAATCACAAATCCTTTAAATCGTTCAGGATTTATATTATTTTTTTGCAATAATTTTAGTCCCTAACATTATTGATATAAAGCAAAATATAACACCTAATACAATTACATCAAAACCAAAAGCGAATCCATCCTCATGTTTTTCCACTCTATCACCAGAATTTTGTTGTGTTGGAACGGAGGAGTAAACTGATTGTTGTCCTCTTTTATCTCCAAAGTAATCTTCATACTTCAACCCAGGGTTTTCAGATTCCCATTTTTGTTTGTCTTGTGTAAGACCAACCGCTTCAAAAGGAGCTAATTCAGGGCTTAAAGAGTTTAATACTTTATTATAAATTTCTTGCTGTTTATTTTCTTCAGCAATCCACTCCCACATTCCAGTAGCCTCATTAAACTTCCACATAATTATAAGGATTGAATTTGTTTTGCAATTACAAAATTAAGGTAAGGGTAAGTGGCTGCCTTTTTCGACAGTTTGTAAATATAGTTGATTAAATTGAAATTTGAACTGTTCAATTGAAACGGCCATGAGCTCCGCTGGAGAGTGACTCATCAGGGATAAACCGAACCAAATAGTTATGCGAGGGGACACCGATCTTTCTGGACTACTTATAAGGAGGTATATCTTAAATCTGTCATTTAATTCATTGATTTTCATCATTAAATAAGTGCTCATTTCAATCAGCTTTATTTTTAGTATCAAAGGTATCTTGAATTTGTTTAGTTAATGCCTTCAAAATAAGCATAAGAAAATTTCGGGCTTGATTTTCTTTAGTCCTAAAGGTTTTTTGAAGACTATTGATATTTATCTATTTAAAAATATTATATGAATAATTTGTGCAATGGCTAGGCCTATCGACACAAAGAATAACCTTTTAAAGGTTTTATTTTCTTTTAAATGTTTTTCTAAAAGCGCTTTAGTTGTCTTTTCAAAACAATCAATTTTATCCTTCAAAGAATCTTCTTTTGCTTGTAAAGTGTTATTTAAATTTCTTTCTAAGGTGCCAATTTTTGTTTGTATCTTTTGTAATTCATGTTTGATCGAACTCAGTGTCGTACTAAGTTCGTCAAATTGTTTGGGAAAATCAACGTTTTCAATTTTTTTGATTAAATCAGCAGATGCAATACCAAGCTCTGAGTATTCTGAAAGTAAAATTTTAATTTGTTTATCAAATGTGGAATTATATTTTGAAAAAAGTTCAGTAGCATCGGTTATCTTTTTTATAGACTCTTGAATTTCTTTTGTCAGCTGTTTTTGATGTTTCTCATTTGCATCTGAAAGAGATTTCTCAATGCTCTGCAAGTGTTTTGAAAACTCTTTGTGAATGTTGGTCAAACTTGAAATCAACGCAGTTGCATTTTCATCTGCTTTCTGCAAATGTTTTACTGCTGGTTCTAATTTGTTCAACTCTGTTTTGAGTTTCTCAAGATGTGTATGAATGTCTTGGCTCATATTTTTCTAAAAATTTGTTGTTAAAGTTTTCAAGCCATTCAGAATGAACTTTCACTGATAGAATGGTAATCTGATTTTGCATTATCTCCTGAATGTTTGGGTGTGTAGAAAATTCAAGAACAAAGTTCTTATACTTTTCTGCTTCGTTTAGAACTCGGTCAAATGTCCATTCATTTTCTTTTTGAAATTCAATAAACCCTTTTGCAAAACTGTTTGATGCTTCTTCCATTAATCTTTTATTCTCAGGCTCTAAAATGAAAATTGAAAATGCTTTGAGCAAATGAAAAGTTGCATTGTCAGGTTGTGGAATAAGAAGTCGCACACATGCTCCTCGCAAGTGTTTCAAATTATTTATGTGTCCGCCTGATTTATCTTCATCAATTGCCTCAATGAATTCCCAAACCCATTTAATATTTTGTTGTCTTCCTTCTTCCGTTCTGTCTGTTAATGATTTATTTTCTCCGTTGACTTCATAACCTTTTCTTGCGTATTTTGAATTGAAATATAAATCAATAAATTCCTTAAAAGCAGCCCCGCCATATTCTTTTCCGATTTCACACGCCTCCTTCATTACTCCGATCCCTTCAAATCTTTTCTTCTCAATTTCGCGATACACAAAGTCAGTTAGAAAGAATAAACATTTTTGAATTGTGGTTTCGCCTTCAAACTTCTTTGCTGCTTTGATTTCTTTTTTTGTTCTGACTTCGGAATAATATTTCCGTATGTAGTTCTCTAAGTTTTTAAAATATTGTTCGTCTGTTTTTCTTCTTGCGTAAACTGTATAGGTTTTGGAGTTGAAATCAACAGTGTAGTCATCAATCACTCCGACAGTTGATAAACGATAAAGGGCTTTCTCTGTGTCTGCTTTTGTTCTGTATCCGTCAAATAATCTTTGAAGTTCCCTCTCTGCTGTTCCTACTGGCTTTCCTTTAGCGATGTCTCTTGCTTGTGCTGTTTGCTCAAATGTTCTTCCGTTATTGAGTTTTGGAACAACTTGTTCTTTAAAATCTTCAAATGAATTTGAGAAAGCCAAAATGCTTTTTGTTGTAATCAAGTCAAACACTGTGGAGTTGAATGCTGCATTTAGCCACTTGCTGATTATTTCTATTCTCTCAGTAATGTTGTTTTCAAAACGAAGTGTGAGTTCAATCCTTTCGTTTGCTCGCAACAAGGTTTCAAGTCCTGCAATTGTTGTTGAGGTTTTTAACCAACTTGTAATTTCTCCGTTTGCATTCTGCCTAATTAAGTTACTAATGAAATTTAAAACTCTGTTGCATTCATTCAATGGCTTTGTAATTCTTGAAGTGTCAACTTCAAGAGAAGGAATTCTAACTGCCCCGAATTTCTCCTCAAAGCTTTCTCCATTAACGAACAAATACCAATATCCTCTTTGGCTTTGCCAAAGTGCCAAGTTGATGTCTTGCTGAAACTCCTCGTATAGCTTAACTTCAATTTCAAACAGTTTATTTGGAGTGTGAATTGCTGAAAGCAATTCAAATAAAATTGCTTTCTCTTTTTCAACGCCTTTGAAAGATGAGTTGTGAAAAAATAAAAGATTGTCTCTGTCAATCTCAAATAATTTTTCTCCTTTCTTAACTTGCTCATCATTGAAAAGTATGTATGATGTTGCTGGTTGCTTGTCTCTGCCTGCTCTGCCTGCTTCTTGAACAAAACTTTCAATTGAACTCGGATAATTTACATGAAAGGTGAAACGGATGTTCGGTTTGTCTATTCCCATTCCGAAGGCTTTTGTTGAAACAAGCAAGTTCAATTTATTGTCGACAAATTCTTCTTGTGCAAGAACGGAATCTGCTTCAATCAACTCTGCTGTTTTTTCGTCATCTGAATCTGAACCCATGAAAGAACCCATCCGCAAACTTGGAATGGCTGCTCTCTGAATTGAGTCGTAAACGGCATTTCTTTTATCATCACTTCTGTATCTGTCGGTAACTCCGAAATACCAGCCACGATGCGGACAAAAAATAATTCCAGAAAATTTGTTTTGGTTATCAAAACGGAATTTACCTAACTGATTGATAAGTATTGATTGCTTTTTTGTTCCTAATTTCTCTTTGAGTTTCCATTCTGAATCTGTGTCTCGCAAGTCAGCATGAACATCTACTACTTCAAAACTTAGTTCTTCTCTGTTCACTGTGTCAAAGCGAATGATTGAATCTTCTTTCAACTTATTTCTTTCGTTGTTGCCTGATAGTTCTCGCTGAACATCTGATAAAACATCAAACGAAGCGGTTGCAGTCAAACCAAAAAGCGGAATCGTTTCTTTATTCTTTGTCTTACAAAATTCAATTGCATTTCTTCCCAAACTCAAATAGGAAGTTCTAAAATCGTGTCCCCATTCTGAAACGCAATGTGCTTCATCAATCACACAATAGTTGAAATAGATTTCTTCCTCATTCATTTCTTTTAGAGTGTCTCTGAACTCTTTCATTTGAAGTCGTTCAGGTGAAACGAATGAAATGAGAACTTCTCCGTTTTTCAGCTTCGCTGTTTCTTTTGTTTTCTGTTCTCTCGTTTTCAAAGAGGAGTTGATGAAGTTACAAGCATCAATTTGATTCTTCTTCAAATTATCAAATTGGTCTTTCATCAGAGATTTAATCGGGTCAATTACCAAACAAATTCCTGGTTGCAACATTGCAGCAAGTTGGTAAGTCAAAGATTTACCGCCTCCAGTTGGAAGCAAACCAATTACGCTTTGTCCTTGCAATGCCTTGTTTAGAATTTCTAATTGCCCTGCTCTGAATTTTTCTTTCCGAAAAATATTTTGAAGAAAATATTCAAGCAACTTGACTTTGCTTTCATCAATAGAATGCAGTTCGTTCTGCTGCTCATTGATTATTACAAAATTTGAATAAGCGATTATATCGGAAGTTAGAAATGTTCTTGTCGTGTGCTTGTGTTGAGCGGAACGCAAAACACATTTCTCACTTGCCTGAATCGTTATTTTATTTCCCGAAAATCCTTTCCGCTGCAATATGGAAATGTCAATTAAAATATCAAATGGATTATTGGTGCTGGCTTTTGATAAATTAAAAAACTGAATTGAAGCAAAGTGTTCTGTCAAATCAAACTTATTCAATGATGCTGCCTGAAATTCTTGAGTTGTAAAAATAGTAAGTTCTATTTCGGGATTAAATGTTTTATCTTGTAAAGTAAAAATATTTTGCAGTTGTTGTTTCAAATCTGCAATGGCAATTGCAGCACATGGGACATCTCTTTCAATTACGGCAATCTTCCATTTATCAGCAGTCAAGCTGAGTTTGCTTTGCAGTAAATATTGAATCAAAACTTTCTGAACTCTTGCAATTGCAAAAGGAGATAAAGCAAGTTGCAATGCCTTTAGTCCGTCTCTGTTAAAATAAAGCGGTGTTTTATAATTGAGTTTTGTGTTGTGAAAGAAAGGCTGTATTGCTAACTCTTTTAATATTGAAAAATGATTTTCAATTATGTCAAAACTTGCCGTCTTGATTCGTAAAGTATTTTGCCAACCTGCTTCAATTACTGCTTTATCTCGTTGCTCGTCTAAAAATCTTTGGTTATGATTTTCAGAGTGTTGTGAGCCATCAATTTCAATGACGATTCCTTTTTTATCGTTTATACGAAACGGAAACTCAATGGAAAAGTCGGTGCGTTGTCTTGTAAAGTTGTTGTCAAGATTTACGATTGAGGTAAACTCTCTCTGAGATTCTAAAAGTTGAAACCATTCAGCACCTAATATTCTCGGAACATGGGAAAAAAGAAAATCCTCTTCATGACGACTTCCGATATTATCAAATTCAAAATTTTGTTGAGTCTGAAATTTTATTTTGTCAGGAATTACTCTTGGGTCAATTATGTGTAATGCTTTGAAAAGATATTGAGCAACGGAATCAAATGACTTGTTAGTTATTACTTCAATGTTTCCTAAGGCATCTGTTAACAATTCTCCGATAGAAAGAGAATTCAGGAAAATATTTTCAATAAATAAACTAGGTCTTGTCGGTAAACCTCTTGATAGTAGATTGTTTAAAACTGCTAATTCTGGTTTGTTATTGGGTGTTTTTTCAGTTAGATTGCTTTCAACTTCAAAATAGGAAAGATATTCTAGCAGCGACAAAACTTCTGAGGATTCATTTTCACTCAGCAGCTTGTTTTTAACGAAATCATTTATATATCCCGCCTGTATTTGCATGTGGGAAAATTAATAATATTAAGGCATTCAATGATATTATGGTTTTAACTTTATATTTAATTCAGCAAATGATTTAAATCCGATAACCGTTGAGTTGGAGTTGTTATTTTCAAGATTGAGTCGTTCACACAATCTTCTGTATATGTGAGTTGGGAATCCGCCCTTAAACTCCCAAGTCCTACCTTTATTGCTCATTTCAAGGTACCCTGATATGTGTTGGTATTTTATACCTAATTTTTTTTTTACGATGTATTTGGAAACCTCAGTGGATTTAGTAAAGCCCAAGGCTTCAATTTCTTTAACTAAAAGTTCAAATTCAGAACTCTCGTTTATTTGTTGCTCTTTTTTAATTTCTTGTTTTCGTTTGCTTTCTTCCTCCGCTAACATTTTTTCAATTGCATACTTTTCTTCTATTCTAATTCTTTCTTTTTCTCTGTTCTCTTGTTCAGTTTTTTTGTTTAATTTCTCAATCTCTAATAACCTTTTAATCTCTCTTACTTCCTCTTCTTCCTTTTCTTTTCTTTTTTGGATGAGATAAGTTCTTTCAATCAAGAGCTTATCACACTCGGCAGCCCCAATGAAACCAATCGTGGCATCCATTAACCATGGTGGAGTTGATGCATCTATATTTTTCCAAATAGACTCCAAATTATCTTTGATATCAATTCCATAATTTTTAACATATTGCTGAGCATCTAAAGGTGTTAAAATTTTCTCTAATTGTGCTCCCTTTATTGTGATTTTTGTTGTGTACCAAAAGTAAATATTATCTCCTTTCTCATATTCTAAAAGTCTACTAGCGATATCTGGTCTTGAGCTGTTTACCTTTGATATGTGAAAAAAAACGTCCCTATTTGGTCCTAAAGATATTGGATTGGTTAAAAATCCAAATCCCTTATCAATATTATACATGTTTACTAATCCAAAGCTTACGTTCATATCCTTTTAAGAATTTTGTGGATGGCATTTAGTGATTTTCTTTACATTTAGGGTATGTGGCAGTCTGTTCGACAGTCTGTAAATATAGTTGATTAGATTGAAATTTGAACTATTCAATTGAAACGGCCATGAGCTTTCTGTGGTGTAAGTCGCCTGGGAAAAATAGGTGGCCGACAAATATGTTAATCATTGTCTTGGGCCTTACTGCGCAAACTATTTATTTTTAGAGCTCATTAAACCCACAAAAACTAATCTATGAAATTGATCTAACATTTATTGGAGAGCCCATTGTAATTGCGCAGTTTGTTTTTAAATGAGCAAAGTGGCTTTCTATGGCATATAGTATGGTTTCTTAGTGAAATTGACATCTTTGAAGGTCAATTTCACTAAGCCGTCCCCCCCCCAAAAAAAAAAAAGTTAACCGTGGGCCGCTTCTTCCGCAGCTAAAAACCGCTCGGCTTCTAAAGCCGCCATGCAACCCGTGCCCGCCGCGGTTACGGCTTGTCGGTACACGTTATCTTGCACGTCGCCGGCCGCAAAAACACCGGGAATGCTGGTCTGGGTGGTGCCAGGAATGGTTTTGAGGTAACCGGCCTCGTCCATGTCCAACTGCCCTTTAAAAATTCCGGTGTTGGGCTGGTGACCTATGGCTACAAAAAATCCGGTGACGGGTAAAATTTGCTCTTCCCCGGTCCGTACATTCCGCACTTTGGCGCCGGTAACGCCCTGGTCGCCAAGAATCTCTAAAGTTTCGCTTTCCCATACCATCTCAATGTTCGGGGCTTTGAGCACCCGCTGCTGCATGATTTTGGAAGCGCGCAACTCGTTCCGGCGCACAATCATGTAGACTTTCCGGGCCAGTTTGCTTAGGTAGGAGGCTTCTTCGCAAGCGGTATCGCCGCCACCCACAATGGCCACGTCTTGTCCGCGGAAAAAGAATCCGTCGCACACGGCGCAGGCCGATACGCCTTTGCCATTAAAATGTTGTTCGCTGGGCAATCCCAACCATTTCGCGGATGCGCCGGTGGTGATGATGAGCGTTTGACTGTAAATCTCTTTTTCGCCGTCGATGGTCACTTTAAAGGGCCGCGCGCTCAAATCTACAGCCGTGCCCATGCCCATGCGGATGTCAGTGCCAAATCGCTCGGCCTGCTGGCGCAAATCTTCCATCATTTCCGGGCCCATCACGCCTTTGGGATAACCGGGGAAATTCTCTACGTCGGTGGTAATCATGAGCTGGCCGCCGGGTTGGTCGCCGGTGTACATGACGGGTTGTAATCCTGCCCGTGCAGCATAAATGGCAGCGGTGTAACCTGCTGGTCCTGAGCCTAAAATCAAACAGGAAATGGGATTATCTTTGGTCATTTTGTTTAAATTTTCCACAAAATACGTTATTGCGGCACAATGTAAGTGTAATAAGTAGCACCATAGCCTACGAATCCGCCTAAACCGCCTTGCAGGTTGCTACGAACAAATGTGGGTGCTGCAAAGGGATTCCCAAAACTTCCGGCGGCAATTTCGTAAGTGCGGATATAATCGTAGCTGGCGCGATCCAAGGTGCAATAGCGAACCTGGATGGTATCGCCTCGCTTGTAAAAAATTCTGGTTTGTCGGTCTTCGTCCAGGGAATCAGGCGTCAGGAAATTGGGTATAATGCGGGGACGGATAAATTGAAACGTTATGTCTTGTCCATTGACCAGGCGGTCGTCGGATACGGAACGGCTGGCAGAACGAAACCCCGGATAGTCTTGTCGTTTTGAAAAAATACGATAGTTATTTCCAATGGTATCGGGATCTTTGAAACGTCCCATGCCAAACCCGAGGGAGTCGTTTTCCACGTTGAAATCGACATCTGGTTTCCAGTAAATGGAGTCTAAATAAACCAGTTGGGGAATGGTAGTAGATCCTGTAATGGTGTCTCCGTCCGCAATCACGGTGAGAAAATACTGCTTACCTACCTGTCCTTTCAGCGCCGGATTGGTTCCTTGAAAATAAATGGGAGGGAATGCCGTCGGATTGATGGTGAGCTGCAAGGTATCCATTAGTTGTCCGTCTGAAATGACCACAATGGCATCCTGAATAAAACTGCCGGCGAGGGTGTTAAAGTCCACCTGACCAAAATACGGAATGGAACGTGTCACCACCACTTGGGCAAACTGGTCGTTTTCAATAAAACCATCTACCACCACAATGGCTTCGGGTGTGGGCAGATCAATGTCGATTTCTTTTTCACATCCTACCCACAAGAGCGAGGTCAGGGATAAAAGGAATATTTTTTGGAGGGCACGCATGGTGTTTAAAAGCTAAAGTTCCAGGTGATGGAGGGAATGATGGGAAATAGGGAGACTTGTTTTCCTTTAAAACCAACGGATTGGTCATCCGGATTTTGTTCGATATCGAAAAAGACGAAGAAGGGGTTGAGTCTGCTGTACAGGTTATATACAGAAATGTTGAGCTCGGAACGCCATTTGGCTTCGGGTTTGTTTAGGCGGTAAGTGGCCGATACGTCGAGGCGATGATAATCGGCCAGTCGGAAATTGTCGCGGTCCTCGAAGTTGGGAACCAATTGCGTTCCTACGAAATAATAGGAAGAAGGCACGGCCAGTGCGTTTCCGGTGCTGTACACGAATACGGCACCTAAATTCCATCGGGGCGATACATCATAGGAGAGGGTGATGGCGATGTCGTGGCGGCGGTCGTAACGCGGGTAAAAGAAATCGCCGTCATAATTCACAAGGCTTTTATCAAAACCATAACGTTGGGTCCAGGCAAGGGTGTACCCAATCCAACCGGTCCATTTTCCTACGGCTTTTTTTACAAAAAACTCAGCTCCGTATGAGCGGCCTTGGCCAAATGCAAGCACATTGTCCGGATTGTCATTGATAATGTCGGCAAAGCTGCTGTTGTCTTTGTACTCCACCAGATTGCTCATGTGTTTAAAATACACTTCCACAGAGGTTTCAATGGTATTGTTCAGAAAATTCCGGAAATACCCAAGGTTGGCCTGAAACGCTTGCTGGAGTTTAATGAGCGAGGTTGAGGGAAGCCAAACGTCAGTGGGAAGCGATACGGTGGCGAGGTTGGCCAAATGCAGATTTTGGTAATTCAGTGTAACGGCGCCTTTGAGCGATGAATTTTCGTTGATGCGGAAACGCGCGGAGAATCGCGGTTCTGGTCGCAGGTAATCCTGAATGTTTTCGAGGGTGCCAAACCGCAATGTATCAATGTTCACGCCTTCTTCATTTTTTACATAACGGTCGAAGGGACCGGTATGCTGGAAATATGTGAGTCGAAAACCGGCGTTGAATTTCCAGCGGGAACCCACGGAAAATTCATCCTGAAAATAGACAGACCAGTCGTGTGCATAAATATGTTGAACTCTTTCCGGTACGATTTCGGTGTCCTGAATTCTGGCCCTGGCCGTGGATGGAGTAAAGCGGTGATATACCATTTCAGTGCCGAATTTGATGAAATGCTTGGGCGACACCATCCAATCCCAATCGGTTTTGATGTTAAAGTCACGGATGCCGGAGTTCAGTCCGAAACTGAAATTTTCGGAATCTGCATTGGTACTAAATACGTAATCGGTAAAGGAGAACGTGGTGTTTAGGAAAAGTTTACTGCCGAATTGGTGATTCCAGCGCAAGGACGCAATGGCATTTCCCCAGGGAATATCGATGGCCAAATCGGAGGAGGGACTTCTAAATCTAAACGCATCTTTTCCATAATAGCCAGAAAAGAAAAGTCGGTCTTTTTCGCCAATTTTCCATTGAAGTTTGGCGTTGAGGTCGTAGAAATAATAGCTGTTTCCGTTGAGCTGACTTCCTTCTCCGGCAAAAGGTGCCAGCAGGGCATCGATGTAGGTGCGACGACCGGAAATCAAGTAGGACAACTTATCTTCCACAATGGGTCCATCGAAGGTAAGGCGGGTGGCGATGAGGCCAATGCCACCGGCACCATGAAATTTTTTCATGTTTCCCTCTTTCATCGAAATATCAAGGACGGAAGACAGGCGCCCCCCATATTGGGCCGGCATGCCACCTTTCACCAAGTTAACGCTGCGGATGGCATCGGAATTGAAAACGGAGAAAAAGCCAAAAAGGTGGGAGGCATTATACACGGTGGCATTGTCCAGCAAAATCAGGTTTTGGTCAGGACCGCCGCCACGCACATAAAAGCCGGCATTCCCTTCGCCCGAAGATTTTACCCCGGGTAAAAGTTGGATGGTTTTCAGCAAGTCAATTTCCCCAAAAATCGCCGGAACTTTTTTAATGGTTTCCATGGTGAGCTCCACGGTGCTCATCTGTGTGCTTTCTACATTCTGGCGGGTGACTTCGTCGGTAATGGTAATGGTTTGAGTGGTAATGGTGGCTTCTGCGAGATTGAAGGCACGGGTAATATTTTGTGTTAATTCTATGGTGTCGGTAACGCCCTGAAATCCAATATAATTGACCTGAATAGGATAGGTGCCTTTGTCCAGGCTAATGGAATAAAATCCATACGCATTGGTCGCTGTTCCTTTTTGAATGCTCGGGAAATACAAAGTAGCTCCAATCAAAGGTTCTCCGGTGGCATCGTGGCGAATGTAGCCGCTCAGAGTCACTTTACCTTTCACCGGCGCCTGTGCAACTGCGCTAAAACCTATAAAAAGGCAGATAAAAAATAAGGTCGTTTTATTCATGTGCTAGAATAAACAGCAAAACCTTAATCTGGTTGCTGTTGCAGGTGACAAATGTCTGTATTTATCTTTCCTCAGCCATGTGGTGGGCCATGTAGCAATGTTATTTTTTTTTAAACAGATTGGTTTTGAAGAGGGTTGAGCTTGTATTATTCGGGTTTTCCGGGTTTCTGGAAACGGATTGATTGGTAGATTTTTTGGCGAAATCCTTGGCGGTGTAGCCGGTCGATTTGTTACTTTTCTCCGGTCATTGGGCTTCGGGAGACTCAGCCTCCTTGCATCGGGTCACTCCCCAAAATTGCAATCTTTGTGGCGGAAAAAATGATTTCTTTCTGAATGATTTCTTTCATTAGGTCACATTCCGGCCATCAGTCTTTTGAAAAAATGAGCCCTTAGCGCAAATTTTTGTCCACAAAATACGCTTGAGCCAAAGTTTTTTCGTGTGCATTCATAGGCAAAAGAGGCCATTCTTCTGAGGTAAACCAACCACAGGCGTCGTGGTCAATCAGAAAATCGGGGCCTTGCTGCCAGTAAACGGGCAAAAGCCAAAGCCGGTACGCATCATGTTCAATGGAAATGGGGGATTCATCGGAAAGAACGATTTCCATGCCAAATTCTTCCTGTAATTCCCGCTGTAAAGCCCGAAATAAAGTTTCGCCGGATTGTATTTTTCCTCCAGGCATTTCCCATAATCCTTCGTGGGTTTGTCCGGGTTTTTTTCTGGCCCAAAACGTACGGCTGTCTTTTTTGATGAGGCCGCAAACCACGTCGATAAGGGGTTTATCCTCCATTTTGGGTGCGTTGTCTAAACACGGTTTCCATGTCTTGTTCCTGATAATGCATGGCTAAGACCATACATCCCGATTGCACAGCCCATTGAAACACCGCCGGACGATGATCTTGATCTCCTGTAACTTCCAGCAGGAATTGTTGGTCTGAAATGGCTTTTACTTTGCGCACTCCGGCAATGTCTTGCAAACTCTTTTTAGACATGGGTTTATCCAATTCCACCAACAAAATTCGTTGGCTGGCCTGTGCTGTTCCCCTGAGATTTTGAATGGGTTCGTTGGCTTTCACTACACCGCGGTCCAAAATAATAACCTGAGAACAAAGTGCTTCCACTTCTTTCATGTTGTGGGTGGAAATCAGCAGGGTTTTGGATTTTCCCAGATCCAAAATGAGTTTCCGGATTTCTACCAATTGATTGGGGTCCAGACCGGAGGTGGGCTCATCCAAAATCAACACTTCCGGATCGTGAATCATGGCGGCGGCCAATCCAACCCTTTGTTTGTAACCTTTGGACAAGGCGCCAATTTTTTTGTGGGCTTCACGGCCCAGTCCGGTGCGCTGAATCATGGACTCGATGGCCTCTTTCTGCTGGCTTTGCGGAATTTGATGCAAACCGGCGCAAAAAGCAAGATATTCTCGCACATACATGTCCATATACAATGGATTGGATTCTGGCAAATAGCCTACTTTTTTCCGAATCTCCAACTGGTGTGGTGCCACAGGAATACCGCAAATGGCCGCCGAACCGGAAGTGGCCTGCACGTAGCCGGTCAGGATTTTCATGAGGGTGGATTTTCCCGCTCCGTTTGGACCTAAAAATCCGGCAATCACGCCTTCTCCCACTTCCAAACTGACAGAATCCAGAGCCAGTTGGGCGCCGTAGCGCTTGGTAATTTGCGAAACACGAATGGACATAAGTGCAAAGTAAAGAAGGAAACCGATAAGGTACGAAGGCTTTAGGCATTTTTCTGGAATTATATCCTGAACCGCTACCTTTGTGGCATGTCAGAAGGTTTACCCGAAATTCCATTGGCCGAACGCATGCGGCCTCAAACTTTGTCCGATTTGGTCGGACAAGAACACCTGACCGGTCCCGATGGTCCATTTTCTCAAATGGTGGATCAGGGATTGCTTCCATCCATGATTTTATGGGGCCCGCCCGGTGTGGGTAAAACCACCTTGGGACGAATGCTCGCGGCTTTAACCCAACGGGAATTTCGCGCATTAAATGCCATTTCTGCGGGTGTAAAAGAAGTTCGGGAAGCTATTGAATGGGCCGAAAAAGGTAGTCTCTGGCGTCAGGGAAAAAAGCCGGTGGTGTTTATCGATGAGATCCATCGTTTCAATAAAGGACAACAAGATGCACTGCTGGCGGCCGTGGAAAAGGGTACTTTTTGTTTGATTGGCGCCACTACCGAAAATCCGGGTTTCGAGGTGAATGCGGCTTTGTTGAGCCGCTGCCAACTCATGGTCCTGAAGCCGCTGGAATCCGAAGCCTTGCTAAGAGTTATTTCTCATGCTTTGGAAAAGGATGAATGGCTAAAAGGTCTTGGTGTTACCGTGGAAGAAACGGAAGCGCTGATGGTGTTGTCCGGAGGCGATGCGCGGCGTCTTTTAAATATTTTGGAAATGGCGGCCATGGCTGCCGTTCGCCAACAACCACCTCAAATTACCAATACCCTGGTGCGTCAGGTGGCTTTGCATCATATCGGACGATATGACAAGACCGGAGAACAACATTATGATGTCATCTCCGCATTTATTAAATCGATTCGCGGAAGTGATCCTCAGGCTGGCGTTTATTGGCTCGCAAGGATGTTAAACGCGGGCGAAGATCCAGTATTTATTGCCAGAAGATTGGTTATTCTGGCCAGTGAAGACATTGGAAATGCCAATCCCAATGCCCTCCTGATGGCGCAAACCGGCATGGAGTCGGTGAAAGCGATTGGCATGCCAGAAGCCCGTATTATTTTATCGCAAGTAGTGATTTTTTTAGCAAGTTCTGCAAAATCCAATGCTTCTTATTTAGCAATTGGCGAAGCCCTGAAAACCGTACAAGAAACCGGTGACCTGGAAGTGCCATTGCATCTGAGAAATGCACCCATTACATTGATGAAAGAGTTGGGCTACGGAGCCGGATATGCTTATCCTCATGACTTTCCAGGTCATTTTACACCCCAGAATTATTTACCGGATGCGTTGAAAAACAAATTGTTTTATGTGCCGGCGCAAAATCCAAGAGAAGAAGAGATGCGGCGGTTTTTGGCCGCACGATGGCCCGGGAAATACGAAAACCCGTCCTAATGCTTTCCCGCTTTTCCACGCCAAATTTTCAGCCAAATCCTGTATCTTCACGGAGTGAAAATGCGTTTTTTGGTGGGTGTAGGACTGCTGGCAGGCCTGGTCACCGGTTGTAATCCATTAGACACAGGTTGGGAGTCGGAATGGCTGGCGCCTGTGGCTCGTACGGAGTTAAATTTGTCTCAACTCACGGGCGATACAATATTGTCTACTGATCCTAACGGATTGTTGTGGGTTGATTTTCAAACTGAAATCCTGGATTTTGGGGTGGATACCCTTGCCGATCTTGGGGATTATTTTTCCACCGAATCGGCCGTCTGGCCCTTGGGAAATTTTGAAGTGGCGCCGGGAACAACTTTACCTCTGAACGACATTGTTTTGAAATTCGATGCCGAACCCGCGGAACTCACTTATGCACAGGTGGCCAGTGGAACGCTGCGTGTGGAATTGGTGGCCGCATTGCCAAGAAGAGTTGAGGCCGTTTACCAAATTCCCATGGCAAGGAAAAATGGATTGCCCCTTATTATCAAAGAAACAATTCCTGCCGTTCCACCCGGCGGCGATTCAATTCGCATCGTACGCACCCTGAATTTGGCCGATTGGGAAATGGATTTACGCACCCTGAACCTCAATAAATGGAATGAACTGGCCATTCAAGTGCAGGTTACTTTGCCTGCCGACGAAACGCCCCTTCCACTCACGCAGGGCCAGTTTCTATTGCGCATTCAAACCCAAATGTTCGATTTGAAACCGCGCTTCGCTCAAGGATATTTTGGACAACAAACCATACAAGTGCAAACGCCCATTGCACTGGAAGCCTTGGACAAAATGCAAGTAAATCAGCTGCTTTGGGATCAGGCAGAGATTGACTTGACGCTACAAAATAATCTGGGGGCGGATTTGCGCGTGAGACCCATCGGAATCCGTGGAGAAAAATCCAGCACCGGACAGCAAATAGAGCTACAACACCCTGTGTTTGGGACCACTGTAAACATGAGCCGTGCGCAAGGCGGAATCACCGTTTCTGCGCCTCAGCCATCCCAAAAGACATGGCAGTTTAATCCCCAAAATTCTAATATTCTAGATTTTCTTCAGTTTTTTCCGAATCAGATTACACCTCGTATGGTGTTAGATGTGAATCCATTAGGAAACATTTCAGGACATCGGGATTTTCTTTATCCCACTTTTCCTCCCAAGTTGAAAGTACAGGTAAAAGCACCGCTAGCCTTTTCTGTGGGCTCTCTTACTTTCACCGATACGCTGGAAGCTAACTTCGAAAATACTACCCAGGCCAATTCCATATTAGGTGGTCATTTAAAATTAGTGGCCGACAATGGATTTCCTTTCTCACTTGAAGTAACGTCCTGGTTGCTGGATGCACAGGGAGCCGTGGTCGATTCATTGGTTTCCGGACAGGAAATTGCCGCAGCACCTTTGACTGCAGGAAGCAATTTCAGTCAGCAAACCACCCGTACCATACTCACATATCCCGTATCCCCTTCCCTGGGTGCCAGGCTTTCTGAAGTTCGCCAAATTCGTGTAAAAGCGAAACTTCGCACCATGCCGACCGGACAAATGGTGTCCGTGTTGGCTCAGAATACTTGTGCATTGCAATGGATTGCCCAACTTACCGTGAATCCTAATCCATGAATCCAATTCCCTACGTTTTACCTTTGTTTTTGGGGTTTTCAGCGCAAAAACAGCCTTTGTTGTTTCAAAAGGAGTTGGCCCGCTACCCCAACATCGTTCACCTGCAAAGTCAGGCCAGCGTGAGTGCGTCCGCTTTAAGTTCGCAGTTCATGTACACCCTTGGTACAGGTGGCTTTATTGATCCCTCTTTAAAAACGCAGGTTCTGGAACGTCTGAATGGACAGGGACATAGACTTGGCGCAGACTGGGATTCAGACATTGGATACACTTGTTTGAACGACTCTATGTTTGGACATGGCGGTTGGGGCTATACCGTTTCTTTCGGAAATCGTTTTTTGGCCGATGCGTCCCTTTCGGATGATGCGCTCCGTTTGGCGTTAAATGGTAATGCGCCTTATGCCGAAACCACTTTGCATCTTGGGCCTTTTTATGCAGATTTTACATCTTATCAGCAATTTCAGTTTAGCTTTTTTAAATCGTGGATTGGCGAGCAATCTACCCGGCAATTTGGTTTTGGGCTCGGTTTTGTGCAAGGAAATCTGCACCGGGATGCGCGTGCCGCACAATGGCATATGACCACCGATAGCCTTGGTAGTTTCGTGGATTTCAAGGCAGAAAATGCCCTTTTCCGCTCCTCTGATCCCAATCGGAATGCCTACTTTTTTCCGAATGGCATTGGTGCCGTTTCTCATTTTTGGTACCAACAACAATGGAAAAAACACGATGTATATCTGGCGGTAAACGATCTCGGTTTTATTCAATGGAACGACTTGTCGCAACAAGCCCGCGTAGATACTTCGTGGAGATGGTCCGGGTTTTATTTTCCCAACATTACAGAAGTGTCTTCTACTTATTTCTCAGATTATGCGGATAGTCTTCGCAATCAATATGTCCGGGAGGAACAGGCGACTTACACGACTCTTTTACCCGTACAATTTTTTGCCAGTTATCGCTATCAGTGGGTGCCGGAAAAATGGGGGATACGGGGTCATTTGGCCTGGCGGCCTTTTCGCCAGCACATGCCGGCCGGTTGGGTAAGTCTCTTGTACGCGCCGAAAAAATGGTTGGAGGGTCAGTTTTTGGTCGGTTATGGCGGTTATGGTAGCTTTTTCACCGGCCTGGATCTTGGATTTTCACCCGGAAAAGGTTGGACCTTCGCACTTCAAACCCGACATTTAGATGGATTGATTCCCACTTCTTTTTCCAGCGGTATTTCAGCAGGTTTCCGTTTATCTAAACATTTTTTCTGATGCAACAATACGCCCTGATTCTTTTGTGCTGCGTTTGGTTTAGCGGCTTTTGGCCCCTGGCGGCACAAAATTTATGGAATCGTAGCTATGGAAATGGTTACACGGATGGGGGTACTTCGGTTCTCGTGACGCCCGACCAGCACATTCTGGCCATTGGCACTTCTACCCAGGAGGAAACCCGCATTCAATGGCTCAAAACGGATTCATTCGGAGAAATGGTGGCGCGGAAATTTTTTGGAGGACCGGGCATCACCTGGGCCAACGATGCGGCTCTTTTTCCCGCAGACAGTGGAGTAGTGGTGTGTGGAAGCCGTTTTGTAGACGGACCGCAACAGTATGACCAGTATGTGGCACGCTTAAATGCGTTGGGCGATACGTTGTGGACGCGCAGCTTTGGTGGGGAAGACTGGGATGTGGCTCACTGGATTTCCGTGGATAGTCTCGGTTTTATTCATGTGGCCGGACAAGGATTCTCTACTTTAACCGGTTTGGGAGAAGCCATTTGGACCGTGTTTTCGCCCGACGGCACTTTGCTGATCCAAAAAATTTGGTCAGTACCCAACGCCAATCTCAATCCCATTCATGCCATGGCTTTGCCGGAAGGCGGCTGGCTTTTGGGAGGAGAAGTTTCTCCCGGTCCGGCTGGTGGACAAGACATTTGGGCCGTAAAATTGGATTCAGCATTACATATCCTGTGGAGCCGAAGCTATGGAACGCCCGGAGAAGATCGCCTGGGAAATGTGTCTATTTACAGAAATTCCGCCAATGCCATTACTTACACTTTGGGAGGAGACTTTAGTCTGCCCGGGCAAACCCAGGGTTTTATGTTTTTACAACGCATTACTACCTCAGGAGATTCTATTCTCCGGGTAGATGCTGCACAAGGTGGCGGGTTGTTGTTTTCCAGAAAGAAGTGCCGCCATGTGTATCAAGGAGTGGACGGAGTCTATTCTGTGATGTGCCAATCGAGTAATTCAGATGAATCACAGTCATGGAATGTGGAATTTAGCCAAACCAGTTTTCTGTTCTGGCAAAGTGGACAAATCTTGTTTGTAGGTTCACAATATAAAGCGGCAGATTTTGTGCCTTGGCCATCCGGTGGCTTTGTCCTCACGGGTGAAACCGATTTTTACGGTCCCGGCGTGCGGGCTTTGTTCCTTTCGAAAGTAGGTCCGGGTGGGGAAGGGGCGAACGCTGTGGTGGTGGGTCAGGACGAACAGGACAGCGATATTCTTTTACCTTATCCAAATCCAACCACTTCTGCCATATTGATTCAAACAGAAGCGCAAATCGATTGGCAAACCTTTGATTTGACTGGGCGATTGGTACATCCTCATTATGCCTGGGATGGAACTGCCTGGAAATTGCAATTCGACGGATTGCCGGTGGGTTGGTATCGCGTGACGGGTCGTGCCGGAGATGGAAGGCGCTTTTCGTTTGGCGTGCTTTTCCAGGGAAACTAGCCAGGGAAATGGGGGTTTGGGAGCGAATCGATGCCGAATCTCCAATTAGGTTAAAAGGCCATAAATATAATTGGCGACGCAGATTTCCTCTTAGAAGAAGATGGGTATTGGCCTGGAAAAAATCGTGTTAAACGAAACCAATTTCATCTTCTTTTGGGCGAAATGTTTGTGGGTAGTGCCCGATGAATGAGGCAAAAATGTCAGATTTTTAAAATAAAAAAAGGGCTACATATGGATGTAACCCTTTTTATTTTGAAGTGACCCCGAAGAGATTCGAACTCCTAACCTTCTGATCCGTAGTCAGAAATTTTTGGTTCTTTAAGTATTTCTGTTCGCTTTTCCCATCATATAATGCTCTTATTTACAATGTTTTTCACAAATTATAACTGCTGATGTGTGCTGATATATGATGATAACTTCTACTTTTGTGTTACAAATGTGTTACAAAATTGAAAAGGGCCGAAGCTAAAATTTACTTGGACTACATCCGACCACGTAAGGATAATACCTGTGCGGTGAAGGTATGTGTAACCCATAATAGGGTTCGTAAATACTATCCTACGGGGATCTACTTATCTGAAGCGGATTTTTCCCGCGTGATTTCCGGGAAGCGAAGATCCAATGAAGAAAAAGTTATAGCCTCCAAATTGGTTGATATTCTAGGTCGGGCCAATGCTGCCATTGAACGCATCAATCATTTTACCTTTAGTGCATTCGAATGCGCTTTTACCGAAGATCAAGAAGGTGGCGATGTTGGGATTTCCGTTTTTCAGGCTTTTGAGGACTACATAAAGCAGTTAAAGAGAGAGTCACGACTAGGGACTGCTTCAAGTTACGAGTGTGCAATGAAAAGTCTTTCCGATTTCCGTAAGGACCTGACATTTGATGATATAACCGTTGATTTTCTCAAAAGTTATGAGGATTGGATGCTCGGTAACGGCAGGAGCCTTACAACAGTTGGATTCTATTTAAGGAACTTGAGAGCAATATACAACCAAAACCATACTTCTAATGGCAATAATATATTTGGAGTTGGCCGAAATAAATACTCGATCCCTACAGGACGAAACATTAAAAAGGCCCTTACGCATGAAGAAGTAAAGATACTCTTTAAGCACCCAGTTCCACCTGGCAGTAATATGGAAAGGGCAAAGCATTATTGGTTTTTTCTTTTCTTATGCAATGGAATGAATGTAAAAGACTTTTGTCGTTTAAAATGGCAAAACATTGATGGAAGTTTCCTCAAATACACGCGGGCTAAAACTCAAAGGAGCAAGCGAGATGATCGCCAAATTACCGTGGCATTGAAGCCCCAAACATGGGACATCATTGAAAAATGGGGAAATCCTGATAGAAGTCCCAATAACTATATTTTTCCTCATCTAACTCCGGAAATGGATAGTGTGATGGAACGAAAAAAGTACCAACAGCTTACCAAGCTGATTAATAAATACATGAAGTCCCTTGCCAAAGAAGCAGGAATAACCAAAATGGTAACAACCTATGCTGGGCGGCATAGCTTTGCCACTATTCTTAAACGTTCCGGGCAAAGTGAAGAGTTGATTTCCGAACTTCTTGGTCATGGCTCAGTGGCTATTACCCGAAATTACCTTGATAGTTTTGAAAATGACCAAATTCAAGTAACTACAGACGTTTTAGTTGAAGGGTTAGATAACTAGCATTAGAATCCAAAGAAGTTACATATTAAATCAAAGAAAATGATTAAAGAGAAGGCATTTAAATTCTTTTTAAAATCGATTGCCGAGAACAATATGATGGTGATAAACTCTCCCACAATGTGTCCACCTAATTGGATTGAATATTGGGGGGATGTTGAGAAGGAGACGGTGAGAAATCTGTATACCTTATCTGATGAGTTCGCTCGTGTTACCTATCTTAATTCTTTGATAGACAGTCTAAGAGATGAACTCAGATACTATAAAATGGATTCTGAAGGGAAATTGGAAAAATTATATTCAGATTTTGAGATTACCGAAAAGGATATTATACAAATGAGATTTCCCCAAAATGCCCTGTCAATTGCGCTTTCAAACTCTGAAAGAGATTTAAAGCAGAGTGGCCGTTGGACTGATAAATATTTATATCCCCGTTATTGTTATTTTAATTTTCATCTCTTTCAAATATTATCTAATGCTATTGCATTTCTTGAGGCCAGAAAGCATGAGGTTCTATTTGGATTTAATCAAGGTAATAATGTTCCTGCCAATCTGATACATCAACAAAGAAAAGGCAAAAAATCAACCATGAGTACGTTTAAGTACGCACATTTCGATGGCCGTGGAGATGCTATAAAAGAATTCCTTGAGTTTCTTATTTCCAAGAATTTTGTGAAAAAGGGCACAAGTATAAAAGTATTTAAACCAATTTTTAGTGGTGTTGAACTTGATAAATGTAAGCAAAAGGTTAAATGGATGGGAAATAATAATGCCTTGGCCTATTTAATACGAACTTTGGTTAAGGAAAAATTAATCAGCGGCAAGGGTAAGCAACATTGGAATATTGTTGTAAAAGTATTTGAAGGGGGTGACGGAAAGGTGTTTGAGCGCGAACAACTAAAAAACTGCCACACTTTGGCGCCAGAGGTTAAAGAATTACTTGATAAGGCTATTGCTATTTTGAAAGTGAAACCTACGCGATAGTATAAAAATCTATTGCGTAGTGTGTCCTTTTAAATAATTGATTTTGTGTATTTTGAATTTGGCTAATCATTTGTATTGAGTTTCTAGTTAAGAAATTTTTTATTATTTTCTCGGAAATCTTAGCGATTTGCTTTTAATGTTAAGCTTTTCTTTTCTTCCATATTATGCTTCTTCTACGCGGTTGATTATTGCGTATTGACTAAAGGAAAGATTGTTATGAGATTTGTCTTAATCAATTTTGAACCTTTTAAAAATACACTTTATGGAATTTTTGGTCTTTTCTAAGGAGCAATTCCTTGAAATAAAAGCTCAGCTTGCTGATTTAAAATCAGAACTTGGAAGGATAAATTCAAACCGATCCGATGTTCATACATTTTCTACCCTAAACTGTGAGGGCAAATCAATACTTACAGTAGAGGATATAGTAAGGCTTTTTGGCATAAGCAAAAGTTCAGTTTATCGAAACAAAACCCTGAAGTCTTTTAAGGAAGGCAAGCGTAGATACTATCTGGTGGAAGACCTCTTGGAATATTTACAGAAAAAGAAAGATAATGACCTCGCCGCGGATTTCAAGCCGTTAGACAGAATTTTAGCCTCATCTGTAAGCAAGAGGTATGGTAAATAATGAGTAGAAGTTGATTATTCATAGGTTTATGAAATTTGATTTTGTAATCATCTGGAAATAAATGCTTAACATTGATCCTACACTTGAAGCGGCATGTTGTTTGTGTAACATCCCCGTTTATGTGGTCATGAAGGGGATTAAAGGCTACTATCATTTGCCCGTGAAAGCCGTTGAGCGCATTCCAAACCATCGCCAATGGGATTCTTTTGGAAAACTCATTATAGACCATGCTCCTATTTTAAACTACTTGGATTGTTTCAGGAATTGATGATGGCAAGGGCGTGAGGAGGGCTTGAATGGTGGATGAGTGGTTTTGCCAATGGGTTTGGGGAGGGAAGTGGGGATTTTAATTACATCGAAAGAAAATGGAAGGCACTCAACTGAGGCAAATTCAAATGTATTTAAATCTGTACATTATCTGACATTGCAAAGAATTTGTGGCCTTTCTATGGCTGTAAAAGCTTTTGGTTTTGAAGAAAATGTTTTGTAAAATTGGTTGTACTTTTTGACCAACCATCTAATCCATTTCTATTGAAGAAGACTGCGATATATGGAATATAAACGCAATTGCGTTTATAGGGATGTTGTGTGCAAGCGTAACGAAGACACCGCAAACGATAAAAACAATAAAGGTAAGTTGATAAAACATTTGTATTTTACTAACTTCGCACACTAAAAGACAGTTTTACTTAGATTGAGAAATGGCAAGAAACAATAAAAATAAATTAATTGCTCCGTTTTTAAAATGGGTTGGAGGTAAAAGACAACTTTTACCGAAAATTATTGAGCATTTGCCAAAAAATATTCGAGAACTAAGATATTTTGAACCTTTTATTGGCGGAGGTGCTGTATTGTTTCATTTACAACCTGAAAACGCAGTAATAAATGACTTTAATAAAGAATTAATCAACGTGTATAATGTTGTAAAAGATAACCTTGACGATTTGATAGTAGATTTAAAAAATCACAAGAATACGTCAGAATATTTTTATCAAATCAGAGGTTTAGACAGAACAGACGAATTTTTACGTTTATCTAAAGTCCAAAGAGCATCAAGAATAATTTATCTCAACAAGACTTGTTTTAATGGACTATATAGAGTTAATAATGCGGGAGAATTTAACGCTCCATTTGGACGCTACAAAAATCCGAATATTGTAAACGAACCTACTTTAAAGGCTGTAAACAAGTTTTTGAACAAAAACAATATATCAATTAATAGCGGAGACTATTCTGATGTTTTAGAAACAGCAGACGAAAATTCATTTATCTATCTAGACCCTCCGTATCATCCTATTTCTGAAAGTTCAAATTTCACAGGCTATGTTCAAGGAGGATGGGATATGTTTGACCAAATTAGATTAAGAGAAGTATGTGATATTCTAAACGAAAAAGGAGCGAAATTCTTATTGTCAAATTCATCTTCTCCATTTATTAAAGACCAATATGAAAAATACAAAATTACAACTGTAAAAGCTATTCGTGCCATTAATTCTAATGGTTCAGACAGAGGTGAAATAGACGAAGTGTTGATAAGAAACTATGAGTAACTCAAAAAACGATATAGCTTGGCAGTCAATTTTTGACAAACACAAAATCATTCAAAGAATTTTGAAAGATGGTCATTTTGAAATTACAGCTACGGAAATTAACAAATTCCGTGAAGCAAGATTAATGACAAAATTCGACCATAAATCGCAATTACCTAGACTGTTCTATGAAAACAATCTATCAATTCTACCCACTTCAAGAGGCGGCTATGTTATTGGAACATTTGAAACATTTTGTGATTTTAACAATGACGAGATTGAAGTTACTCCAATTGAATTTCCTACATTCCTAGAAAGTTTAGATTACAGAGACATAACAAGTGAATCAACCGCAATAAACTGTGCTTTTGTTGCTAAAATTTTGCACGACTTCACGGAAGAAGATAATCTACTACCTACTGTTAGTGGAAGGATGAGTTCATCTACTTTTTCATTTGACATTAATTCAGGTAAAGGTACATTCACAGTTAATGTTGGAAATTCTCAGGTAGAGATTGATGGAGGTTATGAAGGGGATAATTCTTTGAACCTAATTGAGGCTAAAAATTATATTTCATCTGATTTTCTTGTAAGACAGATTTATTATCCATACAAACTTTGGAGCAATAAAATTCAAAAACAAGTTCGTCCCATATTTCTAACTTATTCAAACGGTGTGTTCCACTTGCGTGAGTATGCATTTACTAACATAAACCATTACAATTCTTTAGTCTTAGTTAAACACAAAAAATATGTTGTTCAAGAAGGCAGTTTCAATTTGGAAACACTTTCCGAAATCATTGACAAGACAAAGAACGTTGGTGAGCCTGAAATTCCATTTCCTCAAGCTGACAGTTTTGAAAGAGTTGTAAATTTATGCGAGTTATTGAATCAACGTGATTTTATAACTAAAGAGGAAATTACTGAAAACTACGATTTTGATGCAAGACAAACGGACTACTACTCGAATGCAGGAAAATATCTCGGCTTAATAGAAATTGGTAAAGACTCGGTTTCAGGACAAATAGGTTGTTACTTAACAAATTTAGGAAAGCAAGTTTTTAACTTGAACTTGTTTGATCGACAAAAAGAATTTGTAAAACTAATTGTTTCACATTCTGCATTTAAACAGACACTAAAATCTTATCTTGAAAATGGCGAAATGCCAAGCAGAGAGGTAATTGTCGAAATTATGAGAAAATCAAAGCTTTACAATATTAATTCGACATCAACATATTTTAGACGAGCCTCAACAATTGTAGGTTGGACAAATTGGATAATGAACCAAATTGAAGAATAGAACGCCAGCACACAACAGCTAAGCTTTCGTGCGGTTCGTAGAGCCAAGCATGAAAGATGCGTTGAAGGAAACCGTTGCCCGCCCCTCCCTATGG
>CAZOEO010000005.1:0-169822 GCA_964578885.1 uncultured Candidatus Competibacteraceae bacterium | reverse complement strand
ACCTGAGGGGGTCAATTTCCCCGGAATAGGGGGTCAATATCGCCGGAATTAACAAATATAGTAGATTAGTGAAAATTTCCCTTGCTTTACCCCGTCCTTATAATTGCATTTCTCGATTATGAATTTAGTGCCATATGAGCCGTATGCTCCTGAATTTGCTAAATTGATTAATGAACTACCGTTATCATCTGATGGTTTTATAGAATTTAACCAATCAGGAATGTCAGAATTGGCGATAGACGCTATTTTATCATTGATATTATAAACGATTTCCCACTTTCCTTGACGTAATCCCTTACTATCAGTTTTTCCACCCTGAGCAAATAATAAACCATTTGATAGCAAGAGAATGGATGTGATAATTATTGTTTTATTTATCAAAAATGTTTTCATAATAATAATATTTTAGTTAAACAATTATATTAATAGCATCATGAATTCATTTTTTCTTGGTGCCATTACCATTATACTCTGCTTCTTTATAAGTTACACCTTTATCACTTAGTCCAGACGAGCGAGTGTTTGTTGGTTCAACTATTATTTTGCCGTCTGAATTTATTAATCCATAGCGACTATTCATGGTAGTTATTTCGGCAATACAAAATTTATTAAACTTAGATATCGAGTAGAAGTTGGAGCCTGCTGGGTCAATTAATATTTGGCCATTTTTACCGAGTAAGCCGACTTGATTTTGTTTTCTTATAATAGCAACACCGCACTGAAAATCATCGATTTTAAAAATATTCTGCAATGGTAGAATAAAGTTACCTTTAAGATCAATTACTCCGTAGCTAATTTTCATAGTGCCTTGAGAAACTACAATTAGGCTGTCAGATATATTACCAATAGAGTTATATTCACAAGGCAAAATTACTTGACCTTCATTATTGATTATTCCTACCATTGAGGTGCCAAAAGTGACCATTCCTTGTTTCTTGTCAGTATCCGTATTACCTGCTTTACTAATAACAACAAGTCCTTTCCCGAGATTATTTGCAGAGCCATATACGTCTTCGTTAAGAAAAGTTCCATTTTCTTTTATTATCCTAAATCTACCAGATAAATTGCTAGAATTTATACCGTTATCTTCCTGAACAACAGCCAATCCGTCTTTAAACTCCTCGGCATAAGAGAATTTTGGTTCAAAAATGACTTTTTGTGTTTTTGAATTTCTGTAACCATATAGATTGCCAACTTGAAATTTGATTAATTCATTTTGTGCAGAAATACTCCCTGTTAAATGGGCAGCTAAAATAATTGTCAGTGTATTTTTTACTATTATTCTCATAATGTTTTTGCGTAGTCGCCACTATTTTCATTTTGTCCATATTTTCATGTCAAAAAAATATTTTGGACAGGTTTTGACAAACTTATACACCTATATAAAATTTACAAAAGAGCCTAAGAGCTATTTTAGCCATTAATAGGACGATTTGATATAAAACATTGTAAATTATCCTTTAAAGTGTCATTGGTGTGGCGGGAAATCAAAAAAGAATTAAAAAAATCCACTTTGCCTCTTCCCCAATCTCCCAAGAAATCCCTACTTTGCTACCACTTATCCTCTCATCCCATGCAGAACGTCGCTGAAAACATCAAGCACTATCGCGAACTGAAAAAAATGACCCGCGAACAAGTTGCCGATGCCTTGCAACTTAGCCTGTCCGGATACGCAAAATTAGAACGGGGAGAAGTGGATATCTCTGTAAGTAAACTCTTTAAAATCGCGGAAATTCTTCAAGTCTCCGTCCCGCAAATCCTTAATTTCGACGCTACCCAAGTCTTTAATCTTTCGCATAACCAAGTAATCAATGGGGTGTCGGTGACAGAACAACACAATACCACCGACACTTATAAGGATAAGTATATTGCATTACTTGAAAAAGAGGTTGAGCGCTTGAAAAAGATTTCAGGGGAAAATAATACATAGAAGATACCTAGAGGTCAGTATTTTTAAAGCAGAGAAAGGGGAGGAAGTCGGTTCATCTTTGCGCACTTAGCGAGACCTTGGCGCACTTTGCGATAAAAGAAAAGACGGGTTTGATAACGCTATTCAGCAGCTGTTTCAACAGGTTTACTTCACATTAAAAAAGGGAGTCCTATGAAAGACTCCCTTTTCTTTTATTGTCGGATTCATCTTACTGAGCTGAACTCAAGTAGGATTATTATTCACTCTCATTGAATTGTAATTCAAAGCTTTGGCTATGTCTCAAATCAAGTGAGCAACTTCCTTCAAAGTGGATTATTTAAGTTTTCCAAGTCTAGCCTTGGTTTGAACAGTCGTTTTCTTTAGAATAATACCAATTCCGAGGAAAGGTCTTACTACTTTCACTTCGTACTGAGGATAGAAAATGACATCATATCCTGGGTTGTTGTTCAACAACTCATACAAAGCATAGTTTGAAGTAGGATCGCTTAAAAAGCTTCCAACAACGGGAAGGCTGGCAAGGCTGATAGAACCGGCGCCATCAACACTACCGGTTGTTTTCATGAACAAACGGTTCCAATCGATACCAAAAACGGTAGTTCTTTTGGCGCTTGCTTCTACTTGTTCAGACAGTGTAAAATCGCCTTTTGTTAAATCAACACGCACGTTAGGCTCTCTCATTGACTTGCTGATGGTAGTACAGCTTTGAAGTAAAGAAATGGTGAGCACAAGTGCACTGCAGTAGGTGATTAGCTTTTTCATAATTGTAAATTGGAATTTCCTACTCGTATGGCTTTTCGGATTACGCCCCGTTTGAGTGGTGGCTGGACTCCACAATAAAAGGAATATTTTCCTATCAGAAATGTAGTTGGGTGGGTAGCCCTGTATACCCCGATTTCATGAATATCCTCAACCATGATTAACGACAGATTCCAATTAGCAGCCGTGTTTTTCTTTCAGACTTTAACCGACTAATTTATCTGTTTAACCATAGTTTTGCATAAATCTATTATACTTTTTAAAATAAAGGAAATCAAATGCATAAATTATTTGTTTTGCATCTCGTCTTAGAACCTATATACTCTACTTTATAATCAGTTAACAATATGATTTTCAGTACTTAATTCATTTATATTTGGAGGCCATCATAAAACATGTTGGATAATGTAACCAACGCTTTTGGGCCTAATTCAGCAGACTTCTGCTTCAATACACATCACCATTTCTACTGGAATCTTACATCCGTATGCTCCATTCCTTCTTTCATTGATTATCGACTAGGGCTGGACATTTGCTGCATTATGCTGAAAAGAAGTCACCCAACTGGTACCTGTTTTTCATGTAATGGTGAATGTCAGACTTTTGAACACATCAGCCTTCTCGTTCTTACTCTCGGTGGATTAACAACCTTTATCCTCATCCTTTCCTAGAAAAACAGTTGCCTTAGTCTAAAAGCAAATTTATTTGAAAGTTATTCAGCAAGGATTTAAGCCCACTATTTTCCCATCTTTTAAAACCCCCATGCGGTATCATCTCCCCTCGGATCTGCACCCGCCTCCAAACTTCCATCAGCCTTTCGTTCAATCGCATTTACGCGTCCAATGGGAGGTCTTTTTTTAATTACGTAACCCATTTTTCGCAAGGCTTTTACCACCGACTCTGACCAACCTTTTTCTTCCAAATACACCACATCGGGTTGCCATTGATGGTGAAATCGTGGTGTCCGTTGCCATATTAACACTGATTTTTTATACCAGATGTACGATACCACATGTTGGAAAATGGATGTGATAATGGTGGCTCCTCCTGGCGTACCGGTGACCAAAGCAAGCTCTTTTCCACGAAAAACAAAAGTGGGCGTCATGGCGCTTAACATTCGCTTTCCTGGCGCCACTTCATTGGCTTCTGCGCCGAGTAATCCGAACTGATTTGGAATGCCAGGTGCAATGCTAAAGTCATCCATTTCATTGTTGTACAAAAACCCGGCTTCCGGATGTGCAATTCGTGCACCAAAAGGCGAATTGATCGTGGTGGTCAGCGTGATGCTCATTCCAGTTGGATCTACCACAGAAAAATGAGTAGTTTGCTCCGATTCTTCCTTTGTGGGAATGCCCGGTGCTACTTTGGAGGACTGACCAGCTTTTCCGGGCGGCGGCCACAAAGCAAGCCTTCTTTTCAAATAAGATTCATCCAATAAAAAAGCTGGACTTTGGGACCAGAAATCGGGATCGCCCAAATGCATGCTTCGATCTGCATAGGCCAGACGCTCTGCTTCCACAAGCCAGCGGATATACCCAGGAGAAAGCCATTGGGGAGGTTTTCCTGCTTGTAATGCCAGTAATTTTAGCATGTGCAGCAAAATATAACCTCCCGAAGAAGGTGGCGGCATGCTGACCACACGATACTCTTGAATGTTTGCTTCTACTGGTTTCCTGAAAATAGTTCGATAGTCCGCAAAATCAGCTTCTGTATGCCATCCGCCACGCTTTTGTAAATCACGTACAATCATGGTTGCCAAAGGTCCACGATACCACGCATCTGCGCCGCCTTGTTGTAAAATTTTCAGGGTTTGAGCCAACTCAGGCTGTCGCAAAGTGTCTCCGGCCTTCCAAGGCGCTTCTTTCCAAAAACGAGGGAAATCCGGATTTCCTTTCATCAAATCCGGACGAGCGGCATTGAACTCCCTGGCATCTTTTTCAGTAAGAATAAATCCATCCGTGGCGCACCGGATGGCCGGTTCCACTAAAACAGCCCATGGAAGCGTTCCCCAGGTTTGGTGCAAAGTAAATAGTCCATGAACTGAACCGGGAATACCAACAGCCCAACTATGACGGGTAGATCGTTCCGGAAGAGGCTGACCATTTTCATCTAAAAACATGCGAGCGTGCGCGGCTTTAGGGGCCATTTCTCTGAAATCTAAGGCACGAACGGGTTGCCCGGGTACATGAATTAATGCAAAGCCACCGCCGCCAAGGTTACCGGCTTGCGGATAACATACAGAAAGCATAAAATGCGTGACTACAGCGGCATCAGCAGCATTTCCTCCTTTGGCCATGCACCATGCACCAGCGCGTGAGGCTTCATCTCTCGCAGAAACTACGGCGGATTGTGAAAACTGCTGTCCCCGCCTCGGAGTCTGAGCCACGACCAAACTGGCCGTAAATCCCCAAACTAACCACCAAGGCGAAGGTTTCATTTAAACCGTTATTTTACGAATGAGTCCTGTGAGGACTTGTCCGGGACCCATTTCCACAAACTCGATAAAACCATCGGATTTCATTTGTTGTACAGTTTGGGTCCAGCGAACGGCACCGGTTAACTGATTCACAAGATTTTCCCGAATTTCATCGGGATGGATATGTGGTTTTGCTGTAAAGTTCTGATAAACGGGAACTTTTGGTGTTTTGAAGTCGGTCCGTTCAATAGCCGCTTTCAGTTCAATACGGGCAGGTTCCATCAGGGGAGAATGAAAAGCGCCAGCCACATTAAGTCTCAAAGCCCTTTTGGCACCTGCTTCTTTCAGGCGGATACAGGCTTCCTCGATGCCTTCTTCTGAACCGGAAATCACCAGTTGCCCCGGACAATTATAATTGGCTGCCACCACCACATGTTCCGTAATTCCTGCACAGACTTCCTCTACTATGGCATCATCCAGTCCCAAAACGGCCGCCATGGTGCCAGGAATGGCTTCACAGGCTTTTTGCATGGCATTGGCACGTGTTTGCACAAGTCGTAGTGCATCATCAAAACGAAGACATTGGTTCGCCACCAAGGCAGAAAATTCACCGAGTGAATGTCCTGCTACAGCGGCTACCTCATTCTCACCGGCGATTTGGGCTGCAATAACGGCATGCAGAAAGATGGCAGGTTGTGCTACATTAGTGGCCCTCAATGCTTCTTCGGTTCCGGAAAACATGGTTTCTGTGATAGAAAAACCCAAAATCCGATTGGCTTCATCGAACCATTCACGGGCCAAACCACCGGCTTCATACAGTTCCATTCCCATTCCGGGAAACTGTGAGCCTTGTCCGGGAAAAACCAATGCGCGCATAATGTTGGTATTTTAAGTTCAGAATTCTTGAAAATTCAAGGAGTAAAATTAATATTTTGCCATCTCCCGCAACGTTTTCACACTGGCAAAAAGTGTGGCTTCATGATAGCGAATGGTTTGCAATGCAGGAGCCAAGGCTTCTTTTTGAGCAATAAATCCAGGCATTTCTGCGGCATCAAGGGGTTCTGTAGATTGCGGTGTTTCTCTGAACGGATCCACTTGCTTTCCATTTTTCCAAAACCGGTAACATAAATGCGGGCCTGTAGCCAATCCAGTACTTCCCACATAACCAATAACTTGACCTTGCTGAACTCGAACACCTCTGCGTATTCCCGGGCCAAACTTACTCATATGTAAATACTGGGTGGTGTATACATTGTCGTGCCGAACTTTCACAAAATTTCCGTTACCGCCACGAAACGCAGCTTCTTCTACCACCCCATCTGCTACAGAAACAATGGGGGTACCATGTGGTGCAGCATAATCGGTACCCAAATGTGGTTTGTTTCTTTTTAAAATGGGATGAAAACGATTCATGGTAAATCGTGACGAAATACGTGAAAATTCCAGGGGTGCTTGTAAAAACCTGGATTTCAAACTTTTTCCATCGGCATCATAATATCCGATTTTATCAGCCCTGGCATACCGATACGCGAAAATGGTTTTGCCGTTATGTGTGAATTCCAAAGCCAGAATATCCTCTACGCCAAGGGGTGTTCCTTCCAAGACCTTGGCAGTGTATAACGTCCGGAATTTGTCACCAGGTTGTAAAGCAAAAAAGTCTACACTCCAACGAAGTACCTCGGCCATTTCCATGCACAATGCCTGATCGTAGCCTAAACTGACCACTGTTTGGTACAATGAACTTTCAATAATTCCAGCAGCTGTAAGGGTATCCAAGGAGACCGGTTTTTCATGTCGATACACTTCTGGTGTTCCATTTCGTCCATCAAAAACCACATAACGGGTTTTGGATTCTTCATACACCAAACAAACAGGCTTTCCTTTTGCCCCACGGGTACAAAATACAGTATAGGGTTGTCCTGCACGAATGCTGGATACGTCGAAATCATACTGAGCAGGCGCCAGCCACTGTGCAATCAGTGGATCATCAAAGCCTTCTTTATACAAAACTTCAGCCATGGTTTGGCCTGAAATGATGGTGCCAGAACGTTCACTCAACGTGTCCACAGGGATTCCAAATCGGGTGTTTTCAACAGAATCTAACTTGGTCACTTCATGGTTTGCAGGCGTAACCAGATTTGGTGGCGTGGTTGGCGCAGAACAAGCAAGTAAAAAGAAACAGCCAACCCATACTATACTTTTCGTCATTGTGGTGCAGCATATTTAGATTGACGGCCCCATTGCTCCAATTCTTCCGGAGACCAAAGTTGTGGAAAAAAAATTCTGAGCTGGAAGCGTGGAGGCAAGTATTTCTGCCAATTGGTTCCTCCGGTGGCCTGAATATCTACGGGATCTTTTTTCAGATATCGGGCGGCTGATTTCATGTGAGCCATGGGCCAATCTACATTCACCTGATAATCGAACATGCGTAATACCTCCCGAAGTTCGGAATGGGCTTGCTCTTCAGCGGAAAGTGCTTTAAAGATGGAAGAAATGGTTTTTCCACGTAAGCTCATGGCCCGTTGAAAAAGTGGTTCTCCATATTTGGCCTCAAACTGCCTCAAGGTGAGGGTCTTTTTACCCGATGCTAACTCCGTGGCCCCAGATGTCCAGTAAATCTGCTGAAATAGTTCATGCGGCGATTCTTTTCCCGAGATTTTCTCTCTGGCATCTGCATGGACCAATTGTTCTAATTCGGTTGCATAAATCTCAATTTCCCGATATTGCGCACTTTGAAAACCAGAAGCCGGCAACAAAGACATCCTGAATTTAAGAAATTGCTCCAAATCCATTCCGTCTACCATAACAGAGAAGGACTCCGTTAAAATTTTAAAATAACGGGTCACCCGACGCATCCTTTCCAATAAAAAATTGGCATCCCCAGGCCTTTCAACGATTTGCTTTAGTTCATGTAAAGCCATTTTAAAATATAACTCGGTGACCTGATGATACATGATAAACACAGATTCATCGGGAAAAGGCGTACGTGGATTTTGGAGACTTGTGAGTGTATCTAATTGAATATAATCCCAATATGTCAGATATTCCGCATAAAGTAATCCATCTAAATAACTCACCATGTCCTGTCCCATGGCGTCGAACTTTTGTTCCAATAATGCCAAACGCTCCAGGATGGCGGGTGAAATATCCATGATTCCTTGATTTGCATCAAAAATACGGCTTTAAAAACATTTTCACGGACTGTCTGTTTTTCATTTCAAAATAAGATCATGGCCCTGCTGTACGTTACCAGAAAATCTCATTTCAATGCTGCCCATAAAATGGCACACCCTGCCTGGTCTGAGGAAAAAAATAAAGAAGTCTTCGGAAAATGTGCGAACACGAACTGGCATGGCCATAATTATGAACTTTTTGTAACGGTAAAAGGAACACCAGATCCGGACACAGGTTATGTAATCGATCTTAAAGTACTAAGCCAACTCATTGAAGAAACGGTGGTTGAACCTTTAGATCATAAAAACATCAACCTTGACGTTCCATTTATGGCCGGAAAATTAGCCAGTACGGAAAATCTGGCTATTGCCATTTGGGAACAATTATGGGACCGACTAAAATCATTTCCTCAATGCCAACTGCACGAGGTTAAACTATATGAGACGGAGAGAAACTTTGTGACGTATTACGGAGAGTAATCGCTTTATCTGGGTTTTCTTCTGTCTGACTTTTTCTCTTTTCTTTCAGGATTCTCCTGTTCTTCTTCTGTCGCATCTTCCACATTTACATCTACATTCACATCTGAAGGACGTGTGTTTTGCATAGCATCTGTGGTAACAGGAAAACGTACAGAATTAGCAGGGATTGGCTTTTTTCCTTTACAAGACCCTAAGCCAAGGCCCAAAAATAAAAACAGAACTAAAGGAGTAAGACGGAGTTTCATAATCGTTTTCAAGCGGTAAAGGTGCAAAGCTTTTACGAAGTTAATCCCAAATTTTATAACTGAAAATTTTTTTCGGTAAAGTTTAGGGGTTTAACTATTCGTTATCCTCATCGCAATCACGACTATGCATAACCATACATAAACCCATTCATTGATTTATGTAAACTTGTGTAAAAGGACTCATTGAATTATTTAATATTCAATTATACATACACTTACAAATGTACCTCAAAAAATTATTTCCAAACACTTGACAATGGGGTATCCCAGATTGTAAATTAGCCAAGTAGTTCTACACACTTACATTATTTTGCTCCGTTGCCGTAATTTTGGGGGCGACGGGGAACGCTCAGGGTTCTTATGTTGTTGAGCGGATGGTGTTCAGTGGTGTATAGGCCACGGCCAACATCATCGGACACTGGGAATCTCGGGGGTGCCTCTGTAAAGTACTGATTTATCAAACTTTTCAGAGGTGGGAATATAGGGTCCGAGACGGAGTATGGTGGTTATCGTGCTCCACTTTTTAAAGGAAAATTAAAGAGAAACCGATGCCTGAAGATTAGGAGAAGCTGGAGAAAATGGCTTTGAATATCAAGGTTTTTAATGGTATCGGAAGTTTGAGAGGAGGAATAGCGGACCTCCCGGGAGGCGTACTCTCCGCCATCCGATGATTCGCTTCGGTTCACATCCCGCCAACCCCGGCAGGGATAAACCCCCGTTTACACTTCAATCATCCAAATATCTCTCATCTTACTCGCGCATTTACGCTTCACCCTTATCCATTTCAAAATCCTCATTTACCTAGTATCAGTTCACATCCCGCATAAATTTTATGGATATTTGCACATATACTGAAGGCGCTCCCGAACATGCTTACCAATAAACGCTTAAGAACCATTGCATTTCTTGCCGTACTATCACTCGGTGGACTTGTACTTATCCAGTTGTATTGGATTCGAAAAGCCCATTACCTTACTTCAAGTCAATTTGGCGACAGGGTCACACTCGCCTTGACTTCCGTTTCCAGTCATATCAATAGGTTTCACCAAGATTCTACCTCCGTTTTCGAACCCGTGAATCGGATAGATGATGCTACTTTTTCGGTAAGTGTAAAAGGTTTGGTTTCCGTAGATTTTATGCGAAATCTCCTTCAAGTAGAGTTTAGCAGATTCGATATTGAGCAGAGTTTCAGTTTTGCCATGTATGATTGTTTTACTGATTCCATTCAATGGTATTGGTATAAAAACATTGAAGCCAATGATCCAGAATATTCAGGACTGGTAGCCAGACCATTACAATTCCCTCAGGATGCCTTCTCTTCAGATAACCATTTCTTTGTAGTACATTTTCCCAATTGGGATTCTTTCATCTTTAGGCAAATGGGATTAATGACCATAACCACCCTTGGAATATTGGTGGTTATGGGGATTTTCGCCTATCTCGTTATCCTGATTTTTAAACAAAAGAGACTCAATGAAATCAGGGAAGATTTCATCAATAACATGACCCATGAATTCAAAACCCCAATTGCCACTTTAACGGTAGCAGGAGAAGCTTTGGGAAGAGAATCTGTAAATACCCATCCGGACAAAGTCAAAAAATATGGAAAAGTCATTTTGGACGAGAGTAACCGGCTCAAATCACAGGTAGAAAATATCTTGAAAATGGCCGTATTAGATGCCAATCGTTCTAAAATGGACATGGAGCCTATATCCATTCACAACCTAATCGACCAAATCCGGGAGCCATTTTTAGTTCGTATTCAGGCTGCAGGTGGTCAATTTATGATTTTAACCGCGGCCAACGAACCCATGGTTTTAGGAAATCGAGACCACCTTGCCAATGTACTTTTCAACCTTTTAGATAATGCTTTAAAGTACAGTGGACCTTCTCCTTTAATTCGGCTTGAAACCAGAAATCACGGGAAAAAATTAGAAATCAGTGTCTCGGATAATGGAAAAGGAATTCCTAAAGAAGCCCAAAGGCATGTATTCGAAAAATTTTATCGCGTTCCTACAGGAAATGTCCATAATGTGAAAGGATTTGGCCTTGGACTGAGTTATGTAAAAAAAATTGTGCAGTTGCATGGAGGAAAAATTCGGCTCATCAGTAAACCGGACCGGGGAACATCCTTCATTATTCAGCTTAAAACTTTGAAAAACCTATGAAACCTCGCATTTTTTACGTGGAAGATGATGCCAATTTGGCGTTAGTCATTTCAGATCGTTTGGAGGAAGAAGGGTATGAAGTCATGCATTTCGCAGATGGGGCTTCGGCTAGAGACGCATTTCAAACCGGTATGACGGACATTTGCGTCCTGGATGTGATGCTTCCACAAATCGATGGATTTACGCTAGGAGAATGGATTAGAAACAGAGATGCACATGTTCCCATCTTGTTTTTAACCGCTCGCGATCAATCCAGCGACCGGCTTACAGGATTAAAAATTGGGGACGATTATCTCGCTAAACCATTTGTTACAGAAGAACTTCTACTCCGAATAGATAATTTAAGAAAGCGACAAATTAAAGGAAATCCCGAACAAACCAATCCATCATTTACCCTGGGGCTATACACGTACGACGCTCAAAACTTCCAGCTCAAAGACCCGCAAGGTCAAACCAGAAGACTTACCGAACGCGAAGGACAGCTCCTTTTGAATCTTTTGCAAACACGAGGACAAGTAGTCAGAAGAGAAGATTTATTGCGTGCCGTTTGGGGAAAAGATGATTACTTCACTGGACGTTCAATGGATGTGTTTATTTCACGCTTACGTAAATATTTGGCAGCCGATCCAAATATTAAAATTCAGGTGATCCACGGTATCGGATTTATGTTGGTCGATAAATGACAGATATTCTTATCGGCTTAAACTGCTATAAAAGATTCAATTCCAGGAAATAATAACCTGGCCATGGCCACTGCGCACCCCAACCTGAGTCTGGGAATTGGTCACTCCGCCTACGTAGTTACTTCCCCCGCCGCCGCCGCCGCCTGCAGTGGTGTTATTGCCATTAGAACCTGCGCCGCCGCCATACCAGCCGCCGCCACCACCGCCGCCGCCGCCTGGTCCCGAACTGCTACTAAACTGTGTACTTCCATTTCCTCCCAATCCAAAACTTCCTGGATTTCCATGCATCACGGTGCTGCTCGCACTACAGCCTGCCGGATTGAGCGTACCGCCTGCACCACCTGCGCTTTGTGTTCCCGGCTGTCCACCATTGCCACCACCATTGGAACAATTGCATGCTGAAGACGCACCATTTCCTCCTGCATTGCCTCCTCCTGCACCTCCTGCGCCGCCCGTTCCACCAGGCTGACAGGTGGTCCAAACACCGGCATGACCGCCACCGCCACCACCGCCTGCTACAATAACGCGGGTATTCAAAGCCGCGGTAGTCCGTACATCCGAAGCTCCGCCACCAACGCCACCAGAATCCAAACCAATGGTACCACCACTGGTTTGACTGCCATTCGGTCCGGGATGGCCGCCACCATTAAAACCAGTGCGACCGCCCACATAAATTTGTAAAACCTGACCAGGTGTTACGGCCAGGGTGCCTGTCGCGTAACCACCCAATCCGCCCGTACCACCAATGGTGGCATTGTCGCCCTGCGCGCCCCAAACCTGCAACGTAACTTGTTGTTTACAGGCTGGAACCGTAAACGTTTGAACCGAACCTGTATAAGAAAAAGTCTGTGAACCAGATGGCGGACAAGTCGTTACTGTTATGGTATCTGTTTGAGAAGCCGCGCATCCATTGGCATCGGTCACGGTGAGCGTTACCGCATAATTTCCGGGTTGAGACCAACTAACGGAAGGTTGTTGAAGAACAGATGTTGCCGGAGTACCTTGTGAAAAACTCCAGCTATAAGAAAGACCAGGAACCGCAGAAGCTTGAAAAACAATAGACTGATTAATAGAAGCAATTCCACCGGCCGGACCTGTGAAAGTGGCATTGGGAAACGCCTGACACCGGCAAGATATATTTTGCCAGCCCTGACCCGTATAAAAAATTTGAAGACAATCTGCGTCCGTATTATACACCATTAAACCATTTGGAGCGGCATTAATGGCATTTCGCTGAACAGTGGTAAGACGCGGAAATAAAACACCTCCTTGTATGGATTGAATGTCTAAAACCGCTGCCGCATTCGGTGGATTCGGACTCCCAATGGTCACCCCCTGAGACCAAGCGGGAAAACAGAGAAAAAGGTTCAATAAAAACCAATAACCAGTGGAAAAGCAACGAATCATGAGAACAAGAATATGAATTCAACCCTTCTTAAAACAATAGGATGTTTAAATATAGCAGTTTCTATTCGAAGGATTTCCTTTCTCCTGTCTTTATCGATTGTTTACTGATTAAACAAATTCATTTGCAACCACTTCTCTACCTTTTCCACGTCTTCAGGCACATCTACGGCCGGACCTGAAGGCGGTAAAGTCACTAAACCAATGGACATTCCCATTTCAAGCCAGGTCAATTGTTCCAATTGCTCACTTTCGGAAAGGGGCGTAGCAGGAACATCTAAAAGCGTAGGAATAATCTCTGTATGAAAACCATAAATGCCAAGATGCCGATACCAAAGTGAAGGATGCGGACGTTTGGTTTGGGCAGGAATGGGACTTCGGCTAAAATACAAAGCCCGGTTCTGTAAATCTGATACAACCTTTACAACATGGGGAGAAAGCCACATGTCTGGTTCATTTTCCATGGCCACGCGTGGCGTAAAAATGGGCGTGCCCAAAGCCAGGCCTTCACGAATAAATCGGGTTAAATGTTCCGAATCCAAAGCCGGTTCATCACCTTGTACATTTATGACATAGGAAATGTTGGGATGATCTTTGGCCAGGGTTTGCCAGGCTGCAAAACATCTTTGGGTTCCATTTGGTAAATCCGGGTCTGTAAGCACCACTTTTGCACCATAAGAACGCATGGTAGATGCAATGTCAGAATGGTCCGTGGCAATAACAACCTGCGTTTCGTTCAATGCGTTTACACAAGCTTGCCAAACATGCCAAAGCATTGGTTTGCCCAAAATAGAAACCAAAGGTTTTCCCGGAAAACGGGTAGAACCATATCTGGCCGGAATACATATCAGGGTATTGGACATGTTCAAAGGAAAGGAAAAAATAAAGGAACGCAGATACCCAATAGGGTTTCAACCAAAACGGCTGACAACAAATGCGTCTACGACAAGGCCTTCTTCAATATCGCAATCATCTCATCCTTCATTTTCAGCTCATGGTCTTTAGAACGAATCACCTCGTCCTTGGCTTTGAGCAATTCTTTATAAAGGGCTTCCAGCTTTTCGTTTTCCCGCTGTTGAAAAATCACATTATCTCCACCTGTCCTATTGGAAAAATCCGCCAAAACAGGGCTTTGACCATCGCCAATCAATGAATTTAATGGCTCCTCCAGAATATCTGAAATCCGAAGCAACTTATCTACATTCAGGCGGGTTTCGCTGTTCTCTATTTTTGAATAGGCTTTCTGACTGATTCCAAGCTTGCCGGCCACATAATCCTGAGATAAGCTTTTGGCCATACGAATCATCTTGATGCGGGAGGGAATATGCGCGTGCTCTTCCTTGAATTTGCTTCCTCCCGGTAAGGCGTCTTTGTCAAAAACGAACGACTTACGTTTGGGTGGCGTGGTCTTATTATCCTCTTTTGACGTTTCCATGGTTCTAAATTAGAATCAGTTTAGTACAATATTAGAACTTTTTTATGATATAATCAAGAAAAACTATGTAGACTTTTGTGAATGAATTCATTAAACATAATAAATATGAAAAACACCATCCATTTTTTGAGCCTTTTTTTGGCGGCAACCATGCTTTTTAGTTGTGCTAAAGAGGAAGACAATGGCGGAAATGACGATATCCCGCCAATTATGCAAACGGCCGTTAGAATTACAAAAATCACCCTTAACTCCTTTAACGGCACAAATGCATCCGGACAATCCTGGGACAACAACCCAATCACAGGAAATTATTTGCCAGACGTATATGTAGTTATTTCTGATGTAAGTGGTACGCCATTATACCATACAGGAACTTCTAATAGAAAGGAAAATGCAAGTCCTAACGGAAGCTATGTGTGGAACATTGATTACTACCATAATGATTTGTCCAAAACCATCTATGTGGATCTTTTCGACTATGATGATTCTTCTAGCGATGAATATATGGGATATGCTGGTGGATGGTCATTTACCGACATTTCCATTACCAAAAACTCGACCACAGTCATCTCCGGTGGAGTAAGTGTTACCCTTCACTGGACCTGGATCTAACATCAACCTGTCCAAATTGAAAAAGGCCTTTCCGTTATAGAAAGGCCTTTTTTATTGCTTTTACCAAGTAATGATTACCTGGCCATGGCCAGTTTGAAATCCGGTCTGCGTAGTCACCGAGGTTCCGGAAGAAAACCCTTGTCCGCCAATTCCTTGACCGCCACCGCCACCATTACCAATGGTACATGAATTGCAATTGGCATAAGCACCTGCCGCGCATCCACCATTACCGCCATACGTTGGATGACCTCCTTTTCCTCCGGCTGAACTTGCATTTCCGTGGTTATTGGCGCCGCCACCACCGCCGCCGCCGCCAATGGCTACCGCAGTGCCACTTATCTGAACATAAGATGCACCACCACCGCCGCCGCCACTGGCCGTGGTGCCCGTACTTGTATTATTCCCATTTACACCGTTAAACAAACCTCCATAGCCGCCCGTTCCTCCACTGCAAGCACTTGAACAATTGCTGTTTCCTGCATTTCCCTGTTGGCCTGCCACCACGGTAATCACCTGACCGGGCGTTACTGCCAGTGTCGCTTGAACACGACCTCCTAATCCACCCAAAACAGTATTGGAACAATATTGCCCATTTCCTCCATTTCCACCCTGCGCCCCGCGCACATCTACCTGAATACTTGTTACACAAGCTGGTACGGTAAAAGATTGCGTTGTTCCGTTATAGGTAAAAGTCTGTGTTCCAGGTGGCGGACAATTGGATACGGTGATGTTCTGCGTCAAACTGTCTTTGCAACCATTCGCGTCGGTTACCACCAACTTTACGGCATAGGTACCAGCTACACTATACGTTACACTGGGCGATTGAACCGCAGAAGTGGCCGGCGTAGCATTGGAAAAACTCCAGCTGTATGCCACTCCGGTGGCCGATGCGTTAAAAACAACTGGCGTAGTAATGGATGGATTCGACGGAATGATAAAAGCCGGACTGGGATATGAAATACACTCACAACTGGTTTGCTTCCATCCGGTGGCAAAATATCCTTCAAAACACTTAGAAGTCGTATTAAAAATCATCAATCCAACGGCAGGATTCGATATCGCATTACGCTCTGTAGTGGTTAGTCTCGGATACAACAAACCTCCGGATGTACCCTGCAAATCTAAAACCGCAGACGGATGATTTGGAGAATTTGCCCCAATGGTCACTCCGGATTGACTGCTCGCTTTTCCTAAAACCACCAGACAAATAACCAAAGACAAATGAAACTTCAGGAGATTATTACTCATAAAATTGGTCAATAATTGATCAATATTAAGAATCATATTCTGTATAAAAAAACGATATAATCAAGCAAAAATGAAAAGAGTAACTACTTCCAATTAGAAAGTTGGAAAGAATATTTTTAAACGATGTCTATTTAAGCCCAGGGCACGCGAAAAAATCACAATTTTCAACCCATTATTTACCCGAATCTATGTAAATCCCATTCTGTTTATACTCTGTACACCTGGTCAAAAAATTGTAAAAAGGGTATCAGATAAGAAAAGAATATTTCAGTCAATCGGTTGATTCATTGCTATTTTCTTGAAACAAATCATCAACGTCATAGTCCATTTAAAACGAAAGGTGGCTTAAAAACGTGTTCTTCTCATCATTCAGGATAAAAGGACTCCATCACAGGGCGTAAAAAAGATTGAAGTGTGGTTGATGTAAAAATCAATCTTCATCCCAAACCAACGCCAGTTTCCCCTGATGCTGCCTGTCTAAAATAGATTTATAAGCCTCTTCCAATCGATTCACCGGAAACGACCTGGCCGATGGAAAGGGCAGTAATCCGTCCTTTATCAACATCGTTACTTCGCGCAACAACGATTGCAATACATCCGGACGTTCATCTGCCACCACCAACATATTCACGCCCATAAAACTTTGTGAATCAATCAACTTTTGTAAAGGAAAAACAATCCCAAATCCAAAAACCAATTTCAAATCGCGCAGTATTCCCCAGGAGCCTACACGCGAAGAAGCTCCGTAAGCAATGAGTTTTCCTCCGGGAACCAAATGTTTCCATGCTTCGCGAATAGATATCCCGCCTGAGGCGTCAAATATGACTTTAAACGAACCCAAATCCTTTAAACGCCACCAGGCTCCGTGGGATACTTGTATTACCTGGCTATGGCCTCTTTCCTGAAGAAATAATCGGGATGTTTCACGTGAAACAATACCCACGGCGTCTCCACCGCGGAATGTCACCATATCCATAAGTGCCTGGCCCACACCGCCCGCTGCCGCCGGAACCAAAACACGATCTCCTGGACGTATAAAAGCCATATCCTGAATCATATACCAGGCTGTCGCATATTGCGTGGCCAATGCCGTAGCCATCGCGCCATCCCATTCCTCAGGAATAGGAACGCATTGTTGCGTATTCACCACCACTTCACTGGCATAACCACCAAAACGGGTAAATGCCAAAACACGTGTCCCAATGGCGATATCATGAACGGCGGAACCTATTTCCACAATCCTTCCGACCACTTCATAACCAGGCGTATAAGGCAATTTTGGCGCCCCACCATATTTGCCATACATCGACAAAATGTCTGCAAAGTTTATCCCGGAATGACTCACTTGAATCCGCACCTGACCTGCAGAAAGCGCAGGACCATCTTGCTCTCTCATCTGAAAGCATTCACTTGCTTTGTGGCCATGTTGTATCAGCGTCCAGGATTTCATGATTCAAAGGTAAACATCAAAGAAGCCCACCGGAAAAAAGGTTTTGCACAACCTTTATACAATGAAATAAAAAAGAAAATTTAAATAATTCTTTCTGTATTCATATGCACTGTTCATTTGTGTAAAACCTGTTTCCTGTTCTTTTGGTAATGTGAATTATGAGCCGTTGTTCACAGGTTATTAGCTTTTATTTGTTTGATAATATTGCATTTGCATGGTTATTCACATTGTTCCTTTCTCTTTGTTCATGTGGATATCTTTCTTGTGAACAACCGATGTGAATTGTGAATGAACTGCTGTATATCTTCTTCATCTTTTTCTTTGGTTCACGCATGGTTTTCTGATTTTTTTCCTCCCTGCGATTTTTTTTCAATCTTCCAAATAAGATTTTGCGGAAGTTTGTAGAAGATATAAACAGGTTTTTTCACGTCATGACGGCATTTGCTTTTCCAAAAAAACTGGCCATTGGTGCAGACCACGCCGGTTTCTCGCTTAAACAGACCTTGCTCCCTTTTTTAAAGGATTTAGGATTTGAAATCAATGATTTTGGTACATACTCTGAAGAAAGAATGGATTACCCGGACGTGGCGCATCCATTAGCCCAAGCTGTGGAAAACGGTGATTTTCCGCTGGGTATTCTTATTTGTGGAAGCGGACAGGGTGTGAACATCACCGCCAATAAGCATCAAGGCGTACGTTCCGCTTTGGTTTGGGATCCGGAAATTGCTGAACTGGCACGTTCTCATAATAATGCAAATGTGCTGGCTTTGCCTGCTCGTTTCATGGATGAAGAAAAAGCCAGGGCCTGCATTCTGGCCTTTCTTCAAACTCCTTTCGAAGGGGGTCGTCATGGTGATCGTGTAGAAAAAATAAGCTGTTCATGAAACGTTTATGTCTCATTTTAGGGCTTTTATTTCAATCTATCTGGGCTCAAAACTTTCCTGAGGGACTGTTGCTGCATCATGCCCCAGATACGGGTGAAATCATGCATCATCTCAGATTTTTAGCGAGTGATTCCTGCGCAGGCCGGGCTTCCCATGCCGATGGTGCGCGTGTAGCGGCCCGATATATTCAAAAAGTATGGGCAAGCCAAGGCTTAAAAACGGGTTTTCAACCTTTTTCCCTGGCCGATCGTCTTCCGCCTAAAGCTTCGATTTTTCTGGTGGCAGGTTCTGATACACTTTTTACGGGCATCACCTCTTTGGGCGGTTTTCCCACCGGCTCTTATTTTATTCCTGAAATCGTGCACGTAGGTCGTGGATTGGATACCCTGAATCTTCGGGATTTTTCCAAACGCGTCAAAGGAAAACTGGTCTTGTTCGATGGTGTGTTCGAAGCCATTTCAAACGTTGAAAAGGAATGGATGGCTTATCCGGAATTGCGTTTGCGCGCCGCCAAAAAGCATGGAGCCGTGGCAGCATTTTTTCTTGGTGTCCCACCTGCCTTTCAAAGTGTGCTCAGTGGGTTGGACCGAAAGGCCAAACTTAGATTTCGGGATGATTTTAATGCCAATTCCATTCCCTATGCGCTCATTCAGCCGGAGGTATTAGATTGGGTGAAAAAGCATAAAAAGGGTTTTTATCTACATGTAAAACAAGATCTTCCGGAAGGTGAGAATGTTTGGGCCTTGTTGCCAGGCACAGATCTGGCGCATGAGTTTGTGGTGATGTCTGCCCATTATGATCATTTGGGTGTGCGAAATGGAAAGACGTATTATGGCGCAGATGACAATGGTTCCGGCACGGCCGCTTTATTGACGATAAGTCGGGTTTTTTCTCAATTGGCCAAAGAAGGTCTGGGACCCCGCAGATCTTTGCTGTTTATTGCTTTTAGTGGCGAGGAAATGGGTCTCCTGGGTTCTGAGTATTTTGTGAAACATCCCACCATCCCACTTTCCCAAATCGTTTTGAACCTGAATATCGATATGATTGGCCGAAACGACGAAGCGCATCATGTGCAGGAAAGTTATCTTTATTTGATTGGGTCAGATCGCATTTCCCAAGGTGTGCACCGTTTATCTGATTCTTTGTTGCAGGAAGTTGGTTTTACTGCCGATTACCATTACAACGATCCGGAGCATCCCATGCGTTTGTATGAAAGATCAGATCATTATTCCTTTTGTCAAAAAGGCATTCCGGCCATTTTTTATTTTTCCGGTTTGCATGCAGATTATCATACCCCAAACGATACATGGGATAAAATTCAGGCTAAAAGGTTAAAAGACAATACGCATATTATTCTACAATCCGCGTGGTTTTTTGCGAATCGCCATCGAACCGACTGGTAAAAGAAAAGCCCCAATCAAGGGGCTTTTTTATGTGAAAGAAGTTTCTTTTTAATAAATCCGAACCGTTTCCTGAATGGTTTCTCCGGGTTTAATCCGTACAATGGTGGTTCCGAATTTATTCTGCGCCGTGGCTGTTACGTTTAAAATAACTTCACAATAAGCGTCATCTCCGCATAAAGCGACTAAGCTGCGTCCAGAATCCTCATCAATCACTTGGTATGAACTTTTGCCATGGATGAAAGTACATACACCTTGAAGGTTTGTGAAACGCATTTGGTCAATAATGCCTATCTGTGTGCCAACACTTGCGCCCGATTGATAAAAACGTACTTCTGCTTCCGGTACGCGGAAATCGTTTGCATCCAATACGGTAATCACCGCCACCCCGGGTTCAGGGCTGCTGTAACAACCAGCAAGGGTAAGGCTTAAGCCAAATAAAGCAAGGGAGGTGAATCTTTTCAACATAGATATAGGAGCACTATCTATCAAAATTAGCTTTTTTTTTTGAATTGAAAAAATTACTGTATGAAGTTGGTTTTTTGTATTCCATTCTGAACGTGTTTTTTCATGCTTTTTCAAGTATTCATGTTCTCTGGATGGTTCGGTGAAATGAACCTGCGATTTTTGTTTTAATTTTACCTCATGATTGCAGATATTTTGCGCGTAGAAGCGGAAGTCCGGAGTTTTACCTTTAAAGGTAAAGATGCACTGGATGAGTTCAGACGTCTTTATTCCGGAAAAAATGGGGTCATTACGGCCATGTTCGAGCAGTTTAGAACGTTGGGCGGTCCTGAGAAAAAGGAAATTGGCGCGCCCCTGAATGCGTTGAAACAATTGGCCCAACAGCGTTTGCAGGAGGCCATCGATGCGCTTGATCAACAAGGAAAGGGTTTCGATTTCGATCCTACTTTACCTGGTAATCAAACTTTTACTGGTCATCTTCATCCGTTGACTCAAATCAGGGACGAGGTTTCCGGTATTTTTAGGGATTTGGGTTTCTCTGTAGCAGATGGTCCGGAGATTGAATCGGAGTGGTACAACTTCACTGCGCTCAATTTCCCGGAAGATCATCCTGCGCGCGATATGCAGGACACTTTTTTCGTAGAAAACGATTCTGATGCGGTTTTACGTACGCATACGAGTGGTGTTCAGGTACGTTCCATGTTAAATTCACAACCACCCATTCGTGTTATTGCGCCTGGCCGGGTGTATCGTTGTGATTCAGATGCTACACACTCTCCTGTCTTTCATCAGATTGAAGGTCTGTATGTAGATAAGAACGTTTCTTTTGCCGACTTAAAAGAGGTACTCTTTTATTTTGTATCCCGCTTTTTTCCTGGAAAAACGCAAGTTCGTTTTCGTCCAAGTTATTTTCCATTTACCGAACCTAGTGCAGAAATGGATATTGGCTGGGGAAAAGGAACGGATTTTAAATGGATGGAGATTTTAGGTTGTGGCATGGTAGATCCAAACGTGTTGGAAAATTGTGGCATCGATGCTTCGGTTTACACCGGATACGCTTTTGGAATGGGAATCGAAAGAATGGCCATGTTGCGTTACGGCATTAAGGATATCCGTCTTTTTTATGAAAATGACCTTCGATTCCTCAAGCAATTCTGATTTTGGTGAAGGCTTGTTCTTTTTTAGCGATTTTTGAAAATGAGCTTATTTTTTAAAGTGCTTAAAAAGAAATGATTGCAGGCTTAATGACACCATAACGCATTTTTAGTGAAAAAGGCTTCTTCGTTTAAGACGGAGGGCCTTTTTTTTATTTTCTCAAAGCCCATTCTTTTTCCTTTTTTCAGTTGATGTCAAAAAAAAAGACCCATGAAAACCATAGGTCTTTTTCCAATTGGGTCTTTTTACCTTCCCATATAAATCATAAGGACAGAAATGTCTGCCGGTGATATTCCGGAAATTCGCGATGCTTGTCCGAGATTTTCAGGTTGGTGGTGGGCGAGTTTTTGTCTGGCCTCCATAGAGAGGGAGGTGAGTTTATGGTATTCGAAATCCTTGGGAAGTTTCACATAATCCAGTCTGGCCATTTTCTCTGCTTGTTCTTTTTCCCGATTCAGATAACCTTGGTATTTCACATTTATTTCGCATTGGTCCATGCTTTCGTAGGCAAGTCGGCCATGCGAATTCAGCATATTTTGGAGTTCAGGTAAGCAAGGTAAAAGCGCTCCGATGCCTATTTGTGGCCGACCAACCAATGAGATGGCTTTTACTTTTTGGTCGATGGGTTTGGCTTCTGCAGCTTCTAGAATAGGATTTATGTCTTCGGGGGAAAGGCTGGTTTGTTTCAGGATTTTTTCTGTTTCCCGGGTCATTTCTCTTTTGGTCTGGAGTCGATTCCAGCGCTCTTCTCCTGCCAATCCGATGGCGTAACCGAGGGGTGTTAATCTTTCATCCGCGTTATCTTGTCGCAGTAAAATGCGGTATTCCGCCCTGGATGTGAACATGCGGTAAGGTTCATCGGTGCCTTTGGTGATGAGGTCGTCGATGAGTACACCGATATAGGCATCGCTTCTGGATAATACCACTTCATCTAATCCCTGTGCTTTTTGGTGAGCGTTTATGCCGGCCATGAGTCCCTGACATGCCGCTTCTTCGTAGCCGGTGGTTCCGTTGATTTGTCCTGCAAAGAATAAATGACTGACCAGTTTGGTTTGCAGGGTATGGAGCAATTGTTCAGGTGGGAAATAATCGTATTCGATGGCATAACCTGGTCTAAACATGCGTGCATGCTGGAATCCGGGTACTTGCTGCATTGCTTTTAGTTGAACATCTTCTGGCAGGGATGAGGAAAAACCATTTACATAGATTTCCACGGTATTCCATCCTTCTGGTTCCACAAAGAGTTGGTGTCGGTCTTTATCTGCGAATCGGTCAATTTTATCTTCTATGGATGGGCAGTATCTGGGACCGAGTCCTTGAATGCGTCCATTGAACATGGGAGATTTGTCGAATCCGGTTCGTAAAATGTCATGAACCTTGCTGTTGGTATAGGTGATATGACATGGTCTTTGGGTTAGAGGTTTGCTGGTGTCTAAGAAAGAGAATCCCTGGATATCCGGGTCGCCTTCCTGGATTTCCATTTGTGCATAATCAAGGCTTCTTCCATCTACACGTGGTGGTGTTCCTGTTTTCATTCGTCCGGCGCGAAATCCAAGTTCCACCAATTGTTCCGTAATGCCTGTAGCTGCTTTTTCTCCTGCTCTTCCTCCTCCGAATCTTTTTTCTCCGATGTGGATAACACCGTTCAAAAATGTACCTGAAGTCAGGATAACGGTTTTGGCCTGGATATGGATTCCCATCTGGGTAATCACACCTTTGGCTTGTCCATTTTCTATCTGGATGGCTACGACCATATCTTGCCAAAAATCTACGTTGGGATTTAGTTCCAGATATTTTCTCCAGGTTGTGTTAAAGAGTTCCCGGTCATTTTGTGTTCGGGGACTCCACATGGCTGGTCCTTTAGACCGATTCAACATTCTGAACTGAATGAGGGATTCATCCGAAACGATCCCGGACATTCCGCCGAGCGCATCAATTTCCCGAATGATTTGTCCTTTGGCAATTCCACCCATGGCCGGATTGCAGGACATTTGCCCCATTCGTCCCATATCCATGGTAATTAAAAGGGTCTTTGATCCAAGTTTCCCTGCGGCATGTGCTGCTTCGCATCCGGCATGTCCGGCGCCTACTACAATTACGTCGTATGTTGGTAACATGATTTTTTAGATTGTTCCACGTGGAACATTTATGTCAACAGAGAGCAAAAATAAAAATTAGGTCATGGAAAACACGAGTTGTCCGAGATTCATAAACACATGAATGCCGATGCCTGCTGCTACAATTAGTTTGATGCCGGTTCCGAGGAAAAATGCAAAAAACGCAGCAAGTCCGGAGGAAATGGCCTGGTGTAATGTTTTCTTTTGAGAAAGTTCTCCAAGAATGGCGCCAGCCAATGGTCCGAGGATGATTCCGGGCGGACCCATGAATAAGCCGACAATGGCACCCCAGTTCGCTCCCGAAATGGCGGCTTTACTTCCTTTGAATCGTTTGACCAGCATGCCGGGTAAAATGAAATCTAATAACATGACCAGTGCCGTGAGGATTCCCCAAAAAACAAGCCATGGCCAGGAAATGCTGAATGGCTCAGGAAGAAAAAAATAAATCCAAAGCGATGCGTAGGCAAGTATTGAGCCAGGAAGTACCGGGAGGAATGATCCCGCCACACCAAGTACCCAAATGCATAAAGCCAGGAGTTGCCAAATCCAGATGACTTCCGTTTCCATCAAAATCCTCTTCGTGATAAAGCAATGTCTTCTTCCTTTCGCATTTCAGCTTGCGATTCTGGATCTTTATCGTCGTAGCCCATTAAATGAAGAATGCCATGCACCATGACGCGATGCAATTCATCCCGAAAGGTGGTTTCCCAGGTTTTGGATTGGTCTTTTACCCTATCAATGGAAATATAGAGCTCACCACGTAATGGTCCTTCCCCTTCCGAATAGTCGAAAGTAATGATGTCCGTCGGATAATCGTGCTGAAGAAACTGCTTGTTCATTTCATGAATGCCGGAATCGTTCATCCAAACCATTTGAATGCGGTCTGACTGATGACCGCGAATCGAAATCTCATTCAATAGCCACGATTTCACTTTTCCAGCCTCTCGTACGCGGAAAGCCATGCCTTCCCCCTGAATCCATGTAATCATACTGCACTCATTCGAAAGGCCATGGTTACGCGGCTCCCGTTGTCGTCGAAAGCCACATGATCTGCAAATTTGCGCATGAGAAATACGCCACGACCGCCTTCTTTCAGTATGTTTTTGGGGTCAGTAGGGTCTTCGAGTGTGTTTGGATTAAATCCCATGCCTTCGTCTTTTACACACACATAAAGCATGTTTCCATCCCAATCAGCAAACAACTTGACCTGTTTCTCCGGATTGGTGGCATTTCCATGGCGTATAGCATTGCTGGTGGCTTCCGTGACTGCCATAAATACCACGCTAAAGGCATCTTCGGGCAGAGCGAATTTATGGAATATCGACCAAACCAATTCCTCCAATCCAGCCATTTGTTCAATGCTGGAAGGCAAAGCAGCCAGTGGTGAGCCGACCGGCGTGAAATCTAATGCGCTCATTGCGTTAATAGGTGTTGAAATATTGGGAAACTTTGGTTTTGTAAAAAGGCTTCAAAGCAGGAGAAACGGTGCGTAGCCATTCTTGCTCCCTGGCTTTTGCCCGGAAATAGGCATCTAATTTCTCTTGCTGAATATCAAAAACCCTGCGATTTTCATTGGCCTGACGCTTTTCGTCTTGTTCCTGCTCACGCTGCGCTTTGTCCGATTCCATCATGCGGCGCGTAATGTCCTGTTGTCTTCTCAACGTTTCAGCTGTAATGCGGCGATTCAAAATATCGGTCTCATTTTCCTCCATTTTCTGCATGATTTCACCCGCCATTTTTCGTCCGGATTCGTTTAATTGCTGCATCATTCCCTGTAACTCACGGCGAATTTGTTCTTGCTCCGCCGCCAATTTGGCCAAATCCTGGGACATATTGCCTTGATTTCCCTGTTGCCCGGAATTTCCTTCGCCCTGACCGCCCGGTTTGCCTTGTCCGTTCTGTTCGCCGGGCTTCTCACCGGGTTTCTTCCCCTGCTCACGTCCTTGCTGCCTTTCTGCTTGCTGCTGGCGCATTTTTTCCATGATTTCCTGCATCCGCTTCTCTACACCCATCTGCCTTTGTAAAAGCGATTGCATGGATGAACCACTCGCTTTGCCGGGCTTTTTACAAGACCCGGACGGACTTCCTTGCCCTTGCTGCTGTTGTTTTTGTTGTTCCCGCATCTGATCCAGCACTTCACTTAACATCAATGCTAAGTTATTGGCGGCTGTCATAGCACCTTGTTGACGCTGAACTGCCGGCGGAATTTGTCTTTCTCCTAAAAAGGCAATGCTACTTTGCATGTCGCGACGTAAATCACGCATTTCTTTGGTAATGATGCTTTCTATTTCCAGCACTCTTTTAGCCAGCGCTTCCAGACTATCTTCCACCACTTTGGCGTCTTCCACCAGTTTACGTTGACTTCTTGCCACATCTCTAACACGGGGATCCGTTCTTTGGTAAGACTTCAGGGACTCCATAATCTGCTCCTGATTGAGAGAAAGACGAACCAGATTCTCTAATAACTGACGCAAGGCCTCCATATCCTCTTCCTGTTGCCCTTCCTGTTCTAAAGCGGCCTCCATTTGTTGGGCCATTTCCCTCATGTTTTGAGCCGCCTTTTGTTGAGAAGAACGTGCCTTTTGCTCTTTTTGCTGTTGCAGCTGTTCTCTGGCTTGCTGCATTTGCTCCTGTGTTTCTTTTGCTTTTTCTTCCTGGTTGGGTAAGTCGCGTGGTTGAGAGAGTCCTTTATTTTGTTCTTCAGCCTTGCGCATTTCTTCTTTCAACGCCTCAAATTGCTTTTCTAAGGCCGCTTGTTGCCTTGCCTTTTCTTCCGGACTCATGCGTGTGTCTTTCTCCAGCCTTTCCTGTTCATTGGCGAGGTTTTCCAGCGCTTCCTTTAAATCCCGAAGTTGTTGTTCCAATGCCAATTGTTTGTAGAGTTCCAGCGATCGGTCCAATTCTTTGCTTAAATCTTCATTGGACATTTGCATCTGATCCATGAGTTCTTGCATCTTCTGCCTGTCCATGCGATCCATGGCCTTTTCCATTTCCCTGAGCATCTTTTCGAGGTCCTGACTTCTTATATTTTCAAGTAATTCCTCTAATTTTTTCTGTTTATCTAATATTTCCTGCTCTTCCTTGCTTAAACGTTCATCTCTTACGTTGTTTTGTTGCTGCTGAAGCCTTGTTTGATCTAAGCGCTGCTCCATCTCTTTTTGGCGGGATAAAAGGTCTTGAAGCTTCTCTTTTTGGTTCCAATTGACGTCCTGACTTTGCAACATTTCCCGACGAAGGGCTTCCAGCGCCGCCTGAATTTCTTGCGCTTCTTTCAAACTTTGTTGAAGACCCGCCTGCACAGACGCTTGTCCTTCCTGACGAATCGCACGAATCTCCTCCTGAGTTGGCAAACGGAAGGCTTGCATTTGCGTCTGGGAAGATTTACTGCCACGAACACCATCATTGTCCCATACTTCAAAATAGTACCAAACGGTTTCTCCTGCCGATAAGGAAAGCACATCGGCATCGAGCATGTGGTTAAATCTCTGTGCCGGTGACATGCCCATGGGAAGTGCGAGTGCCACCGATTGAAATGATTTCATAGATGGCGCTGTTTCCTGCTGACCTTTGGCAAAGCGAAAAACCAGTCGCTTTAAACCATAATCGTCTTCTGCTTTTCCCTGAAAATAAATCCTGCCAGGTAAAAGACTATCCCGCCATTCCTGAACCTGAATTGTAGGGAACTGATCCTGTATCACACGTATCACGTAAGACTGGCTATCCGGACTCCCGGCAAATCGATTGCTTGGTGCCAATTTATATGGCGTTTCCACTCTAATTTTTCGTTCAAACGAAAAAAGATCTTTTTCTCCCTTTAAAACATGGGATGTATCCTGAAATAAAAAGTGAATTTCTTCCGTTTTTCTGGCTTTAATACGCCAGTTGATTTTTGTTCCTTCCGGCACAGTTACATCGCCCCGGTTTGCGAATGTTTGATTTTGTAATCCGAGATAATCTGGAAAGTCCAGCAACATTTCCAGGTGAAGAACGGCCGGGCGTGGAACTACTCGTAAATACACGGGATCTGTGGTGTACACATCGGCCTGTAATTGAAAGACCTGGTCTTCTTTCGGACTGCGAAAAGTGTATTTAAATTTTCCTTTTCCGTCGGGTTCCATCCGATAAGTGTTTTCCCCATTACGCAAATAAACCACTTCCGGAGCCACACGGCCCACTGCTGCTACGGATAATGTGAAATCCTCGTTTTCAAGAACTTCCATGTCCGGATTCAAAATATTTAATTCAAAACCCACGTCCGGCTTAAAGGTCTTATTGAATCCGACCAATCGCTTCGTACTGCCGGTAATGGCTTCTGGTTTTCCAATGAGGATAAAGCCCAATATCCCCAATGGGATGAGCGCGTATTTTAGATATTTTTTATTGACGCTAAAATCTACGGCTTGCTGAAACGGAATGGGGTTGAGTTTTTCCGTCCTTTGAGCGATGGCGGCTTCGATTAGCTCATTTTTTTGTGCCGCCTGTTGGTTCATTTTTTCCAGCTGCAAGGTATTCAGCAAGGCATCTTGGATGTCGGGAAAGTGTTTGCCAATGATGTTTGCCGCTTCTTCATGGCTCAAAGTTCGTCCAATGCGCAAGAGGCCAAGAATGGGACCCGCCACAAGCCAGGAAGCCAAACCAAGGATTCCCGCCAGTCCGCCAAAAAATAAAATTGCCCTGGACGTTTGTCCAAATTGCCCTACGTATTCCAGCAATGCAGCAGAAAGAAACACGGCCAATGATCCGCCGAGAGCCAGGATACCGCCACGCAAAAGCTGATTCCGGTAATATTTCCGGATAAAGACCTCAATTTTATCAACCAGACGTAAAGTTACCATCAAATATTTATACAAAGTTCAGTAAATCAGGCTTATCCTTCGAATGTAATGCCCGCAGTACTCACCAAAGCTAATGTACGCAAAACTCCTATGAATGTTTCAGGTTTTGCAGCTTGCTTATGTTGCGTTTGGTTCTTGTACATCCTCAATGTTTTGGCGCAATGTTTTGTCTTTTTCCTGCCGATGTTCATGGGTCTTTTTCCCGGAAGCGAATATTTTTCTACTTTATTATTTTATGGAAATCAAGGGTTTATGATGTCCATTCGTCTTCGTTGAACATAAGTTCCAGTGTGATGCGGTCTCCGAACAATCTTGCGGCAGGCAGCACTTCCTGCGCTGTAATCCATCCCGTTTTCATTAAACGCAGATATTTGCGCTTGTATTTTTCCCCGATGAGTGATCCCCATTTTGATGCAATTTGATCCGGAGAAGGAATCCGAAAGGTCCTTACCTGCGTAAGAATAAACTCGTGGTAATGTTCCCGGTCGTTTAATGTTTCTACCGAAAATGCAGGTTCTCCATTTTTCCAGGACTGTATATATCTTTGATTATTTGCGGGTTGTCTATATCGTTTTTCGCCGTCCCAACCATGTGCGGATGGTCCGATAGCAATACAGGGACGCATGTCCCAATATCCTGAATTATGGACGGCTTTTTGACCGGGAAGAGCAAAATTGGAGGTCTCGTAATGCAGGTATCCGGAATGTTCCGCGTGGAACATGAGTCGTTCAAATTCAGTGGCCGCCTGTTCTTCGTCTGGTGCCACCGCTTTCTTTCTTCGAATAAAATGGGCAAGAGGCGTATCCGGTTCTACCGTAAGGGCATAGGCGGAAACATGGGGTGGGCGCCATTCAAAAATTTCTTGTAATTCTTCTTCCCAGGCCTGTGTACTTCTGGCCGGAACACCATAGATTAAATCCAGAGAATACGATGAAAATCCGGTTTTTTGAATGAGGTGAATGGCTTTTCTCGCTATTTCCGATGTATGAATGCGGTTCATATAAGCCAGTCCTTCATCCTGTAAACTCTGGATGCCCATGCTTAAACGGTTAATACCGGCCTTTCGCCAATCTTCAGCTTGTGCCTCATGTACGTCGTCCGGATTAACTTCCAGGGTGATTTCCGCATGGGGAAGAATGGAAAAGCCTTGAAAAACCGCATGAAGAAGTTTTTGGAGTTGGCTCGTGGAAAGCAGAGAAGGCGTTCCGCCACCAAAGTAGATGGAGCGAATGGGGCCACTTTGTTTTTGTGCCCACCAGTGAATTTCCTTTTCCAGCGCGTCCACCATGTCCGGAATTCCAGCCAGTCCGGTTGAAAAATGAAAATCGCAGTAATGGCAAGCCTTTCTGCAAAATGGAACATGAATATAAATGCCTGATTCGGTCATTTGAAAACGCGTACACCAAAGGGAACGGTATCTTTAGACCACAAGGTCCAACGGCGACCTTCGTAGGAGAAATCCTGGTTTCTGAGGTCGGCGCGTAAGCTTACTTCATGTCCGGAAATCAGATTTTCTTTTCTAATCTGTCCTGTAAATTGGCAATAACCGAGACTATCTTGTTGTATAGCAAATACTTTGACGGGAAGGTTTTCTTTATTCGTGGTAAAAGTATTCCACAGGGTTTCTCCTTCGGTGGATTTTACCTGCTGGTACTGTCCTTGCAAAGCTGGTTTACTGATGTCCAGCGTATAAAAGACTTCCAGCACTTCTTTCCAGTTCACAGGCGTTTTAATGGGTTGTGTGACTGGCTTTTCTTCGTGATAATGTAGGTTTTGGTAAAAAGTATCGCGTGAATTTTCCAGGACAGGAACCAGAGAGTCCAGCATGGCAGCGGCAGATGGGTAGGATGACACCTGTTTGGTGTTGCCGGGACCTGTGCAGGCCACAAAACCAATACATCCTACCCAAAGCACGCTTCGCATGGCTTAAATATTGAATTGAATGCCTTGCGCCAATGGCAATGTAGTGCCGTAATTGATGGTGTTGGTTTGTCTGCGCATGTAGGCTTTCCACGCATCGGATCCGGATTCCCGTCCACCGCCGGTTTCTTTTTCGCCACCAAATGCGCCACCAATTTCTGCACCAGACGTACCGATATTTACGTTGGCGATGCCACAATCGGATCCCGCCTGGCTTAGGAAAGTTTCCGCCTCAAGCAGGTTGCGGGTGAAAATGGCACTTGAAAGGCCCTGAGGAACATTGTTTTGAATGGCAATGGCTTCCTCCAGGTGCTCATATTTCATGACATACAAAATCGGAGCGAAGGTTTCTTCTTTCACCATGTGCATGTTAGGTGTCACTTCATACACGCAGGGTTTCACGAAACAACCGCTTTCGAATCCAGCACCTTGCAATACGCCGCCTTGTACTAAAATTTTTGCGCCTTCTGCTTCCACAGAAGCGCGGGCTTTGTTATACATTTCTACGGCTTGTAAGTCGATAAGTGGCCCTACGTGGTTTGCGGGATTGAGCGGATCTCCAATCACCAATTGTCCGTAAGCAGCTTTCAGTTGGCTGCAGAAAGCGTCGTAAACCGAGGCATGAATGATAACACGTCTGGTCGAAGTGCAGCGCTGTCCGGCAGTTCCTACTGCGCCGAAAAGTACACCACGAATCGCTAATCCCAGGTCGGCCTCAGGCGTTACAATAATGGCGTTATTTCCACCTAATTCCAGTAAGCTTTTGCCCAATCGGCTGCCTACTGCGGCGGCGACTGATTTTCCCATACGCGTAGAACCCGTAGCAGAGACCAAAGGAATGCGTGGATCGTTGGACATGGCTTCGCCAATCATTCGGTCGCCGGTAACCAGGCAAGAAACGCCTTCGGGTACGCCGTTGGCTTCAAAAACTTCGGCGATAATTCGCTGACAAGCAATTCCGCATAAAGGCGTTTTTTCCGAAGGTTTCCATACCGTTACGTTTCCGCAAACCCATGCTAATGCGGTGTTCCAAGCCCAAACGGCTACCGGGAAGTTAAACGCGGTAATAATGCCCGTGATGCCTAGCGGATGCCATTGCTCATACATACGATGGTTGGCCCGCTCAGAATGCATGGTCAGTCCATAAAGTTGGCGAGATAGACCTACTGCAAAATCACAGATGTCGATCATTTCCTGTACTTCCCCCAGTCCTTCCTGTAGACTTTTTCCCATTTCGTAGGATACCAGACGGCCTAAATCTTCTTTTTTAGCGCGTAAAGCCTCACCGAACTGGCGTACAATTTCACCTCTTTTGGGTGCAGGCCAAGTCCGCCAAATCGCAAAAGCCTCCTGTGCTTTTTGAATGGCAGCGTGATAATCTTCCTCGGTACAAGAGCCAATTTGCGCAATGCGGCTGCCATCTACAGGGCTAAAGGAAGAAAGTACGGTTCCGGCGCCTTGTTTTTCTTGTTTACCTGTGGAATAACCAGGATTTACACCTTGGTCTTGAATGCCTAATTGTTGGAGAAAAGCGTGCATGAGGGTGGAGTTTATTTAATGAAAATTTGAAAAACGTCGTTAAGGTTTGCGTACAGCAAAAGACCAATGATGAGGATGAATCCTACGGTATTAGCACGTTCGAGGAATTTTTCGCCGGGTTCTTTCCCGGTAATCATTTCCCAAAGGATAAAAAGCATGTATCCGCCATCCAGTCCGGGAATCGGTAAAAAGTTCATAAAGGCCAGGATGAGCGAAAGCGTGGCGGTAAGACTCCAGAATGCTTGCCAGCTCCATGTTTTGGGGAACATTTGGGCCATTCGGGCAAATCCACCTACTTTTTTATAAGCCCCGGTGCTGGGTTGAAAGATAAGTTTGAACTGTCGAACGTATCCGGACAGCGTTTGAATGCCTCTTGAAAATCCTGCGGGTATGGCGGCCAGGAGTGAAAAATGTGTGATTTCAACCGGGATTCCGAGTTTGTCGAAGCCCATTTCCAACTGAATACCAATGGTTCCTTCCTGCGAAATGGTGACAGGGAGATGCAATGTGTCGTGGCCGCGAAGATTGGTCAGGTTTACGGTGGCACCGGGATGCGCTTGTGCAAATTCCCTGAAATCATAGGCCGAACGCAAACGGGTGGAATCCACCATTAGGATTTGGTCTCCAGCTTGGAGGCCCGCTTTTTCCGCCGGAGAATCCCCGATAATTTCAGCCACCAGGGTGGGAGCCTGCACTACGAACATGGGTTTTACATCCGCCTGAGAAATGAGGTAGTTGCGGTATTCTGCGGAAAGTGGTAAATCTATTTCTTGTCCGTTTCTCTTCACCGTTACCGAAGTTGCTTCTTTGAGTATAACAAGTCCGAAGGCAGATTCTACATGATTCACGGTTTCGTCGCCGACACGTACAATCACATCCCCATCCATAAAGCCTTGCTGGTAAGAAAGAGAATCGGTAAAATGGACGCCTTGAGTGAGTTTAGATGCGGGTACAATGGTTTCACCATATTTCCAGATGATTCCCGTGTACACGACAAATCCCAAAACGAGGTTTACGATGATGCCGCCGAGAATGATAATCAGTCGCTGCCATGCTTTTTTCGAGCGGTATTCCCAAGGTTGCGGGGGCTGTTTCAGGGCTTCTTTATCATTTGATTCATCGGCCATACCGGCAATTTTTACGTAACCACCCAGTGGAAACCATCCGAGTCCGTATTCGGTATCACCCCTTTTGAATTTGAGTAGAGCAAAGTTCAGGACGGTGGGCAGTGGGAAAAGGAAATCAAAGAAGAGATAAAATTTTTCGACCCTGGTTTTGAACAGGCGGGCGGCCAGATAGTGTCCTCCTTCGTGAAGCACAATCAACAAAGAAAGGCTGAGTAAAAACTGACCGACCTGAACCAATAGTTGCATATTAGAATAGTTTCTGCCGTTGTTGTATTCGGCTTGATGGATAAAAACAAAGCGCTAAATTAAGGAAATCCCTAGGATTCGGGGAAGGGTGGGGTAAATATCGCAGAACGCGTGGAGACCGCGGAGGCGCAGATGGGTGCGCAGGAGAGGGGTGAGGAAGGCGAATTTATTTGCGTTTTTTTAAGAAAGGCGGACTGTTTTACGATTAAAAATGGTTGGTTCAATGGCCTTGCTTGGATGAGCCAATTTTATCAAGTAGCTGTTGATTTTGTGTTCTGAGAAAGTCATTTTCCCGGATGTAAAGCTCGCAGCCTGAAGGGAGTTCTTGGCCAACGAGTTTTTGACTTCCGTCGTTATTGTTCCGGGTAAGTTGGAAAAAGTTTGCGACTTCCATTGAAAAGTCTCGTTGATGTGCGATTTTATAATGGTTGTGGGAGCCGCGATTGCTACCTTCCCTCCCCATATCGGATCTTGCCTTTCCACAAAAAAGCCAGTAAGGTGAAGATGGCGGTGCTGGCCACCCAAATGGAAAAGGCGAAATGATGATGCGGCAACAGTTGACTGAAATCTTGCAGACTTGCGACGCTGCCGGCGAGGATAAACCAGTATTGCCAGGTTCGTGACGGGGAAAAATGGAGAAAAGGCAACAGCAACAGCAAGTACCACGGATGAAACTTGGGCGTAGCAAGGCAAAGAATGGCCACGGTGGCTCCCAGCGCCCAATTCCAGCTAGTGGTAGCGGCTTTATCTTCTTTCCATAACCGCCAAATGGAAAATACGCCCAATGATATTCCGGCTGCTCCAAACAGGGGTACCATCCACAACCAAATGGGGCCTTTTTCTGCGAAATCTAAAGCCCTCGCGCGGATGGGATCGGGCTCCGGCGGTCGAATGTTCCCACCTGCAGTGAAAAATCGGAAAATCTCACTCAACGTGTCTACAAAACTTCCGGTTGGCGCCATATTCGATAAGGTTTTCAGTGGAGTCAGCAACACAGAAATGTCCTCGCCCAGAAGGGCGTACCAACCGAAAAGACTGACCAGTGTGGCCAGAATATTGAAAATGATTTGCTTCAGGGTCATGGTGCGCCAAAGGACCAAGAGTCCCGCACCCAATAAAATAGAAGAAAGTTTCACGGACAGGGCTGTTCCCATCAGCAAGCCTGCCCAAACGGGATGCGTTCTTGCCCATACAAACGCACCGATGCCCGCCATGACCATCCAAAGATCTGTGTGTACCTGTCCAAATCCGGATAATGAAACCAGGGGTGAAAGCCAAAGCAAAGGAACCGCTTGTATTTCCCAGAAACGATTTGGAAGCTTCAGCACCAGCAAAGTACATGGAAGCAGGAATAGGGCCTTGGTGAGCAAAATGGCACCCAGGGGATGCAATGAAAAGAAGGAGAGAGGTAGCCCGGGAAGCAAAGCTACGGGACCGTAAACCAGCGGAGTAGACCGCCATCGTTCGCCTACAAAATTTAGCCAGGTACCCGTAAATTCAGGAAGGGGTTGTACATACACAGGCATTCCATGTGCTTTGATTTCTGCGTGATACAACAAACTGAACAAATCATTGGAAAACGCTGGTAGCATGGGCCAAAGAAGCCAGATGGATCCGAGAATTGTGATTTTCCAAGCTCGGGGCGACATTTTCGCCGGTTTTCTCAAGTTTTCGTACAACCTGAAAATGCTGTAGATAAGCAGGAAAACGGCCAAACTGAGAAGGATGGCAGAAGCCCAGCCTTGTGGATAATGTTCGTCTACTTTGATTGATCCGGTCAGAAGCCAACGCATCCACGAAAGTATGGTCCAACCCGCCGCAATACACCAAAAGGGCTTTGCGGTTTTCCATTCTTCAGCCTTGAGGGAAAGCATCCAGATGTAAGATGCTATCGGACAGCAGGTCAATAGCCGCTTGTATATCCGTTACATGACACATTTCTATGACCTGATGAATGTGTCTGGTGGGAATGGATAATGCACCTGTAATAGCGCCTCCTGGATTAAAACGCTGGATGGCCGCCGTATCTGTTCCACCAGCAGTCAGAATTTCAGGTTGCCATGGAATGTTGTTTTGGATAGCGCGGTTTTTCAGGAACTTTACCATGGATGGGTGTGCAATAGCGGAAGCGTCCATCCATTTGATGGCCACGCCTTTCCCGAGTGATGTAATTTGTTCGTACGCCGCGGCACCGGGTACATCATAAGCGATGGTGGTATCCAAGCCAAGGCCGAAATGAGGATTTAAACGCAATGCTGCGGCTTGTGCCCCACGAATCCCCACTTCTTCCTGTACGGTAAATACGCCGTGAAAAGTAAATGGTAAATTTTGGCTTGAAAGCGCAATAAGTGTTTCCATGAGAATGAAAACCGAAACGCGATTGTCCAGAGATTTGGCGTTGACGCATTGGCCCATCTGTACCAGGCTGCGTTCCCGGGTCACCACATCGCCTATGGAAACGATTTGGATGACTTCTTCATACGGAAGACCTAAATCAATGAAGAAATCGGATATTTTAGGTGCTTTATTTCTGTCTTCAGTATCCATAAGGTGGATGGGCTTGGAACCCATGACGCCAAGAACATCTTGGTGCCCATGCACCCAAACACGCTGAGCTGTGAGGGTTTTTGGGTCGAAACCACCTAAGGGCGTGATCCTTAATGCTCCTTGCGGTTCAATATGTGTGACCATAAAGCCAATTTCATCCATATGGGCGGCAACCATGATAGATTGATCTGACTTGCCAGGGATGGTGCAGGTGAGATTTCCCATCCCATCTATGTGGATGTGAGATATATATGGAGAAAGCTGTGTTTTGAGAAAAGCCGTAACAGCTTGTTCGTGTCCTGGTGCGCCGGGTATTTCGCAGATCCTGGCCAATTCCGAAATCCGTAAACTCATGGCTCAAAGGTAGGAAAGAGGGTATTATCCGCCAATAAGGGTCAAAGTTCCAATTGTGTAGAATTGGACTTTCTTTTAATAACGCAGAGTTAGAAGGGTCTTCGCAGAGAGCGCAAAGTGTCTAAAATCCTTTGTATAAATGGGTACTAATCCTCCGCGTCCTTAGCGCCTCCCTCTGTGTCCCTTCCGTTAAAATCCCCTTCCGTTAGAAGAACCATTTAGTGCTGGGTTTTGGAAATTTTCGTAATGCGCTTGTCCGTGTGAAGCAAAATTCCTGATGTACTCTTTTGGGCTATTAACAAATAGTAACGCGTAAAGGATAGGTGTGGCGCATGCTTCACTTTACCTTTGCCTAAAGAACTTTATTATGCGTTTGGCCCTTTGGTTTAGTTTAGGTGTGGGTACTTGGGGGTGCGGACATATGGGTTCGTCCGAAAAGACTCCTTTTGTAGATCTGATTTCAGTTCAAGACTTAGATAGTAGCTATGCCCCTGCGGATGCTTTTTTTGAGTTCGTAAACCAACGATGGATCAATGGCCATCCCATTCCCGATAGCAAAAGTTCATGGGGCGCCTTTCATGAATTGCAGGAAAAAAGCCGGACCGAGGTGCGTCAATTATTAGAAGACGCTTCAAATGCCAGCAACCAGAGCGATGCCAATACACTTCTGATGGGTCGTTTCTGGTCTGTGGCCATGGACACGGTCGCACTTGAAAAGGCTGGATTTTCTTCCTTGAAACGCCTGACTTCCGGCTGGACATATGGTCAGGATCCGGCGGCACGTGCCTTGCATTTTTCCAAAGCCCTTCCGAGCGGCGTTCCTTTGCCTTTTGCCATTTATGTAGACCAGGATTTAAAAGACCATACCCGTAATGTCCTTTACCTGGGACAAGATGGTCTTGGATTGCCGGAGCGGGACTATTATTTCCGTTCTGATGCGCGTTCCACCAACCTGCGCCAAAAGTATGAGGAAATGATTTCTCGGTTTTTTGAACTGAGCGGTCAGGTTTCCACAGAAGCCAGAAAGAACGCAGCCCGGGTGATGGCCGTAGAGACCCATTTGGCCCGTCACAGCATGACGCTGGAAGCCATGCGGGATCCCTACGCTACTTATCATCCAACTCAATTGGAAGACCTCATGCATTGGATGCCGAGTTTCGATTGGCACCTTTTCTTTGAGCAATTGCAGATAGATGCCACAGAAATTATTGTAGGGCAACCTGATTATTTTAAAGCTTTGGATCAGGCATTGACCAAGTTTGATCAGGCTCATTGGACCGCATATTTTCAGTTTCATGAAATGCGTTATGGTGCGCCTTTCATGCATCGCGACATGGCCAATTTGCATTTTAAATTCTATGGCCAAACGCTTATGGGGAAAAAGTCTCCCGAGCCTCGTTGGCAATTGGTATGTGAACAGGCCGATATTTGGCTCAGAGATGCCGTCGGGCAGGCTTATGTGAAAAAAGTATTTGATGAAACTGCCAAAGTAAAGGTGTTGGATTTGGTGGAAAATCTCAGAATGGCCTTTGACCGACGTATCGACAAACTCACATGGATGTCCGATTCTACCAAAACGGCAGCCCGTGAAAAGCTTGCCAAGATTCAGGTAAAAATGGGATATCCTGAAAAATGGCGCAGTTACGACGGATTAAAACTTCGACATGCCTTGTATCTACTCAACATTGCAGAAGCTACGGCATTTGAAAATCGCAGAATGTGGGACAAACTGAACCAACCCGTAGATCGAATGGAATGGTACATGGGACCACAAACGGTGAATGCATATTACAATCCGGCTTTTAATGAGATCGTTTTCCCGGCCGCTATTCTGCAACCCCCTTTTTTCCACCCTGAAGCTGACCCCGCTGTAAATTATGGCGGTATAGGAATGGTCATTGGTCACGAATTAACGCATGGTTTTGATGATCAAGGACGCCAGTTCGATGCATTGGGCAACCTGAAAGATTGGTGGGCCGAAGAAGATGCCCAAAAATTTCAGTCATTGGCCAGGCGGTTTGTCTCCTTTTATAATGCGTACTGTCCAGTAGATACATTAAGCATTAACGGACAACTCACTTTGGGAGAAAATATTGCGGATTTGGGCGGCCTCTGGATCGCTTGGGATGCTTATCAGTCCTTGCCAGAAAAACAACGTTCCTCTCCCATCCAGGGTTTACATCCGGATGAACGCTTTTTTATCAATTTTGCTCAAATATGGCGGGGCCATGACCGAACTGAAAGTCTCATTCAACGCCTTTATACCGATGTGCACGCTCCAAGGAAATACCGCGTGGTTGGTGTGCTCAGCAATTTTCCTCCCTTCTATAAGGTATTTGGGGTAAAAGAAGGGCACCAGTTGTTTGTGAAAGAAATGGAGCAATGCAAGTTGTGGTAAAATCTCCAATGAATAGAACTAAAGTGTAAATTTGTTCCAATGAAAACCATGACGTTTCCTGTTTCTGCCGCATTACTAGCCAAAGCGAGTAAAATTCGACTTCTGGTGACAGATTGTGACGGTGTACTCACGGACAATGGCGTTTATTACGGCCCAGATGGTGAAGTCATGAAGCGATTTTCTATTCGAGATGGGATGGGGGTAGAACGACTCCGTAATTTAGCTGGAGTGGAAACTTCCATCATGACAGGTGAACATTCTTCATCTGTTGCCAAACGAGCAGAAAAACTGAAAATTACCCGACTTTATCCGGGAGCCTCAGATAAAAGAACATGGCTCAAAGAAATCGCTGAAAAAGATGGCTTTTCACCAGAGGAAATAGCCTTTATAGGAGACGATACCAATGATGTGGAAGCTTTGGCATGGGTCGGATGCTCTGCTACTCCAGCAGATGGCATGCCTTTTGCAAAAGCAGAAGCCGATTATATTTGTGAAGCCCGAGGCGGATATGGCGCGTTTCGCGAATTTGCAGAATTGATTATTTACGCAAAATATTTACTTAACAACTCCGAAAACAAATGAACAGAACAGTAGATATCGGTGGCGGTCGCTTTGTCGGTGATGGTCATCCTACCTATATTATCGCTGAAATTGGAATCAACCATAATGGCGAGATGGACATTGCAAAACAACTCATCGACGCTGCCGTGAAAGCGGGTTGTGATGCCGTGAAATTTCAAAAACGCACCCCGGAAATCTGCGTTCCCAGAGACCAATGGGACAAAGAACGTGATACGCCATGGGGCCGAATGACTTATATCGACTACAAAAAACGCATAGAATTCGAAGCACCTGAGTTCGCCATCATTGATGCTTATTGCAAAGAGCAAGGTATCGACTGGTTCGCATCTTGCTGGGATGAGCCCAGTGTGGATTTCATGGAGCAATTCAAGCCTGTAATGTATAAAATGGCGTCTGCTTCCTTGACCGATTTGCCGCTGCTCAAAAAAGTACGCGCCACAGGACGTCCGCTTATGCTGAGCACCGGAATGAGCACCCAGGACGAAATTCAAATCGCTGTAAAAGCAGTCGGTACGGAAAATCTCATGATTGCTCATTCTACTTCCGCATACCCTTGTGATCCCGCGGAGCTGAATCTGCGCATGATTCATACCCTTAAAGAGCAATTCCCCGGTGTGCCAATCGGTTATAGCGGTCATGAAACCGGTTTAGCCACAACCCTTGCCGCTGTGGCCATGGGCGCTACTTTCGTAGAAAGACACTTTACGCTGGACCGTGCCATGTGGGGAACAGACCATGCTGCTTCGGTAGAGCCCGAAGGAATGGCCCGCCTTGTAAGAAACATAAGAGACATTGAAAAAGCCATGGGCGATGGCGTGAAAAGGGTGTACGACAGCGAAGTTGAGCCCCGTAAACGTCTGCGCCGTGTACATTTAGACGAATGAACCTACCCGGAACATCGCTTATTCCTGCACTAGAACCGTTCGGCATTTTTTTAAGCTGGTCGGTAGAAACCCTTTGTACCATGATTCTTCTTGGTTACATGGTGGTTCTGATAACTTTGGAACGCCTTTTCCCTTACCGGAAAGGGCTTTCCTTTTTTCGGAAAGGATTCTGGATTGACCTTATTTGGTACACTTTTATCCAAAGTTTTTTTCTAAAAATTTTGATTTTCGATTATGTGATTGCGCCGGCTAAAACCGGGTTAGGATTGGCTGAATCCGGATATATCAGCCACTGGCCTGTTTGGGCTATTATCTTATTCTTTTTGGTGACCCACGATTTTTATATTTACTGGTTTCACCGGTTGCAGCATGCAAATAAGTGGCTGTGGCGCACGCATGAAGCGCATCATTCCGTAGAACAAGTTGATTGGCTGGCCGGGTCGAGGTCACACATGCTGGAAATTGTAATTAATCAAACCATTGAGTTTGCCCCCATTTTCTTTTTACTGGATTTGGAAACGGCCGCGGTGGTGGTGCCCATTAAAGCACTTCTGGACGCCATGTGGGGACAATTTATTCACGCAAATCTGCGGGTAAATCTGGGAAAATTAGGTTATATCATCAATGGCCCGGAATTGCATTTATGGCACCACGCAGATCATGCCGAAGTCTATCACGCCAATTTTGGCACCAAGTTTTCCATCTGGGATTATTTGTTTGGAACGGCTTACAGGCCCGGTATACCTCCGAGACGTTATGGCGTTTGGTATCGTTTTCCCCGAGGATGGTTCGCACAACATGTGTTTTCGGTCTTTCGTTTTCACGTAGGCCGCGCTGAATCTCCGGAACAGCCATTGGGAAAATTATGGTTGTTACGTGTGCAACTTTTGAATCTGACCTATCGATGGATGCCAATCTCCTGGCAGCATTTTTTCTTTCCTAAAGGACCGCTGCAGGTGACTGAAGAATTTGGTCCTAAGCCAGAACTTGCGGATCGGACTTAATGCAGGCTTGGATTTGGTTTGTACTTATTGGAGCAGTGCTTCAGGTGGGTTGGTTAAGTGCGACAGAGCATTTTTCCTTTCCACGTTTAAAAATGGTTTTTTCAAAGCGCGCATCCTGGATGATGCGTTGGCAGGGTTTGTGGCCTGCCGTGGGTTACCTTGCGTTTGGTATTGGGAATGTGGCCATGTTAGGAAAAGCCATGCAAACCATGTCTGCTGCATTGGTATATGCTAGCTGGACAGGAGTGGTAATGGTATTGGCCGCAGTGGTCGATCATTTGCGTATGCGAAAAAAACCAGCATTACGTACCTTGCTCTTTCTGGGTTTTATTCTTGTCGGAACCATGCTTTTACAATGGAGCAGCAAATGAAATCCCCTCAAAAAACATCTTTAAGCGCTTGGCTCTGGCTGGTGGTAGCGTCATTAATGGAAACAGGATGGCTATATGCCATACAGGGATTGAGTGGATTTCATATGGATCTTTTGTATACAGGCGCATTGTGGGATGCGGAAGGCCGACTGCTTCTTATTTCGTTGCTGGCATATGTCTTGCTCGGCGTTGGAAATGCCTATTTCTTCTATAAAGCATTAAAGCACATTCCTTCCAGCGTGGCGTTTGGAGTTTGGACAGGCCTCGCCCTTGGTTTTACAGCACTGGTAGAATCATTGGGAAAAGGAGAAGCACCACACCTCAACGCGCTGATAGGAATGGGGCTTATTCTTCTTGGAATCATTGGATTAAAGGAAGATGCAAAGCCCAAAAAATCGGATATATAGTTAAATTAGTTTGCGCAAATTTTGAATTTATTCATAATTTAAATTTAACTTAGTGGTCAGGTTATTTAACGCAAAAAAATGAAACACATCGTTACTCTTGGCTTATCCATAGCCACAGTTGGCATGGTGTCTGCACAATCTGTACAATTCCGGGCACTCCGCTCGGCAGTTGCAAATGATGCAGTTCGCACCGAGCAAAATCAAATTCCTCTTTTAGGAGGTACTGCTTCCCCGTTCATTGACACAGTTTATATCGAAACATGGGGCAATGGATTGGCTGGTGAAAACGGCGCATGGACTAATACTTTCCGTCAGTCTTCGTCTGGCGCGCAAGGTGCTTTGGCCAACGACGTTGATGCGGCTTGGGAATATCGTGGTCCTAGCACCAACCCAAACAACACCATTGGATCACGTGGTGCTTGCTACTCAGCTCCAAACTGGTCACCCATTGTGAGTACAACAGCCAACAATGGTTTTATGATTTTTGACTCTAACTGGCTAGATGACCAAGGTTCTACCTGTGCAGGTGCACTTGGAACAGGACCCGCTCCTTCTCCTCAAGTGTCTCACCTGGAGTCTCCCTGGATCGACATGTCTTCTTCGGCTGCGCCTACTTTGAAGTTCGAACATAAGCTTCGCGCTTTCATCTCATCTCCAAAAGTAGATTATCGCATTGGCTCTGCTGGTCAATGGATCAATGCTTGGACGGCGACCACAGATGTAAATGCCCAAGATACCGGAACCGTATTCATTCCTATGGCTGCTGCCGGTGGTGCTGATAGCGTACAAATCCGTTTCAACTGGGATGGAGGCTACTATGGTTGGATGATTGATGACATCGTGATTGGAACGCCACAGGCTTATGAGATTGCTCAGGCTGATCCTCTCTACACCTTCGAATTCATGAACGTAGCGGCTTTCACCTCCGGTGACACCCTTTTCGGAAAATGGTATCAGGTTCCTGTAGATGTTATTTCTGCACGTGACTCTATCTTCTGGGGTGCCCAAGTAACCAACAACGGTTCTTCTGCACAACAAGTACGTACCGTATTCCGGATTATGAATGGTACTACCATGGTTGCCGGTGACTCTGTTACCTACAACCTAAACCCAGGTGCTACCACTTTTATCCGTCGTGATTTCCCTATCACTCCCATGACAACTGTAGCCAACTACACCACTGAAATTATTTCTTTCGGTTTAGGTGGTCCAGATGCCATGAACCCCAACGATAACTCGTTTACCCACAACTGGACCATCAATGACACCATCTATGCCATGGATCGCATCACGGCTACTGGTGGAAACATTGATTTCTTGTTCCACAACAATAGCCCTTCCGCTTTCTCTTCCATCAATCTTGAGCCTTTCCAAGTGGTTTCTCGCTTCGAAGTGTTTGAACCTGCTGACGTATATTTCATCGAAGTATATTTCCGCGCTGATGCTGGAAATGGACGTGTAACTACCCCAGGTACTGTATTGGAGCCTTTCATCGCTACCCGTTCTAACCAAACCGGTGCTTTCACTCCGATTGCTGTTGGTAACCCATTCACCATTCCTGCATGGAACCAAGGTGAGCAAGGAAAATTCCTTCGCATGAAGTTGACTGCTCCTACTACCTTAACCAACGGTTTCTTCTATGGTGGTATCAAATTGGATTCACCTCCAACTGCGCCAAACGATCCTACGTCTAAAATCGTAGTAGGTGCTACCTCCGGCGACCGTCACCAAGGACAGATTTCTCTGTACTACCTTCCTAATGGTAATGATGATGACACCGGAGACTGGTTCATTATTTCCGGAAACTCTGTGGCTGGTATCCGTCTTGGATTCAAAGATCTGCCTTTAGGTGTAGCTACTGAGATTGGTGACTATGGTCAGTTCTTCCTCAGCCAGAATTATCCTAACCCTGCGGATGCTTTCACCAAAATTGAATACACTTTGCATGATGCTTCTAATGTAACCATTGAAGTGCGTGATATCCAAGGTCGTATCATGGAAACCATCGCTCCAGGCATGCAACAGTCCGGAAGCCATGAGGTGAATGTAAACACTACTCAATATGCTTCAGGAACTTACTTCTTCACGTTCACCGCTGGTGGAAAAGAAGTAACTCAGAAGTTTGTAGTGATGCACTAAATAACCATTTATACTGTAAAAAGCCGGGACGAAAGTTCCGGCTTTTTTTTATGCATTACTTTTCTTGGTGCGATGCCCTTGCCTTGTTTTTACAACAAGCATGTAATCTATGGGTCAAACCCATTTTCCTTTGCTGGCCGGACATTTTGCCGGTTTAGCGCATTAAACGGTCGAACCTATCCGTCCCGCTTTTTGAAGTACCATCGCTTTTTCAAATAAATATCAAATTCTTTTTATTCAAAAGCCTACTTTCCACCGGGAACGTTGATGCTTTGGTTTTGTACATGGGACCTTTCGTGTCTGCATACCGTCACATTGGTTTGATTTATTTGTATTCATTCTGTTGCCCATATGTCCAGGGTGCATATACATTGGCTGAAACGAAATCCTTATTTACATCTTTTATCCTGACCATTTTACCATTTATTGCTTCTGGAAGCTGTCCTTTTACGGCAGCTGGATCTCCGGTTCCTGCCTATTAGAGTTCGTGGACCATTGGTATTAAAAACGGTATTTTTTGACAATACGTCTGAAATAGGTCTATGCGCTTTACCATAAACCAATCATATTATACCAACGATAATAGCAGTGGATGGATTATGCGAAATGGCCTTAGATAGATCAAATCCGTTAATCCGTTTGTTTCCTTCCGAACCTGAAATGTGGAAACATGTGCTGTGGTCAGTGGTGGCCTCTTGGAATGAAGCATTTTACTCCCTGGAGCAAATGACCTGGCTTATCCTTTTTGGTAGAGGTATATCCTTCTCACTGAATCGCAAAATCTCCCCCTTCACGATGCAACGAATGGCCATTTTTTTCCACATCCAAGGTAAAAGGAGGCGTGGTCTCACAACCCACAATGTTCCGATGTATCACGTACCGGTAGGGGCCATTGTTAAATGGATAAGCATGGTTTCCGCCGCTGCTCATATCCGTTATGCTATCATTTTGCAGCACCAGGTCCGGGCGGGAAGCTTCATATGCGCCTCTTTTCCACGAGGCATAGCGGTATAATCTAGGCTTTATTTGATCGATACGAATCAAGAAGTTATCTGTTATTACTTTAAAAATAGGCTTTTCAAACCTCCTTAAAGTTGGGTGTAGGTTTTCCTTTTCTTTTTGGATGAGCGCTTGTTGCAGTATTTTCTCTTTGGGACTTTGATAGTTAACACCATCTATCAAAGAATCAAATAGATATATTCTGTATTCTTTATAGCCTATTCGAGTAATGCTTCCTACCGTCCAGTCCTCCATGTTCCCTTTTGCCAATTCATTGACAAAGGCGGTGTCAAAAAGCTCATCGAAGCGCTGAACAAATTCCTTTTCGTCCTTTATCCAGGGTACAGGGATTTCCCTTTCAATAGGATATCTGAAAAGCGTAGCCAGTTCAGCGATCTCACGTTCTTTAAAGAGTCGAATGATTCTTTTAATTCTTTCGATTTCTTTCGGGGTGTGTTTTGAGGGCCAACCTTCATAACCGTCATTTTCGATGGTGATTTCCTCGGGCACTTCCCCTATTTCGGCGGGTAGTACTTTTTGCGCTAAAGGTTTTCCTTTGGGTTGTTGACAGGCGATTAGCCAAAGTATGCAAAGCAGGAAGGTGATGGTGGTTCGTTTCATGGCGTGTTTAAGGGTTGATATCGTGGTACAAAAGTCGAGAGAATTTTTGCAAATGAGACATTGTGTGGCCTTTTATTGTTTAATTTTTTGAGGTCAACGTTTGGACGGCCCAAGGGAGGCAGGGGCATGGTATGAATGATAACATCAAAGAGGAAAAATCGATTTTTAGATACCCGAAAGGGTGTGAAATGGGCCTTGCATAAGCATAGGTTTTGGTGAAAATCGCTTTAGTGCATCCTGCCGATGAAGCAGATATGGCGTTGCCCTCCATGTGCGGAAAAAGAAGCTGATAAAGCAAGATTTTTTCGCGGCCATGCATAGATGGAAGGTGAACGCCAGGCAGTAGGAGATTATTTTTTCATGACGAAAAAAGCGCTTGCCCGGTAGCAGGCAAGGATCTACTGAATTTTTCCTGATGATACTCGAAAATGGGATTAATCCTTAATGCAACGAACATTGACGCCATTGGTTCGTTGGGTTTGGCTTATTTGGGTTGCTGAATTCCACCAATCGAAGTAGATGTAGCGTGAAACGCCGCCTTGTGGATTGTTACTAATGGTGCTGCTCCAATAGAAGCCATGGTCACCGACATTCCATAAAGTGTTAGGCTGGTTCCACGCGCGCATGCCAGCCATGGGCAACTTAAGCGGTGAGGCAAAAGCTCCGGCCGGGTCATCACTGCTCCAACTGTCTTTTTCAGCAATTAATTCAGCGAGTGTAGGTATTCTCCAACCTGCTGGACAAGGGTTGTTGATGCCGTTAACCCCTTGCCATAACGAGTCAGGGTGGGGCGACATTCCGGTGTACCAGTTATTCACGCCTTGGCCGAGAAAATCAGCATTGCCAGGCGTTATTGAATTGCTTGTGGCACTGGAAGAAACGTTCACAGCCGTGCCGGAGGTGGCACTGGTCCAGTTGATACGTTGGTGCCCATCGTCGCCTCTTCCCCATTGGAAGAAATCGCCATAAGATAGATGATCTGTGCTGGAGGTTGCCACTTGGCTTGCTCCTAAGTTACGGTCGAGCCAGCACCTGTAGTTTGCACCTACGACGGTGCCATAGGTTACGGGCGCTCCATTATAGATAAAAGTTACCGTGCTGGTTCCACAAGGATTACTCTGATTGGTTCCATCGGTGCACGACCAGTTGGGGATCGCAGACGTGCCTTTGTTGAACTGTATGCATTTTAAATCTGTGTTGTATATCATTAAACCCTCTGCCGGAGCGCTAATGGCATTTCGCTGTGCGGTGGTCATGCGTGGCGGTAAAAAGCCTTGCGTTGTGCTTGAAGCATCCAAAATGGCCGATGGATCCGGGGTGGCTCCCGCGGTGTTAATACCAACCCCTTGGGCAAAAACCATGGGCGTTAGCAGCAGTTTGGCCATGAATACCGAACTGAGATGTAGAATTGTTTTGTTCATATTTTTATTGTTTGGACGTTAGAGATGTGTTTTTAAGTTGATAAAAGGGTGTTTTTTGTTCCTTAAACCGGCTATTTTGTATCCATTGAACCTGTTCGAAAAGCACAGCCCCAGTACACGAAGGAATAAAAAAGGGGCGGGAAGCCCCTTGTGAAATAATTTGCTTAACCCGAATCTTTTAGTGATGAGCCTAAGTGATGCTTGACCTTTGGGCTTTAAAACAACTTATTTACATGGAAACATTTCTTTTGCCTTGTCATGAGCCTCTTGAAATCCGTCGTCCCTCATGGATACATCAGGATGTTCTCCAAAATCACTGACGAGTGTGGTATAGGCCGATACAGAACTAAATGTACCTGCATTTTTTGTAATCGCCCAAACGCCCACATCTGTAAGTCCATTTTTTACCGTACAAGCCGCAGCCCATACTGCTTCAAAATCCTTGCTTGATGTTTTTATGCACCCACAGATTTCAACGCCCTGTTCTAAACTAATTTTAATGCCGTTCATTTCCCTCTCAGTTAATTCTAAAAACACCCTATCGCTTTCAGGATTTTTGTCTTTTTTCTTAGGTGTAATATCACCGCATCCAAAAGATAAAAGCAGTGTTAGTATGGTTGAAGTAAAATATAGCTTTTTCATTTTTATCTCAGTTTAAATTTCATCTTTGACAAGGGTATGGTTAATCATCCCCAACGCCTTGGAAAGTCGATTGGCTTTCTTTTCATGATTAGTTTGATTTGTCTCAAAAATATTCATTTTCCCTGGACAAGATCATTGAAAAAATGCTCGCTGAAAGACAAAAAAAGCCGCATTCACTCACAAGGTTATTGCAGCAAGTGAAACCCCAAAAAATTCGATTTGTGTTACAATGGGAAATAAAAAAGGGGTTACGTTTATGTAACCCCTTGATTTTTCTGCTCCCCACAATGGTCTATTCTCGAACCAATTCTGGGATGAGTTGCGTGCTTATGCAACACTTAATTACTTGCTTAACAAAATTTTAGGTGGATTTATATTGGCGACAACTAGTGTTTGGTCGATGTTAAAGCATAAAATTAACTTATAAGTTATGAAAATGTGGAAATGTCTTCTTAAATTTGAAAAAGGATGTAAATCCCCCGCCTTTTATACGTTAAAAGTTAAATTATACATCATTTATAGGCTAAAAGCCAAGTGGAATACGAGATTGTCAAATTAAGTCTTTTGAGTGGAAGGCAGTGTACAGTGTATTCCATCATTCCAGAAAGAGGAGGTTTGACGCTGTATGATGTTTTTATAAACGAAAACATAGCTGATTTCAGGGAAGAAGTAAGAGATATAAATAACAGGCTGAAGCTAATAGGTACAAAGCATGGTGCAAGGCATTCTTATTTCAAGCATTTTGAAGGTCGGTATGGCGATGGTGTTTGTGCATTGTACGATCTGCCCGAAAAAAATCTAAGATTGTATTGCATCAGATACGGTTCAGACGTTATAATTCTCGGAGGTGGCGGGTTGAAAACAAAGGAAACGATGGCATGGCAAGATGATACAAAGTTGACTGAGGAAGCGACAAGAATGATTGAATACGCCAAAGACATAGCAAGGCGAATGGACAGCGGAGAAATATACATGTCGAGAGACAAGCCAGAACTGGAAGGTAATTTTTACTTTTTTGAAGACGAAGAATAACAAACAAAACAGACAACATCATGAAAGCGAGAGAATATAATAGCCCATTAATCCAAGAATTACAGAATGAGGCAACTCCTTTGGAAATGGAGCAAACAAATGTCAAAATGCAATTGGCAGCCAATATTGAAGATCTCATCAGGTCTAAAGGTTGGTCAAAGACTAGATTTGCCTCGGAGCTAAACAAAACTCAACCTGAAATTTCAAAGTGGTTGAGTGGTGCTCATAATTTTACGGTTGAAACACTTGTGCAAATTTCGCAGGTTCTCGGTGTGGAGATTGCTGTACTTTTTGCGCAAAAACAAGTAAAGGATGTCTATACAAATACATTTTCTGCCGCTTCATACCAGTACATTACGTATTCAACGAAAAATTATTCCGTGAACGAAGATCCAATTTCTTATAAAGACAAACCTATATAAAAGCTATACACGGGCTAGGCAATAATTTGTTATAAAATGAAACGAAAGAAAATAGAAACGAGTAAAAGTAGGAATATTGAAATTCAACTAAAGGGCATAGAATTACTTAGCAGTAATCAATATATGCTCGCTCCAGGAACGATCAATCCCGGCAATTTTAAATTCAATATCAATATTGAAACTAAAGTAGATGCTCTAGATAAACTCCTGTTTGCCATCGTTCATGTTGAAATACTCACCGAAAATCAATCTATAGCCCTAGGAGCAATTTCTGTGAATTGCATATTTGAACTAAAGAACTTTGATGCGATAATCAAAACTGAATCTACGGGGAAAATCGCTTTGCCACAGCAGTTATTAGATATTGTAAACAGCATCTCCATTTCCACTACGAGAGGTGTAATGTTTGCTTCTTTTAAAGGTACGCCTTTGCATAATGCCTTTCTTCCGATGATTGAACCCCAGCCGTTTTAGCCTTTGGAGTAGCAATACATAGTCACTTTCAAAACAAACAAAAAAAGCCTCACATTGCTGTGAGGCTTTCTGCTCCCCCTGCTGGACTTGAACCAGCGACCCTCTGATTAACAGTCAGATGCTCTAACCAACTGAGCTAAGGAGGAAGAACGAAATGGCATTGCCATTAAATTCGGATTGCAAAGATAAAGGCACATCCCATTTTTCCAAAAAAAATCTCGCTTTTTTCATCCCGCAACCCACTCTTTTTCTCCCAAACCCTTCCTCAGGATTTTGTACCTTTGTGCCTCATCCCCTCCGGGCAGACATAAAACCACCATGGAAACCACGCGACAACAAAAAGTAGCCAGACTGATTCTCAAAGAAATCGGTGAACTTATCCTTCGTGACCTCGCTTGGGTTTCACCCGGTAGCATGGTTACCGCCACCGTGGTGCGCGTGTCTCCAGACCTCTCTTTTGCCAAAGTCTATTTCAGCATTTTTGGCAAAGAACCCGCCCCGGCCGTCATGGAAAAACTCGAAGACAACAAATCGAAAATCCGCTACATCCTCGGTCAGAAACTGCGTCATCAACTTCGCATTGTGCCGGAACTGGCCTTCTTCCATGACGATTCTGCCGCCTACGCCGACCGCATCTCCCAATTGTTGGACCGCAACGAGAAGGACCAGCCTGAATCATGATCTTCGGCGTCGCTTCCCTGCATGCCATGGTGGCTCAGTTGAGTCCGGCACGCCTGCTGAACGCAAGCCGCATTTTCTTTTCTTACCATCGCTCCAAACGCCTTGGCTTGCCCCGCATGTCCGGCTTGCCCGTGGCCATGTCCATTGAACCAACCACCGCCTGCAACCTAAGATGTCCGGAATGCCCAAGTGGCCTCCGCTCTTTTTCACGACCCACGGGCATGTTGGACCAGGAATTATATCGGAAAATCATTGCCGATGTGGCGCCACATCTCCAATATCTGACTTTTTATTTTCAAGGAGAACCTTTTCTGCATCCTAAATTCCTGGATATGGTTCGGTATGCCGCAGATCATAAGATTTTTACGGCCACCAGCACCAATGGACATTATTTGTCTAAGGATACCGCCAAACGTGTGGTGGAAAGTGGATTGCATCGGATGATTATTTCGGTGGATGGCGCCACACAAGCATCCTACGAAGCATATCGGGTAGGAGGCAAGCTGGACAAAGTCTGGGAAGGATTACAAAACCTGGTAGACGCAAAAAAAGCAGCCAATAGCGCGTTTCCCGAATTGGTTGTGCAAGCTTTGGTGTTGAAGCCCAATGAAAAGGAATTACCCCTTATTGCTCGAAAAGCCAAAGAGATTGGTGCGGATAAAGTGGTCATGAAAACGGCACAAATCTATGCGCCGGGCGACGATCATCCCCTCATTCTGGAAAATGATGCCCGAAGTCGTTATCGTAAATTGCCCGATGGAACCTGGGAAATTCGGGGAGAATTAATGAACCATTGCTGGCGAATGTGGCAAGGTTGCGTGGTAACCTGGGATGGAAAAGTGGTGCCTTGCTGTTTCGATAAAGATGCCCAACATGTTTTGGGCGACTTTCAGCACCAAACCATGAAGGAGATTTGGTACGGGGAACGTTATCAGCAGTTTAGAGCTTCTATTTTGCGGTCTAGAAAAGAAATCGATATTTGTACCAACTGCACAGAAGGGACTTCTGTCTGGGCCAACTGATTGTTTATGGCACAAAAAAAAGCGCATCGTCCCGCCAAACCCAACTTTTTCGAGAAATGGAAGTATCGGTATCGGATTTTGGTGATGCACGACGACCATTACGAGGCCAAATACACCTTTCGGCTTTCTGGTTGGAACATTGTGGTGGTACTTTCTTTTCTCGTGTTGGTGATGGTGAGTCTCACCCTTTATTTGGTGGCTTTCACGGGGCTGCGCGAGTATATTCCCGGTTACGCCGACGTGGAGCAGCGCAAATTGGTACGTTCCCTTTCTAAAACGGCAGATTCTCTAGAAGCAGCGATGTTAGATCAGGCGCGTTTACTCATGGTTTTTCAGCAAGTGGCCAGCGGAAAAAAGTGGGAAGAACCGATGCCGGAAAAACCTGACTCCGCACTTCGTTTGGTACAACCGGTGAATCGGATAAGTCGTGCAGAAGCGCAGTTGAGAGAAGCCGTAGAGGAAGAAGAACGCTTTACTGTTCAGCCCAGGATTCAGCAAAACAATGCCTTGGAAGGCATGCTCTTCTTTCCGCCTTTACGGGGAAAAGTCATTTCTCCCTTTCAGCGGGAAACCAAAGATTTTGGCGTAGACGTGATGACCTCGGAGGAATCTCCTGTGTTGGCTTGTCTGGAAGGTACGGTGGTTTTTGCCGGATGGACCGCCGAAACAGGTTATGTCCTGGCGGTTCAACATCCTGGAAATCTGGTGTCTATTTATCAGAATAATGCTACTTTATTGAAAAAAGTGGGCAGTTTTGTTCGTGCCGGAGAACCGATTGGTATTGCCGGAAAATCCCTGGAACAGGGAAAAGGCCCATTTTTGCATTTTGAGCTTTGGTTCAATGGGACTCCCCTGGATCCGGAATCCATGATTCAATTTTAACCAATGGGTTGGAAATCAGCATTAATATTGCCTCTGGCGCGCTTAATGGCGGCCGGAATACGGAGAAAAGCAAGGCGGGCACTGTTAGATCAGCAGCAACTTCGCCATCGTCTGGTTGAAAAGGCAAAAAACACAGCCTTCGGCCGGGACCATCATTTTCAGAATATTCGGGACTACGATTCGTTTAAAGCGCAGATTCCTGTGGCCGATTATGAACAGCTTCGGCCCTACATTTCTCGTGTGGTAGCGGGTGAATCGGATGTGCTTTGGCCCGGAAAGCCTTTATATTTTGCCAAAACCAGCGGAACCACCAGTGGAACCAAACTGATTCCCATTTCCAAAGATTCCGTGCCTTTCCATGTGGGATCGGCTCGAAACGCTGTGTTCTGTTATGTGGCGGAAACCGGCGACGCCAGTGCTTTTGATGGTGGCATGATTTTTTTATCCGGAAGTCCTGTGTTGGAAAAAGTAGGAGGCATTCTCACCGGCAGACTTTCAGGCATTGTAAACCATCATATTCCGGGCTGGATTAGGAAAAATCAGTTGCCTTCCTGGGAAACCAATTGTATTGATGACTGGGAAACCAAGCTCGATGCCATTGTTCGCGAAACGGTGAAGCAAGACATGCGTTTAATCGGAGGAATTCCCTCCTGGGCCCAAATGTATCTGGATCGGCTTTTAACCGTTACTGGTAAAAAGAATGTCAGGGAAATCTTTCCGAATCTCAGTCTTTACGTATATGGAGGTGTGAATTATTCGCCTTACCGAAAAAAATTTGAAGAAAGTCTTGGTAAATCTGTAAAAACGATTGAAACATATCCCGCAAGTGAAGGTTTTATCGCTTTTCAGGACGAACAGGAAAAACCTGGCCTTTTGCTGCAAACCTGGGTGGGTATTTTTTATGAATTTATTCCGATAAAAGAAGCACATCTTCCTCAGCCGACTCGTTATGCTTTAGCAGACGTACAGCTTGGCGAAAATTATGCGATTGTTTTGCACACGAATGCAGGTTTATGGGGCTATCTCATCGGCGATACGGTCAAGTTTGTTTCATTGAATCCCTACAGAATTGTAGTGACGGGACGAATCAAACATTTTATTTCAGCGTTTGGAGAACACGTGATCGCCGAAGAAGTGGAAGGCGCCATGCAGGAAGTATTGGTCGAAAGTGAGGCGACCGTCCGCGAATTTCATGTGGCGCCGCTTGTTCAGCCAGAGGAAGGGGGCTTGCCCGGCCATGATTGGCTGGTAGAATTTGATCGATTGCCCACTGATTTGGATGCTTTTGCCCTGGCCTTGGATCGGGCTATGTGTCGGAGAAATGTGTATTACAAAGATTTGATAGATGGTAAAGTAACGCGTCCCCTTCGGATTTTACCATTACAACCGGGAAGTTTTCAGGCTTACATGAAAGCGGAAGGAAAACTTGGGGGGCAGCATAAAGTGCCGCGTTTGGCAGACCAGCGCATCATGGCAGAAGCCCTTATTGCGCTTCAATCAACCCTTTCTTCCCATAGTTGATTTTGGTTTTAATTTATATAATAGAATGTTTTTGAAAATTCAGGGATATATTTGGGCATGAAATTTTTGATCCCCGTTTTCGCAGGCTTTTGGGGAACAATAGCCTTGCTTCAGGCACAGCACTTCCATCAGCCTTTTTTTAATGAGTATCAATTGCAATTAGAAGCGGCTGCTCATGAGACCAGGGCTCCTTTTTTTTCCGCAGTAAAGCCCTATCGTTTATCGGCCCTTCGGCCAATTATTAATCCGGATTCAGTTCTGGGCGTAAAGCCGTATCGTGGGAGTTTCGCCCGTACCTGGACTGGCCGTAAACTTTTTTCGGAAGATTTGGTTCGGATTTCTTTTCCCCAGGGTCAAATTTTGGTTAATCCTGCGTTTGATTTTACCATGGGGCGTGATTTCTCCGGAGATAAAACCTTGTGGACCAACACCCGTGGTGTTACCGTGCGTGGTAATCTGGGAAAAATGTTTTCTTTTTATTCGGATTTTTATGAAAACCAGGCCGCTTTGCCGGGTTATTTGTCTGATGTGGCCGATACCATGGGCATCATTCCCGGACAAGGTCGGTCGAAGCCGTTTAAAACGGTGGGGTACGATTATGCCTGGGCCAATGGTTATGTGGTTTTTGCTCCGGCACAATGGGTGGATATTGAGTTTGGGATTGGTAAAAATTTCATTGGTGATGGTTATCGCTCTTTGTTGCTCTCCGATGTGGCTTTTAATTATCCTTACCTGAAAATCAACACTCAATTCTGGCGATTTAAGTACACCAATCTTTGGGGAGAGTTTCAGGACATTCGTCCAAGTTTGGCAGGAGACAACCTGAATACAAAGAAGTATGGTGCATTTCATTACCTGGATTTCAACATTGCCCGTGGATTAAATCTGGGTTTGTTCGAAGGCGTCATGTTTAGCGGAACGGATAGCACGGGTGTGAATAGAGGTTTGGAATGGAGTTACATGAATCCCATTATCTTTTTCCGTCCTGTGGAATATGGTTTGGGATCTTATGATAATGCCCTACTTGGTGCTAATTTGAAATGGCAGATTACCGCCAGTCATCAGTTGTATGGTCAATTGATGTTGGATGAATTGAACCTTGGAAACTTTTTAGGCAAAACCCAATCCGGATGGAGGGCCAATAAGCAGGCGTTTCAATTGGGATATAAATATTTCAATGTATTTGGATTGAAGGGATTACATTTACAGACTGAGTTCAATTATGTCCGTCCTTATACGTATAATCACTGGCGAACCAACCAGAATTACGCGCATTATAACCAAAGTCTGGCTCATCCTTTGGGCGCCAATTTTTGGGAATTACTTGGATTCCTGAAATATCGCACCGACCGATGGATGTTTAATTCCCGTTTAAGCTATGCCATAGTTGGCTTGGATTCTGCTGGAATGAATTATGGGCAAAATATTTATAATCTGGATTTAAATCATCCTCAGGAATATGGCAACGTGGTGGGTCAAGGCCTGCGCACATCCCTGATGGTACTGGAACTTTCTGCCGCGTACATTCTGAATCCGGCTTATGGGTTTCGTATAGAAGCCGGAACCCGGCTAAGGCATTTTGAAAATACCCAATCTACCCAGATGACCAGCTGGTTCTGGTTTGGCTTACGCACCAATTTACCTAACCGATATTATGATTGGTAGGCTATGTCTTGTGATCTGCTTTTTGGTGTTTTCTGTGATTAAAGCGCAGGAAATTTCCAGTGGCGACTTGGCCTTCGACCGATTGGTATTAGAAATGGATAGTTGCACGCAGGTGCATGATTCCGATTTTTTACCATGTCCGGAAATAGCGAAACGCATGACCAATTTCATGGATCACACGAAGCCTTTACGGGTATGGTCGCATTATTATGCGGCCCTTGGTGGTTATTATAATCGGCTCGGCGTTCTGGATTCCTCGCTTTATTTTTTGCAACGTGTTGTGGATTTGGGGCCTGGCGTAGATGATTTAAATTATTTCAGAACCTTAGTTTCTTTAGGCGCCACGTATTATGAAAGAGGCGATTTCGGGCCATCTATTCGCTTGATGCTTATGGCCAAAGAGTTTGAAAATGAGATTTTTTGGCCGTATTATGATGGGATTCTCAATAATTATATGGGAATCTTGTTTTATTCAGAAGGCGGGTATGAACAGGCCATTCCTCATTTTTCCATGGCCTTGCGAAGTTTATTGCAGGAGAATCAGCGTTCCGAGAGAAAGTATCTTATTCAGAATGTGTTGAATAATTTGGGCTTGTGCTATATGCAGATGAGGGATTTTGCCAGGGCCAACCACTATTTTACACAAGCGTACCGAGTGTCGGTTTGGGATAAAAATTTGGTGGGTGAGGCCGTTTCCCTGGTCAATATGGCTCGAAATTATGCCCAGATGGGAAACATGGCGATGGCAGATTCTTTGTTTCAATCTGGAATCTGCAAATCTGCCAGATGCAATAATGTGCAATTGGAAGCACGTGGGATTCTTGCATATGCTGAGTTTTTAGAAAAAAAACACCATTTCGAAGAAGCTGGAATTTGGCTTGCCTTATTGGATGAGCGCATGGACCAAGTTCGGGATGACCGGTCACGGGAATCTTATTACAGGCTCATGGCCCGCTTAGAAGCCTCTAAGGGGCATTATGAAAAGGCCTTCGCCTATGAGGAAACGTCCAGAACGCTCACCGACCTCATTCATAACAGACGTGGAAACAAGCTCATTCAATTGGAGGAAGCACAAATTGGCTTGAACCGATTGCGCGATTCGAAAGAAGGACTCGTTCATTCTCTAAGGTTACGAGAAATTCAGTCTAACGCCATATTCCTTGGTGGCGGTGTACTGATGGTATTTGTAGTGGTCATATTTTTTCTTTGGATGAACCTGAGGCGTCGTTTTACCCAAACACAAATTTTGTCCAAGGATCTCCGGCAAAAATCCGGGCAATTTGCACGAGCCAACCGGGATTTGGAAATGGCCAATAAGCACAAAAACTACATTTTGAGCACAGTGGCCCATGACCTAAGAAATGTTCTGGGCAATGTGATACAGGTGAGCGACATTATAGCCGAGGGACCATCCGATGCGCTTCCCGAACAAGAGCAGCGCCATTTGCTCAAGTTATTGAAAACATCTGCTAAGCTGGGTCTGAATACCATTCAGGATTTGAATGACGCCATCCGACCTGGAAATCAAGTTAATTTAGATGTGGTTCCTCTGTTGCCGGAAGCACTTTTGGCCGAACTTCGGGATTTGCTACATCATAAATGCAGACAAAAACGTATTGAGCTCATTACAAAGAATCAAGCGCCTTTTTTGGTGGCTGCTGACCGGGAAAAAATTACTCGTGTCCTCATAAATCTTGTGGACAATGCGATAAAATATTCCAAACCCGGGGGAATCATTAAGGTCCTCATCCGACAGCATGGCCTAAGTGAAGTGGAGTTATGTGTCCGGGACTTTGGAACAGGCATTCCTCGCCGTATGGAAACCAAATTATTCAGGCCCTTTACCGCAGGTGTACTAGGCACATTGGGTGAACCAACCACCGGACTGGGGCTTTACATTGTGAAAAAAATTGTCACCGCCCATCGTGGAACCATACGCGTTAAAACCAAAGAAGGCAGCGGGACTTTGTTTTTGATTCGCCTTCCTATTTCCCGATAAAAAATCAAATGGTAAATATAAACAACGGTTTTAGGTTTACCTTTGTTTCTGAAGTGATAGGTTTTCGCAAAAGCATCGGTTTTTTATACGTATGTGCAGGACTTATGGGTTTCTGGTCACAGGGCTCATTGCACGCTGGCGTGAAAGCCAAATCCACGTCTTTTCCCCGACTTTTTTATACCACCAACGTCTGCGCACTATATGGCCAGGACGAAGCATGTAGCGTGTTAGATAGCGCTTTTCGTTGGTATGCATTTCATGCAGAGGGGATTAGAATAGATAAGAGATCTACTCCAGCACTGCAGGTTCAGGCCAAGGTCTTCATGCATTTACAGTGGCTCGGAAACCACGAGCTTTTTCCATTGTCAAAGCAACGTCTGTATTTTCAAACCCTGACGCTCCTTGGTGCAAAAGCAGCTGAAAGAGGTGATTACCGCGCCACAGCCAAGTATCTACTTCGTGCCGAGCTTATGGCACGAGAAATCTATTGGCCGTATTTCGCTGCGCTCATGCACAATCACCTGGGTATGCTCTATTATTCAGAGCAAGCGTATGACAAGGCCGCTTATCATTTTCATGCGGCTTTTCGTAACATTCTGCAGTCCAATGAAGGCTGGGATGAAGCCCACTGGACGCAAAATATTTTGAATAACATTGGCCTTTGTTATTTGAAACAAGACCTGCCAACGCCTGCCTTGTCCAGTTTCCAAAGGGCTTTCCAAATTGCCTATCATACCGGCAACCAAAGTGGCATGGCTTATTCCTATATCAACTGGACACATGCCGTGTGGGCCTATTTCCCCGAACGACTCAAGCCAGTGATGGTTCAGAATATGTTGCATTTTGCCCATCATGCCGATCGTCAGATTTTTGTTGGTAGAGCCACTGTCATAGGAGCATTGGTCTATGATGCCCTGAAACAACCAAATTTGGCACAGCAACTTTTACAAGAACTGGCACCAACCTATTTGATTCGTGAATTCCGGTATCAATGGTATTACTATCAAATGCTTTCGAAACTGGCTCAAAAACGCGGAGATTTTAAGGCCGCCTACACTTTTAGCCTTAAACAATCGGTGGCCGCTGATTCCATTGACCGGATTTATCAAGCTAAAATGTTGCAACTGGAACATGTGCAACAAGACATGATGGATGCCTCCAATTATGCGGAAAGCATAAGGTACCATATCCAGGCAAAAAGTTTGCAGGGCAGATTGTGGTTTGCTTTTGGACTGCTCCTCTTTGTGGTGATTATGGTCATTTTTATACTATGGTTTTCACTGAGAAAGCGATATGCCAAGTTTAAAGCGGTGTCGAAAGGGTTGCAGCAGCAAAACCAACAGCTCCATCGCACGCATCGACACCTGGAACTTACAGATAAACACAAAAGTTATATTTTAAGTACCGTTGCGCACGACTTGCGAAATGTATTGGGCAATGTAACCCAGGTGAGCGATTTACTTTTGGATAGTCCTGAAGGAAAGCTTTTTACCAAAGAAAACCAGCATTTAATGCATCTATTGGGCCATTCCGCCAAAATTGGACTTTTTACGCTGCAGGACTTATCAGATGCCATTCGGCCTGATCCACAAATGCAGCTCCATCTGCACATTATGCTTCCGCAGCAGGTCCTTGAAGAAGCACAAAAACTCCTTTTCTCTAAACTGAAAAGAAAACAGATTTCTTTGAAAGTGGAGAATCATGCCCAGTTTCTGATGGCTTGCGATCAGGATAAAACCGTCCGCGCCATTACCAATGTCCTGGACAATGCCATCAAGTTCTCCAATCCGGGAAGCGTGATTCATTGTACGTTAAGGCAATTGCCAGACCAAAGTACCTTGTTCCGGATTCGTGATCATGGTAAAGGCATTCCACCAGAACTACGTGCAACTTTATTTCGTCCTTTTTCCAGCGGATCCAGCGGAACTTTAGGTGAAACCAGCACAGGCCTTGGTCTGTATATCGTGAAGAAAATCATGGAAGCACATGGCGGACGGGTTTGGGCTAAATCAGCAGTAGGGAAAGGAACGGCGTTTTATCTTTTATTCCCTTCACCAAACCTTCAGCGCTCAGGCGGACAAATCTACCCGAACTAAGTTTATAAAAGCTTGAATATCATCTGCCTCGCCAAATAAATACAGCACGTCCCCTAAATGCATACAGGTGTCCGGCGCAATTTTGGTGATTAATTCGCCTTCTCTCCGAATGGCCAAAATGGAAACATGATGTTTTTCCCGAAGCAGTGCTTGTTGTACGGAAACCTCCGTGATTCCGGGAATGTTGGTTACCAAGGGAATAGATACCGTTCTCAGTTCGGGCAAACCTGCCAAAATGGGCATGGAGGTATAGTTGCTGGGTCGGCTCATTTGCCATTCTGAAGTCCGGATTTTATCTGCAAAATCCGCAATTTGAATGGGTTCCACCAGATAGTGATGCAAGACGCGTGTGAAAATTTCAACCGAAGCCTCCATGGCATCAATGATTACTTCTCCAGCGCCCAAACCATATAAACTTTCGGCTTCTTGTACATTGTGACAGCGAACAATAATGTGAACTTTCTGATGAATATGCCGAATTTGGGATATAATGTTTCTGGAAGCCACCATGTCTGATACCGCGATGACCACCACATTGGCTTTATACACATGTAATTCTTCCAGGATAAAACCTTGTGTGGCATCGCCAAAAAATGCGGGACTTCCCTCTTTTAATGCACGTTCTACGAGTGCCACTTCCATGTCGATGACTACATGTGGAATGCCATGACTTCTGGCGGCTTGCGCCAGATGCTGTCCATTTAATCCGTAACCAATGATGATGACGTGTCCAGACAACTGTTGTGAAGAAAGTGCTGATGCAGGTTGAAAGGATGGCGTCTGATCTATTGGGACTGGTAATTTACTTTCCAGCGCTTTTACCCAACGTGCTCCTTCAGAAATGAAAAAGGGTGTCATGGCCATGGTAATCACACTGACCGATAGAAAATACTGATATTGTTCTGCCGCCATGAGCCCATACTTTTGTCCGAAGCCAGATAAGATAAAGGCGAATTCGCCGACCTGAAACAAAGTAAATCCAGAAAGGAGTGCGGTACGAAGCGGGAAGCCTAATAAACGCACCACACCCGCCAGTACGGAAAATTTTACCAGCACCACTGTAAGTACCAACCCAGAGATGACTAAAAAATGGTCTGTGATAAAGCGGATATCAAGGAGCATGCCGATGGATAAAAAGAAGAAGGATGCAAAAACCTCCCGAAAGGGAATGATCAGACTGGTGGCCTGATGGCTGTAAGGCGAACCGGAAATAGTGAGGCCGGCCATGAAGGCTCCCAAAGCCAAAGAAAGTCCCAATGCGCTGGTGCCAAAGGCTACGGTAAAACAAATGACCAGAATAGACAACAGAAACAACTCCCGACTTTTAGTACGTGCGATTTCTCTCAGGACTTTCGGTACCAGATACCGTGACAGTACAATCACCGCCATGGTTACACCTGCGGCCTTCATAAGTAAAATTCCCAATGCCGTCCCAATGTTTGCTTCTGCACCGGCCAGCATCGGCGTTACCAACATCATGGGTACCACAATGATGTCCTGAAAAATTAAAAGTCCCAAAGCAATCCGGCCTGCAGGTCCATGAATGGTTCCTTTTTCCTGTAAAAGCTTCAGCACAATAGCTGTGGAGCTTAAGGAAAATAAAAATCCCATAAAAATCCCTTTGGGCCACGGAAGTCCCAGTCCAAAGGATAGCAGAGCAATGAATCCAACTGTAAGTCCAACTTGGCCAAAACCTCCCAGAATCACCACTTTTCGGAGCGCTGCCAACTCCTTAATGGAAAATTCAAGGCCAATGATAAACAGCAGCAGAATAATCCCAATTTCTGCCATGATTTCAATCTCGTGCGCATATTCAGGATGACCGATCAAAGCCAGCCCATGCGGCCCGAATAAAATGCCTGTGGCCAAAAAACCAATCACCGTAGGCAGCCGAAATCGCTGGAAAATATAAATCACCAGGACAGAAAGCCCCAGCATGAGCACTGCATCTTGCAGCAATGGAATTTGGTTCATAAGGAAAGGTTAGGGCCTGAAAAATTAGAAAATCACGAGGTTGATGGATGATTTTTTGCCCAGTTTTTTAGCCGTTTGGCCGCCTCTTGAAGGGTTTCATCCGTTTTGGCAAAACAGAAACGCAGCCATTGTTCATCTTTCCCCTGCGTGTAAAAGGGCGATAATGGAATTGTGGCAACTCCGGCCTCTTTGGTCAGCATTTTTGCAAACTCTACATCCGGCATTTTAGAAAACCGGCCATAATTCGCCAAAGCGAAATATCCGCCCTGAACTGGTTTAAACTGAAAGGGCAGGCCTTCCATCAACGAGAAGAATAAATCTCTTTTTTGGCCGTAAAATGCAGAAAGATGCAAGTATGTTTCCGGGCGCGACAACACTTTAGCAAAGGCCACTTGTGCTGGCGTATTTACAGAAAACACATTGTATTGGTGTACTTTTCGGAACGCTTCAGTGAGCGCTTCCGGTGCCGCAACATATCCGACCTTCCAGCCTGTACAATGGTACGTTTTCCCAAAAGAGCCTACCACCAATGCGCGTTGTGCGAGTTCAGGATAACGGCAGACACTTTGATGGTCTAAGCCATCGTACAATAGATGGGCGTAAACTTCATCTGAAAGAATAATGACATCCTTGCCTTTCAGGATTTTACTCAACTGCTCCATATCTTGTGCGGACAGAAGTGCCCCTGTTGGATTATGCGGAGAATTGAGAATTATCATACGGGTACGTTGATTCAGCAGCTTTTTCACGGACGCCCACGGAACCTGATAATCCGGGCCTTCCAGCTGAATGAATTTGGGAACACCGCCCACCAAAGAAATGGCCGGAACATAACAATCGTAAGCCGGCTCAAAAATCATGACTTCGTCTCCTTCACGGATAAATGTGGTGATGGCGGTAAATATGGCTTGCGTGCCGCCGGCGGTAATGGTTATTTCCGTTTCAGGATGATAAGTGCAACTATAAAGAGCTGATTTCATGTCTGCTACCGCCTTTCTCAAAGGTAGGTAACCCGACATCGGGGCGTATTGGTTATGTCCATTTTTGGCCGCATCATATAAGGCCTCAACAAGTTCCGGGGCCATAGGGAAATCCGGAAATCCCTGAGATAAATTAACAGCACCGGTTTCTTGTGCCAGTGCGGACATCACAGAAAAAATGGTCGTTTTTACCCTTGGTAGCTTAGATGTAAATGTGCCTGAAAAATCCATGGGCACAAGATACGACAGCGAAAGATTTAAAACGGTGTAGAGAAATACCTCAGTTGTTTTTGTTCCCAATGAGCGGGATACAATAAATCATGGTACGTTTCCCAGTCTTCGTCACGGATTTGACCAGGGCGGAGGTTCCACGTTTTCCAATCACGGACAAAAGCTTTTAGTACCGGCCGTAAGGAAATTCTTTCCCGGCTGTAAAAAATGAGCGTGATTTCATTTTGCTCGGCCACATATCCCACTAAATGCGTTGGCATGGTTTCCATAACGGAAAATACACCGGGTGCAAATCGCTGAAACAATATGAGGGTGGCTTCAAACGAATCGGTGGCGTTTTCCAGAGCAGGAGACAACCGAATCCAGCCCATGTAAGGATGGGTCGATTGGATTTCTGTTTTAAGTTGGCTGTTTACAGCGATTAAAGCTCTTTTGCCATCTACTTCGCTTAAATAGCGAACCCATGGCAAAGCCAACTGTGTAGCAGAGGAGGAGTACGTTACTTTCATAATGATTGGAGGGGAATCAATGTTTAAAGTTAAGCATTTAGAACTAAGTTTGTTCGTGTTTAAACTTTTTTTTAATTTACATCACCCTTTATCATCCATCCATCACAGGACATGAATTGCTTCTCATTTAAAAAATATTTTTCTGCTTTTTTACTCTTGACTTTGGCCTTTCCATCGGGGAGGATTTCAGCTCAGGGCACTGATTTTAACTATTATACAAGCCTGGAGTCGGTAGATCCTCTTCCAGACTTTTTACACGTTTCCTCCACCGCACGAGCGAAAGCCGAAATGAGTCCCATCACGGGGTCAAAGCGAAAACAAAGAGTGGCCCTGGCCGAACAGGAGTTTTTACGCCATTCTACGCATGAAATCGATCGGCTGATGGCTTCCGGACGCATTGTGTACAATGATCCTGTTGGCCAATATTGTAATCTGGTTTTAAGAACAGTATTGGCTGGCGAAACAGTGCCGGATCACATAAAGGTCTATGTGTTGAAATCGCCGGTGGTGAATGCTTTTGCTACCCGACAAGGGTATATAATTGTTTCTCTGGGTCTTCTGGCTCGACTCAAAACCGAAGCCGAACTCGCTTTTATCCTTTGCCACGAATACATCCATGTAAAACACCAGCATGCCATTCAATCCGTGCGCAGAAATGCGGAAGACGAACAGGCCAGGAGACGAGTCCCCAAGGACCAGGCGGCCGATTTACTTCGCCTGGAAAGTTCAAAATTTTCCCGCGCCCTGGAAACCGAAGCCGATTTGGCCGGTTTCAATATTTTTCGCAAATCTCCCTACGCCCTTTCAGCCGTACATGAGGTTTTTTACATGCTGAAACAAGCTGAAAAGCCAGTAGATTCGCTGGAAGTAAAACCAGAATGGCTCAGCCTCGGACAACTGCAAATCCCGGAAAAAATCTGGGCGCTTCCTCAAATAAAAGACCGCCAGACGAAAAAATCCAATTCCGATACTCCGGATTCTACAAAATTAGCCGACGCCGACGAGCGGAGCTATGCCAGCCATCCGGACGTAGGACTTAGACTGGCCGCCATCCGAAAAATGACCGACTCCACCCAGACGTTCGGTACATCACTTTTTGTAGCGGATGAAACTGAATTTTTTCATGCCAGAAAAATCGCACAATATGAACTTGGCATGTTGTATCTGGAAGATCACCGTCCTGAATTGGCCTTTTATCACGCGAAAAGCCTCGAAACCCGCTACGAAAAAGGATATTTCCTCACCTTAACACAGGTGCGTGCTCTATATCTTCTGGCTTCTGCCCATGCCCAGCGCCGATTCGGCAAAGTGCATTGGGCGCCTGAAAGAGCAGAAGGAAAAGAGCAAAAACTCATGGCTGCTTTTCACAATTTACAGCGCGAAGAATTGCTCCTTTTGGCACTGAAACATGCCTGGACGGCAAAAAAGGATTTTCCGGAAAGTGCTGAATTGAAGCGTATCGCTGAAGATCTGGCCTTCCAGCTGATGCGTCACACGAAATTTACTTTTGAACGATTTAAAACGGGAAATCTGCCATTGAGCCGCGACCATGGCACTGACACCCTTTCCTCCGGAAAAGCCCATGTCAGAAAAGGTTCATCTTCCGGGGAACCACTGTATTTGTATTACGGATTTCAAGAGGAAATGCGAGACAACGAGTTTCTGTCTTTGTTTTTTATGGCTGACCTTAAGGCGAGCCTGGCGGCCGCAGAGGAAAATAAAAAGCCCCGTTCCTCTATGTTTAAGCGTCCGCCCACCATCTTGCCAGAGCACCTGCTGGTGGTTCGTCCGCAAAGTACCCAACTGGAATTGCGGCGAAAGCAGGATGAACCATTGGAGTTGTATGACTTGTCCGAAAACAATACCCATTGGATGCATGAATACCTGAGTGAATTAAGCAGTCCGAAGTTTCCTGCGACTGTTTCCGTTCTTTCAAATACCCTTTCACCAGAATTTAATGCAACAAACCTGAATCGGACGTTTTATGCTCAACAATATTTTAGGCAAATCCGATTCAATGAAACCAATAAAATCCAGATGTGGCCTCTTTTTCAGGAAGAATCCCTGCGGATTTTTGGAAATATGGGCGTTTCGCATTTGGCTGAAATGAAATTGTTGCGGATGCGCTATCCTGCGAAAGGAGCCATTGGACGAGCGGTATTGCTCAGCGTTTTTCTCCCTTATTTAACCCCGGTTTTTATCATTAACGCTTTAAAACGACCCACCTATAACATTTGGATGTACCAGGTCTACGATTTGGAAAAAGGTAGAAAAGTACATACCTATATGGATGAAATAGGCGGTCAGATGGGCAAGCCAGCTGTGAAGAGAATGACCCGGCGAAGCCTGAAACAAAGAATTCCACAAGGTACACCAGCCACTGCTCGTTAAAAATTCTGCATTTTCTTTTTCTATTCCGAAAAAGCGTATATTTGCCCCCCGTTGTTTTACGGTTTTGCGGATGTGGCGTAATTGGTAGCCGTGCCAGACTTAGGATCTGGTGCCGAAAGGCGTGGGGGTTCGAGTCCCTTCATCCGCACTCTTTTAACATTGTACCAAGCACTCACCCATGGAAATTACCCGGGAAAATATTGACGCCCTTAACGGCGTCATTCGCATTAAAATAGCACAGGAAGATTATCGGGATGTCGTAGACAAAGCACTCAAAACACTGAGAAACAGAGTTTCGATGCCCGGCTTTCGTCCCGGAAAAGTTCCCGCCGGCATGGTTCAAAAAATGTACGGCAAACAAGTTCTCTCCGACGAAATCGGAAAACTCACCGTAGATAAGTTGTTCGCTTATATCGAAGAACAAAAAATCCAATACCTCGGTGAACCTCTGCCTTCCGCCAGCCAACTTCCTATCGACTGGGACAAAGACACTTCTTTCGAATTTGCATACGATATCGGATTCATGCCCGAAGTAGATCCCATTCTGCCACAAGGCGGCGAGTTCATTCACTACCGTGTACAACCCAATCCGGACCTTATCGAACAGGAAATCGAGAAACTGGCTAAGGAATATGGAAATGCAGTGGACGTAGACACCGTGGAAGCCGATGACTTTGTATTCGGAGAACTGGTATACACCAATGCAGAAGGCGAAGAGAAAAGAAACGCCGGAATCTACATTCCCATGGCGCGCATCGAAAGTGAAGAAGGGAAAGCGGCATTGCTCGGCAAAGCTTCCGGTGATACCGTAACCCTGCCATTGACCAATCTATTCGCCGATGCACGCGCCACTTCCGTGTATCTTAGCCTCGGAAGCGAAGAAGAAATCGCTCAACTTCCTGAGTCTGCCCAACTCTTTATTTCTAAAATTAGCCGCAGAATGCCGGCCACCATCGACCAGGCTTTTTACGACGAAGTGTTTGGCGAAGGAAATATTCAGGACGAAAACCAATTTAGAGAGGCCATTGGTCGCTATATCGTGTCCAACGACCAAAACCAATCCAATATGATGCTAATGACGCAACTTCGCGAGAGACTGCGTCAACTCAATCCGTTGGACATTCCTGAAGCCTTCCTGAAACGTTGGTTGCTCATTTCTAATCGCGACAACAAAGATTTTAATCCCAACGAAGTGGAAACCAATTGGGATAGCTACAAGGAAAGCTTTACCTGGGAAATTTTACGCAGCAAACTCGCTCAGAAAATGGAAGTGGAAGTTTCCGCTGAAACATTGAGAGAAGAAGCACGCGAAATGATGCGCCGTCGCATGATGGAAGTCGGTTACGCTTTGCCAGACGATCGTTTGGATGCCGTAACAGACCGATTCCTTTCTAACCGCGCCGAAGCAGATCGCCTGTACATGTCGATTCTTGAAGCCCGTACCGTGGACAAAGTGCGTCAGCAAATCGGTGTAACCGAACAAGATATTTCGGTAGAAGAGTTCAAACAAATCCAGGAATCACGCGAAACCGCAGAAGCCTGATGGCCTTCAAAACCATTTCCAAGATTTTCTGTTTTTGATTTATTCACGTGCCGACTTTTGCAGGGTCGGCACTTTTTCTTAGCATTACATCAAATTTTGCAGCCATGTTTCCACACGATGAATTTAAAAAGTACGCCGTAAAGCACCGCGGAATCAGCAGCATGCACCTTGAAAACTACACCAGTCAGATTCAGGGCATGACGCGTACCGTTATCGAAGAACGGCCCGTTAACTTCAGGGAAGTAGATGTATTTTCACGTTTGATGATGGATCGCATCATCTTTCTTGGAACGCCCATCGACGATTATATCGCCAATATTATTCAGGCCCAATTGCTCTTTTTAGAAAGTGCAGACGCCAAACGCGATATCCAGATTTACATCAATAGTCCAGGTGGTTCAGTTTATGCCGGATTGGGTATTTACGACACCATGCAATGGATTGGTCCGGACGTGGCCACCATTTGCGTTGGCATGGCCGCTTCTATGGGCGCTGTGCTTCTTTGCGCCGGTGCCGCAGGAAAACGGACAGGTCTAAAACACTCACGCGTCATGATTCACCAACCCATGGGCGGAGCACAAGGACAAGCTTCCGACATGGAAATCACCGTGAACGAAGTGCGTAAACTCAAGAAAGAATTGTACGACATCATTGCCACCCATTCCGGACAACCTTTCGATAAAGTCGAGAAAGACTCCGATCGCGATTACTGGATGATTGCCCAGGAAGCCAAAGAATACGGCATGATCGACGAAGTATTGCTGAAACAGCATAATTCCTAATTTTTACCATGTTTAATCCACCGCTCTTTTTTCGGGCGGTGGATTAATCTTTTATCCACGTTTTTAACGTCTCCAATGGCTAAAAACTCCAGAAAAGAGGACCATTGCGCCTTCTGTCTGCGCCCCCGACATGCCGTGAACCTACTCATCACCGGTCCGGAAGGGAATATCTGTAATGAATGTGTAGAACAAGCCCGCGATATCGTGGCCATGAACCTCAGGGAAAATGAATCCAAAAAGGTAGAATCGGCCCTCAATACCTTACGGCCTTCTGCCATTAAAGCCCATTTAGACCAATACGTTATTGGTCAGGACAGAGCCAAGCGCGTACTTTCCGTGGCCGTTTACAACCATTACAAACGTTTGGCGCAACCCACGAAGGACGAGGACGTGGAAATCGAAAAATCAAACGTGATTTTAATCGGTGAAACGGGAACTGGAAAAACCCTGTTGGCCCGTTCCATCGCCAAAATGCTCAATGTACCCTTTTGTATCGCCGACGCCACCGTACTTACTGAAGCCGGTTACGTGGGAGAAGATGTGGAAAGTGTCCTTTCTCGCCTCCTGCAAGCCGCCGATTACAATGTCCAAAAGGCAGAGCAAGGCATTGTTTTTATTGATGAAATAGACAAGATTGCCCGTAAGTCAGATAATCCTTCCATTACCCGGGACGTGTCCGGAGAAGGCGTACAGCAAGGATTATTAAAACTTCTGGAAGGGTCTGTTATTCAAGTTCCACCACAAGGCGGACGAAAGCACCCGGAACAAAAACTCATAGCCGTAGATACAAGGCAAATTCTCTTTATCTGTGGCGGAGCATTCGACGGCATTGAACGCCGTATTTCCGACCGATTATCCCGGCAATCCATCGGATTTAATTCCGGAAAAACCCAAGCCGTTTTACAGCGTGAAAGTTTGCTGCAGTATGTGAATCCACAGGATATCAAGAACTTCGGACTTATTCCCGAACTCGTCGGTCGTTTGCCGGTGGTGGCCTCTCTGGATCCGCTGGATGCCGATGCCCTGCGACGCATACTTACCGAACCCAAAAATGCACTGATTCGTCAGTACCAGCGCCTTTTGGCCATCGACGGCATTACGCTGGTGGTAGAAGAAGAAGCACTAAATGAAATCGTTGAACGTGCCATGGCCTATAAACTTGGCGCACGCGGTTTGCGGTCCATTTGCGAAGCCATCATGAACGATGTCATGTTCGACGCTCCCGAAAAACCGGACCACACCTTTACCCTCACCCGCGAATTTGCGGTCCAGGCCCTCGAGAAAAGCCAGTTTAGCACGGCGATTCAAAACGTTTAATTTTTTGGCGCCTGCCGCCCGTATTGTTTTTCCTGCCGAGTACTTTTTCGGCGGCATCGGGTCTTACGCGAAAAGTCCTCATGCGCCAAAGCACGCATGATTTTCTTTGCGTATTCTTTAGCGCATTCCGGGCTTTCTGCTTCACCCCCTGGCGCACCACCCGAGGAAACCCTCTCTCAGAAGATCAGGAGATTTATTAAAACAACATGTGTTTTTAAACCATTCTTCATATAAATGGTTTATTATGTTGTACATTTAAAAATTAAACACGATTGGGCAAGAGGCTCACTCTTTCTGCCATCGTACCTATCGTTCTAGACTATTTTTTATGAAAGCATTTTGGGACCAACGTTTTACGCAAGTACCTCATTTATATGGGATTTTACCCAACCAGTGGTTGGCAGATTTCGTGAAACAGCGTAATACAAGGCCGGGCAATGCTTTTTTACCCGGAGAAGGTGAAGGCCGAAATGCAGGTTTTTTACTTCAAAACGGCTGGAAAGTAACCGCCGCCGATCAAAGCGAAATCGCAAGAAAACATGCCCTGGAACAATGGGGGCATTATGGAGAATCCCTTCAATACATGCTCGCCTCTATGGAGTCTGTTGCGTTTCCGGAATCACAGTTCGATTTAATTGCATCCATTTATCTTCATCTGCCCAAAGACATCCGGCAAAAAATACATACGCAATATATTTCCTGGCTCAAACCAGGCGGATGGCTGTTGTTAGAAGGATTTCATGTAGATCAAGTGTCCTTTTCAAGTGGCGGCCCGAAAGACATCGACATGCTGTTTACTCCTGAGATGTTGCGTTTAGATTTTGAAGGTTTAGAAATCATGTATCTTGCCACTCAAACCCTGCACTTGAATGAAGGCGTGGGACATGCAGGAGAAGGACGTGTGGTGCGTCTATTGGCCCGAAAAGATCCGGGAAAGGCCTTTCATTTGTGATTCTGTTGGTTATCCAAATGGTTCGCTTGTATATTTCCAAACGAATTTTTCCAAACGCCTGAATCATCGGATCAACCTCTTTGATGAAGAACCTTGTGCGACCCCCGGGTTGCACCCACCCCTCCCCGTGGACAATCTACGACAAACACCCGATAAGATTCGGTGATTAACCGTGTATAAACGATTATAAACGTTTAAAATCGGTTCTGGACTGAGCGAAGAAAATTCCAGATGAAACGGAGCACCAACTCCGCTGTCCTCAAGAGATTTCTTTTTACAGGAAGGATGTTTAACGAAGTCCCTCCATTTGTAACTCTGCTGGTGATTGAGATGGTTCACTTGGGTGATTCCAGACGGATTTTTTCAAACGTCTGACTGATTGGGTCAATCTCTTTGATGACTTATTTGTTTTTTGTCCTTTTGATAACTTACTCATTGTAAGTTACTTGTAATTTTTTTAGTACGACATTTGTTGTACTAAAGTGGCCGGGTCTGGAAGCTCTTCCGCCATACAGGATGAAAAACATTTCGTTACGGATTCCCCAATGCAATCATGTGGGCGAGGCTTATCAAGAGAAAAAAGAAAAAACAAAATGGGAAGCCAAAAATGCGCCGGGCCGATTTGATGAAACTCAAATACGGGAAACCCAAACCCCGGTGCGATAAAGGGAAGAGAAGATAAAGCGCTGATCTTAAGCCTTTTTTACAAATTCTGATTTGAGTGCCATGGACCCGAAACCATCTATTTTACAGCTGATGTTATGGTCACCGTCTGTCAGGCGGATATTTTTCACCTTGGTTCCTGCTTTTAACGGTTTGGGAGCACCTTTCACGGGCAAGTCTTTGATTATGATTACAGCATCACCGTTTTGAAGCGCATTCCCGTTGGCGTCTAACACCACCGCCGAAACCTCTTCGTCTTCGTTTGATTGTATTGTGGGGTCCCATTCATAAAAACATTCGGGGCACACCACCTGATTATTGCTTTCGTAAGTGTATTCGCATTGGCATTTGGGACAGACGGGCAATTGACTCATATAAAAAGCGGCTTAGTTTATGAAGCCCAAAGGAACAAAAAAAGGATGATTTTACTTTTGCCTTTGAAAAATCCTGTAAAGGCCTTCCATTGGTGAATCTGCTGGTGATCGAGATAGTTCACCTGAATGTTTTCCAACGGATTTTTTCAAACGCCTGAATCATCGGGTAAACCTCTTTGATGAAGGACCTTGTGCGACCCCCGGGTTGCACCCACCCCTCCCCGTGGACAAGCTACGACAAACGCCCGACACGATTCGTTTATTAATCGTGTATAAACGATTATAAACGATTAAAATCGGTTCGCCCCATGAAATTCCAGCTTTTCTATCTGGGATACTCGTAATAACAAGGCTTTCATCGGTTACCACTGTCGCCAAACAACAAGCCCCGTACAAGAAAACCTGTACGGGGCCTGATCCGGATGATCCGGGGAAATTATTGAGCGAACGTCACCGTGACCGTGCTGGAATTTCTGCCGCGCTGACAAGCCAAAAAGGCGGAGGCGGCCGAAACCTGGCTGGATAATTCTGGATGGAAAAGGAGCTTTTTCTCCTTATTGTTCCAAAGTAACGTTTTCGTCATTTTGCCATCCGGGCTCACATTCACCGACACCACATGGCTAGATCCATATGTGGTTGTTTTGAACTTGCCATCCTGGATGAGCTTGAAATTATCCGGATTGTCATTGAATACCAAATACACCATGTCGGTCTCTTTGTTATGGTGCATATAGCATCCATATCCAAGATTGTTTTCAATTCTGGTATAGGACTTTTTTCCTACCCGGTGCGACCATGCGATGTCACCGTTTGGATCTACTTTGGTAAGCAGCAAGTCGTTGTAATGGTAATAATAATCCGTATAAATAAATCCATTGCTGCTGGTGCGCGTCACTTCCACCACATAATATTGCTCACCTAACATATAATATGAACCGTCCTTGCTAATCGACAAGTCTTTAATGAACATGTTATTGGCACTGAGTTTCCCGGCTTTTTGGCTTGATTTTCCGAAATCTGCCAGGGTAGATGCCGGTAACTCTTCCATATCGTCGCGAATGATCTCATCTTTTTCCCGGTCATAAATTAAGGATACAACACCGTTTACTGTTCCCGGCTTTTTCCCGTAGAAGCCACTGGCAATCACCCGCTCGTCGGTTAGTTTAAAGCGGGCACTCGTGACATACCGACTTTTTAAATTCAATTCCAAATCTTTGATTTCTCCCTCGGTTTCTTCATCCATCCGGAAGCTGAACAGGTGGATTACCCATGATCCGGTTTTGGATTTTACCCGTTTCTTTCTTTTGCCGTCGTTGTTGTTTTCTTCATCGTCATATACGGAAGAGCTGATATACACCTCTTTGTCGTTGGCTAAAGCAATCTGATTAAACAGGAAATATCGGTCCTGAACAGGGAAAGTAACCTCGCGGGTGTGCGCAAGCTCCAAATCCTGGGTAAAGATTTTGAATGTATAAGATTCTTCTTCCTTTCTGCCGCTCTCTTCCTTGTAGAAAAATAAAAAGTGCTTTTTATCTTCCGAAAAGACGATGTCGACATCGCCTACACCCGTCCAGTTATTTACTTTTTCCCGATGAATTCGGGTGACTTTCCCCATCTTTTTTCCTTGGGCATTCAAATAAAAGGCGTATACTTCAAATGTTTTCGACTTGGCGTCGTACCGATTAAAGGCCGCAAAAATCTTGTCGCCAACAACTTCCAGCGAAGAATAGCTTTCCGGAACACGGATGTCTTCCGGCAAGTCTTCTTTGGTGAGAATGGGTTTGGACCATTTGAGCGACATGGATTCTGCGTCCAATAACGCCAGCATGGGATTCACCTTTACCAGCGTGAAAAACAGAAGAAACGTGTAGTTATACTGATATCGAAGTTGATAACTGCCATTTTCTGTTCCGCCCAAAATGGGTCCGGGCGTTCGGCCGTCTGCTTTCGACACTTTTTGTTTGTCTCCGAAAGATACCTTGTGTTTTTGGGAGTAAGCTGAATTTGAGCAAAATAAGCTCAAGCTAAGTAAGGCAATGAAAGTTTTGGATGTCATAAAGGGGTGAATTAGGCGGATAAAATATTCATTTTTTTAAAAAATGTAAAATCTGCCAGCTTAATATGGCGCCTCCATAACATGGCGAAGCAGGATCTACGTCGAAAGAAGGATGGTGCACAGAAAAACGGGTTTCCGGCTTTTGATTGGATGTGCCTAAACGGAAAAACACAATGGGCACATGCGTTCCATACCATGCAAAATCTTCTGCCGTCATGCGAATGGGCAAATCATGCACGGCGTTTTGGCCGACCAGATGAATCGCTTTTTCTCGCACTTGCTCTGTCCATTTTGGATCATTTTTCAAGGATGGGTATCCGGACAGGATTTCAGCGTCTATGGTGAGACCATGCTGGTCACCAATGGACTTCGCCAAATCTTTGATATGTTGATGTGCTTTTGCTCTCCAGGTTTCGTCAAAGGTCCGGAATGTTCCGCTCAACTTCACTTCTGCGGGAATCACGTTGGTGGCGCCGGGTGCGTCGATTCGTCCAATGGACAAGCGGGTGGGCACGTCCGGTGGTGCGAACCTCGCGGGAATGTCCTGAAGCTGAAGGATGAGCCGGGCCGCCGCCATAATGGGATCGGTCAGTAAATGAGGTAAGGCCGCATGCCCTCCAGTGCCTTTCAACGTGAAATATAACTCGTCTGTAGAAGCCATATACGGTCCGGAACGGAATCCAAAATGACCGATTGGTAAATCTGGTGCTACGTGCAAGGCCATCATCCATTCAGGTCTTGGATGTTCCTGCAGAACACCGGCTTCGATTATATATGTGGCTCCGCCGGGAAGTTTTTCTTCACCCGGCTGAAAAATCGCTTTCACACTTCCTTTCCATAGATCCCGATGTTGGTGTAACCAATGGATGGCCGCCAACAACGACGTCATGTGTACATCATGTCCACAGGCGTGCATGCATCCGTTATGCTGCGAAGCGTAAGGTGTTTTTAAGGCGGTTTGAATGGGGAGTGCGTCCATATCGGCACGAAGTCCGATGCATGGCCCTGGAGCGGTTCCGTTTAAAATGGCGACAATGCCATGTCCTCCCACCTTTGTCTGATGTTCAATGCCCCATTTGGTAAGCATGTCCGAAAGGAAGGCTGCCGTTTTTTCTTCTTGAAAGGAAAGCTCAGGATAACGATGCAATTGTTCCCTAATCCGGGTCCATGTTTCCGCATTTTTCTGGAACTCGGCTAAAAATACGGCTGGGTCTTGTGTCATTTACCAAGTATAAATTTCACAGAAACCAACAGCAGAAAGATACCGAAAATGCGACGTACCATGCTGGCGTCTAGCTTTAAAGCGTATTTGGAGCCGAAAAAACTTCCGGCCACAAAAAATAAGGCAATCACCGCCGCATAAGAAAAATGAACTTGTCCTTTCTGATAATAATTCCATACTCCGAGTATGCCTACGGGCACCATCAGCACTGCCAAACTGGTTCCTTGCGCCATATGCTGCGATAAACCTAAAAAGTAAACCAGCGCCGGAACCATGATGATTCCTCCGCCAACACCTACAAATCCACTCAAATATCCGGCGGCAATCCCAATTAACGCCAGAATGGGCCAAGTTTGCATTTCCATAAAAACGAAGATAGGGAATCTTGATTCATTTTTCCCGGATGTAGTGGTCGCGCGCTTGTGCTATTTCCTTTTCATCGGTTTCCAGTCGAAAGTATAACGCACCAGAAGTCCAATGTCTCGGTTTCTTGCAGCAAAAGCCGTGTTAATCTGATAAATCAGCCCCAGCGTGAGGGTCTGCCCTTTCAGGAATTCCCAGTCTTGTGCGATGGAGAACCGATGCCTTGAAATGGGTGTTTCTGCATTTCCATTCAAAGGAAACCAGGCTTCATAACCCAGTTCGGTTTTTAGAGGAAGTTGGGGCCATTTGTATTCGATTTTAAACCGCTCTCTGAGGTGAAACCGCCATGGAATGTTCTGGTCCGGACGAGTATCGTAGCGCATTTGGCCATGTGAACGCAAACTAAATTCAAACCGTTTTATTTTTCGGGATAACGTGATTCCGGCCTGAATGCGATGCCGGGTATGATGCTGCCCTTGCGTGAGCCGGAAGCGTTCGTCGATTCTATATGCGAGGTTTAGGCTAATACCTTGAAGCGGCGAATAGGATGTTCCCACTTGCAGGTATCCTTTTTGTGATTGGCTTATGTTTTCGTTCCAGCGATGTTCCAGGTGCACATGACTTTCCCATTGGCGATTCCAGGTTCTTTTTAAACGAATTCCTGTCCACAACATGCCGTCATGAATCATGCTTTGGCCAGAGACCAGAGCAGGGAAGAGAAGTCCCAAAAGAAATATTTTAGTCCTCATCATCATCGACTCCTGCCAGTCCATTATCGTCTTCTTCCTGACTTAAAAATCTGATTTTGAGGACGGCCTGGTTTTTCTGAAGATGATACTTCACCACCGTAACTCCTGTAATATTCAGGCCAGTGACGCTACGCAATTCCTGAAGTAACTGTTCCCTGTTTCTGGGATGCAGGTTTTCTATCTGCCCATAAATCAAGGTGCGTTCAGATTCATTTTTGAGCAATTGAAATTTTTCATAGACAACTAAGAGTGCGGTAATAAGCACGTTGGCCAAAATAATTTCCGCAAATGAAAGGTGTTTTCCGCCCAATGCGTTCACCACCGACATCCCAATGGCCGTAAACAAATGCGTCATTTCTCGCAAAGGGATTTGCTGGGTTCGGTATCGAATAATTCCGAAAATGGCGAATAATCCAAGCGCCATTCCTAATTCCAGTTGTCCGTCTCCAAGTAGATAACTTAGAATAAATACTACGGAACCAATGGTGAGAAAGGAAAAGGCAAATCCTCTTTTTTGGCTGCGTGAATAGTACAACCAAAGTGTATTTAAACCAAGGAAAAACAGATTAAAGCAAAAGGCAAGCAATAACATTTGAACGGCCGGGCCATTCATCCAGGTTTCAGCAAGTAATAATGGTTTCATGGCGTTTCTTCACTGGGTTCATTGGATGAGCCAAAATAGGTGTAGGCAAACTTTTTTTCACGGATGATTCGCCCTTGCGCGTTTTCTCGTACTTCTCTCACCAGCAATCCTTTTTCATAGAAAAACCGGTCGGTATGTTGTAGTTTTTTCTTTCGAAATACGGCTTCTGCAACACATAAGCCGCTATCGTCGTAGGTGAACACGATTCTCACCCATTCTTTTTTCCCTGTTGGATTCCAAAGGGTTTCCTCCATCAATCGTTTTCCATCGTAGGTGCGGGTTTCACGGCGCGTTATATCGCCACTCCGGTTAAAAGAAATTCGCTCGTACCAATCCCCGCGTTCGTTGTAGGAAATTTTTTCGCTGGTATGCACTACCGGGCCTCCCAAAGCGGGTTCGTGAATGGTTTCTGTGGAAGTGGAAATTTGGTGCAGTTTTCTGGATTTTTTACCGCTGCCTTGTCCGAAACAAAGCAATGGCAAAAGGCTCGCCAATATCAAAAGAAGGGGAATACGACAGTTCATGCTTATTCAAAAATGACCAAATCCGGGGCATTCACTACAGATGCGCCCGAAGGGATTGTAACTTCTGCAAAAACAGGAACTTGCTGCGTAGGAGATTGAAGTGTGGAGTCTTTGCTGTAGGTAAAAAGACGATATTGACCAGGGCGTAAAAACCGGAATTCATACCAGCCGTTGAAATCTGTGCGGAAATCGTCGGAATATACTTGGTCATCCCCATAAATAATATAAACGCGCTGGTCTTGCGCATAATATTCACGTATGAATACCGTAAAGGATGCGTTGTAATCTTTCACCAGAACGCGTCCGCGAATACTGGCATTGCCTCCTTCGCCCGCTGGTTTTTCACAACCGGCAAAAAGAAACAGTGCGAATAATAATCCTGTCAGGACTTTGTGAAACATAAGTTATGGCACAAGTGGCATGGATTCCGCCTGAATCACTTGCCGGTTAGCATCATTGTATAAAAAAGCGACCAATTGACATTGGGCCGGATTCCATTTTCCCGGATCTATTTTGATACCGTACCCAAGTGTGGTATCTGCGCCGGAAGCCAAAGCGGACGCCGGAATGGCTGAACCCCAGATGCTGCTTACCGGAGCGCGTAAAATATAGCTGTGGTTGTAGTCCGGAATATCTTCTACCGTGGCTTCATAGTCTTTTTGCCAGTTGATAAAATTGTTTTCCGTTAAGTAGACCACCAATCGGGTATTTGGAGGAAGATTGCCTAATCCTCTTGCGTTTACAAAAACACAGGCAGATGAGTCGGAGGGGGTGTAATTGGCTTGAATTTGCAGGTCGGCGTCCGGCGGTGTGGCCAGTAGATTGCTGACCAATTGTCCCCAGTTGGTATGGGAGATCACGATGGAGCCGTTGTTTGGAATCCGGTTCACCAATCCTTTTGGAATGCCGGAAGCGGAGACGCCAAAGGTTTCGTCGATGGCTTTGGCGATGTCTGTGCGAAAGTCGTAAGTAAACTTACTGCCGTTCATGGGAACGGTAAAAGGAATGGAAAATTCAGAGTGCAGGGCCAAACCAACCACCCGGCCATTGTTGGCTTCTACCAGAGATTTTAAGGTTTCTCCGGCGCGTGGACAATTGCCGCATCGGTGACCGGTAAAATCTTCCAGCAATACTTTTCGAACAGGATTGGCACGTGGCGCGAAAGAGGGTGGATTTTCCAAACAGGGAAAAGGGTTTTGATTGATTTCGCCATCCGGATTTTCGATATAATCGCAGCTGGTTTGCAGCCAAACGGCCAGCCCTAAAAGCATTATGGGCATCTTGCGAAACAAAGAAATAGCAGCCATAGCGTACCGCAATTAAATGAAAATGGGTGACATAACCCTATTTCAAAGTTAAGAAATTTATGGATGTTTTTTTTACGTTTTTTCAGGAGGCCGATCCGTCTAAAACAGCTGCCACACCTGGTAAAACGCGTCCTTCCATAAACTCCAGCATAGCTCCACCTCCGGTACTTACATAGCTAACCCTCTCTGCTTGTTGAAATTGGTTTACGGCAGCCACGGAATCGCCGCCCCCGACCAAAGAATAGGCGTTCTTGAGTTGTGTAGCATCGCCAATGGCTTCTGCTACGCCGAGTGTACCGGCTTCAAAGGACGACATTTCGAAAACACCCATGGGACCATTCCACAAAATGGTGCCTGCGTTCATGAGCACTTCGCGAAATTCTTTTACCGCCTCCGGTCCAATATCCAGTCCCATCCAGCCTTCCGGGATGGCGTGGGTGGGAAACGTTTGCGTGGGGCCGTCGTTAGAAAATTGTGTACTGCATACGGCGTCCGAAGGCAAATACACTTTCTTTCCTAATTGCTGGCAACGGGTCAATAGATCTGCGGCAACGCCAATCATCTCTTCTTCTACCAAGCTATTTCCGGTTTGCCCGCCTTGCGCACGGATAAACGTGAATACCATGCCGCCGCCAATGATAAACGTGTCTACTTTTTCCAATAGATTTTCCAGAATCGCCATTTTGGAAGATACTTTTGCGCCACCTACTACGGCAACGAAGGGTCTGGCGGCATCTTTAAGTACTTTACTAATGGCCTTTACCTCCGCTTCCATCAATAAACCCAGCGCTTTGTGTTCAGGAAAAAACTCTGCCATCACGGCCGTAGAAGCATGCCGGCGGTGTGCTGTGCCGAAAGCGTCATTTACATAAACATCTGCCAAACGTGACAATGACGCAGCAAACGATTGGTCTCCTTTTTCTTCTTCGGGGTAAAAGCGTACATTTTCCAATAAAAGCACTTCGCCCGCTTTCAGTTGCGCCGCCGCCGCTTCGGCCTTTGGACCAATGCAATCGGACACAAACTGAATGGGCCGGCCCAGCGCAGAAGAAACGGCCGGAACAATATGCCGAAGACTGTATTTATCTTCCGGTCCGCCTTTGGGACGACCTAAATGAGAGGCCAGAATAACGGCACCGCCGGCGGCAAGAATTTTTTCGATCGTGGGCACCGCCGCACGAATCCTGGTATCATCTGTTACTTGAAATTGGGCGTCCAGCGGTACATTGAAATCTACCCGGATAAATACTTTTTTTCCCGACAGGGAAAGCGTGTCTAGCGTTCTCATAGGCCAAAAATACAGATTTATTTAGGGAGGTTATCGCTTAAGAACCGCTTTTATTTTTACCTTTCCTTTATGAAACAAAGTTTACTTATTTCCTTGTTTTGCAGCAGTGTAGCGGCACAACCTTCGCTAACGACAGCCATTACTCCTTTTCCGGGAACCAGCATTCCTTTTCAAACCTTGAACCAGTCTTTGGACATGAGCACTGCCGGCGCGAATGTCACTTGGGATTTTTCTTCTTTTTCAGGTGGGCAGGCGGCCACGGCCGATATTGTAAGTGCCGCTTCAGATCCTGATGCCAGTGCATTTCCCGGAGCCACCCACGTGGTGTCAGGACTAGGACCAAAACGATTTTATACCATGGATGCCACCGGCTGGTATATTTTAGGCATCGCTCAAACCGGATTCACTGTAACTTGTTCCAACAGCATTAGGGAAATTAAAATCCCGCAAACCTTTGAGTCCTCCTCTGTGGATGCGTTGAATTGCGGTTTTAGTTTTCAAGGTCTCAGTTTTGACCGTACCGGATTTGCAGAAACCAGTTATGACGCCTGGGGAACACTAATTTTACCCAATGGAACCCTTTCCAACGTGATTCGGGTAAAAACCCATGAGTTGACTACCGATCTAGCTAGTTTTCAGGGTTTTCCTATTTCAAACCAGAATGACAACTATACCTATTCCTTTTTCGCGCCGGGAAAAACGTTTCCTGTGCTCATTTACACCGAAACCAATTCCAGCCAGGTGCCGCAAACTGTTACTACGGTGCAATACAACAGCACGCCCAATATTTCAGTAGAAGAATCTGATTTGAAAGAGGCTGTTCGCCTTCTTGAAAATCCCGTGGTGGGCGCGCAGCTCTCTCTTTTCCTGCCAGACAATTTGCTGATGCAGCATATTCATGTATTGGATTTATGTGGAAGAGTGGTGGAGGTGTTAAGTATTCCCGACCAAACCGGTTTTGTGACTTTACCATTATCGCCTGCTCCATCCGGACTCTATCTTTTAGAAGTGCAAACCAAATGGGGTCCCGTACACTTTAGGTTTGTAAGGGCCTGATACCTGTTTCTCACCGCCAAATTCCCTATTTTTGCGTTGTGAGAGACCCTTTGGCCCATTTAAATATCCGTAGTTTCGACGCTGAAACATTGCAAGCCCACATCGCAGAGATGGGAGAAAAGCCTTTTCGGGCAAAGCAAGTACACCAGTGGTTATGGAAAAAACATGTCCGGCATTTTCATGAAATGACGGATTTGCCCGCTGCTTTTCGGGAAAAATTAGCCCAGCATTTTATGCTGCGTCACCTTGAAACCACCGTCGTACAAAAAAGCAACGATAACACCCTGAAGCTGGGTTTTTCCCTTTTCGACGGAAAAGTGGTGGAAGGAGTGATGATTCCTACCGGTAACAAGACCAAAGGATATCGACTCACCGCTTGCGTTTCCAGTCAGGTGGGCTGTTCTCTGGATTGTGCCTTTTGCGCCACGGCTCAATTGAAAATGAGCAGAAACCTGTATCCCGACGAAATTTTTGATCAGGTGGTGGCTTTAGACCAGGCCGCCAAAGCAAAATATGGTACCGGACTCACCAATATTGTGTTTATGGGAATGGGCGAACCTTTGCTGAATTACGCACAGGTCATGGAATCCATTCGCCTGATTACAGCGCCTGAAGCACTTGGTATGTCGCCAAGAAGAATAACCCTGAGCACTTCCGGTATTTCAAAGATGATTCGGAAAATGGCCGATGATCGCGTGAAATTTGGGCTGGCCTTGTCTCTGCATGCCGCCGATAATGAAAAACGCAACCAAATCATGTCCATCAACAAAACCAATCCGTTGGAAGATTTGGCCGATGCGTTGAAGCATTTTTATAACCAAACCGGAAGCCGAATTACCTTCGAATATCTGCTGCTCAAAGATTTTAACGACAGTGCGCAAGATGCGGCTCAGCTGGCGGCGTTTACCAAGAAAGTTCCCTCCAAAGTGAATATTATTGAGTACAATCCTGTGGAAAACACCCCTTTTATGCGCACACCCGAAAGCCGCATGAATGATTTCCGGCATTGGTTGGAGTCGAAAGGCGTGATTGTAAGTGTTCGGAAAAGTCGTGGAAAAGACATCGATGCTGCTTGTGGTCAGTTGGCCGCCAAAGCAACAGGCCAAATCCGCACTTCTGAATCCTGATATTCAGATGCTGTTTGGTTTTCTGTGTAAATGGCCATTTTTCACGATTTTTCGGAGATTAAAAAGCCTTACCTTTTCCATTTTCAACCTTTACCCGAAAGGTGAATCCATTATCTTTGTCTTATGTCTGGTTCACTACATGTATTCAATTCGCTGACGCGGAAAAAAGAGAAATTCGAACCCCTGCATCCCCCTTTGGTGGGCTTGTATGTATGTGGTCCAACGGTGTATAACGAGGTGCATTTGGGAAACCTGCGCACTTTCATTTCATTTGATGTCATTAGCCGTTATCTCCGTTTTCTTGGTTATAAAGTGCGCTATGTTCGCAACATCACGGATGTGGGACATTTGGTGAATGATGCCGATGCGGGAGAAGATAAAATTGCTGCCCGTGCGCGGCTTGAGCAGTTGGAGCCCATGGAAATTGTGCAGAAATACACACATGGTTTTCATGAAGTAATGCGAATGTTCGGGAATTTACCCCCGTCCATTGAGCCGTCTGCCACCGGGCATATTGTGGAGCAAATCGAAATGACCCGACAGATTCTTGAAAAAGGATTGGCGTATGAAGTGAATGGTTCTGTTTACTTCGATGTAAAAGCATTTTCCGCGCATTATGCCTACGGGGAATTATCCGGACGAAACATAGAAGAGTTACTGGCCGGAACACGCAGCTTGGATGGACAAGATGAAAAGCGCAATCCGCAGGATTTTGCCTTATGGAAAAAAGCCAGTCCGGAACATATCATGCGCTGGCCCTCGCCGTGGGGAGACGGATTTCCGGGATGGCATCTGGAGTGTTCTGTTATGAGCACCAAGTATTTAGGCACACAATTCGATATTCATGGTGGCGGAATGGATTTAAAATTTCCGCACCACGAATGTGAAATTGCTCAGAACGTAGCCGCTACGGGAGAAAGGGTTCCCGTTCGATACTGGTTGCATGGTAACATGCTGACTTTAAATGGTAAAAAAATGAGTAAGTCCGATGGGAATTTTATTCTTCCCGGAGATTTACTCAGTGGACAGCATCCCTTGCTCAGTCGTTCTTTTACGCCCATGGCCGTTCGTTTCTTTTTCCTTCAAGCCCATTATGGTGGGACGCTGGATATGAGTGAGGATGCGTTGGTGGCGGCGGACAAAGCCTATCGTAAAATTGCGTCTGCTGTGGCCTTATTGTCCCGTTTACCCAAAGGAAAATCATCCGGTTTTTCTGTGTCCGAATGGCAAGACGCTTGTCTCGGTGCCATGAACGACGATTTTAATACCCCGGTTCTGTTGGCGCATCTTTTTGATGGTGCTACCAAAGTGCAAAAGTTGATTCAGGGCGAATTAACATTATCGGAGGAAGACGCGACACAGTTTGCAGAGGTGTTTTCCCGTTTGTTTCACGAAGTGTTGGGGCTTACTCTTCCAGAGTCCGAAAGTCAGCAATCGCTGGAACCTGTCATGGATTTGATTTTACAACTACGTCAACAAGCCCGGCAGCAAAAGGATTGGGCGACTTCCGATCTGATTCGCGATCGCTTGATGCAGGCCGGTATTCAAATAAAAGACGCCAAAGAAGGCACAACCTGGAACCTTTTATGAAAAAGCAAATACTATTATGTTCCGGCTTCATAGCGCTTCTTTGGGCCTGTGGAAACGGAGAAATGCCCAAGAAACCTAATGGGGGAACGACTTTAAAACCTGTGGATTATGCTTCGGTGAAGGTTCCGGCATTTCAGGCGGATTCCGCTTTTTCATTCATTGAAACCCAAGTGAATTTTGGTCCACGTGTTCCTGGAAGTCCTGGTCACCAGAAATGTGGACAGTGGCTGATACAAACATTAAAGCGTTTTACGCCCCATGTGTTGGTGCAGGAAACCAAAGCGACGGCTTATACCGGAGCCATTTTGCCTTTAAAAAATATCATGGCGCGCTGGAATCCTGAAGCCAGGGAACGCATCGTGTTTTTTGCCCATTGGGATACACGGCCACGTGCCGATCATGATCCAAACATGCCGGAGAAGCCGATTTTGGGAGCAGACGACGGTGGGAGCGGTGTAGGCGTGTTGCTTGAGCTGATGCGAGTGTTGAGTGTGGATACGTCCGTTCGTCAATTGGGCGTAGATATCGTATTGTTCGACGGAGAAGATTATGGTGAAGAAGGTGGAGCGCCGGAAACCTATTGTCTTGGTGCACAATACTGGGCAAAAAATCCTCACATACCAGGATATACTGCGAAGTATGGCATTCTTTTGGATATGGTAGGAGGCAAAGACGCTGTTTTTATGAAAGAAGGATATTCTGTGCAATACGCATCGCATGTGGTGGAAAAAGTTTGGAGTCTGGCGCATGAATTGGGTTATGGCAGATTTTTTAATCCACAGCGTTCCATGTCCATGGTGACGGATGATCATTTTTTTGTGAATCGGGACATGGGATTGCCAACCATTGATATCATTAATTATTTGGATTCCCGCCCGAAATCAGGATTTCCCAGTCATTGGCATACCCACCAGGACAATATGGACATCATCGATCGCCAAACCTTGCAGGCCGTTGGTCATACTTTATTAACCCTCGTTTATCGGGAAAATTACGACCTTTAAGTCATGAAAACATTTGGATTTTCACTTTTCCTTTCCGTTGGAACATGGCTATTGAGCGGTGGTTTTTTTTCTGTGTATGCGCAACCCAAGGCTCCTAAAAAAAGTTGGGAAGGCTATGTGATTACGCTGAAAGGAGATACGCTGAAAGGAACAGTTCGTCATAAAACCGGTGAAGAGATTAAAGAAAGGGTCAATGTGAAGGTGAATGACACCACGAAGGTGAATCTGAAGATGGAAGAAATTCTTGAGTTTACCTCTGGAGACGATCGTTATATCACTGGATTTTTAGAGAAAGAGGGGCCACGCGTTCCATTACGGGTTTTATCCGATGGTCGGTTGTTTCTGCTGGAATATCAAACCTTGCTGATGAACGGAGGTAATCAGGCCATTCGTTATGAAATGTATGCGTTTAATCCAAGGGATTCTGTGTACACCTTGTTGCGTCCGATTTCGTGGAAAAAGCAGGTAGAAGGGCTCATGACGGACTCGCCTGAAATGAAGGACATCATGGAAAAAACCAAATATAAATTTGAAGAAATCAAACTCGTATTTGATCAGTATAATATGATGTTTCGGGGGCGAGAAGAAGAGGAACATCCTAAGGAATAACCATCCATGGAAAGGTTAACCCTGCACATGAACGACGAGGAAATCCCCAAAATTGCTGCTTTACAAGCCCTGATTCCGGATTATCGCATGTGCTGGCAGTTAAATAAGTTTTTAGGCTTTAACCTTACACGCATTCAAGATGTAGAATGTGTTTTTAAGTCTGGCGTGGCCGTGTCCTTTTCGCATTTTTACCACTTGGATGAATTGTTGTTTCGTACCTTGCGGCTTATTGGCAATGAAGAAGGCACATACAGATTTTTACCCGAATTGGGCCAAACCCAATTTGTCCTGGTGGGAAGCGGATTTTCAGACGATGACTGGAAACAACTTCTATCTGAGGTGGAAAAGCTTCCGGAAGTGTTTAGTTGTGTTCCTGTCCTTCCACATCGTATCCTTCATCATGATCGCCTCATTTTTTAAATCCATTTTTCCCTCTTTATGAAAAAAGTACAAAGCAAAACGAAAGTCATTGCTACCGTAGGACCTGCCTCTTTGGCTCCAGATACCATGTTGGCCATGATTCAGGCCGGCGTAGATGTGATTCGCCTCAATTTTTCTCATGGCGATCGCCGTTTTCAGCAAACTGTGATAGATCAGGTACGTGAAATTAATAACACGTATAATTATTCTATCGCATTGTTGGCCGACCTTCAAGGTCCTAAAATCCGGGTGCGCGAGGTAGAAGGCGAGGGCGTTTTTCTTGAAGACAACAGTGAAGTGCTGATTTCTACGGACAAAGGGGTCGGAACGCGCGAACTCATTTATATTCAATATGCAGAGTTTGCCCGGGATGTGCAGGCCGGAGAACGTGTTCTGGTAGATGATGGAAAAATTGTACTCGAAGTCATCGAAACCAATCATACGGATCGGGTTCGGTTGAAAGTGATCAACGGAGGATTACTTACCTCTAAGAAGGGTGTAAACCTGCCCAATACCAAAATTTCACAGCCATGTCTTACCCCAAAAGACCTTGAAGATTTGGAATTTGCCCTTCAGAACGATGTAGAATGGGTGGGACTTTCCTTCGTACGCAGTGCGTCCGATGTCATTGAATTGAAGCATTTGATTGCTGCTCAGGGGAAAATGGCGAAAGTGATTGCGAAAATCGAAAAGCCGGAAGCCATTCAGGACATAAATCATATCATTCGTGAATCCGATGCACTTATGGTAGCTCGTGGCGACCTTGGCGTGGAAGTGCCCATGCAAGAGGTTCCATTGATTCAGAAAGATTTGATTAAAAAGTGTTTGCGCAATTCAAAGCCCATCATTGTAGCGACACAAATGATGGAGTCCATGATTACCAACTACAATCCGACCCGTGCGGAAGTGAATGACGTAGCCAACTCTATTTTGGATGGAGCCGATGCCGTGATGCTTTCCGGCGAGACCTCGGTCGGGAAATTCCCAGTGCGCGTTATTGAGTCGGTTCAGAAAATCATTGAAAACGTAGAAGGATATCAGGGCATTTATCACAATGATTTGATGCGGATTTCCAGAGATCGTTTCATCACCGATGCCATTTGTCGTGCGGCCGTAGAATTGGCAGATAAAGCCCGCGCGAAAGGCATTATTACCATGACTTTTTCCGGTTATACGGCGTATGAAATTTCATCGTATCGTCCGAAAGCCGACATTTATGTGTTTACCGGAAATCGGAGTTTATTAAATCAGCTTTCGCTGGTGTGGGGCGTAAAAGGATTTTTCTTCGATAAGTTTGTAAGTACAGACCACAGCATTGCCGAAAGTTCTTATATCCTGAAAAGAGAGGGAATGGTGCAGGAAGGCGAGTTACTGGTGCATACTGCTTCTGTGCCCATTCATGAAAAAGGACAAACCAATATGCTTAAATTGCATTATGTGGTATAACAAGACCATCAAGTCATGGTGCCGGAATCATCTCCTGGTTTGGACTGGTTTTTTCACGTTTACGGTGGCGATTTCTGCGCAATCATGGACAGAAACCAGTTTACCCGCTACTGTGGATTTTTTCGGTCTTTCGTTTTTAAACAGTGATACAGGCATTGTGGTTGGAGGCAACCTGAATGAAGGGAAAATTTACCGTACTCAGAATGGCGGCGATACCTGGATAGATGTTACCCCTTATGGCACCAAGCTCCTTTATGACGTGCAGTCTTTTGGTAGTCAGGGATTTATTTCTGTTGGTTTGGATGGAAAGATTTGGCGTTCGGTAGATGGCGGCGTAAGTTGGTCGTCTATTTCTTCCGGTACTACACAATGGCTCAATGCCGCAGTGGTATTGCCGAATGGCGTGGCATTGGCCGGCGGAACGTCCGGTGAGATATTGCGTTCTGAGGATGCAGGGGTCACCTGGACCAAAGTTTCTTCCGGCACCAATAACTGGTTGTTGCATTTTTACTTTTTTTCTGATTCTCTTGGATTTGCGTCAGCGGTATCTGGTCAGGTCATCCGTACGACCAATGGGGGAGTGAGCTGGAGTCCGATTGTATTGCCTGGAAATGCGAATGTAAATGCGCTGGGAGCGACTCATCCTGATAGTCTTACTGCAGTGATGTCGAATGGCATGCTGCTTCGCTCTGTAAATGCCGGACAGCAATGGTTTTCCACATTGTTACAGCCTAATGGAGAGCCATTGAGAACCCTTGTTTTTCGAGGAAAATGGGGTGTGACAGCAGGAGAAAAGCGCATTTTCATTACCCAAGATCATGGTTTAAGCTGGGACCTATCTCTTTCCACGCCACAGCAGGAATGGCTAAAGGCAGCTTTTACGCCGCAGGGATTGGTCTTTTTGGCGGGTCGAAAAGGAAAGATATTGAGATCTAATTTCTTGCTTCAACTTCCAGGTGAAAATGCGCCGGATGAGTTTTTGGCTTATCCCAATCCGGCCAGGCATCAGGTATTTGTGCCTTTTGTGCCTGCTTCCACTGGGATTTCCGTATTGGATCCAACAGGAAAAGTGGTGTATTCATCGCCCGTTTCTTCCGAAGGACATTCTATTTCCGTAGAAACGTGGCCAGCGGGCATGTACTGGCTTTGCATTCACGGAGAAAAGATGCGCGTTCAGCCATTAAGTATTGCACCATGATTCCTTCCGTTTCTTCCTTTCGGACCATTGATCCTGCTCAATGGGAGCGGCAGTCCATTTATTCTTTTTTCCTTCCGTATGAGGACCCCTTTTTTTCCATCACAGTGCCGGTGGATATTACAGATTTGATGAAGCATTGTAAATCGATTCGGGAATCGTTGTTTCTTCATTATTTACATGGTGCACTGTCTGCGGTGAACGACGTACAGGCGTTTCGTCTGAGATTTGGGCCGGAAGGTCTTCGGGATTATGACTGTATTCATGCGGGTTGTACGGTGAGTCGGCCAGACCGGACTTTCGGATTTGGTTTTTTTCCGTATCAAAAAGATCGGAAAGATTTTGTTTTACAGGGCACTGATGTTTTGGAGCAGACCCGCCATGCCCAGGTTTTAAGTCCATTAGATGAAAGGCCGGATGTGGCTTTTTTTTCAGTATTGCCCTGGCTTTCTTTTACTTCTTTTAAAAATCCACATCGTCATATGCAAGGAGATGCGTTTCCTCGCATTGTTTTTGGAAAGATGTCGGAGCATCAGTCTCGTTGGCATATTCCGGTTGCGGTTGAGGTGCATCATGCCCTGGCGGACGGAATCCATGTAGGCGATTTTTTTGAAGCCTTACAAAGACATTGGCAACCCTGAAGATTCGCTATCTTTACGCATGAGGTCACTGTATTTCGCTGTTTTTTTTCTTTTCACACGTTCAATATTTGGCCAGCCATTGCCCTTGCAAGAGCAGCAGTTTCGTATGGCTTTTGGCGCGGGAAGTCATCCTAACGCGGGTCAGGAAACCTGGTTAAACATTGCTGAACACAAGCCGTCTCATTTTGTTTGGGTTGGCAGTCTTACCCCATCCGCACCCAAAACTTCCGTTGCTTTTAAGCAGCAGTTGGCAAAGCAGCAATTTCATTCTCAGTATCTACCTTTTGCACATCAAGTAAGTATTTCTGGTGTATGGTATTGGGCGGTTCCTCCATTACATGGCGATTCTGCAAGAGCTCTCGCACCACATTTTAATCGGTTTTTAGGTCGAACACCGGCGCCAACGACATGGTATAGTCAATGGTTGGGTCCTGCTGCCGGAAAGATACAGGTTATTCATTTGGATACCTGGAGTTATGCATTGGCCGGTGATACAAATAATACGGTTTTGGATGAAGCACAATGGGCCTGGTTAGAGAATGAGCTTCGTGCACCTGGTGCAGTTTTGCGTATTATTGTTACAGGAAAATCGATTCATTGGCGCAGCCGGAGTGGGCAGTCGTGGAAAAGCTTTCCCTCGGCCCGTCGTCGTTTATTGGATTTAGTGGCGGGACAATCTAGCCCCACCATGTTTGTTTCCGGGACCTATCCTTGCGGCGCACTTTCTTCCAGCCAATGGAAAGGGAAGAATTTGATTGAGCTACATACTTTCGGGTTGAATCAAGTTCGGGTGAAGTTGGGGAAACCCGGGCAATTGGTCACGTTGCGAGACGCATTCTGTCAGAGGAATTTTGCTTTGCTTACGGTAGATTATAAGGAACCGATGTCGATACATATTGCCTTGCAGGATGTCCAGAATTTTCTTGTTTGGGAGTGGAGGGCCTTTCTTGAAGATTTTTAAATCGTAATAATCTGATAAATAGCGGGTTTTATATTTTTAGGAATTTTAACCGATGCGGCCCGAGAATAAACCCATACATTTGGCTAGCTGTATTTTACAATCTCATGAAAAAACACCTGTTATTCAGTTTGGCATTGTTGCCGGTGCTGGGTTATGCACAAGTTACCCAGGGTCGCATTGCCTTCGAAGAATACGACTTACCCAACGGTTTGCACGTTATTCTCCATGAAGACCATTCTACGCCCATTGTCGCCATTTCGGTGCTATATCATGTGGGATCAAAGAATGAAAACCCTGAGCGTACTGGTTTTGCGCATTTTTTTGAACACCTTTTATTTGAAGGTTCGGCCAATATCAAGCGTGGAGAATTTGATAAATATATTCAGGGCGCCGGTGGTTTCAATAATGCGAATACCAGTCAGGATCGCACCTTTTATTATGAAGTATTGGCTTCGAATAACTTAGAGTTAGGACTTTGGTTAGAGTCTGAGCGAATGCTTCATGCCAAGATTGAGCCTGTTGGTGTAGAAACCCAGCGAGAAGTCGTTAAGGAAGAAAAGCGCCTTCGGGTAGATAATCAGGCTTACGGGAATTTGCTGGAAGAAGTATTTAAAAGAGCGTATACCACTCATCCATATCGTTGGGTTCCCATTGGTTCTATGGAGCATTTGAATGCGGCGACCTTAGATGAGTTTATGAGTTTTTATCGTACTTTTTATGTACCCAATAATGCGACGCTGTCCATAGCTGGTGATATTGATATTCCTGCGGCAAAGGCTCTGATTGAGAAATATTTCAAAGATATTCCACGTGGTAAGGAAGTTCCTCGTCCTGCGGCGGTAGAAGGTCCACTTGGCCGCGAAATTCGCGATGTGGTTGTTGATTCCAAGGTGCAGTTGCCTGCGGTGGTGCAAGCTTATCGTATTCCGGAGCAAGGGCATCCTGATTATTATGCCCTTTCTGTGTTAAATACACTATTGGCTGATGGAGAAAGTTCCCGTTTTACACGCAGTATTGTGAATCAACAGGAAAAAGCGGTTGGTGTATTTTCATTTCCGTTTCCTTTGGAGCATCCAGGTTTGTTCATTACGCTTGGTGTTTGCAACATGAATGTAACACCACAGGATTTGGAAACTGCTATGAATGCGGAAGTGGATCGATTGAAGACAGAGCTTGTTGGAGAAACGGAGCTTCAGAAAGTTCGCAATAAGTTGGAAACGGAGTTTGTGGCTGGAAATAATTCTGTTTCAGGAATTGCAGAAAACCTGGCCAATTACCACGTGTACTATGGAAATGCCAACTTGATTAACACTGAGATTGAGCGCTACATGAAGGTGACACCAGAAGACATTCGCAGGGTGGCTCAGAAGTACTTGGTTCCAGAAAACCGAGTGGTTTTATTTTTTGTAAACAACCAATGATGCGCATAAACGCCATGAAACGAACGATATCATTTGTTGCTGCTCTGCTACTGCCGGCAGCCTTTTTGTTGGCCCAGGTAGATCGGACACAGGCTCCGAAGCCGGGTCCTGCTCCCAAAATTAACATTGGGAAATACGAGAGTTTTACCTTGAAAAATGGACTTAAAGTGTTTGTGGTGGAGAACCATAAACTGCCTGTGGTTTCCTTTTCTTTGGTTTTTGATGCCGATCCTGTTCCGGAAAAAGATAAGGCCGGAATGTCCGATTTATTTGGTCCAATGCTGCGTGGCGGCACTCGAAATATGACCAAAGAGCAGTTAGATGATGCCATTGATTTTGTGGGTGCAGAGATTTCTGCTTCTGCTACCAGCATTTACGGATCATGTTTAACCAAGCATCAGGACAAGGTCTTTGAATTGTTTGCTGAGATAATTCGTTATCCATCTTTTCCCTCTGAAGAGTTGGAGCGGTTGCGTAAGCAAGCTATTTCCGGATTGGCTTCCGAAGTAACGGATCCCAGCGCAATTGCCGGAAAGTTGAGTTTGGTTGCCAATTTTGGGGCTAATCATACGTATGGGGAAATTGCCACAGAGACCACTTTGGCCGCCATCACTCTGAGTGATATTCAGGCGCATCATACGGCTACCTTTACACCCTCTATTGGTTATTTAGCGATTGTGGGAGACATTAGTCCTGCTGCTGCCAAGGCTTTGGTAGAAAAACATTTTGGCGACTGGGTTGGTGGAAAGCCGATCAAACATGTTCCTGCTGCGGTAAAAGCTCCTTCTGTTTCGCAGGTTTATTTGCATAATCTTGAAACTGCGGTTCAAAGTACTATTCGTTTAACTTACCCCATCGATCTTCATCCCGGAAGTCCGGATCGGATTGCCCTGAGTGTTTTGCAGAACATTTTTGGAGGAGGAAGTACAGGCAGGTTGTACAAAAACTTACGCGAAACCAGAGGATATACGTATGGTGCTTATTGCGGATTTTCCCCTGATAAGTATGCAGGTCGCTTTACCATTACGGCAGATGTGCGCAATGAAGTAACTGATTCTGCCGTGATGGAGATGATTAAAGAAATGCGGGAAATTGTAGCCACCGGTGTAACTGCCCAGGAACTGGAAGCCGTGAAAAAGGAAATGACAGGTTCTTTTGCTCGTAGCCTGGAAAGTCCAAGTACCATTGCCAATTTCGCCATTAACATTCAACGCTACAAGTTGCCTAAGAATTATTACGAGATATATCTGCAAACCTTGAATGCACTTACTGTAGAACAGTTGAATGCTGTAGCGAAGAAGTATATTCTTCCATTCAATTTTAACTTGGTGGTGGTTGGAAAACAAGAGGACATTGAGAAAGGTCTCCTGGCATTTGATGCCGATGAGCGAATTACTTTGCTCGATGCTTTTGGTGCTCCTGCTGCGGAATTATCACCGGTAGCCGAAGGGCAAACCCTGGAAACCGTTATGGGGCAGTTTTTTACCTTTATTGGAGGGAAAGACAAGGTGGCAGCGATAAAAGATTTGACGATGCTGAGTAATGCTACCATTCAAGGTTTTACCATTGGTGCAGAAGTTGTCTATGTAGCTCCCGACAGAATTAAGCAAATGCAGTCTGCGATGGGTCAAACCAGCGGAACCATAATTACCGGTTCTGCCGGAAGAAATGTAGATCCTGAAGGTAACAAACCACTGACTTCAGAGGAATTGGCCAATGAGATGTCTACCATTCATCCTATTTTAGAGTATAATTTGTATACTGGAAAGGGATTGAAAGGAGACCTTGAGGGGATCAAGATGGTGTCCGGAATCAAATGCTTTCAAGTGAAATTTACCACGCCGTCAGGTGACGTCATTCGCTGTTGGTACAATGTGAATACTGGTGCCAAAGTGAAGTCTGTAGCGACAGAAGAAAGCCCCCAAGGCAAGATTCAAATTACTACTACCTATCGCGGGGCACTTATGGCTGGAGGCTTGCGTTTTCCTGCTGAAGAAATTGTGAATATGGGTGGTATGGAAATTACAGCTACCTATAGCCAGATTACAATAAACAGCGGGCTTAGTCCTGATGCAGTGAAGTAAGAAGATAGTTTTTTATGTTAAAGGGTCCTTTAAGGACCCTTTTTTTATTGATTAGACAAGGGGTTTAGTATAATTTGTGGGGTTTGTTTTTTAATTCCATGTAAAACATTAATATTTAACGCGTTGCGATATGCAGAAATATTCTGTGCATTGCGCTTGGATGCTTAATGTTGGATAATTAATGTTGTTTGGGAGTGTCGTGTGGTCATTCTCCAAAGATCGGCTCGTTTCAGTTGAACAAGTGCGCATCCTAACCGAAGCGGCCGGATGAGAAACCCCCATGGGCTCGCAGTTTGCGAGCGCACATGGTTCCGATGCGACTTTCATTCTTTCGTTGGTTTCAATCTTATTTTTCCAACTTTCGTTTCTCTGTCGCATCTCCCTTCTTCATATTGGATACACTGCCAATGCATCCTGTTCTAGGCCCGTGATTCCCGCCCAATCATAGATATAAAGCGCGCTTCATATCCATCAAAGGGCACCACTAGAACCCCCAATGAATCCAGAAGTCCGTCGTTTGACTTTTTTCCAGATCCACCAACATACTTCACGCTTAAAGCCCGAAGTGTTCCTCGCCACCCCTATACGTGACGAAGCAAGAACTATTTTTGGGTAAAGGAGGTGAAAAAGTCACCGGTGATAGTCAAAGGTACAACATCAAGACCCCCTTTGTCAAGAGGGGATTGTGATTTTCTTGTCAATAGATATCTATATAACTAATTATTAGGACTTTGTTAATGTGTTTTTAGCAGAAACTCCTTGCGCTCCGGACAGCGCCGATACCGCGCTGCGGGGGAGTTCCGGCTCCGGCGAGGCGGTGGAGGCTGGGCCTTTGGCACAGACCCCGCACGCCCGGCAGGGCCGTGAACTCCCCAAAGGGCGTAAAGGCAATGGCCGGATAAGCGCCCCATAAATGAGTTTTTGGGAAAGTGAAAATTGGGAGAAATTCTTTTGGTATTCAGATTGTTTTCGCATTAAGAGATGGGCGTAAACAACCATTTGATAGCGGCATTGTTCTGCGAAAATGAATCCGAAAGCAGGAAAATCACGTTCCGGGTGTTTTTTTCTGAATAATAAGCCGAAGGGTTGAATTATTGGTGAAGAATGCCCAGAACCAATTGAAAGCAAGTATAATACGGTTTCTGAAACCCACAAGTGGAATAATATGAACAAAGAGCCACAGTAACCATGCAAAGATTCCCTTAAAATGATTCCCCTTTAAATCTGCTACCGCATGATATTTGGAAATAATTGCCATACTTCCTTTGTCTTTGTAATGGAATGGGGCGGCCTTTTGACCTTTGGCGGTTCGTTTAACCCATTCGGCGAGATGAAGTCCTTGTTGAATGGCTACTTGTGCTACTTGTGGATGCCCTTTGGGATAATGGGGCTCGTGAATTTGCAGTGCCTGATCGCCAATGGCAAAAATATTGGAGAAGGGAAGCACTCTATGGAACGGGTCAGTAAGTAGTCTCCGACCTTGGCCAAAACAGCCATTGGGGAGGCCTGGGACTGGTTTGGCCACCACACCGGCAGCCCAAATGAGTGTTTCGGTTGCAATTTCCTGGCCATTGCTGAGCTTTACCCGGTCTTCAAAGGCTTCTGCAACGGATGTGTTTAAAAGGACTTGTACGCCAAGATTTTGCAATACACGTAGTGCTTCTGCGCTTGCCACAGGGCTCATTCCGGCTAATAATCTAGGACCGGCATCAATCAAGTAAACCGCATGACTTAAATTTTTCAGTTCTGGATATTCCTTTCTGCCCACATGTTTTCCTAATTCCGCCAACATGCCAGCCAATTCCACACCGGTGGCACCCCCGCCAGAAATCACAATATTTACATTGGCAATTGCTTGTTCTGGCTCGGGAAGTTTCACCATCTGTTCCAACTGAAGCAGCAAGTGATTGCGCAATTCTAAGGCCTCTTCAATGGATTTCATGGATTTTCCAAAACGTTTCACGGATTCTAATCCATAGAAATTGGTCTCGGTGCCCATGGCAAGGATGAGTCCATCGTAATGCAGTCTGCCGGTATTTGTCTCTATGAATGATTCCTCGGGATGAACCGATAGGAGAGAACCCATGAAAAATCGAACGTTCGATTGCTTACGAAATAAACGTCGAAAAGGATAACTGATATTGGACGGCTCAATAAAAGCCGTGGAAACCTGATAAAGCAGTGGCGGAAAAAAATGATAATTATGTTGATCCACCAAAACAATCTCTATACCAGAGACATTTTTCATGGCGCGAATCCATTGGATGCCAGCGAATCCACCGCCAACCACTACCCATTTTTGTATCTGAAGCCCCATCGGTTTGATCTTGGTAATTAAAACATCCTCACTATCTTTAAGATATAGTGCGACAGTACCGATAAAGTATATTTTTAGGTTCAGCTGTCGTTGTGCAAATTTTACCAATAGATTTTTAGAAAACATGCAACATCACTACATTTTATTTCTTTTCTCTGTAATATTTACTCCTCTATTTTCACAAGGCGTAAATGTTGGTTCCGCAACTCCTGCGCATTCCACGGCTACACTTGAGGTTTCTGGTGTTTCTGGTGGATTTCTACTGCCTAGACTCACTACTGCCCAATGAAACGCTTTATCTAATCCAGCCATTGGTTTACAGATTTATAATTCAACCAATGAATGTGTGGAAACGTATTTTCCGAATGGTTGGCAGCCCACAGGTTGTGCATGTTCTTCCGCTCCGGCCGCTGTAGCTTCCGTGTCCGGGCCAACGCAAGTTTGCTTAAGTGCATCAGGAGTCAGTTTTTCTGTAGCACCGGTACCGGGAGCCACTTCTTATCAATGGACAATACCTGCTCAAGATACGCTGGTTTCCGGGCAATCGACCGGAACCATTACGGTTAATTTTTCCGGAGTTGCCGGTTCCAGAACGTTTCAGGTCATGGCGCAAAACAGCTGTGGCAATGCGCCTGTTTACTCTTTTACTGTTTCGGTGGGCAATCCGGTGTCCACCTTTTCTATCAGTCCGAATTCACCTACACTGAATAATCCAGCCACTTTTACCGCTACTCAATCTGGATTAGCCAGTTACCAATGGACTTTTTCCGGAGGAACGCCGGCTACTGCTAACGTGAATCCTGCCACATCTACATATGCTATTGCTGGTTCATATAGCGCCACACTAGTTGTTACTGATGCAAATGGTTGTTTGTCTTCTACCACACAGTCGTTTCTGGCGGTGAATTGCAATCCTGCGACGTGGAATTTTACCACTTGTGGTCAAACAGGGCGTTTTGGCCCATCTCAATCGCAATGCAATACCAGTTATGGAAATGGAGTCGTCACAGTAACAAACGGGGTTCAGTTTTGGACCGTTCCGGCGTCGGGAATTTACCGGATCACTGTCGCCGGTGCCATGGGAGGCTCAAGTCCATTTCAACCTGGAAGTGGTGGCGCTACCATGCGAGGCGAATTTTCTCTTAATCAGGGAGATGTGATAAAACTTTTGGTAGGTCAATCCGGTACTGGCGGTTCTCAAAGCGAATCTTGTGCAGGCGGCGGCGGCGGTTCGTTTGTTCTCAGCAGCAGCAATGTGCCGTTGATTATTGCTGGTGGAGGTGGTGGCAGTGGCGGAGTCGCGGGATCTTCAGGTCAGGGCGGCACCACTTCCAATACCAGTACCACAGCGCGGGTTCGTCATACCACTCAAATTATCAGCGGATCTTCCGGAGGAAATGGCGGTATTGTATTGTCGAGCCCCCACACCACTAGTGCCGCAGGAGGTGGTCTTAATACCGATGGCGCCAATAGTTTTTTTTCCAGTTCGGCTATTCCAACGGCCGGAAAGTCATTTTTGAATGGCGGAGTCGGCGGAGAAGGAATTTTCTCAACTACACAAAGCATGGGTGGATTTGGCGGTGGTGGTGGTGCGCATGGCAATACTTACCTGGGTGGCGGCGGTGGCGGTGGTTATAGTGGCGGACCCGGCGGGTATACCAGCAGTGGTGGAAACAATAATTCTGATGGCGGCGGCGGTGGTGGCGGCGGTGGTTCCTGGAATAGCGGAAACAACCAAAGTAATGTGTCTGGCAATAACAATGGCCTCGGTTATATCACCATTCAACGCATTTGCCCGTAACGAAGCCATCGCCTTACAGGCATGGAGATGGTGAAAATCGTTTCGTAAGAAGAGCTGTGTCCTACATTTTAAATGATAGGATAAAGGAAACAAACAAACCTTGTAGGAATGTAAAAAAGCCAGACATGACGCGAAAGTCAGGGGTTGGTTCGCCCGGCTCATGCTCTTCTTGAATGAATCGAAAATGACAGAAGTCTGTGTATTTTTTTATCAGGAATAACCATCGTAATGGAATACACTTCGACCCACTTTTGATTTTACCTGACATGCATCGTTAAGGCCGATCCGGTTCTTTACTTTTACCCGAAACCTGAAAAATTAAATTAATCACAGCGCGCATATCGAAAAAAGAGAGAAAAACGTTCTTAAGTGAAAAGAGGTTATGATAAAGTGCATGATTATTCTGCTGCTGGTTCTTTTTACCCTTGGTGGGTGCGCGTCGAAAAAATGCAATGGTAGAAAAGCGGTGAATACACCGATGGGACGGATGTAATGTTCTTTGCCGCAAAGGTTGAAGGTTTTTGTCCTATCACTTTTCTGTGATAAGCGGTTATTGCGGACGTTGGTGTACCTTTGCACCATGATAAGTGTTGGAAAATTAGCGGTTCGTTTTGGTGGCCGCGTTTTGTTTGAAGAAGTTGGTTTTCAGATTACGCCGGGCGACCGCATCGGTTTAACCGGCAGGAATGGTGCCGGAAAATCTACCTTGATTAAAATTTTAGCGGGAATTAGCGCCCCGACAGAAGGAGAGGTGGCTGTTCCAAGAGATTTTAGCATTGGCTATCTTCCCCAGGAATTTGCCCATACATCCCAGAAATCGATTCGGGAAGAAACCTGGACGGCATTTGAGGAGCTCAAAAGATTGGAAGCCAAACTGGAAACCATTCATTTGGCGCTTGAAACAAGAACTGACTACGAGTCAGATGGTTATCTTCAACTGATTCAGGATTTAAATGACCTGCAACATCGTTTCGACATGTTGGGAGGTTATCAGGCGGAAGAACAGGTAGAGCGGGTTTTGAAAGGTTTAGGATTCTCAGAAGCGGAACTGGAGCGCCCCATGAATTCATTTTCAGGCGGCTGGCAGATGCGTGTAGAATTAGCCAAGTTGCTGTTGAAAAAGCCCAATTTGCTCTTGCTGGATGAGCCTACCAACCACTTGGACATTGATTCTATTCTATGGCTCGAAGACTTTTTAAAGCAATATCCGGGTGCGCTCATGATGATTTCTCACGACCGTGCATTTTTGGATGCCATTACCAACCGTACAATTGAAATTACGGCTGGCCGGATCGAGGATTATAAGGCGGGATATTCAAAATACCTTTTGCTACGTGAAGAACGTCGCGAAACGTTACTCGCTGCCAAGAAAAACCAGGACCGTGAGATTGCGCGTTTGGAAAGAAATGTAGACCGGTTTCGGGCGAAAGCGGCCAAAGCGAGTTTTGCACAATCTTTGATTAAACGACTGGACCGTATTGAGCGAATTGAAATTGACGATGAGGAAATCATTGCCATGCGGATTCGATTTCCGGAACCTCCCAGGTCCGGAAAAGTGGTGGTGGAAGCAGAAGGTTTGGGAAAAAAGTACGGAGACAAACAGGTGATTCGCCCCATGACTTTTTCCATCAATGCCGGTGAACGAATTGCTTTTGTTGGAAAAAATGGCATGGGAAAAACCACGCTTGCCAGAATCATTGCCGGCGATTTGGAACATGAAGGCCATTTTAAATTTGGTCATAATGTGGCACTCGGCTATTTCGCACAGCACCAGACGGAACGTTTAGACGGCACCAAAACCGTCCTTGAGGAAATGGAAAGTGCCGCATGGGAAAGTGATCGGTTTACCCAGGTTCGGGCCATTTTAGGCGCCTTTTTATTTAGTGGAGAAGATGTAGAAAAAAAGGTGCGGGTTCTGTCCGGCGGAGAAAAAGCACGTTTGTCCATGGCAAAATTACTGCTTCGCCCACTCAACTTCCTGATTTTCGATGAACCGACCAATCACTTGGACCTCATTTCAAAAGACGTTTTAAAACAAGCGTTGGCACATTTTGAAGGAACCGTTGTGGTCGTTTCTCACGACCGGGAATTTTTAACTGGACTCACGACCAAGACGTTCGAGTTTACGCCGGAAGGAATTCGGGAACACCTGGGTGATGTAAATGAGTTCCTGGAAAAGAAAAAGGTGGCGCAATTCAGAGAAATTGAAAAAGGGAAGACGGTTTCTGCACCCGTTCCCAAACCCACCGCCGCCGTTTCGCCGGATCAGAGCAGCGGGAAAAATGTAAAAAAACTGAAACAACAGTTGGATAAAGTAGAAAAGGACATTGCAGAAACGGAGGCCTCCATTGCCCAAAAAGAAATGGCGCTTCAAGACCCCAATAATGCTTCTAAACTTAGTACAGACGTACATTTTCTGCAAGATTATGAGATGCACCGAAAAAAATTGGCCGAACTCATGGAAAAATGGGAGCAATTGGCGGCTGAAATGGAGTCTTAACTTCCTTTCGTGCTTTTTCCTTTTGGTGCCGGTTTTAATGCTCGGCGCTCAATCTAAAACACCCAAACTTCCTCAAGGATTTTCAATTGCTGAGGCTCAAACTCACTTTGCCTTTCAACTGGCCTTCAGAACCCGCACACCGCTGGATAGTGCATTGGAACAAGGTCAGATGATTCGTTGGAGAAAAATTCCAGAGACGGACGTGGCCTGGTCGTGGTGGCAAGATCGTGAAGGAAGGATATGGCTTTGTTTTCCCGGTTCTGCGCCTAGTTTCGGTAGCTGGCTAATGAATATTTATGCCGGTATGATTCCCGCTAAAGGAAGTATAATGGTAGAAGGTCGTGCTTTTGCCTATCAGCTCTCTACACAGCCGGATGCAAGAATTCACGCGGGATGGAGCGCCGGACTATTCCAATTTCTTTTGTCAGAATCTGAGTTTATGGACTCGCTGTATCAAGCAGGCCGAAGAACATGGGTGGTAAGCGGCCATAGCCAAGGCGGCGCCATTGCTTTTTTAATGGCGGCTTATCTTCATCAATTACAAGACCAGGGCCACCAATTTCAAGAATTGGAATGGAAAGTCTATACTTCAGGTGCACCTAAACCCGGGAATTTTTGGTTTTCAAGAGATGCCTTAGCCCATATTCCGCAGGACCGATTGTTCGCCATGGCCATTAACGCGGACTGGGTTCCATTGATGCCTGTGGGCCTTCAGCAACTCACCAGTTTTCCACAAAATTCACCCGTTTATCAATGGAAAACATTGGTAAGGCAAATGCCTAAATGGAAGCAACGATTAGGGCTGCGCTACGTTGTTCGGAATATGACGAAACCGCTGAATCGTACCTCACGACGATATTATCATTGGCTTGCGGAAACGCCACAACGAAAGTTGATGGAGAAGTGGAATGGTCTTACCTTACCGGATCCCATAGCGGATTTCGATTATCATTCTTTCGGAACCCAGGTTGTTTTAATGCCGGATGACGCGTTTTTTTCCCAGTTCCCAATGAAGGATAATAATTGGTTCGCATATCATAGCCTGAAAGCTTACTCCTGGTTTTTCAAGCCTGCCATTCACCATCCCGCTCCTTTAACGACCCAACCACTGGATGGAACCTGGCAACTCATGCGAACTCCGGAATGGCACACGACAAGATTGCGTGAACATCCCATTTATTTAACGTTCGATTGGGTCGGAAATAAATTGGTGATGAAGGATTCCTGTGGACTTGGCTTTTTGCCTTTTCAGCCGGAAGGCGCGGGTTTTATTGTTTCCCAACCTTTCCAAATAACCACCGGTTCTTCTTGTCAAGACCAACTTTTAACCCAGATTTCCTACCTTTTGAACGGATCTATCATGGTCCATTTGCCTGACCAAACAAGTATGGAATGGCAAGTGTCTGGTGCTGAGCCTTGGATTTGGTGGCGTATTCAGGCTGAAGAATAACCAAGAAGAGAAACCACCCACGTGTATTGCAGAGGTGGAAAATTCACCTTTACTTTGTAACAAGCCATTAAAAACCAATATGAAACACGTTACACTTCTGGGAAGCTGTATTGCTTTCGTCAGCCTACAAGCACAAATCACCATTTCATCCAATGACTTTGGTTCAGTTGGTGAAACTTTCACCGTAGGAACCCATACCGCACCCGGAGTTGGTCCTGGTAATGCTGGTCCTAATCAAACTTGGGATTTTTCTAATTTAATTACGCAGGATTTGGATACTGTTCAGTTTCTTAATCCGTCCGGATTGCCTGGTTCGACAAGCTTCTCTGGTGCTAACCTTGCGATTGAATCCAACGATGGTCTGTTTTTCTTCGACAAATCGTCTGCTGGCGTCAATACCCTAGGAGGCGCATCTTCCCTAGGAGGCGTTCCTGCCGTGGCTGTTTATAATCCGCCACAAATTTTGCTACCATTTCCGGCAGCCTTCAACGACCAATTTACTTCGAGCACTGCTTTTAAAACAGAACTGGCTTTTACCATCGACACAATCGTACTTGGTTGTAATATTCGAATTGACTCTATTCGGGTAGTGCGTAATTCAACCTTGAATACGCTTTTCGATGCATGGGGTACCGTGACCCTGCCTTCTGGAAGTTTTCCTAGCCTTCGCGCCAATTCATTGGAAAACACGACGGACTCCATTTACATTTATGTGCCAAATGGATTACAATGTTTGTTTCTAGGAGTAAACGAACCTGCTGGATGGATTCTGGCTCCCAATCTTCTGATTCAGGCTGCAGGATTTCCTGGTAATGTGATTCAAGGCTCTACCAGAATTTACACTTGGTATGCCAATGGCGAAAAGTTCGGGGTTTTGGCCATGCAAATGGACGACCAAAGCAACGTCGCCTCTGCCCGTTTCAAAAGTGACGCCACACAACTGGTATCAATAGAGAACAACGATAACACAAATTGGCAGGTACACCCTAACCCGGCAAGCACATCCGTTCAATTTGGTCTTTCTCAAACAGGTTTGGTTACTGTAACAGATCTTTCTGGTCGCGTTATTTGGGAAAATGAGGTACAACCCAACACTGTTGTTTCTACGACTTCCTGGAAAGATGGTCTATATTTTTACACTGTTCAACAAGGAGAAAAAGTAGTTGGAAAAGGTAAATTAGTGGTTCAACACTGATTCTGATTTTTCTTAAAAAGGACTTGTGTATTGATGCTAATGCATTGAATGAGAGTGTTATTCACTAAAGGCCACTTATCTTCGGGTAAGTGGTTTTTTATATACGCACCGACCCGTACATGTTTTTAAATGATTGAATAAATCCTGTTGATTTGGCCTTTTTATTTTAAACTGGTCATTTGGAGCAATGCGAAAGATGGAATGGCAAAAAATGAGATTTAGAATTGTTTGTAAACGGGGGCTCATCCCAGCCAGGGTTGGCGGGATGTGAACCGAAGCGAATCATCGAATGGCGGAGAGTACGCCTCCCGGGAGGTCTGCTATTCCTCCTCTCAAACTTCCGATACCTTTGGATTTATGCAATTCTAAAGCTCTTTCCAAAGCCAATCCTCGCCTTCAGGCATCGGTTTCTCTTTACTTTTCTTTTGAAAAATGGAGCACGATAACCACCATACTCCGTCTCGGACCCTATATTCCCACCTCTGAAAAGTTTGATAAATCAGTACTTTACAGAGGCACCCCCGAGATTCCCAGTGTCCGATGATGTTGGCCGTGGCCTATACACCACTGAACACCATCCGCTCAACAACATAAGAACCCTGAGCGTTCCCCGTCGCCCCCAAAAATTACGGCAACGGAGCAAAATATTGTAAGTGTGTAGAACTACGTTGCTAAGTTACGATATGGACCACCCTATTGTCAATAGTTAATCGCTGATTTTTTACTGAAAGATGAATTAGTCTTATAAAGCCATAGGAAATCAAGAGAAATCAAGCCCCTACAAATGGGAAAAATCGATTAAGGCAGAAAAGGCTTCAATTTTTCGGCAGTCAGTGGCTTCTCTAAATAGCCTGCAACTTCCGGAAAGGATTTCGCCCGATTTTGGTCTGCCACGTCAATAGAAGATGTTACCAATACGATGGATCCTTTAAAGTGAGGAATCTTGCGTAGATCCGTCAAAAATGTCCAACCATCGCAGACGGGCATATTGATGTCAAGCAAAATCAGCATGTTGTCTTGTTGTTCCGCCTGGATATGGGCTAGCGCCAATTCTCCGTCATCAAATGACAATACAGAAGAGGATGTATTAATTCTTTTTAGCAGCGCGTGATGCAAGAATAATACTACCGGATCATCGTCTACGAGTAAAATTTGACTCATTTCCCCTGCTTCTTAGAGAGGATTCCCTTTCTCTCTAGATTCATACAAATATACACAGGGATTGAATATATCCAATTGAACTGTTAATATGCTCTTTGTAAAAGAACAAGAAATAAAAAGGATATGGTGTAATTTTATGGTATGGAAATTCCGCAATTTCATCAGATCGACACAAAAGAAAAAGTGGCAAGCCTTTGGTTGTCAAATCAGAATCGGCCTCAATTACTTTTCAAACACTCTTTTCGTTGTGGCATTTCGGCCGGAGCATTGTATGGATTAGAGCCGTTTTTAAAAGAAATTCAGGCCATGGTAGACCTCCATTTTATTGATGTAGTTGCTTATCGTGAATTCTCTTTAGCCATTGCCAATGAATTTAAGGTGATGCATCAAAGCCCGCAGGTCATCATTTGGCAAAACCAAAAAATCATTTATCAGGCAAGTCACAGTGCCATTAGGGGGGATGTTATTTTACAAAAGCTACGGATGGTGCTATAGCTATTTGATTTCCGTTGGTAAAAAAGCGGGTTCTTGCTACCTTTGGCGTATATACACAGGTAAGAAAAATATTTATGCCAAATTCGGTTCAGCTAAAACAAGATTACCCACAGATTTCAAAGTCATTAGAAATCTATGAGCGTGCCAAGGCCATTATGCCACCTGTAACACAAACCATGGCCAAAGGGCCTGGGCAATACAGTCTGGGAGCATGTCCTATCTATCTGAAAAAAGGAAAAGGAAGCCGGGTTTGGGATGTAGATGGTAACGAATACTTAGACTGGAATGCCGCTATTGGACCGCTTTCATTAGGTTATGGATATCCAGAAGTAGATCAGGCAATTCGAGCACAATTAGAGGATGGAATTACTTTCTCACTCATGCATGAATTGGAATATGAAGTGGCCGAACTCATTCATCAAATTATTCCAAATGCAGAGGCCGTAAGAATTTCAAAAAGCGGGGCAGACGTTTGCTCCGCGGCCATTCGTATTGCCAGAGCGCATACAGGAAGAAACAAAATCCTTTGCTGTGGTTACCATGGTTGGCACGACTGGTATATTGCCGTTACCTCAAGAGCCGCAGGAATCCCGGATGAAGTAAAAGCACTTACCTATACATTCGATTACAATAATTTAGACTCATTAAAGGCCGCCCTCGACGCCGATGTGGCCGCCGTAATACTTGAGCCATTTGTATTTGATATTCCTGCAGAAGGATATCTCAAAGAAGTAGCCAGACTTTGCAAAGAAAACGGAACACTCCTCATTTTCGATGAAATGTGGAGTGGATTCAGATTGGCACTTGGAGGAGCTCAGGAATATTTCGGGGTAACACCTGACCTGGCTGTGTACTCTAAAGCAGTAGCCAACGGAATGCCAATTGCCTTTTTAACAGGAAAAAAGGTTATAATGGATCATTTCCTGAATGACGTATTTTTCTTTACTACGTTTGGAGGTGAAGCACTGAGTCTTGCTGCTACAAAGGCCACCCTTACTGTTTTAAAAGAGAAGAACGTACCAGCCAATTTAGCTGCCAAAGGAAAAAGGCTGATGGACGGATATAACGATTTAGTTCAATCCTTAGGTATGCAGGCGTACACCAAATGCAAAGGTTTCCCTTGTAGAACCACCGTCACTTTAGAACCCGCTGTTTCAAATCCACTTGAAGTAAAGGCGTATTTCCAACAGGAAATGATTAAAAGAGGCGTCCTTTGGCAAGGAAATCACAACATGATGTTTATGCATTCTGAAGAAGACATCGATTACACTTTGGCCGCATATGCAGAAGTATTGCCACTGGTTAAAGATGCCATAGAAAAAGGAAATGCAGGGACTTTACTTCGGGGAAAACCACTTGAAGCCGTTTTCCGTAAAGTGGATGGATTTAACATCAAGCCCAAACAAGCATAATTATCAGCATCAAATCCCGTATTTTCATTAAGAGAATACGGGATTTTTTTGTTGAAATAATTTGACGATTGCTTCCCCTGTAAAGGTGAAAAACACGAGGACGGGCCATATTTTATAGGATAACGAATTGCTGTTTCATCGTTTTTTATTCGAGAAAAGGGTTTAGGATATCGTGAATTCCTGCATCTGCAACAAATCATTCCAATGGAATGCATCACAAATTATACCTTGTGATTGTATGAGGTTAAAAAAAATAGTTGGACAAGTAGCCATCCCAAAGTGACGGATGGAGGATTTTCCCCACTCGAGTTGTCCGGGTGAATGGAGGAAGAAGCCTCCATTTAAATGGCATCTCAGACCAATATCAGTCAAATACCTTGCTTACAGGGTCACACGTAGCATGTTGAAGATTTCCTGAATCGGGGTGAACACCCACCCCTCCCCGAGGACAATCTGCGTAATCCGTCCGACATGAGTCGGTCATTAAACGGATATAAACGATTAAAATCGGTAAGAAAAATACTGTGGCGAAATCGTTTTAACCGACGCCATAAACCCAAGATATGATGCCGATTTAAACCTATGAGAAAAATTTCAACCAACCAATCCTTATTCGCCCATTAAAGGCTATGGCAAAGGAAATACCGCAAAAGATGAGCGCAAGGTCACCCAATTTCCGAACGGGTTAAAAGGACTCCGGAACAGTTTTTCCCGAATCCTTTTTCGCCAGGAAATAGAAATAAAAAAAGCCGGTGAAATCATCCACCGGCTTTTCACATTTAAAATACTAATTATCGAGTAATCACGATCCGAACAGCTTCACCGTCTTCGGTGCGCAGGATATATACGCCCGTAGGGAGTCCTTCCGTAGCGATCATTCCTTTTTGTTGAGACACCTTCATTTGTCTGCCGGATAAATCAAAGAGGGCCGCATGAACGGATTGATTGAAGTAAACTGGTGTTCCTGCTTCGGCAGGGTTTGGATACGCGTGAAAAGCGGAAGGCTCATTGGATGCAATTCCAACATTTGCCGTGGCCTGACTTGCAGTTTCACCTGACGCATATTTTACCGGAGTACAATCAAATTCGTACAGGGCAAAATGATACAAGGTGTTGGCTGTAAGTCCGCTGATATTGGTTGTGGTTCCGTTTCCACTGTAAACCACAAACCCATCTCCCAGTGCTGCGGTAGGCGTTCCGAAAACCGAGTTGGCCGTGTAAGTTTGTCCGTCGGTTGGACCAGTAGCTACCGGAGCTCCTTGACGAACGACTAGAATCCGACCTGTTCCTGAACCATTCTGCCATTGAACCGTCAAATCCGTAGAAGTGATATTCGAGAAGGCTAAACCCGTAGCATTTGATGGCGTTACACATAGTGGATTGGCATTCAGCAAGGTGTCCCCATTAACAGAAGATGCTGGATCCTGAGCATTTACAGTAAAGGCACCAACTACGTCGTACACTAAGTCTGTCCAGGTAAATTGTCCATTTATCATGCTTACAGGACCTAAACCTGCAGTAGAACTGAGGTTGCCTGATCCGGTGGCCAAAGTAAGTGTTATGGTTCTTGGATCTGTATCAATGTTCATCAACTGATCTACCGCCTGTACCGTTAAAGTAAATGGCTGAGATGCGGTAATCGGCTGAGAAATACCTGTGAAAACGAAATCTGTGGCAGATACTTCTACCGCATTCATGGTGCCGTCAGAAAGAATCTGAACGGTGGTCATGGGAGACGAATTACAAGGATTGGTCAAGGTTACTCCTGCATTGGTCAGGGACAATTGAATATTGGTCTTATCAATCAATTGACCAGCGGAAGAAAGCGTAGCGCGAAGTTGTAGCGTTTGGGTGTTTCCATCTGGAATCTGAAGGGATAATCCTGTGAAATCCAAAGAGTTGGCAGTTAAAACACCATCAGCCAGTTTGGTAGAGCCATCGAACAACGCAACAGCTTGAAATACTTGGTTAAAGGCACCAGCTGTATGCAATGAACCTGCAGTAAACTGCATGGCTGACAATTCGGTAGGAAGGTTGTCTGTAACGCCATTTGCACCACCATCTCTAATGGTAAAAGCGAAAATCTGAGCGCCATCCGTATTGGTATTCACCGAACCTGTCAAAGTGCTGAACAGCGTATCCGTTTCGGAAGCCGCAACAGCTACCAGATCCGTGGCACCGGCAGAAATACCTGTAGAGGTTACAGAAATCTCATCCAAACGAATGGCCGGGCGAGATCCACCATTGTTGGAAGCTTGTTGAAAATAACGCCACTGCAGATAAACCACTGGCTGGTTTTCCGCATCTGAAGGCAATACAATCGGACCAAAGTTCTGAGTTGTGCCTTGTGCCAAACCAATGGTTTGATATTCGGTTCCTGGAACGACCTGCCATGCGTTTCCGCCCACCCGATATTCCAAACGCATGCGATAATCTCTGGGTGTTGGCGTACCTGATCCCACGGATTGAATGCCATTCAACCAGCTTACTTCGATATTCGTTCTTCCAAGCGTATTTAATCCTAATACGGCCGTTCCCAAATGGCCACCATTCGAGGCCGTTCCGGTGTTAGCAAATGAAAGACCATCTGCACCGATTCCATTAATACGACTTCCACCTGTTAAGTTGTAGGCAGCAGTGTATGTTCCGGTCATGCTCACCGAAGCATTCGGATCCATGGTGCTGGTTGTGTGAAAAGACATGGATGCAGGATATGTTCCGGCGGCGCTGCTTGCATCCCATTGAGAGAAAGTATAGTTACTACTGCACAAAGGATGCAGATTCGGGAAAGTTCCGGATGCTGTCGCGGTTCCGTTCAGTACCACTTTTACTGTTGTAACTCCTTGAGAAGAAATAAACAGTGTGTCCTGATACGTGTTGGCGGCATTGGCCAACATTCTTACATAAATACGTGTATTATTGACTACACCGGCCAGAGGTGGAAGCGAAATAGATGTACTGTAAGGACCGGCGAAGGCTGTTGAAATTTCGAAGGGAGCATTTGTGGTAAGTGAAATAGACGCAACAAGGTTGACTCCACTTACCGTAACGGAGTCCGTATTGCTATTGGAATTGGCTTGTGCCGTAAATGCTCCGAGTGTGGTGGGGGTTACTGTAATCGCTGGAATAACAGGAATCTGAGCCTGTGTTACTGCTGGGGTGGTCGTGTTATACTCACCAGGATTACAATCATAACTATATGCGGCAAAATGATACGTGTTTCCTGCAACCAGATTTGTTACGTTCACGGTTCCTGAGGCAGCAGGGCCTGCATAAACCACAAAACCTGAACCCAATGCCGAAGTAGGCGTACCAAACGCAGAAGCCGCCGTGTAATTTTGTCCATCAACAGGAGCATCTGAAACAGGATTGCCCAAACGAGCCACTACAGCCACATTTGTTCCATTGCCACCGGTCCAGTTCAATTGAACACTGCTGCCGGTTAGGTTGGAAGTAGTTAGTGTTGCCACAGGTTGTGTGGGTTCGGGACAAGCTAAAATTCGGGGAATGGCCACGAAGGAATCAACGGCCATCCCATGGTCATTTCCCACAACGTCAAAGTCAATCCACCTAACCCAAATGGTAGCTCCGGGAGAAATATTCCCTAAGTTGGTTAAACTTGAAGAAATGACGGTGCGATTCGCAGGCAAATCTCCATTCAGGGCTCCAGCCACACCAGATTGAACCGGGGAGTTAAACTTCAAGGCATTTACCCGTTGCCAGGTTCCGGTAGCAAGGCTGATGGCATCCGTAGAATATTCAAAAACCAAAGAGTCTCCTCCGGAATTTCCACCATCTCTCCACTGCTCACCTACATAAGTAATATCTAAACTGTTAAAAGTTTGTCCTGTTGAATTTTGTAGTTGAAGTCCAATATACGTTGGGGAAAATGAGCCTGAAGAAACTGATCCTAAAGCCCGATCCGAGTTGGTTCCAGTTCCAAAGCTATAGACATCTCCTGTACTTGTACTCCCATCTCCGGCCCGGTACAAACCATCTACGTTGGCGTTGGTAGAGCTGGTTTGTTCAAGGATGAATACGCCAAATGGGAATTGATTCTGTCCAGTGCCAGTAGTGTTTAATAAATCAAAATTTTGAGTGTTTGATGGTAAATTGATGCCGCTAAGTACAATGGTGGTATCGTCATCCGTAATGGTTACAGGAAGAGAGGTTACAGATCCGGAAGCTAGACCGGCCGATAAATTGGCAATATTGATAAAGGCCGTTTCGGTCCCTTCATTCAATAAATCATTTTGAACGGTAAAATTCACAGTTCCGGAATTGGAACCAGAGGCAATCGTGATGGTTGGTGCAGATAAGGCATAGTCAGAAGGCGTAATGCCATTGCCAGTGACAGAAAGCGTCACGGTTTCAACATTACTGACGATGTTACTGGCAGAAGCCGTTACGGTTATCACAGTTTGGGCTCCCTCAAAACCAGAGGCAGAAGATAGCGTTAAGTTGACGAGGTTGGTGGAAGCGGGTTGTCCTGTAATGTTTATATTATCAATTGCAAATGAGGGGCGCTGTCCTCCGCCTGTGGAGTCTTTATTCACCCATCGCAATTGAACTTCTGGCTGATTGTTACAGTTCGCGGGCAAAAGTACAGATCTTGGCTGTATGTTTACGGCCGTGGTGCCGCTTGTATTGGTAGTTGCATTGCTGTTATATCCGGATCCTAAAAGTGTAGTCCATGAGCCGCTTGTTCCAACCCGATACTGTAATGCAAATACATTCACTCGTGTATTGGTGGACCCATTGTATGGATCACGAATCGTCATGGCATCATAGGCCACATTGATTTGGCCAAGACCGGTGGTATTAATGGCCATCGCCAAGGCATTGCTTGAGGAACCTGAGTTCAAAATACCGGCTTTCCCATTGTAATCATAGGTTCCACTGGCTGTTGTTGCTGCTGTTCCGCCTGAAAAACTGGCTGCACCTGTTGGACCAGATGTTGGAAAAGTCCCGGTTGACCCAGCGGCAACCCAAGGCGCCCAACCCGTAGGAAGAGACGTGCTGCTTCCCGTCAGGCTGTTAAAGTTTTCGGTGTAAGGCAAGCTCTGTGCCGGCGGATTTACCTGCCCCATCACCTGACCGGCCATACAAACCGCCATACATGCGTACAATGTGATCCTCATGATAAAATATTTGACGATGCAAAGGTAATTCTTACAGCAGGTATTTAAAGTTAACTAAACATTAATATCCTGATTTAAGCCTTGACATCCTGTTAATTTTACAAATATACAATCTTTTAATCCTTAAAACGGTAAGCGTTTTATGTATATTTCAACTCTTTTTTCAAGGTATCCTTACAAGCGTAATTTCATGAAGCGAAAACTTTTTTACGGGGCATTTTGCGTCTTGATTTCCCTCCTGTTTTCCGAATCAAAAGGTCAAATTTCACCCACAGCTGAAGTACAAATTCCACTCAGAGACGGACAATCTCTCGCTGCTGATATTTATGTTCCTACAAGCTGTACTTCTTGTCCCGTTATCCTGATCCAGACACCGTATAATAAAAACCAATTTAGGCAGGGATTGCCATTGGGATATGGAGGAAATGTTAATGCAAGTCCTTATGCATGGGTGATAACGGATTGGCGTGGATTTTATGGATCTGCGCAGGCTGCCGTGGCCAACCCCAGTCGCGGAGAAGATGGGTACGATGTGATGGATTGGATTGTGAATCAAGCATGGTGCAATGGAAAAATAGGGACCTGGGGGCCCTCGGCACTTGGTGTCATTCAATACCAAACCGCCAGAGAACAGCACCCCGCTCATACCTGCGCTGTGCCACTTGTGGCCCATCCTCATACTTCTTACGACAGCTATTTCTACGGCGGCGTGTTGGAAAAAGCAAGACTTCAATCGCTCGATGCTTTGGGTTATGGACTTTCCCCTACCATTTTGGCCAATGTCTATTTTTCCCCAACGTGGCAGTTTGCGGCCAACCAATCCTGGTATCCCTCCGCAATCACCATCCCTACGCTTCAAATCGGCGGCTGGTACGATCATAATATTGACAAAATGATAAGTTGGTACGAGGCTTGCAGAAACCAGGCTGCGCTCAATGTGCGAAATCAACAATGGCTTCTGGTCGGCCCATGGGTTCATGGAGGAACTGGCGCCGCATATGTCGGTTCTGCGCAACAGGGAGAACTTAGTTATCCTGATGCTGCGTTTAAATCGGATTCAATGGCACGTGCGTTTTTGGCTCATTACCTACTTCAACAATCCAATGGATTTGAACAAACCCCTTTGATTTGGTGCTACGACCTCGGCAAGCAAGGTTGGGTGAATCCATCTATTCCTTTACCCGAAGCATTACAAACGTCTCTATTCTTTCAAGCCAATGAAAAGCTCGATCAAAGCTCTTCTCAGGGTTTCTCCGTTTGGACATCTGACCCAACTTCCCCCACACCGACCCTCGGTGGGCAAACATTAGCCGCCAACTTAATTCAAGGGCCTGTCAATCAAAGTTCTCTACAACAAAGGTCTGATTTGCTTTGGTTCGAAACCACGCCATTCGTTCAGGATTTTACCATCATGGGACGTACCAATATCCGTGTCTATATAACCTCAACAAGGCCCGATGCCGATGTGGTCATTCGCCTCATCGATGTATATCCGGACGGGAGACAAATGCTTTTGCACGATGGCGTCCGTCGGTTGAGGTTTAGAAATGGATATGCTCAGAATAACGAGGCTTTTCTTTCTCCTTCAGATGTGGCGGAATTGGATATCAGCCTACCTTTTATCCGATATACTTGGAAAGCAGGACACCGGTTGGGTGTTTATGTTGCAGGAAATTCTGCTCCAAGATGGGATGTGAATTTGCAAAATGGTGGTACCATGTATACGAGTGGTGATTCATTAACGGCCCAACTCAGTCTGCTTCATTCTGCCCAGTATCCATCTTCTATTCAGCTTCCCGGAACCGGACTTCTCTTACAACAAGAGGATCTTCATGAATCAAAACCATTGATTTATCCGAACCCAGCCTCAATTTATCTTTCTATTCCAGCCTTAGATCCGGGAATGCAGGTTTCTATTTTTGATGTAAATGGAAGAATATGTGGAACCTATGAGGTAGATTTTGCAAAAAAAATAAAGCCAGAGCATTTGCCGTCCGGAGCATATTGGCTGCAAACCCCATTGGGAAAGATGTCATTTCAATGGAGGCAGTAAAACATATTGGTTTAATTAAACAACCTTTAAACCGGCGAATAATTTAATTTTGTGGTAAATTAAAGTCCATGAAACTGGCTATTATATATGCTACTAGGTATGGATCAACAGAAGAAGTGGCCTACACGATAAAAGAACTGCATCCTACTGATGTGGTTGATTTAATTTCTATCGACAGCCAAAAAAAGCTGGATTTATCTTCATATGACGTTATTATTTTAGGCAGTCCTATCTATTTTGGAAAACCGCTTCCGGCCTTTCGGCAATTCATTCAATTAAACATTTCACTCTTATGTCAAAAGCCTTTGGGGTTGTTTTTGGTGGGAATAAATGAAAAAGCGGCATTAAAAGCTGTGGAAAAAGCTATTCCCGAGAAGCTCATTAACCATGCCTATGCCATTTCCTTCTTAGGAGGCGTGTTTTCTATTAATACGCTTTCTTTATGGGAAAAATGTATGGTGAGATTGTTAAAAAACAGTGGAAAGGAAGTCTCTCCGTTCAAGCCTGAATTATTGCAAATTCTGAAATTCAATCGCCAAATATCATATCATCCGAACATTCGACCAAGCACCAGTTCTTGATATTCAAATGGCGCCTTGATTTCTTTTTTCCCGAAGAAGAAATGGTTTAAGGATGTGCAGCACAATCGGCAAATTTTTAAAGCCAAATAGGAATCCGTCGTTAATGTATCGTATTCCCGATGAGTCTCTCCTGATTACGGCCAGGTAAAGTCAAATTTTTTCCCGAAGAAGACTAAATAGCGTACTTTTCCTGTCCCTTTGACCTGAAACTGAAGATTTCCTGTAAGAAATCCGGCCAGGCCACCTGGAATGCCTTGCAGTTGAGCTGCAACGGAAATAGGATATACTTCTGTGGAATTGGCTCGAATCCGCATTCCAGTAGGAGTTTGAATACGTCCGACCACAGAACCATTAAGTAGCACGTCCGACTCCAAACGAACCACTTTTAATCCTACAGGATTAGGGTTTCTGATGCCGACTTTGAGTTCCAATGTTGGACTTCCGGTGCGACTTTTTCCCAGTCCACCCCATTGAATACCAGTTGGGGTGGGAACGCCCACCTTGCAGGATGCCAGCAGCATTCCTGAGGTGAGTACCAGAAAAAAGCGGAGCTTCATTCCTTCAAATTTGAAAAGTAATGGAAGAAAAACGGAATGGTCTCAATGCCTTTGAAATAATTGAAAAGACCATAGCTTTCATTTGGTGAATGCAATGCGTCTGAATCTAGTCCAAATCCCATGAGAATGGAATCCACCTGAAGTTCTTTTCTAAACAATGCCACAATAGGTATGGAACCGCCGCCACGCGTGGGAATGGGTTTTTTGCCAAAAGTGGTTTCCATGGCCATGCTAGCCGCTTTGAAAGCGGAGGAGTTACTTGGAATAACCACAGGTTCACCACCATGATGCGGACGAACCTCTACTTGAACAGAAGCCGGAGCCATTGACTTAAAGAAGCGGCTAAACTTCTCGGTAATTTCTTCGCTGCTTTGGTTGGGAACCAGGCGCATAGAGATTTTGGCGTACGCTTTGGACGGCAGAACGGTTTTAGAACCTTCGCCGGTGTAACCTCCCCAAATGCCATTGACATCTAAAGTTGGGCGAATGCCAGTGCGTTCCATGGTGGTGTATCCTTCTTCACCCCATTCTGCGGCAATACCCAGCTCGGCATTATAATCGTTTTGGTTAAAAGGTGCTCGTGCCATTTCCGCCCGTTCTTCGGCGGAAAGTGACGTTACATTATCATAAAATCCGGGAATGGTGATTTCATTCTTTTCATTGTGCATTTTGGCAATCATTTGCGCCAAAATATTGATGGGATTAGCGACGGCACCTCCATACACTCCTGAGTGTAAATCTTTGTTCGGTCCGGTTACTTCTACTTCCAGGTAGCTTAAGCCACGCAATCCTACATCGATAGAAGGCGTGTCGTTGGCAATCATGGACGTATCAGAAATGAGAATCACATCACAGGCGAGGCGTTCCTTTTCCTTTTGAACAAAGGTGGCGAGGTTGGCTGATCCGACTTCTTCTTCCCCTTCAATCATAAATTTCACGTTGCAAGGCAATTCGTCCGCAGCCATCATGGCTTCAAACGCCTTTACGTGCATGTAAAATTGTCCTTTATCGTCTGCGGCGCCGCGGGCGTAGATTTTTTCGTTGCGAATATGTGGTTCAAAAGGCGGGGTTTCCCATAATTCGTAAGGGACAGCAGGTTGTACATCATAATGTCCGTAAACCAATACGGTAGGCAAATGGGCTCCGATTATTTTTTCACCATACACGATGGGATAGCCGGCCGTTTCACAAATTTCTACTTTATCCGCTCCGGCAGCTTTCAGTTTTTCCGCCACAAAAGCGGCACAGGCGAAAGTGTCTTTTGAAAAAGCGGGGTCTGCGCTCACCGAAGGAATCCGGAGGAGATCCAGCAATTCTTGCAGAAACTTGTCTTTGTTGGCCTGAATATACTGTTGTGTGCGGTCAATTTGTCCCATGATGAAAAACAATTTTTAAAAACGAACAACAAATGTCGCGAATTGTGCGTAAAAGAAAAGGCCACAAGCAAATTTCTTCTTTCTATTTTTTAAAGATTTTGGTCTTGTGGATGTAGAGAATAGTAAGTAGTTTTACACAAGGTTTTCCACATTGGGTACACGTCGGCCATATCTATTCAGTTTTCTGCTTATCTGTGCATTAGCATGGCATTCGGCAAGTTCTCAATTAATTACCCAAGGTGGTTATACGGCCCAGCAATTGGTTCAAAACATTTTATTGGGAGGCGGAGTCCAAGCTTTTAACTTTCAGTATAGTGGTTCGCCTATTAGCATCGGATACTTCAATGGGCAAAATACCAATATTGGTTTACCTGAGGGCGTGATTATGACCACGGGCGTGATTGCTGGCCCGGAAGGACCTCAGGGGCCGAACACCATTCCAAACGCTGGGATTGACAATAATTTTCCCGGTTCGCCTTTGCTTCAGCAGGCATTTGGATTCGCGCAACCCACTTTTAATGCGACCATACTCACGTTTTCATTTATCCCGCAAGGCGACTCTGTTGCCTTTCGATATGTATTTGGTTCAGAAGAGTATAAAGAGTTTGTTGGATCAGAATTCAACGATGTATTTGGTTTTTTTATTTCCGGTCCGAATCCTGCAGGACCAGCCTATGTCAATCAAAACATCGCACGCATTCCCGGATCGAATACACCGGTGGCCATTAATAACGTAAATCACCTCACCAATAGTGCGTATTACGTAGACAACGAACTTCCCGGCTTTTCCACCATTCAATATGATGGTTTTACCCGTCCGCTTTTGGCCTGGGCCAGGGTAATTCCCTGTGAAACATACACTATCCGGCTCGCCATTGCCGACGTAGCCGATGGCATTTACGACTCAGGGGTATTTTTAGAGGCGAAATCATTTTCCTCGCGTGGTGTGGATATCGATTATACCGTTCTCAATTCCCCGGATGCGGATACACTTTACGAAGGTTGCGGGACTGCAAAAGTGGTCATTCGTTCCACCGGAGATAATTCCCAAGCAAGAACCATTTTTCTAAATTTAGGTGGTACAGCCATTAATGGCACCGACATTACGCCGATTCCAACGTCCATCAACTTTGCTGCCGGACAAGATTCTGTGGTATTTTCTTTTCAGGCGATGGCCGATGGCTTGCCTGAAGGCATTGAAAATATTGTTATTCAATTGCAAGATCCCACCCTCTGTCCCAATACCCCGCTTCCATTTATTACGATTCCGGTTGCGGATGTTCAACCACTAAACATTGCTCCATTACCTGACTTAAGTTTTTCTTGTAACAATGAGATTGTTTCCCTGAATGGTAATGTTACTGGCGGAATTTCTCCTTACACCTTTAACTGGACACCAGGCAATCTCAGTGGCAATAACCAAACCCTGTTGGTAAGCCAAACGACTCAAGTTACTCTGACGGTTTCGGACCGATGCAGCAACACCGGAACTGAATCTTTTCAAATTACAGTACCCAACGTGCCTCCCTTACAAGTTTTTACAACTCCAGATACGGCATTGTGTCCGGGCGAGTCAGTCACCCTGAATGCATCCACTGTTGGCGGAATCGGAAATGTGGTGCTAAGTTGGTCCAACATTGTAGGTTCACCTCCATCACAGGTAGTGAATCCCACTTCTTCCGTTGTAATATCTGTCTCTGCGACGGATTCCTGCGGAAATACTCAAAGTGCATCAACCATCATTTCTGTTTTTGCACCTGCAGCAGAATTTGATTTTCGCTACATCACCAACTCCAAACTGGCATTCACTCCGAGTTTTTCCCCGGATGTAACCACCTGGATTTGGGATTTTGGTGATGGGAATTTTTCCACGGAAGAACAGCCTGTGCATTTGTACCAGGACACGGGTTTATATAAAGTTACCCTTGTGGCCTTCAATGACTTTGGTTGTTCAGATACGGTCATTAAAGATGTACGGGCTTATCCTCCTTATTCCTTTTACATGCCGAATGCCTACACGCCAAATTCGGACGGGTTAAACGAAGTGTATCGTGGAAAAGGGCAAGGCTTTATCAGCTACGAAATGTTCATTTTCGATCGATGGGGTCAGGAAGTTTACCGCACCACTGATATTAGCCGGGGTTGGACTGGGATAGACGATAATGGTCGCCCATTTCCGCTTGGTGTTTATGTGTACAAAGTGACGCTTGAAACGCCGGTAGGCGATGTCTTTGAATATTCAGGACGAGTGAGTCTAATCCGATAATCATGAGGCATCTTTTAATTTTGCTTTTGTGGTTTAGCCTGATGCCTGCAAAAGCCACGCATATCGTTGGTGGAGAGTTGTATTATGATTGCTTGGGCGGAAATACATATCGGTTTACGCTGAAACTATATCGTGATTGTTTAAGTGGTCAGGCGCCGTTCGACAATCCAGCTACGCTTTCTATCTGGACGGCCGGAGGAGTATTGCTTTCCAACAATCTAGTGAATTTCCCCGGGTCTGTCAATGTTCCTTTTGTTCCCAATAACCCTTGTTTTCAGGCCCCCCCCAACGTTTGTGTGGAAGAGGCGGTATACAGTATTGTGTTGAATGTTCCAGGAAATCCTCAAGATATATTAGTGGCCTATCAACGTTGCTGCAGAAACAACACCATTGTTAATTTGGTTTCTCCAAGTACCACAGGGGCCACCTATGTGGCGACCATTCGTCCATCTAATGTTGTTTCTTGTAATTCAACGCCAAGGTTTAAAAACTTTCCACCGATTGCGGTTTGCCTTGGAGATACACTTCGGTTTGATCATAGTGCGACTGACCCTGACGGAGATTCATTGGTGTATGAACTTTGTGCGACTTATGGCGGCGCTGACCCGCAGAATCCGATGCCAAGTCCGACCAATCCCCCACCGTTTACCCCCATTCTTTTTCAACCGCCCTACCAGCCAATTTACCCCATTGCCACTAATCCACCTATTACCATTCACCCTCAGACCGGACTTTTAACGGTTATTCCGTCCCAACTTGGCCAATATGTAGTTGGAATTTGTGTGAAAGAGTATAGGAATGGCGTGCTTTTGACTACTCATCAGCGTGATTTTCAGTTTAATATAACGCCATGTGCGACTAATACGATTGCCGATATTGACTTGTCCGCAGATTTTATTCCCACACCGGATGGCGGATTTGAGAGATGTGGTGCGTTTCAGGTTAATTTTTTTAACTCATCTTTAAATGCTTCAAGATTCCTTTGGGATTTTGGCATTCCAATAACGACCAGTGACACGTCCTCTGCTGCACAACCGGTATTTATATATCCAACTGCCGGGACATATTCTATACGCCTTATTGCTAATCCGGGATATTTTTGCGCCGATACGGCTTTCATTACGCTCACTTTAAAGAATCCGGCGAGCCTGAATGTCTCTTTCCCTTCGGATCAATGTATCGATTTGAATAGTTTCGATTTTTCAGTGAATGGATCTATTCCTCCAGGGACAAATCTAAGCTGGCAATTTGGAGTAAATGCAGTTCCGCCAAATGGAAGTGGAACGTCTGTGAATGGCGTGAGTTTTTTACAACCAGGAACTTATCCTGTGTATCTCATTTCAGATGATGGGGTTTGCCGGGATTCCATTCCAGGAAACGTGAGTTTATTCGGACATCCAACCTTTTCTCCATTGGACTCAGTGGAGGGCTGCGATCCTTTTACCTACACGTTTCCCTTTCAGGTTCAAGCCAATAATAATCAATTGGTGTATAGCTGGGATCTCGGTAACGGATCGACTTCTGCGCTTCAACAGCCTACCAGCACCTTTGGACCAGGCTCTTTTTCTCCATCTTTAACGATGGTTTCTCTTACGGGCTGTCAGGATACATTTATAGTGAATTATCCCAATCTGGTCACTGTATACCCTTCTCCAGTGGCTGGATTTTCCGTTTTTCCTCCGTCTCAAAGCATTTTTAATCCTGAATTCAGCTTTTTCGACCAATCGCAATTTGGCGTAACCTGCTCCTTGTTTACTGGAGACGGATTTAGCACAACTAACTGCAATCTAGGTAACTATAATTATTCGGTGGCTGGAAATTATTTGGCTTATCAGGTGGTCTCAAATGAATTCGGCTGCCCGGACACGGCATTTGTTCCCGTTATCGTTACGCCGGAATTTACTTTTTATATCCCAAATACCTTTACTGCCACATCCGATGGCGTTAATGATTTTTTTCGAGGCTATGGAATTGGTATCGACCGGTATGATTTTCGAATTTATGACAGATGGGGTCAAGTCATCTTTCAATCGGACCAGATTTTACAGGGTTGGGATGGCCGCCATCGTATAAGTGGAGCAGAAGTTCCGGCTGGTGTTTACGTTTATGCTGTAGATTTAGTGGATGTGTTTGGTATGCCACATAAATACAGGGGAAAAGTCCTATTGTTGAGAAAATCAGGCCTTTCAAATTAATTTTAGTGATTATTTAAGCAATCCTTCGGTGGAGCCAGAAATTAGGATTAGCTTACTACGTTTATATGCTCCTCCGTGTTTGTATTTCATAAGATCTTCCAATATCAAAGACGCTAAGTGCGCCGTTTCATAAACCTATTTAAAGATAGGTGAATCATAATATGCTACATGACAGTATTTTGCAATATTACCTTCATGAAAATGGTCTTCCCTCTTGACAAAGGGGGGCTTGATGTTGTACCTTTGACTATCACCGGTGATTTTTTCACCTCCTTTACCCAAAAATAGTTCTTGCTTCGTCACGTATAGGGGTGGCGAGGAACACTTCGGGCTTTAAGCGTGAAGTATGTTGGTGGATCTGGAAAAAAGTCAAACGACGGACTTCTGGATTCATTGGGGGTTCTAGTGGTGCCCTTTGATGGATATGAAGCGCGCTTTATATCTATGATTGGGCGGGAATCACGGGCCTAGAACAGGATGCATTGGCAGTGTATCCAATATGAAGAAGGGAGATGCGACAGAGAAACGAAAGTTGGAAAAATAAGATTGAAACCAACGAAAGAATGAAAGTCGCATCGGAACCATGTGCGCTCGCAAACTGCGAGCCCATGGGGGTTTCTCATCCGGCCGCTTCGGTTAGGATGCAGCCTCGTTTCGGCACATTCGTCTTGATTACTTTTTCTCAAAAAACAGCTTGTTGAATTTTTACATCACAATTGCTCGGCGGTATGTGATTTAACTTTCTAAACCCACCCGCATACCAGTCATTGCCAGGTGTTCCCAAAAATCTGGGTAGGATTTGCCAACCACTTCTGGCGTCTCTATACAAATTTCTTCGGTCAGAAATGCCAGAGGAGCCAGTGCCATAGCCATACGATGGTCGTTGAAAACAGGCAAGGGCGTTTTAGACGGATTGGTAAATTGACCGCCCATTTTTTCTAACACAATTCCATCGTATTGTGCTTCAATTCCAAATCTTCGCAAGAGTTGTAAAAGTGCCGCAATTCGATCTGATTCTTTTCCCGTGAGCGTTTGAAGCCCAGTGAATCGAAATGCCCGATTCTGTGCGCCAGCCAATAGAACTAAATATGGTGCTAAGTCTGGTGCATCTATTAAATTAAAATCCAGTGGCTTGTTATTCGTAAGCCCAGGTTTTATCCATAACCCGTTGTCTGCTCGGTAAAAATCCAAACCGAATTCTTTTGCCCACTCAAATAACTTGGCATCCGGCTGATGAGATGGATATGGCAATCTTGGGAAAAAAAAAGACGACCCGGACAGTGCAGCGCACATAAACCAGGGGCCAACTGAGCTCCAATCGGGCTCAATACTTGGGAAAACAGTTTTGGTTGTTAGTCCTGGTAAAACGTGAAATCCTTCAGCGCTTAAATGAACCTTTCCCCCGAACTGGTTAATCGCTTCAATGGTAAGTGTAACGTAAGAGCTACTTACCTGATTACCTTTTATTTGAATGCGCAATCCATTTGGAAATCTTGTGCCCACCATTAAAAGGGCGGAAATAAATTGACTTGAAATATCTCCTTCGATGCTAACCTCTGAAATGGAAGGAACGACACCTTTTACATAAATGGGGAGAGACTTGTCTGTAAGTACTTTTATATCAGCACCTAAACTGCGCAATGCATCAACTAGTGGCCGCAATGGCCTTTCCCGAAGTCGAGGTGCTCCATCAATGACACGTTCTCCCGGTGTAAATGCCATGGTTGCCAATAAAAATCTGGAGGCTGTGCCTGCCATCCCAACGTCTAAAACACCACAATGGCTGCATAATGCCTGCCGAAGTCGTTGGACATCATCTGATGAAGGAAGTTCCTGAGCAGATGGCAATGGGCCTCCTGATAAATAATTGAGAATTAAATATCTATTTGCTTGGCTTTTTCCCGGAGGAAGTTTTAAGTGAACCTCCTTCGCTGGCATGACTGGCCGAGTGCACTTCATCAAAATAAGGACAAATAGTAAGAAAGTGACTCTGAAACCACACACTCTTCCACGCACTGGTTTATAATGGCTTCACCAATGTCTTCTAATAAAACAAAGTTTAGTTTATCCTGATCCTTTTTCTTGTCATTGGCCATGTATTCCAGTAACACTGGTATTTCACTTGTTGGAATGGAAAGATGTGGGAAATATTGATGAAGGGTTTCCCGAATTTCATCGAATACCAATTTATCCAACTTCCCGGATTTCCACGCTAAGTGGCTTTCTACAATCATTCCTGCCGCCACTGCATTGCCATGGTGGATGGGTGCCTGTCCATGATTTAAATACCACGACTCAAAGGCATGGCCTACCGTATGTCCGAAATTTAATTTTTTCCGCTCTCCCATTTCCCGGGGATCGCGATCCACTATTTTTCTTTTGATCTCCAGCGATTTAAAAATTAATCGCTCATATTTATCTGTGCCGCCGTCCCGTAATAAATTCCAGAGGCCGCGGTTGTCAATCAAGGCGTGCTTCCACGCTTCGGCCATACCCGCATTCAGGTGCTCCTCGGGTAGCGTTTCTAAAAATCCTGGCCAGATGAAAACGGCTTGAGGATCCGTGAAACTGCCAATCATATTTTTTTGTCCAGCAAAATCAACGCCCGTTTTAGAACCTACTGCGGCATCCAACATACATAACAAAGAAGTGGGAATATGAATGAACGGAAGGCCTCGTTTGAAAACCGCCGCACAAAAACCGCCCAAATCTGTGGCAACTCCGCCTCCTAGATTGATGACCAATGTGTTACGACGAATCTGACGATCCATCATCTCATGCCATAACCGAAGCGTGGTATCCAGATTTTTATGGTGCTCCCCCGCTGGAAAAGTGAACAACTCAAACCCTTTTTTATCTACTATGGGGCGTATCTTGGGCAAACAGAACTGAGCCGTATTTTCGTCCGCCAAAATCAGTACATCTTTTGCCTTGCAGGTGTTTTCGAGGAAATCTGCCAGATAGGCAAAATCCGTCTTCTCAAAGAAAATTTTGTACCTGTCGGTGGTTAAAAACATGGCTTTTTGCTGAATTCCAAGCAAAGGTAAGGGATAATATCGTGTACAAAAAACCTAAACGGGTCAAAGGGTGTTTTTTGTAGGTTTGCACTTGTAATCGAGAACTTATGGAAAAGATATTCGACAATACAGCCGTGGCTTTTGCCAGCAAGTCCGACCGAGATTTGCGCCGCGCCCAATGGCTGTTTTCAATCCTTTCCATGCCGTGGATGGTGCAGTGGGGCTCTCTTTTTTCTACCTGGGGTTTAAAGCTCGGCCTGCCTCTCAAACCAATCATACGAAAAACCATCTATCAACAATTTGTGGGTGGCGAAACGATTCAACGGAGCCAAAAGGTCATTGACGAACTCTGGAAATACCGAATCGGTACCATTCTAGACTATTCTATCGAAGGAAAAACTTCCGAAGCCGACTTTGATGCTTGTTTGCAGGAATTATTGCAAACGGTCGAAAGGGCAAAAGATGATCCCGCCATCCCATTCGTGGTGTTTAAAGTAACGGGAATGGCTCCTCATCATTTATTGGAAAAACAATCTCAAAAAGTGGCGCTGAATGCCACAGAATCGACAGCATGGCAAAAAGTCAAACAACGCGTTCTGCAATTATGTGAGGCTTGCGCCAAACAGGGAACACCTGTGTTTATTGATGCAGAAGAGTCTTGGATTCAACCTGCTATCGATGAATTGGCTGAAGAGATGATGTGGCATTTTAATCACAATCACGCATTGGTATACAATACGGTACAGATGTATCGTGTCGATCGGTTGGCGTATCTGGCAGAACTCTATGAAAAAGCATTGACCAAACAATGTAAAGTCGGAGTGAAAATTGTTCGTGGCGCCTATATGGAAAAGGAAAAAGCCCGTGCACAAAAAGAAGGTTATTCGGATCCCATTCAGCCAGATAAGACTTCCACTGATCGCGATTTTAATGCGGCGATGCAATTTTGCTGGGAGAATTCGGCTGTATTCTCCTTTTGCGCAGGCACCCACAACGAGGAAAGTAGCGCCCTGCTCGCCGGTTTACTCAAGAAAAACAATCAACCCGAGAAGAATAAACAAGTATGGTTTGCTCAGTTACTGGGAATGAGTGATCATATCAGTTTCAACCTGGCTTCCGACGGATTTCAGGTCGCTAAGTATGTGCCTTATGGCCCTGTCAAGGATGTCCTTCCGTATTTAACTCGCAGAGCGCGGGAAAACACGTCCGTCGCGGGCCAGACGGGACGCGAATTGAGCTTGATTAAAAAGGAATTGAAAAGGCGGGCTTCGGAAAAAAACTAAGCCGATTTCTGTCATCAAGACCAGGCGAAAACAAGTCGCACCGGTTGATGGTCTGAATGTCTGAATTGCAAGTCAATACATTCAATTTTAATGACGTCTATCCCCGGAGAAATCAGAAAGTAATCTAATATGTTTTCTGTGGTTTTACCCCTGGTATATGGCTCATCCAGCCAACGATTTGTGGTAACCCCGGGATGAATCCACCTCCAACCTGGGGCCGGATAATCTCCGGGTGCTCCTTTCGGTGTAAGATGACTGGATTCAGGAAGTTTTGGCTGATAACCAGTTGGAAACATGTTCCAGTCTCCCCCCGCAACCACGAGGTGACCTTCATTTTGCAAACTCAGTAAAAATGCACCAAGGGTGTCCAGCTGTTGTTGCTTTACGGTCCCATCATCATATGCTGATAAATGCACATTAATCAAAACTAAATCTTTATCTTCTGTCAATGGAAAGCGCCATGTAAGAAAGCAGCGGTCCAACATAAATAAGCCGACAGGCCAATCTGCATCCGGCGCCAGTGCAAAACGTTGTGAGCTGGTAGGCCTGTATTTTCCAAAACTGGCTAATCCTGCTTTTACTCGTCCCATTGGATTTAACACAGGTTGTGGAACAAATCGGCTATGATAGTTTAATGCGAAAGAAGAACCATAATCCTGAAGCGTATGGCGCAAACTATCCATTTGTGGGATGTAATAACTTCTTTTGGACGAGAGGTCAATCTCCTGTACAAAGATAAAGTCGTCAGAAGAACGGGAAAGAAATCCCTGAATAGCTTGAAGATTCGATAAAACGGTGTCCCTATGTGCCCTCACGCCATCGCCTCCATCAAAAAAGAAGTCTTCATGCGCAGAAAGACCTGCGTAACCAATATTCCACGTGAGTACAGACAATGTGTCTTTTAGGGAATCAGGAAGTGCCGGCCCTTCAAATTCTGCCGATTCAATGGGCAATGGTCGGTAATCTGTAAGACTTACATAACCAATAAATCCTGCAAACATAGCAACAGTAATGCCGAACAACCGAAGGGTCCAAAGGAATGCTTTTTTCATGGGAGGAGCATTACGAAGTACAACGTATGGTGTGCAAGGTAACTAAAATTGCGCTCCGGCAGCCTCCAAAAACAAAAACCGCCACGGTGAGGTGGCGGCGTTAAAAAATTTATTTCCATTGGATCTTTCGGACAACGCGACTGTGGTTATCCATATACACTACCAATATGTATAGCCCTGGACGTTGCTGGGAAAAATCTACCTGGATGCGATTTCCATCTTCTACCGACCTAACTGCCATAATCTTTTTACCACTTTGGTCGAAAACTTCTACTTCTCGCATCAGAATCTCCCCAACTGTAACAATCCCTATTTCTCCTGCACCGGAGAAAGGTCGAATATCTACAGATCCTGTATTTTGCCCGCCTTTCGTAGCATCAATGCCATATGGCTGTCCGTTTTGTGCATTGCTTTGCTCTGCCTGGCTGCCGCTGTCTCCCGTTGTCTCGTTTCCTCCATCTGGCCCTCCAACAACTTGCTGGCGCTGTAATTTCACGTTCGGACCGCGATCTGTCCGAACTCCTGTAATGTTGTCTATCCCAACAATCGTTAGCCAGCGCTGATTTGTGTTTTCTACCCTTGGAATGCTTCGGGTTGGCGTTACGGGAACCCAAACGGATCCATCTTCTCCAACGAATGGAACGCCTAACACGGCCCAATCCGGCGCTTGCATTTGCAAACCGGAAGCCACCAATTGTTGATTTTCTAAAATGATATGGAACGTCTCGCCTTGATTTACATTTCCGGTGAATCCAATTCTGCCTTGGCCGGGACCGCCTGCACGAAGCTGGAAGCCACAAAAAATAACCAAACTCAATAGTGTAAAAATCTGCTTCATGCCGCGCTGTTTTTTCCTTAAACTCAAATATAGTGAATTATGTTCATTGTTTCCCTACAATTCAATCCTCCTATCGGCATATATTTTGTCATTATTTATTGTTAAAATATTGTCTTTTAAAAAATTGTATAAAAATGAACTGCAATTTTGTCACCCTATTTAAAAACAAGTTTATTGGGGGAAATGAAAGGTAGGTGTATCTTTAGTTTCCTCTTTTGTGGATTCCCATGCAGAAAAGTAAACCGGTCATCCTTCTTGCCGCCATGACGTCCGCTGAAATTCGGGATCTGGAAAAATTTCTCAGGTCGCCTTATTTCAATAGAAACGAATTGCTGCTTAGGCTTTTTCTCTACTTGAAAAAGGAACACCCAGACATGGAGGGACCCGCCCTGGACCGAGAAAAAATTTATGCCAAAGTGTTTCAAACGAAACCTTTTGTCGAAACCAAACTCCGCTACGCCTTTTCAGATTTAACCAAACTCATCGAAAGGTTTATTGTAATTCGGGAAACAGATCAGGATCTGTTTAGTCAAAATCAAATGATGCTCAGATTTTTCAGAAACCGGGATCTGGAAAAGTTTTTTCATCAAACTTACGACGAGTCACTCAAACAAGTCGAAAATACCGGCGTACAAGATTCTGAAACCTATTACCAGAAGTTTTTGCTGGAAGATCAACTGTACACCTACTCTTCCTTGAAAAGAGATAAGTCGCTCGATCAGGTTTTACAGGAAGTAACCGATAACCTCGACTATTTCTACATCAGCAAGAAACTCAAATATCTTTGTGAAATGCATACCAGGCAGAATTTTTTGAATTCTGCTTATCACACGAGATTCATTTTGCCCCTGTTGGCTCACCTGAAAGAAGAAGATTATTCGAGTTTTCCTGCCATTTATGCCTATCACCAGGTTCTTCTCACCCTCATCGAAGAAGATAAGGAAGCCCATTTTTATCACCTCGTAGAATGGTTAAAAGCGCATAAAGAGGCCTTTCCCCCGGAAGAACAACGGGATTTGTTTTTGCTCGCTCAAAATTATTGCACCAAGAAAATTAATCAAGGCCATCGCCAATACTTACAGGAACATCTCAATATTTCAATTCTTCTTATTGATAATCAGCTTATTTTTGAAAATGGATATCTGATTCCCGCTACGTTTAAAAACATCGTGACAGTTGGTTTACGCCTTGAAGCCTTCGACTGGACGGAAAACTTTATTTACAGTTTCAAAGACAAGGTGCATCCAAAATATCGAGAAAATGCATTCACGTATAACCTGGCTTGGTTGCATTTTTTTAAAGGGGAATACAAAAAAACACTTCGGCTACTAAGCAACGTGGAATACATGGATGTGTACTATGTCCTCGATTCCAAAATATTGTTGCTCAAGGCCTACTTCGAACTGGAAGAGGTTGATGCATTCTATTCCTTGGTCGATTCTTTCTACGTGTATCTGAGACGAAACGAACTTATTTCTGCTTACCAAAAAACCATTTGTCTAGCCTTTGTGAAGTATGTAAAAAGGTTAATGCGCGCCAGATTAGGCGATAAAAAGGCGGCCAAAGGACTTTTGGAAGAATTAAACACCACCCCCCAGGTGGCCTCCATTTCATGGCTTCTCAAAAAAGCAGAAGCCTATCAGCCGGAAGCTTGAATTTGCGGCGAAATGACATGCGGAACATTATCCTTCCGCCGGAATCAACTGTGCCGTACCGCGGGCTAGTAAAATGCCATTGGGGAGTGTAAGGTCGCAGGACGCATTGATGAGCCTTTTCCCTTTTCTTACAATGGTGGCTACAGCCCGAACTTCTGCACCAAGAGGCGCTGCCTGCAAAAAGTCAACATGAAGGCTGACCGAAACGTAAAATCCATCCGTTCCGGAAACAAACAATTGCATGCCAATGACATCGTCCATAATGGCGGCAATCATCCCGCCATGCAACAGTTTGGCCGGATTGGTCATTTCTTCCCTGACGGTGAATCCAATGACCAATTCGTTTTCCTCTACTTTTAAAATGGTGCCTCTGAGCCAGTTGCTTAGTGGCGATGGCGCCGTGGTAATGGCCTGGCCAATGTATTTCCGATAAAAGGTAATGTTGGGATTTTCCATGCTTTTTTTTGCAAAAGTAAACGCGAATCCATCATCTTTGTATGGTGGAAGCCTTGCGCATACAACGTTGGGTGCTGGTTTTAGGTTTTGTGATTATGGGAATAAAGCTCCTGGCCTGGTGGCTCACGGGAGCTTTGTCAGTGCTTTCAGACGCACTGGAATCCGTCATTAACCTAACGGCCGGCGCATTTTCTTTATACGCCATCTGGTTGTCTGCCCGACCGAATGACCATGATCATCCCTATGGCCATGGGAAAATTCAATTTCTTGCCGCCGGACTGGAAGGTGGTCTTATTGTTTTTGCGGCTTCGGCCATTGTATGGAAAGCCGTTGATGGTTTCCAAGATCCACAACCCATCAACGATTTAGCCTGGGGCGCCATACTTACCGCCGTGGCTGGAACCACACATTTTCTTGTGGGGCGGTACATGATGAAAAAGGGAAAAGAAACGCGCTCCCTCGCCCTTGAAGCTGGTGGCCGACACCTTTGGACCGATGCCTTCTCCTCTTTTGCACTGCTCCTCGCATTGCTCGCTTTCCAATTATTCCCACATCCATGGCTCGATCCCGCTATTTCCATAGGATTTGCATTATATATAGGATGGAGCGGATTTTCTGTTTTACGTGCTTCTCTTGCGGGTATCATGGACGAAGCCGATCCGGAAGTGCTCGAAAAAGTAGCCGAGACTCTTCGTCAACACAAACATCCTCAACTTATTGATATCCATAATTTACGAGTGATTCGTTACGGTGGAGATATTCATATCGATGCCCATGCTACCATTCCTTGGTTTTTAAATGTGCAGGAAGGACACGACGTCCTTGAAGCAGTGTCTCAAACATTGCAATCTGCTTTTCCAAGTAGGGTCGAAGTTTTTCTGCATGCCGACCCCTGTCTTACAACCAGTTGTCGGATTTGCCCCATGGTAAATTGTGAAAAAAGAAAGACAGGTTTTGAGGAGGAAATTGTTTGGAAAGTACCGGTTTTACAGGCCAACCGAAGGCATTCCTAATGTTTTTTTGAGCGCTTTTCGGGTTCAATAAAACCATAAGTTTTACTTAAATTTGTGGTAGACTCAGCGCCCATGCCCATTCGTATTCTTTTAAGTACTTTTTTGCCGTTTTGCTTATTTGTTTTCCCCATTCAGGCTGTTTTAACTCAGGTTTTAGTTGAGATTCAGCCTGGAACCAAAATTACACTGGATTCCGGTGCGTCTATCCGGGTGATGGGCGATTTAATCAACCATGGCGCACTCGGCGATAGTGCAGAGGCTCGCTGGGGAAAGCTGGAGCTCAGTCATTCCCGTCGACAAACCCTGAGCGGCTCTACGCCCATTCAGGTAGATAGTCTGATTATGAATAACGCATTTGGCGTTCAGTTGGGTACCTCGCTCAGAATTGCCAAGACCTTGGTTTTTCAATCTGGAAAAATGACGGCTCCGTGGGCTGATTCCTTAAGTGCCTATGTACATTTTTTACCCGGTGCCCAATGGCAACAAACCGATTCGACAAGTTATGTCCAGGGCTGGGTGCATAAATCCGGCGACGAACCTTTTGTTTTCCCCGTGGGAAGTGCACAGGCTTTCCGACCTATCGAGATTTCTGCCCCAGATGTGGCTACGGCTCGCTTCGCTGCTTATTATCATCAGGCGAATCCAAACGCTTTTGGTTATCCCATTCAATCCATCGACCCGGATTGTGGACTCACATCCATGTCCAACAGGGAATTCTGGATGCTAAACCGTTGGACGCCCTCACAACCCGTTCAGGTAACCTTGCATTATGATAGCGCTTCTGTTTTGCCAGATCCTACATTGGTCATGGTAAGTCGCTGGAATGGATCGGCGTGGGAAAGTCATGGGAACGGTGGTTGGCAAGCCAATGGGAAAAAAGGAACCATTACCAGCGGAACAGGTTGTGGCTTCGTTGGAACGCCTGCCCCCATTGGAAATTTTAGTCCATTCGGTTTCGGCGGAGCCGGTCCAACGCCATTGCCTATCTTGTTTTCCTCTTTTGAGTCTGTTTGTTTGCCCGGGGGATTAGAAGTGCAATGGATTACACAGTCCGAATGGAATAACCAATATTTTTTGGTCGAAGGAAGCGCAGATGCCGCCACATGGACCGCCCTGGCGGAAATTCCCGGCGCAGGAAATTCCCAAACGCCCAAAATTTACAACTTGCCTTTAAACGATTTTCAGGGATACATACGCATTACTCAGGTTGATTTCAACGGCCAGTCTACTTCTTACGGACCTTGGTTTGCAGATTGTCCCGACGTTCAGCAAACCTTGCGTGTATGGCCAAATCCCACCACCGACGCCTGGCAGTTTTTTTCGTCTCAACTTATGGATGTAGAATGGCAACTCACCAACGTGTCCGGATCTGCCCTTCCACTGAAAATTGAATTTTTGTCTGACCAGGAGGCTCGTATCGACGCATCAGCCCTCGCACCTGGCGTGTATTTTTTGTCCGGAAATGGAAACTTGCCCCAAAAACTTGTAAAAATCCCCTAAGTTCTCGTAGTTTGCTCGTTGATTCGATTGCGATGCAAAAAGAACTTTTGGTTTATCCGCCGTTTATGGAACCCTATTTCGCCATGGTTCCAGAATCCGACGTTCTGCATGCTTTAGAGGCATCCGGCAAGGAATGGCATCACCTGATGGAATCCGTATCCACACATTTTCAGGATTTTGCTTATGCCGAAGGGAAATGGACCTTGAGGCAAATGGCGCAACATGTCAATGATACGGAACGTATTTTTGGATATCGTGCCCTTGCGCTGGCGCGTGGAGAAAAACAGGCGCTACCCGGTTTCGATGAAAACGAGTACGCCCGCGCAGGTCGCAAAAATCTGCCTGATTGGAATGCCCTTCTCACTGAATTTTTAGCCCTGCGTAAAGCCAATTATTGTTTGTTCTCATCACTTTCTAACGAGGCACTTCTTCAATTGGGTACCGCCAATGGAAGTCCCATCCAGCCCATGGCCATTGGTGTGGCTTTGGCTGGCCACGTGAGGCATCATGTGCGTATTGCTTTGGAAAGATATTTAAATGCTTGATTTATGAATGAAAATCGTTTTGCCCACCTTTATTCTTTTTTGGATTTAACCAGTTTAAACGATACCGATCATCCGGAGCAAATAGGGCGCTGGACCAGTGATTGGGTGAAGGTTTGGGAACGTTCCGAAGGCCAATTAAAGCCGGCCGCTATTTGCGTCTTTGCACCATTGGTCCCTTTTGTATTGCAGCATTTGGGCGGAATGAATGTTCCTGTAGCGGCCGTTACAGGTAATTTTCCAACCGGCAAAGCCCCTCAATTTTTAAAAGCCGCAGAAACCCAATATGCTCTTGAACAGGGCGCTACGGAAATTGATTTGGTGATCGACCGTGGTTATGCCGCCGCCGGAGATTGGCATGCGATTGTCGAGGAGGTGGCACGTGTAAAGGCTGCGGCCGGATCTGCTCCCCTTAAAGTAATCTTGGAAACCGGACAGTTCTCCGATGCCAATATTATTCGCCAAATGGCCAACGCCGCCTTGGATGGCGGTGCTGATTTTCTGAAAACATCCACAGGAAAAATTTCCGCCGGAGCCAGCCTCCAAGCGGCAGAAATTCTTACGCAAGCGATTCTGGATAAAGGTAATCCTACCACGATGGGTGTGAAAATTTCCGGTGGGGTGAGAGAACCTCAACAGGCAGAAGAATATGTGACTTTGGTACAACGCTTGAGAGGTCGGGCGGTTTCTCCACGTGATTTCCGAATTGGTGCTTCTGGTTTGGCTGGGACTTTGGCCTCCGGATTCTTCGGAGAAACGGCTGAAACGCCCAAAACCGGCTACTAAAATCGGTTTAACATGTTTTTCACATCACTTTGGCCCAATTTTCGTAAATTGTTCAACTAAACGTTCACATGAGAATTTTCGCCTCCATATTGGGTCTTTTTACCCTGTTAACCGTACACAGTCAAGCAACTGCTTCCGTAAAATGGTACACGTTTGAAGAAGCCATTGAATTAGCTAAAACCACGCCCAAGCCCATGATGATTGATTTGTATACCGATTGGTGTGGCTGGTGTAAAGTGATGGATTCCAAAACATTCTCTCATCCGGTGATTGCAGCCATCCTCAATACCCAGTTTTATCCGGTGAAGTTTGATGCAGAACAAAAGGGACAGGTTACATTTAAAGAAAGAGTATACAAATTTGTTCCGTCAGGCATGCGTGGGTATCATGAGCTGGCAGCAGCACTTACTTCGGGCCAGTTGAGCTATCCTACGCTGGTTTTTTTAGATGAACTTCAGAATATGATTCAGCCGTTGGCTGGTTATCAAACGCCTGAAAACCTGGAACCTGTTATCATTTTCTTCGGTTCCGGCGCCTACAAAACTACGCCTTGGGAGCAGTTTACCCAACAGTTTAAAAGTAAACTGAACGGCTAATGTCTCTTCCTTTGTGCAGGGTGACGCTCCTGAAAGGTGAATAATTCTTCCATGGCGATTATTTTGCAGTTTTCTAAAAAGTTTGCTTCGGCTCAAACGCCGGAATCTCACCTTTTTCCTGAAGCCCGTTTCAATACAACTGAGCCAGACGCTTTTCAGTTGATTCTGGAGACTGCGCTTTCGGCTGAACGAATCCGTATGATGTTATCTCAGTGCGATGACGCAGGTTGGAGTATTCATACGGCTTCCCAACGTTTTCAAGTCCTTGAAATGGCCTGCGTGGCCTGCGCTGCCAGTGTCACTTCCGCGATATTGGCTTTGCCTGGCGCATTAAAAGCCCGACTGAATTACGCATCTGCCAATGTGGTGGTGACGTATTTGCCAGATTTGACAAATCCAGAAGCCATCAGAAATGCCGTGCAGGATGCTGGTTATGATCTCGTTCCGCAAACCGGTGCTTCTACTTCCATTGAAACCGCTCGCCGCCAGGTGGAAGAGCGGAAATTACTGGGGCGAAAGGCCTTGTTTGCCGCTATTTTGTCCCTACCATTGGTTGTCATTGGTATGGGTTTTATGCACGAATCCTGGACGCCCTATTGGCTCTGGGCATTGTCCACGCCAATTATCGCCTGGGCCGGTCAGGATTTTTTCCTGCGCGCCTTTCGTCAGGCCAGGCACAAACAAATGACCATGGATACATTGGTGACGCTTTCTACCATCCTCGCCTATGTATTTTCGGTGTTCAATACCCTTTTTCCTGAATATTGGCACAGTCGCGGCGTGCATCCGCATGTGTATTTCGAAAGTGCAGCGGTGGTGCTTACTTTTCTTTTATTGGGAAAATGGTTGGAAGAACAAGCGAAAGTGAAAACCACCGACGCCATTGGAAAGTTGATCGCCCTGCGGCCACCCTATGCGCTGAGAAAACTGGAAGACGCTTCCCTGGAAGAAACCCTTTTGGAGGAATTGTTGCCGGGCGACATGATTCGCGTATTGCCTGGAAATGTGATTCCGGCGGATGGCCGTGTGGTAGAAGGACAAAGTGATATAGAAGAGCAATTGCTTACGGGAGAAGCCTTGCCGGTGCATAAACAGCCCGGCGATGCCGTTTTTGCCGGTACCGCGAATCTCCTGGGAAGTTTAGACATCGAAGTGGGAAAAGTAGGGGAGGATACCGTTTTGGGAAAAATTATTCAATTGGTTGAGGAAGCGCAAGGTTCCAAAGCCCCCATTCAAACCCTGGCCGACCGGATTGCTTCCATTTTTGTACCAGCCGTAGTGGGTCTTGGCGTTTTGGCCTGGCTGATTTGGTGGATATTTGGTGGAACGCATGGATTCTATGAGGGATTACACGCCTGTGTGACTATTTTGGTGGTGGCCTGTCCATGTGCACTTGGATTGGCAACTCCTACAGCTCTAATGGTCGGAATGGGTATGGGAGCTGCCAAAGGTTTGCTCATACGGGATGCGGCCGCTTTGGAGCAAGCTGCTCATCTTCAGGTGGTTGTTTTAGATAAAACGGGTACCATCACCGAAGGAAAACCGAAAGTAATGAATACCAGTACGCTTGATGCGATTTCTGCCGTTTCGGTGAAAAGTCTTGAAGTGCATTCCGAGCATCCCATCGCGCAGGCAGTTGTATCTTTTTTTTCAAAGGAAACCATACGTCCGGTCTCGAATTTTCTGGCCATTCCCGGAATGGGCATTCAAGGAGAAGTGGATGGATGCCTTTGGAAGGTGGGGGCTTTACACGCCTTATTGGGAGAAGAGCATCAGTGGCCATCGGAATTGGCGGCTGAGGTAAAAGCGGAAATGTTGAAAGGACATACCGTTTTTGGCGTCATGGCGGGCAATCAATGGAAAGGTTGGTTGGCCATCGGCGACGCGATTAAAGCAAGCGCTCCAGCAGCGGTAGCGGCCCTTCAATCCATGGGCATCGAAGTGCATATGCTGACCGGTGACCGTTTACTCACCGCCAGGGCAGTTGCCGACCAGGTACAAATTCAACATGTGAAAGCAGATGTCCTGCCAGAAGGGAAAGTAGACTATGTGCGTGCACTTCAAGCCAATGGAAAAGTGGTAGCCATGATTGGAGATGGCATGAACGATGGGGCGGCACTGGCTTCTGCAGATGTGGGTATTTCTATGGGAAAGGCCAGTGAGGTTGCCCTTGAAACTGCCGGAATCACTCTTACTACGAATGACTTATCAGGCATTCCGGAAGTGATTTCTTTATCCAAAACAACCCTTCGTGCCATTCGACAAAATTTATTTTGGGCATTTCTTTATAACGTCCTTTCCATTCCAATTGCCGCAGGCATTCTTTATCCTTTTTTCGGATTCCGAATGGATCCCATGTGGGCCGGAGCCGCCATGGCACTTAGCTCCGTGAGCGTAGTCGCCAATAGCCTGCGCTTGAAGTGGAGCAAATCTACTTTTTAATAGTACATTTTTTACCGCAAAGTGTGCAAAGGTCTCGCTAAGGCCGCAAAGATGAACCGACTTCCCCTGCGTTCTATGCGCAAAACCATGCTTCTCTTAAAGAATAGACACCTCTGTGTCCTCTGGGTTATCAAACCAGTCTTTTCTTTTACCGCAAAGTGCGCCAAGGTCTCGCTAAGTACGCAAAGAGGAACCGACCTCCTCCGCGTTCTCTGCACAAAAAAAAGGCACCCAGAAACTCCGGATGCCTTCCTGTTCTTTCAAAAGATATTTAAAATTTTACCAATTCGGCAAATTTTCCAATACGTTGACTTAATTCTTCCTGGGTAAGGTCAACCACGCGGTCGATGCCGAATTTTTCCACACAAAAGCTAGCAATAGCGGAACCATAAATCACGGCTTTTTTCATGTTTTCGAAGGAAATATCGCCTGTAGAAGAAAGGTGTCCGATAAAACCACCTGCAAAGCTGTCGCCTGCCCCGGTGGGGTCGAAAACTTCTTCCAAAGGAAGAGCAGGAGCATAGAACATTTCGTTCTCATGGAACAATAAGGCTCCGTTTTCTCCTTTTTTTATCACGAGATATTTTGGTCCCATGGTCAGGATTTTTCTCGCTGCTTTCACCAAGCTAAACTCACCGGACAGCTGACGTGCTTCTTCATCGTTGATGGTAAGAACATCCACTTTTTTCAGAACCTGAATTAAATCGTCCCATGCAGAATCCATCCAAAAATTCATGGTATCCATTACCACCAGTTTGGGGCGCTGGTTCATTTGATTCAAAACCTTGAGCTGCAAGCTGGGCATCAAATTTCCCAACATAAGATATTCGCAGTTCTTAGCAGTTTCAGGTACAATAGGGTCGAAATCTGCTAAAACGTTGAGTTGTGTATCTAACGTATCTCTGCTGTTCATGTCGGCACGATAGCGGCCAGCCCAAAAGAAGGATTTTTGTCCTTTTTTAAGCTGTAAGCCATCGGTATGAATGCCTCTGCGATGAAAATGATCGATTCCGGATTGTGGGAAATCATCTCCAATCACAGACACCAGGTGGATGTCTTTTCTAAAGTAGGAAGCAGCGATAGATACATAGGTGGCAGCGCCTCCAATGACACGTCCGCTAGCGCCAAATGGTGTTTCAATTTCATCGAAAGCAACCGTGCCAATGACCAGTAAACTCATGTTTATTTGTTTATGGGAGGCGAAATTACACTAATTTCGGATAATGCTGGGAAAAAATTCATGCCCAACAGGCTTTCATGCCCCCTAAACAAAAAAAATCCTTTCGGTAGAGCGTGACCCAACCGAAAGGATATGCCAATACCAGTAAACGTTTACCGGAAAGTATTCTTGGCGGTAGACACGAGCTCACCGTCAATAAAGACCTCCGCAGTGTATAATCCTTTGGGAAGAGGATCTGTAATGTCAAATTCTGCAATGACCCGTTGTCCTTTTCCACGGAAACTGAATGCTTTTTTCGTTGTGTAAAGTCTTTGAACACCCATGAAATCAAAGGTTTGATTCTGGTCGCTGTTTAAAACGATTTTACCTGGTGTGGTGATGACTACATACGCCACCCTTTCACCGGTAACGGCAACGGGATTTTCTTGTACGTCGAATTCCACTTCAAATTTTTTGACCTTACGGATTCGGTCATCTACGTACGGAATACCATTTCCACGAAACCGAACGCCAATGAGCTCTGATCGGAAAACCCTTATTTTTCTTGCCAACGCCATGCGGTCTTCCAACTCTCTGGAGCGGTCTACAATGGTTTGATTTTCTTGGTTCAGCGAATCCATTCTGCCCGTCATGGCTTTATTTTGTTCACGAAGGTTTCCGTTTTCCGCTGTTAATTGCGAAATCTGACGCTTCATGGCTTCATTGTCCGCACGGATGGCGTCCAACTGCGATTTTACGGGCGCACCACCCTGACGAAACTCCAATCTGGCTGAACGTGCACGTTTTAAATCTTGCTCTAATCCATTGATGACGGCTTGTAAAGAATCTGCTCTTTCGTTGGAAAGCACCAAATCATTTCTCAGCCCTTCTACTTCTAAACGTGCTTTTTCCAAATCTGCCTGCGCTTCTGCATATTGGGAATTCAACAGGTCTAAAGCAGCCTTCTGTTCCACAAATGCAAGTTGGGCCTCTCCATATATTTTAAACAAAAATGCCCCGGCTCCTCCTAAAAGCAACAACAGTAATAGCAGCAACAATAACAACAGCTTATTGCCTTTTTTTTCTTTTTTAGGTGCTTCTTCCTGAACAGGAATAGGCGCGTTAGGGGATTCTTCCATGGATAACGATATTTCTACAAAAATAAACTTTCACCTTAATATATTGCTCTTTATCATGTAGAAAACACGAAACCAAGGCCTTTACTTGCAATCCCGTATCTCCGGGTTGTACATTTAGGGTTAAATCATCCATTTTTTACCAATGTGGAATTCATTTTGGCATGGCTTGGAAGCGGTTTTTTATCCGCCAACGTGTGGAATGTGCAAACAAGGTCTCGGAAGTACGGAGGACATGTTATGTACGCCTTGTTTGTTTTTGCTGCCGGAAACACGCTTTCATAAGCAAATGGCGCATCCCATGTGGTACGCACTCAACGCCCAAACGGATGTGGCACATGCTGCCGCCTGGCTCTATTTTGGGGAAAAAACGGAAATCCGCGATTTTATTCATCAAATCAAATACAAACAAGGCCGCCGATTGGCCGCATGGGCGGGTCGGTATTACGGCGCCATCTTATCTGAGCTTCCTCAGTGGAAGGCCGCTGATGCAATGATTCCGGTGCCCATGCACTGGCGGAAAAAGTATTCCCGTGGATTCAACCAGGCGGAAGAATTGGCCCGCGGCATGTCCCAAAGTCTTGGTTTGCCGGTTTGGACCGATGTGGTTCGGAAAAAAAGGCCAACTCAATCTCAAACCAAACATGGAAGAACCACCCGGATGGAAAATGTTCGGGACACCCTTGAAGTAGTGAACCCACAGAAAATTCAGGGAAAAACCTGCATCATTGTGGATGATGTAATGACCACTGGTGCCACTTGTATTGCCCTGGCACAACGCCTCAATCAAGCAGGTGCCAAATCTGTTTTGGTCTGTTGTTTGGCCACCGCACAAAAGGAATAAACGAACGGGTTTCGCCCCTGTGAAGCTGGTTTTATCGGGAAAAATGCGGGTAAGGTCAGGCGCCCTCTTTAAATCGAGCCAGACTACATGTCAGATAATCGTAAAAGGCCTGTTGATTCGGATTGTATCCATACGGCAAGCCCACTACATTTCCGTCCGTGTCTACCACCACATATAAAGGCTGAGAATTTGAACCAAAATAATATTGTTGAAACGCACTCCAGCGCTGTCCAATGGTTTGTACGGGTAAATTGGTGAGTGGAGAAATCCATTTTGCTGTTTCATCCAGTGGCTTTTTGTCGTCTACATACAGGCTGGCCAGAATGAAGTCGTTTTTTAGCCGTTCCATGGTTTCCGGCATAATCCACACATTTTCTTCCATTTGGCGGCAATTGGTACAGCCAAAACCTGTAAAGTCGATGAAAATAGGTTTTTGTTCCGCTTTGGCTCGCGCTACGGCTTCGTCGTAATCATTCACGCAAGGCAAACCTTGTGGGCAATGGTTTACTTCGGAAGAGGTTTCCATGTAATTGGCCGGTGGCGCAATTCCTGCAAGCAAACGCAAAGGATGTCCGCTTAAACCCGGAATCAGATAGATGGTGAAACTCAGCACGAGCAAGCCCATTAATATTCTGGGAACGCCCAACGCTGGTCGCTCCGGACCGTCTGAAGAGGTGCGGATCAGGCCGAAAAGGTACAATGCCAGTGCGCCAAAAATGGCAATCCAAATAGCAATAAACCGGTCTCTGTAAAGAAAATCCCAGTGATACGCCATGTCTACCGTACTTAAAAACTTAAGTGCCAGCGCCAATTCCAGCATACCGAGGGTTACTTTCACGGAACTGAGCCAGCTTCCGGATCTGGGCAGGGAGTTGAGCCATCCCGGAAAAGCGGCAAAAAGGGCAAAAGGCAAAGCCAGCGCCAACGAAAACCCTAACATGCCAAGGAAAGGTCCGCTCACATCTCCTTTGGTACCGGCTTCTACCAGCAAAGAGCCAATGATGGGGCCAGTGCAGGAAAAAGACACCAATGAAAGGGTAAAGGCCATGAAAAAGATCCCGATTAGTCCTCCGCGATTCGAGCCTTTGTCTACGGAATTCACTAACCAGGAAGGCAATACAATTTCAAATGCGCCCAAAAAAGAAACGGCAAAAATGACGAAAATGGCAAAGAAAAGCAGGTTCCAAAAGGCGGAAGTGGCCATGCTGTTCAGGGCTTCGGCGCCAAAAACCAAGGTAATCAATAAGCCAAGTCCGGTATAAATGCCAATGATGGAGAAAGCATAAATCAAAGCATTCCGAATGCCAATCGCTCTGTTTTTACTTTGTTTCGTAAAAAAGGTAACGGTTAATGGAATCATTGGGAATACGCAGGGCGTAAGTAAAGCGAGTAAACCACCAATCATTCCGGCGACCAGAATTCCCCAGGGCGTGCGGCTGGACTCTTCAGGCACGCAGGAACCGGCGCCGCTGAGCCGTGCTTTGGTACTGTCGGACATTCTTTCCGGCACAAAACGAGTTAATCCACCTGCTTGTTCGGGACAACCATCGGTGGTATTCGCCGCCAGACTTGGGCAGGCATCTTCATGATCGGCCACGCCATCTCCATCGGAATCCGGACAACCTTGCCATTCTGCTTTTCCCGGAGCGCCCGGACAAACATCAATATCGTCCGGAACGCCATCTCCGTCTGTATCTCCGGACGAAGGCGCGGTGCTTCCCATTCCGGTATCATTGGCCGGTGGTGCCGGCAAGTTCGTAGGCGCAGGAATGACGATTTCTATTTTTTCCGAGAAAGGCAAACATTCGCCATTGTCGTCTGTACAAACTTGACCTTCAACTAATACTGTGGCCTTTCCGGGCTTCCCTGCGGTAAAGTTGATTTGTCCGGTAAAAACGACTTTCGCCTCTTTGAAATAGGCGACAGGGCCCAGATACTCATCGTTTTCCTTGACGGGTTTTGGCTCTTTGATTTTTCCCGAAAGCCGGTAGCCATTGTCGAACGACACGTCGAAAACCGTAGGATTCGGTGGATTTTCCATGGAATACAAATGCCATCCCGGATCTACAAAGGCGGTGATGGAAAGTGTTCCCGCCTGTTCAGACGCGTAGGTAAAGTTGCCTGCCCAGCGGACATGTTTCTTTAACTGTGCGGAAAGCATTCCTAATCCAAGGGAAAAGGACAATATGATGGATACAATGAAACGCATGGTAGGAATTTAATGCAGGTTAAAGGTAAGGATAGACGGGTTTTTTGCCAAACGAGGTGCGGGATTCAGGCTCTGCCGACAAAAAATCATGGGATTCGCCCAAGGAGGCTGTATCTTTGCATCATGAAACCAGTGCTGCATAATATCTACGACCGGGAAACCCTGCGTCGGAAATTGGCGGAGGAACCGTTTGATCGCTTGACCATTTCTTTTTACAAGTACACGCCCATCGAAGATCCGGTGGCCTTTCGCAACCAGCTTTTTGAAAGTTGGCAAGCCATGGGAGTGTTGGGTAGAACCTATGTGGCGCACGAAGGTATCAATGCCCAGATTTCTGTTCCGGAGCCGGCTTTTGAAACGTTTAAAGCGGCCTTGTATGCCATTCCATTTTTGAATGGTATTCGGTTGAATATCGCGGTAGAATCCAAGGACGAAGCTTTTTTGAAGCTGATTATTCGGATTCGGGAAAAAATTGTGGCGGATGGAATTGATGACCCGGCTTTTGATGTGACCCAGTGTGGCCCTCATCTGGACGCGGCGTCGTTCAATGCGATGCTGGATCGCCCCGATGCTGTGGTGGTAGATATGCGTAACCATTACGAATCTGAAGTGGGACATTTTGAAGGCGCGATTCGTCCGGATGTAGATACGTTCAGAGAGAGTTTGCCGATTGTGGAAAATATGTTGTCTGAACATAAAGATAAGCCGGTTTTGCTGTATTGCACCGGCGGTATTCGCTGCGAAAAGGCCAGTGCGTATCTGAAACACAAAGGTTTTTCTCAAGTCTATCAGCTGGAAGGCGGCATCATTGAATACACCCGAAAGGCCAAAGCACAAAACCTGCCTATCCGCTTTATTGGTAAAAACTTTGTTTTCGACGATCGACTTGGAGAACGGATTACGGAAGATGTTATTGCACATTGCCATCAATGCGGTGCGCCATGTGACACCCACACCAATTGTGTGAACGCGCGGTGTCATTTGCTCTTTATCCAATGTGCCACTTGTGCGGAAACCTACCATGGTTGTTGTTCTGAGGTTTGTGCTGAAGAAATTCAACTTCCTGTAGAAGTGCAAAAAACACTAAGAAAGGGGACCAACAAAGGCGCGAATATTTTTAAAAAGGGACGCTTCCCGAGACCGCAAGACGTGCAGGGTTTTCACCCGGATCACATTGGCCAGAATTCTTTGAATAGAATATAACCGGCCATCACCAGCACGAAGTAGCCGAAGGCGGGTTTTAACTTTTCACCCGAAATCCATTTGGCCACCCACATGCCAAGCAGGATACCTGCGATGGAAATACCCGTGACGGTAAACAGCAAATTCCAATCCATGGGATTGCCTAAGTCTCCTGTAAAACCAATGAGGCTTTTGGCGGCCACAATAAGCAACGAAGTGCCCACGGCAGTTTTCATCGGTAAACCGGACACCACCACTAGCACGGGAATAATCAGAAATCCTCCTCCTGCACCCACCAAACCGGTTAAAATGCCCACAATGGTTCCCTCGGCCATGACGTAAGCCAGGGCTTTTGCGCCTTCTATTTTTCTGGGGGCCTTCGTCTCTTTGTTTCCTGGTTTCTTAATCATGGAATATGCTGCCGGAATCATGATAAGGGCAAAAAGCAACATAATCCACACCGATTTTTCCATTCCAATCAATGAATCCGGGATGGCCGGAAGAATGAATTTTCGCGTAGCATACACCGCCACAATGGATGGTGCGCCAAACCAAAGGGCCGTTTTGATATCCGCCTGTTTCTTCCACAAAGCCTTGATACCGCCGACTAAAGCGGTGCTTCCCACGATAAAAAGTGAATAAGCGGTGGCCAGAGTGGGCTCTACCCCCATTAAATAAGTAAGTACAGGTAAGGTGAGGATGCTTCCGCCTCCGCCAATGACTCCAAGGGAAAGACCGATGAGTAAAGCCGCTGCATATCCTATGATTTCTTGCATTCCATTAGGTTTTAAGCAAAAATACAGGAGGCTTTCCGGCTGCTATGTAGCAAATGTTACCTTGAGGCTTTCCGAATCAAGACATAAACATACCTACTACCGTTGATGTGAGTAAACAAGCGACTGTTCCTCCAAGCATGGCACGGAATCCGAGTTTAGATAATTCAGCTCTTTTTTCTGGAGCAAGTGAACCAATTCCTCCGATTTGAATACCAATAGAAGCGAAGTTGGAAAATCCACATAGAATGTAAGTGGCCATGACCACTGATTTCTCATACATGAATGTGCCACTGTTTTTCATTTCTCCTAATTCGTAATAGGCATAAAACTCATTTAATACAGTTTTTTGTCCCAGCAATTGGCCTACGTTTAGCATGTCTTCCGAAGGAATACCTAGCATCCAGGCGATGGGAGATCCCACGTAACCCAGAATGAACTGAAGGTTTAATCCGGAATAGCGGCCGTTGGTTACTTGTGCGATTTCTGGATTCAACCCGGTGATATCGCCAATTAACCCTTCGAGGAAAAAGTTGAATGTGGCAATCATGGCGGTGAATACCAACAACATGGCGCCTACATTTACGGCCAGTTTTAACCCCTCGACGGTACCATTAGAAATAGCTTCCAGGAAGTTGGTACCAATTTTTTCATTGGAGATTTTCATGTCCGTACGGACTTCTTGCACTTCCGGTACCAGAATTTTGGCCGCTACAATGGCCGCAGGAGCGGATAACAAAGATGCGGTGAGCAGGTGCTTGGCGTAATACATTTCCATGATAGGATCGCCATTTCCAAGGAAAGAAATATAGGCGGCCAAAACGCCTCCGGCAATGGTGGCCATACCTCCCGTCATCAGACACATGATTTCCGAGCGGGTCATGCCTGCGATGTAGGGTTTAATGAGCAATGGCGCTTCTGTTTGTCCCAAAAAGATATTTCCTGCTGCAGCTAAACTTTCTGAACCGGACAAGCCCATGGTTTTTTTCATTAACCAGGCCAATACATACACCACTTTTTGCAAAATGCCTAAAAAGAAAAGCAAACTGGTTAGGGCAGAAAAGAAGATGACCGTAGGTAAAATAACAAAAGCAAAGTTTTTTAAGGCGGGATGCATCACGCCATCATCCATGCTCTTGAATAAAAAGCTCACTCCTTCCTGGGTGAAACCAAGTATTCTTGTGAAACCAGCGGCTACTTTGTCTAATCCATAGCGGAACGGATTAAAGCCGACCTGTACGGCCTCGCCTGAACCAACCACGTCATCGAGATCGCCTCCAAAATGATAATCGGGAATGAGCATCAGCGCAATCACCACTTGCAGCAAAATACCAACAATCACCAGTCGCCAGTTGATTCTTCTGCGGTTTGTGCTGAATAACCAACAAATACCAACCAGAAAAATAAAACCCAATAAGGCCCTGAAAAAGCCCTGGGCAGACAAACCTGTATCTGCAATCTGGTAATCTTTGGTAATTCTCTCTGTAACTACAGGTGGGGCTTCTGCTACGGTCTGGACAATAGAGTCTTGCACAATGTTAACTGTATCAGCGCCTTGGGCCCAGGTTGGGGACAGTGATAACAGCAGAAAAATCAGGATAAATGGCAAACGAATCATGAGTAAATGCATTACGCGTACATACAATGTTACCAATCCTATTGATATTTTAAGACTTTTTTATGCAAAATTTGTGAAATGAAGACTTTTTCCAGAGGATTTGGTAGCGATAATCAGGCGGGAATCCATCCGCGAATTTTGGATTTTATCCAGGAAATTAACCGCGGGCACACCCAGGGTTACGGCAACGATAGTGTTACCCGTGAAGCTGAATTGGCTTTTAAAGAGGCCTTTGGGCCGGAAACAGAAGTCTTTTTCACTTACAATGGAACCGGCGCCAATGTACTGGCATTAAGAAGTTTGGCGGATTCTGTGGAAGCCGTTTTATGTAGTCAGGTTGCGCATATTTATGAAGACGAGGCCGGTGCACCGGAAAAGTTTACCGGATGCAAGCTCATTCCCATTGCCCCAACCCATGGAAAAATTTCTCCTGAACAACTTTTACCCTGGATTCAATGGCAAAACGATGTGCACCGGGTCCATCCCAAAGTGGTCTCTCTAACCAACAGCACGGAGTTTGGTACAGTGTATTCCATGGCGGAAATCAAAGCCTTTTCCGATTTTTGTAAGCAACATGGATTGTATTTACACGTAGACGGCGCACGGATTTCCAATGCCATGGCTTCCTTAGGTGCTTCTTGGTCAGAGCTAAGGTCAGCTGGTGTAGATGTGCTTTCTTTTGGTGGAACCAAAAATGGTCTTTGGGCCGGAGAGGCTGTGGTGTTTTTACAGCCGGAACTCGCCAGAAAAACAGCTTCTTACCGGAAACAACAGGCCCAGCTTCATTCCAAAATGCGTTTTATCTCAGGCCAGTTTATTCCATTTTTACGCGAAAATCTTTGGAAACAAAATGCCTTGCATGCCAATGCCATGGCACAGGAACTGGCGGCCATGGTGAGTACCTTGCCAGAGGTGATTCTTCGTCATCCGGTGCAGGCCAACGGGGTTTTTGCCAGCATTCCGCTGGAATGGAATGAACCTTTAATGGAAAAATTTCCATTTTATATTTTTGAGCCAGAAGGCAACGTGGCCCGCTGGATGTGTGCCTGGGATACTCAGAAAGAAGATATTTTGGCTTTTTTTGAAGCCATGCGCACATTGTCCAATGGCCAAAAAATCTGATTATTCCTTTTTACACGGACTTGTACATGCATTTTTATCGTAGCCCCCGTCATCTTATCTTTAACCCATGAAAACGCAAGTTGCAGTGCTAGCCGGTGGTGATTCCGGCGAATACGAGGTGTCTTTGAAATCTGCCGATATGGTGATGCGTACCCTGGATCCACAATGGTTCCAACCTTGGTTGGTTCATGTGAAAGGTGGAAAAATGGAAGTGCATACCCCGGACGGAATTTTCCCGGTTTCTAACCAGGGCTTTGGATTTCAGGGAAAAGAGGGTTACGTGGCCTTTGATGTGGCTTACAATATCGTACATGGAACGCCGGGTGAAGATGGGAAATTGCAAGGCTGGCTGGACGTACAGAAAGTGCCTTACACGTCTCCGGGAGTGTTGGCTTCTGCCCTGACCATGGATAAATATTTGACCAAACTTTTGGTGAAAACTTTGCGTATTCCGGTGGCGAAAGGTGTTTTGGTGCGCGCGACCGATGACGTCATTCAGATAGATGCCATGGTGGAAAAGTTGGGTTTACCCTGCTTTGTGAAACCCAATCATGGTGGTAGCTCCGTGGCCACATTTAAAATAAAGGAAAAGAAAGATTTACCGGAAGCCATAGAAGCCGGATTTGCTGTAGATGATCAGGTGCTGGTGGAATCATTTTTACCCGGAACAGAACTGAGCATTGGGGTTTTGGAAGTGCAGGGGGAAATGGTGGTGTTGCCGCCTACGGAAATTGTTCCTCATGGGGAGTTTTTCGATTATACCGCCAAATATGAAGGTGCGTCAGATGAAATTACGCCGGCACGCATTCCTGTGCCTACACGCAAAAAACTGGAAAGATATGCCGTGGATATTTACAGGCTGCTAAACCTGCGTGGGATGGTGCGAATCGATTTCATGTGGACGGGTAAAGAATTGTATTTCATGGAAGTAAATACCATTCCGGGATTCTCTCCGGCCAGTTTGGTTCCTCAGCAAATACGCGCTGCCGGCATGAAAGAGCAGGACGTACTCACGGCCATTATTTTTGAGACTTTACGTTCAACTCCGGAAGCTGAAGGAGCTGAAGGGTAATTCTGGCTACGGCCGGACAAATTTCAGCGTTTTTTCGTGTGAGTTTTAGGATAGAACGCATGTCAGGATGATCTGTATGCGGGTATTCTCTGCATGCTTTCGGCCGCACGTCGTAAATAGAACACGCATTGTTTTTTTCTAAGAACGGACAGGGCAGTACTTGTAAAACCCAGTCTCCGTCTTCATCTAACCGCAAATATTTGCTTTGAAAATCGACGATACTAAGTCCAAGATGCTGTGCCAGTCGTTTGATGTCGGTTGGGGTAAATAAAGGCCCTGTATTTTTGCAGCATTTGGCACAATCCAGACAATTGATTTCTTTGAAAACGGCTTCGTGTCTGGTATGAAAAAGTTGATTCACCGCAGGTTTTCCTGCTTTTTCCAATTTCCGGTACAATTGATCCACCTGCTTTTTGGAAGAGCGGACCTTTTGTAAATCTTTATCCATTAGTTTCCTGCTTTTGGATCGAAGCGCATGGGTTCCGGCCGGTCGTTCAGGAAGAAGTCCACCGCTTGATTTTGGGCCAGAGTGCCGATGTCGAAAGACAATGTTTTGGTTAAAAGCGCCCTGCAGTGGTCCTGGTCTTTAAGAATAAGTCGAAGCGTTGCTTTGGCCGGAGCACTTTCTGCCAGTGCGCCATTCCATAAAAGGAAAAAATCTGCCCCACCGCAGCCGCCGCCATAACGAACCGTAATGTCCATACATCGTCCGTTGAGAGTAGCGTCTAAAAGTTCAAACGCATCGGAACGAACGGTATCGGGTCGGGCGTTTTTCGTCCAGCCTAATCCACACGAGGGTTTGTCGCGTCCGGAAGTGGTTTCTGGCGTAGCAGAAGATTTACAGGAGAAAAAGCCTGTGACCAACATCAGGCCCAGCGCTGAGGCGAAATACCTAACCATGTGCAAGTGGATTCAAAAAAGATTTGTTGGCGTTCTTCGTTGGAAAGGGGAACTTCGTCGATGAATTTTCCCATGTCCAAATCGCCTAAAGGAAAAGGATAATCGGTGCCGAAGCTGATTTTGTCCGCGCCAATTTTTTTCACGATATAATGCAGTAATTCCGGGTCGTGGGTTACTGAATCTACCCAGAATTTTCCCAGATATTGCCTTGGATTTACCGGATTGTCGATGGCCACCAGGTCCGGTCGGCAGTGGAATCCATGTTCCAGCCGACCAATGGTCGGAATAAGTGAGCCACCGGCATGTGCGAAGCAAACCCTTAGTTTGGGTAGTTTTTCAAATAGGCCGGAAAAAATCATGGAAGCTGCGGCCCTGGCGGTTTCTGCCGGCATGCCAACCAGCCACGGAAGCCAATATTTTCCCATGTGTTCCTGGCCCATCATGTTCCATGGATGCACCAAAACGGCCATATTTAGGGCTTCACACGCCTCGAAAAACGGAAAGTAAATTTCGTCGCCAAGGTTTACATCATTGATGTTTGAACCAATTTGAACGCCGGGAAATCCCAAATCTTTGCAACGCTCCAATTCCTGAATGGCCAGCGTTACCGATTGCATCGGAACGGTACCCAATCCTAAATAGTGATTGGGATATTCGTTTTGAATACCCGCCAAATGGTCGTTTAAAAATTGGGAGACTTCAAGTCCGTGTTCGGGTTTGGCAAAGTAGGCAAACATGACAGGAATGGTGCAGACAATCTGTACTTTAACTCCTTTTTCCGCATATTCTCGAATGCGTAAAGCCGGATCCCAGCAATTGGCCTGAATTTCCCGGAAAAACCGCTCACCCTGCATCATGCGGGCGGCGCCAGGTTTGTGGTGATGAAGCCGAATGAAACCCTCATACCCAAACTTCCGGCCAAAATCCGGAATATTGTCGGGGATGATATGAGTGTGCATATCGATTTTCAGCATGGGTTAAAGGTAATGAAAACCCTGCAAGGTTGTAAACAGACTGATTAAGATTGGAGGATGTTTTCCATCCATTCCGTTGTGAGCGAAAAGGTGTTACCAAAAATGGCATCGGCCATATCCGATTTAGCTTGTTGAATGAGAAAAATTTTCTCTTCTACAGATTCGGCCGTTAAATACCGGAATACGTTGACTGTTCCGGCTCGGCCAATTCGGTGCGCTCTGGCAATAGCTTGCGCTTCTGCTTGCGGATTCCACCACGGATCCAGCATTAGTACATAGTCTGCCGCCACAATGTTCAACCCGACACCGCCGGCCTTTAAACTCATGCACATGACTTGTGCGTCCTTGTCCTGCAAAAAACGATCGACCAGCGCTTGCCGATCTTTGTTGGGCGTATTGCCGGTGAGAGAAATGGCCTGAATATTTTCTTTTTTCAGGGCTTGTAAATAGAGTTGCAAATGGCTGGTGAACGGCGAAAAAACCAACACTTTCCTGCCTGCTTCTACCAAGCTGCGCAAGTCTTCCATGACCCTTTCAAATTTGCCTGATGCTAAATCTTCTCCGGCCAGTGCCGGATGATTGGCCATTTGACGGAGTCTTGTGATGGCTCGCAATACCATCATGTTCTTTTTACCCGTAGCCAGACCTTGGCCAAGCAGCAAATCGTTTCTGGCGGCCGACAACCATTCTTCATATTTTTCTTTTTGGGCCTGTTTCATGGGCACCCAAACCGTATGCGATTGCAGCGGCGGCAAGTCTGGTGCCACCTCTGTTTTGGTGCGGCGCAAATAGAATGGCTTGATTTTTTCTTTTAATCGATCCCGGGTATCTGTTTCAGGACGAATGGAATAAGTTTTTAAAAATGCAGCTTTTTCTCCCAGTAAACTTGGTTCCAATAGGCTGAAAATGGCCCACAGATCCGTGAGGTGATTTTCAATGGGGGTGCCGGAAATTCCAATCGTAAAATCTGTTTTCAATTGCTGCACGGCGGCATAGGTGAGACCTTCCGGATTTTTTAGCACGTGGGCTTCATCTAAGACCAAACAGGAAAAAGACTTTTTCTTAAAATATCCGATATCCGACCTTAGCGTACCATAACTGGTGATAATGACCTGGTTTTTCCAGCGGCCATCTATAAATTTTAATCGGTCTGGTCCTGCATGAATACCGACCCGCAATTCCGGGAAAAATTTTTGAATCTCTCTTTTCCAGTTTTCCAAAAGGGAAGATGGGACCACAATGAGAGATGGTGAGATGTTTGTGTTCTGTGTGGTAAATAAATCTACGGGCACAGATGACGTTTCCTCTCCAGATTGATGAATGCGATGAATTAGACTTAAAACCATCAATGTTTTCCCCAATCCCATGTCGTCTGCCAGTAAAAAACCATGAAATGTTTCGTAGGCCTGGACTAACCGGGCCACGCCTTCCGTTTGGTAAGGCCGATAGGTAAAATGCGTCGGTGGAGTTTCCGGTTCAGGTAAAGTTCTTCTTGGCGCAGGAGAAGCCGGTAAGCCTAAAAATTCCGGCCAAACATGCACTTGGCTTTTAGGGATTTTCCATGTTTTTCCTGCTTGAATATTCGGGCTAAAATCTTCTTGCCATTGGGCAAACCATCTTTCAGGAAGATAAAAACAGGTGCCATCTGGCAGGGGAAAAATGGGATTGCCTTGTCGGATGAAGGGGATGAAATCAGAAAAAGCCAGCAAATGAGGACCAATTTGCACCTGGATATGTACATCGAACCAATCGATTTTTTCTTCCAAACGGGTTTGGATGTCAGGCGTCTGCACCACCATGTCGAATGCTTCGTGCTGAAGAGAAAGGTTGGGGATGTTCGTTTTCATCTCTTCCCAGCGTTCAGGCGTAAGCTGTTCCAGAAAGCGAAGGCCGTCCTGGTCTGGGACGGCGCCCCAGGTAGCCAGGTCGTTAAGTAATTTACGCTCCAGGGAAACATCGCGTTTTACGCGCAGCAGAAGCGTTTCAGCCGTTTCGTCTGGGTTGATGCGGGTGAGAATAGGGGCCGGATCCTTGCTGTTTACTGAAATTTGGTGGTATTTAAAAAGAACTTGTAACGGACGTTGGTGCGGCAAAAGTGGCTCCGGAATCTGTAGAATGACCTGAGTGATGTGGATAATTTCTTGAACCGGCAGGTTTTGAATATCGATGTCAATGGAATTGTGGCGCAGAAATTTCCGCAAAAAACCATTGATGTAAGTCGTAAAGTGTTGGGGTTGAATCCACACTACGGGTTTCGAGAAAAATGGAGAAAGAATGGATGCTTTCAGATTGGGTAAATGCAACAGGAACTGATTAATTCTTAACCAGCCATAGGCATTCAGAATAATATCTGATTGGGCCTGCTGGAGTGGGTATATTTTTGTTCCAGAATACAGTGTGCAGGTGTAGGCGATGCCTTCTTCGGTTCCGTTGAAAGAAGCTTTGAGTTTGGGTTCCGGTAAAAACTGCAATTGGCGTGAAGAGACCAGATCGTCGCGCTTCAGATTCATGCCTATAATAAAATCATGCTTTAGGCAGATTTGAAGCAGCGCGTCTAAGGATTTCTCCAGGTCCAATTGTTTCAGTTGCCATTTTGAGGAGGCCGCAGGTTTTTGAATCCATTCATGCAGTTTATTGGGGGGCACCTGAAGTTCCTGTGAAATGGCCGAAATAGTGAGTTGGTTTGCCAATTGAAATGCTTTTTCATGGGCTTCTTTGTATTCCAGCGGATAGGAATCTAAGTGTTCTTTATGAAACCGATGAAGCACCAGGCCTTGCTCCTGGTAAAAGGCAAACGGCTCTACCAGCCAGCCGATAGGATTTATATAATAAAGCCCGTAAATGACATTTGGGGTCATGGGCCAAAGTTCTAGAAAAAGAATGAAGGGAAAAGAAAGAAAATGCTTTTAAGCAAAAAGGTGCGCGACGGGATAATCGATTCCGCCATCTCTAAGGGTTTGAATAACGTGATCGGCGTCGTCGCAAGAGCTAAGGATGGCTCTGGTTCTGAATTCAATATAACTTAAGAAGGCTTCTCCCAAACTAAGGTTCATGCCTTTGAGCACCTCAATTCGACTAATTTCCCGAAATACGGCCAAGTCAGCAATCAGTAAGATGCGTAAATCCAGGTCACGAATAAATCCCGCTTCTCTGGCTTCTTCGTAAAAAGAGCGAAGCCATTCGACCGCTTCTACCCGGAACAATTCCATTTTACCCGATAAGTGAGGATACTGGTGTTCTAAGTCTTTTAAAAATGGATTTGAAATGGCAGCTACTGCGGTTCCTGCAATTCTGGTGGCTTCCAAATATCTTTCGGGTAAAGATTTACAATTGTTCTCTAAAGCGGCACGTGATTCTCCGACTTGCTCAAGTTGGTAATCGATAACCGCATCGATAAGTTTTTCTCTGGAGTTAAAATATTTATAAAAAGTGGCTTTACTCACGCCTGCTATTCGAACAATTTCATCCATGCTTTTTCCTGAAAATCCATCGGCCAGGATAACGGGGGCCAGGGCCTCAATCCATTTTGAAGTAATGTTGACGTTGGATTTTCTGAATTTGGCTAGGGGACGGCGACCCATATTGGTTACATTTTACTTGGTTCCTCGTTGTAAGTTGATGTTCAAAGATAGCGCGGAAACTTCAACCAATAAATGTTTAGATAAAGAAAATTACAATATTTTGCTTTGGTTTTAAAATAGTTTTATTGTCATTTTTTTTCTTTTTGATGTTTATGCGTTGTTTATGGTTTTACCATATTTAGGTAATCAACTGTTTATAATGAGTTTTTAAAATGATACGGACTGAATTCGGATTTTGCATTAATTTTATCTTTAGTTGACTTTGTATTGCGAAAAAGTTGCAAAAGTTTATGATTCCCCTTCTTAAAAATAACATAATTTAACAATTTATACCAATGGTAAGGAGTTGGATGTATCTGTCCGCATTTTTGTTTCCCTTTTTATGGGGAATCGGGCTTATGTTAAAGGGCTTATGGATTTGGGCAGTGCCTGTGGTGGCTTTTGTTTTTTTGCCCCTCATGGAGCAGTGGCTTCCTTTGGCGAAACAAAACCTGACCGAAGAACAAGAGGTGCAACTTGCCAAACGGCCTTTTTACCTTTTGATTTTATGGGCCAATGTGCCCTTGCTTTTTTTTCTCCTGTGGAAAACCATGGTGGCTATTTCGCAAACCAACGATGTGGTCCATTTGATTGGATTGGTGGTGATGGCTGGGATGACCATGGGTATCAATGGCATCAATATCGCGCATGAATTGGGACATCGAACCGATTTGTTTTCACAAACACTGGCGCAATGCTTATTGCTGCCTTGTGCGTATATGCATTTTTTTATTGAGCATAACCTGGGACATCACCGTTATGTGAGCACGGAGAAAGATCCAGCCTCCGCACGGAAGTATGAGACGGTTTACGCCTTTTGGTTTCGTTCCATGTGGGGCAGCTGGGTTTCTGCCTGGCGGCTGGAAGGAGAACGACTCGAGCGCCAATCGCTTTCATTTTGGCATGTGAAAAATAGAATGTTAGTGTATTCAGTCGCACAAACGGCTTGGTTTACTGCAATTGGCCTGGTCTTCTCTGCGCAGACCGCCGGACTCATGGCACTGGTTGCTTTGCTCAGTATATTGATGCTGGAAACCGTGAATTATATCGAACACTATGGCTTGCGCAGAAGAGAAATTCGACCAGGTCATTATGAATCGGTGAAGCCTTGGCACTCCTGGAACAGCGATTTTATCATGGGTCGCATTGTTTTATTCGACCTGACCCGCCATTCGGACCATCATTTTAAATCCACGAGACCATATCAGATCCTGCGTCATTTGCCGGAAAGTCCTCAGTTGCCTGCCGGTTATCCGGCATGTATGGTGCTGTCACTCTTGCCGCCTTTGTGGTTCAAGATGATTCATCCCAGAATACCTGTTGATGCTTCAGAAAAAGTTACCATGTGAAAATGACCTGGCCGTTTCCGGTTCTTACACCGTTTTGAGTAGTTACGTTGGTGAGTGTTCCCGTGTAGGAAGAGCCTCCTCCTCCTCCGGACGCCCAGTTCCCACCACCGCCGCCGCCGCCATACCAGCCGCCGCCGCCGCCACCGCCGCCGCCGTTAGACGTGGCGCCTCCGTTTCCACCAACTCCAAAACACCCGCCACTATTTGCAGTGATAATGCTCGCGCTGAACGGATCTGCGTTGGTAGAACCGCAGTTTCCGTTGTTTCCACCTGTGGACGAGCCATAACCGCCTGCACCACCGCCACCATTTTGTCCGCCGCCGCCGCCTCCCTGGGCCGAAGATGTGCATGTGGAGCCACCGCCGCCTCCACTTACGTCTCCACCATTGGCTCCCCCGGCTCCTCCAATGAGGGTGTTTCCGCCTACGCCACCAGCTCCGCCTGGAAATCCGCCAGCTCCGCCTGCTTGGCTACTGCAACTTGCACGACCTGCACCACCTCCGCCACCACCAACTGCGACCCGATCGCTTAATGTTTGCCCACCGCGGCGAACATCTGTTCCTCCACCGCCATTTCCGGCACTATTTGAGCCCGTGCTTCCACTTCCAGCTACTCCGCCACCATTGTAACCATTTTGTCCGCCAACATACACAAACAACGTTTCACCCGGCGTTACGGAGAGATCTCCCCGAACGTATCCTCCCTGACCTCCGGAAGATGAACCGGTGGTGGCGCCCTGTGCCCCCCATAATTCCATTCGTAAAGTAGTTACACAATTGGGTACCACAAAAGTTTGCATGCTGCCTGAAAATGTAACCGTTTGGGTGTTGGTAAACGTTTGAACGGGACAGTTGACAATGGTCACCTGCTGACTGGTGGTGGAAGTACATCCCTGGCTGTCGGTCGTGGTAAGTGTTACGGTATATGTACCCGGGGAAGACCAGGTGCAACTTGCCGACGCGCTGTTTGCAGTGGAAGGATTGCCGGAGCCAAATGTCCATGCATAGGTTAGTCCGGGCTGGGTAGCCGTGAAATTAACGGGCAGATTGGTCAATGCCGTGCTGGCGTTGAACGAAAACGCACCGTTCGGGAAACTTGTACAAATGCAACTCATGTCCTTCCAGCCTGTGGGCATGTACGATTGCACACAGTTGGATGTGGAATTATAAATAATGAGTCCTGTTGCTGGCGAAACAATGGCATCTCGCTCCGTTTGAGTAAGTCGCGGAGGTAAGAAACCACCTGTTGTACTTTCCACTTCCAATGCAGCAGATGGATGTGGCGCACCGGGAGGTGTTCCAATTTTAACCTGGCTGATGCCTGTGGCCATCCAAAAAGAAAGCAAAGCGGCCAAAAATAGTGGTTGTTTTAACATGGTAATCATTTTGTTATGCAAGCGAACAGATGATTAAAACTACGAAAAAGTTCCCTCATTTTGGTTAGACCATGGGAAGACGCGGGAACACTTTATCGCCGATGCCAGTCTTTTCGCTCAGGATATTTTAACCATTGGACATAATCGCTTAGGGATTTTTCCAGTGGTCTGGGATTATAATTCAGATGCTGTTTTGCTTTTTCTGAGGAAGTGAGTCTGTTTCCTGCGACCAAAATATCTACCGCTTCGCGGGTGAAATAAGGCGTTTTTCCAGAGATTTTCGCGCCCCATTCCACGCCTCTGGCCAAAACCCGGGCTAATCCTACGGGTAATTCCGGAATCCGAATTTGTTTGCCGGCTGCATTTCCTAAGAGCACACTGAGGGATTTCATGCTGTACCATTTGCCCGCCAATATGAAAGCTTCTCCACGGATAGGAGATTGAATGGCTTCCACACAAGCGTCTGCCACGTCCCGTACATCGGTAAAGTCAAATCCACCTTCGAAAAGTGCCGGGATTTTTCCTTTGAGCATATCGCTAATGGCCTGACCAATCAGAGATGGTTTAAAATCCGGAGGGCCAATGATGGATGAAGGGCATAAAACCACAGCATTTAAACCGTTTTGCATACAAGCATCCAGGACCAAACGCTGACTTTCTGCTTTGGTGACGTCATATGGAATTCCTACACTACCTACCATGGCACGTTGTTCGTCTAAAATTTCCATGGTCGGATTTTGTTGAAACGCATGAACGGAACTGATGTGCACCAGTCTTTTTCCATGCGTTAGGCATGCCTTCACCAGATGTCGGGTTCCTTCTACATTAATCTGTTGAATGGTAATGTCCATGGGTTGGCCAATGGCAATTTTAGCCGCAGCGTGCACTACCACATCAACTTGCCGGACAAATACATCCATGGCCGTGGCATCGGTAACGTTGCCGAACATAAGTTCGAGTGGACCCTCCAAACCTTCCAGCGCCCGTTGATCTTTTTGTACAAGAGCCATCACAGGAAATCCTTGATCCAATAGCTTTCGGATCAGCACTCCACCCAAATGTCCGGCAGCGCCCGTTACGCCAACCCGTATGTCCTTTGTCATGACTTCAATTCCTTTAATCCTTCTTGCTCAAAGGTACATTTCTTTAGGTTTTTCCTGAGATAAGACTTGTTGATGCCGCATTTGAGTAAGGCCATGGTTTCGGAGAATTCTTTACTTTTGAACGTTTTGGGTACTTCCCTCCATTTGAGTCGTCTTTACATGAAACATCTTTTTTCCTGGTTTTGGTGGAGCATGGTTTCTTTTTCCAGCCTTCATGCCCAATGGGTGCCCACCACACAGCCTGAATCTCAAACGGCCGCCGCATATTGGCTCACCGGCCTTACGCTTCATACCCAAAAAGATCAGACGCTCACCAATCATGCGTTATTGATTAAAGATGGGAAATTCTTGGCCGTTCGTGCAGGTTTGCCGCCAAACGATGGATTGCCTAGATTGGACTTAGAGGGCTTCCATGCCTATCCTTCTTTTATTCATTTGGCCGACGCCATTCCGCCTGCACCTAAATCCAGACAAGGACAAAGTCCTGTTTACGAGGGGAAAAGAGATCCATATCGCTTTCATTGGAACGATGCCGTTCGCCCGGAAGAAAAAGCAGCGGAACATTGGAAACCCAACGGGGAAAAAGACATGTTGTCGGCCGGTTTTGGCCTGGGCGTGGTTCAAAAAGCAGATGGGATTTTTCGCGGCACGGCCAGCCTGGTCACTTATGCTGAATTAGTAAGGCAAACATCTATCCTGATTCCGGAAATCGCTGCGGCCATGTCGTTGAAAAAGGGAAGCAGTACCATGGCGTATCCATCTTCTGAAACGGGTGCCATCGCTTTGATCCGGCAAACCATGCTAGACGTCGATTGGTATGCGCGGATTGGAAAAAATCAACAAGTCAATCTTGTTTTTGAAGCCTTATTGGCGCAGAAAAAATGGCCTTGGCTTCTGGACGCAGGAGGAAAGTGGTCGCTGCTTCGACTTTGCCAGTTGGCCAAATCTTGGGATATTCAGTGGATTGCATTAGGCCATGGCGATGAATATCAGCAGTTAAAGGCGCTTAAAGCGTCGGGCGTACGTTTGGTTTTGCCTTTAGATTTTCCGGAAGCCTATGATTTTTCACATCCCCTGGCTTCCGAAAAAGCCGACCTCACTCAGCTTATGCATTGGGAAATGGCTCCTTCTAATCCTGCACAATGTATGGCCGCCGGACTTCCTGTGGCGTTGGCCTGCACCAAAAAGCCGGGAGATTTTTTATCGGCTTTACGGAAAGCCGCTTTTGCAGGTGCCGATACTTCCGATTTGCTGCAGGCGCTTACGCAAACCCCGGCTCAATGGTTGAATTTGGATAAAAAGTATGGTCGCATTGCACCCGGTATGGAAGCCTTTGCTTTTATTACACAGGCTCCTTTGTTCGGAAAAGAAGAACCTGTTGTTTTGGCGCATGTAGCTGCCGGACAATGGAAGCCGCTGGTCCATTGGGGGCAAACCTTGGCCAGAAAGCCCATCGATCTTCGGGGAAAATGGCGACTGCAAGCAGGAAAATGGCCCGGCTTTCAACCGAAAAAAGTGGTGTTAAAAGGCAGTTTACTCTCTCCTTCAGGTCATGTCTACTGGACCGATACCATTAAATTTTCCATTAAACCGACCTGGCAGCAGGCTTCTGTTCATTTTCAATTGTTTGCCCCTATTTTTCCAGGAACCGTCCAATTCCAACTTCATGCCAAAGACACCAACCGCCTGGAAGGCATGGTGACCACGCCCGGCGGAGAACTTTTTCCCGTGACCATGGAAAAAACAGAAAATGGACAGCCGGAACCTTGGGATACCACCCGGGACGACAGAGTTTTGATGAACCCCTTTCTGGGTGTAGCGAAAGCGCCTTCCCCTTTTCATCCTTTCGGATTTCATCCGGATTCTTTGCCTGTGGCCGCCTCTGTTTTTATTCAGCAAGCCACCGTGTGGACCGGAGAAAAAGAGGGCATTCTGCCACGTGCGGATGTTTGGTTTGCCGACGGAAAGATCAAGGCTGTGGGCACCAGGTTGGAGATTCCTAAAGGCGCTACGGTGATTTCAGGTGAAGGACTGCATCTTACCGCCGGAATCATTGACGAACACGCCCATATTGCATTGCGAAATGGCGTGAACGAAAGCGGACAGAGCGTTACCTCGGAAGTACGGATGGCAGACGTAGTGCATCCGGAAGATCCACATATTTATCAGCAACTTAGCGGTGGTGTTACGTCCGCACATTTGTTACATGGTTCTGCCAATGCAATTGGTGGGCAGACGGTTATGATTAAGTTGCGCTGGGGGCAGACGGCAGAAGAGATGATTTTTAGTGATGCGCCCGGTTTTATCAAATTTGCCCTCGGCGAAAATGTGAAGCAAAGCAATTGGGGCGAACATTACACCAACCGCTATCCGCAAACCAGAATGGGCGTGGAAACCACCATTCGGGATGCTTTTTTACGTGCCAAAGCGTATAAAGCGACTTTCCACACGCCGGCATTTCGCCGGGATCTGGAGCTCGATGCCCTCGTGGAAATTCTGGAAGGCAAAAGGCATATTACTTGTCATTCTTACGTGCGCAGCGAGATTTTGATGCTGATGCAACTTGCGGATTCACTTGGTTTTAAGGTGAATACGTTTACCCATATTTTGGAAGGATATAAAGTAGCGGAAGAAATGGCGAAACATGGCGCTGCCGGATCTACATTTTCAGATTGGTGGGCGTATAAAATGGAAGTTCGGGATGCCATTCCTTATAATGCGGCCATGTTGTATCGGGCTGGCGTGGCTACTGCATTGAATTCAGATGATGCCAGCATGGGCCGACGACTGAATCAGGAAGCGGCGAAAGCCGTGAAATACGGCGGTGTGCCAGAAGAACATGCCTGGAACATGGTGACCATAAATCCTGCGAAAATGTTGCATATCGACCATCGTGTGGGCAGCATTCGCGTGGGAAAAGATGCCGATTTGGTGCTTTGGTCCGGACACCCGATGTCCATGGGAAGCCGTGTGAAATTCACTTGGGTCGATGGGGTATTGCGATACAGCCAGGAGCGGAATCAACAATTGGTGGCCGCGGCGAAAAAAGAAAAAATCCGGCTCGTGCAAAAAATGCTGGATCTGGCTGCCAGAGGAGAAAAAACCCAGCCTGTCCGAATGAAGAAGATGCAACATTTTCACTGTGAATCAATCCATCATGCCGATGATTTGGAATAAACAAAACATGACCCTTTTACTGGGTCTAAGCCTGAGCTTTGCTGTGTTCGCACAAGGTAGTTTCGGATTGTCCGGCGGAAAACTTCATTTGGGCAATGGAAAAGAAATTCAACGAGGATTTATTGGAATTCGTCAAGGGAAACTCGTAGAAATTTTGGACCTGGATCAACCCCAAACCAGCACACAAGCCTACGATACCCTGATTGATGTTACTGGAAAACATGTTTATCCCGGTTTTTCCCTGCTGAACAATGTGTTAGGGCTCACCGAAGTGGATGCCGTTCGTGCTACCATAGACATGGAGGAGCCTTTTTTAATGACACCGGAAGTGCGTGCGGGTGTGGCGTATAATGCAGAAAGTGAGATACCCGGCACGCTGTTGCGCAATGGCGTCGTTTTTGTGCAATCGACACCGCGTGGGCCTTTTGTAGCTGGTCAATCCTCCGTTTTACAGTTAAATGGGCAGCCCTGGACCCAAAGCGCTCTTTCTATGGCAGATGGACTACATGTGTATTGGCCTGGACGTTCTGTTTTGCCTGCAAAAGGAGGTTCGTCTGAAGATCCCTCAGCCGATAAAATACATTTGCTCATGCAAAAGTTTTTGGAAAGCGAGGACGCCGGACACCGACATCTCAGGGAAACCGTTTTTTGGCAAGTGCGTCAGGGTCAGATGAAAATGTATATTCACGTTTCGGGTGCCATGGAAATCCGGGAAGCATTGTTGTTTTGCCAACAAGCGGGCATTCCAAAGCCCGTGTTGGTGGGTGCGGAAGGGGCTGCCCAGGTATTGCCCTTGATTCGCGAGATGCAGGTGCCGGTGATTTTAACCCGGTTGTATGAATTGCCTTTGATGCCGTCCGATCCGGTGGATTCCCGCGTTGCACTTTTAAAAACGTTGGTTCAGGCCGGCGTGCTGGTGGCCTTGGATTATGTGGGCGACATGGAAGCCATGGGCGGTCGTAATTTAGCTTTTTCCGCAGGTTACCTGCTTGGCGAAGGTTTTAAGGAAGCCGATATTTTACCTCTTATCACATTGCATCCGGCTCGTATAACCGGTTTAGAAAACCAGATTGGAAGCCTGGAAGTAGGAAAAGACGCCAGTTTGTTTGTGTCGGATGGTCCTGCTTTGGATATTTTGACGCAGCGCATCAGCCATGTTTGGGTGAAAGGCGTGGCACAGGAGCTGGATACGCGACAGGAGCAGTTGTATAGACGATTTACGCGACAGGAGTAGGGAGCCGTTGGTTTTTCGATTTCGGCCCACCATCCATGTTTTGGTCTGAGTTTTATTTTACACTTTAACATTTACTCGCCTGCTTATTGGGCTAAGGTTGAAAAGCAAATATGGCTGCCTCGATTTTTTTCGAGACAAGCTTTCCATCGACTTTTAAATCGAAGAGAATGAATTGAGTGGCGAAAATGAGAAAAGACATGCAGCAAGCGGAGTCGCGTACTTATTTACAGGGATGATGAAACGAAGTGTGAGACGGCGTCTTCTTATCTCGGAAATGATGGAATAAGCGAATGATATTTAAAAGAAATGCGTTTAATAATCCTTTAAATAATTTGATTATAAGCTTTTTAATTCGAATCGAGCTGAAACGTCTTTTTGTGTGACAGCCTGCTTTTTCGCCGAAAAGGCGGCTTGCCAAAGGGAAGATGGAATGGCTGAAAGGAAATCATAGAATCAGTTTTGATCTATCAAGGAGATAGTGAAATGTGCCATTTGGATATTTTAACTATTAGGTAAACGGCCGTATTTTGCTTTTAACAGATGTTGTTTGAGAAACGAGGCGAACATTGCAGGCATCGTGCCATATCTGTTTCAAGAAACAGAAAACAGTGATAGTTTTTTCGCAGAAAAAGTTTGGGCGCAAGTCTGCTTGCTGTCTACACGAATTTATCTTGAATTTTTATTTGCCCACTTTATCCCCATTTCACCGACGTCATCGTCAATGCCCCCGCCACCGGCGCATCATTGAATATCTGAATGTTGTCTGACGATTCTTGCAAGCCCATGGTATACATCAGTGGTAAATAGTGCTCCGGCGTGGGAATTGCTAGTTGAAACGCTGCGCCCTGGTTGCGGTAATCGAGGAGTGGCTGGAGGTTTCCATTCAACAAATGCTTCTTCATTTGGGAGCTCGCTTCCAAAGCCCAGTCGAATCCAAATCGCTCATTGAGTCGGGGCCAGGAAACCATGCGGAGGTTATGAACCATGTTGCCGGAGCCAACAATAAGTACGCCTTTTTTCCGTAATGCGCGCAATTCTTTGGCCAATGCATAATGATAAGACGGAGGCTGCCGATAATCCAAACTCATTTGTACCACGGGAATTTGGGCTTCGGGGAAAAGATGTTTGATGACACTCCACGCGCCATGGTCTAAGCCCCAATCCAAATCTAAACCTACTTCTGTACTGGTGACCAGAGATTGCGTTTCTTTGGCCAAGGTGATGCTTCCCGGCGCGGGATATTGCACATCGAAAAGCGCTTGAGGAAATCCTCCAAAATCGTGAATGGTTCTTGGATGTTCCATGGCCGTTACAAAAGTACCTCGTGTTTCCCAATGTGCTGAAATACAAAGAATCGCTTGTGGTAAAGGAAGTGTTTTGGCGACTTCCCGGAATCCGCGCACAAACTCGTTTTCCTCAATGGCATTCATCGGACTGCCATGTCCCAAAAACAACACCGGCATTTTCTCAGAAGGACGAAGTCCTTGTGCCAGTTGATTTAAAGCGCTTATTTTCATAACTACAGAGCTGAGGGAGAACAGGCCCAAGGTTTTTAAAAATGCTTTACGTTCCATAACGACAATTGGGTTTGAAAGCGTTAAGCAAGATAAGGCGGTTGTTTCGAAAGAAGACAGCCAATTTTCAGGGTGAATAGGTCCTTTTTCAGGTGTTTTCAGTTATGTTTTTAAAATGTAGTTATATTTTTCTGTACAATGCAATGTATATCTGTGTACTAACTGCGCAATGTCCATTTCGGAGGAAAGGTCATAAAAAAGCATCGCCGACACGTATTGCGTCGGCGATGCACACAAGGTTCTCCTGGTGTTCAGGAAAAGACGGATAAACCTTTTGGGTTTAGTCGAGGATAATCACCAGATAGCGGCTGGTTCCCCAGAATGCTTTAGGATCTTTAATCACCAGTTTTTCAAAAGTTCTGTTTGCCGCTTGTACCAATTCATAAGAAGAAGAGGGGTGAGAGGTGGCCAAACGTGCTTTTTTAGAATTCAGACGTAGTTCTTTAAAGTTGCGAAGGTCCGTACGGGTGAAATAATCCTGGTTGAAGGCTTCTTTCAAACGGGCGCCGGATTTGGTTTTAAACAATCCGCCAGCATCTACCACATTGTTTTCCTGAAGCTCTTTAAACGTACCAATGGCATAAAATACCTTGTTCAATTCTTCGGTCTGGCGATCGATGGTTTCTTGGCGTTCTTTTGAAACAACATCGAGGCTGTCGTAGGAACGAGTTACCTGGTCGATGCGAATATTAAGGGTCGCCAATTGGGTCATTAGTCGACTGATTTCTGCGTCTTTTTGGTTGATTTGTTCCTGCATGCTTGCAATCAACTCGCGCAGCGCCTTCATTTCCCGACCATCTGCTTTAATTTTACGGTTCAGCTGGTTGATGCGAAGTTTGTTTTCTTCCATGTATTGCTGAAGCTCTGCCAGGTCTGCTTCGATTTGCTGTCTTTGGTTATCGGACAGCTCCGGGTTGGCCGCAGTGGCAGAGATAATTCCTTGCTTTTCTTTGATTTCGACCAGCCGCTCTTGAATGCCATTGAGGTCGGCAATGTATGAGTCGGTGACTTCGTCGCTTCTTTTTTGCTCTTGCTGAAGCGAGTCGATGATAAATTCATATCTTTCCTTAGCCGGGTCAGCTCCACCACAGGCGGTGAGAATGGCTAAAAGAAGAGTGAAAATGGAAATAAAACGCATGGTCATAAACATCATTTTGAGGATGCAAAATTACAATACAATTTTCTGATTGTGAGACAATATGAGATTTTTTACTTTCAATCCTAACAAAGACGGTCCTCTTGTTTTTTACGATGGGCAATGTGGCTTTTGTCATTCCTCTGTACGTAAGCTACTTAAATGGGATAAAGCCGGTGTTTTCCGCTATGTTTCCATTGAATCCGATGCCGGTAGGAATTTACTAAACCAAATGAATGCATTTCCATCGGGACAGGACGTACCCGACTCTCTTTTGGTTTGGGACGGAAAGGTTGTTTATGTCTATTTTTCCGCGGTTTGTTTTTTGGCTACCCAACTTCCCTGGCCATTTTCGTGGCTGGGTTATTTGGGCCGCATCCTTCCTGGAAAGCCGATGGATTGGGCTTATCGGAAATTTGCGTCACGCCGGCAAAGATGGTTTGGAAAAGCGCCCACATGTTGGATTCCTTCTCCGGAACATCGGGCGCGTTTCCTTGATTAATAATTAGGGATAGCGGTACAATGCTTCCACAATCTGTTTAACCGCAGTGGATTTTCCCATGGTGAAAAAGTGAATACAAGGCGCTCCGGCGTCGAGAAGTTCTTCGCATTGCCTGATGGTCCAACGTACGCCCACTTCACTCACTTCTTTATCCGTTTTACAATTCAACAAATCTTTGGTGAGTGCTTCTGGTAAATCTACATGGAAAAACTTCGGCATGAAGGTGAGGTGACGCAACTGGGTGATGGGTTTTATGCCTGGAATAATGGGCACTTGAATGCCTGCATCTCTGCATTGGTTAAAAAAATCCAGATAGATTTTATTGTCGAAAAACAACTGGGTCACCACATATTCTGCACCAGCATCCACTTTTTGTTTCAAATAGTGCAAGTCCAGGCTACGGTTGGGCGATTCGAAATGCTTCTCAGGATATCCCGCCACGCCAATACAAAAATCTGTTGGATGCGCATCCTGAATCTCATCGTCCAGGTATTTTCCGCGATTTAAATCACAGATTTGCTGTACTAAATCCGTGGCGTACGCGTGTCCGCCCGGGTTCGGTACAAAGTGAGATTCCGTTTTTACCGGATCTCCGCGTAAGGCGAGTACATTTTGAATACCCAAAAAGTCCAGATCGAGTAAAGCGTTTTCCGTTTCTTCTTTGGTGAAACCGCCGCAAATAAGGTGTGGAACCGTTTCTACGCCATATCTGTTTTGAAGCGCGGCGCATATGGAAACCGTACCCGGTCTTTTACGAATGGAGATTTTTTCAAGGTATCCTTTTTCCCGTCTTTTATAAACGTATTCCTCCCTGTGATAGGTCACATTAATAAAGGATGGGCCAAAATTGACCAATGGATCTATGGCTTCGTATAGTGCCTGAACGCCATTTCCTTTAAGCGGAGGAATCACCTCAAAGGAAAATAATGGTCGGGTAGCAGACTTGAGTTTTTCTGTAACTTTCATTTCAAACCCTAAAATTAGACCTTTTTTCTTGTATCCATGTGAGTGCAGGTGGAATCATGAATAAATAGCCCGACATCGCTTTGTCGAGTTCAGTCCATTTCCCGAAAACGAGGAACAAGAAATAATAGGGAATGAGTGAAATGAGCCAACTTTTAAAAGGAGGTTTCAATTTGTGCCATTGCGTGGCAGCCAATAGCAGTGGAAGGATTACCTGTCCCAGCCAAAGTGGTGCGATATAATGTGTAAAATGATATTTATCAAGATTATACGAAAGATGGAATTCCATGCTGTATGGTGTGTAATGTACGCCTCGTATCCAGCGTAACCCCATAAAAATGGCACACCAGATGATGAATAGTCCAGAAATTCGTAGCCAATTTTTATTTTGCGCAGTTAAATGTAACATAGACAGTGTTATCCATATAGGAATCATCAGAGATTGCTCTCTATGAATACTTAAAATGCACATTCCGATATATAGGAGAACCCAACGTTGTTTGTAGAAAGCAAATAGCATCCATGCGACTCCGCCGAGCTGGAAGAAGTTCTCTTCCATGTAGTATCCTGAAATTGAAAGCGGAACCAATGCCTGAAGGACAAAGACGCCTACTAAGGCTGTGGAATGCTTTGTCCAAAGCGTGAAAAAGCGGAAAACACCATAATACATCCATGTGAGAATGGCTGTATTCCAAATGCCGTGAAAGATTTTATGCTGCAACTCGGCGTTCCATCCCCATTGGGTTGTAAATTGTGCAAAACTTTGTGATAGCCAGGGCCATAGGGGTCGGTATAGATAAGGACTTACTGTCTGGCCATTTAATACGTCTAATTCATAGCAAATTCTTTCAAAGGCAAAAGGCGCGACCAATTCTTTGTACACATAGAAAGACGTAATGGTTGCCATCCAGAAAGCCACAATGAGTCCTTTGGAGAGCTGTGGTGATGTTCCCTTGATTGAATCCGTTTGCATGGGCCGGCAAATTACGGAATCAGTTTGTCATTTGGTATTGTAGAGAGCTTGTTATCTTTGAGCTATGACCTTGCAACAGTTAGAATATATTGTGGCATTGGACCAGCACCGGCATTTTGTACGAGCGTCCGAGGCTTGTTTTGTGACTCAGCCTACGTTGAGCGCCATGATTATGAAGCTGGAGGATGAATTAGGCGTGAAAATTTTTGATCGTAGCCGCCATCCGGTGATGCCAACTGAGGTCGGAGTTCGTGTGATTCATCAGGCCAGGGAAATTCTTGCCGCCACCGCCCGATTAAAAACCATGGTTCAGGATGCGGAAGAAGACATGTCAGGAGAATTTCGCCTTGGCATTATTCCAACATTGGCCTCTTCGGTTTTGCCCATCATCTTAGGTCCAATATTGGAGCGCTTTCCGGATTTACGGTTGGAGGTAAAGGAACAAACCACTGAAGATTTGTTGCAAGCATTGGTCGATGGGAAAATGGATGCCGGATTGTTGGTGACGCCGCTGGAACAAGATGATTTTAGGATTTGGCCGCTTTTTGAAGAGCCTCTTTTGGTGTACGATGGAATGGGTTTGCCAGAAGGGAAAGAAACCTTTGCTCCTGGAGAATTGGCCCTGGATCGGTTACTGCTGCTGGAAGAAGGGCATTGTTTGCGTGCTCAGGCATTGAGAATCTGTGAGTTGCAAAAATCCAGTGGTTCCGGACCATTTAAGTATGCCGCGGGAAGTTTGGAAACGTTGAAAAGATTGGTGGATGCACAAGGGTTAATTACCATTTTACCTTGGTTATCGATACGGCAGATGACAGCGGACGAAAGAAAGAAAACGGCTGTGTTTTCTCCCGTAGAACCGGTGCGGCAAGTGTCTTTGGTGAGTTGGCGCTCTGCGTTGCGCGAACGCCAGATTGGAATGTTGGCCGAGGCCATACAATCTGCTATTTTTCCTTTGTTACCGGAAAGGGTGAATGTAGAAAAAAAGGTGATTCCCATTGGTTAATCAACAGGAATCACCTTTTAAAGGTTTGTATTAAATGGCGGAAGCCAGTGTTTTGTAGGTTTCCAATTGATCTTTAAGAAGCTGAATGGTTTCTTTTAAAGAAGCAATGGTTTCGTCTTTGTGTTGAATAAGTTTTTCATAAATCCACAAATCGTCCCTGGATTTGGTGGCCTGGGCTGCGGATGGCATGGGTGAACTCATGCTTCGCTCTCTTTCGGCCAACAAGTCATGCACGCTTGTGCCGAAGATGTCGGCCAGTTGATGCAGGCGTTCTGTGGAAATTCGGGTTAGACCTCTTTCGATACGGCTGTAAGCGTTTTGAGAAATACCAAGTTGTTTAGCTACGGTCGATTGTGAGATTTTACGGGAAACCCGTAGTTTTCTGATAAAAGCATTCATGATTTGGGATCCTTTTTTGGGTTTGTATGTTTACAAATGTAGTAAACCTGTTTAAAACAAATTCCATTAAAAAGAATAAAGTTCAAAAAATGGAATGCCAAACTTTAGGATTCATTAAAAAATTTAAAATAATTTGAAATAGAGCGAATTATATTTTTTATGAACAAATCCATGTTGTTTAAAATTTGGAATTTAAGACAGATTTTAAGCAATGGATAAACAGATAGGATATGATTCAAGCAAAAAAAAACAGCCTCTCAAGACTGTTTTTGATATGAAAACACAAAAAGATTTTAGGGTTTGCGATATACGCCTTTGTCTTCTTTTTCAGAAAGCATCACTTTAAACCAATAAACACCCAGGGCCGCACCTACCCCAATCATTAACCAATTAAAACTCCAGTTGGCCATTTCTAAAAATTGAAAGGTCCATTCAATACCGGCACCAAGAGGGCGAACTAACCAGTCCATACGCAATGTTTTATTTAAAGACAAACTTACATTTTTTCCTTTACCGACCCTAATTTTATGTCAGGAAAATACGTTTGGCATCATGTGCCTCTGATGTCTTCTCCATGTTATCATGTGGAAGGACACTCCCCGACGGTTTCGTTTGGTATTTCAACCAACCATTCCAGGATCGATGCCTGGAATGTGACCAATCTACACTGGCATTCCGATGGTCTTTTTATGCTTTTTCCCCGAAATCTGCACCTTATTTCATTTCCTACGGCTATGAATTGATTGTTTTCCACGGCAATGTTTTCTGCTACCAGGTAAAACGTCGGCAAATCCCTGGTTTCCGGGAAACAGGGCGAGGGGCGGATTTCAATCGGTGCTGGCACATACACATCGCCTTTCTCCATAATAATTGTATATTTCCTTCAGATCTGTTTTCCCATGACCACAGAAGCATTGACTCAGCTGAGATATAAGACGCTAATTGACCGTTTGGAAAACCAGGACCCATCTCCCACGCTGGTTGATTTGCTCGCTGTTTGCCATGCTGCTTTGACCAAAGTCGTGGGTAAACCTGTATTTGTTTCCAGAAGAACCATTCAGGAAGATTTGCGCAAACTAAGAGAAGGCGCTTGGGGTAAAGCCTATCCGATAGAAGTGGTGCAAAAAAAATATTATAGAATAGCTTCTTCCGCAGACGTTTCCACCGAATCAGCTTATGAGGAGGAGGCTGAAACGATGCCAGACTCTGCGACAGAGACCATGCAGCGTCCTTTCTATTTTGGAGATGTAGCTCCAGAGAAAGCCCTTTCCTGTTTTCCAATAAAAAGGGTTACCCAAGAAGGAAAAACCTGGCTGTTATACCTTTGTCCCGAAACGGGTGAATTGGGTGCATTGCCAGAGGATTTATTTGCGCAGGCGAAACCGCTTCCCGATTTTCCTGGTTGGAAGCAACGGCGGTTGGAAAATGCATCCGATGGTGAATCCGCCACAGATTGGTTGGTTGCATCGGTCGACTGGCCTTTTTGGACATGGTTTGGGGTGAATCCCCAAAATGCTGTTTTTTGGAAAACGCATCAATGGCGCATTCCTGCTACTCCACCCTGGTGGTTTGTGCCAAAAGAATTGGTGGCTGAGCCGGATAAAGAAACACATCAAAAATGGGAGAAAAAGCTGGTTGACCGACTCGACAGAAAGGGCTTTACGCCGCCTTTGTCCGTGCTCTCTTGCCTGCTAAAAAGATTGTTGCATGGCGCTGCGCCTTACGAGATTCCCAATCAGGACGAAGTTTCGCTCAGTCCGGAGCTGATGTTTTGGATTCAAAAATGGCTTGGCATTTCTAGTTGGCTCAAATCCATAGAGAAAGTTTGGGGTGTTTCGTTTCATATCAAAGGGTATTGGGAGGCGTCTCAACATGGCATTCTTCAATCAGCAGAAGGGGAAATCAGAAAGGGAACCAAACACCAACTTGTCTTATATTTGAATCCTGCGGAAGATTCATCCTTAAATTTTGCGGTGTGGCCAGGGTCGCAAAAGCAAAAAGAACCGGATTTATTTAAACCGTCCAAAAGCCTGATTCTTTCTCCTGGATCTCTTTGGGTGTGCAAAGCCAAAACCTATCGTCAGTTGCAATGGAATCCTGCCACGCCGGTGATTCGTCTAGATTTTATTCCCATTTCAGAAGAAAATGAAGATTAATCTCACGTTGCCTTGGGGCAATCAACTTGTGCATGCCGATTTGTCGCATGGCACAGATCTTTCATTTCCATTGAAAGCAGGTTCTCATAATCCCACCGCTTGGTACTGCGGTTCGGTTTCGATGGAACCTGTTCGTGGTGAGGGATTTGTTGGCGCAGTGGATCAAGGCGGCTCTGTCAATTTTAGAACCATCACCTTTAATCCACATGGACATGGCACCCATACGGAATCCTACGGCCATATTTCACCGGATGTTTTTCCTGTGAATCAGGCGCTTCATTCTTTCTTTTTCCCTGCCGCGTTGGTCACTTTACTTCCCGAACCTTTTGATGGAGATTTTCGTTTAACCGCCCATGCGATGAAAACAGCATTGTGCAGTTATCCTGCTGGAATAAAGGCTGTTGTGATTAGAACGCAGCCTTTTGATTCCGATGCATTGATTCTAAATTATTCGAACACAAATCCCCCATATCTGGAAGCGGAAGCCGCAGCCTTTTTGCGCGATCTTGGTGTGGAGCACTTGTTAATCGATTTGCCCAGCATAGATCGTGAAATTGATGGCGGAGCCTTGGCGGCCCATCATGCTTTTTGGAATTATCCCGAAGCTCCCAGGCAGCATGCCACGATTACAGAACTGATTCATGTGCCGACATCTATACAAGATGGGCCGTATGTTCTACTGCTTATGCTGCCAAATTTTGAGAATGATGCCGCGCCATCCAGACCGATTCTTTATCCTGTTATCAAAGTTTAATTATGCATTGGGAAGACATTCGGGATTGGTGTATGCAGCAGCCAGGTGTTACAGAACACTTTCCTTTTGATGAATTTACCCTGGTTTTTAAAGTGTATGGAAAAGTATTTGCCCTGCTGGATGTTCGCTGGCAGGAGAAAACCGTGAATTTGAAATGTGATCCCGATCGCGCGTTAGCATTGCGGGCCACATGGGAAGAGATTCAGCCGGGTTATCATATGAACAAGAAACATTGGAACACAGTGTGTGTAGACGGCCATTTACCCGTTTCCCTTTGTTACGAGTTATTGTCGCATTCCTATGAATTGGTTCGGAACAGTGTTTCTCCGAAAAAAAGAGCTTCGTTTGATGCTTCCGGTCCTTCAGCGCCTTGATTATTTTTAAATGATGAGGTAAATGTTTTGCGATTGGTATGTCGTACGAAATCCGGGTTAAAACCCACCCCTTCCCGTGGATAAGTTTCGACACCCGACAGCATTTGCTCGGTCAATCACCTGGTAAAATCGGATCACCATTTTGTGGTCCTTTTCACAAAATGCAAAAGGAAATTTTTTTGAAGACGA
>CAZOEO010000004.1:0-194481 GCA_964578885.1 uncultured Candidatus Competibacteraceae bacterium | reverse complement strand
TAACATCCCTATAAACGCAATTGCGTTTATATTCCATATATCATAATCTTCTTCAATAAAAATGGATTAGATGGTTGGTCAAAAAATACAACCAATTTTACAAAATATTTTCATTAAAACCAAAAGGTTTTACAGCCATAGAATCGCCTACAACACCTGTTATTGTCTAATAAAATACAGATATAAAGACACTTACAAATACCTCAATTGAGTGCCTTCCAATTACTTTTGGTGCAAGTATAATTCCCCACTTCCCCTCCCAAAACCTATTGGCAAAAGCACTCCCCATCCCCAAGCCCATTCCTCACCGTCCTGTCATCATCAATTCCTGAAGCCTATCCAAGTAGTTTAAAAAGGGAGCATGGTCAATGATGAGCTTTCCAAAAGAATCCCATTGGCGATGGTTTGGAATGCGCTCAACGCCTTTCACGGGCAAATGATAGTAACCTTTAATCCCCTTGATGACCACAAAAACGGGGATGCTCTTTTTCAAAGCATGGTCGCATTCGTCATAAACGCCTTTCCCAATACCTTGGCCGTATTCAGAGACAAATACTGCGTCCACATGGGTAATTAAATGCATATAAACCTTCTTTGGCCTTGATGCTCCGATTTGTCTGTTTGGACAAATTACGATGCCCGAAAAGACTCGCTCAATATAATCACGTTCGGCCTTTTCTTCCTTCGTGTTATACTTGTGCATACTATGGCTGTAATAAGCCTTTGTTACAGATTTGTTTCTCATTTTCCTTTAAGGGATGAACGTAAATCATTGAAACCTCTTACACAGGATGCCGTTGCCCTGAAGAGTTTGCCCGCAGCATATAAACCGCCAACGACTATGGCGGTGTAAACGGCCCATTTTACAATGGGAAACTCTTTCATTCCTGAGCTTATATCTCTAATTGTATGGCTGTCTTTCCGTTGCATTTTTTTCGGATTTTTGTCTCTCTATCAGCAGGGCCGTTAGGCAAATCAGGGCAAAGCCAACGGTTAGTTTGGCGAAAGTCCTTAACTGGGTCTGTTGCTTCAATAGCCTTGCATTTTCCTTTTGCAGTTTTAGCACGGAGGGTGCTATTGGATTTGCGTCAATGGTAGTGAAATCAATCATTTCTTTTGATTTTAACAATTCTAACTGATTCTAAACTTTTCTTCGTGACAATAATGAAATTGTAAACCGCATAATGGTTTTGCCCATTATATTGTTCTAAATTGTTAAAGGCTCTAAAATCAAAACCCTTTCCTCGCAGAAATTGCTTATGAAAATCTCTGACGTCCGCATCAGCCATTAACTCACGTAATATTCTATAATTTCGATAGAGTGGCTTTTCGAGATATTCCGTTTCTTTTTTCCCCTCTCTTGCCTTTTTGTTGTTGTACGCAATCCTATTTTCGGGACTTGCAAACTTTTGATTGCTGCGCTTGGGAATAAATTTTTCTCCAGTAAATAAATCTGTTTTCATAGCATTTAGATTGTATGTTAAGTTAGCAATAAAGCGACTTTTATGCAAATTTTATTTTTATGAAAATATAAAAAATATGCTTGATAAGCATATTAATATGAATTAATATGTATATAAGGGAATTTATTTTATAAATGTTAGCGCATTGCACATTGAGAAAAGCTATCTTGGGATAATATTCGCTGTATTTCCCTCACTTTGCCAAAATTTTAAGCCCTAAAAATCTTTTTAACTATAAGATGTAGTAAGGTAGGTAGAAAATATTTTTAATCCCTCTCAATAGTATTTTGAATAAGTGGGGAAATGAGGATTTAAGGATTTAAGGAAAGGCGGTTTGCCTCACCTAATTTCCTCAATTCCCCATTTCCTCAATTCCTCAATTCCTCAATTCCTCAAATAAGAACTATTGAGGTTTTTTGGCGTTGGGATTGGTGTACTGGTTGTGACCATTTGACTGGATAATGCCGGCATCTAAAAAGTTACCGATGTAACGCTGTGCTGAACCGTCGGGTATGCCCAAAGTTAGGGCTATAGCTACATAAGTTTGGCGGTTGAAGCGGTGAGGCAGTTTTTCTAAAAATTGCTCCTTCTTGTGCTTTGGTTTTGGCTTGTAGGGTTCTTGGGCTATTTGAGAATACACATAACTGCTATGCTTCAATAAAATTGTAATCATACTCAACGTGTTTTCAAAGTCCGTATCGTTACAAATAAGGTTGTTTGTAATTTCTCCCTCTTCCATCATTCGGAGTGCTGAAAAAATCATCATAATACGAAAGGCAATTAGCCCCAAACGCCTTACTGAAGCAATAATCTCCTCTTCTTGGATATTGGCATACAGGATTTGATTTTTTTCAAAGAAATGATTGAATAGCAATTGCTGTGATGGGGTCAATGAAAAGTGTACCTCGGGGGCGGTTTGTAAAGTTTGGTACCAAGTATAAAACTCTTTCCCCAGCATTTCAAAATGTTCATCTATACCGTTCTCTGTATTAGAATCAAACACATTCTTCCAAAACAATCTCATATTCATTACATAGAATATAAAACGGCTGAATAAACCATTTTCAGCATCAGGAATGAGGTTTTTAATTTGCCTTGGAGTACCTGAAAGTAAAACGGATAAACAAGGTCTATCAATATCCACATATTCCTTGTCTATTCTGCGATAATATGAGATACGTTCGTGTTGAAAAGCATTGCGCAAATCATCACTAAAGTTTCCATACTCGCTTTTAAATGCTTTTGCAAGGGTATCACCCTCTGTTTCAAAAATAAGCCCTCTCTTGTCGCTATCGAACAATATTTCTAAAAAGCCCGTTGAACTATTGTTGGCTGGAATGAACAACATTTTTTGAGGTGCTTTTTCTGGTTTTTCTACAGGGGCAGCTTTACCCCTTTTTTTATTGTACTCTTTCAAATCAGCCTTATACTGGTCATTCATTAACTTGGATTGTTTTTTTAATGCTGTGTGTATGGGTTCGACCAAATTTCGACAAGAACCTAAAATGCCTTTCCCTGCGGATGATTTGGCAGAAAAAAAAATGAAAAGATTTGCATTTACCAGTTTATCGCCATACTTACCAAAAATTTTGGGAAATGCCACACTCAATGTAACCAAAGAGCCTAACAATAAAACATCTCTTTCTTCCTTGGAGGTAGCTACTCTTATAATGCGTTTTAAAAACTCCGGAATTATGTCAGAAACTGAGTCGGGAAAAACCGGCATTTGTTCTTCGGGCGTGACTTCTCCATGCTCCTTATTTTTTTTCTTTGGTTCAAATTTTTTATGCTCATGGGTGTGGTGTGTATAAGCACTATTTACAGCTGCCTTAATTTCTTTTTCAGCTAAATTAAAATGCTGTTTACATAATGTTTCAGTATCAGATTGCGATAACCCAACTCTGTTGCAATTGGATGCAAGTTGATAAATATAATTATTTCTATTTCCATCTTTGTATAACGTTTTTTGGTTAGTCAATTGAATTTGTTGATTGAACAAAAATGTAATATTGAGGTCTTCGGCCTCAAGCTGTTCTTCTGGAACCACTGAAGCAATAACCATAGGTGTTTCCAAATGTTGCTCTTGAATCATTGGGGGCAAAGCCACAAAAAATTTCTCGCTATTGATATTTCGGTATGCGTTTGGGTCGTGGCTCATAAAACAAAGCCTTGTAACATCCTTGCAGCTTGGGTCTGCCTCTAGCCCTGTGGCCTTTTCATAATACTGCTGTACTTGCAAATAAGCAATATCATGGTGTTCTAGTTTGGTGTTTACCTCAACAAATACTTTTAAGCCGTTGCCGCTGGGACTGATGAAGCAAAGTGATGTATAGGTGATTTTGCTAATAATTACAAACGCAGTTTGCAATTGCTCTTGTGTTAGTTTGTCAAAATCTAAATGCACAAATCCACTATACATTTCAAGCAAAGGCATTTGCCTTTTTTCCCTGAATACAGCCGAAGGTGTAAAAGCTAATAGCTGTTTCTTTTTTGAATCAGCTTTCGCCTTATTGCCTTGCGCCATAAGATTGCGGATTTCTTTTACTTCCTTTTTGTACTTGTCGGAAATAATATCTTTAGCTATCAGCAGCAGAGATTTATTTTCTACGGGGATACTAAAGTTTTTAAATATAGTACATGATGCCATTTTTTATCTTTTTTGAATGTGATTTGATAACTTCGGATTACTCCATATTTTTCTAGTATAGAAAGACAAGTATTTCTCAACCTCCTCGATAGCAATAACAATACTTCAACCTATTTCAAAATAATAAGTACCTTAGTTTTTTGCTAGGAAGTTTATACTCACCATCTGAAAGGGGTAGTGGGCATAATGACTAGCCATTTTGTTTTTTATTTAAGGCTTTTTGTATATCGCTGCTTAAATAATAAACGCGATTGCCTAAGCGCCTCGGTTGCAAGATTCCACGCTTCTGCCATAAATGTAAAGTACTCAGGTCGATTTGTAGCATCTCAGCTACTTCTTTCCTAGTAAGATACTTTTCCTGCTCAGCTCTTTGTTGCTCTAAGCGATTCAGCGTTATTGCAATCTGTCTAAAGTGTTCCTCGAACCATTCTTGGTCAAGTAAATTCAACACAATCTGCTTTTTTTGCATAGTTTTAAATTGATTTAATTGATAAATTTTAAATCTAGTAATCAACTATGTAAAACTAATGCCAAAGAAATTGGCAATAAAGAGTGCTACGTCATATTTTTAGGTAGTACACTTCCTAAAAATATGACGTAGCTCTGAAAAATTGAATTAATTTCTTGAATTTAAAAAAGATAGTCGACACTTAAAACGCAGATGGGGTGATGACAAAGTAGTTTTTTCTATACCAACCTATTAATAACCCTGTATCTAATTATGCTATAGTCTTGACTTGGTTGATACTCACTATCGGACTGGGAGTAAATACTATGTTTAAGTTGTTTATACTTGACAACCTTTTCTATATCCTCTCCTTTTAAACTTTTCAAATATTCCAAAAAATTTGTTGGGGTAACATAATGATTTAAGAAACCATCCATTTTTAAGTAATAATATAAGCGGCAATAAAGTGAATATGCCTTACTGAGATTCTTTAGTATGACCTCCCTCCTGTATAAGTCGAAAATATCCGCGCCCAACCCCGTAAAAATTCCTGATGCCCGATACGGATATGTTTCAATTATCCAATTATGAAATCGATAAACGGCTTCTCCATAAACAATCGGATGATTAGAGTTGACATTTACCTCTCTCCAAATATGAAATCTCCCAGCTGGTTGACTATCATCAAGCGGATATAAATACTTGATAATTTTCGCTTTTATGCTTAACGCGTGAATGAAAGAACAGTTTTTTGGTGTTGGATTAGCGTTGGGGTGGGCTCTAACATAATTTCTACTTATATGTTGCTGCATCTCTCGTAAAAAATATTGTGGAAATGATAGATTTACACGCTTCAAACGATAAAGAATTTCTCCATTCATCCATTCTTCAGCTCTGAGGCCATGTGGGTTATCATTAAAGAGTAAAAAACTTGAATTTATCAGTTCGTCTTCAACCAACTTGTCTTTCTCTCTGTTTTTGTCATGTAGTATTTTAAAATCATTTTGGCTAAACGCTAAAAACTTATTGATTTCGTTTTCCATTATTTTCTCCTGCTCTTCTCTTATTTTTTGAGCCTCTTCTGCTGCCAGCATATTCCAAGGCACAGCTTCTATTTCAGGTTCATTTTCATCTCTGAAAACAGGTTTGGGGCATGTGTTCATGTAAAACCTCCCTGCTTCCCAATTCTCAAAATTTAATTCCATATAGTAAATCTAAAGTCAAAGATATTCCGCCAATGAGTCGGCCTTAGTGTTATCAACTTTTCCAATGTATTTCAAAAACATTGTTTCCGTAGAATGTCCCGTAGCATAAATAAGGTGTGGTGTTGGAATTATTCCGTAATGATTAGATGCGAACGCTCTGCGCCCTATATGCGAAGAAACTAACTCATATTTCGGAAACCGTCCACTTACCTTCCTCTTCGTCAATGGGTCTATCTTAGCTCCATCAACCATTTCAGTAATACCTGCAATTCGACAAACTTCTTTTACATAGTCGTTGTATTTCTGATGACTTAGGGAGGGTGGAAAATCACCATCGCGTTTTTTCAAAATATTTTCAACTCTTGCCGTTAATGGCAAAGACAAATTTCTTTTAGTCTTTTCTTGAATGAAACTAACGAACGTACGTGTTTCCCCATTCGCCATTTCTCTCTTTGTTAACATGTCTTTATTAAACCGCATGAAGTCAGAAATCCTTTGACCTGTTTCACAGCTTATAAGAAGCCAATCTCGCACATTATCTAACCTATCCGATTCAAATTGCGTGGCCTCTATTCTTAGAAGTTCCTTCTTGGTGAGATAAATGAAAGAGCATTTCTCATACTTTAATTTGAATCGCTCTAAATCAGGAGATGTCTCTATGCCTTCCAAACGAGCGTGATTGCAAATAGTCATTATATATCTTAGACACCTTGCAATTGTATTCGTCGCATAGTTCTCACCCACACAAAAGCTTTCAAATGCGCGCTTGAAATCCATATTAACCTCCTTAACCTTGACTTTGCGACGAATACGTTTTTCATACCGCTCCAACAAATGCTTGTTTACACGAATTTTCCTAACGGTTGCCTCTGTAACTTCATTTTTCCGTGCTTCCAGATAAAACTCAAAGTACTCGACAAGCGTAGTGGGCTTTTTGCTATCTGATTTTTTAGAAAGAAAGTTCTTTAGCCAAGACAAATCAACATCCTCCCCATTTGTATATACTTTGTTGATTTCCGTCAATAACCTCGAACGCAGTACATCTAATGCTTCTTTTAACTGCTTGGTCTGTTCGTTTCTGCTTTTTGGTTCTCCCTTTGCTTTGCTCCAATCTTCTGGAGGAATTGATAAGTTCGTTTTTGCCTTTAAGTCAATTTTTGCTCCGTTGCGAAACCTAACATAGATACCTGCAGGAGACTTTTTACTTTGGATGAAGAAGGTAATACGAGCCATAAACAAAGATAAAATTTATTCCCATATTTAGTCCAAAATATTGCAATCTAATTCAATTTTCATCTAACTCATTCAATGAAAAAGAATACTCCATATGTATCATATAATTGAAAATAAGCATTGTAAAGTCTATTTATGAGCTTTGCAAAGTGTATCAACATTGTAGAGTTATGCTCGGATATGCTCCACCCCATAAATCCGCAACTCTTTTATTTAGAAGATGTTGCGGATTTTTTTATGGATCAAGTTTTCCCAAAATAGGCTCTTTAAAAAAAGAATCTTCTGATGTGGTCCACCTAACTTATCAGCACTTCATTCTATGAATGAACAGCTTACCCAAAAATCAGTAGATATTCTGGAATAAATCTTAGATAATATCTACAAAAAGCCCTTCATCCAGATGAGATTTTAAAAAGCTCCCCTCTTCAATCACTTTATGTTTTACTATTTTTACCAAAAAAACAATGAGGTTCCTACTTTTCAGTTTACTCAGTCTTGCGGCCATGTCTGGATTAAAGTCGCAAGGGACATTACAATTCAACAGGGTAGTTACACAAACCGGTTCGTCCAATGGAAGTTGGTCTTACGTAGGTCCAACCTGGACGGTTCCAGCCGGAAAAGTTTGGAAAATAGTATCCGCTTTCCCCACCATGGGCGGTGCGGTGAACCGAAGTATCGACATTGATGCTGGTGGAGGTTGGGCAAGCATTAGCATCAATACATTCAACCCGGCACCAATTTGGTTAAAAGGAGGAGATTTAGTGCGATTAGCTGCTTCAGGTAACTGTTGTGGAACTAGTAATTTTTCCTATGTTTTTTCCGCTATTGAATTCAATATTATGCCATGATTATTTTGAAAAATCTGAGCACTTCACTACCATCAGGTGTTTTAATAATCAGGTAAGAAAAAGAATTATTCAGGCGGCTTTCCAAGCTAAAACCATTACATTTGCACACGAAAAAAAATCCATTTCCATGAATATCCACGAATATCAGGCCAAAGACATTCTGAAAAGTTACGGTGTAGCCATTCAGGAAGGCATTTTAGCCCATACCCCGGAAGAAGCGGTGGAAGCCGCGAAAGCTTTACAAGCCCAAACCGGCACCTCCTGGTGGGTAATCAAAGCCCAGGTACACGCTGGAGGAAGAGGCAAAGGAGGTGGAATCAAATTGGCTAAGAATCTGGACGAGGTAAAAAATTTAGCGGGTCAAATCATTGGAATGGATTTGGTGACCAAGCAGACCGGAGCGCAAGGAAAAAGAGTGCACATGGTACTTGTAAGCCAAGACGTTTATTATCCTGGAGCCACTCCAACGGCAGAGTTTTATATGTCTGTATTATTGGATCGCAGCACGGGAAGGAACATTATCATGTACTCTCCAGAAGGCGGCATGGACATTGAAGAAGTGGCTGAAAAATCACCTGAACTTATTTTCAAAGAAGAAATTCATCCTGCGGCCGGACTTCAAGGATTTCAGGCAAGAAAAATCGCTTTTAACCTTGGATTGAGCGGTCAGGCTTTCAAAGAAATGGTACGTTTTGTGACCAATTTATACAAAGCCTACGAAGGAACAGATTCGGCTATGTTTGAAATCAATCCTGTTCTCAAAACTTCTGATGACAAGGTGATTGCGGTAGATGCTAAAGTAAATTTCGACGACAATGCCCTGTTCCGCCATCCCAATTTGGCTGCCCTCAGGGATGTCAGAGAGGAAGATCCTACGGAAGTAGAAGCTGGTGAAAACCATCTGAACTACGTAAAATTAGATGGCAATGTAGGTTGTATGGTAAACGGCGCCGGACTTGCTATGGCGACCATGGACATCATCAAATTATCTGGCGGAGAACCAGCCAATTTCCTTGATGTAGGAGGAACTGCAGATGCAGCTCGGGTTGAAAAAGCATTTCGCATTATCTTAAAAGATGAAAATGTAAAAGCCATCCTGGTGAACATCTTCGGTGGTATCGTACGGTGCGATCGGGTAGCACAAGGAGTAGTAGATGCTTACAAAAACATTGGTAGTGTAAATGTGCCTATCATTGTGCGTTTACAAGGCACCAATGCCGAAGAAGCCAAACAAATCATTGATGCTTCAGGTCTCCAGGTTCACTCTGCTATTCAATTGCAGGAAGCTGCAGAGAAAGTACGTGAGGTCTTGGCTTAAATTTTGTCAATTGTAATATTTCTTACGTAATGCTCCCTCCGGGAGCATTATTTTTGCATGGAATAACATCGTCATGGTCAAAGGTTCAAAGTTATACTCTGTCATTCATCAGACATGCCCACGTTGCCATGAAGGCCCGGTTTTCGTAGTGTCTAACCCTTATCGGTTAAAAGATACAGCGACCATGCACCAAAGATGCAGCCATTGTGGTCTCAATTATAATCCCGAACCCGGTTTTTACTTTGGCGCCAGCTATGTAAGCTATGCACTCACAGTAGGTTTGGCCATTGCTATTTTCGTGGGACTTTTCCCTTTTATAGATTGGCATCATGAATGGGTATATATTGGTACGATAGGTGCGGTCCTGGTACTGACCCTCCCAATGAATTACCGTCTTTCACGGGTCATCTGGATGAATTTCTTTTTCCGTTATAAAAATCCTGAAGAAAGAAAAGCGGAGGAATCCGCGGACTTCCCGGATTTACAAAGCAAATAAAGGAATCTGGCGTCTTCGGCCTGAACAAAATGGCTTAATCATGACCCTGTGGGGACCTTCATTTGGCAATTTCATCCATTTTGAAGTAAGTAGTTGCCATGCTTTATGTATCCATTGTTTCCTGAATAAATACGCTGAACTGACTTACATTCTACTAACTTAGGCCAACTCGTTTATCTATTTTTAGCATTCAGTTAATCAGGATATTGATTTTTTTGATTGGATTGTGCATCGCTTTTCCGGAAGAAATTTGGGCTGAGATTTTTGCCTGACATATTCCATGCTTTGAAATGAAGACTCGTCTTAAAAGAGCATTTGAAACGAATTGAGTCCATTTTGACCAACCAAGCGTCTCAACCAAACGAGAAGTGCATTTCATTTCGTTTTCAAATCTATAGGACTTTAGCAATAAAAAATCGATTGGGTCTTTATCCTGCAAAGCAGTTTTTTCATTTTGTATTTCCTTACCGATTTTAATCGTTTACAAACGTTTAATTGCCGAATCAGGTGGTGGGAAATTCGTAGCTTGTCGCCTGGGGAGGAGGAGTGGTGGCCCCCGGGAGAACCGACCCATGAAACGCCCTGAATACGTTTCAAACTTCCGTCTTCAAGAAATTTTCCATTTGGATTCTGTGAAAAGAGTCTCAAAATGGTGATCTGATTTTATCCGGTTTATGGCCAAATAATTTCGGTCGAAGGTCGTAACTTGACCACGGGGAGGGACAGGTGAATAACCAGGATTTCAAGCAATTTCCTACCCTCTGAAAGACAGATTCCAATTATAAATCCGCTCCGAAGGCATGAGTGGTCTACATAGATAAATTTACTTTTCCCACCCATTCAATCGACAAAAATGTAATTATCAAGCTCATCAATGGACATCCTTGAAGTCGTCAATAAACTTCAACAACAGTAACTTATCCCCTAGCCGATTTTAATCGTTTATAAACGTTTAATTGCCGAATCAGGTGGTGGGAAATTCGTAGCTTGTCGCCTGGGGAGGAGGAGTGGTGGCCCCCGGGAGAACCGACCCATGAAACGCCCTGAATACGTTTCAAACTTCCGTCTTCAAGAAATTTTCCATTTGGATTCTGTGAAAAGAGTCTCAAAATGGTGATCTGATTTTATCCGGTTTATTGCCAAATAATTTCGGTCGGAGGTCGTAACTTGACCACGGGGAGGGGCGGATATTAATCCCAACCATCGAACGCATCTCGCGTTCAAAGCAAATCCCATTTTCTCATTGAAAATATACTCCTCAGAATTTCTCCCGAAACTGAATCAAATTATCCTTTTCAGAATTTTTCCCCAGGCGCTGAAAAGAAAAATCAAGTTCCGAAAAATTGACTGAAACTGGCTGGATACGAAAATCGTCTGAACCAATAATTTATGGTTGCTTATATAAAGACAAACAGCAGATGGGCACCTCTTGAGGGATATTTTGGATGGAATGAGATGCCCCCACAGTCGGATAAACGACACAATCTGGAAACGGTGCACAATCTGGGGCATACAACCTAACCCAATTCATTCATTTATTGATTGTTGAACAAGGTACTTTATATCCCTACCTTTGAGCAGTTCATTTTTACGGATTGCAAAAGGAACAATTACCCGGATCCGCAAAAGGTCTTTCCGACTCATCTGCGCAATGCTCAAACGAACAAAACTCGCAGTATGTCCATTCAGATTTCACCAAAGTGGTCGGCATGGCACAATCTCGACATGGCAATCCAAGTGAATACCTCACCAAACCAAAACCCGGAGAATGGCATGACGGACAGTTATAATGCAATCTTTGAATGAGTTGTTTTGCCAAACGTGAAATGGCCTTTTGGCGCGTGGGATTATACATGGCACGCATATCGGTTTCCAGGTGAATGGGGCCCTTCGTTTTCAAACGTAGAAAAAGATGGTTTAAGGTGTCCCAATCACCAACACCTTTTCGAAGGAAAGAACCGCAGCGTATGATAATTCGGTGTTCCGGAAATCCAATTTTCCACGCAAAGCGAACCACTTCAATCCATTTTTCCGCAATGGACGTACAAAAATTGGTATCGGTAGAACGAATCACTTCTACCCATTCCAAAGCAGACTCCGGGAAAGAAAGCATCATCCATTCTTCATGAAATGGAAGCCATGCACATTGAGGATGCGGCCCAAAAGAACCTTCGGTAGCAAGATAAAAGTCTGCTTTTTTTAACGAAGCCGCTGCGTGTATCTTATTCCGCAAAGCATCAACGGGATGCCCCGTCCGTTCCTTTTCACCCGTAAAAGTACCAAACACATCTGTATCAATATGTTCGCAACAAGAAGGAAGCCACTGAAAGGCCTGTTGAAACAAGGGCCCAACAATGGCTTCTTTTCCATGCATGGTGGCCACCACCAACCTCCTTTTTTCCTGGAAAATGATATTTTTCAAAGGAAAAACGAGCCAATTAACAGCTTATAAACACCTTAGAACTGAGTGCCACATGCTGTCCCGACTGCACCAACTCTTCACGTAAGGAGTTTAGTTCAGATTGTAAGGCCTGAATACGTTTTTCGCGCATTTTCAAGTCTTCCACTTCCGTTAGGTTTTTCATTTGCCCCTCATGAAAACGAATTTTCACCTCCACCAGTTGAGATAATAAATCGAGGGCCTCCTGTCGGGAAAACACACCTTCTAACAGAGAAAGCTGTAAGGTTTCTGCATTTTTTTCCATAGGTTGAAATTATTGACCTTGTCCTAGTGAAAAAGCCGGTTTTCCATCGAAGGCATAGAGATTTTCTGTTTTAATCACATCGATACCATGTTCACATGCCGTTTGAAGAAGTGCCGGAATATGCGCTGCGGCGGCCTTATCGCCATTTTTGGGCATAAAACGACAGCGCCAGTGGTCCGTACAAAAGGTTTCCGGGAAGCCGTCGGGCCAAACTTTGATGCCTCGGTTGGTGATCATTTGCAATTCCCAGATTCCAGAACGTAAAGGTGCAAGCTTTTCTGCTAACTGATTGGGCTGATTACCCGTCCAATGGACAAAAATGTCAACCCCGAGCAACTCTTTTTGTTTCGGTGTCTTTCTTTGGTAAGCAGGCACTTGGATTTTTGCCTCGGCATTGAATTTAACCGGACGCAATACAGCTGGCGTTTTACCCATGTTCCGTATAACGGCCTCAGCAAAGCCACGTGTACCTACTTTTTCGCGACTCACCCCCTCTTTAAATAGGTCATAGGTATGGATGCCCGCCTCGATGGTGGTGAGCCAAGCATTTTGCACTTTTTCCGCAATCTCCTGTTGTCCAATATGATTGAGCATTTGTACAGCACCAAGCAACAGACCGGAAGGATTGGCCATATCTTGTCCGGCCCTTCTGGGTGCAGAGCCATGAATAGCTTCGAACATGGCACATTCTTCACCAATATTAGCTGAACCGGCCAAACCCACGGAACCGGCTATTTGAGCAGCCACATCGCTAAGTACGTCTCCGTACAAATTCGGCATGACGATGACATCAAACGCCTCCGGTGTATCAGCCAATTTTGCGGCACCAATGTCAATGATCCAATGCTCGTTTTCTAAGTCCGGATATTCTTTGGAAATTTCATCAAACACCTGATGGAACAATCCATCGGATTGCTTCATGATGTTGTCTTTGGTAAAGCAGGTAACCTTTTTCCTGCGATATAGTCTTGCATATTCAAATGCGTAACGAACTATTTTCTCACATCCGGGCCGGGAAATGAGTTTTAAACATTGCACTACTTCATCCGTTTGCTGATGTTCGATGCCCGCATAGAGATCCTCCTCATTTTCACGAACAATCACCACATCCATCAACGGATGTTTGGTATGCACAAAAGGATGTAAACTAAAGCATGGACGAATGTTGGCATAAAGCCCTAGAAATTTTCGCGTGGTTACATTCAAACTTTTGTATCCACCACCTTGAGGGGTAGTAATCGGTGCTTTCAGAAAAACCTTGTTTCTGCGGATTACATCCCATGAATCCTTGGAAATACCAGCAGTGTTTCCTGCCAGATAGACTTTTTCCCCTACCTGGATTTCTTCTAAGTCGATTTTGGCGCCTGCGGCCATCAGAATGGCTATTGTGGCATCCATGATTTCAGGGCCAATTCCGTCCCCTTTGGCTATGGTAATTTTAGTTTTCATTGAAATGGGTGAATTTCATGGCAAATATGAGATGCCCCAATCTTATATTTTTATTTATACTTTAAATTGAAATCATAAGTATTTTAATAAAAAAAATAAAGCTGCCCAAACGGACAGCTTTACAAAAATTCCAAATAGATTGATTTATCTCACTCCGCGGCCACCCAGAATATAAGATCCGGTGGTACTGGTCGTCAAAGGATCTCTTGGGTCTGAAGTAGATGTACAGCTTGTGGCCGACGAACAGCCCGAAAATGTATAAAACCGAGCCGTGGTACCCGTACTTGAGGTTCGGCTGCTGAAACGGGTTGAGGTTTGCAGATGTGCAGCAGTGGTAGAAAGCCATGATCCACCTTTTCCAGTGACGCCAGCAGAGGCAGGAAGCCAGCTAGTCGGCCAATCGAGTGCAGTATAGGCTGAGTTCAGCTTTCCATCTCCATAACTATCACGTGTATAAGTAGGTTGATTAGATGTGCCTTGGGTAAGTCGAACTACAATTTCTTCCACATTGCCAGCCATGTCGGCCACACCATAGAAGGAAGATCCAGCAGTATTTCTGTCTGCAGCGGCTCCGTGGGTTCCACCAACTCTTCTTGGACCTGCCGGGCTGTTGATATTCGCCCAAACCAATCCGTTTCCGGAAAGGGTTGGCACTTCCTGCGCCTGGCCAGGAAAAAACATGGTATTTCCGGAAAACGTGTGATTAGAACCATTGTTCGGCAATCCCCAAACCAATTCATTTCCAATTTGAACATAAGGGGGAGACACGGACGGTCCTCTCGCAATCTTTTCATATTCAAAGTCATTCATTGGCCGTAAAGCAGCCCAATCGAGAAAACCATACAATAACTCAACCCGTAAAAAATTACAAGCGACACTCATTCCATCATCCAAAGAATTGGGCGCATTGTCTTGGTTTAAATCACATACAAATGTCACAGGCTTAGACACATCGATGGTGGCGGCTGAGTTTCCAGTTGGTCCAGTCACCCGAATGCCATTACGATTGGCGACCTGTGTACTCCATGTTAAAAAAGCACCACGCTGGGCATTGGTTAAGGAGCCATTCCCTACGGTAAGTCCCGAACCTGTATTGGGCGCGTAAATAACCTGAGAACTGCGGCTTAAGGTATTTAGGAAATCACAATACTGCTTTTGAGTTACTTCATATTTCATGACCCAGAACGCGTCGTATCCTTTGGGGTAACCTGCCGCCAGTGTTCCACTCAACAAAGCTCCTGAATTGGCTAAGTGATTGAGTTCACCTGCTCCCGTCCCAAGGGTAATGGCCGCGTTTTCAGCATTCACCAAAAATGGATCTGAAGTGGTATTTCCCTGACGATAAGACTGTAAAGAAACACCATCTCCCAAATAATAAGATCCTTGAGGAATGCGTACCATTTCTACCGCAAACACCTGAATATCCCAGTCTGTTCCGGAAAGGCCCATGGCTGCAATATCCCATTGTAAACTAATGTTATTGGCTGTAACTGTTCCTGTTCCATCATTGGAACGATAAATAAAGACACCCATCCCTCTTGGTGTTCCGCCTATATCAGTGGTGGCCACATCTAAAGTAACTCCAGAAGGAATGGTGTGGCTACCTGAATTGGTATTGAGCCACATATGTTGATAATCTCCAGCGCTGGGAGACACTGAATCTTTGGCACAAGCGTCACGGAATTTCACAAAAACCCAGACTCCGTCATAATTTTGGGTAGTACCGGCTATTCCTGTGTTGCGCCAACTATTTTCCCAGCTTAAGTTAAAAGTGACTCTTTGTGTAGCACCATTATAACTCAGATTGGTTACGGATACATTGTTGGCCTGCACCTCGGCAGGCGTGGCGGTGGCCAGACCGAAAAGGGCGGCCGCAACAATGGTTTTACGAAGTGAAAACATATTCATTTTGGAATTAAAATACATGACTTACAAAATTTTAGGGTTGAGTTAAAATGAGCCGTAAACGTGGTGTCCGTTGTTGGGTTTCTAAATCCAATGTGTAGACCCCGGAAGACCAAAAATTGGGTGAAATGGTCAATGTAACACCACCTGCAGGCCAACTTACCTCTTTCTCATATACGTTTTGTCCCATGCCATTGAGGACACGCAACAGACCATTTCCAGCCGCTTCTTCTTGAACTTGAACATAAAAAGTTCCTTGCGCCGGATTCGGATAAACAGACCATTGGAAACCTTCCGACTTACATGTCTTGGATATGGCAGGATAGTAGGTTGCCTTGCCATCCCAATCTACTTGAACCAAACGGAAAAATTCACCCATAATTCGATTCCGACTCACAACAGTCTGATATTGATGAGTCAGCGAACTGGTTCCATTTCCTTCCACCACACTCATCGGCGTCCATTGATCTAAATCGGCACTTTGTTCCAGCAGAAAATGACTGTTATTAATTTCTCCGGCGGTTGTCCAATTGAAGAAAAGGCTATCAAAAGCGCAATTTGCTTTAAAAGAAACCAAATCAACGGGTAATGGCGTAGGCGAAGGCCCGTGAAAAAAGAAGCTAGAAAATCCTGGTACAGACACTTCCATGGTGTACACATTGGGAAAAGGTGTATTGGCCATGATGGTATCTGGTTGAATCAACTGCCCTCCTGTAGTTTGTCCAATTTGAAAACGACTGACCAACAAGTCCTGCACCGAAGTCACCTGCGGATCGGCCACGGTTAAAGAATCAAAATCCGATTGGGAAAAGTAAAACCGTACTTTGGCTGGCCCATTAATTAGAGGAACAATGTCATAATGACGATATTTGGTGATGTAGCCATTGACAATCTGATGGTATGGGGAAATATAAGCCACTACCATGGTACTGGCAAGGTCCACACTGGGATTCGCACTCCGGATACTTAACAACAATTCATTGGGGTTTGAGCTAGATGGGAAATGCACCCAACCATCCTGAAAAGACACAAAACAATCACCCGTTTGTGAAGCACCGGAAAAAATTGCAGTTGGCGGAGGCGCAATCTCAATTTTAACCGGGTTGCTCATCGTTGCCTGCTGGCAAAGATCTGAACTTACAATCCTTCTATACCAGGTATCTGCTGAAATGGGACCGGTAAAAATCTGTGAATTAATAGCTCCGGAGATGGTTTGCCACGAGGAAGAATCAAGACTGTTTTCCCAAATATAACTTATGTTCCCAGGGCCACTCACCAAACCACTACCCACCATAACTCCACCACTACCTACACAAATTTGAGTTGGATTTCCTAAAATGGTGTTGGCGCCAAGCGCAGCATTCACTAATACTTGAATGGGACCTGCCGAAACCTGATTTAAGTTGGATGCACAAGTCAAACTCGGCGTTAATGTGACGGACAACTGATCCTGATCCACTAAATTGGAAAAAATGGCAGGGTTTCCTGTGGGTCCTGCCTGGCCATTGATAAACCATTGAAAGTTTGGAGTATTCCCCGCTGCACTAGCTTGAGCGGTTAATTGTACCTGCTCTCCAAGGCAAGTGGAAAGCTGATTCACGGAAAGTTGCACAGTTGGAGTTAAGTTAGCAGATTGAATGGCCGAATGAAGGCTGCCTTCTGAACCGCCATGAAAAATATTGGAGGCCACAAACGTGGGTAAATTACACGTAGAACTTTGTGTTAGCGCAGCAACAAACACCTCATTTTGAATACCTCCGCCATAAATATTTGATGAAATGGCCAATGGTAGTGAACAATTTCCGCTAGTAAGGGCATAGACAGAACCGATGGCATCGTCGCTTCCTCCGCCATAAATCTGCGAGGCAATGGCCACCGAAAGGTTACATACTGGCGTTAAAAACAGAAAGCTTTGATCCAAAAATCCTTGATTACCACCTTTATAAATATCAGAGGTAGCGGCAACTGCACCATTGCAATTCGGGAACATCAACAAGGACGCTTCGCCATTTCCACCTAATCCCCCGCGATAAATATCTGAGGCGGTAAATACAGGAAGCAAACAGGATGAATTCGTCAAAATCACTTGTCCGAAACCATTGGCATGTCCATCACCGCGATAAATGTCCGAAGCGACAGAAGCGGGAGGACCGCAAACTCCCGTCTGTAAAACCAACGCCATGCTTGAAGTATCCATCCGGCCACCAGCGTAAATATTTGAAGCCACAAAGGGTGGAACGCCACAAACGGGCGTTTGAATTATTGAAGCCGCTACTGCCGTCTGATGAATTCCTCCTGCGTAAATGAGCGAAGGCTGAACAGGAGGCAAACCGCATGCAGGAGCCATTAAAGCCACTGAAACAGTTAAAACACCCATTTCACCTCCGGCATACATAGAAGGCGATGGACTTACTGGAGATGTATTACAACCTAAATACTGCAATGCAGCTTGTTGACCTACGGCACCGTGAACGCCACCGGCATAAATCGGGGAGTTTGAAAAGGGCGGAACGGCACAAGCAGGAAACAAAATCGCCCGGGCCAAATGAAACGCATCATTCAATCCGCCTACATAAATGTTTGAAGCAGCTAAGGCCGGCAGTGCACAGGCTGCCGTTGTTAACATTTCACTTCTTCCATTTTGTACATCTGCACCACCGGCGTAAATAAGATTAGACGGTGGTGGCCCCTGACCACATTGAAAAGTTAGCACTTCCTGCCGGTCCAAATTTCCTTGAAATCCCCCTTTAAAAATATCTGAAAGGGCAAAAGGTGGCAAAGCACAACTTGGTAATGCCATCAAATCTGACTGATTCAGATCACCATGCTGGCCACCTGCATATATGAGGTTAGGAGGAGGTGGTGGTACTCCACAAATAGGATCAATCTCTATGGCAGTGTAAAAAGTATCTTGCAAACCACCGCGATAAATATCTGAGGAGATAAATACGGGTAAATTACACCCGGTATTTGTTGTAATCTGCGCAGTTAGATGAAGGCTACGTTCTTGCCCTCCTTTATAAATATTGGAAGCAACATAAGGCGGTAGGTTACAATTTCCAATGATTAAAATTTTTGCAGCTTGTAAGGTATCTTCACCGCCTCCTTTGTACACATCAGATACCAGAAACAAAGGAAGCCCACAGTTACCCGTCATTCCTAAAAAAGAAAATCCTCCTGCTGTCTCTCCACCTCCCGCAAATTGCGCTTGTACCGTAGAAGACAAAAGAAATAACAATAAAAATAATAAGGTTGCGATTGGGTTCCGCACACAAATATTTTATGGTTCTAAACTAATACCAATAGTTGTAAATCCAAAAATTAATGTTTGGAAAATGACTTTAAACAGACATAAATAATTTAACAACCTTAAAATCATGCATTTAAATTGCATAATTTTAAAAACCTAATCTACAATAATCAGATTTAAATAAAACAATCATCAGGTTTCCTGGACAATGTGGATATTCATAACGCAAGTTCACCTCTCTGCAAACCGTTCTCCTTGCCCCCTACCCTTTTTGCTGACTTCACCTGTTGAATAAGGACAAAACATCCGGAACCAATGGTTTAAAAGGGAACTTCATGCGTCCATTTAAAATTGGGACCATATGAAAAACAACGGGTGATTCCTTGATTGATTCCCCAGCCATTTCTTTACAAAAAACCAAAACCTTACTCAGTTCTAAACAAATGTAAAAATCCAGCAGAAGATTTTCCATCCGGCGTTTTTATTACATACTGATAAACGCCTTCTGTGGCTTTTTCATCCGTTCCTTTAATGTTGCCAGCCCAACATTTATTCACACTGCTGCTTTCAAAAACAGATACTCCCCAACGATTGTAAATCACCAAATCATAGCAGTACTCATTTCCGAAACCAACAGGACAATATGTATCATTTACCCCGGGAGAAATATAAGGGGTAAATACATTGGGCATGGTAAATTGAAAACTATCTGTAAAGGTCCCTGCAGTATAAATTTGAGTCAACGTTGCAGAACAAGGACCATTGATTACGACTTGGGTAATGACGACAGAATCTTCAAACGGAACAATGATTTGGGGAATAGTTGTGCCCACGGTATCGCCGTTCACCACCCAAATGGAACCGCCATCATTTACGGCTTCGTTGGTTAATGTCAATCGCATTCCGCTACAACTTGGCGTGGCCAACCAGGAAAAACCGGGTTGAGGCAACTGCTCTTCCACCACCACCATTACTGTGTCAGCGCGCTCACATTGTCCCGGAGCATTTACTAAATGGATGTTGACCACATAGGAAGTGGTTGTGGCTGGACTTGCTGTAGGATTGGGCACAACAGTGCTGCTCAATCCCAGGGAAGGAGTCCATGTAACATCAAAAGCCGCAGGTGGAAGACTCCCGCCAAGCATGACACTTCCGCCAAGACAAATCACCTGGTCCGGGCCTGCCATGGCAGCGGGATTCAAGACCAAAACGGGAACAATCACCGTATCTACACATTGCCCATTATCCATAAACAAAGTATAGGTAGTGTTGGTAGTTGGTGAAGCCAGTGGAAATGGAATATTGGTGGCTGATAATCCAGTGGAAGGCGTCCAAAGAAAATGGGTTCGGCCTGTAGTATCAATGCCATTTAATGCGATGGTATCCCCAACACATACAAAACGTTCCGGCAGGTTCGTGGTACTTCCGGGAACTACTTGTAAGGTATAAAGCGCACTATCTCGACAAGCACCATTTCCATAAACCAACTTATAGATAACATCCGCATTGGCCGTTACCGTGGTTTGGGCCAAAGACGGATTTTGTAATCCTGTGACCGGCGACCATTGAATCACGGAAAGCGGCGGCGCATTGGGAAGCCCCAATGTTACTGTTTCTCCTTCACATACCACACGGGTCGAAGGATTGGGAATCGGCAATACATCCACCACCACTTCTTGAAAAAGTGTATCTGCACAAACCCCATTGGAAATCAACAACATGTACATCTGCGTAGCTGGCGGATCCGCCACCGGATTAGATGCAGCCGGGTCAGATAAATGCGTTGATGGGCTCCAGGTATAGGTTAATCCGGCATTCCCGGCTGGAGGCACACCAATTTGAATGGCATCTCCCGGACAAATTCCCGCCATAGCCAAGGTGTCAGTTGAATTGGTAAGAACCTGAATGGTTCGTTGAATGGAATCAATGGGATTACAATTGGCTCCGGTTCCGTCGAAAGCCACTAAAGTGATGAGGAATGTTCCGGATTGGGTATACACATGCGTTGGATTCACCTGGGTAGAAGTGTCTCCATCTCCAAATCGCCAGAGATAATGCGTGGCACCCGTACTCAAATTGGTAAAAGGAACCGGCACCGGCGCACAGACCGCAGAAGGTGCATTGAATTCTGCAAGGGTCACGGGGAAGTCGAAACCAAATTTAAATACGCCGTTGTTACAATTTGGCGCATTATTCGTGGGAGACCACGCCCCTGGAGAGGTCGGAAAATCAGAGTTGGCGCCGCAACCGGCACATACACTCTGATAAATTTCACCCCGCCGGCTAAATCTGGAAGTCCCTCCATCTACGTGTTCCGCAGAAAAACCACCTCCGTAATACGTGGCATAAACCACCGAACCCGCCGTATCGTCTATCACCATCAAATAATAATCGCTTCCATCTGTGGTAGTTTGAAAAGCTCCTGGGGTTACGGGTAATCCAGCGGTAGTGGAACCTGTATAAAAAGAAGAATTCACAACCCCTCCCCATCCGGAAATGTAAATCTTGTTGCATACATCCACCAGAAAAGCTGAAGGTGAAATATCCGGATTACCATCTCCTACACCAAAGGCGGTAGACCAAACTATATTTTGAAAGTTTTGATTGTACTTTCTCAAAAATTGTCCGCCGGATGGCACGTTGTATTGCGCGTTCTGAATCCAAACCGTCCCGGCAGCACTGGTTTGCCCTAGTACATATACATCCTCCGCCTGATCCAATTCGACCAAATACACCTGGTCATAAGCATTGGAACCCACGAAAATACTATGCAAAAGATTGGCGCCATTGGCAGAAATTTTAGAAATAAAACCATCCGCATTTCCGCCTTGATAGGTATTAAAGGGTGAATTGGCCATGGGAAAATTGGCAGATGTCGTTCCTCCTGAAATCACAATGTCGTTATTGGCATATAAATCAACAGCATATACCGCATCATTACCACTTCCGCCAATAAAACTAGACCAAATGAGCGTGGTCAGTGAATTGTCCATTTTAAAAACCACCCCATCCTGGGTTCCTCCACCAAACGTAGGCTGAAAACAACCGGGAGTCACCGGAAAATCGGCAGAACGAGTAACCGACACTACATAAATGTTGTTTTGGTTATCTATCAGAATTTCACCACGAACTTCATCGGCATAATTAAATCGCAAAGGCGGAGCAGCATTGAGGCCATCGTTGGCCGTTCCACCCATATAGGTACTTGCTAATAAGGCAGTTCCATTGGCACTCAACCGGGATATGAACATATCGCTACCCTGATTGTAATCTACATTCATGGTAGTGGTGCTATTGGCATTGCCTCCATTGAAAGATACATCATAAGCTCCCTGAGTAACAGGGAAATTGCCTGATCCGGTGGTTCCAAACACAAAAAGCTCATCGCTATTATTTACAATAATGGAATGGGGAAGTTCACTTCCGGATCCACCCAAATATGTGGACCAAATTAAAAATCCACCCGTGGTGTCGAATTTCGTGATGGCCAGGTCGCAAGGAAACACAAAACCTTGTCCGCCATTCCATACCGTTTGATAAGCCCCAGTGGTGGTTGGATATCCAAGTCCATTGGCCACGCCACCGGCATATAAAAATCCAAAGCGATCATAGGTGGCTGTAAATCCCCAATTATCTGTGGTAGAACCGGAATATGTTCCAAAAATAAGGCTTGGATCTATGATTACTGGCAAATCCGCCCTGGTTCTGGAGGTGAAAGTAAAAGAAAGTACATCTCCCTGAAGTACATAAGCACAGTTTACCCACGAAGTATCTCCGGGAGACACCAACTGATACGCTAAAGGGGGCATTTCTCGAATGGTTCCCATGGAAGTTTCTACCAATAACGCACCTTCCGACAAACGAAGTCGATCAGCTCCTTCGTATTGCAATCTGATTTGGCGCGGAGACACGCCGGGAGCAAGGATAAAATCGTACTTCAAAGATTGTCCTGAACCATAAAAACGCATGTCTACGCCTTCCCAAATGTCATTGGCCTGAAGTTCCTGCATGGGATACACCTTCGATACCCATTGGGATGGATCGTTGCCCAAAAAGTAATTATGATAGTGTCTTGTAGGTTTGGCACCATTCCAAATGGCTGGTCCATCCGGTTGAAGAAAACGAACCCGAAATGCATGTCCTTTCACAATAGGCGGCCCGGGTCTTAATGCCGGCTGATGATGTGCTGCATGTAAATCGCTCATGTCTGCCAAATGCCAGGATAAACCACCAGGTTCAAAAAAAACAGCCCCGCCCGGTACATCTGCACGGTACTGAAAAGCATGCTCCCATTGCCCCTTATTCTCCAAAAAATAAAACGGATAGTCCTGAGAAAAAACCACCAAAGGAAGACACGCCCATATACAACCGAACAACCAGTTTTTCTTCACCATATTGTCTATTATTCTAATCTATAAAGATAAAGAACCTTCGGATAAGTTAATCAAGAATTATTTTCCATTTTTTTTTGGGTTTTCAGCCAGCAACGCTACATTTGCAAACCAATTTTCGGGGTGTAGCTCAGCCCGGTTAGAGTACACGTCTGGGGGGCGTGTGGTCGGAGGTTCGAATCCTCTCACCCCGACTTGAGCAAAAAGGTTTCGGTAAAACACCGAAGCCTTTTTTTTATCCCTTCAATTAAAAGCAGTCCGAATCAGACTTCCTAAAAAAACTGCTTCCACCTTTTGGATAAAGCGCTCTATATCATTCAATTCATATTTCCATGAACAAATCAAAACCCAATACCGCTTTCCATCTCTATTAAAGCCTTAGTCATTGGCGATCTTATCAAAACCAGGTTTACCCCAAAGCATCCTGGACTTCTTCCAAACCCTTTAAATTAAAATCTCATACCTGTCCAAAATACTTCCGCAATCCCCACTCTGCCCCCAGAAGAACAAATAGCAACATCAATGTCCACTTCCAATCGATCAACTCTTGCAGGGCCTGATGAGAACGTAAAATGGACTGAACATCTGTTCTGGCCTCCAACATTTCCGAAATCAACGCCATTTGCGACCAATCGACAGACTGCGCGCCGGATTGCAGCGCCATCTGAGTCAAAAGATCATGATTGGCCTGCAACACCAAGGCTTCACTTTGAATGGCTTCCACGGTAAACATGCCTGATTTTTCATAGGTCTTTCCACCGGAAGCTACCCTGGCCTGCCATTGATAAGCACCAGCTGCAAACGAACCTGCATCCAGCCTGTATCCCCGATCTAAACGAGTAAATACAAAATTAAACTTTCGTTGGTCGGCGTCTGAAATTTGCATGTGTACCTCCGGGCCCTGAATGGGTTCCAGGGCTTCATTGTACAATTCAGCTAAAAATACAACCGGAACACCTTCTCTATAGCGGGTTTCGCCATGAACCCTGAACAAACTTTTATCTTCCCGCAACGCTAAAAACTGGACCACCCCGCGCATTAGGCCATCAAACGTTTCATGATTTCCGGAACGCTCATAGGACGCCATCCGCCACTTCCAAATGCCTTCGCCCGCCAAAACAGAAGTCCGTCTTCCCTGCCCTTCAAAAAACAACCATAAAGGAATGCCGGTCGAAGTTCCGCCAACAGCGCTAAAAACCAATGCCTGTGCTCCGGCCGCTACTTTATAATCGCCAAATGGCATGTGCAATGGCGGGAAACGTTGCATCCAACCTTCAAAAACATCTGAAACCTGGAAAAATGAAAAATTCCGATTCCAAATTCCCTGCACCTCATCCAGCTTGGCCACGGGTCGTTCTATTTTTAAGCCGGTTTGCCATTGATTAAAAGTGAGCAAATCCGTTTGCTGACCCAAAATATACCATGTGGGCACTTGCGCCGCAGCCAGGGTGGCTTCTACTTGTTTAAATGAATTTGAACGGGAAGGCAATTGAATCAAAATGGCCAAACTCAATTCTTTGGCAGGTACGGGCAGCTGATCCTCAAAGCCCGTTTGTACCAAAACCTCCAGCTGCTCATTGGCCTCCAACGCCTGGCGAATTGCCCCCAAATCCGGATGTGGTGCAGAAGACGCCAACAAAATTTTCCGGCGATTGTCCACCACTTCTATCCAGGCCGTTTTTCGATTATTCACCTTCGATGGTTCATCTTTCACGGGTAAAACGGTCACCTGATACGGTCGAGTTCCTGGTGCGCCGGCTTTCAAAGTAAAGGTGTGGGTAAATGTTTGTCGCTGAGATTTCACCTCTAGCGTAGTTTCCTGCATGCTGCCATCCGGAGCAGTTAATTGAAGCCGCAAGCGCTCACCCGACAATTTTTCAGCTTCCACGGTCACCTCTAACGGAAAAGTATTGCCGGAAAAAACGACTTCATTGAACCGCAATCTCGACACCCGTGCATCCCGCTGCAAAGTGGTATCACCCATACGAACCGTGTACACCGGCACGCCCGCCCAACCTTCTGCATACAAAGGATCTGCACCCTTGGTCAAAATCCCGTCCGAAGCCAAAACCAGAGCGGCTAAATTCCGATTGGCAAACCGAACCGAAATATCTGAAAGAGCATGGGATATATCAGTCTCTAATCCTGTATAATTCAATGTTTTATCGCGGACTACCTTTTCGTCGAATCGAAGCACATGCACCTCATAATCCTCTGCTAATGTGGTAGCCAATTTTTCCCATTCCTGGTTGAAAACAGCTTTAACCTGGGTTGAATCTTTCGAAAGTAAAAGCGATTGCGAATTATCCGCTAAAAGCACCACAACAGGCTTTTCAACCTCTTTTACCAGTAAATAAAAAACTGGACCAAGCAATAAAAGCACCATCAGGGCACCCGCCAGTGCACGTAGTACCCAAAGTCCCATCCACACACTTCTAGGATAAACATCGGGTTGTCCTTTTCGCCCGTAAAGCAAAAAGGAAAACCCGATTCCTGCCACAAGGGCGAAAAAAATGAGTAAGATATTGGACATGAATAGGAATTACATCTGCATTCCGCCGCATACATGAATCACCTGCCCGGTGATATAAGCAGATCGGTCAGAACCTAAAAATACAACCAACTCAGCCACGTCCTGGGGCGTTCCTCCCCTGCGCAACGGAATTTGTGTGAGCCAAACTTCTTTCTGCGCAGGATCTAAATTCTGGGTCATTTCCGTTTCAATGAATCCCGGAGCAATGGCATTGCAACGAATATTCCTTGAACCCAATTCTTTAGCAATAGATTTGGTAAATCCATGCATACCTGCTTTACTGGCCGCATAGTTGGCTTGTCCTGCGTTTCCGCTGGTTCCTACAATTGAACTAATATTAATAATGGAACCGGAGCGTTGTTTCAGCAATTGACGCTGAACGGCTTTGGTTACATTGAAAATGGATTTCAAGTTGTTGGCAATCACTTCATCAAAAGCTTCCTCCGTCATCCGCATTAGCAAGTTGTCCCGGGTAATACCCGCATTATTCACCACAATATCCAGGCCTCCTAAAAAGGCGATGGCTTCCTCCACTACGGTTTGAGTCAATTGAAATTGCGAAGCATCACAGGCAAATCCCCTGGCTTTTACGCCCAATGCTTCCAATTGCTGCACCAGGGTTTCGGCTTCCTGTGTGCTGGATCTGTATGTAAAAGTAACATCCGCACCTTCTTCGGCCAGCCTCAGGGCAATCCCTCTTCCAATCCCCCGGGTGGCACCGGTAACAAATGCTTTTTTTCCTGTTAACAAGGTCATGAGTATCGGTTTTATTGCAGCTAAATTACACAGAAGCGCGGAATATCGGGGGACATCCATTTTAAAATCCACGAAGGTTGTAATTTGCAGCCGTGAAAAAGATGGTTCTATGGGCAAGCCTTACCGCCCTGATACTTTTATTGCCGGTGTCCTTCCTGGGCCATCTGAGGTTCAACTTTGACCTTAAAGGTTATCTCTCAGCCAATGAATCATCCTATGCTGGATTGGATGCATTTGAAAAGAGATTCGGTACGGATTATGACTATTTCGCGATCACCATTCCCTGGCCGGACGGACCGGAAAAACTTGCCCGGCTCAAAGAAACCGACAAGTTCCTGAAGCAAATTGCGGAATTTCCTGAAGTCATTCGGGTGCAAGGATTGGCTAACCTCACCCTACCGGTGTTCATCGCCGGACAATGGCAAAAAAAATCGCTGCTCACTTCTGCAAAAACGGAAGATCAGCTTCACCAATGGATGTTTTCTGGCGCTCCATGGCTAAATGGACTGGTAAGCCAAGACCGACAACACCTGGCCTTGTGGATTACCACCACCTCAGGGTTGTCAAAGAAAAAATCCGATATTTTACTGACAGACATTAAAAATTTCATTGATAATCAGAATATTAAGGGAATTAGAATCATTGGAAAAATCAAAGCACAGGAAGTGTATTTCAATCATTTACCTCAAAATATGGCCTGGCTGCTCGGTGGTGGATTTCTTCTGATTTTCGGATTACTTTGGGTGGCGGTAAGCCAGCTAAGATTGGTGCTAACCTGGCTGATAGGCATGATGCTACCCTCTTTCACGCTGCTGGGAATCATGGGCTGGAACCAAACGCCTTTGGATGCGCTTAGCATGATGATTCCTTTGGTTTTGGCTGTGGTTGGTCTCACCGATTTACTCCATCTTCATCTCGCTTTTCAACATAGCGCAGGAGCTTCCTCCTTCGAAAGATGGAAAAACAGCTTTAAAGAAGCCGGAGTGCCTGCTTTGCTGACCAGTTTCACCACGGCCATCGGTTTTCTTAGCCTTCAGTTAATTCCTGTACATGCGGTGGCGCAATTCGGGCTTTGGACGGCTTTCGGTATTTTCCTCACGGGCCTCTGGGTACTGGTGGTACATCTCTTTGCCTGTCTTTGGCTCAATGCCTCGTTTAAATCACTTCCTCCCCTCGCGTTTTTCACCAGCCGTCCTACTTTTCGCCGGCTCATTTTGACCGCCTGCCTGCTCCTTTCTACCGGTTTTCTTTTCCTGAAAATGGATCATTATATGATGCAGGAATTGCCTGACAATCATCCAACCATGCAGGAATTCAAATGGTTCGAAAAGGATTTTGGTGGTATTCGGCCCTTTGAGGCCGTGGTGCACCCGTTTTCCTGGAAAAATCAAAATGACATGATGCGGTTAGACCGTACTTTGGCACAACTTGAAACCCACTTCGAAACGGCTCCTTTACAATCTGTGGTTTCTGCATTAAAACTTCTGCACATGGGCTTGAAAGGAGGACATCCGCGTTATTACACCCTTCCCGCAGAAACTTCCTCATGGCGTGTTTTAATCCAAACAGCTGAACAACTGCAATTTGAAAAAGAAGTCATACAAAGAGGCTGGCTCAGCGCGGATGGTCATTATCGGATTTCCAGCCGAATCCGGGACATAGGCGCGGTCGCCTATCTGGAAAAATGGAATGCATGGCAAACCTCCAGCCCGGAAATTTCACTTCAATTGACCGGATCCGCTCACCAAATGGATCAGAGTCTGCAAGAAATCACCAAAAATCTATTCCTTGGATTGGGACTTTCCACCCTGACCATTGGTCTTATTTTCGGTTGGATGGTCCGTTCCGCAAGACTTACCCTGATTGCACTTGGGGTAAATCTTTTTCCCCTGGCCTGTATAGGTGGCTTAATGGGCTGGACCAACACCCCTCTTCAAATCTCCAACCTGCTTTTTTTCAATATTTTATTAGGAATCGCGGTAGACGATTCACTTCATATTTTGTGGCGGGCTTATGGCTTACTCAGAAAAGGTGCACATCCCACCGAGGCCATTCGCTTCGGACTACAATCCACAAAAGATGCCCTTGGCTGGAGCACCCTTGTATTGGTAGCAGGATTTCTTCCACTTTGTTTTTCAACCTTTTCTTCTCCTCAGAATTTGGGCTGGAGCATGTGTTTGGGACTTATCGCGGCTTTATGGGCCGACCTTAATTTGCTTCCCTGGGCGGCAGATCGTTTTTTTCCTTCCAATAACGCATCTGTTGCATCAAATTTCCCTGATGACGCTCCTGCAAATCTTCCTTGAGATAATCAGACCACAGGAAATATTGCCTTGCCGTTGTAAAATCAGCTAAATTCGGAAGATGATGCCGCCAAATTTGCTGTCCTTTCCCTCTTTTTTGAAAGGGAAGCCGTCTGGCACGGGCGCGAATTTCCCAAAAAACAGCATCACCGGGTTCAAGATAAAAAGCCCCCTCGCGCGTATCAAATTGACTGGCTTCGGCTTTTAAAAAAGTTTGCCACTGTTCCTGATCGTGCAGGTAATCCACATATTTTTGATACTCCAGCCCATTTTCCCCCTCATATTCTTTTAAAAAATCCAGGGCGGCATGCTGTCCAAAATGCTGGGCCAGATTCTCATTCCAGGCATCTTCGCCGGACAAATAATACCAACGGTGAAACAATTCATGCAAGACCGTTTCGGCCATGGCACCTACCCCATCAGAAAAAATAGAAGGCGACATCACTTCTGAAAAATATCCCAATGAACTCCAGGCAGATACGGTTCTAACCCTCACATGAAAACCTTGTTTTCTCAACTTCTGCGCTTCCTCATACGCCATGTTAGGGAAAAAATATCCACGATACGATAATTCACCAAGCCAGGGATACGTCCAGCGGAAAGGCTTTAATGTATCTGGATAGGAAGCGGAAACCACCCATAACAACGGCGTTTTATCCGGAAAAATCGTTTCATAGGCCCCATCTGCCTCCAGGCCGAGTTTTTCCGCATAGGCCAACACCTTGGGTAAGGCATTTAAACCAGCCTTCTCTTCTTCAGAAGTCGCCTGATATCGTTCCAAAGCAATAGGTTTAAAGAAAAGCATGACCTGGCCTACACCCAACTGCACATAAAATATCCAGTGAGAAAAAGTGTAAACCAATCCAAGCATTGTTAGCGATAATCCACCCGAAACCCACCACTTTTTCTTCATAAAACCTGTCATTAAAAATATCTGTAGTAATTCAATTTGATCGCTGAGGATTTCAGGGTAAAAATAGCAACCTTTATTTGGCAGCGCATATAGGCTTATTCATGATATTCAGAAATATTTGCATTTATTATCGGAAAATTTAATTTGAAAAATCAGGAAGAGTAACTAAAATGTTTAAAACAAAATACAAACATATATTTATCAACAAAATAGACGTATAATAAAGTGCTTATAACAAAATTATAAAATCATAAAAAAAAGATTATTTCAGGTTTTTTAATATTAATATTTACTTAATTGAAATACATTTGTAGAAATTTTAGCTGATTCTCTATGTTTGAAATACTAGATATCATTCAAAACGAAATCAATCGCCGACAGCAAGAAATTAACCGATTAATCGAGCTTAAGGCCATGATTTCATTAGGTTCACCTGCTTCTGGCATCGCTTCCATTGCTGGTACATCCATTCCCGCAAAACGCGGTAGAAAGAAAAAGCAAACCGCCATTGAAGGTTCAATGGATGCAACAAATACAATGCTTGCAACCATGGCAACCAGTCCATCTGCTGTTAAGGAAAAAGTGACTTCGGTAAAAGTAAAATCCAAGGGCAGAAAGAGAAAAAAAAGGAAGGCACCTACCACAGAAAGCCGCATCATCAATATGATTAAAGCGGAAAACAGACTGATGGATGTGAATATGCTAGCCGACAAACTTTCTCCCGCCTATCCGGACAAAGATTACTCCACCCTCACAAAATACTTCAACGTGGTACTTTCGAACCTCAAAAGCAAGGGCGTTTTGTACGGCGTGAAATATGATGAAAAAAACCAAAAACTATCCAGAAATCACTGGGGATTAAACAATTGGTTCACAGAAGACCATCAAATTGTACCGGAATATTATTTGAATAAATAATTATTTCAAAAATTAATTCAAGAGGAAGAGGTTACTTTTCCTCTTTTTTATTTAATAACGGGAAGAGACAAGTTAATGCTTTGCCTTACCTTTGAAAGTAAGATTGCAGGGCATGAGGTTTTTCTTTCTTCTTTTTTATGTCTTTAGCCAACTTTGGCATTTTACGGCCGCAAAGACCGCAGGGCAACGAACTTCTGAGCAATTGCTTCATCATATTGCTTCAGATCCGGAACTTCGTAGCAGTTGGCTCGGCATTTCCGTGTACTCCCTCACCCAAAAACGCACTTTATTCGAACATGAAGCTACCAAAGCTTTTGTTCCAGCCTCCACGCTAAAACTTTTAACGGCAGCCGCGGCACTGGAAGTCCTTGGAAAACAATTTCGATTCAATACGACTTTCACCTGCGATGCCATTTCCCCTGATGGTGTGATTCAGGGGAACTTGTATCTGCTTGCAGGCGCGGACCCCACATTTGCCTCCAATAAGTTCCCGACCACCGCTGCCCCCTTACTTAAACAAGCTTTTGTGAAATGGATTGAGGAAAAAGGAATTCGTCAGGTCACCGGAAAATTCGTGGTATGCACCGGAAAAACAGATCGCTGGGGACCTTCACCCGGTTGGAGTTGGGAGGATTTGGGTTGGTATTATGGCGCAGCACCTTCACCCGTTAGCTTTGCTGATAATCACGTAGAACTGGTTTTTCAAACCAAACCCGACCAAACCGCACCCACCCTCGTTACACAAAACCCGTCGCTTCCCTTTATGCCTTGGACTTATCGCCTTACGCAAACAGCGAAAGACATTCCGGCGAATGTCCGTATCACCGGAACCGACCCATCTTTTTCCCGCATTCTTTCAGGCACATTGCCTTATCAAACCAAAGAAACCAAACTGAGAATCAGCCTGCCCAATCCGGCGTATGTCGCCGGGAAATTTTTCATTCAAACCCTGGTTGAGCAAAATATTTCAATCGATTCCATTCCACTTGTTCAGGAATCCCTGCCCTCGCCTGATTCACAAACCATACTTGGAAATTGGACTTCGCCCGTTTTAACCGAATTATTGGTCAAAGTTTTACAAGATTCCGACAACCTGATAACAGAACATCTGGCCATTTATCTTGGAGAAACGAAAAACCAAACAGCTCCGGAATTTTTAACCTCGTTCTGGCTGGCCCGGGGATTAGACTCCCTCGGTTTATCCTTATCAGACGGCAGTGGTTTGTCCAGATACAATGCCATTTCGCCCGCCAATTTAACCCAAATGCTAAAGTATGTGTATTCCAGTTCACATCGCAACTTATTTATTCAATTGCTTCCGAAATCAGGCATGCAGGGAACTTTACAAAACATAGGTTCTTCTCGTTCTCTAAAAGGAAAAGTTTGGGCTAAGAGCGGAAGTATGTCGAAAGTAAGGGGATATGCCGGATACATGGTCACTACAGAAATGGATACCTTGGCATTTGCTATGCTTTGGAACCAATTCCTCTGCCCATCAAAAAAAGTAAATGGCCTGGTAGAAGAATTTTGGTCCACCTGGCGTAAATAATTTTCACGGCCATTAAACTTCCTGGAAAAAGGTACGTCTAAGATTTGGTTATGAAAAACAACAATTCAGATCCGGTGATTGGCACTACTGCCTATTTCGAGCAGCTTCCCAACCGCGTAGTGCGGCGAATGCAGCGCAGAAAAAGTAAAAAATGGGCCACCTTGGCCTTGTTACCCATGACCATGGGATTGCTTTTTTTCTTGCCTTGGAATTCGCCATCCAGACCGGAAAGAGAAGAAATTGTTTCTTATTTGGAACAAGAAGAATACCTGGATCACGAAGTGTGGTTTGAATTGGCCGAAACACATCAAAATCTGCAACCATGAAAAAAATGATGATGCTTGGCCTATTGGCCGGCGCACTGCAACTGAATGCCGTTCAGGCCCAACGCGAAAATCGCGAAAGACCCACCGAAGCTCAACGTCAGGAAAGGGCCGACAAACAAGAACAATACAAAGCATCCATTAATTTGGCGGCTGGTTTTACTGCTGACGAAGCGGAAGCATACTGGAGCCTGAAAAAACAGATGCGGGAAGAACTTCGCGACCTAAAGCCGGAACGAAAGTCTAAGAAAACCATTGCTGAAAGTACAGATGAGGAACTGGCGCAACGCATGGAGCAAAGGTTCCAGATGGAGGAACAAAAATTAACCATCCGCCGGAAATATCATGCCTCTTTGGTCAAGGCTGTGGGCATCAGAAAACTGGCACTGGCCATGGAAGCTCAGAAAAAACACCATGACAAAGATTAATTGGTTGCTGCTTATTGGCGCATTTTGGTGGCTGGCTCTTTCCGGTTTTTCTCAAAAACAGGATGGAGATGCCTCCTTTGCCAATGTAAATGCAGAACGTAAATCCTTTATTCAAAAGGAAGCAGAGCTCACAGACAGCCAGGCGGAGGCTTTCTGGAAACTGGAAAAACAATTCAGATTGGATCGCAGAAGGCTGCGGCAACAGCAAAAAAGTCCGTTGCCCGCTTTGCAAACCCTTTCCGATGCGCAAATTCAGGAATGGCTCAACCAAAGATTCCAAAAAGAAGAGGCATTGCTTCAACTGGAAAAGGATTTTCATGTCCAGGGCATTGCCCTGCTTGGATTACGGACATTCGCCCGGGTGATTCAAGCCAGTGAAGCCTTTAAAAAAGAAATGATAGAAAGGCTAAAAAAGCCCTGAAAAGTGTAAAGAAACCACAGCCTGATCGGGAAACCATCAGGCTTTTTCATGTTTCCACTACCTTTGCACCATGCGGATAGATATTGTAGCCGTCGTTCCCGAATTGTTGGAAGGACCATTAGGACACTCCATTGTAGGTAGAGCCAGAAAAAAAGGTCTGGCAGACATCCGTATTATTTCCCTGAGGGACTTTGGTTTGGGAAAACACAAACAATTGGATGACTATCCTTATGGCGGTGGCGGTGGCATGGTTCTCCGGTGCGAACCGCTGAGTGCCTGTCTTGATTCTTTGCTGAGCGAAAACACTTATGACGACGTGATTTATATGTCGCCGGATGGCGCTACTTTCGACCAACCTATGGCCAACCAAATGTCCATGAAAAACAGCTTTCTACTCATTTGTGGGCATTACAAGGGCATGGATCAAAGGATACGCGACACCTATATCACCAGAGAAATTTCTATCGGAGATTTCGTAATCTCCGGGGGCGAACTGGCGGCCGCAGTAGTTACAGACGCCTTAGTAAGACTGATTCCCGGTGTGCTGGGGGATGAAATGTCTGCATTATCTGATTCTTTTCAGGATCAACTACTGGCTCCACCGGTATACACGCGCCCGGAAGTGTGGAATGGATTATCCGTTCCTGAAATTTTAAGGTCTGGCGACGAGAAAAAAATTGCACATTGGCGTTATGAACAAGCGTTGCTGCGCACCCAAAAACTTAGACCGGATTTACTCTCAGATGCAGAAACCATGGATTCTGGAAAAAAGGACGAATAATCACTTTTCACCGAAAGATATAGCACTATTTGTTTTTATTCCGTAAAATGTCCGTCTACCATACTGAGTTTTCGATCAGCCATTTGCGCCAACTCCGGATGGTGTGTCACAATAACAAATGTTTGCCCGAATTCTTCCCTCAACTGCAAAAATAACGCATGTAATTTCTGGGCATTGTGGGTGTCTAAATTCCCGGAAGGTTCATCTGCAAAAACCACGGCAGGATTATTCATCAAAGCCCTTGCTACCGCTACGCGTTGCTGTTCTCCACCGGAAAGTGCGGCAGGTTTGTGGTCCATTCGTTCCGCCAGATCCATTTTTTCCAATAACATTTTTGCGCGGGCCAGGGCTTTGGAAGGTGAAGTGCCACCAATCCATGCCGGCATAGCTACATTTTCTACCGCTGTAAACTCTGGGAGCAGGTGATGAAATTGAAATACAAAACCAAGGCTCTGGTTTCTGAAATGACATAACTTTTTGTCGCTGAGCTGAAAAATCGGATTATCCTGAATCCGTACTTCTCCTCCATTGGGCCGATCGAGCGTCCCCAAAATATGTAAAAGGGTGCTTTTTCCGGCACCGGAACGCCCTACAATCGACACAATTTCACCGGGAAACACATCCACATCAATGCCCCTAAGCACTTGAAGCTGGCCATACGTTTTGGAGAGTCCCCGGGCGGTTATAATGGGTTTCATGTAGGTTTTTTCTCGATTCTGTAATTTTAAACAGTAGGCTCAGTCCAGGGTATGGCGGGCAATAGGGTGGTTTTCACTTCACCAAAACCCACTCGAATAGGTCCTTTTTGGGCGAAACCTCGCATAATAACCGTATCAAAATCCTGAAGAAACTTCCGCTCGCTACCATCCTTTAGTTGAAGGGGTTTGGCACCACGCCAGGTCAGTTCCAACATGCTCCCGTAGCTATCCGGAGTAGAGCCGGAAATGGTTCCAGACGCATAAAAATCTGCCAAACGCAAATTACAGCCATTGATGGTATGATGCGCCAATTGTTGTGGCATGGTCCAATACAAATACTTAAAATTCGAAGTGCATATCAGGTTTTCTTCCCCGTCTTTTGGCGCTAGAAACACCTGTAAGTGAATATCGAATGTAAAGCGTTCTTTTTCTTTCAAATAAGGAAGAACCTCAGGTTGTTGGACCGGTGCTTCGGTTCGAAAGGGCTGTAAAGCTTCCATGGGCACAACCCAGGGAGAAACTGAACTCGCAAAATTTTTCCCCAAAAAAGGTCCAAGGGGTACATATTCCCATTTTTGAAGATCCCGTGCCGACCAATCGTTTAGCAACATCATTCCAAAAATATGGTCATAAGCCTCATCCACGGCCACTCTGTCGCCCAAGGACGTGGCTTTACCAACGACAAATCCCATTTCCAGTTCAAAATCCATGGCTTTGGAGATGTCAAACACCGGTGCATTTGCGCCGTCGGGCAATGTTTGTCCGTATGGTCTACGAATCGCCACGCCAGACGGAATGATGGAACCGCTGCGACCATGATATCCCACCGGCAAGTGCTTCCAGTTAGGCAACAACGCCTCCCCATCTGGACGGAAAATTTTACCCACATTGGTGGCATGTTCCATCGACGAATAAAAATCAGTATAATCTCCAATTGAAACGGGTAAAAGCATTTCCACCGCCTCCTGTGGTATCAAAATTTTGTTCAAATGACTCGCGTCTCTCAACAAGGGGTTATCGGCCCGCAATAAATCCTGAAGCAATGCGCGAAGCTTCGACCAAACGGCTGGTCCCTGAGCAATTAACTTATTCAGTTTTTTCGACCGGAACACTTTTCCATTTACATATAAACTATCCAGATATCCTCGACGATGCAATGCCGCCAAATCTAAAACTTGCGTACCAATAGCCACTCCGACCCTAGGCTTCTTCCCCTGATAGGTAAAAATACCATAAGGAAGATTATAACAAGTAAAATCTGAATCTTCCGGAATTGCAACCCAACTTTCAAATTGGGCATCGGCCTTTTTCATGATGTTCGTTTATCTTATAGAAGCTTCAAAGTAAGTAAAAACACCACAGAAAACCGGTCATTTTAAAGAAAAATAGGAGAAATCCCACAAAACCGTTGAGTGTGTTCAACATGCTGTGCATCCCCATTTTAAAATCTAATTCATTTCTCCCTCATCCATAGACTCCCCCACCTAACCTCGCACCCATAGCAAATTCCCTCGGTTCTTTGCATCATTTCAAGCCCCTCTGCGCCCTTTGCGTTTTCCCAACTCAAACCATTCCTCAACACCTCCACGCCCTCTGCGTTTTCCCAACTCAAACCATTCCTCAACACCTCCGCGCCCTCTGCGTTGATAACTCCTTACCTTTCTCCAAAATCTCAAACCCTCTAAATCGTCCACCAATTACACACCACTTTACCCATCAATGAGGGATTCTGTGTATTTTTGAGCAAATCATCATAGTTCCATGCAGCGCTTTTTGGGGATTGGATTTCTTTTTATGGTTTTAATCGCTTGTCGCACAACACCCATTGCCCCAAGTCAAAACCGGGCTTCCGTGTATCGTTCAGGCACCAGCTCTCCCCCGCCCGCTACCCCGGCACCCATTATTCCAGGCGCACCAGACGTTTGGATTTGTGAGCAACCTGGTTTGGATTCCCTCTTTCTGGCAGATTCCATTCAACAAACCTTTGCGCTAAGGTATACGTGGGAAAATGAAACCTTCGCCATGGCCGGTTTCGCAGACAGCAGCCTGGTCATCTTTCGGCTAAAAGAAGAAAGAAAATGTGACCTTGTTTCAAAACTTTCCGGTATACCCTGTATCGTTTCCATCCATGCCGAAGACATCAACCAGGACCAAAAGCAAGAACTTTGGCTTTACGGCCGGGCAGACGAGTATGGAAATACGCCGACACATATTTTCTTCCTCCAACAAGGTGCCATTACAGCACTCCCCGGGCCATTGTTCAGTCCAGAAGTCTTACACGACGGCCGTGGACTCGTTTGTCGCTTTTTCGACCATCGGTGCTCACCAAGCCGTCAGGATGTATATACCATTTCTCCAGATGGTAAAATGAAACTAACAGAAAGTCTAACTTTTCATCCAGATTGTGCAGCGGATTCCGCCCAGGCCATCCTTTCTTATCCCGGTGAAATGGGAAAATCACTGGCCTTACCTATTGTTGGAACCCGCCGCATGGTGTTTGATATTTTTAAATCGTTTTATGAATAAGTCTGCCATTCTCCTTGCAGGTGTTCTCATGCTGAGCACTTTGCATGCACAAACTACTACACCTACACTGACCCGCACTTCCATGAGCACATCTGATCGATCAGGTGCCGGATACTTTCGTTTGCCTTATCCGGTAAGTAAAAAAGATAACACTGTCCTCAACCTTCATGGACAAACCATTCCAGATCCGTATGCATGGCTGGAAGCCCCTGCTGAAACACCGGAGGTGAAAAGTTGGATTCAAAAACAACAAAAATTTACGGAAAATCAATTTGAAAAAATGATGTTCCGGGAAAGCATCCGTATGGCGCTCGCTGAAAAATGGGATTATCCCAAACATGGTGTACCCATGCGTAAAAATGGCCGTTTGTACTATAACTTCAATCCCGGATTACTGAACCAATCCAGGTTAATGGTGCAAAATGAACAAGGTCTGGAAACCTTGGTACTCGACCCAAACACTTTTTCTGAAGACGGTACAGCCAGCCTGGCCACCTACAGCATCAGCGAAAAAGGCGATTACTTGGCATATGCCATTTCTGAAGCTGGTTCCGACTGGCGCACCATCAAAGTGCTGCACTTGCCTTCCATGAAACTGACTACAGATGTGGTAGAAAACGTTAAGTTTTCAGGTATTGCATGGCAAGGAAATGGATTCTATTACAGCCGCTTCCCACGCAGTCAAAATGGTGCTTTCGTAGCGGAAAATGCCGGACAACAAGTGTATTACCACACTTTGGGCACGCCTCAAAGCACAGACGAACTTATTTTTGAAGACAAAAACAATCCCAAACATGGAAATTATGGCTACACCGTGTCCAGGGAAAAACTTTTAGTCATTTCTCAAACCAAGGGAACTCACGGTAATCGGATCTGGGTAAAACCCACCGGACCAGACATGGGTAAAAAGAAATTCATCCCTCTTATTTCGGACTTTTCTTCTGAATCCAACGTGGTGGCCTTCGAAAACAATCAAGTTTTTCTGCTGACCAATCACAAAGCGCCCAACTATAGACTCATCCGAATAGATCTGAACAAACCACAGGAAAAAGATTGGCAAGATGTGATTCCCGCCGGAGACGGCGTGTTGCAATCCGTACACCGTATCCCCAATGGTTGGCTGGCCTTGTACAACAGAAATGTAAAAAATGAGTTAGTCCGCGTGATGGAAGGTGCACAAAATCAGAACATACAACTTCCCGCGCCGGGAACCATTGCCGGCGTTTCGGTGGATGAAGAAACCGGTGAGACCTTTTTTGCATTGACCAGCTTCCACATGCCAGCCACCATCTATCGGCTGCAGGCAGGAAGTCTCATTCCGGAAAAATACAGACCATCCGGATTGGATATAGACACCGAAAAATATGAAGTTCAGCAAGTTAGATATGCATCTAAAGACGGAACCATCATTCCTATGTACCTTTTCTACAGAAAAGATGTACGGCTGCAAAACAGAGCCTGCCTGCTTTATGGATACGGAGGTTTTAACATTCCTGTGATGCCATCCTTTAGTCTGGTCAACTGGCTTTTTGTAGAAAGTGGCGGGGTATATGCCGTGCCTGCGCTTCGTGGTGGAGGAGAATTCGGGGAAAATTGGCATACAGGAGGAATGTTAGAGAAAAAACAAAATGTATTCGACGACTTTATTGGCGCAGCAGAATACTTAATTGAAAAAGGCATTACCTCCCCTTCCCGACTCGCCATTCATGGTCGAAGCAACGGAGGATTATTGGTGGGTGCTTGCATGCTTCAGCGTCCCGATTTATTCAAAGTCGCCATTCCGGCGGTGGGCGTATTGGACATGTTGAAATTCCATCAATTCACCATCGGTCACGCCTGGATGGTGGAATATGGAAATCCGGAAGATCCAGCTCATTTTCCTTACCTTTTTAAATATTCTCCTTTACACCAAATCAAACAAGGCGTTAACTATCCCGCCACCCTCATCATGACCGCAGATCATGATGACCGGGTAGTACCCGCGCATTCTTTCAAATTTGCCGCGGCACTGCAAACTGCGCAACAAGGCGTGAATCCAATCCTGATTCGTATTGAATCCAATGCAGGTCATGGCGCGGGTAAACCTACGGCCATGGTCATTCAGGATTACACGGATTTCCTGGCCTTTCTTTTTACGCATCTTGCAGAAAAATAATGAGTTGGTCCTTCTGGGATAAAGAAATTTTTGCAGAGCCCATCGATCTGTTGGTCATTGGCGCAGGCATCGTAGGACTTAATGCAGCGCTGGCATACCAGGCCAAACATCCCGGTGAAAAGATTCTGGTGATCGATCAGGGACTCTGGCCATCAGGTGCTACGACCCGAAATGCTGGTTTCGCTTGCTTTGGCACGGCGGGCGAAATCGCTGCGGATCTTCAAACCCAAAGTGTAGATGAAACGCTCACTTTGATAAAAAAACGTGTTCTCGGACTTCGCGCCCTGCTGGAAATGCATGGAGCAAAAACCCTGCAATTCGAAGCTTGCGGTGGTTACGAAGTTTTTTTTACCGGAGAAGAACACCACGCGGCATCCGTTTTGGCCGCAGTGCCACAACTCAACGAATGGCTTACCCAAACAGGACTTTTTGACCGGCCTGTTTTTTCAACCATTTCGCCGCAGGCCAACACACCCTGGTTCCCCCACGTCGGACAATTGATTTTCAATCCTTTTGAAGGAGCGTTGCATTCCGGTGCACTTTGGAACAGTTTACGGGAAAAAGTGCAGCAGGCCGGCATCAAAATGGAAATGGGCTGGAAAGTCCTGGATATACATGATGATGCAGCCCAAGTCACCGTAATCCTGGAACACCTTAAAGGAAATGTAAAACGAAGAGCCGGAAAAGTCCTGGTCGCCGTCAATGGCTTTGCCGGCACACTTCTTCCTGAATTACAAGATGATGTAAAACCGGCCCGTGGCGTAGTTCTGGTAACCAAACCGCTCCCCAAAAGCTTACCAGACGGAACGTTTCACTACGCCGGCGGTGACACTTATTTCCGAAAAGTCGGCCAAAATCAGTTATTGATTGGCGGAGGAAGACGCTTGCAACCAGAAAAAGAAACCACGACAGAGCAATCAATTCCAAAAGAAATCAACTCCTATTTAATGGATGTAATTCATCGAAGATTGTTGCCGGACATCCCATGGGAAATCGAACATATTTGGGCCGGAACCATGGGCATGGGATCACAAAGATTTCCAATTTGCAAGAAAATCAGACCGCGCGTGGTGGCCGCCGTCCGGCTGGGGGGCATGGGCGTAGCGCTTGGAACGCAATTGGGACGAGAAGCGGCAGACTTACTCGATGAAAAACATTTCTATCAGCCATCCTGAATGGGTCAGGCAGAAGCTAGCGTAATCAACGTAATTTCTGGTGGAATCCCCACCCGACCCGAATAACCGATACAACCCGTACCACGGTTCACGTACAACTTTTTATCGCCATCGCTGTATAAACCGGCCCATTGATCGTACACATATTGAGACGGACTCCATTTAAAACCAGGAATTTCTACACCAAATTGAAAACCATGGGTATGTCCTGCCAACATGAGATCCACCGGAAATGCCTGCTTTACGACCTCTGCCTGCCAATGGGAAGGATCGTGCGACAACAAGATCGTAAATTGATCAGGTGAAAGTCCCGCCAGGGCCAAATCGAGTTTACCATACCGTTTAAAATGAAGCTTGGCGCCCCAATTTTCTACACCAGCCAATTGAATAAATGCGCCATCGCGTTCCAATTGAACAGAAGAATTCATGAGTAATTTCCACCCCATACGCTGGTGAACATTCAGCATTTGGTCAAAATTGGCGAGTCGGGCCTCATCATTGGGCCACATATGATAATCGCCATAATCATGATTTCCCAAAATACTGAACACTCCATATGGAGCCTTCAGCTGAGAAAATAATGGCACAAACGGCTCTGCTTCAGCAGCAAAATTATTCACTAAATCACCTGTAAACACAATAAGATCGGGCTTCAGTTCCTGAATGGTTTTCACCGCCTTTTCCATGGTTTCAGGAAAAAGCACCGAACCGGTATGGATGTCTGAAATTTGAACGATGCGAAATCCGGAAAAAGCAGACGGGATTTTTGCATTCTTCAAAGTAACCTGGTGAATCCGAAACTGAGAAGCGGTCCTAAACAATCCATAAAACGTTGTAAACAAAGGAATTCCACCGGAAAATAAAGCTATTTTTCGTAAAAATGCACGCCGGGATTCATCCGGTACTTCCGATTTCCAAACCCATGATTTCATTTCCCAAATCCCCATGCTCAGGGTGGTAAAAATCAAGGCCAACAACTTCGACATGGTAATTAGCATCACCAATTGTCCTACCAAACGATACGTAAAAGAAGGACTTTCCGGGCGAAAGATAAGCACTGCCAAAGTGGTGAAAGATGCCCCAAACCATAGTACGGTAAAAATACGCATGCTCCAGGTTTTGGGCTGAAAGGCTTGCTTAAACAGCATCCACAACCAAACTTCTGCGACCACCCAAAGGGCCAGAACCAAAATTAAAATCACAAATCTACTCATGCGCGTAAAGTCAAATACCATTTAGAAGTGCCCACCGCCACTTCTTTTCCATCTTTTGTACGAACCACAACTATGGCTTCGTACGACGCTTTTTGTTTTTCCTGCAACTGACGCTCCAAAGCTTCCGTTTCTTCTTTACTCATTTGTGCGCCAAATTGCGCAAAAACGGTTTCAGTCGCTTTGGCCGTGTACGTCATGTGCAAAGATTGCATAACCAACCGAAATCCTTTTTGTTCGAGCCGGCGCCACAACTCCGTTCCGGCGGTAAATTCGGCCAGAGTCGCCAATGCACAGGCGTGCAGGGTACCCAAATGGTTCAAGTTGTTTCGGCGAAAAGGTAAAACGGCCGTCAAACCGACTTCTTCCACCTCAATAATCCGAATTCCATGTGGACGATTAAATGGCAGCTTCCAAAAAAACGCCTGGTTCAATAAAAACAAACCCCAGGACGAGCGACGGGCTTTTTCAAAGATTTGTTTCATGAGAGCAATTGGATAAAGCGAGAATAATAATTCGCACGACGCGTATGACCGGCCTTTTCATGCCAGTCGCGGATGGCAGAAAGCCAACCCGCAATAAAAACAGGAAAACTACAAGGCTCAGGTTGAGGCAATGGCCCCTCATGACCAGATTGAATCAGAAAATGCTCAATCTCGCGACGAGAAAAGACCGCACCACGACTATAAGGATTAATGAAAAACTTTTCTTTTCCAGCCAAAGACTGGCCGCGAATGTCTTTGGCGCCCTGCGATTCCATGTAGGCCAACACAAAATGTTTGGGAAGAGGAACCGGCAACACCGGAAGTTCCATGCTTTGGGCCAAAAATAAATACAGCAACACCAGCAAAACAGGAGACGCTTTCCCGGAATCTAAGGCCCGTGAAAGAAAAAAATGAGACAATCGGGATTCCTCATCCTGGGCAGTTCCACGCAAATGATACATCGCATACAGCACATGATTCAGCACCCTAATACGCTCAATGGCAGACAACTCCTCGGACATCCCAAGCCAAATTTCTTTTCTCACACGGGCAATCCATTGCTCCATGCGCTCAGACGAGGCATCTGGATACTGAAAGGCTTCCACACTGCGAATCACAAAACCAAGATCGTGCGTCCTGTAGGTTTTCCAATCCTCCAATTGGGCATAAAGAATATTGAAACGAATTTCATCGGCCATCCATTCCATCCTTTCGGCCATGACACCAAAAGTATATCTCCGTCCGGCTTCCTTTAAAACGGGTAACATCTCCGGACCACGATCTACAAAACCTTGCATGACCTGCCGGTGAACCTCCGGATCCGGATCTTCCAGCAAAGCCAGCATGGCCTGTATCTCTTTCGTGATTTTCACCATGCAAAACTCTTTAAAATATCGGATACAAAAAGAAGTAGCACATAATTTGTTACCTAAAGAATCCTAAATCCACCTGATTTGTTCGTGGTGATGCATGTAAATTTTAGCTTTTTTTTGGGGAAATGAAACCAGATTGCTATCTTTACGTTTCATTCTCTAATTAACCTCTGTTAATAAACAATCGCTTATCGAAACACCACTACGCTAAAAGGATTTTATTCACCTCAAATTCAATGTCCTATGCGTAGCAGTGCCCTCAGCGATCAAGAGTTGATCCACGCTTACCTTCAAGGAAACACCGGTAGCTTCGAAATTTTATTGAAGCGTCATAAAGATCGTGTGTACGGTTACATTTATATGATGGTGAAGCATTCCGACCACGCGGAAGATATTTTCCAGGATACGTTCATTCGTGTCATTCAAACCTTGCAAGGTGGAAAATATACCGATGAAGGAAAATTCCTACCATGGGTTATGCGTATTGCCCATAACCTGATTATCGATCATTTCCGACGTTTGAAAAGAATGCCGGCATTTGAAACCGATGAGGAAGAGTTCGATATTTTTGGCGTACTTCGTCAGGAAGAATTGAATGTGGAAGATATGATGATTCGGAACCAAACCGAACAATCTCTGCAAAGCTATATTCAACGTTTGCCCAAAGAACAAAAAGAAGTGTTGTACATGCGTCATTATGCTGAAATGAGTTTTGCCGAAATTGCAGAACAAACCGGCGTGAGCATCAATACTGCTTTGGGACGAATGCGATATGCCTTGCTGAACCTTCGGAAAATGATGGAAAAATCCGGATTGCAGCTCACTCAAGGTTAAGGCTACATATTAAAATGAAAGCCCCATTTTTGGACGAAATATTCAAAAATGGGGCTTTACAATAAATGGTTATTTCTTACGTTTTACTCATGAAAATGTAAAGAAAGCCTATGTCACACTTTTCCTCACATCACCTCCACTTTCACGCCAAACCCATTCCCTCTGCTTTTTCCATGAAATGGGTCATGGGATACGCCGCAGCCTACAGGCAGTTGCAAGTTTCCGGAATCGGAACCGTGCACCTCATTTTAAACTGAAGGTCAATTCTCCATGTCAAATCAAGCTATTAACCAAGCATTGTTAATAGCTTAGATTGGTTGTGAATGGCAGAAGCAGGAATTCCTGCTAATATTGCCTTTGGCGAATATTGTCCCTTCATGGCCTTTAGAAAGCAGAAAAAAGTAGAAGAACCCGCGGAAAACCTGCCCCCGGCAAATACCCCTAGAAAGAAAAAGGCGGAGGTAGAAAACTGGGACGCAGCACCGGAACCTGTAAAAACTTCCCGCAGCAGGAAGCCTTTTGCTTTACCCGCCTGGGTACACGATCCGCGTACCCAAAAACTTTGGGGCTCGTTCTTGTTGGTTTTCGCGCTTTTCCTCGCCCTTGCTCAAATCTCATTTTATTTTCACTGGCAGGCCGATCAATCTTTACTTGAACACGCACCGGAAGGACAAAAACCTACCGCCAATCTAATGGGTTGGATGGGCGCATGGCTGGCACAAATACTTATTTTCAAAGGATTTGGTTTTGCGGCCATTCTCTTTGTACCCCTCATTTTTCGCTGGGGATGGAAAAAATTGTTTCCGCCCACCCTCACCCTATCACTTCCTTCACCCTCGCACATCATTTTTTTCCTTTTTTGGTCCGCCACCTTCTTTGGTTTCCTTTTTCCCGAATGGATGGATGGCATTGCGGGTGGACGCATTGGTATGCGGATGGCGCAAAAAATTGAAATGCTTACCGGTACGTTTGGCACTCCTCTTGTCCTTGGTTTTGGCCTGCTCACCTACCTTATTCTTTCCTTTAACATTCGGTTAATTCCAGCACGTTGGGAAGAGAAAAAACCGCAAGCAGAAAAAAAGAAAGAAGATAAAGAGGACGAAGAGGAGCTCGCTCCTGTGAATATTTATACGCATCGGGATGAGCTCAGTGGCAACGAAGAATTAGAGGAAAATGTGCCGATGGAAGAGATTTCGGAGGATGATTTTCAGGTGTTCGAAGTTCCTGTGCAGGAGCCTGTTCAACAGCAGGAAGAAAGTCCGTTCGAAGAAGAACCTGGTGGAGCACACGTGTTCGAAATTACGCCTCCGCAGCCTCCCTCCGGTGCGCCGGCACCCACGGGCGACCTCACCATGGAAGTAGAAATTCATGAAGAATCAAAAGCCATCACCGCTCCAGAACCCAGCCATAGCTCCCGGGTCGCACAAGCTGTAGCAGCAGATTTGGTTCAAAAATATGGAGCCTACGATCACCGGGAAGATCTTCCTGGCTATCAGTTTCCTTCGGTAAACCTTTTGGCCGACCTCGGAGTGTCTGAATTAAAAGTAGATCCCAGAGAACTGGAAGCCAATAAAAACCGGATTGTAGAAACACTCCGGAACTATGGTGTGGAAATCCAAAAAATCAAGGCCACCATCGGACCCACGGTTACCTTGTATGAAATTGTACCCGCACCGGGCGTTCGGATTTCCAAAATTAAAAACCTGGAAGACGATATTGCCCTCTCTCTGGCGGCCCATGGTATCCGGATTATTGCGCCCATCCCGGGAAAAGGCACCATCGGAATCGAAGTGCCCAATCAAAATCCAACCATTGTAGGCCTAAAATCTATTTTTGAATCCGAAAAATGGGTTCAGAATAAATTCGACCTTCCTGTGGCATTGGGTAGAACCATTTCCAACGAAGTCTTTTTGGCCGATTTGGCCAAAATGCCTCACCTTCTGGTTGCAGGTGCGACAGGACAAGGTAAATCTGTGGGAATCAACACACTACTCGTATCACTGCTTTACAGCAAACATCCTTCGGAGCTGAAGTTAGTGATGATCGACCCAAAGAAAGTGGAGTTGCCTTTGTACGGCATTATTGAAAAGCATTTTTTAGCCAAATTACCCGGAGAAGACGAGCCCATTATAACCGATACCAAAAAGGTAATCAACACTTTGAATTCCTTGTGCATTGAGATGGACAACCGCTACGAGTTGTTGAAAAATGCACAGGTAAGGAATCTGAAAGAATACAACGAACGTTTTCGTCAGAGACGTCTGAATCCAAACGAAGGCCATCGTTTCCTCCCCTACATTGTTTTGGTTATCGATGAGTTTGCGGACCTCATCATGACGGCCGGTAAGGAAGTGGAACTACCTATCGCACGTTTGGCTCAGCTGGCCAGGGCGATTGGAATTCACCTCATTATCGCCACACAAAGGCCTTCGGTGAATATTATTACCGGAACCATTAAAGCCAACTTCCCGGCTCGTTTGGCTTTCCGTGTAAGTTCCAAAGTCGACTCCAGAACCATCTTAGATAGCGGCGGAGCGGATCAGTTGATTGGACGAGGCGATATGCTACTGTCCATTGGTTCCGATTTAATTCGTTTACAATGTCCATTTGTAGACACCCCGGAAGTCGAACAAATTGTGGCCTTCATTGGCGAGCAAAAAGGATTCCCTGAAGCCCTGATGCTTCCTGAATATGTGGGAGAAGAAGGCGATCCGGATAAAACCAAGTTCGATAGCGAAGACAAAGACGATCTCTTCGACGAAGCGGCGCGCATCATTGTACAACACCAGCAAGGCAGCGCCTCATTGTTGCAAAGAAGATTGAACATTGGATACAATAGAGCCGGACGACTTATTGATCAAATGGAGGCAGCTGGTATTGTGGGACCGAACAAAGGCTCAAAAGCCAGAGAAGTGCTTATTCATGATGATGTTTCACTTCAACGTTTTCTTGGCGGCATGTAAGCCATAAAATTGTTTTACCTTGGCCTCCGATTTTCGGAACAATATTTGTAACCTGATTCCATTGTTAAATTCATTCTCATGAACCGTTTATTTTTGGGGGTTTGCTTTATGCTAAGCACTACCCTATCCATGTTGCATGCACAAGTAGAAGGGGAAGCCAAAACCCTTTTAGATAAGTTAAGTGAAAAGACCAAGTCCTACAAAAGCGTAGAAGTGGCTTTTTCCTTTTTTATTGAAGGCCGGGGACTTAACCAGGAAAGCCGGGGTGTTTTAAAAATGAAAGGCGACCTGTATCAACTCCAGATGGACAGCCTAACGGTGGTTTGTGATGGTAAAACCGTGATTACTTATCGCGCAGATGTAAATGAGGCACAGCGTGTTCCAGTCACAGAACTGGAAGAAGACGCCCTTACGCCGCAAACCATGTTTACCATCTATGAAAAAGGGTTCAAAGGAAAAGTAAAAGAAAAGAAAACCGTTGGAGGACGGAGAATTACCGTAATCGACCTTTTCCCGACCAATCCCAAGGACAAAGATTATAGCATCGTCCGATTAGATATCGACGAAGATAAACTTCAGATTATAAAAGCGTTGGTTATCGGGAAAAACGGAACCAAATACACTTACCGAATCGAAAGACTCACTCCGGACAAGGATTTCCCGGCCAGCATTTTTGTGTTCGACGCCTCCAAATATCCGGGCGTGAACATGGTGGACTAACCATTTACTCATTTATTGCGGGGAAAAAAGCCTCATCCATACGATGGCGCTCTTTTCCCCGTTATTTATTTATGATTCGTCATATATTTTTACTTTTTTTCGCCTTTTGGGGTGGTTTTCTTTGGGCTCAAACAGGCACGTATGCCGATTCTATTATACCTAAACACCCAAGGTTTCAATCGCATTTTATTGAGGCGCAGCGCTCTTTTTCTCCATCCGATAGTTTCGATATCGTTTTTACCGGTTCTTCCAGTATTCGGGGGTGGAAAACCCTGAAAGAAGATTTTGCGCCATACCGGGTGTTGAATATGGGATTTGGTGGCAGCACCCTGGTAGATATGAATCTTCGTTTTCCGGAGTGGATTCGTCCACTTCGTGCCAAAGTGGTGGTTTTGTATGTCGGCGAAAACGATTTGAGTCTTCCCTATGCCATGCTTCCCCACATTCTGGAGCAATTTAATCTGCTGATGTCGCAGCTCGTTTTGCATTGGCCGCGCACCCAACTCGTTTATATCAGTGTAAAGCCTTCGATAAAAAGTGCGGAGTTTCTGGAAAAACAACAAGCTTTCAATGCCATGGCCAAAGAGAGAATATTGGCCTTGAAACAGCAAACCGGACGTTGCCACTGGTTGAGTATTCATGACGAGATGCTGGATGACGCAGGCCGTGCCAAGCGCAGCTTATTTTTAAAAGATGGACTACACTTAAACGCCGAAGGTTATCATCTGTGGAAGAAGAAGATACGACCAATAATAGATTCACTTTTGGCGGTGAAAACATATTGACGCAGCATGGTGAATAAAAACTCACCGAAAGCATTTTGAATTCAGGAAAAAAAGGAGATTTTTGTAAGAATGAGAGGATTAACGCATGGCATTTTCTGGTTTTGCCTTGGACTTTTTACAAGTCTCCAGGCAGGCGATGTGCTACCCGCAGATTCCACCTTTCACCGACGTTTTCAACAGATGGCTGCGCAATCAGGGATTCAGTGGTCTTCGGAAATTGGACATCTGATTCGGGAAGAGCTGTATCAGAATCCGGCAGGATTACAGCAAACGATGTTATCTGCATCGTCTCATTTACCAGTGATTGAACCTATCGTTTCTAAAAATAACCTTCCGTCTATCGCAAAATATTTACCGGTAGTTACGGGTTTCAATCCCTTGTTCGTAAGTCCGCAAGGCGGCAGTGGATTGTGGAATTTACCTTATTTGGTTGCGGTTCGGTATGGTTTAAAGGTAAACGAAACCTTAGATGAACGCAGAGACCCCTTGCGTTCCAGTATGGTGGCGGTAAGGTGGCTCAAGGATTTGCATGTTCAATTCCAGGATTGGTCTTTGGCATTTTTGGCATTTATCACCTCCCCAGCCGACGTGGTTTCTGCCGGAGAAAGAACCTGCAAACAACAAACCAGTTCTATGGTAGCAGGTTTATCCGCTGAAAAGCAAAAGGCGTATTACCGGTTTACCGCAGGAGCCTATCTTTTAGCCTTTGCTCCGGAACATGGTTTGGCGGAGCATGGTCCTCAGCCAGCCTTTGAACTGAAACGTGTAAAAGTGACCCGGCCAGAGCAATTTCACTTGTTGGCGCAACATTTACAAACCTCACCAGAAAAACTACATGCGTGGAATCCCATGTATCGTACAGAAAACATTCCTGGAAACCAAGGATATGAAATTCTTTTGCCGGCCGATTTAGCCAAAGCATATGAATCTCTTCCAGAAGACGTGTATACATCTGAACCTGTTGCCAATGCGTCGGCATCCCCCCTTATTGTCCCAGAACCCTTACCCTCTAAACCTGCAGCACCACAAACTGTTCAATGGATTCATTACAAAGTGAAACCCGGCGACAACCTGGGGCAAATTGCTTCCCGATACCGCGGTGTAACCATTTCAGAATTAAAAAAGTGGAATAATCTCCGAACGGATTTGATTCGTGCGGGTCAAGTACTGAGGATTCGGAAAAATGGCTAATCCGTATATTTCCCCTTGGCGGGTCGTCAAATTTGGCATGGCCATTGGCGGAGGCTTGCTTTTGGTAAGTCTGATTCCCGGCGGAAAATGTTCGATCACAAACGATTGGGATTTAAAATGGCCTCAGCTATCTAAATTATTGCGTTCCGAGTCATCGCCGGTAGTAGACATGGCGGCATTGAGAAAACAAGAAATGGCGGATAGTCTGGCGTTGGTAGAAGCATTGGCCTCTCAGGACAGCCTGACTGTGATGACGCGTAACGCCAGAAAACATCCCGCAGCCATTCATTTTCCTGAAAATCAGGATACCCTACTCCATCCGTTATTTCGCGCGCTGGATCAATCTAAAAAATCAGGCTTGGTGCGTATCATGCATTATGGCGATTCACAAATTGAGATAGACCGGCTCACCGAAGTGGTGCGAGAAGGATTGCAACAATCGTTTGGCGGAGGCGGACCTGGCTTGCAGCCACCGCTGCAAGTGATACCTTCCGGCACAGTGAAGCAGACCAACTCCGGAACTTTTCGCAGATTTGCGATTTGGTCGCCAGATTCCGTTTCACCCGGCCATCGCAGATATGGGCCATTGCTCAATTTCACACTGGTTCAAGGTCCGGAAGCGCAAGTACAATTCTCTCCAGGATTCAGTATTTCACCCAAAGCCAGACATTACAGCCGTATTAAAGTACTGGCAGGAGAAGCCACAGAAGACGTAACTATTTCGGTGAATGGACAGCAACAAGTTCTTTCCGCTACGGATGGATTTAGAGCCTTTAGCTTCGAATTGTCCAATCCCGGCAGTCCATTGACTGTTTCCTTTTCTACGGGAGAAGCGGGAAGTTTTGAATTGTACGGATTTAGTCTGGAAAGCAAACATGGCGTGGTTGTAGACAACTTACCCATGCGCGGATGTTCAGGTACCATTTTTACCCGTGTAGATCAGTCGTTGCTTTTCAAAGGTTGGGATGCCTTAGGGACAGAAGCCCTTTGGCTCGAATTTGGAGGAAATGCGGTTCCATCTATCGAAAGCAAAGAAGAAGCAGGTCGATTTGCCCGAAGTTTTGAGCTTCAGCTGAAAATGTTCCGTAAATATCAGAAACACCTGCCTATCATCGTGATTGGTCCCTCCGACATGTCGACCCGAATAGATGGTGAATTTCAATCCTTTCCCTATTTAGGTGCCACCCGGGATTCATTAAAAGCGGCTGCATTTCGGCAAGGTTGTGCATATTTCGATATGATAGAGGCCATGGGAGGTTTAGGAGCCATGCCCGCCTGGGTGAAGGAAAGCCCGCCATTGGCTGGAGGCGACTATATTCACTTTACACCAGCCGGAGCCAAAAAAATGGGCGACATGCTCCTGCAAAGTTTTTTACGGGAATACAACCTGTTTACCTTACGAGAAAAAAAGCGCCATGCGTTGTAAGGTTTGGCAGATCTTCCTGATTTTGGGACTATTTTGGGGAGGTGTAAAAGGACAAGTGAGCGATTATCCACATGAAATGCCCACTTTTCCCTTTATCCAGTACGCGCAAAATCAGTTGGATTGGTACGGAGATAGTTTGCCATTGCGCCAATTTTTTAAAAAATTAGACCAATTGATTTTCAGAGGCACCGGCAAAATCAATATGGTGCATATTGGTGGGAGTCATGTGCAGGCAGACGTGCTTAGTGGTCGGATCAGAGAACGATTCACCACCTTGTTTCCGGGAAATCGAGGAAGTCGGGGATTGATTTTTCCATTTCAACTCGCCAGAACCAACAACCCGCCAAATTATTACGTAACCCATACAGGGCAATGGCGCGCGGTAAAAAACGTGGGAAGAGAATCGGATGTTCCCCTGGGATTAACAGGTATGGCTGTGATTACTGAAGAAGCAGGTGCATCTATGACCATTTTTTTAAAAAGAGAGAGGTATCCGGCGTACGATTTTAACCAAATCCGAATATTTCACGGTCGCGGGGAACAGCGTATGAAAGTAACGGTAGCAGGAGGCGATAGTTTAGGCGTTCGCAGCATCCATCATCCAGAAGAGGGAATCACCGAATTTTTTTTAAACACTTATGTGCATGCCGTCACCTTACAACTCGAAGCGGCAGATAGCCTTCCAGGGCCGTTTGTTTTATATGGCATTCAATTAGAAAATAGTGACCCGGGCATTACTTATCATGCCATTGGGGTGAATGGCGCCGGTACCTATTCGTACCTCAGATGTGCTTATTTCAAGGATCATCTTCGGGAATTGAAGCCTGATGTTGTGATTTTTGGGATTGGGATCAATGATGCGGCCGGATATGGATTTTCCCCCGAAGCATTTCAAGGAAACTACAGACAACTCATGGGCATGGTGCGAGAAGTGAATCCCCAGGCGATGATGGTATTAATTACGAACAACGATTCATTCCGAAGAATGCGTCGAGGTCGCTATGCCGTGAATCCCAATGGTTTGGTGGTTCGGGATGCCATGCGCTATCTTGCCCAAACGGAAGGTTGTGGTGTATGGGATTTTTTCACCGTGATGGGCGGTTTACAATCCATGGCCATTTGGCAAAGCAACGGACTTGCCCAGGCAGATAAAGTTCACTTTACCCCAACAGGTTATCGACTGATGGGTGATCTTATGTTTAGCGCAATACTAAAAAGTTACGAAAAACACCTTTTGCGACATGGCCAATAATGCGTTACCCAGTTGGAGTGCCCTTTTTGAGCAAGGGCTAAACTGGTGCACAGTTTTCGATAAAAACCATCCCATTACTTTTACTGTTTGGAGCTTTTGGGCTTTTTTCATGTTGGTGATGGTGGGCATGGCCCTCATCGGAAAGAAGCTGGCCATGCGGAATACCTTCCTTTTTGCCGTTTCCCTTTTCTTTTACTTTAAAACCTCCGGTTTTTTCTTCCTCTTACTGGTCTTTTCTACTGTAACAGATTTTTATATCGGTCAGCGAATTGCCGCAGCACCTGGTCAGGTAAAGAAGACAGCCTGGTTAAGTGTAAGTGTTTTCATCAATCTTATTTCCCTTTTTTACTTCAAGTACACCTATTTTTTAGCAGACGCCTATTCACAAGCCACAGGAATTCCGTTGGTGGTAAGAAACTGGCTTGGCGACTGGGCGAATCAAGGATTAGAGGCATTGGCTCCGATATTTCACTGGAACGATCAGTTTTTAGCCACGGCCTATTTCGGTGCAGATGATATCATTCTGCCCGTTGGCGTTTCCTTTTTCACGTTTCAAACCATTTCCTATGCAGCTGACCTTTACAGGGGCCGTTTGAAACCCGTGACCCGATTGATGGATTTCGGATTTTATGTAGCCTATTTTCCTCAATTGGTCGCTGGTCCCATTGTGCGGGCTGCAGAATTTATCCCTCAGATTTACCAGCCCTACCGTTTGTCTAAACGTCTGTTTGGATTAGCTATCTTTCTCATTTTAAGCGGCATGGCTAAGAAAGTCATTTTGGCAGATTATCTTGCAGTAGGATTGGTAGACAAAACTTTTTCTTTGCCTGAAATGGTGAAGGGGTTTGAGGTTTTTTTCTCCTTATTGGTGTATTCTTTACAAGTATATGCCGATTTTTCAGGTTATACCGACATGGCCATTGGTGTTGCGCTGCTCATGGGTTTTAAACTGCCATTAAATTTCAATTCGCCATATAAAGCAGAGAACGTAGCAGATTTCTGGAAAAGGTGGCATATTTCCCTTTCTACCTGGCTCAAAGATTATTTATATATTCCATTGGGAGGCAATCGAAAAGCCACCTGGGGTACTTTTATTTGGTCCTTCGTACTTACGGGTGTGGTCGCGGCTATTGCACATGAATGGCGGTTACTTCCTGCCGTTGCGTTTATTTTTCTGATTTGGTATTTGCTGGGATTGTGGAAACCGACGATTTGGCGACATTTCATTACCAATATCAACATGCTGTTAACCATGCTCATAGGAGGATTATGGCATGGAGCTTCCTGGAATTTCATGATTTGGGGAGGGCTCAATGGATTGGCCTTGGTGGTGTATAAATATTGGCGAAAAATAAGTCCGTACGAACATTCTACCCATTGGGCAATCCGGGTCTGGAAAATTGCCATCACCTTCATTTTCATCTCGTTAACACGATTGTTTTTCAGGGCTGGCGATGTGAAAAATACGGAAGATACCGTTGCCACGGCGCGTACCCTTTGGCACCAAATGGCCGATGTAACGGGTTGGACTCCGTCATACATTTTTGCCGTAATCGATGGTCTGATTTGGGTCAGTTTGGTGTTTGTACTTGGGATGATTTTACATTGGCTGCCAACCACGTGGAAGCGAGCGATGAAACTCCGTTTTATTTCACTTCCGGGTTACGCCCAAATCTGCCTCAGCATTTTGATTTTTCTGGTGATTTATCAATTTGCACTGGCTGATGCACAGACGTTTATCTATTTTCAATTTTAATGATGCATTTGTTCCCGGAGTAACCATGTGAGGCGTGATTTTAAAATGCCAGGGAATGGTGTGTCAACATCACTTAGGACAGCAATAAGTATTCTGAAAAATCATTCCTGACATTTACAGGCTTCACATTCTTGTTGCGTGGCAAAGCCACGCTGAGAGCAGCCGCTGTAGCCAATTTGGGTGCATGATTTTGTTTGATCGTGATAAAACCAACGTTCAAAGTAGGCGGCACAAGGTTCACCTGAGGGCGGTGTTTCAGTACAAGTTACGTTAGATGAAGGGGTACAATTGTTTCCACAGCCCGCATTCCATAGACTTGCAGTGGCAAGAAACATTATATTCCAAAGGAGATGATTAAACTTTTCCATGGCAAAGGCATGAATCAATTTCAATTTACTGGAAATTATCGTGTAAAGGTGCCGGAAATTTATTATTATTTGTAAAATATTGATATTCAAGATATTTTATAATCAAACTTGACTCTATTATTTATGATAAAATCACTTTCGTGCTAGAAAGATTTGATGCTCAAACCATCCTCATGAACAACAAGGTCATGAGTTGCCCACCAATCTTAAGCAAATCATTCAATTTCCAAAAGATGGGCGAATTAAGTGCAGGCGAATGTCCAAACGTTGCACTCTCCTACTCCTTTCAGATCAATGGATTGCCATTTTCCGGTCGTTGGTTTTTGTTTTAAAGCCCCAAAAGCCGTTTCCGTCATCCAGATTTCATTTACCTGGGCATTTTGTTCTAATCTTGCTGCCACGTTCACCGTTTCGCCCCAGACATCGTAGAGAAATTTTTTCCGTCCGATTACTCCAGCAATCACTGGCCCACTATGGATTCCAATTCGGAAGCGCACAGGTTTCCCGTCTGGCATTTTTACGTTTTGCGCAAAAGCCTGAACGGATAAAGCAAAATCCCAGGCGCGTTGTGCGTGATTGGCGCAGGTTTGAGGAATTCCCGAAGCTACCATATAGTTGTCGCCGATGGTTTTAATTTTTTCGACGCCATGTGCTTCACAAAGATCATCTAAATGGGTAAAAAGTCGATCTAACCATGCCACCAAATCGGAGGCGGAGACTTTCCTGCTGAGTTCAGTAAAACCCTCTAAATCAGCAAACAGAACTGTGGCGTCCGGATAAGACCTTACGGGAACCCGTCCTTTTCGGCGCAGTTTTTCCGCAATAGTTGCAGGCAACAAATTGAACAGCAGTTGGTCGCTAGCCATTTGCAACTGCATAGACCTCAGGATAAAGTATTCCAACACCAAAAAGACTACCCCAGCGACAAGGCCAAGGTTTAGGAAAAAGAATACCCGTTTTTCCCAAATGCCATAACCCGTTTCTTCCGGTAGCCAAGCCAGTAGCGGAAGAAGCAACATCCAGCCAGCCACCACGGCAGCCAACCAATAACCAGCTGTTTTTGGCTGTTGTTGCCATAAAAAGACCAAAGGGCAAAGCATCATCCACATGACCACACCGCCGCTTTGTGCCACGCCACCGAGGACAATGGTTAGCATCCAGGGCGTCCACCAAAGAAGTAGGACTTGGATAAAAGCAAAGCCAGAAAGCCTTTGATGATGTTTAAATGACCATAAATTCAGTCCGGAACCAAGTACATATATTCCAGTAACCAAAGCCGGAATCCACCTATCCAGATAAGCCAGATAAAGAGATTGAAGCAGGGCCAATGGTAAGATGTACAGCGTGAGTCTGGTGAGTAATCTTTTTTGAATTCTCAGAAACGCATCATCTTTTCGGCCGATGCCCCAGTGTTTCCAAACGGACCAACCAGGGAGCCAGCTTGGTTCAGGTACTTGTTGTTGCGACGGCCACATGCGATGTTATTCTCCTTTTTTCTTCATGGGCGTAAAGCCGCCGCCGCCAATCACCAACTGGGCCATGAAGCCATGAGGAACCATAGAAGGCCCATTTGTTAAAGCATTCCCGGACACATCCCATCGGTTATGTCCGAATCCGGTATAATAACCAAGCCGCAGGCCCAACATCCAGCCACCGGGATTTACTTTGGTTTTGGATAAAATATAATCTATACCAAGCGTTAAAGCCAACGAAAAGTCGGTGCGTTGATAATTTACTTCGTACGGTTTTGGGGCTTGAGCCACATCGATAAAATCCACTGGTCGATTGTCTCTGATTCGAATTTTATGCGTGACCGAACCCACTCCCAGCATGGGAAATACTTTCCAACGTTCTTTATTAACTACTGCGTAACCTAAAGAAAAATAGCCATTTCCCCAGCTTCTTGAGGCGGTTAAGGTATCCCGGCTTGAAGTATTTTCTAAGGAGGAACTCCCTTCTCCACCAAGAATCCACCGTCCGACCATAAAATATCCGGAACCTCCAAAAGTGGCTGCGGGTGCACCAGGTTCAGGAAAATTCATAGGCAAAAAATCACCGATCGGTAAACCTTGAGGTACCGCCATGCCCAAGTTAAAATACCCGGCGGCACCCGTATATCTTCCCTGCCCCATCAAAGTTGAAACACCCAAGATGGCCATGAGGCCGAATACGATTCTTTTCATATGCGAATGGTTTCGGGTAAAACAAATTAACGCGTTTCCGGTTTTTGCCAATGCTCCATCCGAGGCAAACCGACTGCTCCATTGGGCCATCCGATGCGCAACATTTCAGCCAATGTCACGGCGATGTCTTCTACGCCGCAAGCCGTATAACTTTCTCCCGGATTTACACCAACGCCATACAGCAAAAAAGGCACTTTGGTATCGAAAGGATAGGCCGCTCCATGAGAAGTTCCCGTTTTTTGCCATGCCATTTCGATAAAACCCGGAGAAGGGATTAAAAATAAGTCACCGGATCTTGCGGGAAAATAAGCACGCGCCAACATAGTAAGCCAGGGCAAACCACTTCCCGGAACCCGTACTTCAGCAGCAGTATATACATGGGCTACAAAGGGTAAAGCAGCTACATATTGGAAAACCTTCTCTTTTACATCATCGGCACGAATGCCCGTATAATTGAGTTGCGCCTCATCGAAATGAACTTGCAGATTATTGAAATAGCGAATGGGGCGGATACCAAGACGCTCCGCGTAATACTTATTAAATGATTCGACCCATTTATCACCTATGGCGTCTGCAGGAACCCCTTGCGAAGCCATAAATCCCGGATTTTCAGCCGCGCCATGATCTGCAGTGAGTACCAATGTCCATGCGTTGGCGCCAATTTGCTGGTCTAAAAACTGGAAAAAATTCCCAAGTTCGCGATCGAGTCTAGCGTACATATCCGCCAATTCCACTGACCGGATTCCCATTTTATGTCCGAGGTAATCAGTGGGGGAAAAACTAATGGTCAAAAGGTCCGTTACACCACGATTACCCAAAGATTCTCCAACAATGGCTGCTTGGGCCATTTTTAAAGTCAAAGTGTTTCCAGCTGGCAGAGATTTAAGTAAACCGGCATTGTAATTTTTCCGAATTTGCGAGATACGGTGTGGAAAGACAGGTTTTGTTTCACCTTTAAAAACCGACTCATAAGGACTATCGTCCGGCTCGCAACCCACTTTAGCATATTCTTCTGCAGGAAGCAACAATGCCCAATCTTCCTTTAAGGCCAAATCGGCATATCGGGCTGCATTAAATTGTGAAACCCATGCAGGAAGCTGTTTTGCGTAAAAATCAGAGGTAATAAAATGCCCCAGAGAATCTTCCATCCAATAGACGCCATCGGCATGATGCCCGGCAGATAAAATAGCGGCTCTATCTTTCAGCGCAATGGCAAGAGATTTGGACCCTGGAAGAAATAATTTCACCTGATGTCCCAGCGTTGTGGCCAAAAGTCGATGAGGTGACATTTTCCCCGCTGCCACCTGCAAACCCACTGCTTTGGCTCGAGGATCTTCTACACAATACACTTCTCGATTTTCCTTTTTATCCCACCAATCGTTGGCTACAATTCCATGCACAGCGGGAATGCTTCCTGTGGAAATGGACGCATGCCCGGGGCCGGTATAAGTGGGTATGTAGGAATATTTGGTATTTCTATACGAGAAACCACTGTTTATCAATCGCTTGAATCCATAAGGAGAGAAAATCGGTAAAAAGCGGTCAAGATAATCTGCCCGCATTTGATCTACCACCATGACCACCACCAGTTTGGGTGCTTCCTGGGACCAGGATCCCAAGGTAAGGCACCAAGCAAAAAGAAATAACCAAGAGTTTTTATACTTCATTCCCGAGGATTTCTTCAAAAGTAAGGAAACAAGATGGAAGGGAGGTCAGGAAGTGCTAAAAATGGATTGTGCATTCTGCAAATCATCAGTCCATGTCGAAAAGAGACTTCCGGCACTATTCATGCCCTGGCCACATGCACATCATCCGTTTTGCGTCCGTTTCAATTCCGCCAGATAGTTGAGTACCGCTTGTTTTAACAAACGATTTTGACTTTTTAAAGCCTTTTTAAACACATCGTAATATACGTTGACAAATAATAATTCATTGTCCGCCAGATAGTATGTCAACAACTTCATCCTACTCAATTTATCATCCTTAAAATCAGGCTCATACATCTTAGTTGTTCGGTTGAAATAATAGGTAACCATGGTAGAATCATTGATAAAATCCATCGGATTCCCCAGGCTATCGGTAAATTGATTATTAAATACAAACTTAAAAGTCAATGGATTTGAAGACAAAATGGTCGATTCAATCCAAAACGCTCGTAAGTTCCATGGAAACTGTTGATTGATATTTTGAAGCTCCGTGAGGGCAGGTTTCAACTCATCATTTTCGTACCGGTAGAAGTTGAATTGGTGCCACCAGATCCCCGTTCCACTTTCAAAATTGACCTTATAATAGACGATGGTTTCGTTCAATTCATTCCTGAAATGCTGGATTTCAAGTCCATAGCGATGATAAATATCATGACAGGCAATGACCTTGTTTTCATGGAAAAAATAGAGCAGGTTTTGTGACACAATATCCTGGCCAATCGCAATGGCAAAGTGCTTGAAATCAGATTTCTCTTTATCAAAGGAGTACAACTGAATATGTATTTTCCTTTCTTGCGGGTAATCTGGATCCAGTGCAGCTACATGAAGATTGGGGAAAATGGTTTCCGCCAATTCATAGCTGATTTTATTTGACTGTAATGCTACTTTAAGCGCCTCAAAGTCAGATGTAGAAACGGTATGATTTAGATTGGTCTGATTCATGAAGGTAGAATCCACCATTCTTGAGAGGTCATTAACCCATATTTGGGGTTGAAGTTTTCCAACAGCATCAAGTAATTCCTCCAACTCTCGTTCGGAAACTATCGTTTTCGCGGACTCAGTTTGGGTTATTGAAGCCCCATTCCCATCTGCATGCTGCTTGCAGCCAAACAATCCAATCAAAACAAGACACCAGCACCCAAGCCAAGCCCAATTGAGCGTGATAGTCTGCCTGGATTTCTCACAAAGAGGATTACAGTTCATTGTCATTGATTATCAACAGGATACAAAAGTGTTTGCAGTACAATTGAGGAGGTGTTGGCTATTCTTCTGAAAAGAAACTAATCTTAAGTAATGTATACATTTTGTTTAAGAAAATAATTTAAGTTTCATCAAAAAAAGAGAAATTCTATCGGATCCAGGATGCATGTCGGTGTGAACAACAAGGTCATTCAAATGCTATGGAGCAAGTTTGAGAACGGGTGAAGAGGGATTTGAGAAAGTTACCTCAAACGAAGGAAGGCGGAAACCATCGGAAGAATTAAAACGATCGGGATTAAGGATGGGAGGGAATGTTTGGTTAGGGAAGGATTAAAGAGGAGATAAATAATGTAAGTAACTCTTTTTTAGCAGGTTGACAAAAATCCCCCCGGGGTCCACCACTCCTCCGCCCCATGCTACAAGCTAATCATTTTTCACGACCTAAATCGGTATTTAAACGGATATAAACGATTATAATCGGTTAAAAACGGATCAGACTTCCACGTAACTTCATGACGCATAAAAACCAGATATTCAAACATTTTCATGAATTAAAGCAGGCCAGTGGTGCACTAAAACGAACTTGTTCCTCATCCAAATGTGCGGTACCCCCAGCCAAAGGAAGGCGGAAACCATCGGAAGAATTAAAACGATCGGGATTAAGGATGGGAGGGAATGTTTGGTTAGGGAAGGATTAAAGAGGAGATAAATAATGTAAGTAACTCTTTTTTAGCAGGTTGACAAAAATCCCCCCGGGGTCCACCACTCCTCCGCCCCATGCTACAAGCTAATCATTTTTCACGACCTAAATCGGTATTTAAACGGATATAAACGATTATAATCGGTTAAAAACGAATCAACATCATCCCTTAAAACAAAAAAATCGCCCCATAAATACGGGGCGATTCAAATATTCAAACATTCATTTATCTCTGAATGTAGCAACCAAAAACGAAACGATATTGGTAATAAAGAGAATCACCAGAAAGTCCTGCTGTGGCAATAGGATTAGATACATTCGTTCTAATAAGAAACTTAGCAGAATCCCCAAACACAGGCTGTTTCAAATCCAAATGATTTAAATTCAAAACTACAGAGTCGACCAACCCTTCAGGATAAAAATTTGGCGTACCGGTCTCTCCTGATCCTCCAGGCATTTTTTCGTTGAAAGCAACCCAGAACTTTTGTGTGTTTTCTGGATAAATCTCCAAAAAGGATTTGCGAACCAACCACAAACCCGTGTCTGGCGTCACAGATTGAATGCCTGCGTACTCAATAAAAAATCCACGTACTTCTTCAGGGGAAAACTGAAGAGATCCCGCCGCTGCACGAACCGAATCCATAAACGTAGCATGTGAAATAGCCACTAAATAATCTTTATTGGCGGCACTTGAATCTCTTTTAATTCCTTGTGTAACAGTAAATGTCACTTTAAATTCCTCGCGATCTGATGAGCAAGAAGTGGTGAAAAGTAATAGTCCTGCGGCAGCAGACAATAATAAATGTCTCATGGATTTTGTTGATTATTCATTTTTTGCATTAAATCGGCACTTATGCCCATGGAAGAAAATCCTCCATCATGATATAAGTTTTGCATGGTAACCATGCGGGTATAGTCAGAGAAAAGACTGATACAGTAATCGGCACAAGCAGCAGCATCTGCATTTCCAAGGGGCGACATGCGATTCGCATAATCGAAAAAGGCATCAAAGCCTCCCACGCCTGTACCTGCGGTTGTTTTCGTTGGGCTTTGACTGATGGTATTCACCCTCACTTTGTTCTTCACGCCATAATGATAACCAAAGCTCCGGGCAATACCTTCTAAAATGGCTTTTGCTTCAGCCATGTCAGAATAATCTGGAAAAGTCCGCTGCGCCGCAATATAGGAGAGTCCTAAAACTGAACCCCATTCAGCCATCGCGTCCATTTTGTAGGCAGTTTGCAACATCTTGTGAAAGCTCACTGCCGAAATATCCAAACTCTTTAAATACCAATCATAATTCAAATCCGTGTAAGCCCTCCCTTTCCGAACATTCGGAGACATACCGATGGAATGAAGCACAAAATCTACTGGACCACCAAAATGATCCATAGAAGTTTGAAACAACTTTTCCCAATCTTCTGTCAAAGTAGCATCCGCGCCAACTACAATAGCATCGGTTTGTGTAGCCAATTCATTGATTTTACCCATGCGCAAAGCAACGGGTGCATTGGACAATACGATGGAAGCTCCCTCAGCCTTACACTTGAGAGCCACCTGCCACGCAATTGAATTTTCATCTAATGCGCCGGTGATAATTCCTTTTTTTCCTTTTAACAATCCGCTCATGCGGTAAATGGGTTTATTCTGCAAAGAAAACTAATTTATTTGTATTCCAAGCAGGGTTTTAGCATTTTCTATGGCGGATGGGGTGATGGTTTCGCCACTTAACAGCCTGGCAATCTCCTCAATACGGGCTGTTTCCTCAAGTTTTAAAATGCGTGTAAATGATTTATTTTGGTTAAATTCTTTTTTAACCATGAAGTGTTGATGACCTTTTGCCGCCACCTGTGGCAAATGTGAAATCACAATAATCTGTGCATTTTCAGCCATTAGGGCTAAAATCTCTCCCATTTTACTCGCCACCGGACCACTAACCCCTGTGTCTACCTCGTCGAATAAAAGCGTAGGGAATAGTTTTTTATGCGCCACCAATCGCTTTAAACACAACATAAACCGGGAAACTTCACCGCCAGAGGCAGTTTTGGAAATTTCTCCTAAGGGCATTCCCGGATTGGCAGAAAATAAAAAACCTACTTTATCTATGCCTTGCGAACCAAGCTGATCTGAGGCGGAAAGTTGCACTTCCAGCCGAGCGCCCTGCATTCCCAACTGGGCAAGCATCGGCAATAGATCGTCCGTTAACTTGGTGGCAGCAAGACGCCGTTTGTCAGACAATTGCCCTGCTTTCTCCCAGGCAGCTTTAAAAAGTCGGTCGGATTCCTCGGTTAACCACGCGATTCTTTCCTCGTTTTGCTGGTCTGAAGAAAGGGCATTTTCCCAACTTTTCACCAATAAAAAGGCTTCTTCTTCTCCCTGAATCTGATGTTTCCGAGAAAACTGATACCAAGCATCCAGCCGACCATCTACCTCGGCCAAAGCCTGAGGATCAGCTTCGGTTTGCGATAACCAGCCTTGTAGCTCAGACTGAATATCCTGCAATTCAATCCAAATAGAAGTGAGTCGGTCCTTTTCTTTTTCCAAATCTGGCAACCAACCGGAAATTTTTTCCAAAGCCTGAGCCATCCGCCGCATTTGCATCACGCCTCCCCCCTCTTCTCCGTCCATCAGAGACAGAACGGAAAGCAAGGCTTGCTGAATTTGCTCCGCATGCCCCAAGGTTTTCTGCAGCTGTTCCAAATGAGCCAAATCGCCCTCTTTCCACTGTAAACCTTCCCATTCAGACAATTGAAAGGCCATAAAGTCTTTTTCGCGTACTGCATGAGCCTGTGCTTGCTTCAGATTCTCCAGCTCTTTCACGTGCAATTTCCATCGGTCGAAAATTTCACCATACGCCTGTAACAAGGTTTGATTCTCGGCCAGCACGTCCAAAACTTCCAGTCGAAAATCCTGAGCACGTATCAGTAAATGCTCATGTTGGGCATGAATGTCTAACAACTCTTGGGTAAGTTCCCTCAGCTGGAGCAGACTTACCGGCGAATCGTTTACAAAGGCCCTGGATTTCCCATTGGGCCAAATCTCACGACGCAAAATGGTCAGCGGCTCAAACACCAATCCCATCCCCTCAAACCGATGCGTATACACGTCCGGATTCAAATCGAAATGGGCCTCAATCACGCATTTTTCATCAGAAACGGTGACGCCTTCAGCGCGATTTCCCATGACCAGCCCTAGGGCACCTAATAAAATGGATTTTCCCGCTCCAGTTTCACCAGTAATGATGTTTAATCCTGGTCCAAAATGAAGGGTCGCGGATTCAATCAGGGCAAAATGTCGGATGTCTAGGCACTGCAGCATGAGACAAAGGTAGCATGAAACTAACGCACCAAATCGTCGTACTTGGCACTTTGTGCAGGATCTACTTTTTTCAAGACAGGCAACATGGTCGCCTTTTCCGAAGGGTCTGAGGTTCTGAGCAATGCCAAGATTTCATTTCGCTTTGCATTAAAGAACAACTGCAACAAAAAAGCGTTGGGACGCTGGTTCCAAATGGCCTGAAGCTGTTTCAGGGATTCCAACGCCTTCGCCCTGGCTTTGGGTAAATCCTGATCCATTTGGTCAAATCCTTCCCGATGATAGGTATACATCAAGGAACGTAATGGTTTAAATGCAGCATTCATGTAGTCATTGATCATCCAATAGCGATTGGAATTTCCCTGAGTGGGCTGCCAACCGCGATCGGCAATAGTCTGCGCATTGTTCACCACATTTAAGGCTTTGTTCAAAATCTCGGTTCCGCCTTCCGGTGAAAACGTGTCCATGTCTAAACCGATAATCATGTACGCATAAAAGGCAAACACGGAGGTTAAATTGCTTAATGCAGCATTGTCACTGAACAAAAGTTGCTGAAATGGAATATATTGAAAGGTAAAATCATCATCCAGGTGATTGAGTAATGGACTGTCGTAAGTGGAATTATAAATCCGACGCTGGGCAATGATGGTAATCGCACCCCGATACCGATCCGGAATGACTTTGTCGGCGTTGTCTTTTTCCTGCGCTGTAACATTGATAAAAATCTGACATTCAATTTTTTCAAACTCCTCATAGACATCATCGGTCCATTTGGTATTATTCATGAATTCAGTGAGTCCGGTTTGCAAAGCATCGAACACCGAACGATCTACCTGTGCAATCTGATTGGAATTGACCACCACTTTACAACGCAATTCCTGGGCAGACAAGGCTCCGCTGAACATCAGAAATAGGGCGAAAAGGATGTTAAGAATGTTGTTTTGCATGAACGAAAGCAATTAGTTGATGGGCCAGGTCGGTTTTAGAAGCATGTGGAAAATTCCATGTTTCCTGCGAACTTACCACCGTAATTTCATTGGTATCGCTACCAAAACCTGTGCCTTTCTCCGGCTGATAAAGATTTAAACAAATAAAATCGGCCTTTTTACGGTTGCATTTTTCCCTGGCATACGCCAAACCATTGGACGTTTCAAGGGCAAAACCGACCACCACGGTGCCTTTTTTTCTTTGATGGCCAACGGTGGCCAGGATATCCGGATTTTCGGTTAATTCAATCACATCCAATCCGGTTTCCCCTTTTTTCAATTTTTCTGTAGCAGGGTTTGCTGGTCTCTTGTCTGCCACTGCCGCCGCGAAAAAGAACCAATCTACTTTTTCCTGATGCGAAAGTACGGCCCCTAACATGTCTTTCGCCGATTCTACCTGAATATAGGTATCTGGTGTCGTGGTAGGTTGAACGGGAGCTGGCCCGGTGATAAAAATAACATGAGCGCCCTGAGCTTTGGCCGCATCGGCAAGGGCCGCCCCCATTTTTCCGGAAGAATGATTGGAAATAAAGCGAACAGGATCAATGGGTTCACGGGTAGGACCGCTGGTAATCAGAATGGTTTTCCCGGCCAAAAACCCGGGTTTTTCTGAAAAAAAATCCACGACTTTCGCCAGTAGTTCATGTGGCTCAGGCAGTCGACCCTCTCCTACCAAACCAGAAGCCAAAGGGCCGTAAGCGGCTGGAATGATGGCACAACCATCTTCGGCCAACTGACGCAAATTACGTTTTACCGCAGCATGCCGATACATGTCGTGATCCATGGCAGGAGCAATCATCACCGGACAACGCGCCGACAAATAAACGCCGGACAGAAAATGTGGCGCCGCTCCGTGCGCCAAATCGTGTAAAGTCTGAGCGGAAGCTGGCGCAATGATGAAAAGATCGGCCCAGCAGCCCCATTCCACATGGTTATGCCATTGGTTGGAGTTTCCTTCTACCGTCCATCCCATGGCCACCGGATGACCGGACAACGTTTCCAGCACCAAAGGAGAAACGAATTGCGCCGCGGAAGGCGTTATCACCACCCGCACCTGCGCACCTTCCTGCAGGAGCAGACGTAAAAAATTAGGCGTTTTGTAGGCCGAAATAGACCCACAAACGCCTAAAATAATTTTTTTTCCCCGAAGCATGGGGAACTGATTATGCGTTTTCTTCTCCCTCGGAAGCCTTGCCAGTATCCGGGTTACGGAAATAAATCTGGTTGTCTAACCACTCCTGGTAGGCAATAGAATGAGCCTTGGGAAGCTTTTCGTAAAAACGAGAAATCTCAATTTGCTCACGGTTCTCCAACACTTCCTCCAAATTGTCGGTTTGGCTTACGAAATCCTGAAGCTTATGTTGAACTTCTTCTTTAATTTTTACCTGCACCTGGCTGGCACGACGACTAATCACAGAAAGTGATTCATAAATATTGCCGGTATGACGATCCAGTTGTGTAATGTCCCTGGTAATGGTGGAAATTTCAGCAGAAGATTTACGAATATTGGCCATTTTACTCTGATTGCTGGTTTATTTGTGCGATGCGTGCCTGAGCCAAATCAAACAATTCTTTTGTTTTGGCATCAAAAGCAGAGCCCGCCAATTGAGGTGCGAATTTACGATATTTTTCCAAGACTTGCTCATACCGCTCCTTTCTTTTTGTTCTGATGCTTTTTTCCGCATATAAAAACAATGCTCGAACCACTTTGTATTGCATTTCAAAGCGTCGCGGAGAATCCGGAAATTCCATTAAAGCATATTCAAACGCTTTGGAAGCGGCCTGGTAGTAGCCCTGATCGAAATACAATTGTGCCCCCCGATACGCCTTGATGTCTAAACGACCTCGCAATTCCTCAATCAACGCCGTGGCTTCCGCAGCTTTGGGAGAATCTGAAAATCGATCGATAAATTGTTGGAGTTTCTGAATGGCATCGCGCGTACTGGATGGATCTAAATGTGGAGCCGGGGCGGCCTTGTACAAAGCATAACCCGACATGAACCAGGCCTCTTCGTACCATTGCGACCGGAGATGGGTTTTTACAAACAGCTCAAAATAAAAATTCGCCAGCAAATAATCTCCTGCGCCAAAATGAGATTGGGCAAAATAATATGTAATTTCTTCTGCGCCAGGACCTGAACGCATTACGGTATACAGTTCCTCAAACAAGGTCACGGCTTTACCATACTTCTTTTTCTGGTACATTTCCATGGCCACTTCCCTTTTCAGCGCATAATCGCTGCCCTTCAATGCCCTGTTATAATCGTTACAGCCGGAAGACAGAATTAGAACGATTACCAAAATAATGGAAAGCCGATGGTTATGTCCTGGTAATTTCACCGATGAATAACGCAAAGCGCGCAACCAAATTGTGAATCGCATGTTTTTTTCAAAGGTCATGAACAGATGCAACACTTAATACTAACTTTGCGCGAAGGTAAACCAAGAAACCACAACTATGGCGGATATTTTTGATAAAATCCGGAAAAACCCCGGTCCACTTGGCCAGTATGCCAAGGTAGCACATGGATATTTTGCTTTTCCAAAACTGGAAGGCCCCATTGCTAACAAAATGACTTTCAGAGGAAAAGAGGTTTTGGTTTGGTCATTGAACAACTACTTGGGACTTGCCAATCACCCCGAAGTTCGCGCCGTAGACGAAGCCGCCACCAAAGAATTTGGTTTGGCTTACCCTATGGGTGCGCGGATGATGACCGGAGAGTCCGATTATCATGAAAAACTTGAACAAGAACTGGCGGATTTCACAGAAAAGAAAGCCGGCATGCTCCTGAATTATGGTTACCAGGGCGTGATGAGCGTGGTAGATGCACTGCTTGGACGACATGATGTGGTGGTGTATGACTCTGAATCTCATGCTTGTTTGGTCGATGGTGTGCGTATGCATTCCGGTAAACGGTTCGTATATCAGCACAATGATATGGAGAGCCTTGAAAAACAACTCCAACACGCTCAGCACGTGACCCAACAAACCGGCGGTGGCATCCTTGTTATCACCGAAGGTGTATTCGGTATGGCTGGCGACCAGGGCGATTTGCGCGGCGTGGTGGCCTTGAAAAAGAAATACGGTTTCCGTTTGTTGGTCGACGACGCCCACGGCATCGGTACCATGGGTCCTAAATTAGGCGGCACCGGACAAGAACAAGGCGTGCAAGACGAAATCGATGTGTACTTCGGCACTTTCGCCAAATCTTTTGCCCTCATTGGTGCATTTGTATCAGGCGATCCGGATGTAATTCAATACCTGAAGTATAACACCCGCTCCCAGATTTTCGCCAAGAGTTTACCTATGCCCTTAGTCATTACGGCTTTAAAGCGGTTAGAACTGATGCGCACCCGTCCGGAACTCAAAGAAAAACTTTGGACCATTGTGCATGCTTTACAAAAAGGACTGACCTCTTTGGGCTTCAACATCGGAAAAACCAATTCACCCGTTACGCCCGTCTATTTGAACGGCGGACCGGCAGAAGCATCTAACCTGGTGTTGGATCTTCGTGAAAACTATGGGGTATTTTGTTCCGTAGTCATGTATCCGGTCGTTCCGAAAGGCATCATCATCCTTCGTTTGATTCCTACGGCAGTGCATACGCTGGAGGATGTGCAATATACCTTAGACGCTTTTGCTAAGGTTCGGGAAAAATTGCAGAACGGACTGTATGACAAAGAGAATTACGCTGTTGGCATGAAGGCTTAACCAACGAGCTTCAAATGAATTTTAAAAGCGGGTGTGATATGCATCCGCTTTTTTGTGTGGTGAAAAGGAAAAAATGGGGTTATTCTACTCTCAAATCAGTTGGAAAAAGAGGGCATCACTCGTCTGAAATAAGGTAATCCGTCTAGTTTCAACAGATCTTTTTTCTCAAGATTAAACCCAATCTCCAAAAATGAGCAATTGTGAATGGCTAAAAATAAAATCCCGGCTGGTAAATGCTTGTTATTTCGCCTATTTTATGATTCTGTATCTGGTCTTGATTTTATCCCCTTCTTGATTAAAGTTCGACTTACTTTTTTAAATTTCGATGAGCCGTTTACGACGAGATTTCTTTGGATACCTTTGCTCTAAGTATGGGACACCTGACCGAAATGCATCAATGAAATCAAAAATTCACCCCTAACGATCTTAATTTTAGATTTTAAGATTCCCACGTATAGAAAACGCTTTTGGGGTCTTTTTTACTTTTGTCCGGGAACCTTTCGGAGCAGTTCTCATCCCCTACCCGATCTACGTGCCGGCTTTCCTTTGGTGCTTCGGTTAAAAGTAGATGAACGACCTTTTGTGTTTTTTTTAGGGCCAGATGTGCCGGGCATCGCGGGTTTACTTTTTTTAGCCGGCGGTTTGGACTTTGCTTTTTTCTCAACGACCCCGGATGATTCTTCCAGCATGCTGTAAATGACCTTCATTTCGCTTTCTGTTAAATCTCTCCAATCGCCAACCGGCAAGCCTTTCAAGTCAATGTTCATAATGCGAACCCGTTCCAATTTAGTTACCTCATATCCGAAATGCTCACACATCCTGCGAATCTGCCGGTTTAGCCCTTGTACCAAAGTAATTCTGAACGTATTGACTCCCTCCTGAACCACCTTACACTTTTTGGTCGTAACGCCCAGTATGGGAACGCCATTGGCCATGCCGGTGATTACACCTGGGGTTAAAGGCTTGTTCACCGTAACCACATATTCCTTTTCGTGGTTGTTTCCTGCCCGCAAAATCTTGTTCACCAAATCGCCATTATTGGTCAAAAAGATGAGTCCCTGCGATTCTTTATCCAAACGACCAATAGGAAAAATACGTTTGCTATGGTTTACAAAATCTACAATGTTATCGCGCACATTTTCTTCGGTGGTGGATGTGATACCCACTGGTTTATTCAATGCAATGAAAACCATATCCTCACCTTGAAATGGTTCTAGTTTTTGTCCATTCACACGAACACTGTCACCCGCTTTCACCTGGTCACCCGTAGTGGCTTTGCGGCCGTTGATGAATACAAGCCCTCTTTCAATAAAACGGTCGGCCTCGCGCCTGGAACAAAAACCGCTTTCGCTAATAAATTTATTGATGCGTATGGAGTTTTGCTGCATGTCGCTATGGTGAATTATAGTCATGTACTATCACGGCAGTTTATCTATGGACTCGATTTTATGCCATTTTCAGGTCTAAATTACCCATTTTAAATGCAACCACCCAAATAGAAAGTGATCCCAACGACTTACACCCAACCGTAGTGAAATAATGGGCTGAAGATGACTTGGTGGCCAGTACGTCCAGTTACAACTCACCTGCAACATGGTAAAATCCGTAGGGAGGTGTGGGCAACAGTTTCATTCAACGCAGTTTCCAAACCTGGCGCTGCGAACCGCATGCATGCTTAGCTGTTAGCGGTTCGTTGTTCTTCTTTCAATTTCGTTAAGCTCAAATGTCAGTAACCTTTTTGTCTCATTAATGCTGTCTTTCCTTAAAGGAACGCCCAAAATCAATATTGTATTTGTAGCTTCGTTTATTCCGTTTTTGTATTGAATTGTTTTTAATTCAATTTGATTTGAAGGGTAACAGAGAAAACCGAATTTAAAATCGGTCTTACTGAATGAAGAGTAGGCCAATATTTGATGTAAGTCGTGTCTATGGTCTTCTTTAAGGACTTCACTTTGGTCAAACTTGTTATATAAATTCGATTTGTATTTGGCGTCAATAAATACCAATACATTTCCTTTTTGAAAGATTGCGTCCGGCTCAATATGTTTGATTTCCCAGGAATAATGCTTCGATGTCCTAGAATGAAACTTAAAGTTTGAATAAAGTCGTGCCCCTGTCTCTTTTGCAGCTTCTTTGAAAATATGTTGAATAAATTTCTCGAAGACATCTGAAAAATCTACCCGCCACGCAGTACTTTCAACAAGGTTAAAGTTTAAAATCTTATTGGCTTGTTCTTTGCAGGCTTTCACGGTCGGACTATCCGAAAATCGAATTTTGATATTATTGGTTGCTTTTGGTTTATGATGATATAAACGTTCGTCAAGGAAACTCAATTTTGTTCGCAAAGTGTTCTTAATTCTCTGCGGTGTATTGGCTGAAAGTAGTTCACTTTTACAAATGTCAAAAACATATCTAATTTCCGAATATTCAGTATGAAACTCACTCAACACATTTGTTCTTGCCGGAAATTTTATTCTTTTTTCTACTTTGAATTCGTTGTTTATATATTTTGTCCAATTGATTTGACCGATAGGCTGGCTTGATAGTTTTTCAAGATTGTCAAACTTTCTCCACGGTCTCATTGTCAATTTTTCAAGAGCTGATATAAATTTCACAGCCTCTAGATACAAAGGAGGTCTGAAATTCTTACCTGACACCAACGGTAAACTGTCCATTACCTCTGGGCTAATTTCGGTTCCAAGTAGGTTTAGAATTTGAATATAGTCCTCGAATCTATCTCGCCCGGTAAACCTAGGCATAACTACAAAATCACCGATTTGTTTTCCAGTGTCAGAAGCTCTCAAAGGAATAGAGCCAATGAAACCAGAAGAACGGAATGCTAGTGCTGTGCTTTGGTCTGAACCAATTATATATGGTTGAACACCTAGGAATTTAAATTGCTCAGAGTTATAATCAATAAATTTCTGGAGGTATTGACCAATAATTCTTTTGTCTGCAGCCTTGAACCACTTTTTTTGCAAAGCAACTCCCCCTAACTGTTTTGATTGTTCAGTTAGGCAAGGAATTTCGCAAAAAACATCTAATGGTTTTGTCATTCGAAAAGAGATAGATTTATTCTTGTTGAAAAATAGTTATTAAACTCTTCTTTCGCATTTCGCAGAAGGCCTTCTTGCAAATACTCTTTAATCAAAGGGAATATTTCATAGCGAATGCGATTTTTCATTTCGTCTTCGGAGTCAGCAATGAAGTAGCCTTGACCAGGTTGTAAATTCAATTCAGTACTCGAGGCGTACCAGTCAAATATTTCCTGAATTCTACTAAAGTCTTCATTATAAAACTCTTTCAACTTTATGGCATTTGGCTTTAGAGTGTACCAGGCAAAACGTCTTCTTAATGCAAAGTCAACAACGGCCAAACTCCTGTCGGCTGTGTTCATAGTGGCAATGACAAAAAAGTTCTTGGGTAGCTGCTTTAGTTTGAAGTTAGGAGCAATTTCAATCTCAACATTCGAAACGTCCATCTTATGTTCAAAAAGGTAAAAAATAGGTCCCAATACATTTGAAAGATTGGCCCTGTTTATTTCGTCAATGATTAAGATGACTTTTTCATTGCCATGATCAATGGCATATTTTAAGGCCTCTGAGAAGCTACCTAAATTTTCTTTGTATCTCAGTTCTTCGTTTTCTGTGTCAGGACGAATGCCAAAAATAAAATCGGAGTAACTTGTCTCTGCGTGAAATTGAGTAAAGAAAGTTTTTGCACCCATTCTTTCAGAAACTTTTTTTGCGGTTCTTGTTTTACCAGTTCCTGGAGGTCCTTGAAGTACAATGTACTTTCTTTGGTTTAAGAGATTTTTTACTTCTTCTGTTTCATCAGTTGTTTCTGTCTTTAAAAACGGCTCTAAAGCATCTGAAACAGCTCTTCTGTGGTCTTTATTAGAAGGCCAATCCCTAAGCTTAGCATAACCTGCTACAAATGCTGCAATAATTTGTTTTCCTTCTTCGCTTTCAGGGTTGTCAACTATTTGGCATGTCGGTAAAACTTTGGTATAAGTTTTAATCGTGTTTTTTATATGCTGTAAGTCCAGACTTCCTGTGATTGATTTTGGCAAACTTGTTTCTATGTCTGAAAAGTCAGATTTACAAAAACCTCGTTCGTCAGTCAGCTTTGAAAACAATCTTCTAAGTCCTGGATAGGTTGCAAGTTCGTAGTCATTTTTGAATCCACTGGAACCAATTCCCAGACATACCAACCAAGGTTTATTTTGGTCATTTGGAAAAATTGTCAATGAAAAGTCGTGGAAAGGTCCGGATGCTTCTTCTTCTGGATGGATAAATCCAAAGTAAGCTCCATTGTCTTTAAGTGCTTCTTGTCCGGTATTGTTTCGTTCAACATAAGGTTTGTTGAATTCGTTATCTGTCTTGGCACCGAATTGTTCCGCTTTTTCTTTTATGAATTGTCTAATGTTTTCTATACTCATTTTCGTTATTTAAATGTCGTTTTATAATGCCCGAGAGCGTTTTGGCGCTTGGCTTTCGGGCGGGCTTTTTAGCGCTGCACTTGATACACAGAGCCTCACTTCAATTATACAAATAATTGTCAATAGAAGCACGTCACACCACCTGACGCAAAACCAATGTTGGTGGCTGGTTTACTTTCCCTGGTTGCCATCGCTATCAAAGGTCTGATGAAACCAAACTAACTCGTCCTTCTCTTGTCTACCCACCAATAGTAAGTATTCCGTCTGTGGATTGTCAGAAAAGTTTGAGTTACCTTGTTTAATTACTGTTGAGAATGTTTTAACCATCATCTCACACTCATTTGCTATTTGTTGTTGAGTCAAATTGTCGCTGTTGTATGTAACTAATACTTTTAAACGTCCTCTAAAGCAACCGAGTTTTGCTACTTCATGCCAACTGTAATAAATCTCATTTTCATGCTCTAATAAAATGTCATAAATAGCAGGATAATACTCTTTTGACTTTGGCTGAAACGAAATGAAGTTATAGTCCCTGTCAAGTGTTGGAATATCTGTGAAATTACCGCTTAACGACATGGTTAAATCGAAAAGACCATCCTCTGTCCTGTAACGAAGTGTGTCGAAATGTTTGCGAAAAAATTCGCCAATAGGCGATTTGTCACTTGAGCTGCATTTTGTTCCAAGAATATAATTGCTCCAAGCTGTTGAAGATTGCCAATGATTTAGCCAATCACCACTGCTTGTCATTGCCTGCGAAAAATCAAGCCAATGTTTGATAAATATGTCTGCTGTAATCAATTTAATTTTTTTAATGTTCGATATTGATGATTGATTCATTATTATAGCAATTGCTGTCAATGCCATTACGCCATTTATGTTATAGATTATACACCCACCTACTTTTTACGCCTTATTCATCATTTCTTAAATTGCTTGTCGTCCTCCACCCCATCTTGTGAAATCGTCTTAGTGATACCCTCCCACCCCTTAAAACCGCTCAAAAATCGCCCTGTCCAAGGCCTCCCGATGCGCCTCATCCGCCAGATCACGAAGCGCCAAAGCCCGCTGCTTTAAGCTTTTTCCAAATAAATCTACTGCGCCATGCTCTGTAACCACATGGTGGACATGCGCCCGCGTGGTTACAACACCCGCGCCTTCCCGCAAAAAGGGAACAATCTTCGATTGGCCCCTGGATGTCGTCGACGCCATGGCCAAAATGGCTTTGCCGCCCTCAGATTGCACGGCACCTCGCATGAAATCCATTTGCCCGCCTACACCGGAATATTGCCGGGTTCCTATGGAATCGGCGCAAACTTGTCCGGTTAAATCAATCTCCAACGCGCTGTTGATGGCCATGACCCTGGGATTGGTACGAATAATCCGTGGATCATTGATATAACTTGCATTTAAAAACACAAAAGCGGGATTGTCATCCAGAAAATCGTAAAGGCGCCTGCTCCCCAATGCAAAACTGGTGGCGGTGCGAAACCGATGTTTGGCCTTTCGGGCATTGTTGATTACGCCTTTTTCCATGAGGTCAATGATGCCATTGGACAGCATTTCAGTGTGCACGCCTAAATCTTTATGGTGATGCAACGCCGCCAACACGGCATCCGGAAGGGTGCCTATACCCATTTGCAGGGTCGCGCCATCCGGAATCAAAGCGGCCACATGCTTCGCAATGTCGGCTTCCACTTTTCCAATATCTTGGGCATAATCTATTTCGGGTAAGGGGACTTCCACGTCCACCAAGGTGTCGATTTCCCGAAGATGAATAAGCCCGTCGCCATGGGTTCGCGGCATGTGTGGATTCACCTGGGCAATGACGTGTTTGGCATATTTGACGGCTGCGCGGGCCACATCGACCGAAGTGCCCAGGGAGCAAAATCCATGCTGGTCGGGCGGAGAAACATGAATCAAAGCGACATCTAATGGTAGAATGTTCCGTTCAAACAACAAATGTGCTTCACTTAAAAATACGGGTACATAGTCTCCCCTACCCTGGTTCACGGCTTCGCGGATGGGCGCGGACACAAACAAGGCCCGAAAATAAAAGGCATCACGGAAGTCGGGATGGTTGATGCCCATGTCTCCCAACACACTCATGCAAACCACTTCGACTTGCTGCAATCGATGGGCCTGCCGTGCCAATGCGTTTAAAAGGACCAAAGGCGTGGCAGCACTGCCTTGTACAAAAATGCGTTGTCCGGATTGAATGACGGAAACGGCCTGATCAGCGGAAAGTGTAACGGCCATATAATTAATAAATTGGAGGTTAAAATGGTTGACGAAATTTGTGAATGGCGTTTTTCCATTGATCACATAGGGCGGTGGCGGGTTTTCCGGGTGTAAATAGGGTTCCTTCACCGGTAGTCATGGGAAAAGCGGTGCCTGAATATCCGGCCCATGCCATGGAAGCAGCGCCTCGTACAGTGGCTTCCGGATTGGGGGATAACTTTACGGGGATTTGAAGAATGTCGGCTTGTAGTTGCATTAAAAGTTGATTAGCCGTAGCTCCTCCATCAGCAAAAAGTTGGGTGGGCGGTCGGTTCCCGGAAGCGGAAAAGGCTTCCACTACATCATATACTTGCAAGGCCATACTTTCCAAAGCGGCCCTGGCAATATGCGCGGAGGTGGTTCCGCGGGTAATGCCAATGATGGCGGCTTGGGCCTCCGGAATCCAATGGGGTGCGCCTAATCCGGTAAAAGCGGGAATCAGCATCACGCCTTCGCTGGAAGAAACGGTTCGGGCCAGTCCTTCTACGGCCGCGGCATGCGGTATTATGCCAAGTCCGTCCCGCAACCACTGTACCACGGCTCCGGAAGAAAAGATACTGCCTTCCAAAGCATACATGGCAGGATGGTCTTTCATTTTCCACGCGGGTGTGGTGATTAATTGTGCGCCGGTATGGCATGGCTCGGTTCCGGTGGTCATCATCATAAAACAGCCTGTACCATACGTGGCTTTCGTATCGCCGGGCTGGAAACATCCTTGTCCGAACAATGCGGCTTGCTGATCGCCCAGGACGCCAAAAATAGGAATGGCTCGGCCAAATAAGGCCGGATCGGTGGTGCCAAAACAGGCATTGGAATCTAAAATTTCGGGTAAAAGGACGGCCGGAATATTCATTAAATCGCACATGCTGGCCGACCATTTGCCGGAGGCCACATCCATGAGCAAAGTGCGGCTGGCATTGGTCCAATCGGTGGCATGCACCTGTCCACGGGTCAAATTCCAAACCAGCCAGGAATCAATGGTGCCGGCGCATAACTCTCCTTGTTGGGCGCGCGGATACAATCCATAAAAATGGAGCAGCCATTGCCATTTGGTGGCGGAAAAATAAGGATCTATTCGTAATCCTGTGATTTGGTGAACTTTGGACTCCCAACCTTCCGATTGTAAGGTCAAGCAAAATTCTTGTGTTCTCCGGTCTTGCCAAACCACGGCCGGTGTAAGTGCTTTTCCTGTTTTTCTATCCCAAATCAGGGCCGTTTCTCTTTGGTTGGCAATGCCTATGGCGGCAATTTGCTCCGGCCGGATGCGGGCGCGTTGGATGGCTTCGGCAGCAGCGCCAATTTGCGTACTCCAAATTTCTTCCGGCTGCTGCTCCACCCAACCCGGTGAAGGAAATTGGGATGGCAAGGGACGTGAGGCCAGGGAAACCATTTCGCCTTCAGCATTAAAAATGGCCGCCCTGGAACTGGTGGTTCCCTGATCGAGCGCGAGTATAAAATGGGCATCCATAGGCTGATTCAATCCGTATAAGATAAGACCAAATTAAAATAAAAAAGCCCCGAAAAACGGGGCTTTTTAAAAACTCATTCGGGAATCGTCAATGATTCACCAACATTTTAGCCGAAATAGATTGTGCCTCTACGGTAACGGTGTATAAATAAACACCTTCGCTCCAGTTTTGGGTGTTCACGTCAAAGTGATTTACCCCGAAACCGGCTTGCAAAGTTTGCTGAGTAACCATACGTCCCATAACATCGCGCACTTCGAGGGTGGCAGGAGCTGCTTTAGGCGTGTTAAAAGAAATACGTGTAGCGCCGTTGGCAGGATTGGGGAAGTTTTGAAGCAATTCAAATGCCGTTGGATTGGTAAATTCCACAATAGAAGCAGTGGCACAAATAGGCCATTTGATAAAGAAATCTACAGGAGGCGCCAGGGAAGAAGGCACATCGCTACATCCGAAACCGGCATCTAAACGACCTTGAACCTGTACTTTAAAGCTCACTGAATCGCATGGCGCATTCACAGGGCTAGGTACGTTGGTGCTTTGTAAACGCAAACAAAGACGTACTAATCCACTACCAGCTGTAATGTTAATGGGCGTGGAAGATGAATTCGCCGCCGTTACTTGAGTAGAACCTTGCCAAACTTCCCAGGTGAAGTTGAGGTTGGCAGGAATGGTACTGTTGTAAGAAGTAAGCGTATCAAAAGCCACAGACAGAATTTTAATGCCGCAAAGAGACAATGAATCCCCGGTAGTCGGTGTGGTGGTGTTGTCTACTTTCTCAGGAATCACCACGGTGTTTTGGTGATTGTAGTTAGATCCTGCGACGGCCTCTGGAATGGGATTGGGATTAAAACCCAAAAGTGGCGCGTTGGCATCGGGTGGATTCGGTGAGCAAACCTGAGCAGTCAGGGCTGTGGCAGACAAAACGAGTCCTAAAGAAAGGCGTAATGCTTGTTTCATGTTGGTTTTAGTTAGTAAATTTTTACTCGACATCTTCTTGTGTGAGGTCGTTTTCAATGTTGTCCATCAAGATGAAATCTTCTACTTCCGATGGATTTTGAATAATATTTAGCACCGTATCTAGTTGAGATATGGTAATGAGCTTTAGCACAGCATCTTCTACGCCGGTGATTACCAAAACACCACGAGCCGCCTGGCATCGGCGATTGGCCACCAGAATGGCAGATAATCCACTTGAATCTATGTATTTAACACCTGACAAGTCAATCACCAAATTCTTCTCTCCTTTTCCACTGTGAAAAATAATTTCAGATTTCAGCTCCGGAGATACCGTTGAATCAAGTTTATCTGCAACTACAGAAAGCTTGAGATAATAATTTTGTTTGTCGGCTTGTACAACCATGTGGATGTATTTTGTACAAAAATATAAAAACCTATCCCTTTAAAAAGGGTTTTGATAAAAAACACCTCGCAAAGACGGAACAAAAGTGTAACATATGTCACACAAGTTGCACAACAAAGCCGCTCGTATTTAAAATCATACACATAAACATTTAAAAATCAAACAAATAACTCTAAACAACATCATTTTATCCTTTTCCACATTTCGGTGGACATGCCCGCGCTAAAAACGGACATATCTTTATCCAAAAGATTTAAAAGCAAGGTGTTTAATCCGAATGTTAAACTGTAAAACCCCGGCGGAATCCACATGACAAATCGAGAGGTCTGGCTTGCCATTGAAGGATCATGAGGTCAGCTCAAGTGGGAAACCATGAAACATGTCGGACAACATTTCCATGTCGGTTGGCAACTGATAAAAGTTGGTAAATAAGATTTTTTCGTTCCCAGGGCTTTTAAAAAAATAACTTTTGGTAGCGCCACACAAAAACTGCGTTAAAACATAAGTGGGTATAAAAGATTGGAAAACAGCTTTCCTCCCATTTTCTCACGCTTAGACTACTTGATATGTCCGTGGGTTCCATGGCCGCATTCAAAAACCAAAGTGCGGTTTTCGTTAAACAACAACGGCAACAAAGAACATCTCCTTGTTGCCGTTTAAAAATTGATTGAGTGAAAATTACCAACCCAACACGTAGGCAAAAATTAAGGGCGCTACAATGGTCGCGTCGGATTCTACGATAAATTTAGGTGTGGTAATATCCAGCTTACCCCAGGTAATTTTTTCATTGGGTACAGCACCGGAATAACTTCCGTATGAAGTAGTTGAATCGCTAATTTGGCAGAAATAACTCCAGAAAGGTACATCATGCCACTCCAAATCCTGATACATCATGGGCACTACGCAAATTGGGAAATCCCCGGCAATACCGCCACCGATTTGGAAAAATCCCACGCCTTTACCGGAAGATTCTTTTTTATACCAATCGGCCAGCCAGGTCATGTACTCAATGCCGGATTTCATGGTTTGGGGCTTCAACTCACCTTTGATACAATAAGAAGCGAAAATATTGCCCATGGTAGAATCTTCCCATCCGGGAACAATCATCGGGATGTTTTTTTCTGCCGCAGCAAGCATCCATGAATGTTTGGGGTCAATTTCATAATCGGCCTCCATCACTTTGCTTTGCAACAGTTTAAACATGAATTCATGTGGAAAATAACGCTCGCCTTTGGCCTCTGCATCTTTCCAAATTTTCACAATATGCTTTTGAATGCGTCTAAATGCTTCTTCCTCGGGAATACAAGTATCTGTAACGCGATTGTAGCCGTTTTCCAATAAATCCCACTCATCCTGTGGACTTAAATCGCGGTAATGCGGCACTCTTTTGTAGTGAGAATGAGCAACCAGGTTCATTACGTCTTCTTCCAGATTGGCGCCTGTGCAAGAAATAATCTGCACTTTATCCTGACGAATCATTTCGGCCAATGAAATACCAAGTTCTGCGGTACTCATGGCACCTGCGAGGGTCACCATCATTTTTCCGCCTTCCAGTAAATGGGTTTCGTACCCTTTGGCTGCGTCCACCAGGGCAGCTGCATTAAAGTGACGATAATGATGAGTGATAAATTGTGAAATAGGACCTTTAGACGTCATGACAATTCTAGTTTAGCGCGCAAATATAGTGAAATCGGGGAATGGGTCAGGGTTTTGGCTTGCGAACCGCGGTTTTGGGTTTGGCAGGTTTGGATGATTTGATGCGTTGCGATAAAATGAGTTCCTGACTAAGACGGAACAGCAAGCGAGCTCCAACGTTGGCATCCCACTCGTCTTTTCCCGGCGCCACTTCCACCAGATCAAAGCCAATAATCGTTTTTCCTGCAGCGCGTAGGGCTTTTATCAACATGATGGCTTCCTGAAACTGCAAACCGCCTGGTACCGGCGTTCCGGTATTCGGACAGAGCGCCGGATCGAACGCATCAATATCGAAAGTAACATAAACATGCTGCCCTAAATGCGCAAGAATCGCCTCCATCTGGGCATGCCAATGAATACCTTTGGCTTTATTTTCCTGAATGTCTTCGTCGAAAAAAACCTGGATTCGTCCCTTCGAATCTACGATGCGCTGATGTTCCTCGTCGCAAAGATCACGGATTCCCACTTGAACCAATCGGTCTATTTGAGGAAGTTGCATGAAATTATAGGAAACGGAAGCATGTGAATACGTAAATCCTTCGTAAGCTTCCCTCAAATCGCAATGCGCATCGAATTGTAACACCGAAAAGGACGGATATCGGGTAGCCATGGCCTGAATGAGACCCAGTGGTGTGGAATGATCGCCGCCAACCAAACCAACCGCTTTGCCCTGATCTAACCAGGTTTGTGCTTCCTGAAACACGTATTGGTTCATGGTAGCACAGACTTCGTTGAGGTCTTTGAGTGTATGTTGTTCTTTTTCAGGCGTACCGGCCAAAAGTGCTTCCAGATACTGTTTGGCGAGTTTACGCGATTTCTTGTTGGTTTTTCTCCAGTTTTTAGGCACCGGCAGCATGGCTACCCGGTTGTTCCAGGCTTTGGGAACGTCTCGGAGAAAAAGATCGACTTGTGCAGAAGCCTCAAAAATGGCTTCCGGCCCGTCGGACGTGCCATCGGCATAAGAAACGGTAACATCCCAGGGCATGGGAATGAGCACCAGTTCCGATTCAGCCGGAGCATAAGGTAAACCAAATATATTGGCATCTAAAGGCGCCGGGCCGTTGGGATCAAAAATACCGGGTGTGGAAGCTTCGGCCATAACATTTATTTTTGCAAAAGTAGTGAAAGCGCCGTGATGGTAAAAAAAAAGCCACCGAAGGTCGGTGGCTCACTACGGTTAGGTTAACCTAATCAGATATTGCCGGATAATTCAGCACCTGATTTAAATTTCACCACTTTTTTGGCGGCGATTTTGATTTCCTTACCTGTTTGAGGATTGCGTCCGGTGCGTGCTGCACGCTCGGATACGCTCCAGGAACCGAAGCCTACTAAGGCTACACGGTCTCCTTTTTTCAGGGCCTTGGTAGTTGCATCTACAAATGCGTCAAGGGCTTTTTTGCTGTCTGCTTTGGATAGACCAGAGGCGGCAGCAATCTCATCGATGAGTTCAGCTTTGTTCATGGTTGTTTTGGAATTAATGAACAGGTTTTGGTGTTACGATAACAAATTTAAACGCATCCTTAACGTATGCAAGTGTTTACCCTCACTTTACCCCCATTTTGTTAATAACTCAGGTCATTTGTTGAAAATCCCGGCCATTAACTCCAAAAACTCCCGATTTTCAGCCGTTTAAGCCGGTATGAGACCCCTCATCCAGCAACACTTGCCAGCCGTCTATTTTCGCACCCAATAAAAAGTCTTTGATTTTCAGTTTTTTACGTCCTGGCGCTTGAATTTCAAGAAAGGCCAGAAATCCGTCCGGCAAATGTAATCCCCAGTTTCCCTGATCATCAAATCCCAAGGCTACGCTGGTTTTGGACGATGCTCCGGGAATCCAACGAACTTCCCATACTTTCAAATCAAACACTTCGCCATAACCATCTAATAATCTTATATATGCACCGGGAAAAGGATTTAATCCACGTACCTGATTCATCAAAGACAAGCCTGGTTTGGTGGGCCAAAGTCGACCATCTTCTTTGTGGATCTTGGGCGCCATTTTCAAAATGAGTCCCTGATTTTCAATAATATGAGACTGATCAATTAAACTTATGCTCTTCGACACCAGTCCGGCGACCGTTTTTACGACCAAATCTGCCCCCATTTCCATCATCCGGTCGTGCAATGCACCGGCCGTTTCGTCATGACCTATCGGAAGTTTTTCTTGTAAAAGAATTTGTCCGGTATCTATGGCCTCATCGATTAAAAAGGTGGTGAGTCCGGTTTCGGTTTCGCCATTCATGACGGCCCATTGAATCGGTGCTGCGCCGCGATATTGGGGTAACAATGAACCGTGAAGGTTAAAAGTTCCCAAGGCGGGTAAGGCCCAAACCTCTCTGGGCAACATCCGAAAAGCCACCACAATATTCAAATCTGGCTTCCATGCAGCATATTCTTCTAAAAACGCTGGATCTTTCAGTTTTTCGGGTTGCAAAACCGGTAAACCTAACTCCATGGCAGCCAAGGCCACCGCGGAAGGTTGTGGCTTTAATCCCCGCCCCGAAGCCCGGGTTGGCGCCGTTACCACGCCCACAACAGGATAACCTGCTGCACACAATGCTTTTAAACTTGGCACCGCAAACGCCGGGGTGCCCATAAACACAATTCGTGGAAAAGTCAACTTCATTATTACATGCTTATTCCGGGGTCACTATATCTACCAAAGTAAGCTGAACCCGAAGATTATCATACGTTTGAATGCGATTGCCAAACAATTTGCTGCCCGTATTTTCGGTAAATGGCACGTAAAGCAGATGCTCCGACCCCACTTTCATTCCGGCCAACGCCACATCGACGCCAATGGGCACGTCGCCTCCCATGATGGTAACTGGAATGGGAAATTGACCCTGAGTGTTCACCAACTCCAATCCGTAACTGGTCACCAGGGACAAATGAATCACCACGGACTCGCCGACCCTGGCCGCTCTGCCTTTTCCTTCTTCGATGATTTTGTGGAAGGTGGTGATGGGCACATGGCGTTGTGGCCCCCATTGTTCATTGGACTTTACCATCCAAATGAAGGCATCCATGGCCTGTCGGTGCGACATGGCTTTTTCTCTTACAGACTTTTCTTCCCAATCCGCCTCGTTTAAAGCAGATTCAACCCGCATATGCAAACGCAACAGGCTGTCTGGCCTCCACGTAATTTCCTGCAAAGCAGATGCAAAGGGCTGGACAGCCAACGCGCGCTGATCCATTTGTACCACGAGGGAATCGCCGGCGACGGCATGTTGCAGGACCTGCCGCAAATCGTAAGGTCCCGGGGCTTGCCCAATGGGTGTAATTTCCATGGCCAAATCGCTTTCTGCCAAAAGACTATCATTCACATCGGTAAACCTAAAACTGAGGTTCCACCACACTAAACTATCCTCCGCTCGAATTGGCGCTTTATTGATGTACTGAAATCCAAATCCGGGTGCGACCTCATAAAATTTCCTCCAGTTTGGATCTCCGCAACCTTGAAACAGGAGCAGCATCGCGCCCCAAAAAACAACAAGACCATTTCTTTTCATGGTTATTGGGATTGTATGCGTAAAAGTTCAAGATGATAGAGTACCGGGGTGTTTCCCGGAATTTTTTCCATGTCTCCAGCCAATCCGAAAGCCCGATGGGATGGTATAATAATAACCACATGGTCGCCTTCGGATAAAAATTTTATGGCTTCATGCATGCCACTTTCCACTTGATCATGGTCTACACGAAACCACTCAGGACCAGATTCAAAAGAAGAGTAACAAGAAGTGCCTTCCAGCAAAAAAATTTCAAAATCGATGAGCACTTCATCATTGGTTTGGGGCTTCCGACCCTTATTGGGCGGTGAAATCCAATTAATATACACGCCGGTGCCCGTTGGCGTCATGTCCCAGCCCTGGCGGTGAATATAGCGTCTGATTTTCCAGCCTTCTTCCAGAGCATGCAAACGATTTAACTGCACCAATTCTTCCTCCAATTTGTCCTGATCCACCTTAAGGGGTTTTGGTGGTGGTGGCGGTGGAGAGGAACAAGCCGCCAGACATCCAGCGCTTATCCCAAGCCCAAGCAAAACTTTTCTAAGTTTCAGGAAACAAACCATGTAGAAAAAAATTGAGATAAACAGGAATGCATATAGGCCAGGGTTTCCTGCATATTCCCGGGATAACGTCCGCCGGCTGCATTTAAGTGTCCCCCACCTTCAAAAAAACGGGCGGCAAACTGATTCACAGGAATGTTTCCTTTGGAACGGAAAGAAATTCTTGTGGTACCTTTGTCTCGCTCCGTTAGCATAATGGCAATTTCAGCGCCTTTTACGGATAAAGGATAATTGACCATGCCTTCTGTATCGCCCTTTCTGGAATGAAAACGCTGAAGTTCATCATAACTCAAATCCATAAGGGCAATTTTTCCCCGGGCGACCCAGGTCAGTTTTTCTGAAAGGACATATCCCAGCAGTTGAAGTCGTTCCGGAGATTGTTGGTCGAATACAAAATGCATCACTTCCTGATAGGGAGCGCCAGCCGCTTGCAGTGCTGCGGCCACAGGAAAAGTTTGGGGAAAAATCGCATGACGAAATCCGCCCGTATCGGTGACCAACCCGGTCATAAAACAAGTGGCAGCATCCTGGGTCAATGGCAAATCATGTAAAGCAGAAACTACCAATTCAGACGTAGAAGAAGCGGCTATGGTATGAAAATAAGCCTGATATCCGTCCCATGGATCCGGATGGTGGTCTACCACCCAAACAGGTGTATTTTTCTGTTGCAAAAACCAGGCAGACAATGCGTCGCCGGTTCGGCCGGGGTGTCCATGATCCAGTGCAATCACCAAATCGGCCTGATCCAGGGCCGCCATGGCTTTAGAAAGTTGCATATCGGCCAAAATGACCTGACGGTTTCCCGGCAAAAAATCAAGAAAAAACGGAGGACTATCCGGCGCAATACACACCACGTGTTTTCCTGCCTCGGCCAGTACGTGCGCCAAACCCAGCATGGATCCCATGGCGTCGCCATCCGGTTGGGCATGACATACTAAAACGATGGATTTGAAATTTAGCAGGCTTTCAGCAGAGAGTTGTAGCATGGATTTATTAATTTCGCCGCCAAATGTATGAAAACCATGAGCGGTAAACGAACTTTTACAATGATCAAACCCGATGCAGTTCAAAACGGACATATCGGTAACATTTTGGCGGATATCCAAAAAGCAGGCTTTTCGATCGTAGCCATGAAATATACGCGTCTTTCACGAGAAGAAGCCGGAAAATTTTATGAAGTACACAAAGAGCGTCCTTTCTACGGAGAATTGGTAGATTATATGTCTTCCGGTCCTATTGTAGCGGCCATTTTGGAAAAATCTGATGCGGTAGCCAGCTTCCGTCAAGTGATTGGCGCCACCGACCCATCTAAAGCAGAAGAAGGAACCATTCGCAGAAAATACGCGCAATCCATCGCTGCCAACGCTATTCACGGCTCCGACAGCGACGAAAATGCCGCCATCGAAGGTGCCTTTTTCTTCTCCGGAAGAGAAATCTTAGACTAACATTCATGGCTACCCACTCTCCTGAGCTTTTTGCTTCGGAAGCATGGTTAGCATGGCTCCTTAGGTACATTGGTCCGGAACGCAAAGCCGTTATGGCGGAAAAATTGCGTCTTCGGACCAATGCGCTTACGGTGGTATTGGAAAATATTTACCAACCCCACAATGCCTCAGCTGTACTAAGAACCTGCGACTGCTTCGGCCTGCAGGATGTCCATGTGATTGAAAACGGCTATCGTTTCAAATCGGTGCCGGATATTTCTTTGGGCGCCACCAGATGGCTCCGGGTGTTTAAATATCCCGAAAGTACCACAGAAGCCCTGGCTCAAATTAAAGCTAAAGGATATACGCTGTGGGCCACTACCCCACACCATCGATCCGTCACCTTGGACCAACTCACCATTTCTCCGGAAAAACCCGTGGCACTCATCATGGGAACGGAACAAACCGGATTGAGCGAAGAAGCCATGTCCATGGCCGATGGATTTGTACATATTCCCATGTATGGATTCACAGAAAGCCTGAATATTTCTGTATCGGCAGCCATCGCCATTCATCAGTTAAATGGTCAGCTCCGACAATCCCCGGGTTGGGAACTATCCGACAAAGACCAACGCGAAGTTTTGATTCACTGGATTAGCGGTGGAATCAGAAATTTACCTGAACTTAAAGCCAGATTTCTAAAGGAAAATTCTTTGGAAATCAAATAAATAAATCTACATGGTCCGCGATTTCACAGCATACCCGCCAAAAATCTTACATTCAGAAGGCACCATTAGAGAATAATCTTAACCTTTGTCCTTAATTATGAATCGAAATCGTGCCATTATAACCTTGCTCATCACTTTTATTTTAGTGATGGTTGCAGGATGGAGAACATTGAAACTTGGTTTTGATTACGATTTTGAGTCCTTTTTCCCGAAAGATGATCCTGAAACACATTTTTTCCTCGATTTCAGAGAAAAATTCGGGTCAGACAATGATTTTATTCTGGTAGGTGTTCAATCGCCCACCACCGTGTTCAACCCGAATTTCCTCAAGGAAGTACGCCAACTCACCGATAGCTTACGCGCGCTTCCCGAAGTGGTGAATGTGGTGAGTCCTACGGAAATGATTGAATTTCTTCGGGATCCTTTGCTAGGAACGCCCATTACTCTTCCTTATTTTCGTCCGGATTCTATTCATTATCGCGCCATTGATTCTATGCGTGTGCTGAAAGCACCAGAACTAATGAACCAAATGGTGAGCCGGGACGGAAAATGCTTGTCGCTCATCGTAAACCACACACCTTATATTGGCGACGATAAATGCCAACCACTGACCGATCAGGTTCGGAAAGTGTTATCTCAATTTTCGTTCAAGGAAAGCCATGCCGCCGGACGTTGCGTGGGTCAAAGCTATTATGTGGATGTCATCAAATCTGAACTCATTATCTTCCTCGCACTTGCTTTCACGTTGATTATAGTCGTATTGATTCTGATTTACCGATCTTTCTGGGGCGTGGTCATTCCATTGGTCTCTGTGGGCATTACGGTGCTGTTTATCACTTCCATCATGGAAATAACGGGTAAGGAAATGGATGTCCTGGCCAACGTAATTCCAACCATTTTGGTGGTGGTAGGTTTGAGTGTGTCCATTCATGTGCAAACCAAATTTTTAGACCTTTTACCCAAAGTTCAATGTAAGCGAACCGCCCTTTCCATGTCCCTTAAACAGGTGGGTTTGCCGGCATTTTTCACTTCGCTCACCACGTTTGTTGGATTCATCTCCCTGGCCACCACAGGCATTGTTCCCATCGACGATTTCGGCATTTATTCGGCTATGGGCGTAATGCTCGGGTTTTTCATTTCCATGCTTCTACTGCCTGCCATGCTTTTTCTGGCGCCCATGAAGCCAAGACCCCAATCGCCCAATCAGGGTTGGCACCAATGGTTAAATAAATTATATCTATTTGTTATTCACAGAACCAAAGCCATTCTATGGACATCTTTGGTCTTTTCCATCGTTTGTGTGGGCGGTGCATTCTTAATCCGCGAAAACACCTTTCTGTTGGAAGACCTTCGCGATGATAATCCTCTCAAACAAGATTTCAACTTCTTTTCAGAGCATTTCGCCGGAACCCGCCCGGTTGAATTTGCCCTTGAAGTCGTTCAACCAGATGCCTCTATCCTGGATCCAGATCTTTTAAGAGAACAGGATAAACTCGCTTATTTGGTAGATTCCGTGTACCAAATTCCCTTTTCCGTATCTCCTTTGACCCTGGTAAAAACGGTGGCACGCAGCATGGCCGGAGGCGACTCCGCAGCTTTTGCATTGCCCGCGTCCGATCAGAAGCTGAAAAGAATGGTCCGGGAAATCGACCGATATGCCCCGGATTCTTTGTTGAACAATTTTATGACGCCCGACCGAAAGTGGGGACGGTTCAGGGCCATTATGCCAGACATTGGTTCCGCCAGGGCACATGAAATGAGACAAGGTCTTACAAGCGCCATGGCAGAGCAAATGGATGGCCAAAAACTAAAAGTACATATCACCGGCACGGCAGAACTCATCGATAAAAACAACCGAAACCTCGCCCTGAACATTGGCATTGGACTCATCATTGCCTTTGTGGTGATTATCGGAATTATCGGCATTCAATTCAAAAGTTGGAAAATGGTCATCATTTCTATGATTCCAAACTTTTTACCGATGCTTTTCTTAGCCGCAATTATGGGTTATTTTGGCATTTCTCTGAAAATCTCGACCGCCATTTTATTTACCATTGCATTTGGTATCGCCGTGGATGACACCATTCATTTCCTGGGAAAACTAAAATTGGTGCTGAAAGAAACCGATGACATGCTGCTGGCCATTCGTACCACCCTGTTAAGTGCAGGGAAAGGCATCATTTTTACTTCCGTTATCCTTTGTGTAGGCTTTTTAATTTTGGGCTTATCCGACTTTCAGGCCACCAGACTCATTGGTTTACTCATTAGTGCCGTCTTGTTGTTTGCGCTGATTTGCGATTTATTTTTGTTGCCCGCTTTACTATTGGTATTCCTGAGAAAGCGTTCATCTAACAAAACAGATATTACCAAATCATGAAGTTTATTTTTGACTTCATCTGAGATTATATTTACCGAAGTACATTCGTTATCACAAAGACGCTAAAAGCAAAGACCAACACCTCATGGTAAAGCAGAAAAAAGATAGTTTGGTTGCCCCGATTCGGTACAGGGCCATGCGACTTTTTATGTTCAAGGAAAGGAAGTTTTTCCTCATTCTGGCCATGTTTTTCTTGGCTGCATTTGCTTTTGCACCAGTGCCTCAGGTAGCCATGTGGCTGGGATTTTTCTTTGCCGGATACGCCGCCATCGCCAACGATTCCATTCAAACCATCGGAACCTTTCTGGCTTCCAACGCCAAACGTCCATGGTGGGTCCTCTGGCTTTTTGTTACAGGAATTTTCATCGCCGTAATGACCTACTCCTGGGTTGTTTTTCATGGTGATGTTTCCTTTCAACGACTCTCTGAACCAGAATTTGCCAAAGCGCCGGAAGAATTTAAATTTTTACAATTGGCAGCCCCCGTTGTTTTACTGCTGCTGACCCGGTTTCGAATGCCGGTTTCTACCACTTTCCTCTGCCTAAGCGCCTACTCAACCCAAAGCAGTGGAATTTTTAACATGCTGGGAAAAAGTGCGTCCGGTTATTTTATTGCTTTTGCCAGTGCTTTTTTGCTATGGTTCTTACTTTCTAAATCCATTTCCAAACTCACCAAAGGAAAAGCACACCCCATTTGGGACATTTTCCAATGGCTGGTATCCGGCACCTTATGGGCTGTTTGGCTCGCTCAAGACGGCGCCAACATCGCAGTGACTTTACCACGAGCCCTAAATTTAACTGAATTCTTGATTTTTATCGGATATATTTCCGTAGGAATGGGCATCTTATTTTATATGCGTGGCGACAAAATTCAGGAAATCATCACCAAAAAATCAGAAACCAAAGATGTACGGGCCGCCACACTCATAGACTTAGTTTACTCCGCTATCCTCATCATCTTTTTAGCTATTTCAAAAATTCCGATGAGCACCACCTGGGTATTTTTAGGACTTCTTGGGGGAAGAGAGCTGGCCATTGCAGTTTCCAGACATTATTCGGTTAAAAAGAAAACAACACAGGCTTTCCGACTGATTTTCAATGATATTTCAAATGCATTGATTGGCTTGGTTATTTCCATCCTCATCGCCGTCATTGTAAATCCGGTGATTCAGGAAGAATTCAGAAGTTTCTTTGAGTAACAAAATTACGCAAGGAAAAGCATCGCTTTCAATACGCCTGCGGCCACATACACCATCGTGTATCCGTTCAGGTTCGCAGCACCCGGATAATCACCCGCCAGGCGCTGACCCAGGAAAAGACTGACCAAAGTAAGGCCGTTGAAAAAACTCCACAAAGTAAAGCTCAATGGCAGCGCATCGGGAAAAAGGAAATAAAAGATCCAACATAAGGGAAACAAAATTCCCGCAGCCAATTCCATGATTGTCAGATATGTTAATGCCCCACCAGGCCATTTCCCTAAGATGGTTTTGGCGAAATGTCCTTTAAACCAGTCTAGATTTCCCTGCCGCTGCACCACTTTGTCCCAACCGGATTGTAAAAAGGCTATGGCCAGCATCAATCCCGGAACCATGGTCAAAAACAGCATGGCAGGCGTTTGCATGAAATGATTAATGGTCATCTTGTGAATTATTTTTTCAAAGATACTTGAGATAACCTTATCATTGTAATGAAAACGTGATTCCGATATATGCCCACATCCGTGCATCCGATACCAAGGCTGGAATTGGTCAAACAAGGCACCAACGAGTTCATCGACTTCGCCTTAAAGCGTATGGAAGACATTGAGGCCAATCATGGAAACCGGCCTGAAATTCCTCATCGCCATAGTTATTATACGGTGGTTTTGATGGAAGAAGGCCGCGGATTACACTCGCTTGATTTTCAAGGATTTGAAATAGAAGCACCCGTTCTGGTTTTCATCAGTCCAGAACAAGTGCATCATTTTCAATTTACGGCTCCTCCCAAAGGTTGGGTCATTTTATTTTCGCCCAAATTTTTACACGATCACGGCATTACCGCCTCATTTTTAGATGGTTTAGGCGTTTTTTTTGCTTGTGATATTGTCCCGCCGCTATCCCTTTCATCAGAGATGGTGAAAGAGCTCAAAAGATGTCTGGAATCCATGCAAACCCATTGGAATGCAGACAAAAGCGCCTTTCAAATGGATTTTGTAGCCGCTTGGCTTCGGCTTTTCCTGCTTCATGGACGAGAAGCCCTGCCGCCTGCATCCGCACAACATGATCCATCGCAATGGCACGGAGCATCTAAAATAGTCACTCAGTTTAAACAATTGATTGAAAAAAATTTCAGACAAATCCATAAGGTATCGGAATATGCAAAACTCCTGCATATTACGCCTAATTATCTGAACGACGTAGTAAAAGCTGAGCTTCAAACTTCTGCCAAGAATCTAATTATCAACAGAATCATACTGGAAGCGGAGCGATTGGCCGTATGGTCGGAGTTATCGGCCAAAGAAGTGGGCTACGCCCTTGGATTCGACGATCCTGCCCATTTCAACCGGATTTTTAAAGCCCATAAAGGCATTAGTTTTCAGAAGCGAAGGGCCTTTATCCGTGAAAAATACCATTAAGACCTGATTTTTGCCTTGGTGAGGGTGCGAATTCCCCCGAATTTTGCATCATGAAATACCGTGTTTTTATTCTTTGCGCTTTCATATGGAATGGAACCGCATCGTGGTCTCAAAACACCTCACCTAAAAAACAAGAAAAGATGGACAGCATTGTTCTGCATCGCGCGGAAACCCGTGGTTCTGCCGATCACGGATGGCTAAAAGCCAAACATACTTTCAGTTTTGCGGGCTATATGGATCCGCAACGCATTCACTTCGGTGCACTTCGTGTACTCAATGACGATATCGTAGCCGGTGGACGCGGCTTTGGAACACATCCGCACGACAACATGGAAATCATCACCATTCCACTCAAAGGTGCCTTGGAACACAAAGACAATACCGGCGGGCATGGTGTGATTCGCGCCGGAGATGTCCAGGTAATGTCAGCCGGAACGGGTGTTCTACATTCAGAATACAACCACTCCCCTACCGAAGAAGTCAACTTGCTTCAAATTTGGGTTTTTCCGGCAGCAAAAGGGGTAAAGCCCAGATATGATCAAAGATTTTTTGGTCCGGAACAAAGGAAAAATGCGTTTCAGCTCATCGTAGGCCCTATGGGTAGTGGCGCGCTGGAAATTCACCAGAATGCCTGGTTTTCCAGGATAGATTTGGACGCATCCAAAAGTATTTCTTATCCCTTGTATAAACCAAATTCAGGTTTGTATGTTTTCATCATCGACGGAACAGTTTCCGCCAACCAACTCAAACTCACATCCAGAGACGGAGCCGGTTTTTCAACACTGGAAAACGGGACTTTGGAACTGAATGCCTTAACAGATTCTAAAATTCTGTTAATGGAGGTGCCGATGCGTTGGTAAAGTTTAGCTTTGCAATCTTAAATTCAATTTGATAAACCATGAACACGAAACATTTCTTTCTCGCTGCTGCTGCAGTAACCACTTTAAGCTTTACAGCTTGCGGACCAAAAGGCGATGCAGTTGCCGCTGGAGATGCAGTAGCCGTTGATTCTGTAATGGCTGACGCCAATTTTCAAGTAGACACCGTAAAAACCGTTTTGGGCTGGAAAGGCTCTAAAGTTACTGGTGATTCCCACAATGGAACCATCCAGGTATCCAATGGAACCCTGAAAACCGTAAAAGGTGATTTAGCTGGTGGTAGCTTTACCATCAATATGAATGGCATGACCAATCTGGATTTGACCGATGCCAAAGCCAATGGTAATCTTTTGGGTCACTTGAAAAGCGAAGACTTTTTCGATGTAGCTAAATTCCCAACCGCTACCTTTGAAATTACCAAAGCTGAAAAATTAGCTGCTGCCGATGCCGATGGAAATAACTACACCATCACTGGTAACCTTACCATCAAAGGCGTAGCTAAAAGCATCACCTTCCCGGCTAACGTAAACATTACCAAAGATTTGGCTACAGCCGTAGCTAAATTTACAATCGACCGTACGGAGTGGGATATCCGTTATGGTTCAGGTAAATTCTTCAAGAGCTTAGGTGACAAAATGATCAATGACCAGATTGAGTTCGATTTGAACCTCTCTTCCACTGTATCTGCTTCCTAATTATTATTTCCATTTTTGTAGCGACCTTCGAAAGAGGGTCGCTTTTTTTTTATCATAAATGAAGATATGAATTGGGAAGAACGTTATTTGCAGGGGGATACAGGCTGGAATCTGCATCAGCCATCGCCACCATTGGTTCACTTGATGCAACATCTTCCGCCCGAAGCCAGGAACTGGTCCATTCTTTTCCCCGGAGCAGGCGAAAGTCCTGATCCTGCTTATTGGTTCTCACATGGGTTCAAGCATGTTTACGTGATAGATGTGAGCCCCACCGCGCGAAAATCTTTCCTTTCCCATCATCCGGATTTTCCTGCCCATCAGTATTTAATCCAGGATTTCTTTGAATTACGCGAGTCCAAATGGCGACTCATTGTAGAACAAACTTTTTATTGCGCTATTCCACCTGAACAAAGACAGGCGTATGCAGCCACCATGCAGCGAATTCTTTTGCCGGAGGGCGAACTTCAAGGCCTCTGGTTCGAAAGAACATTCCCTTTTCCTGGCCCACCTTTTGGCGGAAACCGGCATCTCTATCAATCAGAATTAGAACCATTTCTTACGCTCATGGAAGCCGAGATATGCCCCCACTCTGCCAGCCCAAGAGCAGGAACAGAACTTTGGATGAAATGGATTCCCAAGCCCTTACACATTAAAACTACGGAAGGGCACTCACTTGTGCCCCAACGTAGTTTACCAATCGAATAAAACATGATAGCGTAATCGAAATAGATAACCATCACAATCACCCTATAAATTTCGAAAAGGAAGCGCATAATAACAAATGCCTGCCTCAGCTAAATTCAGTAAACTTAATTTTAATAATAGTTTAGTTTAGGCAATGTACCTCCGCCCATCAAAAGCTAATGCATTGCTAACGCTTGTGCAAGCAAAAAAAATTGCCTGCTACCATTTAAGAAAACGCCAGAAAATAAATGAAATCTTACGCGAAAAACTGAAAAAAAAATCGTCAAATATGAACGAATCGCCGAACTAAACAGATAGAGCATCTGCGTTCTGAAGCATTTTGATGAGCGTAACCGCCGCTTCTGTTCCTTTATTACCATGCTTTCCTCCGGCACGATCTAAAGCCTGCTGTTGGTCATTTACCGTAAGTACACCAAAAATAACGGGCTTACCGGTAGTGAGACCCACTTGCATGACACCTTGCGTAACGCCTTGGCAGATATAATCGAAATGCGGCGTTTCTCCACGCACTACGCAGCCAATACAAATAACGCCTTCCGCGCCTGCTTTAATGGCCATTTGGGCTGCCATGGGCAACTCAAACGTACCTGGTACTTCTACTAAAAGTTGATCTTCTTTGCGAATTCCGTAGGCGCTCAACGCATCAAGCGCTCCGTCCCGAAGGGCATACGTAACTTCTAGATTCCAACTGGCAAAAACCACAGCCACCTTTCGGGATGAAATGGGCCGGGCGCCAAAAAGTGAAGTATCGGATAAATTTTTAGCCTGGCTGGACATAATTACTCGGCCAATTCCTGCTCAATCATAGCGACCATCCGCTCAGCATTTCTGCCTTCTGCGGTAAAATAGTACTCTTGCGCGAGTTTTTGATACAATTTAAGCGCACGCTCTTTGTTATTCAGCATTTCGTATTGTACCATGGCCGCTTTATTCAAAAACCTGGGAGAGGTCATCATATTGGCATTCATTCCCGCGGCTTTTTCATAATACACCACCGCCTCTTCGGCATTACCTAGTTCCAAATAACAATCGCCAATATTACCAATGGCAGACGGTGCCAAAATCATGTCGTCTCCATCATAGGATTCAAAATGTGGAATGGCTTCCTGGAACTGTCCAAGATTCAAATAACATAAGCCTGCGTACAAATGTGCCAGGCTTCCTGGTTTTCCACCGAATTCATCAGCAATGGTTAAAAAGCCATCGAATTCACCGGGGCGACCATCTAAAGCCAGTTGCAGACTATCCTGGGCAAAATAAAATTCCGCTTTGTACATGCGGGAAAATCCTTCTTTTTCCTGAGGAATCATCACATACTGACGATATAGGAAAAATCCAGTAACTGCCACCAATACAACCAGAATACCCGTAGTGAGTTTCTTCCGGTAATCCGGGTTATTCAGCAATTGGTCGAGTTGAAATTTATTAGGTTGTTGTTCTTGAGCAGACATGTTCCAGAAAAATTTGGCTTGCAAAAATATACTTTTATTTGAATTTTCAGAAGGAATGCAGAAACTTTCCCTCACGTTTTAATGCTACACCAGAGAAGGTTCACCTCAAAACAAACGCTTACCTTTGCCGCTGTGTTTTTAGAAAGTCTTCAACTGCTTCAATTTCGCAACTGGGAATCGCTGTCGCTGCGATTTGGGCCGGGCTTAAACCTCATCACGGGGCCCAATGGGCTTGGAAAAACGAATATTCTGGATGCGGTGTACACTCTTTGTCTGGCCAAAAGCTATCTGTCCGCCATAGACACCCAAAACATCAGAAAAAGCGACCGACCCGAGCAAGACATTCCTTTTTTCATGCTGGAAGGGCAGTTTTTTAAAGACGGGAAAACGGAAACCATCCAATGTACCGTGAGAAAAGGGCAGAAAAAACTGCTGAAACGAAATAAAAAAGAATACGAAAGATTGGCCGAGCATGTCGGTAAATTTCCGGTGGTCATGATTGCCCCACAGGATGCAGACCTTATTCACGGCAGCAGCGAGGAAAGAAGAAAGTTCATGGACGCCCTGATTTGTCAATACGCGCCGAGCTATCTGGAAGACCTGCTCCGATACAACCGACTTATTCAGCAACGCAATGCACTTTTAAAACAAGTAGAAGATCATGCCCTGCAGGAATCGACCTTGCACGTGTACGACCTGCAACTGGAAGGACCTGCAGAGCGCATTTTACAACAAAGAAATGCGTTTTTAAAGGTATTTCTCCCCTTATTTTCTCGCCATTATGCTAAGCTTTCCGGGGAAAAAGAAATTCCGGAGCTCACCTATGTGGCCACGGCGCCGGAAGGAACCTGGCGCACCCAAACCCAGGCGGCCATTGCCAAAGACCGCATTCTTAAATACAGCACCATCGGTCCTCACAGAGACGATATTCAATTTTCCTTAAGTGGCATGTTGGTGAAAAAGTTCGCTTCGCAAGGTCAGCAAAAAACCTTTCTTGCTGCGTTAAAATTAGCAGAATGGTCTCTTCTTCAGGCACAAACCGGTATCCCACCTATTCTTTTGCTGGATGATATCTTCGATAAACTAGACCCTCATCGGGTGAGCCAACTTATTCTACAGGTAAAAAATCTCGGCCAAATTCTTATCACAGACACAGATACCAACCGGCTTCCACAGATGCTTGATTATTTGGCGATTCCTTACGAAACCACTCTTTTATCATGAAAGATAAAAAGCCTTCTACCAACGAATACACCTTGGGTGAAGCCATTGAAAAACTGATTGGCCAATATCGCCTGGCGGCCGGATTGCGGGAAAAAACCATGCAAACCTGTTGGAAAGACATTGCAGGGCCTTTCATTTATGAGCGTACCCAAGAAGTAAAACTACAGGGAAACGTACTTTATATTAAAATTCAATCCGCAGCACTTCGACAAGAACTTTGGAGCAATCGGGAAGAAATTCTGCAACGTTTTTTGGAAAAACTTGGAAAAGAAGCGCTTAAAGAAGTCCGATTTTCCTAGTCATAGCGCGACCTCGGTATGTTAAATCGAATTTTAACATAAATTTCACAACATTCACCCTTATTAAATCTCGCCGGATATTCTATTTTTGTGCCTCGTGAAAAAACAAGCATACATATTGTTTGTGTGGATGAGTTTGTTCAGCCTCTGCGCTGTTCGGGCTTCCGGTGATCCAATACGGACCGGAACCAGCCCATCTACCTCTCCTATGGAGTTTTTTCCCGCCACGCAATGGTATCATTCCTGGGATACAGCCACCATTCATTACGACGGTGGATGGGAATTTTCCGCCAGGGACACATTTCATGTATGGGTTGCGTTCGATGATGGTTGTGATTACAAGCATCCTGTGCCCGGAAGAGTCACCAGTCGTTTCGGACCAAGAAGAAGACGCATGCACTATGGCATAGACCTGGATTTAGAAACAGGAGATGCAGTGAGCGCCGCTTTCGAAGGAAAAGTACGCTTTTCAGGTTACAGCAATACATACGGAAATTTGGTGGTGATTCGTCATCCCAACGGTCTTGAAACATATTACGCACACCTGTCTGCACTTCATGTGAAATCCGGAGATTATGTGCAATCCGGAGAGCAATTGGGCCTCGGTGGAAACACCGGAAGATCCTTTGGTGCTCACCTGCATTTCGAAGTTCGCTTTTTGGGAAAGCCTATTAATCCGGATCTATTAATTGATTTTGAAACGGGAAAGCTAAAATTCACCAAAGTAGATCTTTTTCCCGCCAAACACGGACTCACCCTGTCAAATGGCACACGTTTCCATGTAGTACAGCCCGGCGATGATTTGTGGAGTATCGCAAGAAAAAGAAATGTGAGTGTGGCCCAATTAATGGACCTGAACAGACTCACTGAAATGGATGTTTTGGGCATCGACACCCAAATCCGCTATCGTTAATCTCCCTTTCCTTCTAAAAATCTTTTTTCCCGGGCCAAAGCCATTTGAAGATTGGAATAGGCCGGTTGGCCTGTGAGTTCTTCGCCACAATAATCCGGCAGGTTGGAAATGGGTTCAGTAAATTCAATTTCCACCACAGCTATACCGTCCGGATACACATCAATATCAATATGATGCGGACCAAACGAAGTGGAATATCTCGTTTTCGTAACCCGCCGCTGGGTGCCGGCCATGAGGGCCCTGGCGTCTTCCAGGGGAATCGTGTACTCAAATTCCTCTCTCAACCAATCGGTTTTCTCCGCTTTAAAAGTTAGCGTGGCCTTTTCATCATTTATAATGCGGACGCGCAAATGGCGTTTGCCTTCTATGCACACATACCCCTGCACCACATGCTTTGGAACCAGTCCTGGTGGAAGTTCTTTTAATAAAAACTTGCGTTCCTGTTCTATCATCTTTTAGCGTAGTCTATCATAGCTTTTCATCAACGCTTCATCTTTTCTGATTCCCCGAACGGCGTAAACCAATAAAATCAGATGAAGGATGGCAGGCAAACCACCCCAAGCGCCAATCCAGTGTCCTTGCACCCCGGGAGCAGTTTTGATCATCACAATAAAACCGGCAACTAAATAAAGGATATTGGAAGTAAACACATAAAAAACGAGACGTTCCTGCAGTTTCCGTTTTTTAAAACTGGCCAGAGCGCCAACACAAGCGGCCATGCCAATGCCTAGAATCATGGCGGGAATCCGGCTGGTTTCTGCGCCAATAAAAGCATTGATGTCCGCAGGTTCCATCTCTACCTTAAACGGGTAAAAGCATAAATAAGCACCTGCGCCATCAGTTAATGAGGCATAAGGTAAAAATAGCATCACGGCCATGCCCAATAAGGTTATGGCTAAAAATAAGGTTTGAATGCGTTGAAACATAATCGGAAAAATTGCTTGCAATGTTAGTTAAAATCGCGATGAGCACCACCAAGCCAGCGCCATCCGCGTCGAAGAATATCCATATCCAAAGAAGGGGTGTATTCTCTGGCGTATTTTTGATTTAAATATCCAATGATTTGAGGATGGACATCGGCTTCCTCGGCCACAAGAAAGCCCTGACCAAGAACTCCTTCCGGTAGTTTTGGCAGGGATGATTCAGCAGGAATAGCATAACCCACCCAGGTTTTCTTTCCAGATAAAACCGCCCACCATTGTCCCCAAAATCCGGCCGGCTTTCGCATAAAAGGCCATAATAGCAGAAAAACAGGAAGGCCAGCCAGCGCCACCAGCAAATCCGTTCTTCGTTTCTGACGCTTTTTGGCGGAAGAAAACAATATAAAATCTTCGGTAGCATACCAGGCTCCGCTACTTTGAATAGAATCGGAACCGATAATAAAACGACCGCCCGGATAAGCAATTTTATACGCCACACCACGGAGTTGTCTTTGACTCATTTTTTCAATGATTTCCGCAGACGACATATCACCAAGGCAAAAAATAATTTCTTCCGTCTCCAACACGCGCCCTACCATGGCCCAATCTTCTGTTTGCTTGAAAAAATCGGGAGATAACACTTGCTGAATATCCACCGGCCGACCTGCTTGCAATAATAATTTGCGCACCAGATCCGCTTCTTCTGCATGTCCGATGATGATGATCCGTCTGGGATGAGGAGAAGGTGGCTGAAAGTTTGGCCATCCCAAAAGTCGGCCTATGTTTCTACTTCCAGCAACGGCCAGCGTGGAAGCGGCAATCCCAAACACCAATACGGCGCGAGAATATCTCCATTCTTCCGGCAACAATCCATACATCACCAAAATTAATAGACCGGAAAAGCCCATGCCCCGCCAGACGGGTAAAGCGGAAAATGGTTTTTTATAACTTCCAAGAGCGGCCATGCCCAAAACCAAAGTGACTGCAACCACCGGCAGCATTATCCAGGTGAATTCGTCCGGATATTTTCCACCCGCCACATAAATATGGTTTCGTTCCCAATACAGCCGAATCCTTTGCAAAACGAAAAAGACCACCGTCAGATCCATCGCAGGTAATGCCAAACGATCGACCATTCTACGGATAATCGAAAGTCCTGCCCGCCCCCAAATGGCCAAATGAATTAAAAAGGAGAACCAAAAAGCATGCTGATGCCCAAAATGCCTGCGTGCAAAAATGACCATGGCTTTGTAAAAAACAAAAACATAGTTAATGGAGCCTTTTTTGGTGCTTTCTCCTTTATAATGAATAATGCGGGTTCCCGGAAAATAATAGTTTTTATATCCGCCCAACTGAATGCGGTAACTCAAATCGATGTCTTCACCGTACATGAAATAGGTCTCATCCAATAAACCAACCTTGTCCAATGCCTCTTTACGCAGTAGCATGAAGGCACCGGAAAGCACATCTATTTCATGAATTTCATTTTCAGATAAATAACCAAGGTGATATCTGCCGAATCTTTTGCTTTTAGGAAAAAGGGAGGCGAGGCCAAACACTTTGTAAAAAGCAACCCACGGGGTGGGTAATCCTCTTTTAGATTCGGGTAAAAAGGTCCCCGTTCCATCCACCATTTTCACGCCTAATCCGCCTGCTTCCGGATGCTCATCCATAAAGCGCACCACGGAAACAAGGGTATCCTCTTCGATTAAAGTATCTGGATTGAGAAGCAACTGATACGTGGCATCAGAAAGCCTCAGCGCCTGGTTATTGGCTTTTGAAAATCCAACATTGTCTGTATTCGCAATGCAAGTGACCCATGGGAATCGTTCTTTCACCATATCTACCGATCCGTCTACAGACCGATTATCTACCACAAACACCTCCAGACTATCCGGGCCATACGTTTCAACAAATCGCTTCGCAGCCGCTTCTACCGAACAAAGGCATTGTTCCAGAAAAAACCGGACATTATAATTGACGATGATAATGGCTAACTTCTGCATGGCTCAGGCGGGTCGGCTTAAAGTTTGATCGAAGGGCAGACGTTGCTGTAAAGAGCGAACCAAGGTCACCTCGTCGGCATATTGCAGTTCATCACCAAAACCTATTCCCCGCGCTATAGTGCTCACGGTGGCGCCCAATCCTTGAATTTTCCTGTAGACAAAAAAAGCAGTGGTATCGCCTTCCATGGTGGCACTCAGGGCTAGAATCACTTCACGAATTTCTCCGCCGGACAAACGTTCTACCAGGCTATCTACATGCAAAGCCGATGGACCAATGCCTTCCATGGGAGAAATACGCCCTCCCAGGACATGATAAACTCCAGCAAACTGCCCGGTGGCTTCAATGGCCATGACATCCCGAATATCTTCTACCACACAAACCAGTGCGTGGTCGCGGTTTTGATCAGAACAAACGGTACAAAGCTGCGCGCCGGCAAGGTGATGACAGCGCATGCAATATTTAAGCTCATCACGAAGTCGAATCACGGATTGTCCGAAATGATGTACCCAGTCTTTATCTTGCTTTAAAAGAAACAAAGCCAGCCGAACAGCGGTCTTGCGACCTACTCCGGGCAGACCGGCCAAGGCATCTACAGCATCTTCAAAAAGTTTGGCTCCCGAATCGTCCATGCCCCAAAGATAACGACCTGAAATTATATTTCACGGGCCAGACGAAGAACCCGATCGAAATCCACGTATCGAGGGAACGATTGTTTTATTCCATTTCAAAAAAAGTGGCAAAAAAAACAAATAGGCCACTTGATGGAGTGGCCTTTTATATTAGAATGAGAGAGGTGCATCAGGAATTTTCCACCCGATTCATTTCTTCTTCATAGATTTCACGGAAGCGGTCGGCATCCCAGTAATCTTTGATTTCGCGTCGGGTACCGATTCTTTGCGTGAGGGCGAAATAAAATCCGGCCATGTCAATTTCCACGGCAGTGTAGGCTAAAAATCGATTGTTTTCCTTTTTAAAAACCTGCTCTCCCAGGACTTTTACACCTGCGAGTCTGGTGTTGAGCACTTCGCGTGTAAGGTCTTCGAATCCCTGACTAAAGGCCATTTTATCGCCCACATTACGCTCGCCGGCGTAACGCTGGGTTACAGCCTTCATGCTGGTGTTTACATTGGAAGCCAATTCTTTTTTCGCGTTAAAAAGAGCTTGCTCTTTGGCGAAATTGAGGTTGGTACTTTCCGCAGAACCTACGGCACGGAAAAATTTCCGGTTGCTCCGGTATCTTTTCTGGGAAAAAGGTTCCTTGACCCTTGTGACCTGCTCACCACCCACCGTGGTTTTGGAACAACCGGACCAAAATGTGGGCAGCAATACCACCAGCAATCCATAGATGAAAAACCTTTTCATGATGTTGTGTTTTTAGCGATTTAGCGGGCTTCGTCCACTTTACGCATTTCCTCATCGAAAATCCGCTGGAATTGTTGCTTATCGAATTCCAATTGAATGAGTTCCTGACGGGAAATCTGTCCGTTTAAACGATCGAAGAACGCCTTTTTCTCGATTTCCAGGGCAATAAAGCAGCGGAATTTTCCATCTTCCAACTGCGCCAACTGCTCACATACGGTTCGGATGTCGAACAGGGTTTGTTCTACAATCTCACGGGTAAGGTTTTCGAACTTCTGAGAAAACGAGGCTTTGTCCTGAATTTCCCTTTCGTTCACATAACGATCGGTAACGGATTTCATTTTCGATTCGATGCTTCCGGCCAATTGTTGCTTCGCCAGGGTCAAAGCTTTTTCTTTGGCCAAAGAAATATCTGAGGAAGTTCCGATTTGAGAAGCACGGAAAAACTTATCGTCCGTGGTGTATTTTGGTCCCTGGCAAGGCAAGGTCTTAATTTCAGTTCCCACCACTTCGCGAGTGGCTTTTTTACCTTTACAAGAAGTGAGGGAGATCGCAGTAATGCCTGTGATGGCAACTACTGAAGCGAGGGTGATCGTGCGTGTCATGAGCGGTTATGAATTTAAGTTCCTTTATACATTAGCAAGGCTTGTGCCAAAACCAATGGCATGCAGAAATTTGTGAAATAAATGTGAACAGGTAAAAAAAAAGTCCCGTAAATCGGGACTTTTCAAATAATAAAAAAATATTAGTTAGCCGTAAGCTGATTGATTTCAATGCGATTAAAGGCGGGCGCAAGGGTACGATTGGTATATGAGGTTAAAACAGTCAGCATTGATTTTTGAACTGTTTCAGCCGTGCAAGAACCCTGAATAGAACCATTCGCAGGTAAAGTGGCAGTGAAAACGTATTCAGGATTTGCACATGTTGCGCAATCATCTCCATAATATACATCTACACGGAAAGAAACCTGAACGGGAGCAGCCGTTTTATTTCTAACTCTAAGTATTGCCATTTGGCCATTATCCATTGGACTTTGGTCATAAGTACAAGTTCCTGCAGTCTGTTGAATCTCCACTTTGGCATTGGAAGCAAGGGTCGTCCAAGCGGCAGATTGTGCATTCACCTGCTGAGAAACTCCGGTAAAAGCAAACATTCCGGCACACACGCCCAAAAAGAAGAAATATTTCATAATCAATGGATATACTTTGAGGTAAAAATAGATAAAATGAAATTAAAAATCAATCTTTTTCATCCATTAAGACCATCATTTTAACACCAAAAAACACTAAAAACCTTGTTAATCAATCACTTATTTTAAAACTTTATTTTCTCATCACTTCTGCAAGTGCCTGAGCGGTATAGCTTTCCTTCACTTTTAGCAGGTCTTCCGGCGTTCCGGCCGCCACCAATTTTCCGCCATTGGGTCCACCTTCCGGCCCAAGATCAATGACCCAATCGGCACATTTAACCACTTCCATGTGGTGTTCAATCACCAGAACAGAATGGCCTTTTTCTAAAAGTGCATTGAAAGCCGCCAACAGCTTATGAACATCGTGAACATGAAGTCCGGTGGTGGGTTCGTCAAAAATAAACAAACGTTTTCCATCGCCCGCACCACGGCTCAGAAACCAAGCCAATTTTACGCGCTGCGCTTCTCCGCCGCTCAGGGTACTGGCACTTTGTCCTAATCCGATGTATCCCAATCCGACTTCTTGCAGCGGTTTAAATTTTTCCGCTATACGCTTGTCGATACTGGAATGCTGGAAAAACTCAATGGCTTCATCTACCGTCATATCCAAGACATCGGAGATGCTTTTCCCATGGTATTTCACCTCCAGTACTTCCTCTTTAAACCTTTTGCCCTTGCAATTTTCGCAAGGCAAGGTTAAATCGGCCATAAACTGCATTTCAATGGTCACGGTGCCATCGCCTTCGCAAACGTCGCAGCGGCCGCCGGGCACGTTAAAGGAAAATGTAGCAGGTTTGTATCCTTGCGCTTTTGCAGCAGGTAAACCGGCGTACAATGCGCGGATATCATCATAAATTTTCAGGTAGGTGGTGGGATTGCTCCGGCTGCTTTTTCCAATCGGATTTTGATCCACCATTTCCACATCCGCCAGTTCGAACACATCTCCTGTAAGCCGGCCATACTTTCCGGTGCGGTCGGCATGCATCCCCAAACGCTTTTTCAAGGCAGGATAAAGAATTTCTTTGATGAGCGAGGTTTTTCCGGAGCCACTTACGCCCGTAACCGCGGTTAACACACCCAAAGGAAAAGTGACTTTCAGGTCTTTTAAATTATTTTCAAGCGCACCTTCAATAACCAGTTGCTTTTTCCATGCCCGTCTGGACACGGGTACAGGAATATTTTGTTTTCCAGTCAGATATTGTGCGGTATAGCTTTGGGTGGCTTGAGGCAATTGGTCGAAGGTTCCGGAAAAAACCACGTGTCCACCTAAGGCACCAGCTTCCGGACCTAAATCCAGCAAATGGTCTGCGGCGTGCATAAATGCATCGTCATGCTCTACGACAATCACTGTATTTCCTTCATCACGAAGTCGTTCCACCACTTTCACAAGACGATTGGTATCCCGTGGATGCAGGCCAATGCTTGGTTCGTCCAGGATGTACATAGAACCGACGAGGCTGGAACCCAGTGAAGTCGCTAAATTGATGCGTTGACTTTCGCCACCCGACAAACTGGAAGACAATCGATTCAATTGCAAATAACCCAATCCTACGTCACAAAGATATTGGAGTCGGTTATTGATTTCCGTTAATAATCTATTGGCAATCTGTTGCTGATGTTCGGGTAGGGAAAGTTGGCTAAAAAATGCGCTCAGATCTTCCACCGTGAGCAGGACCAATTCGATGATAGATTTCCCGCCCACTTTTACATAACCAGCGTCTTTTCTGAGTCTGGTTCCATGACAATCAGGGCAATCTGTTCTGCCACGAAAGCGAGAAAGCAGTACCCGATATTGAATTTTATACAGATTGGCTTCCACCATTTGAAAAAACGGACGAATACCCGGTAATTCACGGGCGCCGTCCCAGAGAAGTTTTTTATGAATGGGTGAAAGTTCGAAATAGGGCGTATGAATCGGGAATTCGTAATCGGCAGCTTTCAGAATAAATTCTTCTTGCCATTCAGCCATTTTTTCTCCTTTCCAGCACGCCACCGCACCGGCATACACTGAAAGAGATTGGTCGGGAATCACCAAATCCTCATCGATACCCAGAATTTTCCCAAAGCCTTCACAGGTTTTGCAAGCCCCAAAGGGATTATTGAAACTAAACAAATGAACAGAGGGTTCTTCGAAAGTAATTCCATCGGCTTCAAACTGAGAAGAGAACGAATAGGATTGAATATTCCCCTGCTCATTTTCCACATGCACATCGCAGGTGCCCTGGCCTTCTAAAAAGGCAGAGTGCGCATAATCCGCCACTTGTGACCATAAGCTTTGGTCGGCCTGTTCTTGTACCACCAAACGTCCAACCAAAAGGGCTGGCAGAGCAGTTGATTCGGTATGGGTGGATAAAAAAGCATCGATGCGGTGGAGTTGGCCTTCAAAGAAAAAGCGAGAAAAACCTTGTTGCAATAAAACACGGGCTTTTTCTTCCAGCGTTTTGCCGTGCAGATTGAGGGGACAAGACAAATACACGCGGCTATTTTCCGGCAAAGCCACCACAAAATCAGCTACATCTCCTGTGGTATGCCGGGTGACCAATGCACCCGAAACAGGGGATATGGTTTGCCCGATGCGCGCATAAAGCAGTTTAAGATAATCGTAGATTTCCGTAGTGGTTCCAACGGTGGATCTGGGATTTCTGGAATTGACTCTTTGTTCAATCGCCACGGCGGGTGAAATACCGTGAATATAATCGACATCCGGTTTATCCAAACGCCCCAGAAACTGTCGGGCGTAGGAAGAGAGGCTTTCTACATAACGTCGTTGTCCTTCTGCGTAAAGCGTTTCGAAAGCCAGAGAAGATTTTCCGGATCCGGACAGGCCGGTCACCACCACCAATTTGTCCCGTGGGATGGCCACGTCTATATTTTTTAAATTATGGACCCTGGCGCCTTTCACCAAAATGTAATCCAAGGGATTCAAGTCTTCTATGGACATGTGCTGATTCATCAATCTAGAATAACGCAGGGAACCTGTGCTGGTTCAAAACGACCGCAAAATTAGGATAAAAGCGGGTAGAAGTTGTGGTTGGCATGTAGATTAAGAAAAGGTTGTACGGAAATCCTCAAAGCATAAATCCTTAATTTCGCAGCCTATGGAAACATTCGATGCCTTGCATGCGCTTTCTCCGGCCGACGGAAGATATGCAGCCCGCACTTTTCCCCTGCGCGCCTATTTTTCTGAAGCCGGCCTGATGCGTTATCGCGTTAAAGTAGAAGTCTCTTATTTTTTGGCACTTGATGCCCTTTCCCTTCCCAAAATGCCCCGACTTACCGAGGCACAGAGAGATGCCATCAAGGAAAAACTGCAGCATTTTTCTGTAAAAGACCTGGATGAAATCAAACTACTGGAACAGCAGGTCAATCACGACGTAAAAGCAGTAGAATATTTTGTAAGACAATGGGTTATAGAATCAGGGTGCAGTGCGCATGCCGCGGAATTTGTTCATTTTGGGCTCACGTCTCAAGACATCAATAATACCGCCATACCGATGTTGCTCAGAGATGCGGAGCGAGAAGTGATGATGCCTGCTTTAGAGGAGGTAATTCATTTACTTCGGAAAGCCGCAGAACAATGGAAGGAGCTTCCCATGCTGGCTTTTACTCATGGGCAACCGGCCTCCCCTACCCGCTTAGGAAAAGAAATTATGGTGTTTGTAGCTCGTTTAGAAAAACAAGTGAAAGAATGGAAGAACATAGCGTATGAAGGAAAATTTGGCGGCGCTTCCGGCAATTTCAATGCCCATGTAGTAGCTTATCCGCAGATTGACTGGCCGGAGTTTGCGGATGCATTTTTACAAAATGAGCTTGGACTTCAAAGACAAAATCTCACCACACAAATCGAGCATTATGACCAACTGGCGGCTCGGTTCGATGTATGGAAAAGAATCTCGATGATTGCAGTAGATGCCTGTCGAGACATCTGGCAATACATTTCGCTGGGTTATTTTACACAACAAACCCGAGCTGGAGAAGTAGGCTCATCGGCGATGCCCCATAAAGTGAATCCCATTGATTTTGAAAATGCCGAAGGGAATTTACTTTTTGCGGTTTCTATATTAGAATTTTTTGCTCAAAAACTTCCTGTTTCCAGGCTTCAGCGCGATTTAACGGATTCCACTGTTTTACGAAATCTGGGGCTGCCATTTGCGCATATTTTAATAGCTTTACACGCTTTGCGAACGGGAATTCATAAAATTCAGGCCCGGCCGGCCGTCATGCTGGCCGATTTACAAGCCAACCCCATGGTTTTGGCGGAAGCCATTCAAACGATTTTGCGTAGAGAAGGATTTCCTAAACCTTACGAGACACTCCGGGATTTTACCCGCACCGGTCAGGCCATGGATTTGGCAAGTTTACGAGCATGGATTGCAACATTGCCGGTGAGTGATGACATCAAAGCAGAGTTAAGTCAGCTTCAACCAGAATTTTATACCGGACTGGCATGAAAGGGTTCGGCGTTTTCTGGGGGTACGTTCGCCCATATTGGCCTTATTTGCTGGGATTTTTCCTTTTCACTTTACTGAGCACGCTTTTTAGTGTGGTCAGCCTTGGCATGGTGATTCCCTTTTTGCAAATTCTGTTTGATCAGGCGGTGCCTCCGGCCAGCGCTCCCACTTTTAGCTGGGATTTATCGTCCGGTTTACAATGGCTTTATTTTCAGGCGGGACAATGGTTTGGAAACGGAGAAAAATCCTCTTTACTGGCGTTCATTTGTTTGGGAGTAGTGGCCTTATTTCTCATCAAAAATCTATTTACCTATCTGGCCATGCATGTGTTGGCGCCGATGCGTTCAGGAATTATCCGGGATTTGCGGCGACATTTGTTTGATCATTTGGCAGACTTACCCCTTTCCTATTTTTCCGAGCAGAAAAAAGGCGACATCATGAGTCGAATTTCTTCGGATGTACTTGAAATAGAATGGAGTATTTTAAATTCACTGGTATCTTTGTTTAAAGATCCCATCACCATTCTGGCTTTTTTGGGCGCCATGTTTGCTTTTAATGCCAAACTCACCCTGTTGGCACTGGTGTTGATTCCCATCAGTGGTTTTATCATAGGAAAAATTGGCCGAAGCTTGCGCAGTTCTTCCAGAGAAGGGCAGCAACTTCTGAGCAACATGAATGTGGTGGTAGAAGAGACGCTAGGTGGCATGCGGGTCATCAAAGCTTTTCGGGCAGAGCCATGGGTAAAGCAGAAATTTACCCAACTAAATCAGCAGTTGCATCAGGTAGGAAAGTTCATTTTTCGTCGTCAGGGATTATCGTCTCCACTGAGTGAGTTAATGGGTAGTATGGTGATTGCTACCGTGATGTGGTTTGGTGGAAATCTGGTATTAAACGCAGAATTAGAAGCAGCTGCATTTATTGCGTACATCGCCATGTTTTCGCAAGTGATTGCGCCGGCCAAAGCGGTTTCCACCACATATTACAACATGCAAAAAGGACTGGCAGGATTGGAACGCGTTCATGCCATTTTAAGAGAAAAGAATACCATTCAAGACCCTGTGAATCCAAGAAATTGGAATGGATTTCACAAAGAAATCCGTTTTGAGAACGTTCAATTCAGTTATGGATCGCAGCCTGTATTGCATCAGATTCATCTTCGCATTCCCAAAGGCGCCACGGTGGCCCTGGTGGGAAGAAGCGGAGCAGGAAAATCTACCTTACTCGATTTAATCCCCCGATTTCAGGAAGTGACGTCTGGCGCCATTTATCTGGACGATACGGATATACGTGCGTTTAAGTTATCGGACCTGCGTGGTTTCATGGCCATGGTACCTCAAACGCCCATTTTATTTCATGATACATTGGCCGCGAATATTGCGTTTGGTGACGAGCATCCCGATCCGGAGCGCATTGCCCGGGCGAGCCGTTTGGCCCATGCAGAAGAATTTATTCTTCAAATGCCTTTGGGCTATCAGACCATGGCCGGAGATTTGGGAAGCAGACTCAGTGGTGGTCAGCGGCAACGTTTAGCCATTGCACGGGCACTTTACAAAAACCCTGATATTCTGTTGATGGACGAAGCCACATCGGCTCTAGATGCAGAAAATGAGGCTTTGGTTCAGGCGGCCATTCAGAATTTAATGAAAGGCAGAACTTCCATTTTTATTGCGCATAAACTCCGTACAGTTCGCCATGCAGACCATATTATTTTCATGGAAAATGGATATATTGCAGAGGAAGGCACCCATGAGGATTTGATGGCCAAAGGGGGCGCGTACGCCAAATTGTATGCAGAGGGTTTAGAAGATGCATAACGCCATGAACAACAAAATTTCGGTTTACGTCCTCTTATTGAGCTGGATGGTCATGGCTCCGTTATGGAGTCAACTGGGGGGCTCGAGTACTTATACTTTTTTGAAACTTCCACAAAGTGCCCGAATAGAAGCATTGGGCGGCTATACCGTCGCTTTAATGGATCATGATCCGGCCCAGGCTTTCCAGAATCCTTCTTTATTAAATCCCAAGATGCACCACCAAGTGGCCGCCTCTTTTAATGCCTATTTTGCCAATATCGGGTATGGAAGTTTTGCCTATGCAAGACATTGGGAAAAGGTGGGTACTTTTTTTGGCGGAGTTCAATACTTGGATTATGGCGCATTTAAAGGAACCGACGAAACAGGTCAGTTTACTGGAAACTTTTACGCCAGAGATCAGGCTTTGATGGTGGGTTACAGCAGGTCTTTTTTTGATTCGCTGCTGTATGTAGGCGCATCGGCCAAATTTATTTACAGCCAATACGAATCCTATTTATCCATCGGTTCTGCTTTCGATCTGGCCGCTACCTACCAATCTAAAAACCGCCGAACCCACGCTTCTTTGGTGTTTAGAAATATAGGAAGTCAGTGGGTACCATTTACGTCCGGGCAATATGAGCATTTGCCATTTGAAATTGTTGCTGGTTTCTCCCATGAACTGGAGCATTTGCCTTTGCGCCTGATGGTAACCACGGCAAATTTGCAACGTCCGGATTTGGGCTGGAATGACGCTACAGGAAGATTTGAGGTAGATCCACTCACCGGAGACACGGTGGATACCCGCATTAGTTTTGGCAGCAACCTGATTCGCCACTTTATATTAGGTGCAGAATTGATGCCTTTCAAACGGCATCTTTTTATTCGTCTGGGATATAATTTTATGCGCAGCGGCGAACTGTCTGTAGAGCAAGCCGGGGGAGCCATTGGACTCACGTATGGATTTGGCATACGGATTTCGCATTTTACTTTTTCATACGGACGTGCAGAATATCATCCGGCAGGATCGCCCAATCATTTTTCACTACAAGTGAATCTGGGTGGTTTTAAAAAAGGTTCACGGGGCAATCAGGACCCACGCTTGCGAAGTCAGGTTCAGCCTTAACGACGGGTTATTTTCCGCACCAGGAAATAGCCTTTGGTGGTGTCGATTTCTATAAATTTATCCGGAACAGGCATCCAAGCCAACGTGGTATCAGGTGAGATGGTTTGCCAGTTCATGCCGTCTAAGGAAATTTGAATGGGCAATCTAAAGTCTGTATACACGGTATGCCATCGATATCCAAGATGCCATTGATTTTGTCTTTTTTCCAGCTGATATTCAAAAACTGGCGGTCCGGACCATTTTAGATAATGGTCGAAAAACCACGTTAAATCCGTTTTTAAATAACTGGATATGAAATCTGTAAACACTTGAGTGGTGGTCGTTTTCATCCCAAACTCCTTTTGAAGCGCCAACCACAAATGCTGCCAGGTTTCTTCATTTTGAATAAAATGTCTCAGCGTGTGAAGCATTAGCGCTCCCTTGTAATATATGTCGGTGGGAGGTTGCGCATTTACGTGATAAGGAGGCAACATGGGTTTTTTATTCTGCACATCGGCGCGCCAACTTTGCACATATACCTCGGCAAAAGCTTTTCCATAAAGACATTCCACCAACATGGCTTCGGTATATGTAGCAAATGCCTCATGAATCCATAAATCCGCCTGATCGACGGTACTCACGTGATTTCCCCAGTATTCGTGAGCTGTTTCATGGGCAATAATGAAATCGAAATCCAATCCCAAACCAGACCGATCAAATCCCAAATAACCAATATTAAATTGATTGCCATAGGCGATGGCAGATTGATGTTCCATTCCGAGGTAAGCCGTTTCCACCAAAGCAAACCCATCTTTAGGAAACGGATAGGGTCCCATCAATTTCTCAAAACACCGAAGTATGGGTTTTACCTGTTGAAAATGCTTTTTCGCCTGAAGGAGATGAGATCGAAGCACATAATATCGCAAAGGAAGAGGTTTCTGATTATCCATGAAAAGCGTGTCTGACCAAAATTCGTAATCGCCGATATTCAAGGTAACGTTGTACGTATTGATTGGATAATGCACCTTCCAAACCCATCTCAGTTTATTCTCCATGGAAATCTTCTGCACGAGCGTTCCGTTGGCCACGGCCATAAGTCCATATGGAGCGTCTACCGAAATGGTCATTTCGTCTGGTTCATCGCTAAGATGATCTTTGCATGGCCACCATGAAGAAGCACCTAATCCCTGACATGCCACGCCAAGCCAGGGTTTTCCGTTAGGATCTTTTTGAAAAACAAAACCGCCGTCCCATGGGGGATTAAGGGCCTTTCGCATGCGGCCGGAAAAATGAATGGACACCTCATGAATTTCATCCGGTTCGAGCCATTCGGGAAAATGGATGAAACAGGCCGATAAATCACGGACCACAGGGATCTGCCGCTGGTTCCAAAGCACTTGTTGAAGGGTCATTGGAGGTTGCAGATCCACCTGAATCACCTTGGTACGTTTCAGTACTTTGAAACGTATGAGGTTGGTTCCATCCAGTGAAAGCGCTTTCAGATCCGGAGAAACCACCAAATCATAAGAAAGCACATCGTAGCAAATGCGTTCTTTCGAGGGAAATCCCCTTAACGTATCCAATCTTGTAAAAGACTGAGCTTCAGAACTCAGAGAATAGAAAACCAGCAAAAAAGGAAAAAGGAACCTCATAAAAAAAGCCGCCTCTGTAGGGAGACGGCTCAATATAATGAATTAATGGAAATCAATCCAAATAACCTTTCTCAGCAGAACGCTTCAGCGCATTCAATATACCAATCTTGGTAATGGTGCGAATACCTTTCGCAGACACTTTCAACGTAACCCATGTTTCCAATTCCGGAACGTAGAATTTCTTTTTAAAAAGATTGGGCATGAAGACACGACGTGTCTTACGGTTAGAGTGGGAAACTTTATTTCCGAAAACGGTTTTCTTACCAGTAATTTGACAAACACGAGCCATCTCTTCTTCTATTTTGAGGGTGCAAATATACTGGTTCGTTTTTTAAATCCAAATTTAATGTTGCAATTGAGGCTGGATTTTGATGTTTTTCCTGAAATCACCGTTAAAAAGAGGATATGGTTGCAAAAAGTGTCAATCGATTCGAATGCACTTTCAAGAAAGGAAAACCTGCCCGGACATGGCATACACTTGTTGGAAAGCCTCATGTTGAATGGTGGTTATCGATTTTTTTTCAGCCAAAAAGTCCAGTAAAAGTTCGGTGGGCAAGTTTCCTGTCAAATCATTTTTCGCCATGGGACAGCCGCCCAATCCGCGAATTGCTCCATCGAAGTGTCGGCACCCTCCTTCCCAGGCTGCTTCGAGATTGGCATTCCAGTTATCTGGCTGGGTGTGCAGATGGGCACCAAAATGCACTTCGGGAAAAGTAGGAATCAGCGAAGAAAACAACGTGTAAATATCTTCTGGATTCGCCTCCCCGATGGTATCGCTTAGTGCGATGCGCCGAATACCGGATGCCGCCAGCTTATGCACACTTTCCTGCACTTCATCTACAGACCAGGGATCTCCATATGGATTTCCAAAGGCCATTGAAAGATAGGCCACCACTTCTTTTTCATGCTGAAGGGCCAGATGCTGAATGTCGAATAACCGCTGGCGTGCTTCCTCCATACCGGAATGAATGTTGCGGGCCAAAAAAGTAGGAGAAACGGAAAACGGAAAACCGATAAGGCGAATATTCGAAAACTGAAGCAATCTTTCCACCCCCCGCACATTTCCCACAATGGCTAAAAGTTGCGTGGCGCCCTTATAATCGGACAAGGCTTCGGCCACCAATTCAGCGTCGGCCATCTGAGGAATGGCCTTGGGATGTACAAAACTGGTAAAGTCCAGTACATCGAACCCAACTTGCAAAAGTGCTTTCAGATAATTGATCTTCAAAGAAGTATCAATAAACTTCGGAAAGCCCTGCATGGCATCCCTTGGGCATTCAGTGATAAAAACCTTTTGGTTCATGAGCGCAAAAATAAGGGGATTCTCAAGCTTTACAAAAAAGGGAAAATTCTTACATCGTTTGAAAAAAACACCAAACGACCTGTTCTTCTCCTACAACCCGACACAAGTTTTTGGCCATTTCTTAGAAAGGAATCAGGTGAAACGATTAAAAAATGGCCTACAGACTAATCTAACTGGCGAACTTGAATCTCTTTTAATGCCTTAATGTATCATCGTCCTGCCGATAAATCCGCCATGGACAAAAACAATATTCTTTGTTCCATTTCTCTGATTTTCTTTCCTTTTAACTCCGTAATAATGTAAAATTGATTTCCCGTAGATGTGTTGTAGATTTCATTGAATGAAAAAACCACACGATAGCCGTCTGATGCATGGAAAACAAAGTAAAATTCATTCAGTTACCTAGGTTTTTCATAAGAAAAACGGATTGGGGTAAGTAAGGTTTTTAGGGCAATGCCTCGCAATCCATGCAAAGTGTCTTTCGGTTCACCGCGATGATTATAAAGAATATAGTCCGGAAGTGCAGCCTGAGGAAACGTACCCAAATCTGCCAGAGAGAAAACCATAGGATTTTGGACTTTACCTGTAATTCGTAAAGAATCTGTAGGTGGAATGCTCTATTGAGCTAAAGAAAAGACAGGGAGGCCCAGGAAGAGCCAAATACATAACTGATATGTCTTCATAAAAGCAGCGTTTCTCATTTATTTCAGGTGAATAGCACCCATTAAACAGGCAAAACTCACGGAAACATTCAAGCTTTCCGGAGGAGCATCAGTGGATGCCGGAAGCCTGAGTCCTATTCCAAAATTCTGAAAATCCGGACCCACGCCATGTGCTTCGGCACCGAGCACCCAAACTTTAGGACCAGCAGGTGGCCGTTGCCAGCTCCCTTCCAGGCGAAGCACAAAAGGTTGAATATTTCGGGTTTCCAGCCATTCTCGGGCCTCTTTGGAAGACAACCGGTGAATCACCATGGCCCCAACGCTTCCCATGCTGGCTTGCACGGTTTTGGGTTGAAATGGATCAGCACTTCCGTCGGTCACCCAAATTTGCTTTATCCCAAACCAATGCATGGTTCGCATTAACGTACCAAGATTTCCCGGATCACTAATGCCATCGGCAATCACAATATCTTCTTTTAAGGATTCGGGGAAAGGGGGTTCTTCGGGAAAATCAAAAACGGCCACGATACCGGGCGCAGTTTTCAAAAAACTCATTTTTTCAGCCTGCGCATGGTTTAATAAAAACCCTTTAAAGCCTCTGTCGCCTTGCCATAAATTCCACTCATATTGCGTGGCGGCCACCCAGCGCGGCCGGTGTCCCATTGCCATCAAAGCCTGAATGGTTTTCCGACCTTCTGCCGCAAAGGTTAAAGAGCGATTCCGTTCCTTCTTTTGATCCAGTTTGAGAAAATCTTTGAGTAGTGCCGCTGTGACTTGTTCCATGCTACAAAGATGCAGATTTTAAGAAACAGCATGATTTTTGAAAAAACCAAAGGCATTACACAGAATCCTGTAAATTCGCAAAGTGAAAAGATCCGTTCGGGAAAAAGGTGTTTTTATCCGCGTCCTTCTGGCCTTCGCCATTGGCATGTGGTTTAGTTGTAGCCCTACACGCAGATTGGGTCCGGACGAGTACTTATTGGTAAAGCACCAATTGGCTTCCGACCAAGGCTCAGGTTTAGCGAAAGCCGGCGCCCAGGATTTGGTTTTTCCTAATCCGAACCGGAAAGTGCTGGGCATTTGGCGGCTTTATCTGCAATTGTATAATCTTCCTAATCCAAGAAGATTAGATTCCCTTATTGCATTAAAGCAAGCCAAACTGGAACGAAAGAATGCCCGCATCATCGAAGAAAACAAGAAAAAAGTAGCGGCCGGAAAGCATCCCAGAAAATTAAAAAAATACAAGCCCACTTTCGGAGAAACCCTTCGTAAAATTGGAGAACCTGCCGTGGTTTGGGACACCATGGCCACTTCCAGAACCCGCCAACAACTTGTTACTTTTGCCCAAAACCGTGGTTTCCTGAGAGCTGAAGTACGTGACACGGTGCGATTAGATCCCAAAAAGAAAAAAGCGTGGGTCAGTTATACCATTCATCCCGGACCTGCATACTATGTGAATCAATATGATTATGAAATAGATGACCCCAGCATTGCGTGGTTTGTAAAAGCACATCCACCACAATGGGAAGACGATAGTCTATTTCGGTTCGATTTAGATCAGTTGGAAGCAGAAAGAGCCCGTATTGCAGGCATTTTGGTAGATCAGGGATATTATTTTTTCACAAAAGAGAATATCCGATACAGGGCAGATACCGTGCAGGGCAATCAACGGATTCGCCTCAGCATGTTGATTCCCAATCCCAATTATTATGTACCTCAAGGTAACGATTCGCTCCATGTAGACCACCATTATCGGTTTGTGATTGGTCGCATTCGCATAAATCCAGATTTTGATCCGGCACGAACTGAAGATGCGTATGCAGATTCCATAAAAGTAGAAGGGGTCTGGGTTATGAAACGTGGCATCACAAAATATCGTCCCAAAACACTCACGCGTGCTGTATTTTTAAAAACAGGTCAGTTGTTCAACAGCAGAGACGTTGAAAGAACACGAAACGCCCTGGGAGAATTAAGAAATTTCAGATATGTAAACATTCACTTTGCCCCTAGGCTTTCCGGCACACGGTTAGATACACTGGACTGTTATATCGATTTGTCGCCTTCAGACCGTCAGAGTTTTTCCGTAGAAGCACAAGGAACCAATACCGACGGAAACCTTGGGGTGGCTTTAGGTACTACGTTTCAGAATAAAAACTTCTTTGGTGGTGCCGAAATTTTTGAAGTGAGACTCACCGGAGGTGCTGAAGTTCAGGTAATTCAGGGGGATTCAGCGCAAATTTCTAAAGGAACTCTTCCCTTCAACACCCTGGAACTAGGAGGTCAGATTTCCTTGACCACACCCAAATTTATTGCACCATTTAAAGTATCAAAGTATGCAAGGCCACGCTCTCGCTTTTTACTTTCTTTAAACTACCAAAACCGTCCTGACTATGCCCGCACAGTTTCCACCGGAATTTTTGGTTATGAATGGGCCTTGCCACCGCCTAGAATTCCTGGAAAAACTAGAGATTGGAACATGTTTTTCCAGTTCAATCTAGTGGAAATTAGCTTGGTAGATATTTCTAAAACCCAAGCTTTTGAAAACTTTTTGGATACCCTGAACGACCAATTTGTCCGAAATAGTTTCAGACAGCATTATATACAGGGCATTTCCGGCAGCATTACTTTGACCAATCAACAGCTGAATAAGCCTGGCAATTATTATTTTTTCCGTGTCAATGCGCAAAGCGGTGGCAATGCGTTGAATCTTATTCATCGAGTCTTTACGCCAGGAGAGGCTGACGCGGATGGATCATTCAAAGTATTTGGGATTCAATATGCTCAATATGCACGTTTAGAAACAGATTTCCGATATTTCTTTACGCCTGTTCCTAAACATACTTTTGCCATGAGGACGTTGATTGGCGTAGGACTTCCATATGGCAATACCTCTGTGCTACCGTTTGAAAAAAGCTTTTTTGCAGGCGGAGCCAATGACATTAGAGCATGGCTTCCACGTACTTTAGGACCAGGCTCCTTTAATTCAGCAGGTGGTGGACGTATCGACCAGGTGGGCGACATCAAATTACTGGGGCAGGCAGAATACCGCTTTGTACTCTATAAGTTTTTAGAAGGCGCTACTTTCGCCGACTTTGGAAACATCTGGTTGATTCGCCAGGATGTAGACCGGCCGGGAGGTACTTTCCGTTTTGATCAGTTTTTAAATGAATTTGCCCTTGGAGCAGGCGTTGGTTTAAGGCTCAATCTGGGATTCTTTGTATTCCGTTTAGATGCCGCTTATCCATTGAGAGATCCGACCAAACCCAATGGGGAAAAATGGATGTTGACCTATTTGCGGCCATTAGACGATTTACGGCTAAACATTGGTATTGGTTATCCATTCTAATGCACATGGCACGTTTTCATTAGCATGTGCATACTTTTCAGTTTGGCGACGTGACCATGCGGGATTGACGAATGAGCCGGTAACCGTAAAAGATGAGCATCAGACCCAATAATTCAGTCACAAAAAGCACTTCTACGTAACCCGCACGGGTAAAACTCCCGCCAATTCCCGGCAATAAGCCCCCAATTGCGATAAAAATATTTCCCAAAAATGGCGCTTCACGCAAACCAACCGCATAATACTGACGAGCTGAATAAATGGCGCCTCCCACCAAAAAAATAAAGGCGTACACATTGAGCACCGGAGAAAAATAACGCGCCTCCTGCCAACTGAAGACTTTTCCGCTCAAACGACCATCGAAATCAGGGGGAAAGGTTAGTGGAGAAATCCAAACCATATACATGGCCATGAGAAGGAAAATGGAAAAAATCAATGAAGTGGCATGACCAAACTTTCTGGGCAGCAATAAATACACACTTCCCTGAGCCAGTGGAAATCCTCCCAACAATGCTCCCACAATATACCATAGCCTGAAATTCAATTCGTTCCATCCCCAAATGGCATGTATACTTTCTGCCAATGTGCCCGCACCAAAGGTGAAAACGCCAAAAGTCCACCAAAACAAATAGGTTCTTTTCCTTTGTAGCGCATGAGGCACCAATTCGATTAAAAACCAAACGGATAGTATGGTGGTGAGTATCGGAATGTAGGTCAATAAGGCCAGCATAGATCAATAAAGTTTGCCAGATAAACAGAAATGCAACACCATTGTTTCCACCTATCCTAAAACCTTATGGGATATGGATAATGAGCGGCAAACAAAACGACATTCCCAAGCCTATTCCTTCGATAAAATAATAGCCTGAGGCCATATTGTGAAAAGAAAGGTGAATAACACCCTGATTATCCGGAACTTTATTCCATGAAAGGCAAGTTCTGCCCGAAGCATCTTTAAGAGAGATGAAAATGGGTTGCGAAATTGCCCCCTGATTCACTTTTATATTTACCTCCTGGAAAGCAGGTTGTGGAAATAAAGTCACTTGCACCGGAGATGAAGTTGGTTCCAAACCGGTAGACACCAAAACCACCGACATAGAATCGACCGTCGTGCAACCATTGGCATCCAGTATGGAATAACTAATCCAGTTGGGTTGACCAGGCGTCCAGGTACTAAAATCTACGATATTTCCATTTACCCCTAAACCAGAAAAAGTTCCGCCCATGGGTGTGGCGGAAAGATTCATCTGCGTGGTGCCGGGAGGAACCTGACCGGGGAAGAAAAACTGAATATTCAAGGGATCATGCACCTGTGCCCAAACCGTATCCGGCGTGGAATAACAGGCCTGTGGTTCTGTAATGATTTCCCAATGGTAAAACCAAAAATAAGCATCAGAACCCATGGTAGAACTTTTCAGAGACAAGGTTCCGGGAATGGTATAAGGAAACTGCACGCCGCTGGTATGTCGGAAGCAGTTGGCATTGCTGTTCAGGCGAATTACGTAATTATTTCCAACCGACAATGCCAATTGAAGTTGTACATCGTTGGGTCCCATGGTCAGCATGACCACCGTATCTTTTACCAATCCGCCGTTACCATCAAAAACCCGGATAGACCGATTTCCATCGGTATTGGCATAGATGGTAAAACTTTTCAATATTAAAGGCGAAAAAACATCAAACACCAAACCTTGATCTACATTGGAAAAGCCGCCATTACCCACGGCGATGTTTGGCATGCCCGTGGTGAACGTATCGGAAATGGCTAAAGATTGTACGACCGTATAAAAAGTAGATTCTGTGAGGCTGGGAGAAGCAATCTGGCTACCAGCACCAATCCATTGTCCGGATGCATTAAACCATTCCAGTTGAACTCCGGAAGCTTGAAGTGAAATGCTTTGCTGCGCGCAAACGGGCGAAGGCTGCATGGCCACGGGAGCATTGGGTGGTGTTTGCATTTGCACCCAAAGGGTATCCGTTTGTGCCGTGCCGCAATAATTGGTGATGGTGCAGACGTATGGTCCTGGCTGATGAACTTGGATAGTTCGTATGGTATCTCCTGTATTCCACAGATAAGAAAATCCGGGCGTAGCAGTCAACGAAATGTTTTGGTTAGCACACAAAACCGGAGGCCGATTCGGTGTGATAGAAAATCCGGAAAAATCACCTGGTGGACTTTGAAGCGTCAAGATAACCGGAACGGCCGTCCAGTTGTTTGTTTCATCCTCTTCCAAAAAAGCATTTAAAGGATCAGATTCCGCCACAATCCAATAGTTTCCGTTGCACGTTCCGGGAGGAATATCGATCCACATGCCATCGAGTTGGGCGCCATAAATATCGGTCCAACCTACAGAGATACCTTGTTGAAATTGGCTGCAATTATACGATTGGTTTACGGAAACGCCTCCGAGTCCGTAATTCGGAAACATGGAATTGGTGAGGGTGGAACCCTGATTAAAAATAGTATTATTGGTTTTGCAATGGTGATTATAAAACGAGCAAGAGCCATAATCCATCAGGCAGAATCCAATTTTAGCGCCGTTTCCAATGATGGGCCAGTTAAGTGGATTTGGGTCATTGGGATCTTCTAAACGCAAGGTATAAACGCCCCAATCATCTACGTGGTTATGGCCATGGGTCGGGTGATAGGTCATGGTGCCGGAGAACCGATCATAATACGTCATGGTTCCTCCAGATTTCCGGTAAATACGTTGAAAAATGAGTTGTTTGGCCTGAGCGCCATTGGGACAACTAAACGCGAGGGTCGAATTTGGATCGTAGACGGAAACGGTATCGGTACCACATACGAACCAACGTTTACCCTGGTCATCTACGCCTCTCACGGTTAAAGCGCCGTGTCCGATATTTGGGGTAGAAAGAGAGATTCGCAATCGGCCATCATCTGCTCCGTTTCCGGACTGGGCGTATTCTTTAGGTCCTGTGCCGAGGTTGGTACTATGATAAAGTAAACCAAACCAGGAAGACGTGATGTCCGGAAGCAAATCGCAAGACGTCTGTCCGGGCGTTTTACAAACACAGGGTCCGGCATCCAGAATGGTGCATTGTCCCATGACCCATGCCGGCCAGGTACAAATTAAAATCCAAAACCAGGTTTTCGCATTGATAATCATGACACTGTGTAAATACAAAACGACATTTGAAGGTAGATAAAAATCCACAATTGCGAAAGGGCGCTCACATGAAAAGACGTTGTTTATTTGGATAAAGAGGAAAAAGCAAAAGCCTGCCGAAAGAATCGACAGGCTTTTACAAAAAGCTATAGGGACGGGTTAGCGAACCTTTTCCACGATGGCTTTGAAGGCCTCGGGTTGGTTCATGGCCAAGTCGGCCAATGTTTTACGGTCCATAGCTACCCCGGATTGGTGGATTTTTCCGATGAATTCAGAATAAGACATTCCGAGTTCACGCGTCGCGGCATTAATACGCTGGATCCAAAGGGCACGAAATTCGCGCTTTTTGGCTTTGCGGTCTCTGTAGGCGTAACCCAGGCCTTTTTCTACAGAGTTCTTTGCGACGGTCCACACGTTCTTTCTGCGACCAAAGGATCCTTTGGCGAGTTTAAGGACTTTCTTTTTCCTTGCTTTTGAGGCTACTTTGTTAACTGAACGTGGCATCTTTCAATTGAATTGGTGAATAAAAAAAATTTAAGCCAGCAACATGAGTTTTACGTTGCGCTCATCGGCTTTGTCCACAAGGGTAAAGTCGGTAAGGTTACGCTTACGCTTGGTTGCTTTTTTGGTAAGGATGTGGCGCTTAAAAGCGTGCTTCCTTTTAATTTTACCAGAACCGGTCAGCGTGAAACGCTTTTTGGCACTGGAATTGGTTTTCATCTTCGGCATAACGCGATGTTTTATTGAGCGTGCTTATTTTCCTTTCTTCTTCGGACCAATCATCATGATCATCCGTTTTCCTTCAAGTTTAGGTAACGCTTCTACCTTGCCGTATTCTTCCAACTCGTTGGCAAATCGCAGCAATAACAATTCACCCTGATCGGAGAACAAGATAGAACGTCCTCTGAAAAACACATAAGCTTTCACTTTAGCTCCATCTTCCAGGAATTTCATGGCATTCCGGAGTTTAAACTGAAAGTCATGGTCGTCTGTTTGCGGGCCGAAACGGATTTCTTTGACAATCACTTTAGCAGCGTTGGCTTTGATTTCCTTTTGTTTGCGTTTCTGCTCGTAAACAAACTTCTTATAATCAATAATCCTGCACACCGGCGGATCCGCAGTAGAAGCGATTTCAACCAGGTCGAGTTTAGCTTCTTCAGCCATTCTCAAAGCTTCCTGAATGGAATAGACACCCGTGACGATGCCTTCACCCACAACGCGTACTTGTAGGGCTTTGATGCGCTCATTGATCCGGTGTTCGGGTTCGCTCTTAACCGGTAAACGGTTAGGCAGCGGTCTGCGGCGTTTTAAGATAGTGACCTCCTCTTTATGTGTTTAACATCTCTTTAATACGGTTTTGGACAAACTGCAAGAATGCCTCTGAAGACATGCTGCCAAGATCGCCTTGACCGTGTTCTCTCACTGATAGCGTTCCGTCTGCAATTTCCTTTTCACCGATAATGATCATAAAAGGTGTTTTTTTCACTTCCTGATCGCGGATTTTTCGGCCAATTTTTTCAGGTCGGCTGTCTAATGAGGCGCGAATATCGGAATTATTCAGAAAATCACAAACTTTTTCCGCATTTTCATTGAATCTGTCGCTGATGGGTAATACCACCACTTGTTCTGGAGCCAACCATAATGGAAAGTTACCCGCACAGTGTTCGGTTAAAACAGCGATAAATCTCTCTAAACTTCCAAACGGTGCGCGATGTATCATCACCGGCCGATGTTTCTGGTTGTCTGAACCCGTATAGCCTAAATCGAATCGTTCAGGTAAGTTATAATCGACCTGAATGGTTCCTAATTGCCAGCTTCTTCCAAGGGCATCTTTGACCATAAAATCTAATTTAGGCCCATAAAATGCTGCTTCACCGTAGGCGACCACCGTTTTAATTCCTTTTTCTTCGGAAGCTTCAATGATGGCACGCTCTGCTTTTTCCCAATTTTCTTCAGAACCAATGTATTTGGCCCGGTCGGTCTGATGACGCAGCGAAATTTGCGCTACATAATCTGTAAAAGACAAGGCTTTGAATACATACAATACCAGATCGATGACCTTGATAAATTCTTCTTTAACCTGATCATGACGGCAAAAGATGTGGGCATCGTCTTGGGTAAATCCACGAACACGGGTCAGACCGTGCAGTTCGCCGCTTTGTTCATATCTGTAAACCGTTCCGAACTCTGCCAATCGCAATGGCAAATCTCTGTAGCTGCGCGGTTCTGCGGCAAAAATTTCGCAATGGTGCGGGCAGTTCATGGGTTTAAGCATGAACAACTCATTGGCTTCGGGCGTATGGATGGGCTGAAAACTATCTGCACCATATTTGTCCCAATGGCCGCTGGTTTCATACAAAGACTTGCTTCCAATATGTGGCGTAACCACAGGTTTGTATCCGGCTTTTTTCTGTGCATCGCGCATAAAACGTTCCAGACGTTCTCGCAAGTCCGCTCCTTTGGGAAGCCAAAGTGGCAAACCCTTCCCTACCCTTTGGCTGAAAGTGAAAAGTCCAAGTTCCTGTCCCAGCTTTCGGTGGTCTCTTTTCTTGGCTTCTTCCAGCAAAACCAGGTATTCGTCCAACAACTTTTGCTGAGGGAAAGAAATACCATAGATGCGGGTCAATTGTTTATTTTTCTCATCGCCACGCCAGTATGCTCCGGCAATATTGAGGAGTTTTACAGCTTTGATATAGCCCGTATGTGGAATATGCCCACCGCGACATAAATCTGTAAAATCGCCTTGATCACAGAAGGTGATGGTTCCTTCCGCTAAATTTTCAATCAATTCAACTTTATAGACATTCTTTTTGGCCTGATAATAGGCTAAAGCGTCTTGTTTAGACATGGGATACAGGCGGAATTCGCTTTCTTTCCGGGCCATTTCCATCATTTTGGCTTCAAGGGCCGGGAGTTGGTCAGCGGAAAACACCGTATCACCAAAATCGATGTCGTAGTAAAATCCTTGTTCCACCGCGGGGCCGATGGTAAATTGAGCGTGTGGGTACAATGCTTGCACGGCTTCGGCCAAAACGTGGGCAGAGGAGTGCCAGAAAGCGGATTTTCCTTCTGCGTCGTCCCAAGTGAGCAAGCGAAGCGTTACATCTTGCGTGAGGGGCGTGCTGGCTTCTCTGATTTCTCCATTGATGAGGGCGGCCAACACTTTTTTGGCCAGACCATGAGAAATTTCGCGGGCCAGATCCATGGGGGAACTGCCCGAAGGAACTTCCCGCACGGCGCCATCCGGCAAGGTAACACGTATCATAGCTGCATTCATAAGCTGCAAAGGTAAATGTAAATTTGAAAAATGGTGGCGTTGAGGCGATGTAAAAACCTTAGGTTTCAAAAGCAAGAGACGGATGTCCATTACTTAAAAGGAATGTGATGATTGGTTGATGGGAATGAAGTTGTTTTCGGACGATGGTCCCGCGCCAGCGGGCGAAGCGGAAGCCCGGACGGACCAGGGTTTTTGGGAAAAGGGAAAGGCGTGGTCCGGAGGACTTTGAGCAAAGCACGCGGTGCCGCGAAAAGGGCGGTAAAGCGGTCGAATTTATGTTTTGAGAAAAAGAAAGTCTGCATTTTCTGACCCGACGCGGCAGGCGCCCAAACTTTAACCTAATTTCACGGAAAAATCCCGGTTAGAGGCGGGATTATTGCATAGGTATGCCTTATTTTGTAATTTATGATGAATCGGAGACATTTTTTGGGAGCTGCAGGCGTAGCCGTGGCAGGCTCAGTGGTTGCGGGTCCGGCCTTGTGGTCGAAACGGCGTAAATCATCTGTTTTTGTGATTCTTACAGGAGGAATCTGGCATGCCAATACGGCCGCGTCGGAGGGTTGGAAAATGCATTCGAGCGGGTCGCAAGTATTTCGCCGGCCGGATTTTTCCGGAAGAAAACTTCGGGCACGTTACGGCTTAAATTGGGGAAAACAAGGGTCCGCCTTAGCGACACAACTGACCCGACTCAGAAGTGAATATTTTGAAAATCAATCCATTGAAATCATCAGCAATGGACAATCTTATATGTGGGAGTCCGGCAGTGACCTCTCTTTTCCGATGCCTTCTCATGGCGTTTCGGGCGATGCCGCGAGTTTGGCTTTTGCCCTTTCGCCCACAGACCATCCACAAGTCATGTTATTACACGGAACGGACGTAGCGCATTTTAATCTGGGGCGATATTTGGAAGTGGAAGCCCTGTTAGCAAATTCGTTACCGAAATTGGCGGACCAATTGAAGGAACAAGGAAGAAGTTTGTCGGTGATTTGTCTTCAGGGTCGTGATGCCAAACCCAATGCATTGGGTGGTTTAGATCATGCCACGGAGGAATCGGCTGCCGGAGGTTGGTGGATTGAATTGATTTGATTTTTTGTGGCGAGGGATTCCATTGCGTAACTTTGCTGCATGTTTCGATTGCTTTCAAGCGTTTGGTTTTGGCTCATATGGGGAGTTGGTTTTTCCCAACTGCCCACGGATTTGGTAACGGGCCCCCAGCGGAGCAAACCAGAGAAAGAAGGCAAGCAAAAAATCTTTGTTTCGGCAGGTCCGGAGGTTTCACTGACGTTGCCCACCGTTTTTGGTTCAGCGAATCAATCGCTTCGAAGTGATACGTTGTTTTCCGTAGATCCGGCATTTCGCTATCGTTTTGGCTTTGCCTTGCGGGTAGATTTTTCCGCCATTTTTGCCATTCAGACCGGTTTGTATTACATCTCCCGGCGACACGATGTGGGTGTGGGCCGCACCAGCGGACCCAACCAACAGTTCGATACGTTATATTACCGGCAGGGCATCAACTATATCGGATATGAAATTCCGGTGATGGCATTGGTGTATGCGCGTTTGGGAGAGCGCACTTTTCTAAACAACTCGGTTGGTTTTTCGTTTGATTTTTATCCCAGTTCGGCGGTTCGGGTGGTTCCTGAAGAAGAGTTTCGTTTATATGTAGGCAGGAACAGTTGGGTGGTGCCGGCCTTAAAAGCTTCGGTAGGTTTCGAGTACAGATCCGATGACCAAGGGTATTTTTATGTTGGCGGAAATTTTCATCAACCCATTATTCCGTTGGCCGATATGTTCATTGAGCGAAGCGGGCCCACCGGTCCTATTGGATTTCAGACCCAGCGGATTCCCATGAGTGGAACTTATTTTTCATTGGATGTAAAATATTTCTTTCCGCCGGGTAAGAAAAACAAATGGATTCGGTAAAAAGGGAGAAAGCAGATTCCGGGACAATTATTTACCTTTCCCCTATGAAAATTCCATTTTTAGTAGCTGGTTATGTGCTTCTATGTACCAGCATGATACACGCTCAGGGAGTATTAATCAGTTCGCAGCCAGGAAATCCACATTCCAGTGCGATGTTAGAAATTCAGGACAGCCAATCCGGGGTGTTGATAAATCGTGTGGTGTTAACAGGTCCGCAGGATGCACAGACCATTGCCAATCCGGCGAAAGGATTGTTGGTGTATCATACCGGTGGTCCGGGCATGGCTGAAGGTTTTTACGTCAACATGGGCACGACCAGTGCGGCAGACTGGCGAAGGTTACAACCCAGTCCGGGAAATGCCGTTTTAGATATGAACGGGCAAGCCATTCAAAACGTTCCGGCGCCGGTAAATCAGGGAGATGCGGTGAATAAAGCATATGTAGACAATTTGGTAGCCGCCAGTGGATCCGGTGCAGCGGCGCCAACGATGGTGAGCAATGAGTCGAGTTTGTCTTACAACTTCGCAGGCGCATTGCAGTATTGCAGGAGTTTAAATGAGGGCAGCTTTTCCGACTGGCGGCTTCCTCATTTCGACGAACTCATTGATGCATTGAGCAATCCAGCCATTTCCATTACCAACATGACGTCTTCTAGTATTATTTGGACACGCAGCATTCACGGATATAATACCTCATATGCCGAGCAGACCTATGTTGCATACGTACTTAATAACGGAGCAAGTTACCAGGCACGTGGCAGCCAGTCGAACCGGGTTCGTTGCGTTCGCTAATTTTTATTGATACCCTTATGACCACTTTTTTTCGTTGTAGTCTAATCAGTATTTTCATCCTTATTGCGTCCAAAATATGGGGGCAAGGTGTTTTAATTGCGCCTGCATCAGGGAATCCGGATCCAAGTGCCATGTTGGAAGTGCAGTCGAATCAATCAGGGTTATTGATTCCCCGTGTGCAGCTTTTGCAGGTAAATGACGGAGTCACCATTGTGAATCCGGCGCATGGATTAATGGTATATCATACAGGCCAGGGCGTATTGCCCGCAGGAATGTATATTAACCAGGGAAGTCCATCTTCCCCGGAATGGCGGAAATTGGTGGCCACGCCGGCAAATGGCCCCATCAACATGAACAATCAGCCCATTACGCAAGTACCGGTTCCGGTGGCCGGAGGAGATGCGGTGAATAAATCGTACGTAGATCTTTTGGTAGCGTCCAGTACGAGTGCCATGGGATCGGCACCGGTGATGATATCGGCAGAGTCGCCCACCAGCGGATCGCTTGGATCAGCCATTGCCTATTGTCGGAATTTGACCGAAGGAGGATTTAGCGATTGGCGCTTACCCACCCTTCCGGAACTCATTACTTTGGCATCAACAGGAGGAACGGTGATTTCCACACCGAGCTCCGGGAACTTTCTTTGGACGGCTACCATCAACGGAACCAATTTTGGGGCAGGCCAGCATGCGTTGGCGACCTTTCGGCTTTCGGATGGCACGGTGGAAGTCACCTATGGAAATTCAAGCAATCCAAGAACGCGCTGTGTGCGATAAAACGGAAGCATGAAAACCCTTTGGATTATACGGCATGCCAAGTCGTCTTGGGACAATGCGTTGCTTTCGGACCATGCCCGGCCATTGAATGAACGAGGTAAAAAAGATGCATTGGCCTTGGGAAAGTTTTTGTCGGAACAAAACGATATTCCAGCATTATGGCTTGTGAGTGATAGTAAGCGGACCCGAAAGACTTTTAAACGTATTCAAATGTCCTTTCCTGTGGCCTTAGATTTTCAGATGGAAGGCCATTTGTATCATGCCTCTTCCTTGCATTTACTTCAACGAATTGCGGCATTGCCTGCGGATTTGAATCATGTAGCCATCATTGGGCACAATCCCGGATTAACTGATGTATGTAGCCATTTGGGATTTCCGCCGGGCCACTTGCCCACCTCCGGTTTCGCGTGTTATAAACTGAGCGACTGGCGCAAGGTGAGTTCCGGCCAGGCGACATTAACCTGCGGTTGGTTTCCTAAAACAGGGAAATGGGGGCAGTTTTAGACATTGACGATCCTGTATTTCATTGACATTAACCAACAAACCTGGCAAATCAACAGGTGGTGTCTTTCCGTAAAAATCGGTTAGTGATCTGATTTTAATTGTTTACAAACGGTTCATGTCCGGGGCAGGTGGTGCGATTTTCGTAGATTGTCCACGGGGAGAGGTGGGTGCTAACCCCAAGGTTGCGCGAGGAATTTCCGGTGACAACCGATTCCATGGAAAGAAGGAAAGGACAATTCAAGCATTTTTTATGAATTGGAAAAAATCATAGCCAAATGATGAGTCCCAAGGCCATCCAAATTTTCAGGACCAGGGAGGCTAAGTTCCAATGCTTTGTCCATGTGAGAAAAAGAAAAACGAGAGGAGGCGAAATCAAGCCAAATCCTTCCCACCAGACGAAATGCTGAAGCAGGGGATACATGAGAAATGCTGAAAAAATGGCTGAACCGGTGAGAAGAATCTGGATGTGTTGAATGGTAAAAATCCTGGTCACGTTTCCTTTTTTCAGGTTAGCATCGCCGTTTGCGTCGATGACATCTTTGACCATTTCGCGCCAAAAATTGGCCAACCACACCAACCCAAATAAAGCGATGGGAAAAGCATCTCCCATGGTGATCCAGCCTAAACTTAACACACCGGAAGCAGTCAGTGAGGAGGCAGAAATGTTTTTCCATAACCACACTTGCTGCCACCATTTGGAATAGGCGAACAAACCGGGAACAAGGCCCAGCCAAAGCACCCATCCCCAACGTTGAATTCCATTTAATTCCTTCAAATACCAACATCCCATTAATAAAGAGGCCAGCATGGCCGTCCCCAAGATCCCAAGCACCGTTTTTTTATTTTTCACAAACTGAAAAGGGTTGGTTCCGGGTCTATTCCTTTCATCTGCTTTAACATCCAACCAATCATTCCAGCCATTGGCAGCAAAGAGCATGAGGGAGAATGAGCCGCCCCACATCCAAACGTGTGTAATCAAGGCATTTTTAGAAAAAAAACACACGCAGATCCATAAGAGAAGCTGGTTTGGAATGCGTAAAAAATGCACCCATGACCTTAAAGAGGGTGGAAACTGAAAAGCCATGATTACATTTCAATCAAACAAGCGCCATAGCTGTATCCGCCGCCAAAAACGGCCATGAGAACTCGTTCACCTTTTGAAAATCTGTCGCCGTGGGCAGCATAAGCAATACCAGAGCCTGCACAACCGGTATTGCCATAATTTTGAATATTAGAAATACATTTTTCCATGGGAAACGCCAGTTGTTCAGCCACATTTTTAGTTATTCTCAAGTTGGCCTGATGGGGAATAAACCAAGAAATATCGCTCATTTCCAACTGATTGGATTTCAACAGCTTTTTAGTCACAGCACTCATGTAGGTGCAAGCATGCAAAAAGACATCTCGGCCATTTGGCATGAAGAGTCCCCCCCTTCCGGGACGAAGCAACACACCTTCCGGCGCTTTGCCAGCCGTAGCCGCGCCTGCCGTAAAGATTTGGTGAATGGTCGCATCGCTGTCCAGGATTCTATGCTTTGTTAACGCAAATGCGACAGCGCCATCACCCCATAAATGACCTGAAACCTGGTCCATATCGTCACTATACATAGTGTTATGATCGGCAGCCACCACCAATGCCCTTGCAGCTTTTCCCATTGCAAAATATCCTTCTACCACTTCAAATGCGTTTAAAAGGGATGAGCAGGCAGTATCCACAGTGAGCACAGGAATGTCTTCCACCCCCATTTCTCTTTGCAGGGCATGGGCTATGGTGAAAATGGTGTCGTAAGGAGTATAGGTCGCACAGACAATGAGATCGAATTCAGCAGGATCAAAAGCCAATTTTGCTTTCAACTTATGATAGGCTTCCAAACCCATGGTTTGGCTATTCTCAGCCTCGCCCGCCCTTCGCCTTTTTATAATTCCGGTTCGTTCAACAATCCAGTCTGAAGACAAACCATTTTTCTGCTGAAAATAGTGGTTATCTATTTCTCGTTCCGGCACATAAAAAGAAGAGGCGTGTATAAACATGGGCATAGGTACGCCTGGTAGCAAAAATCAAGCCATTGTTTAGCTTCCATTTTGGCGAATAGTAAAAACGCATCCCACGTCTTTCAACGCTTCCTTACCCTCAACGAATTTTCTATGACCACTTTATTGCATTTGATTTACAAATCTTATTTAGCTCCAGCTAAAACGCATAAAAAGTTTTATAAAACCTCGACATTTACTGATTCATACGTCCACGTTTAGGCTCTTCGAATGTGGCTTTAGTTCATTACGCACATGCCCGGTCACATGTCTTTGGGAACTTAAAAAGCTACATTTTAAAAGTAACCCAGTCTATTTATGGGCAATCATAACCACATGGGGCAATGAAAAGCTATGGAACCACCAATTTAAAAGTGAACCCCTGTTCTCCCTCTTTTGTTACATTCACTTGATATACAGCAGCCGGAAGTTCAGCGATCTGAATGGCTGTGGTTTCAGTCCCTTCAGTCCATTCTACGATTTGAGAAAGCCATACGCGTCCCTGCATATCGGAAAGAGTCACTTCCCAAAATCCATCCAAAGGGATTCCAGTCCATTGTAAGTAAAAGTAATCTTTAGCCGGATTTGGAAACAAGGCCATTTGCAGATTATTTTCTCCTTCACAACGAAGACTCAATGGCGTAAAATATGTCTTGGTGCCATCGAAATCCTCTTGCGCGAGCCGGTAATAGATGGTTCCGAACTGGCTGCGAAGGTCTTTCCAATGATAAGTCAATGGCATGTTACTTTGTCCTACGCCTTTTATCGATGCAATATGGTTCCATTGCATTAGATCCACTGATTCTTCCACATGAAACCAGGCTTGATTTATTTCTGATGTAGTCACCCACTCCAGCTGCACTCCATCATCTGTACAATCTGCTGTAAAAGAAGACAATGTAATGGGCAAAGGCACCGCAGCATCTTCGCCGATACCGAACAATGAATAGGATTCACGATATTGAGGAACCATGAGTTCTTTCACTTGCGCACCTGTTAAATTGGGAGCTCCCATGTCCGTTGGGATTTCCCAAAAAATACCATTGAAATGATTCAAATGATAATTAGACAAACCAAAGGTTTCCTGATTTGATTTCCATTGGAAAGTAAAATCAACCCCTTGCCCTGCGGCTGCAGTTCCGTTCCCTTTTGAAATATCCCATGTCACTTTAACATGATGACTTCCAAGACTTAAGCCATTAAACCCATTGGAATACAGGCCATCAAAGACACGAACTGAAAAAGTATCTGCCATTCCGGTTCGGTTTGTCATGCTTACAGGGTTATATTCATATTTCCCAACAGGGAAATGAAAGCTTTCTTGGTCAGCTAGATGTCGAATCAATTTTCCGGTGCCGTTGGTTTGAACAAAATTGTTTTCATTGGCATTGAAAAAGTCGCCTTGCAAAACAAGATTGTATTGACCTAACTCTACCATTTTTCCTGAACCCAGAAAATCTAACTGATAAATCTTGCGGTTTTGATCCAGAATAAGGTGATGACCATTCCCATTGGGCTCCATCCAAATGATATCGGTGGCATCAGGAATTTTTGGCGGATACCAATTCCCTACATTCCCCCAATCTTTGGGTTGGGTTCCATTTCCACCTACCCACCAAATGGCCATTTTGTATTCCAATGCGCCTTTGGCGAAATCCACGCGTGCATTTGTTTGATAATCATCTAAAATCAAAGGCAATACGCTCCCTCGCATGGAGGGATCCAGGTTTTGTGGAAGATAATCCATCGCGCTGGTCCCCCCAGCCAGAATAAACTGCGGATCGAGGTTAATACTTCCCTGGTCCTGTAAAGTTGCGGCTTGCCAGTCGCTTAGAGTAACTCTACCCGAATTTAGCAGTCCTAGCACTCCTCCGGCACTTACTCGATACAAGTTATCATCTATGATAAGAGATGAATTGCCTTCGAGCCGAATGACAAAATGTGTGCCCACTCCCCCACTCCGTTCGTTCACAAAAATATTATTACGATAATTCTGAAATCCAGCAGAAGCATTGCTCCACATGGCAAAACTAGCCGCAGATCCGGCACTGGCCGTTCCACCCAAATACACCGTATTATGGTAAAAGTGAGAAGCACCCGCTATACCATCATTATATAAGCCATGTAAGAGCATGGTATGACTTCCCTCCAAGGAAACAATGTTATTCACCACCATGGCCATATCACTTGTAACCAAGCGAATACCATAGACATTGGCAGCAGCATTACCCAAATTATTGGGGGCCTCCAAATCATAAATAAAATTTCTAAACACACCGTTTATTGGACTTGTATCGCCAGAAAAATAGATTCCATACAGGTGACCCGTAAAATCGATGGAGGTATTGCGCAAATGATGGATTGTATTGCCAATCACCGTTTTTGTGCTGTTGCCTGTCAGCACGATTCCCCCAACAGAAGCCAGGTGAGTGGCCTCTGTGTTGCTGTTATCATTCTGTATATCATGAATGATATTCTTCTCGATATGGTTTACCCCGTCCGAGGAGAAAATACCCCTCACCGATCCAAAATTGGAACGACTGGCATTGGTCAGATTCGCAATTATATTACTGGTTATATGAACGACGCCGGTTCCAAAATTTTGTATCCCACAGACCAGCTGTGCATGTTGAAAAGCGGGTGAATTAGCGTGCAGACTATTGGGAGAGGAATTACTTCCGATGATGTTTCCTCTGATATTCACGATCCCGGGGGTTGCGGTCTTTTGAATGGCAATGATGTTGGCGGCCAAATTAGAAAAAGAGCCTCCGAAAGCCGAAGTCGTAAGACCTGAAATCGTATTGCCATCGATATCTATTTGTCCTGTTGAATTGGTAAAAACACCATACAAGTTCGACCCCGTTTCGGACGTATGTAATGAGATCTGACTGATGATATTATTTAAAACACGGATATCACCTGTTCCATCCATATACATTCCAAAAACATTGGAAGTGGCCGTGCCTCCTGTTTGAGACACAAAAATGTCTGCACCGCTCCCGCCAATCTGATTTCCATGGTGCCGCCCAATATCTACCCATCCATTCCCAACTGCAATTCCTGACCAGGTGTTTCCATTATTGTTTGCCCAAGAAATATTTTGAATTATGTTACTATCTACTTCGGTTACAAATGTGCTTCCTACATCGATGCGAATAGCATGAAATGGATTGCTGGATTGATTCCATTTCATCAGAGGTGCCCCAGTTGCACGAAGCTGAGTTCCTCCGATAAAATTTCCACGAATTATCATCCCACTAGCCGTAAGAGAATTGATCCAGATGACAGAATAACCATGATTATTATTGGGTTTCAGGAGACTTGATTCATAAAAACTATTGCCAGAAATCGTCCAATGCGCATTATGGTCTTCTATACGAATTCCATTTGAAGTAGCAGCCGGACAGAAAAAATCAAAAATATCGTTATCCTGAATCGTGATGTCGGTATTTTCATTCCCGGGACTGCCCAAGGCATAAATCATGTTGAAAGGACGAAAACCACCCGCATTGGTCATTAAATTATTGGATATGTTATTATTATCATTTCCACCTGTAGAAAAGAAAATGGCGCCGGAAGCAGGAAATGCAGCACTTCCTTCAATTCGAGCGTATTGAATGGAATTCATGATTGCACCATTCATAAACCGGATGGTCGAAGCGTTTGGAGTAGCAGATGTATCAGAATTACTAATGATTAATTCATGCCGCTGTCCGGTAGAAAGTCCGCCTACTCGTCCATCTATTTCTACACGATCTGCGCCATTCAAATCGATTAATGGACCGGGCAGATGTCCGCGAATGGCCAGACCTGTGGTTGAAGGGAAAATGCGCAAGGAAATCCAAGTTCCTTGATTTAGCTGAGCAGTAGCAAGTTCAGTCGTACTGGCATGGATAGAAATGGAAATATAGTTTCCGTTTTGTATTTCACTATTAATTGCCGCAAAGGCATCACCCAAGGTGGCATAAGTGCCATTGCTGGCCGTATGAGCGCCGGAAACCACCACGTTCTGCGCAGTGACATGTGCACACGCCCAAACAATAAGTAACATCGTAAAAGTGAATTTCATTTGTAACAGGAATTGGTGAAAAATGATGCAGAAAAAATGAATAACCAGCCCCTGAAATAGTGTGTATTGAACGGTAAATGAAGGTTGTAAAAGCGAAAAAATCGAGATAACCCTTTTCCGTTCATGGATGGAATCGGAACCGCCCGTGGAATCCGACAACCACCGCTTAATCAACCCTTCTAAAAGAAGGAAAACTTAACATAAGCCCGATAGAAATGACATGACCGGATGATAGCTACACGTCACGATTTCTTAATGATAAATTGAAATCCTAATTTTTAAAAATGAAGTCTCCCCCTACCCGATGAGAAGTGTACCCGTTTTTCCTTCATTTACAATCTTGGCCATACATTCCTATGATGACAAAATTATACCCTGACATTTCCGATTTGCAAATACACAATCAGATAGGATAGCCTCAACCAATACCATACTAAATTCTATACCTAAGTCAAAACAACAATTAAGTAAAATCCCACAATAATCTAATTATCATCATTTTAAAATGACCTGCAAAACAAAAAATATCTACAAATTATAAAACCAACAATGAGTAATCCTGATGTAGAAGCATGTTTTCCTTTTCTCAAACACCATACAGATTCCACTTCCGTATCCATGAAAATTTCATCTAAATGAGGTGAGCCGATGGAAATAAAATTTGAAAAATCGCAGTCAGGTTGTCATTTCAAACGAAAACAGAAGCAAAAAGTCACAATGGTCTCTGTTTAAAAGAAAGATGAAAATTGAGATGAATTCTATTAACACCTCTTAACAATTGGCTCTTAAAAAATTAGTCTTACCACTTATTTCACATCAAAATAAAGTAAGCCAACACAACCATGATGGTTTCAATTGCACAGAATTGGAATCCCTCTTCGATATGCCGTATTCCCCATGAAAACGCATTCAAAACCGACCATTCAGATAAATAGCTACCTGAATTAAACTTTTAATTCGATGCCATAAAAAAAAGGCCGTCTGCTTTCGCAAACGGCCTTGTATTTTTTACAGAAACCAAGCGTTTTACTGCAAAGTCACTTTTGAAATGACCGTTCCCATATCGGTTGAAATTTGTAAGGTATAGATACCTGCCGGCAATTGTTGTCTGGGTAAATCGTAAGTCAACGTCTGTAAACCTTGCACATGACGCACCTCGCGTCCCTGAATATCGATTACACGAATGGCGCGTAATTGATTTCCCTGGGCCACGCTAATTTTCACACCATCTATGGCAGGATTAGGATATACTTTGTGAGCTACCAAAGCATTGGCGACCGGCGTTTGTCCTAAAGCTGGATTGTTGATGGCCAAAAACATTCTGGGCGTTAAAAAGCCAATGAGCGTATCGATATACGTTAATGCATAAGCTTTTCCCATCTCTGGATTGGTCGCCTTTCCGTTGTTGTGGATAGAAATTCCCAGGTTCGGATTGGTTGGATTGGCCTGAGCGACTACCGTAGCAGAATCCCACCATTCCCATGGAGCAGCGCGCTCGGCTTGGCCAGCCAATTCAGGGAGCAACAATTCCATAAATCCTTCAGAAGTGGACTTCGCATTCAATTGATACGCGCGGGTAGAATAAGGATCCGTGAAGGTATGATTCACCCAAATGTCGTTTGAACCCAAGCTCACCGCTTTGTTTACCACGGTGCGGCTTCCATGTACAAATACCACTGGATTTCCGTTGGAAGGAACAATAACAATTCCGGAATCTATTGGAGCGAACTGATCTCTGGTCAGGTGAACTGCCGCAATGGGAGGCTCATGCCAAGCAGCTTCCATCCAAGAAATATCGCCCAAAGCACCACCAATATTTACCACCATGGCAATTTGGTTAGAATATCCGGGATGGTTGTATACGTTAAAAGCGCCGCCAAAGCCATACACGTTACCGACCAAGGTGGTGTCGATAACAGATTTACCTTGGGCATTTAAAAATTTAGGCAAACTTGTCTCAACCTGCTTATCCAAATAAGCATACGCCATGGCCACATAGCCACCAGAACCCTGACCCATCAAAATAATTTTTGAAGGATCAATACCGTAGGTATTGGCTTCTTTTTTCATGAAACGCACGAGGGTTTGTGCATCATGAATGGCTCTGTACACTGCGTTCAAAATACCGGCCGTTCTGTCGATTTGTGAGCCGGCTAAAGGATTCCATCCAGTTCTGTAATTGGGAGCAGCCACCACATAACCCTTCATGGCGTAGCGTGTGCACATTTCCACTACGGTGGAATCATCATTTTTACCTGTAGGAAGCTGATTTACATATTTGGGTAAAAAGCTACCGGTGTGCAGAAAAATGATGAGTGGACGACTGGTCTCCATGTCTGTGGCAGGAGGCGTGTACAAATCAGTTTGCAGCGGTGCCATCTGCGGATTTCCGGAATTGGTGCCGGGAGGCGCAGGTGGATAATTCACGAAATAAAAATTCTGTCCGAACTCCACGTTTGTGGTGCGTACAACATCGGTCCTGGAAAAGACATCATCCTGATATCGAACCTGGGCTTGCAGACCATACATGCCAGCGCTGGCAAGTAAAAGCCAATGTAATGCGGGTTTCATATGCATTGTATAAAGTTGGTGGGTGGAAAGGTACAAAGTTTATTTCTTCTTTAAAAAGTTATGGTCAAAGGTAACACTGGCAAAAATCAACCGTCCAATCAACGGACCACCATATACTTGTGCCACGCGATTGTCGGTGAGGTTTTGTGCGCCCACCTTAATGCTTAAATATGCCTTCGGAATGCTGTAAGATAGCTGTGCATCCACCATATAATAGCTTGGAATGGTTCCGGTAAATTGTGGTGAACCTTCAAATAAAAATCCTTCGATCCATTTGAAATTGACCCCAAAGCCCCAATTTTTCAATTGTAACTTCCCCAGTTTTAGCTTTATATCACGCCCGTCTATTCCAATATTGAACTTGTGTGCAGGCGTATTGAAAGCTGGAATCAGCGGATCGGTGGAACCTCTGCGGTCTAAAACATTCCAGCTGTAGTTTCCATTTAAAGAAAGGTATTTCGCAAAATAATAGTTGGCCTGAACACTCGCCCCCTGGGTAGTGACCATGTCCACGGAGTTGGTGGCGACACGATATACTTGCGTGGCGGAGGTTGGTAATCCAATTGAATTCAAATCTAAATCTACACCAACTTTATATCCAATGAAATTGGTGTACCAAGAATAATAGTAACTGGCGTCAATGTATAATTTTTTCCGAATAATGCCACGATAACCCAATTCGAGGGTTCGCACTTCTTCCGGTTTTACGGGATCGACTCTAAAATATTCAAGCGCATTTAAATTGATATTTTGACCGCTAAAGGCCGCTTCCACCGAAGGAACAGTCACCAGGGAATCAAAACCCTGGAGGTTTCCTCGTAAAATGGCCCGACCCACATTATAATTCAGGAATTGATCTGCGAGGGTTGGATTACGAATGGCGGAAGACGCGGAAAAGCGCAAGGTATGGTCCTTATGTGGAATATACACAACCGAGGCGGCCGGACTGACCAGAAGCGGGAAATTCTCATTCTTATCAAAGCGGGTAGCCAAGTTGATTTTCACCTTTTCATATCGCTTTTCAACACCTAAAAAGCCACCGGCCTGCCAGTTTCGAATCACCACATTTCCAGTGTCTATGAAGATGGTTCCCTGTGAATTAGGTGTATATAAACGAAAACTTCCACCTGCCGCAAAATCAAGGGTAGACACAAACCGAGTAAATCCACGTACGAACTTGCCCATACCGCCCAGATTGCGCGTGGGTTCCCATGGGCGGAAGCGCCATTTATATTCTCCCTGCACTTGGTATAAAGCCGAGCGATCCACAAAACGTGATCCACCTCTTCCCAATGGTCGTGAAGTGATTCCGGCAAAAGCCGTATCAAATTCAAAACTCCCGGGTTGGAAGTATGGAAAAAATCCCAAACCTCCTTCATTGGCGAAATTTCGGGCACGTTGGTGCCAAACCAGCAAGGAATCATAATATTCGGCCAACAGGGCATCCGCTTGTCCGAAGTTATAATTGGCCAAACCGCCCACGCCAAGTGTAGGAAAATTCGGAATGGTGTTGTACAATTGACCAAATCCATTATTGGCAATGTTGCTAAACCAATAATTGGAATATCTGTCGTTCCAACTTTGTGCTTCTCCGCCCAGAGGTCTGTTATTGTTTTGTAGTAAAAACGCCGTCACTACTGCATCATAGGAGTTACCGGCATCCTCATGGGTGGCGTAGGCACGAATAAACCAACGATCTTTTTTACCTACTTCTAAACGATTTTGGAAAAATAAAATGTCCTTTAAGCTGTATCTGTTTTCTCCATGATAAACAGTGGTTCCACTACCGAAGTTGGATGCGGCTACGAATTCCACATCCGATTTGGTGCGGTAATGCAGTGCCACGTTGGCTTTGAGGTTTCGGGTATTGTAGTCGACCAGGTCTTCCTCTCTGTATCCGTTCCGGTAAAAAACTCCTAAACCGGGGTAAAATGCACGTAATGCGGAATCTGTGTTAAAATCGTAAGGGGTACTTAATCCTTCGTCTCCGTATACATTCACGGCATCAAATCCACCCGGGTTTCCAATTCCAGTTTTGGAATCGGTCGCAGGTCCATAATTGCGGGCTTCCCAATCATCTGCGCGGAGGTAAAAGAAATTCACTTTATAAGCAAAGCGATCCCGGCCTTTTTTATCTTGATATTTCCAGGCCCAGCGCACCGCCGTCTCTAATAAATTTCGTTCTCCTCCTTTTACCTGTAACGTTAGGCCGGTAAAATCGAAAGGACTTTTGGTGGTCATATCAATAACGCCATTAAAGGCGTTTGGACCATAATAGGCAGAACTGGCGCCTTGTACCAAATCGACACGCATGATATCTAACTCACTGCTTCCCAGAAAATTCCCAAGGGAAAAATTCAAACCAGGAGACATGTTGTCTACCCCGTCGATCAGTTGCAGGCTTCGCACCGGAGAAGTGGAGTTAAAGCCGCGGGTGTTAATCACTTTGAAACCAAGCGAAGCTGAAGTTAAGTCTACGCCTTTGAGATTTCCCAAACCTTCATAAAAGGAGACCGATGCAGTTTGCTGAATAGCAATGACGTCCATGCTTTCAACTGTAAGTGGCGCTTCCTTTTGTTTTTCGGTAATACGATCCGACGACACTTCCAATTCTTGCAATAAAATGTTGTTGGCTTCCATTTTTACCTGTACCAAATCTCTGGCAGAGGTTACCACCAACTCCTGACTTACATATCCGAGGCCACTGAAAAGAAGCGTGACAGGAAAAGACTTGGTGGGTTTCAGTTGAAATTTTCCGTCAAAATCAGTAGAAATACCATTATTGGTGCCTTTTTCTACCACATTTAATCCGAAAATTGGGGTTCCGTTTTCTTCACGAACAACGCCCCGAATTGTTTGGGTCCAGGCCATGAGTGGAAGGCAAACACATGCAATCCACAATAAATGCCGCGTGTATAGGTGTATCATAAGCGTTAACGTAGGATAAAGGTAAGGTTTAATTCACGAAAGCGCATCGGTTTTATGTATAAGATAAGGACAGCCAATCATGCATTTTGTTCATTGAAAATATTAGGATCACGATATGAAATGAAAATGAGACCTCAACCCTGGTTCTAAAAATGAAAAAAGCCCCTTCTTTCGGAAGAGGCTTTAAAAAAAATGGAGGTTTTATTGCTTTACAATTTCCAATAATTCTACCATAAAAATGAGGGTAGAACCTGGTTTAATCGGACTTCCGGGAGGCGGATTGGTTCCATATGCCAACTCAGAAGGAATAATAAGACGGTATTTTGCACCTGGTGACATCAGCTGTAAACCTTCGGTCCAACCTGGAATTACGCCATTCAATGGGAATTCGCTAGGCTCTCCGCGATCGTAAGAGCTGTCGAATTTGGTTCCGTCGATTAAGGTTCCTTCATAATGAACTTTCACGGTAGAAGTGGGACCTGGTTTTGGTCCTGCACCTGGCGCAATTACTTCATATAAAAGTCCTGAATTAGTGCGGCTGATGCCAGGTTTTTTAGCTTCTTCGGCCATATAAGCTTGTCCTTCTGCTTCAAACTGAGCTGCATTGGCACGGGCTTGTTCCTGGGCTTTCTGCATGCTGGCTTGCTGCCATTCCTGGAAGGTTTGCTGCATTTGTTCGCGGGTCATCAACGGCTTAATTCCGGCAGAATCGTTCATGGCATCTTCAACCCCTTGGGCCATTAATGTCACATCCAATTTAAAACCCTGACTTAATAACGTTTGGCCGATATCATATCCCAAAGAGTAGCTTAAACGCTGTTCCAGAGACTCAACTTTCATCTCCTCACGGGGAGTTTCTTTGGCAGAACCACAAGCGGCTAAAAGAGCCACGCTTGCAGATAAACCTACAATTTTAAGGTAGTGCATGTACTTGATTTTTCAGCGCTAAAGTACATAGAATTCATTTCGAAAAGAAGACAGACATTTTTTTCTATTCTCCCTTTGGAGCCAACAGAAGGACCAAAATACCGATGGTTATGGCACCCAGATTCATGCCAAGAGCTGCCCAACCCAATCCTTCTGAACCTGTGAGCTTTGCATAAGAAAATGCTAAATTAAGAATACTCAATACCACACCCGTTCCAGCCGTTAATGTGAGCCAGAAACCCCATTTCCAAAGTGAACTGGCATCTCCTCCCGCCAATACCATAACCCCCATAATAAACATTAAAAAGCCTCCTATCATGGCTGCAATCCCAATAATCAATGCCAAAACTCCAAAAACCACAGCGGCGGTCTGCGCGGACTGAGGTGCTTGAACTCTCCATGGAATCAAAGCCTTCCTGCGGAGCTGTTTTCCCTCGGCAAGCGCCCTGGAGTGAGAATCGGGCATGGGACGAAATCTTGGTTGCCCCTCCTTGGTACTGCGAAAACCATGTATTTCAAAATTTTGGGGTAATGCATCGGCATACCCGGACGAATCAAGACGGAAAGCCTCCACATCGACGGGTTGGGAGAATGGCATAAAAGAAGCGCTTTCTGAAGTTTTGCAGCTCCAAATGAGCAAGAGCATCCAAATCCAGACTGCGAATTTCATCACATGTTCCTCCTGTACTGTCCACCCACTTCAAACAAAGCGGAGGTAATTTGTCCTAAAGAACAGTACTTACTGACTTCCATGAGTTGAGCAAACATGTTTTCATTTTTAATGGCGGCCAATTGAAGAGCCCGGAGCAGATTTTCTGCCTTTTCACCATACACAGCATGAAGGTTTTGCAAGGTCTTAATTTGTCCTTCTTTTTCATCTGTGGTGCTGCGTATCACTTCACCAGGAATCACCGTGGGAGAACCTTTGCTGGATAAAAACGTGTTCACGCCAACGATGGGATATTCTCCCGTATGCTTCAAGGTTTCATAATACAGGCTTTCTTCCTGAATTTTTCCACGCTGATACATGGTTTCCATGGCACCTAACACTCCTCCCCTTTCGGTGATTCGGTCGAATTCTGCATACACAGCTTCTTCAACCAAATCTGTTAATTCTTCGATAATGAAAGCACCCTGTAAAGGATTTTCATTTTTAGCCAGACCCAATTCTTTGTTGATAATGAGCTGAATCGCCATGGCTCTGCGAACAGATTCTTCCGTAGGCGTGGTAATGGCTTCATCGTAAGCATTGGTATGCAAACTCTGACAATTGTCGTAAATGGCGTACAAGGCCTGAAGTGTAGTACGGATATCGTTGAAATCAATTTCCTGAGCGTGCAGTGAGCGACCGGAAGTTTGAATATGATATTTCAACATTTGGCTACGCTCATTGGCTCCGTACAAATGTTTCATCGCTTTGCTCCAAATTCTGCGCGCCACACGGCCCATCACCGCATACTCGGGATCCATACCGTTGGAAAAGAAAAAGGATAAATTCGGCGCGAAGGCATTAATGTCCATGCCGCGGGAGCGATAATATTCCACGTAGGTAAACCCATTGGCGAGTGTAAAAGCCAACTGGGTAATGGGGTTGGCTCCGGCTTCCGCAATATGGTATCCGGAAATGCTCACCGAGTAAAAATTCCGCACCTGCTGTTCAATGAACCAGGCCTGCATATCGCCCATAAGGCGCAAAGAAAATTCCGTAGAAAAAATGCAAGTGTTTTGCGCTTGGTCTTCCTTAAGAATATCAGCTTGAACGGTACCACGCACCACTTTCAGGGTATCCGCCTTAATTTTGTCATATACCTCAGCAGGAAGCACTTGATCACCGGTTAAACCGAGAAGCATTAAGCCCAATCCATTGTTTCCTTCCGGACAATCCCCTTGATAGGCTGGCGCAAGTCCATCCGGATAGCGTTTTTTCTTGAGGGCAATTACTTGATCTAAAAGACCTTCTGCACGAATATATTTTTCACATTGCTGATCGATGGCAGCATTCATAAAGAAAGCGGCCATGATAGACGCAGGACCATTGATGGTCATGGAAACGGAGGTGGTGGGGGCGCATAAATCGAAGCCTGAATACAGCTTTTTAGCGTCATCCAAACAACAAACAGACACACCGGAATTTCCGATTTTCCCATAGATATCGGGGCGGTAATCTGGATTTTGCCCATAAAGGGTCACAGAATCGAAAGCGGTAGATAAACGTGCCGCGGGCAAGCCTTTACTCACATAGTGAAACCTGCGATTGGTTCGTTCGGGACCGCCTTCGCCGGCAAACATTCGAGTAGGATCTTCCCCATCTCGTTTAAAAGGAAAAACACCACTTGTAAAAGGAAAGAAACCCGGGAAATTCTCCTGCAAATTCCAGCGCAACACATCTCCCCAGCCCTGATATTTGGGCGCAGCCACCTTAGGAATCCGCGAATGGGATAAACTGGTGGTGTAGGTTTGCATTTCAATTTTCTTGTCGCGCACCTGAAAGGTGTACACATCATCTTTAAACGCTTTTACCCGTTCAGGCCAGGCTTCGAGCAAACGAAGGTTATGTGGATCCAGATTCAGTTTTTCTTTTTCAAGACGGTCTGAAATGGCCTGACGAACTTCTGGCGTGGCATCCTGCAATAATTCGAGTGAAGTATGCAGATTATAAATGCGCTGGGCGCAAAGCGCTTGTTCCTCTACCCAACGATTGTACTTTCTGTTATTCTCTGAAATCTCACTAAGGTAGCGGGTTCTTTCGGGCGGTATGATGTAAATCTTTTCAGACATTTCATCGGAAATCCGGAATTGGGTCTGAAGATTGGCGCCAGTTTTATCCTTCAAACGATGCACCAATTCTACGTAGAGCCGGTTCATTCCCGGATCGTTGAATTGGGAAGCGATGGTTCCGAATACCGGAAGGGCCTCATCTTCTGTTTCCCAGAGATTGTGATTCCTTTTGTATTGTTTCCGAACATCACGTATGGCATCCAGGGCACCGCGTTTATCGAATTTGTTGAGAGCAATCACATCCGCAAAATCCAACATATCGATTTTCTCCAACTGTGTGGCGGCCCCGTATTCGGGGGTCATCACGTACAGACTTACGTCGGCAAATTCCGTGATTTCCGTATCGGATTGACCAATACCAGATGTTTCTAGAATAATCAGATCGAAGTTGGCTACTTTAAGAATATCCAGGGTTTCACCTACATGGCGAGAAAGCGCAAGATTGCTTTGGCGAGTGGCCAGAGAGCGCATGAAAATTCTAGGCGAGTGGATGGCATTCATGCGAATTCTGTCGCCTAATAAGGCACCGCCGGTTTTGCGTTTTGAAGGATCTACAGATACAATAGCCATGCGTTTATCCGGGAAATCCATTAGGAAACGACGCACCAGTTCATCCACTAAACTGGACTTACCCGCGCCTCCGGTTCCGGTAATTCCGAGAACTGGCACATGACGTCCGCTGGCCAGTTGATGAATTTCCCGGAGTATCGTTTGGTGGCGGTCACCGAAATTTTCAGCGGCAGAAATATAGCGTGCCAAAATGGTAGGAGCATCGGCACGTAGCTGATCGGGAGAAGCGGGCAAAGTTTCCCCGGTTGCAAAATCTGATTTACGCAATAAATCGTTAATCATGCCTTGTAATCCCATGGCACGGCCGTCATCTGGAGCATAAATCCTTGTAATGCCATAAGCATGTAATTCCGCAATTTCTTCCGGTAAAATGACACCACCACCGCCACCGAATATGCGAATATGTCCAAAACCTTGCTCCTGAAGCAAGTCGTACATATACTTAAAGTACTCCATATGTCCGCCCTGATAGGAAGTAATGGCAATCGCGTTGGCGTCTTCCGCAATGGCGCATTGAACCACCTGTTGAACGCTGCGGTCGTGACCCAGGTGAATTACTTCGGCGCCGCTAGACTGCATGATTCTGCGCATGATGTTGATGGCCGCGTCATGGCCATCGAACAACGCTGCTGCGGTTACAATTCGAATCTTATGCTGGGGTATATATTTTTCCGTTTCCATGACTTGGTACTTTTATCCGTTCACCGGCACACAAAAATAATGGGATAGGCTGAATAGCGGCCATTTTTTTTCGCTTTTCTTTCCCAAAGGCAAGGGTGCAAAAAAGTGTTAAATCATTTTTTTTAATTCTCTGTTGCCCGGCCTTTTAAATCGCCTGTCAAAATAAAATAATGACTTGATTTTCATCAACTTAAACATACTTGAATTTTCACCCGTTGGAAAAGATGTGGCAGAATTTCGAATCATTTGGGACGTCACCCCTATTTTTTATGCCTAAGATTTAAAACTTTGCACGGGTTTTGACGAATACCCATAGAACAAATACAACAATGCCATGAAACGCTTTATCATCCTCCTTGGTCTTAGTTTTGGTTTAAGTCTTCAGGCCCAAAATACTTTTCAGTTGGGCGCGAAGCTTGGAGCTAACATCAACCAATTAAGCACCAGTTTACCTGCATATACCAATGAAAATTACATGGGCTATAATGTTGGTCTTTTTTCACGTATCAATTTTGAACGTTTTCACATCCAACCAGAACTTTATTACAGCCATAATGGCGGAAATATGGTGAACGGCGCGGACCTCATTAAAGTACGCACTCATTCGGCGAATCTGCCCATTTTATTGGGTTATAAAATTCTAGATTTTGAGCAATTCAACCTCAGAATTAATGCGGGGCCCTATGCCAGTTATGCTTTTTATCAGGATATTGAGAGCAACGTTGGGGGGCAAACTCCTTTTACCCGTGAAAAAATGAATAACCTGAATCTTGGCGTAGTGGGTGGAATTGGCGTGGATATTTGGCGTATCACCATCGATGCCCGATATAACTGGGGATTAATGAATGTATTGGGCGACAATAAATTCAACAGCAATCCATCTGCCGGTTTCCGCAACAGTTGGTTTGAATTTGCGGTAGGCTTCCGTTTCTTATAATTGACTACCTACTTCTAATGCCACGCCAGTCCTTTTAGGGTTGGCGTTTTTTTTCGCCAGGGAAATCCTTTTGACCTTGGATTTTGTTTCGTAGTTTTGACGCATTATTTATATCCATTTGTATTATGGCGACGGAACAGCCCATTTCAAGAAAAAAATTATTTGTCTCTCATAAGGACGAGTCCATTCGCATGTTTAAAAGCGATTTCATGGATTTCTTTTCCCGTGTTCATTTTGCCGTTCCTTTGGTCATTTATGTTCCAGTGATTCTGGTTGCTGGTTATATGGCTTTTTTCCATTTGGCACTACCCTTTTGGACAGCTTTAGGTTTGTGGGCAGGTGGTATGGCATTCTGGAGTTTTACCGAATACATACTTCACCGATTTGTGTTTCACTACCATCCTACGTCTGAGTTTGGGAAGCGCATCCACTTCATTGCACACGGAGTTCACCATGATTACCCAAATGATTCCAAGCGTTTGGTATTGCCACCAAGTATTTCTGTGCCTTTGGCCTTTCTGTTTTATTTTATCTTTTATGCCATCTTGGGTTTTGATTTCACAGCACCATTCTATGGAGGTTTTGTTTTGGGATATCTTTTGTACGATGAATTACATTACGCAACACACCATGCGAATATTCAGTGGGGTTGGTTTCAGCGGTTGAAAAAACATCATATGAAGCATCATTATCAGGATCCGGATATGGGATTTGGGGTATCAAGTCCGGTGTGGGATTGGGTGTTTAAGACCAGGATAAAGGGGTGATTTGAAGGGAAATGTGTAGTTTAAACGCAGAGGGTGCGAAGTGTGAAAAGTTTAACGCAAAGGGCGTAGAAAAGACGAAGAGAAGTATGGTTTAACGCAGAGGAATCGCAAAGGTCGTAGAGGGAATTGTTTAACGCAGAGGACGGAGAGGAATCGCAAAGGTCGCAGAGAGAATTGTTTAAAGCACAGGACGAAGAGGGTTCGCAAAGAACGCAGAGGGGAATTGTTTAACGCGGAGGATGCGGAGGGAAGAGGGATTGATCAGGGATAAAGCGGTAAAGAGCGTGCGGAGGATATATTCATAAAATATTGGCTATTGAAGACTTCCGTGTCATATCAAAGAAAATGGAAGGAGAAGTAGTTGAAAGGAACTTGATTAGTTTCTAATCGCCACGGTGGGGTTCGTGTTCATGTAGAGAGTTTGCGGATTCCTTTGTATTTTCGTGCATCAAAATAAAATATGATGAAAGGATTGGTTTGGTTGTCGAGGTTGGTTATTGGGACCCTCTTCATTTTATCAGGTCTTATCAAAGCCAACGATCCACACGGATTTGCGTACAAATTGGAAGAGTATTTCGACGTTTTTTCGGCAGATTTAACCACTAAAGTGAGTTACCAATTGACCGAAGAAGGACAGGCGATTCAGGATGAGCCATGCGCAGGAAAAATCATGGAAGACTTGAAAGAGAAAGTCGAAACACCCATTCCTGCGGAAGAACAAGGCGGATTCACCCGAATGTTGGTGGGCCTGTTCTCCTTTTTCGCTGACCATGCTTTATCGCTGGCTATTTTTATCTGCGTGGTAGAAATTCTACTTGGCGCTTTTGCCCTTTTTGGTTTTGCACTCAGGCCGGTGTCTTGGTTACTGCTTGGGATGATTGTATTTTTTACCTTTTTAACATTCTATTCTGCTTATTTTAATAAGGTGACCGATTGCGGATGTTTCGGTGATGCACTAAAACTGACGCCTTGGCAATCTTTTTGGAAAGACATTTTCCTACTTCTCTTTATTGTGCCCCTTTGGTGGTGGAACAGAAAAATAAAAGTACAACCTAAAGCGGATGGTGCAGAGTGGGCTTTGGGGCTTGCTTCCGTGGCGGCCATGGCCGCGTTGGTACTTCTTCAGTTCGACTGGTGGCTGCCGCTTTGGTTTTTATTGGGATTGGTAGCTTTGCGGGGGATTATCGGACAAATTCAGCCCAAACGTTTGTCGCTGGCAGTGGGACTTGGCGCGGTAATTGGGTCTGGGATTTTTGGTTTATATACACAAGCCTATGAGCCTGTGCGGGATTATCGTCCATGGAGGGTTGGAAATCATATCCCTTCGCTTAGAGTTAGTAAAGCAGACCGGGTACAAACGGACTTCCTTTATTTAAGAAAATCTGATTGTGAGTTGGTGCGTAAATCTCCTGATACAGAGGGTTGGGATTGGTACACCCTTGAATTTGAGGCCGAACATTTATTTTGGAAACAAGATCAGGTGATATTAGAAAAAGGAGAAGAGGCCAAGGTAAAAGACCTCAGTCTTTATGAACCAGAAACAGAAATCCCATTCTCTGATAGTTTATTTACAGGCGAGGGGCGCGTCTTTTTCTTTGTATTCCATCAATTGTCTAAAGTGAATTTGAACGTATTGCCTCAGGTAAAAGCCATTGCCACCGCAGCCCAGGCAGCTGGATTTCGGGTGATGGGAGGTGCGGCAGCCACTTCTGAAGAAATTCTGGCTTTCCAAGCACAACACCAACTGCCTTTTTCTTTGTATATCAACGATGAAAAGCCACTCAAAACCATTTTACGCTCCAATCCCGGACTGGTAGAACTGAAAAGTGGAACGGTGGTACAAAAATGGGCGGGCAGAGCCTTGCCAACTCCGGCTGAATTAGGCTTTTAAACGTTGCTTTTGGGACTTCATCTGCTTAAAAACCTGGGACTTGCCTGCCTCACTATTTATCTGACGGCGGTAGGAATGGCAGGAATTTTTCTGGGTGCGGTTCAAAAGGATGAAACCGTACTTTTTGAATTGGCCGGGCAACAGACAGACGCCGCTACGCTCGAAAAAATACGTAAAGCCTATCATTTAGAAGGTGGATTTTTAGATCAATGGGGGCATTATGCACTGGATTTACTACCCTTTCAGATTTCTGATCATCAGATTGGATTTAAAGTTCCTGTTTTTCGCGAAAGTCTGCATCGAAAAGTACCGGTGACCGAATTACTGGCCGCAGCCCTTCCCAACACGCTGTTGCTGGCTTTTACTGCCAGTGCCTTGGCGATGGGTTTGGGAATTGTGTTCGGCGTTTTTTCCGCAAGAAATGCAGGTAAATTCTGGGAAAAAGGATTGTTGGCACTGGCCGCTTCCGGAATGGCGATGCCAAGTTTTTTCGCAGCAGTGCTTATTAGTTGGTCATTTGGATTTCTCTGGCATGCCTACACCGGACTTAAACCTTGGGGAAATCTTTATGAAATCAATGATTTTACCGGGGAAGTGGACTTGGTTTTATCCAACTTAGTTTTACCAGCTCTCACTTTAGGCATTAGGCCACTGGCCGTGGTGATGCAACTGACCAGAAATGCTTGTCTGGATTTGGAACAACAGGCTTTTGTCCGAACGGCCAAAGCAAAAGGTCTGTCGCCAAGGAAAGTCTGGTGGCAACATATTTTGCGAAACGCCCTTTCTCCCGTATTTACGGCCATGACGACCTGGCTTGGCGGCATGCTCGCTGGCGCCGTTTTTGTGGAGTTTGTATTCGGTTGGGATGGTTTGGGTAAACTTATGGTGGACGCGCTTCAGAAAAAAGATTTTCCCGTTATTGTAGGAGGCGTTACATTGATTACCGCTATGTTTACATTGTTGCACTGGCTGACCCAGTTAGGTCAGGTCGCACTAGATCCCAGGGCCGGACGTTCCTAAAGAAAAGCCTCATCATGTTTTTTTGCCAGACCAATCCATTTTATCGCATTTTTCTATCCAATTCAGATTGGCGTGGCAGGCTTTTTCATGGTCTGGTGGCCGTTTATTTCCTTTTACCCGTAAACGCCCAAACGCCTGATTGGAAGGTATTTCCTCCCCTATCCATTCCACTGGAAACGCCCGGCACCTTTTGTGAAATACGCGGAAACCATTTTCACGGAGGTTTAGATTTACGAACCCAGCAAAAAGAAGGATTCCCCGTTTTTGCCGCCGATGATGGATTTGTACGTCGGATTTACATGCAACCCGGTGGATACGGTCATATGCTGGCCCTGGACCATCCCAGCGGATATACAACGGTATATGCCCATTTACAATCCTTTATTCCGGACATTCAGCGAAAAGCAGAAGCCTTACAAGTAGAAACCCAAAAACTACGGCTGGACACTTTATTACTACCCTATGAAATTCCAGTAAAACGAGGGCAAATCATTGGTTATTCAGGAAATACAGGAGGTTCTACCGGGCCCCATTTGCATTACGAGGTACGAGAAAGCGCGACCCAAATCGCTTTAGATCCCTTAGATTTTGGTTTGCAACTCGCAGACAGAGTGCCACCTGTATTTCATCAACTTTTTTTCTATTCCATCGCGCCTACCAAGGGAAGTTGGCGCTGCGATGAGCCAACATCTTTGGGGATTCCCTCACGCATGTCTACTGAGGTTCCCATCGCCATGCCGTCATCCGGAACTTATGGGTTAGCATGCAGCGTTTCTGACCAAATGAGCGGTTCTTCCTTTAAAAATGGAGTTCGCACCCTTAAAGTTTGGATGGATCATACCCTGATTTTCAATTTACAATTGGACCGATTGTCATTTCTTGAAACCAGATATTTAAACGCCCATGTAGATTACGCTGCTTCGTTGCAAGGAAAAGAAATTCGGAGACTTTTTATTCTACCCAACAACCGTTTAAGCAATTACCTCACAGATCTTGGTCCGGGCACCTTTACATTACAACCCGGAGAAACCAAATCGTTCGTCATCGAAGCCAGCGATCAGGCCCAAAATCTGACACGAGTGACATTTTCCCTCTCTGCCCCTGCCGGAAAAATGTCTATCTCTGTTCCTCAAGAGGGCCTTCAGGCCGCAGGAAAAGCAGGACATGTTCAATTTCAAGGCCTGCATTTTGAATGGACAGCAAAGGCACTTTACCAAGATGAAAAAATACAAATCACACCCTTGTTGCGCACAGGCCCCTCGGGATTTCCGGTCTGGGAAATCGGAAAAGAGACCATTCCATTGCATGACGATGCCGTGTTTAAAATTCCTTACCGCTATATTCCTACCAACTTGAGACCGTTTGTAGCCGGAGCCGTTCAGTACAAAGGAAAATGGACGTTTTGTGCGACCAGTCAGCGCGACTCCATGGTGGTGATTCGCACCAACGATTTAGGAAATTTCACCTTGTTGGTGGACTCCCTTCCCCCGGTGTTGCAGATTCCGGATTTGAGTAAACCCATCAAGACAGGTCAACAATTGATATTTCAAGCCCGCGACGCCGTTTCAGGCATCTCATTTGGCGCATTAACTTTAAACGGGATTTTTGTACCAGGTGCCCATTTGGCCGGAGGAAAATTTAGTTTCAAAGTACCCAATGGACTAGAAGGATTTGTCTATCTGTCTTTTAGTGCCACAGACCGGTTAGGACAAACCGCCACACACACCCAAATGGTAGAGGTTCTACCTTGAAAACAACCCGCACCCAAACTTGAATAGTCCGTCCGGCTTAATATGAAAGGAAATTTCAGCAAGAGATGGATTTTATCGTTATTGGCGAAGAGAAAAACAGCGAACAGGAATGCTAACTTTTTGCGGAGGAATAACAACACGGAGAGATTACTAATTTTTATATGGGATTCCGATATTAAAAATGAAAGTTTGTGAAAATCAGGGGTTAAAACCCACCCCTCCCCGTGGACAAGTTACGACGACCAACAGAAATTATTCGGCCATTAAACGTTTACAATCGGATAAAATCGGATAATGCAATATGTTGAGCAGCAATTTAAAATCAACTCATACGGAGTTTGGAGAAAAGTATCTTTTCGGTCGGAAGTTCGGGGTTAAAACCCACCCCTCCCCGTGGACAAGTTACGACGAACGACCGACATTATTCGGTAATTAAACGGATATAAACGATTAAAATCGGATAATGCAATATGTTGAGCAGCAATTTAAAATCAACTCATACGGAGTTTGGAGAAAAGTATCTTTTCGGTCGGAAGTTCGGGGTTAAAACCCACCCCTCCCCGTGGACAAGTTACGACGAACGACCGAAATTAATCGGTAATTAAACGGATATAAACGATTAAAATCGGATATGTAATAAACGATTGTCCTTGAATCCTATTGACGACTTCATGGGTGTCCATGGGTGAGGTTGATTCTTACGTTCTTGTCAAATGAATGGTCAGAAAACGAAAAGCCATCCTTGCAGACAGCTCATGCTTTCGGCAAGGGTTTTTTGATTTGGAATATTGTTTTCAGCGGCCGAAAGTTTTTGAAAATCCGGGGTATACACCCGCCCCTCCCCGTGGACAAGTTACGACGACCAACCGACATTATTCGGCAATTAAACGTTTATAATCGGATAAAATCGGATAATACTTCTGGTCGCCTCCCAAATTCCTGCTGAGGCTCAACAAACCACAACCAACCATTCAACATGCCAGTTTCTTCCAGTGCCCCAAACACTGCAAATACCCCATTTCCAAACTTCGCAACGCCTTGGTAACCGGCAGTTTGAATCGTATCTTTTTCCATGGTAAAACTCATTCCTCTACTGGCCGGCTATTTTAAATAGGACGGCGGCGGTCTAGCGTTTGTACAGCGGTGTAGGCGGGAGTGTTTAGTTGCATGTGTCCCCTCAATTTGGCCAGGCGCTTTGACGAATCCGACCACGCTTTGCAACGGAATCTCTCCGTTTATGTGGTCACCAAGGGGATGAAAGGCTACTTTCATTTGCCCGCGAAAGGCGTTGAGCGCATTCCTAACCATCGCCAATAGATTTTCCTTTGGAAAACTCATCATAGACCATTTACCTATTTTAAACTGCTTGGATAGATTTCAGGAATTGATGATGGATGAGTGGCTTTGGAAATGGGTTTAAAGAATGAAGGTGGGGATTTTTACTTACACTAAAAGTAATTGTAAGGTACTCAACTACGGCAAATGCAAATGTCTTTAAATCTGTATTTTATTAGACAATGAAAAGTATTTTTGGCCATTTTATGGCTGTAAACCTTTAAACGCCCTACCTTTCTGAGCAACGAAAAGTCGTGCCACCAAAAGTTCAGGCCGCAACTTGGAGACGAACATGTTCGATGGTAGACTTCACCAAATCTACTTTTCTGCTCCGACACCGAAAAACCAACTTAAGCCAAAAAAATCTTGTTGGGGGCTATATGTGGGCTGGAATTTTAGACTAACTGCTACAAGTGCTAACTATTCAATAGGTTGCAAGTTAACGTTGCGCTATTGAGCGAAGCCACTCCCCCCTTGCCAACCGCCAATTTGAATCGTATCTTTGTTCCATGGTAAAACTCATTCCCCTACTGGCCGGCTATTTTAAATTGGACGGCGGCGCCATGTTCGGCGTAGTTCCCAAATCCATTTGGAACAAACTCAATCCGGCCGACGACCAGAACCTTTGTCTATGGGCCATGCGCTGTTTACTGGTAGACACCGGCGACAAACGCATTTTGATAGACAATGGCATGGGCGATAAACAATCGGAAAAATTTTTCAGTTATTACCATCCTTCCGGTCCCAGTTTAAAGGAGTCCTTGGCCGAAGCCGGGTATAGCCCCGAAGACATCACCGACGTATTCATGACCCATTTACACTTCGACCATTGCGGTGGAGGCGTGGAGAAAAATGCTGAGGGCGGTTTTCAACTGACTTTCCCCAATGCCCTTTACTGGTCCAACCAAATGCACTGGGAATCCGCTTTACATCCCAATCCCAGGGAAAAAGCCTCCTTTTTAAAAGAAAATATTGAACCCATACAAAACTCCGGTCGGTTACGCTTTATCGATGGTCCCGGACCTTGGCTTCCCGGCATTCGGGTGGTGTTTGTCCATGGACATACCGATGCCCAAATGTTGCCGGTCATTCGTATGGAAGACGGACGCGAACTCTGGTTTTTGGCCGACTTGGTAGCATCTAGTTATCACCTGAAGACAGCCTATGTCATGGGATACGACATGCGTCCCCTGGAAACCATGGAAGAAAAACAAACCATCCTGCATACCATTGCCAAAGAAAATGGACTGGCCTTTTTCGAACATGACCCCCATTTAGCCTGTGCCGCCATTCAGGATCAGGGAAATGGACTTTTTATCCTGGGTGAAACCTTTTCCTTTTCCTGAAAACAACGGAGAAAAATGAAACTACGGAGCGTCTAACTTTCACTTTTACCCATGAAGAAATGACGCTTCGTTTGGCTAAAAGGCCCTGAATTCTGGATGAAGGCGTATATTTGCCGCCTAAATCACAGAACCATGTCCCTGAAATGCGGAATTGTAGGCTTGCCCAACGTAGGAAAATCTACCCTTTTCAATTGTTTATCCAATGCAAAGGCTCAAGCAGCCAACTTTCCGTTTTGCACCATTGAGCCCAATGTAGGCACCATCACCGTTCCTGATGAACGACTGGAAACCTTAGCCAAATTTGTGAATCCGCAGCAAGTGGTTCCTACCACTGTGGAAATTGTGGACATTGCCGGACTGGTGAAAGGCGCACATAAAGGCGAAGGACTGGGCAACCAGTTTTTGGCCAATATCCGCGAGTGTAACGCCATTATTCACGTTTTAAGATGTTTCGACGACCCAAACATTGTGCACGTAGACGGTTCTGTAGATCCGGTGCGCGACAAAGAAGTCATTGACATCGAATTGCAGCTTCGCGACCTGGATACGCTGGAGAAACAAATGGGCAAGGTAGAAAAAGCCGCTAAAGTCGGGGACAAAGACGCCAAAAAGAAGCATGAATTATACCTTCGGTTAAAAGACCATTTGGCCTCTGCCTCTTCTGCCCGCAGTCTACCTACCAATGAGGAAGAAAAGGAATGGCTGGAAGAATTGTACTTACTCACGGCCAAGCCAGTGATGTATTTATGTAATGTAGACGAAAGCAGCGCCGCCACCGGAAATGCTTATTCGGAGAAAGTGAAACAGGCCGTGGCCGGAGAAAATGCCGAAGTATTGGTGATTGCCGTAGGCATTGAATCTGAAATTGCCGCCTTGGAAACCTACGAAGAAAGACAGATGTTTCTGGAAGACATCGGGTTAAAAGAGCCAGGAATTTCCCGACTCATTAAATCGGCGTATCGTTTGCTGAATCTTTACACCTACTTTACCGCCGGCGTTAAAGAAGTACGCGCCTGGACCATTCATAAAGGCATGTCTGCACCCGAAGCCGCAGGCGTGATTCATAGCGATTTCCAGAAAGGATTTATCCGGGCGGAAGTGATTGCCTATGAAGATTACGTAAAATACGGCTCAGAATCTGCTGTAAAAGACGCCGGGAAATTGCGCGTAGAAGGTAAGGAATACATTGTGGCCGACGGCGACATCATGCATTTCCGCTTCAACGTATGAGCCGCGTGCAGATTCAGCATCTGCAAGTAAGCCGAACGGCCCGTATTTTTTCGTTGCCATCCCGTCAGCAGCCGCCCAGCCAAATTTGGGTCGTCCTGCATGGTTATGGCCAATTGGCTTCTGATTTCCTAACCGCCTTCGACCTTTCCATTTTTTCCGAAGATTTGGTGGTGGCTCCTGAAGCTTTAAGCCGATTTTACACCCGTGGAGGCGCAGGCCCCGTGGGCGCATCCTGGATGACCAAAGAAGACCGGGAAACCGATATCCAGGATTATCTTGATTATTTGCAGCAGGTTTGTGTGGAACTGCAACAACAGCATCCCAACGTTCCGCTGATTCTCCTTGGATTTTCACAGGGAGCCGCCACTGCCGGGCGTTTAGCGGCCCGCTTTCCCGGCATATTCACCCGCTTATTCATTTGGGCCGGCGTGTTTCCGCCAGATCTTTCCATGGACAATTTTTCGGGTTGGCCTCCTACCCTCTTGATTCGTGGCGATGCCGACCAAATGTTGTCCGAAGCGCAATGGCAATCTGACTTAAAAATATTGAAAAACAAGGGACTGCCTGTGAGTGGATTGGCATTTTCGGGAAGGCATGAGTTGGAGGAAAAGGTGCTGATGCAGTTGAGGCGGGGGTTGGGTTTAAAATGATTTAAACGCGAAAACCAAAAGAAAAAAATATCATCCCAATTTTTAAACCTCCGGAATGACTTACTAAAAAGGCTGGAATGACTTATTGAGGCGGCCGTAACCATTTGCAGGTACAATTATAACCTCCCCAATTTTTGGACATGATTGGGCTTTCAGTTTTAGTTGAGAAAAATCCACACCACTAAACATCCAAATTTATTATTTACAAGTTTGAATTTCTGATTATTAGGAAATGGTACCCTTCCGAAATTTGAACAATATTCCTTCGCATATAATTTCTGATTTTAGAATGAATTGAGTTCATCAAATTGTCCGCACTCCTGCAACCTCCCCAAAATCCGGATCATTTTTCGTTTGAACACCCTTTTTCCATTCTTTTCAAATGTTCCTCATTTTCAAAAAACCAAACTTCTAATCCTCCTTAAATCTGTTTTCAGTGATAAGCAGCTTCTCCCTCCCACTCCAAAAACCCCTAACTTAGTCCCAATAACATCTACTCCTTATGGCGGATCCGTTGCTCCAACTTTGGAAAAAACCTTCCCTCTGGGTGCCGCCCCTGCTTTTGGGCTTTGGCATCGCGGCGTTTTTGTTCTTTTTCTCCGCCATGGCCTGGATGCTGTTCCTGGGTTTTATTATGTCGCTCATGGCCAGGCCCATCTTCGATGCACTGGGACGTTGGCCCAAAAGCCCTTGGGCAATGGGAAAAAGCATGAAAGCAGGTCTGGCAATTCTCACGCTCTGGCTTGTGCTGGCCGGCGTCATCCTGCTGATTGCTCCGACGGTTCAACAACAATGGGCCATCATGAGCCAAACGGATTTCACCCTTTTGTCGCAAAATATCCAACAGGCACTTCATGAATTGGAAAACTGGATGGCAGAACGCGGTTGGATTTCGCCTCCAACATCACAAAACAATGACCTTTCCCCTTTAACCCATTTTTTGCTGGAACAAGTAGAACAATTCTGGCAATCGCTGCGGCTCATGGATCTGATTTCTCCGGCATTCGACGCTTTTTCTTCCACCTTGGCCATATTGTTCGGAAGCCTGTTCTCCTCCTTTTTCCTGCTGCGCGACCGAACTTTATTTCTGGAAAAAGCCCTACATCTCATGCCAGCGTCCTGGCATAGCCATGTGTGGACGGTGCTGATAGAAACGCGCAAAAATTTATCCCGATATTTTCTCGGTCTCGGCCTGGAAGTGCTGCTGGTGGCCATTTTCACTTCGCTAGGCCTGTGGATGATTGGTTTGGATTTCCCACTGGCCCTCACGCTCGGAACCATCGCCGGCATCCTGAACCTCATCCCCTATCTCGGTCCCATGATGGGATTCTTGATGGGTCTTGTACTTACAGTAGCCTCGCAACTGCATCTTCCCTTCGAGGCACAAATCCTGCCGTTGCTTTTAAAAGTATCTGCTGTGTTCATTTCCGTGCAACTCATCGATAATTTCGCCCTACAACCCTGGATTTACAGCGATTCTGTGGCCGCTCATCCCCTGGAAATTTTTATGGTGATTGTGGCGGGCGGCATTGTCAATGGCATCACGGGCATGATGCTGGCCGTTCCGATTTACACCATGATCCGCCTAATCGCTCGCCGAATGTTCGTGATTTTTCAAAAGCTTTATCGCCATCGTCATGTCCCGGAATCCTGATGTCGCCATGGCGGTGCTGAACTGGGGACTGGGGCATGCCACCCGAAGCGCACACCTGCTGTCTCGGTTGGAAAACATGGGGTATTTTCCGCTGATTGTTTCGTCTGGCGCGGCTTTAAAATGGCTTTCCTCGCAATTTCCGCATCTCCCAACAATCGAATTATCCGACCCGGACATTCGGTACGGGAAACATCGTGGAGATTTATGGTGGAATTTATTTCAAAGAGGACCGGCCTTTTTAAGAAGATTGCAAGAAGAAAAAGCTTGTGCCCGCCAACTTTTTACTACGTATCCAGGCCTTCAGTTTTGTATTTCAGACCATTGCCTGGGATTTTATCATCCAGAAAAGCCGAGTGTTCTGGTGGCGCATCAATTACATCTTCCGGTGCGGTGGCCCGGATTGCCGTTTTTTTATCAAAACATGCTGAAGCCATTTCAGCAAATCTGGGTACCGGATGTGGCCGTGTCTCCCGGTTGGTCCGGAAAATTAAGTCATCCTTCTCCTTTTCCGGAGAAAACACATTATATCGGTTTGTTGCCGCATTTCCGGGAAACGCTGTTGCCACCGAAACAGGTTTTAATTTTATTGTCGGGCCCTGAGCCTCAACGTAGTTTGCTGGAAGAAGCCATCGTGGCCCATTGGCCGGAAAACTTCTCCTTGCCTGTTACTTGCATTCGGGGAACGGACTTGCCATCTTCCACAATTTTTCCAGAAAACTGGACTATCCTACATCGGGCCTCTTCAGAAGAAGTATCTGAAAATCTGAGAATGGCCGCCGGAATCATAGGCAGAAACGGCTACACAACCCTTATGGACCTGGCGCAGGTTCCTCTTCCGGCCCTGTTTATTCCCACGCCGGGACAACCAGAACAGGCTTATCTGGCTCAACTTCATGCTTGCCACCCTTTTTGGAATCACGTGGAGCAACACCAAATCACCCAAATCGGTTTAAAAAATTGGTTGGCGTCTTTGCCTTCGCACAGACCAGACTTGGATCAGCAAGAATTATCCAACCCGGACTTGTCAGCACTCATCGCAAAACTCATTTGAAATCAAATTCTTAAACAATAATCGATCAAGGATAAGACCGAGAAAGACATCCAGCCATAATGACCATTTCCCTAAATTGTTTAAAAAATCAAAGGGTTAAGGAAACCTTTCTGAACTCTGTTACCTTTGTTTGAAGTATATCGGAGCCAAAATTAAAATGAAAGGTACACCAAGGTTCGTTGTTATTGCACCTGTAATCATAGCCATCTCTCTGATTGTAGGCATGTTTTTAGGTCAATTTCTCCATTTTAGTTTTAGAGAAACGTCGGGGCCCATGTTTACCTTGGCGCCCAAAGACAATAAACTGGCGAAAATTCTGTCGCTCATCGAAGCGGATTACGTGGATACCGTCAACATGGAACAAATCACCAATCAAGCCATTGCGGCGCTATTGGAAGGATTAGATCCCCATTCGTATTACACGCCTCCGGCCGATAAAATCGCCTTCGATGAGGAAATCAGTGGTTCTTTCGACGGCATCGGCATTGAATTTAATATGGTAAACGATACCATTGTAGTTTTATCAGCAATTTCAGGCGGTCCGGCAGAAGCAGTGGGTTTGAGAAGCGGCGACCGAATTGTGGAAATTGAAGGCCAAACGGTGGCGGGAAACAAAACGCCACAAGACCAAATTGTCAAGAAATTAAGAGGTAAAAAAGGCACTAAAGTATCTGTTGGCATCCAAAGAAGAGGTCAGGCTAAACTCCTTCCTTTTACCATTACCCGGGATAAAATTCCGTTGTACACCGTAGAAGCGGCCTACATGATGCCAAATCAAACAGGCTACATTCGTCTTGGCCGATTCGGGGAAAAGTCGGCCCAGGAGGTGGAAAAAGCATTGAAAAAGTTGAAAAAACAGGGCATGGAACGTCTGGTGTTCGACCTGCGTGGCAATCCCGGCGGCATGTTGACGGCATCCATCGACATTGCAGATATGTTTTTACCCGATGGCCAACTTATTACGTACACAGAAGGACGCTCCAGAAGGAGAAAAAGTTACCACGCCTATCCGGATGGTTTGTTTGAAACGGGACCTTTGGCCATATTAATTGATGAAGGTTCGGCTTCTGCTTCAGAAATTGTGTCGGGCGCGGTGCAAGACAACGACCGCGGGCTGGTCATTGGTCGCCGGTCTTTTGGAAAAGGTTTGGTGCAAGAAGTGTTTGATTTGTCCGATGGTTCCGGTTTGGCCCTCACTGTGGCAAGATACTATACACCCAGCGGAAGAAGCATACAACGTTCTTATAATCAAGGAACAGAAGCCTATTATCAGGAAGCCTACCACGATTTGCGCAATGGAGGAATTCCTGATTCCAGCGCGTTCCCGGACTCACTCAAATACGAAACCTTGTTTAAGCGGCGAATAGTCTACGGCGGCGGTGGCATTACCCCGGATTTATTGATACCTATAGACACTGTTCCTTTTACCCGCTTTTTTGAACAAGCCGTCAACTTAGGACTGGTCTATGATTTTGCGTTTGAATTTGCAGACCGAAACAGGGAAGTTTGGCGAAAAAAATATCCCAAAGGAGAAGGTTTTCCACTGGACGCTTCGATGGAATCCGGTTTATTTGCACAATTCCTGTCGTATTGCCGGGAAAAAGGAGTAGCGACCCCGCCTGCCCAAGTTCAGCGTTCCAAATCACTTTTAGTGAATCGGTTAAAAGCGTCTATCGGAAGAAATATCTGGGGAAGCGAAATCTATTATCAAATTCTGGCGACCGAAGATCCCGCCATTCAATCGGCCATTGAGAAGTTGAGCTCACTCCAATAAAGCCGATGAGTCGGGGGATTTTTGTTACTTTGCTCATATTTTTCCTCTAAGGCCATGGCAGATTTAACCAAATTCCTGCGGTTGCTTCAACTGATTTCTGCCTTAAGACGACCATCTGGAGCAGATAAACTTCGGTTTTGTAGTCAACACGACTTATCTCCCCGCACTTTCGACCGACATATCGCCTTGTTGCGTGAAGCAGGTTTTAGCATCCAAAGCAGCCAGGGAAAATACAAAGTTCATTCAGCCCAACACTTTCATATTGAGGATTTTCTTCATTTCACTTTAGAGGAAACCGAAGTAATTAGAGAGGCCATGGAACACATGAACAGCGACCATCCCCTGGCCAAAAGCATTTGGGATAAACTTTATTTGATGGCCGATTTGCATGGCCCATCCGAGCGCTTTCATTACCTGAGTTTTCCCGGAAAAGTCAGGGGAATTCGAGAAGCCATGAAAGGCCAAAAACGGATTATTCTAAAAAAATATTGGGGCGCCGAACATGATCAACCGGAAGATCGGGAAATAGAACCTGTGGCACTCCTACAGTATCACCAATATGTAGAGGCCTTCGATGTGGACCGGCAGGAAATGCGAATGTTCCGTCTCAGTCGCGCCGAAGCGGTGCAGCTTAGCAAGAAAAAACAAACATTCCAGCACCTGCACAAACCCAGGAAAACAGATCCATTTCTACTCACGGGCCAACCGTTTCAGGTAGACATTCTTCTTTCTCCCCGGGCAAGGAATTTGTTGTTGGACGAAGTGGAAATTTCCTCCGATCAACTGACCCATTTACCCAATGGTTGGTGGCAATTTACGGGAGAAATGCGCGGCTTGGAAGGCATCGGGAGATTCATTCTGGGATTGCCACAAGAAGTGGTTATTCAGGCGCCGGAAGCATTAAAAAATTACGTTCAGCAGCAGGCCAGGCTGAACGCCCATTTGTCATAATCCCCTGTTTAAGGGATTGAATGTTCGGTAAATTCATCTTTCATTTGTATTATCTTTAGAATCATTCTAAATTAGCACGCTATGATTGACATGCAGTCTTCTGCGACATTGGCCACCCGTTGGGCTGAATTAAAAGAACAAAATCCACACTTGCGCATTCGCAATGCTGCTGAAGCCCTTGGGGTATCTGAAGCGGCGCTGCTGGCTACCCAGTTGAATGAAACCGTTACCTTACTTGAAGGAGACTGGAAAGCCTTACTTCAGGAAGTGAAACAACTTGGAAAAGTGATGGCTTTAACCCGCAACCATGGTGTGGTTCATGAGAGAAAAGGCGTGTACAACAACGTTTCCTTTCAGGGACCCGTGGGCCTGGTGCTGGATCCGGATATCGATTTGCGTTTGTTTATGCAATCCTGGACATGGGCCTTCGCCGTAAATGAACCACAAGCCAAAGGTCCAGCGCGTAAATCCATTCAGTTTTTTTCAGCGAAGGGCGAGGCCATTCACAAAATCTACCTGACGCCATTTAGCGACATGGCTGCATTTGACGCCCTGGTAGAAAAATATACCGCTGCCTCCCAAACATATCCATCATTTTCTACCGAATCCAAACCGCCCATGCCTTCCCTTGCCGATGAAGCCATTGATCAGGATGGATTCAAAAACGGATGGATGGCATTGAAAGACACGCACGACTTTTATCACCTCCTTCGTCAGTTCCATGTGGATCGAGTGCAAGCTTTACGTTTGGCACCTGAAGGTATGACTCAACCACTGATAGCCAACGCTTTCCGCGAAGTTTTAGACATGGCATCCAAGAATGCCCTGGAAATCATGGTTTTTGTTGGAAATCCTGGTTGCATTCAAATTCATACAGGTCCGGTAAACCACATTATGCCACACCAAGATTGGTACAATGTGATGGATCCCGACTTCAACCTGCACATTCATGAACCAGCAATCACAGCATGCTGGCTCGTAAAAAAGCCAACCTCAGATGGAATCGTCACATCAGTAGAATGTTATGACGCCACCGGAGAACTACTGGTTCAGTTTTTTGGCAAAAGAAAACCTGGCATTCCGGAATTGGAGAGCTGGAGAGATCTTTGTGCCGCACTTACCCCACTTGCATAAGTAAAATACATGACTGCGAACCCCATTCGAATCCTCATTGCCGATTCTCATTACCTGATCCGTCAGGGTTTGAAATCTATTTTTCAAACCAAATCCGGCTTTCAGGTTGTCGGAGAAACCGAACATTTTGAACGAGTTCCGGAGTTGGTTCGCAGTCTTGAACCCCAAGTAGTGGTGGTGGGTCTTAACATACAGGGCATTTCTGCTGTAGACCTCATCGACCATTTACTGATTCATTTTCCCGACACCAAAATTCTGGTATTAGATACCAACGAAGAAGTCGAAGAAGTAGTAAATATTCTGAGTCGAGGGGTGCATGGCTACATTTTAAAACAATGTGACCATCAGGAAATTGTGGATGCCGTGAATTCTATTCTTCAAGGTAAAAACTTCTTTTGCTCTAATGTTTTAAAACTCAACAAGGCCAATGCCCTGTCGCATTCGGGCCCAACCAACGGAAATCGCGTGCAGCTTTCCGAACGTGAGGTACAAATTCTCTCCCTAATTTCAGAAGGGCTTACAAACAAAGAAATTGGAGATAAAATCTTTATTTCAGCCCATACAGTAGCTTCACACCGCAAAAATCTAATGAAGAAATTTCAGGCCAAGAACAATGTGGACTTGGTGATATCAGCCATTAAGGAGAATTTGATCGTTCCTTAATTTTTTTCGGAAGCCCATTCAGCAAAATTTCACACGCATTTCTTGAAATCTCGGAAGTTCTCGCATGGCTTCCATAGAATGGGGCTTTTTTTTCGTAGCCGATTTTAATCGTTTATAAACGTTTAATTGCCGAATCAGGTGGTGGAAAATTTGTAGCTTGTCGCCTGGGGAGGAGGAGTGGTGGCCCCCGGGAGAACCGACCCCTGAAACGCCCTGAATACGTTTCAAATTTCCGTCACTAAGAATCTTTCCATTTGGATTTTGTGAAAAGTGCCTCAAAATGGTAATCAGATTTTAATCGTTTACATCCGGTGTAAGGCCGAGTAGTTCCTGTCGGAGGTCCTAATTATTCCACGGGAAGAAGCGGATGAATCCCCTGAATTTCAAGCAATTTCTAACCGTTTAAAAGACATAATCCAATTCAAAAATCCACGCCGAAGGCATGAGCGGTCTACATGAATGAATTCTCTTTTTCCTCCCATTCTTTCGACAAAAATTAAAAGATCAATCTCACCAATGGATATCATTGAAGTCCTCAATAGGCTTCAACGACAGCAGCTTCTCCCCTAGCCGATTTTAATCGTTTATAAACGTTTAATTGACGAATCAGGTGGTGGGAAATTTGTAGCTTGTCGCCTGGGGAGGAGGAGTGGTGGCCCCCGGGAGAACCGACCCCTGAAACGCCCTGAATACGTTTCAAATTTCCGTCACTAAGAATCTTTCCATTTGGATTTTGTGAAAAGTGCCTCAAAATGGTAATCAGATTTCATCCGTTTATAGCCGTTGAATTGACGAATCATTCACGTCGCAGGACGTAAATTGTCCGCGGGGAGGGGCGGGTGAATACCCCTAAAAACCAACAACTTCCGACCAATGATATGTTTTTTCAATTACAATCCTCATAAAAGCACAACATTCCAACGTTAGTTTGAACTTTTTGGCATGAAATCATTTCATTTCCCTTCCGCATCAGAATCATACACTTTTTCATTTGAGCTCGGAACGGACAAACGTTACCTCTAACTCAAACGATTGATTTTGCTACAAAAAACCGGGGTTCATTGGGTAATGCCCGCAGCATCCAACGCTCGGTGATATGCTTTGGCTGACCGCAAATGCTCTTCGTAACTTTCTGAAAATGCATGCCTTCCGGACAAATCAGAATGAGCACACATATACACATACGCATGATTTTCGGCTTGCAAAACAGCATCAATGGCAGCAGGCTCAGGAATAAAAATAGGTCCTGGTGGCAAACCACCATACATATACGTATTGTATGGACTATCTACTTGTAAATGTCCATGATACAGCCGGCGTAAGGTAAAATCACCCAGGGCAAATTTCACAGTAGGATCGGCTTGTAATTTCATGCCCTGACGAAGTCTATTTAAATATAATCCCGCAATTCGTGGCCACTCCTCAGATAAACGGGCTTGCTCCATTTGCACGATGGAAGCCAAAATACTTACCTCAGATGGCGTTAAACCCAGCTTCTCGGCTTGCTCCTTCCTGGTTTTGTTCCAAAAGGCATCGTACTCCTTTTTCATTTTCAACACAAAATCCTCCGCCGTTGTGGCCCAATACATTTCATAGGTATTGGGTAAAAAAATGACTCCGGACAACATCGGCGAAAGTCCCAAATGAGTCTGGGTCCATTCCGGATCATTCAGCAAAAACATGATGGAAGTGGAATCGGCTTCAATTTTTTTTCCCACCCGGCCTGCCAGATCTTGCACATTCCGAACCTGATGAAAGCTTAGTTTCACCGGAACCTGCCGCCCGGAACCCAGCAATTTTAGCAGCTCCAAATTGGTCATGCCGTTTTCAAGAGCGTATCGGCCGGGTTTCAACTTGTCTTCGAAAGATACCCAACCCGCCAATTGGCGAAAAGAGGCGGTGTCTTTCATCCAACCGGAAGTACCCAATTGCGTCACCAATTGATCTATGCCGTCGCCAGTGCGTACATACACCCAAGCCTCTTCTCCAGCGGGCACCTCAATATTGGGACCCAAAAATGTTTGATACAAACCACACCCGGACCCGAAAAAAGTCCATAATGCCAAAATCATCCAACCTCTTATGCGTCTTTCCATTGTCCTGAAAATATAATTTCTGCTGGTCCGGTCAGCTTGATGTTTGAAAACCCTTCCGCGGTAAACGAAAAATCTACTTTTAAAGTTCCGCCTGCCGCGGCTATGGAAGTCCCAGACGGCAATGAATATCTGCTAAATGCGCTCAATGCCACGGCAACCGTCCCGGTGCCACAGGCCAATGTTTCGGCCTCCACACCACGCTCAAACGTGCGCATCACCAAAGTTTCATCCGGCATGCGCCAGGCAAAATTGACATTAATTCCTTTAGGTGCAAATGCCGGATGATAGCGCCATTTCCGACCCTGTTCTGTTACATCGAAACTTTCTAAAGCCTCCTCCGGCCAAAACACCAAATGTGGACTTCCTGTATCTACCTGATCAGCCTTTTCAAATGGATGAAGTGCACGCACGGGCTGCATATCCAACACAACGTTGGCCTTGGTACGGTCTCGCGAAAGTACATGCGCCGTATGCCATCCGTCTGAAGCTAAAAATGTAAATGGTACGTTTTCTTCAACCAATCCTAGCCAACATGCGAAAAACGCAAAACACCGACCTCCATTTCCACAAAAACTGCCTGGAAATCCATCCGCATTATAATAATGCATCTTCAAACTTCCGCCGTCTTGGGTCAAACCCAAAAGACCATCGGCACCAATGCCAAAATGGCGATTACAAAAGCGGGCCACAAGATCCGGAGTTAAATCCATAGATTTATTCCGTATATCTATCATAATAAAATCATTACCCGCTCCATGCATTTTTAAAAATGCCATCCCCTCCTCCGATTTCTGGTTGCTTAACATCATTTAACCGCGAATTAGATACCAAAAGTACATCCCTTCGTTTAGAAAATGTAGTAATTTCGGGTTTAGCCCGTTCCCCTGTGAAGATTGATATGGTGAAATGGCCTTTTTCAAGTCCTCTTTTCACTATTTCTTCAAGATGGGAACAGCCATAACCTGATGTAGAAACGAAATAGTGCGATGAACATGAAAATGCAATCTTTCTTTTCGGCCCTAGGTGGTGGTATCATTGCCTTAGGTGCCTTTCACCTCTGGGGACCTCAACCCACCGTGGTGGTGTATGAATCTAAAATCCCAGCTCAACACACTTCCTTTTCCCAAAATCTCTCTGGCCTGGCTTTACCGGATTTTACTTCGGCCGCAGACTTAACTTTAAATGCCGTTGTACACATCAAAACCCGTTCACGGGGTCAAGAACAATTTCATGATCCAATGAGGGATTTCTTTTTCGGAAATCCATTTGGTCGTCCACAACCGAGAATCCAGACCGGAAGTGGTTCCGGCGTCATCATGGACAAAGAAGGACATATCATCACCAATAACCACGTGATTCAAGGCGCTGAAGACATCGAGGTGGTGCTCAACGACCAACGCAGCCTGAAAGCTCGTTTAATCGGAGCTGATCCAGCCACCGATTTAGCCGTTCTCAAAATTGAGGCCGAACACCTCACCCCTATTGTTTTTGGTAACTCAGATGAGGTCAAGGTAGGTGAATGGGCACTGGCCATCGGCAATCCGTTTAACCTAAGCTCCACCGTTACGGCAGGAATTGTCAGCGCCAAAGCCCGAAACATCGACGTCATTCGGGAAAATTATAAAATTGAATCTTTTATTCAGACCGATGCAGCTGTAAATCCAGGTAACTCGGGCGGTGCACTGGTGAATGTACGTGGCGAACTCATTGGCATCAACACGGCCATTGCCTCTAACACAGGCTCCTATTCCGGCTACGCTTTTGCCATTCCAGCCAATCTGGCTCGAAAAATCGCTAAAGACATTATTGAATTCGGAACGCCGCAACGCGGTCTGCTTGGCGTCACCATTCGTGACTTGAATCCGGATAAAGCCAGAGATTTGGGAATCGTAAACAGCCGCGGAGTATGGGTAGAAGCCCCAACACCGGGCGGCGCTGCCGAAGCCGCAGGCATTAAACCGGGCGACTTAATCCTGGCCGTTGGAGACATTCCTGTGAAAACAGTGTCTGAATTACAAGAACAAATTGGTTTATTCCGCCCGGGAGACACGGTAAACCTGCTCATTTTACGAAACAACAAAGAGGAATGGATACGTGTGGTACTTAAGAACAAAACCGGCGACACCCGCCTACTCGACCGCCAAACCGAAGCCATGGAAGCCTTCGGCGCAGATTTCGAACAAGTGCCAGAACAGGAATTATATCGACTCGGTGTGAGAAATGGCATGCGAGTAAAGCAGTTGCGAGACGGAAAATTGCGTCACCTCGGCATCCGGCAAGGTTTTATCATCACGGAAGTCAACGGCAAACCTATTCGCAACGCCAACGACCTGGCCGAAGCCGCACAGGAGACCCAACGACGCTTTTATGTGGGTGGTGTGTACCCCACCGGAGAAAAAGTATATTACTCTTTCCATTGATTTTGAGTTAAAACCTCGTTCATGTAAGGAAATGCCGGACAAAATAGTCCGGCTTCCTTGTGTATGTAAACCTACTGCCGTACTTTTGCACCCCTACGTAGTTTTGTAACCTTTAATTTGCTCCATGCGCCAGCTCAAAATAACCAAATCTATTACCAACAGAGAATCCAGGTCTCTAGACAAGTACCTTCAGGAAATTGGTAAAGAAGAACTGATTAACGCAGAAGAAGAGGTAGAGCTCGCCAGACGAATTAAACAAGGCGACCAAATTGCCCTGGAAAAATTGACGCGGGCCAACCTTCGCTTCGTGGTTTCTGTAGCAAAACAATATCAAAACCAGGGCCTTAGCCTTCCCGACTTAATCAACGAGGGAAACCTTGGTCTCATTAAAGCAGCCCAACGTTTCGACGAAACCCGCGGTTTTAAATTCATCTCCTATGCCGTTTGGTGGATTCGGCAATCCATCCTTCAGGCCATCGCCGAACACTCCAGAATTGTTCGCCTTCCCCTAAACCAGGTTGGTTCTTTGAACAAACTCAACAAAGCTTTTTCTAAACTCGAGCAGGAATTCGAACGTGAACCTACCGAAGAAGAACTGGCCTCAGTGTTGGATTTGCCGGAAGACAAGGTGAAAGACTCTATCCAGATTTCCGGACGCCACATTTCCATGGACGCGCCTCTGGTGGCCGGCGAAGAATCGACCCTCTACGACGTTATGGTCAACAAAGATTCCCCGAAAGCCGACCGCGAATTGCTGCACGAATCCCTCCAAATGGAAATCGAACGCACCTTGGATACCCTCAGCGAACGCGAAAAAGAAATCATCAAACTTTATTTCGGTATTGGCATGAACCACGGCCTTACCATCGATGAAATTGGCGAGAAATTTGACCTTACCCGCGAACGCGTGCGTCAAATCAAAGAGAAAGCCCTCAAAAGATTACGACAAAGCACCCGGAGCAAATTGCTGCGCGCCTATTTAGGTTGATTTTTTTGGGCGTGCCCCTGTCGGGTCGGGCCATACACTATAAAAGGGGAATTGCCTGCGGCTTTTCCCCTTTTCCGTTTCTGTCCCTCACGCGAATCCACGTCCGAAAAAAATCCTGAAAACCCAACCGAAATCGCATCTCAAAGAATTTCAGAATCTTGACCTAAGCATTGGTTTTAAAAATAAACTTTTAACTTTAACCAATAAGTTTAAATAATGACGCATTTATCCCTTTCCCGTAGCCTTGTGCTCTTCTTTTTGGGCGTATCCGCTCATTTTTTTGCACAGAACATCGGAGTAAATACGGCTTCTCCCCAAGGTTCATTAGATGTCAGAAGCTCAGGAAATTCTTCGGCGACCCACGCCCTTTTAATCTCTAACACCGCCTCAGATACCATGTTAGTGGTTCGGGACGATGGCCGAATTGGCATTGGCACCACCCAACCGGGCTTCACCCTGGATGTTCAATCTACTCAACCTGTTGCAGCACGTTTCGGAGCGCGTGTAGAAGGCCAACCAGCTCTGCAAAGCAATGAACTCACTACCTTAGGACAAGTACAAGCCCTCACCGTTGCAGCATCAGGAAGTGTGGCGGCCCCCACCATGTTTAGCACCAGCACCAGCATCACCAGCGGATATTTCACCGATGGACTCATGTTTTGTCGTAATCTGAGCGAAGGAGGCTTTACCGACTGGCGCATGCCCACCATGGAAGACTGGACACGCATGATTCAAAACGACGCTGTGGCTATTCCTAACTACCCGGCAGGGCGCAACTACTGGATGGACCTGACGGCCACCGGACCGACAGTTAATAGTTATTGGCACCAGTTGTATATTTCGAACGCTAATCTATCTGCTTCATTTTCTCATTACTTCGCAGCAAATTACTCCCCTAGCTCCTCTGGTGCATATACCTTTTGCGTAAGATAAAATCCATGCGACATTTATCCTTTTCCCTGGCCTTTTTATTTTTATTTGCCAACTCCGCCTTATCTCTATTTGCTCAAGGAGTGAAAGTAGGCGGCACCCCTGGAAATCCTCATCCGGCAGCCGGCTTGGAATTGGACTTTAATGATCGTGGTTTTTTACTTCCCCGGCTCACAACCACCCAACGCAATGCCCTTCCACAACCTACAGCCGGATTGGCTATTTTTAACCTGACTACGGATTGCGTAGAAATCTATTTTTCCACGGGTTGGCAACAAGTGCGATGTGGCTGTACCCAACCTCCTTCCGCTCCAACAGGCCTTACACCACCTTCTCCTTTACCTTGTCCGGGAAGCAGTGCGCAGATTTTTTCCGTAAATCCCGTGGCCAATGCCACCGGATATCAATGGACACTTCCGGCAGGTGCGAATTTGGTGAGTGGCCAAGGTACCAATAGTATTTCCGTTGATTTCCCGGCCAATAGCAGCGGAAACATAGAAGTTGTCGCCAACAATGGTTGTGGCAGTAGTAGCCCATTTGCCTACGCTTTGCAAGTGCAACCGCCTTCTGCCAGTTTTGCCCCTTTAAGCGGTGCGGCAGGTTTCCCTGTGAATTTCCAGGGACCTCCGGGATTGAGTTATGCATGGACTTTTACCTCTGGCACGCCAGCCACGGCACAAGTGCAGCAACCATCGGTTCAATGGAACACCCCGGGAAACTATAACGTAAGTCTGCAAACCACAGACGCCAACGGATGCACGGCCACCCAAACGCAATCCGTCAGTATTACCAATTGCCCTCCGGGCTCTCAGACTTTTAATTATTCAGGCAGTATTGTCAGCTGGACCGTTCCGGCTTGTGTTTCTCAAATCACCATCGAAGCCCGTGGGGCAGAAGGTGGTCTGGATCAAAATCTGCAACCTGGTGGCAGAGGGGCACAAATCACAGGAACATTCTCCGTGGTAGGTGGAAGTACCTTACGAATTTTGGTGGGACAAAAGGGAACAGATGGAGCACAGTTGAGCTTTAACCGATCTGGCGCAGGCGGTGGAGGAAGTTTTGTTTGGGTAGACGGAACGAATCAGCTTTTGATTGCCGCAGGCGGTGGCGGAGGTAAGGGCAATGGCTCCACCATTGGCAACATGAATGGAAGTGCAGGAACTTCAGGTGAAAATGGATTTTACGCAGGTGGAACCAATGGCAATGGCGGAACAGGCGGCACCAGCAGCAATTCCGATGATGGCGGTGGTGGCGCAGGATGGATCAGCAATGGTACCGGCACCGGTGGCGGAATCCGTGCTTTGAATGGCGGAGCCGGCGGCACCAATAATCGCAATGGAGGATTTGGAGGCGGTGGCGGATCCACCAACTCTGCCGGAGGTGGCGGTGGCTATTCCGGAGGCGGATGCGGTAACAATGGCGCCAATAATGCTGGAGGCGGTGGTAGCTTTAATGGCGGTTCCAATCCCAGTAATGTAGCAGGCGTACAAACCGGTCATGGTGTAGTTACCATCACTTGGTAACGCTGGTCGTTTTAAATGCGTTTTAAACGATACAACGTTTTCTCTTTCAAAAAAAACTAACTTATTTGGGTGAGTAAAATAGAACTTTCTGCCCTTATGAATAGCATTCAACTATAAGAACACCGCGTCCCTGCAAAAGATGTAAAGGATGCATAGTCAGCTAAAAACGAAGGGCGTTCCTTGAGGAACACCCTTCTTAAACCAACCCTAATTAAGAAAGCATTCACTTTCTTAGTTTCAAAGATAAACGGGCAAATTAAAACACACAAGTTTTATTTCAAGTTTTAACACTTATTTTCCCTCGGCTTTTAAAACAGTCTTTACTGTAAAAAGTAAGATTTTCACATCCAAAACAAGAGACATATTTTCAATATACAAGAGGTCGTACTTGAGTCGTTCCACCATTTCATCCACATTTTCTGCGTACCCGAACTTCACTTGCCCCCAAGAGGTTATTCCGGGGCGAACCCGGTGCAGAAGACGATAATGCGGTGCCACTTCTTCAATTTTCCGAATAAAATAATCCCTTTCCGGCCGGGGGCCTACCAAAGACATATCGCCGACCAGAACATTCCAGAACTGTGGCAATTCATCTAAGCGATATTTTCTTAGCGTCCGGCCAAGCCGAGTAATCCTTTTATCTGCATCGCTGCTCAGTGCCGGCCCGGCTTTCTCCGCATCCTGCACCATAGACCTAAACTTATAAATCCGAAATGGTTTTCCGTATCGGCCAATGCGTTCGTGACTGTAAAAAATCGGCCCTTTGGAATCGAAACGTATCAGCAAGGCCAAAACGGCAAAAAGTGGCAATAAGACACATAAAGCCAACAAAGACACCACCATATCGATCCCGCGTTTAGCCCATTGCTGCCATAAGGGCATTTTAATGGCTTGCAATTCAATCAGTGGCGCTTCAAACAAAGAACTGAACTTCACTGTTCCCGACACAATATCATACAAATCGGGATTCAACCGAATACGTACCCCTCTTTCAGATAAACTGGTGATGAGTTTTTGCAAAAGCATGTGTTGCGTGGTTTCTGTCGCAATAATCACTTCTTCCACATCTTGATGTAACACAATTCTTTTAGCCTGATCCCATTGACCTAAACGGGGAAGGACGGAATCCATAGGTTCCGGTGCCGGATGCTCACTAATAAAACCCACCCATGCCAATCCATTCGGATGTAATGGATCGTGAAGCTTCCGATACAAAGCCAAAGCTTGTGCATCTCCACCCGCCATCAATGTTCGAAACTGCAGTGCTCCCGATTTCACACGCCACCGAAGAAAGCTGGTATACATGAGCCGCAAACTGTAGGTAAGAACGAACAAACTACCAGAGTACATCATAAAAGAGCGATAATACTGCCGATAATCATTTACCACATCGTCCAGAAAAATGAGAAAAAACATCATAACGCTGCCTATCAAAACACCTTTGATGGTTTGCGAAAACTCCGACAATCTGGAACGTCGATCGGCCTGGACATAATATCCTGTAGACCCATGAATGACCCACCAAAAGGGAGGAGAAAGAAAAAGTCCCAAATAAAAATTACGATCAAACTCCACAGGAATTTGCATGCCTGTTACTTCGGCCTCAATGCTCCACTTGCGAAACCAAAAGAATAATACCCAAACCGTTGCCGCGGCCACTCCATCCATGGCTAAATACACCATACGGCGAAGGTTTCTTTGCCACTGTGACCGTGCCATGGATCAATATAAAAGTTTAAGATTATCGATGAGTACCGTTTGCTCGCCTACAGAGGTATCTTGCGGCACCACAAAAAAGATGCGGTAATTGGTTCCTTGCGCGCTCAATTGATCAATAATCTGGGTTACATTTATGTAAATCTTATTCCATTGCTCTCTTGGGCGCACACCCAAATAAGTACCACCCTGAGTGGAGGCCGCAGAGCGAACCCCGAGCAGGAAATTACAATTGTTGCGGTAATCCAATTCAATATAATATCCTGGTCTGCCTGTTGGAATGTTGAGGGTTTGTGATTCAATGACCAGATTCTCGCCTCCAGATGGCAAATACATTAATCCAGCACCTGCTCCTTCTTGCGCAATTCCCGGAGAAACGGTGATATTAAAAAATCCGGATCCGGATACTTTTTCAAAAGGTGCATTCAGGGTTGAATTGAAATCCTGCATATAGGGAACTTGCAGTCCCTTTTGATACCGAACATGCGGCCGTAATGTGGTGGTGTCGCCCACAGCCAGTTTCTCTGTAGTATCGTAGGGCGCGTAAAAAAAGTAGCGGGTAGCAGAAGTAGAAATTCCATTCTCATTGACTCCTGCAAAAATTTTGAAATCCACATCTCCTTCGTAAAGCACGGGGAAAAGCGCTGGAAGTTTGTACACGCCCTGCAAGTTATCATTGATGTAGACCCAGGCAAAACGAATCTGATGACTGGTCGCTCCGGTAGAATCAAAACTGGTGGAATCCAGCGGAATGGTATCAATGCGCACATAAGCCGGAATGGTGGCTGGTTCATGGTCACAAGACTGAAATAATGGACCTATTAATACCAATGTTAAAAAGTAAAAAAATAAGCGAATATTCATAAGCTTGCTAAACGATTTATGGTTTCTGCCAGAAGCATAACTTTGCTGGCATGGGCCAATGAACAAGGAGGAGCTGTTTGATGCAAAAGGGCATGGTGCCAGGCATCATATTCTAAAATCAGCGCATTGGTTTCGGCGACGGGCAATCGGTGAATCTGAGGTTCGCCCCCATGAGAAAGGGTTTGAAAAACTTCCCCTTTGGCCAAATCCATGCGCACTTGCCATCCATGTCCGGTGCAGCAAATTTCTCTTTGGCGAATATCACTCAATCGAGAAGCGGATAAACAGGCCGTTACACCATCTGCATATTGAAGATGAGCAACTACATGGTCGGGACCCACGCCTACCGAGGTGGTTCCGGAGGCCGTAATTCCAGATGGCCATTCCGGCTTCCAACTCCATAGCAAATCCAAATCATGAATCATCAAGTCCATAACCACAGATACATCAGCGCCTCTTGAAGTAAAGGGAGCGTGCCTGTTACATTCAAAGATGCGTGCCTGAAGCGGTAAGTCTCCCGCGGCCAGCACCGCTGGATTGAATCGTTCAATATGCCCAACCATGGCAGGGAAATCGGAAGGCGTTTCTTTCATTAACAAAGTGCAGGTTTCGGCATCATGTGTCGCTGGTTTTTCAACCAAAAACGGCACCCCTTTTTCCATGGACTTTGCTATCCAGTAAGCATGTGCCGAAGTGGGACACGTGATGGTGACCACTTCCGAAGATTGCCACACCTCTTCTTCAGATAAAAATGCAGCAGCACCAAACTGCTGAGCCATTTCTTGAGCGTGCATGAGGTTTTGATCATACAAACCCACCAAATCGAAACCTGGATGAGAAGAAAGCACCCTTGCATGGTGTGCGCCCATGCGCCCTACCCCAATGATGGTTACACGAAACTTTTTATGTACCAAATCCTGCACGTTTAGGCCAAAGGTACAGCGATTTTGAGAGAAAAAGACGCTTGCACCCGGCAAATGAACAGAAGAAAAAGGAGAATCATGTTGAATCCAGTCAACTGGCACGCGAATATTGTACTTTTGTGGCATGACGAGGCTGATCGATGATTATAAGCACCAAGGGATGAGACGCAAACTCATGGCCACTTTGGCACAGAAAGGAATTCAACAAGCCGATGTACTGGCGGCCATGGAAACCATTCCCCGGCATTTTTTCCTGGATTCCCAGTTCGAAAAGTTTGCCTATGAAGACATGGCTTTTAAAATTGGAGCCGGACAAACCATTTCCCAACCCTATACCGTGGCCTTTCAAACCGGCCTTTTACAATTGTCTAAAGGCATGAAAGTCCTGGAAATTGGAACTGGCAGCGGATACCAAACTTGTGTCCTTTTGGCCATGGGCGTAAAGGTATTTTCTATTGAAAGACAACGGCTGCTTTTCGATCGAACCAAAGCACTTCTTCAGCAAATGGGCCTTTCTCCAAGGTTATTTTTCGGAGATGGTTACGCTGGTCTGCCGGCTTATGCACCCTTCGATCGCATTTTGGTTACCTGTGGCGCCCCAAGCGTGCCGGAAGCACTTCTCAAACAATTGAAACCCGGCGGTTATATGGTGATTCCTGTGGGAGAAGGCGAACACCAATCCATGTTGCGAATTCTCAAAAAAGATGAACAAACTTTTGAGGAGGAAAATCATGGCAGTTTCAGATTTGTACCCATGCTACCACATAAATCCATTTAAGCCATGGCAGGTAACCAATTAATTGTAAAAAATAAAAAAGCCCAATTCAATTATGAATGGGTCGATACATTAGTGGCAGGACTGGTTCTTACTGGCACAGAAATCAAATCTATCCGACAAGGAAAAGTCAACTTAAACGATGCCTATTGCCAATTTCAGCATGGCGAATTGTTCATTCGAAATATGCATATTTCTGAATACGAACAAGGTAGCTATTACAATCACGCCCCAAGAAGAAGTAGAAAGCTATTGCTTCAAAAAAGAGAAATCAATAAATGGCATGCCAAAATCAAAGAAAAAGGACTGACCATCATTGCCACCAAGTTATTTTTAAATGAAAAAGGAGTAGCTAAACTGGAAATTGCCTTGGCCAAGGGTAAAAAAACACATGATAAGCGAGAAACCATTAAAGCCAGAGATAGTCAAAGAGAACTACAACGTGTAATGAAAAGATAAGCAACAAACACGTTTTCAATTAAATAATTTTATTTTTTTAGACCAATCTAATTTTATTTTTTTATACGTAAAAACCATACCTTTGTTCAATGAGCAAAGGGATTGTTGGTTTTTTTGCAAGTTTATATGTGTTTCTCTGGGGATGCTCGACCGGTTGGGAAGTCAAGTCTTCAAAACCGACCATTGTCGCTACCACAGCGATGCTGGGAGATGCCGCCCAATCCATTTTTGGCGACACATATGAAGTTCATGTACTTATGGGTCCGGGTTCAGACCCACATGCTTACCGTCCATCACCAGCCGATGCCAATCAATTAAAGGAAGCAGTATTGGTTTTTTGTAATGGTGCCCATTTAGAAGGAAAAATGGCCAGATTATGGTCGCACATTGAAAAAAAAGTGCCCGTTATCGAAGCCAACCAGTATGTTCCGGACAGTCTTCGTATCCTTCATGACGCTGAGACGGATCCGCATTTCTGGTTCGACCCTTTGCTTTGGCATTTGGTAATCGATAGCATGATGACAAGGGCAGGGTCCCTTTTACCCGAAAAATCGGCCCTATGGAATCAGCGAAAATCAGATTATCTGGATACTTTGATGGCCGTACATCATGAGGGAGTGCAATTGTTTTCCGGAATTTCTGTGGCCCGACGCATGTTGATTTCTACCCACGACGCTTTTTCCTACTTTGGGCATCGTTTCCAATTTACCCTCCGATCCCTGCAAGGCACCTCGACGTTAAGTGGTTTTGGAAATTACGACATTAACAAGCTGGCTCAGGAAATTAAAGACAAACAGGTCTATACTGTTTTTGGAGAACAACATCAATCGGAACGCGGCATGGAAGCCGTGATTCGCCAGGCGGCCACATTAGGGCATACTTTACATTTGGGCTCGCCCCTGCTTACGGATGCCCCATCAAAAGAACAACCCACTTTGGCTGCCATGTGGCGTTATAATTTCAGGGTCATTGCTTCCGGCTTAACTTCAAACGCTCCGCATGTTTTACATTAATCAATATCAGGTTTCCCGAAACGGCCGAACCATATTTCTTCCGCATGATATCATGTTGCATCCTGGAATGCGTTTAGGCATCCTCGGTCCCAACGGATCCGGAAAATCGACCTGGCTTCAAGGTGTTTTAGGATTATTGCCCGTACAAGGCGGCCAGTTCTATTATGCAGATAAAAAAGTAAATCATTTTGGAAAGCTATCCGGTTATATGCCACAGTTGGGTATTCCGGATCCCCATTTTCCGATTTCAGCAGTGGAGGTAGTAGAAATGGGGCGTTTTGGAAAAAAAGAATCTGAAAAGGAGCAAACCATACAAGCATTGCACTGGCTGGAGCATGTGGGTCTTTTAGATAAAGCACAAGTGGCATTCGGGCAATTATCTGGAGGCCAAAGACAAAGAGTTTTACTCGCCAGGGCTTTCGCCCGAGAACAGCCCCTTTTATTGCTAGACGAACCCTTTGCCGGTGTGGATGTAAAGTCGGTAGAAGCCATGATTCCCCTTTTATTTTCATTTTCCACGAACGGAACGCTGGCCATGGTACATCATGATCTGGGAACAGTGCAACAACTTTTTACCCATGTGCTCATTTTCTCCGGCCCCAATGATCCACCTGTGTTCGGAGAAGTGCAACAAGTTTTCACAAAGGCGTTGTTGCAAAAGGTTTTTGGTGAAGGCTGGTGGAGTTCATACGCCGCAGAGGTATGAATATGGAGACAACTTTTCCGCCATGGGTTTGGATTGGTCTTGGACTTTCAGCCATGGCCGCAGCCACGTCTATCCTTGGCTTTTATGCTTTTGCCAATCGAAAAAGTCTTCTTTCCGACGCCATGAGCCATGCCATGCTTCCGGGCGCATGTTTGGGATATTTTTTCACCGAAGTCACACATTCAGCTTGGGTTTGGGGCGGCGCCCTACTGAGCGCCTTGCTGTCGGTTTGGCTTTTACCCGTGCTGCAAAACCAACTTAAACTCAAAAGCGATGCAGCTACCGGATGGGTGTTAAGCGTTTTTTTCTCAATGGGCATCATTGGATGGAACATTCTTCAACAACAAGGCAAAACAGGATTAAGTCATGTCTTTTTCGGAGAAGCATCCACTCTCGATCCCAATTTGGCATTGACCATGTGCTTGCTCTTTTTCATCGTTTTAGGAACGGCCTTTACCTGTCATAAAACCTGGCTTAGTGCAGGATTCGATCGTGCATTTAGCCAAACCATGGGGATTTCGACCACGTTTCATCAAAGGCTTCAATCGTTCTTAATTGTGCTGGTGGTGGTGGCCTCTATTCGCATCACAGGAATGGTTTTGGTAACGGCCTGGCTCATTTTTCCGTCGGTGATGGTAAGTACCTGGAAAAAATCAGCCGGAAAAAAAATAGTGGCCGCGAGCTTCATTTCCATTGGTGTGGCTTGGATTTGTCTAGGATTTAGTCATCAGATTTCCGGCTTTTCCATTGGCCCTTGGTGGGTTTTGTGTATGGGAGTTCTAGTAGCCCTGTTTTTCACAATTAGATCAATTAAACATAAGATTTAAATGGACTACTGGGTTTTAGCTACCGGTTTATTAATGGCCCTAAACAATGGTTGGGTAGGAAGTCATTTGGTCTTTCGTGGTAAAGTCATGGTGGCCGACGCCATGAGTCATGCCGTTTTGCCCGGATTGGTGCTGGCTTATTTGTGTTTTGGGTGGAATGGTGGATTTTGGATGGAAATTTTTGCGGCCGCGGGAGCTTTAGGTATGCTGGCCGTATACTCCTGGCTGGAAAAGCAATCGGCTGGTCGCAGCGATGCAGCACTGGCTGTTACATTCACATGGCTATTCGCATTGGGATTAGTGCTCGTAACGGTTTTTGCAGAATATGCGCATCTGGATACGGATGCGGTTTTATTTGGCAATCTCGTGTGGAGTGGATTTATTTATCCGGAAACACAAACTTGGGTCGATCAGGTTCCCAAAGCTTTTTGGATTCAGCTGGGTTTATTGACGGCTAATTTGTTATGGCTAATGCCCCGTCAGCAAATGCTATGGTATGGCGCTGTAGATGCGGGTTTCATGGATAGTATGGGGGCATTTAAGAAAGGGGAAAGAGGATTAATGGTGTTGACCAGCTTACATGCAGTTTGGAGTTTTGAGCAAGCAGGTGCCATACTGGTAGTTGGATTATTACTTATTCCGGGAACAGTGGCGTGGTATTTACCTATGTCGAAAAGAAGGGAAAAAAGAGGTCAATTCATCTGGGTAAGCAGTGGAATTTTCGCCCTCGTCTTCGCGAGTATTGGCATTTCTCTGGGCTATTATCTGAATACCGAACTTGGCGCTACCCTGTTACTGAGCATGGCTTTGGGAAGTCTTCTTTTATGGGGCGTTTGGAAAAAGAGAATGCCGGTATAATAATCCAAGGAGGATTTACCGGCATTCAGGAACCCAAAAAGTTTTAAGGGATAAATTCGTACGATTTAACCTTAAGGCAAATATAAATAATTCAGTACTTATTTCCAAATAAAAAAATGATTCATGGTTTAAATTTTAAATCATTTTACTCTACTTCTAGTCCCATTTCAGCCAACTTAAAAGCCTTTGTATATTTGCATTGATGGAAACAAAAAGCCCACTACCGAATTTTTCAGCTTTATTGATCTGGAAAACCAGCCGGAGTGGGGGTGCTGGTGGGCAGCACGTAAATAAAGTATCTAGCAAGGTTCAGGTTTCGATTTCCCTGGAAGCCGTCATTCCATTATTTCCACCCGATGAACATGCGTATCTGAAAGAACGCCTAATGCCTTATTCGGACCAGGATGGCTTTATTCAAGTGATGGATCAAAGTACAAGAAGTCAAGTTGAAAATAAAAAGCTAGCACTCCAAAAACTCAAAAATATCATTCGAAAGGCACGAGAAAAACCCAAGAAGAGAAAACCGACCCGTCCTCCGGGTAGTGCCGTGGCTGCCAGGCTAAATGAGAAAAAATGGATAAAAACCAAGAAAACTAATCGGGGGTATCTTCGCCACTTTCCAAACGACGAGGATTAATTTGTCGCATTCGCCTCCCCGGGAAAAACGCTATTTCTACCCTTTTCTCACGAAAAAGGCCTTTTCCAGGAAGCTGAAATAAAAATCAGTTTCCGCATTCAACCATTGAATAAGGAAGTATTTTCAAAAAACAAAGGGAAATACGACCTAAAAACAGAAATTGATTTTTATCTGGCAAAACCTTTTACGAACTGGTAAGTGAGAATGGCGACCCGGCATTCCTGGGCTTGAGGATCGGCAGGGAAAGTCGCCCTCATGGCCGCTTTTCTGGCTTCAGCATACAATTCTGGTGAGGTGGCAGTGCTCTGTCTCATTCGATCGTTAACAATCTGAGAGACTTTTCCGTTCCGGTCTACGCAAACTTGCATCACGACACTTCCATCTTCGCCGGAACTAACCGAGGGTTTAGGTAAAAAAGTTGCGTCTCCGTTTCCGAAAGCATTGCCTACTGACGAACCTTTTCCGCCAGTCCCATTGGCACCGGGTCTGCCGGTTGGTCCACCGCTATTACCGGTACCCTGCGTACTTCCGCTGCTTCCCGGTTTGGCATCTTGCCAAAGGTCGTCGAATTCGTTGCGTTGCGTTTCTGCAGGTCCTGTATTGGGGTTGGGATTGGAAACAGGATTGTTTGTTTTGACGGGTTGTACGGTACTTTGATTCACCTGAACATCGGACGATGCGTCAGAAGCCATAACTTCTGCCGGAAGAGGGTCTCCCCCACCCGTTTGATTTACTTCCACCGGAATATTTTCACCAAAGCCATCTTCTGCAAAACCAAGGGCCATTTCCATGCTCCCGGGATCTGGTTTCATACGCTCTGCACGCATGGAAAGAAACAAGAGTAAAATAGCAAGCAGTATCAAATAAAGTACCACGGCTATAAAACCTCCACGCTGCGCTTGTGCATCTGTATTGTTCATCACTTTAAGTTTTGCCAGGTGATACGTTTATTAGAGAGATGCGTTCAACCGTTTGATTTATTTTTTGGGTTGCGTGGTCAGTAATATTCTGTACTTGCCTTGTATCCAAATCAAATCAGCCAATTCCGCAAAATATTTGAACGGAACATTTTCATCTATGGCTATTTGGACTTTGGTTTCAGGAGTCCCGGGTCCCAAAATTTGCGAAAGTATCGGTAAAATCTCCTCTTTGGTCACGGGCTTTTGATCAACATAATACTGGAGATCAGCTGAAACAGAAACCATAGGGTGCTTTTCCACCGGTCTTTGAGATGCCGATGTTTGGGGAAGTGTGATGTCCATCACAGCCTGGTTGGTGACCAGGGTGGAAAGTAACATAAAGAAGATGAGCAAGATAAAGACCAAGTCGGTCATGGAAGACATATTGAATTCCACACTCACCTTATTTCTGGATTTCAAGCTCATAATCAGGCAGGTTCGTTGAGCAGGTCAAGGAATTCGATGGAACGCGCTTCCATTTTATAAATTACCTTCTCAATATTGGCGACCAAGAGGTTATATCCAACATAAGCAATGATACCAACAATCAGACCAGCCACAGTGGTTACCATAGCTTCATAGATCCCATTCGCCAGGGCATTGATTACAATTCCCTGATCGGAGTTTGCCATATTGAAGAACGCCTTAATCATACCTACTACAGTCCCTAAAAATCCCAACATCGGTCCGGCGCCGGCAATGGTGGCGAGCAAGGCCACGGACTTTTCGAGTCTGTAAATTTCCAGCTTGGCTGTATTTTCAATCGAAGCAGAAATATCTGTCAATGGTCTTCCAATGCGGCTAATGCCTTTTTCTACCAAACGCGCAATGGGAGAAGAGGAACCTCTGCACAGTGTTTGTGCGGCTTCGATTTTACCATTCAGTATACAATCCCGTATATTATTCATGAAATTTAAATCTTCCCTGGCGGCTTTCCGAATGGTAATCATTCGCTCCACGAAAATATAAACGGCCAGAATAGACATAATGAGCAGAGGCACCATGATCCATCCGCCTTTTAGCGCCATATCGAAAACCTGAATGGATTTTTCAGGCACCTGATCAGCCGTTGGAGGTAATACTTCCGGAGCAGTAGGCGTAATTTGCAGCAGAAAAGACAGCATAAATGGTATTGTTAAGCGAATTATGATGTAAACGTAATTGTGAATACAATATTACATCAGTTGTACGGCCATGTGACTCAGCCCTTGAGGGAGTTATTCACATACCATGTTAATACCGGGAAAAAAGAAAGAAGTGGAGCCTTATAACAGCTTTTGGAGCGCGATAGAAAATGCCTTTTCAGTGATGCCGAACGGTTGAGCATGTTGCTGCCTCACTTCGTGTAACGCCTGATAAATGACCTGACTTACATCTTTAAATATTCCCTCATCGCTCATATCCGGCGCTTCACTCATCAAATAAGCAAATACACGAGCCATCCCACAATTTGCGATAAAATCAGGGATGACCGCCACTTTCTGGTCAGTATATTGGGCGATGGGACCATAGAAAATTTCTTCATCGGCAAAAGGAACGTTGGCGCCGCTGGAAATCACCTCTAAACCACCTTGAATAAGTCTGTCGCAATGAGCCTGAGTTACCAAACGGGAAGATGCAGCAGGGACAAAAATGTGGGCACCAAGATCCCAAATTTTTTGGTCGATTTCAGCAAATGGAGTTAGTTTGGAAGCCGAAAGGGTATTTCCCTTTTTCAGCATGAACAATTGGCGGATTTCGTCGAAAGAAAATCCATCCTCATCGATTAAACCGGCATGTCGGTCAATAATGCCAACGATTTTCACTCCGGATTGCGCCAAATAGTATGCAGCCGCGGAAGCCACATTGCCCCAACCCTGGATGATGGCCCTTTTTCCGTGCATATCACCGTCCCACAACTCATAATAATGACGGATCGATTCATATACACCGAAACCGGTAATTAAATCGGCTACTTTATATTTTCTCAGTGGATTGGGCGTGTAGCGCACATCTTCCACCATTTTGGAAACACCAAAACGAAGCTGACCGATTTTGTGAATTTTCCCACTTTCTCTGGGAGCGAAATGTCCGTTGACCACTCCTTCCTGGGGATGCCACAGACCTAAATCTTCGGTAATTGGGATTACCTCGTGGATTTCATCCACATTTAAATCACCACCTGTACCGTAATATGTTTTCAATAAAGGCATTACCGCCTTATACCAACGCTGTAAAACCTCGTGCTTCCTGGGATCGGCCGGGTCAAAATTGATACCGGATTTTGCGCCACCAATTTGAGGTCCGGAGACCGTAAACTTCACTTCCATGGTTTTCGCGAGCGACTCTACTTCACGTCGGTCTAAACCTTTACGCATGCGGGTTCCGCCACCAGCGGCTCCACCCCTCAAACTATTGATTACCACCCATCCAATCGCTTCAGATTCTGCATCCTTCCATTCAAAAACAATTTCGGGTGACTTGTTTTCAAACGCTTTTAATAAATCTTTCATGAGGCGGAAGTTTGGCCAAATGTAAGGTTTTTTGTGTAATTACGATGACTTATTTCCTCCTCTTCTTAAAATGAAAACCTATAGTGTTCGACTAAAAAGAAATCGGAATGCTCCTTATTAATGACCTCATATTTTTACAGATGAGCGCAATCATCATTTTAAAGGATTATTTCAGGTTCTGTAAATTTAGAAAAGGGTGACTAAAAACCTGGGAAGGAACAAAGAAATAAGGTCATTATATTTCACACCAGCAACCAGAAAAGCGGGAAAAACCACCCCCGAAAAACACTTTCCAAAACCAACTTTTGCCATACATATGCTTACCGTTTACTTCGGAATTCATTCAAAATACACCAATAAAACACTGATTTTCAATTTTTTTGAATGAAAAAATATTTTAAACCATTTATAAGTAGAAATCAAAAAAAACGGCCCCTCTTGCGAAAGGCCGTTTTTATTAAAAAAAGATTGGATTACGCTTTTAATCCCAGCTCGGTGATTCGTTCGTCCAGGTATTCACCAGCGGTCATGTCTGAAAACTGCTTAGGATGTTCTGCATCAATGCAAGATGACAGGCAAGACAAATCCATATCGGCACGTGGATGCAGGAAGAAAGGCGTGGAAAACCGTGGTTTTTTCAGACCCTCGGCATCTAAATTGATGACGCGGTGTGTGGTGGAACGTAACTTTCCATTGGTGAGCCTTTGCAACATATCTCCCATGTTGATTACAATCTGGTTGGGTTCTGGTGCCACATCCAACCATTTACCTTCTTTGGTCAGCGCTTGCAGTCCGGCAGCACTTCCACCCATTAAGAGCGTAATCAGGTTGATATCTTCATGCGCTCCGGCACGCACTGCGCCCACGGGAACCGCATCGGCATCCGGAATGGGATAATAATGTAGAAGTCGTAAAATGGAATTGCCATTATGAATTTTGGCGTCAAAATAATTTTCCTCCAAATTCAAATACAGGGCAATGGCACGAAGTAGATTTCTTCCAGTTTCCTCAAAAGTGCGAAACACTTCCATGGTGATTTCCCTGAAATCCGGCATATTGTCGGGCCAAATGTTATCTGGATAATCAGCCTTAATAGGATCATTATCGGTCACTACCTGGCCGACATGGTAAAACTCTTTCAAATCCGGAACCTGGTGTCCTTTGGCCGTTTCTCTTCCTTTTGAAATAAAGCCGCGCTGACCATTGTTTTTAAAGTCTTCATCAAGCTTTTTCACCTCTTCAGGCTGCGCAAAATAACGCTCCACCAATTGAAAAAGTCTGGCCTTCAAATCTTCTGAAACGCCATGATTGGCCACGATGGCAAACCCGATTTCAGAAAATGCATCCCCTAACTTTTTTACAAAAGCGGCCTTACGAACTGGATCACCACTGATAAAATCATGGTAATCTACGGTTTCAATCTTTATCATAATCTGTGCAATGATGAATTCTGGTTACAAAGCACCTGTTTTCACGCCTGCCAAACAATGATATTCATCAGGAAAAAAGGAGGGAAATGAACGCTAAACCCTCACGATCTTAGGAAGAGCTTTGTGTTTCAAACTTTTTCTGTAGTTCAAATAACTCATCTCTCAGCCTGGCTGCCTGAATAAAATCGAGTTCACGGGCCGCCGCTTCCATCCGCTTGCGGGTCGCGTCAATTCGTTTGCGCAACTCTTCAGGACTCAGATAAAATGAAGCAGCTTCGGCAACTTTGGTTCCGGATTCTTCCGGCATAGGAGGCTGATATCCTTTTTTGGAAGATTTGGATCCGGCCACCAATGTTTGTTTTAAAATGGCTTCCTTAGAAGTGACCAAGGCCTGCGGCTCCTGATGATGCTTGATGTTATAAGCCATTTGCTTTTCCCGTCGACGTTCTGTTTCATCCATCGCACGTTGCATGCTGTCGGTGATTCTATCTGCATACATAATGACCTGGCCATTCACGTTTCGGGCAGCACGACCAATGGTCTGAATAAGTGAACGTTGATTCCTCAAAAAACCTTCTTTATCGGCATCTAAAATGGCCACCAGGGATACCTCGGGCAAATCCAGTCCTTCCCTGAGCAAATTCACCCCAATCAGGACATCGAAAATTCCAAGTCTCAAATCACGTAAAATCTCAACCCGCTCCAATGTATCCACCTCAGAGTGAATGTATCTGCATCTCACACTCAGTTTCATAAAGTATTTATGGAGCTCTTCAGCCATGCGCTTGGTCAAAGTGGTGACTAAAACGCGCTCATCGACCTGCACTCTTTTTTCAATTTCTTCCAGCAAATCGTCGATTTGGTTTTTGCTGGGCCGCACGTGTATCACTGGATCCAAAAGTCCTGTGGGCCGAATCACCTGCTCCACCACCACTCCCTGGGAAGCATCCAACTCGAAATCTCCCGGCGTGGCGGACACATAAATGACCTGATTCAGGAGGCTTTCAAATTCATCGAATTTTAAAGGCCGGTTGTCCAGGGCAGCAGGCAAACGGAATCCATAATCGACCAGGTTCACTTTGCGATGTCGGTCGCCATTGTACATGGCCCTGATTTGTGGTATGGTCACGTGACTTTCGTCTACCACCAACATCCAATCTTCCGGAAAATAATCCAACAGACAGAAAGGCCTGGAACCAGGCTCCCTGCCATCAAAATAGCGGCTATAATTCTCAATTCCAGAGCAATATCCCAACTCACGAATCATTTCAAGATCATACTCAACGCGTTGTTCCAAACGCTTGGCCTCTAAAAACAATCCTTTTTCCTTGAAAAACTGCATCTGCAACACCAAGTCATCCTGCACCTGATATAAGGCGTTTTTTATCCTCTCCTTGGTGGTTACAAACAAGTTAGCCGGATTAATCACAAATGTATCCAAAGACTCCTGCGACCGACCGGTCACCGGATCAATCATCTCGATTTCTTCAATTTCATCTCCAAAGAAATAGATGCGGACTGCATTTTCTGCGTACGCCAAAAATACATCTACGGTATCACCAATCACTCGAAATGTACCGCGGGTGAAATCCCCCTCAGTTCTATGATAAAGTGCCTCTACAAGTTGGTGCAGAAAACGGTTTCGACCGACCCTGTCACCACGCTTGAAACGTATGGTTTGATCATAAAAATCCTGAGGATTTCCCATACCATAGATGCAGGAAACGGAACTCACGACAATCACATCGCGTCGCCCCGACAACAAAGCCGAGGTGGTAGAAAGCCGTAATTTTTCAATTTCTTCGTTGATGCTTAAATCCTTTTCAATATAGGTATCAGAAGAAGGGATGTACGCCTCGGGTTGATAGTAATCGTAATAGGAAACAAAATATTCTACGGCATTCTCAGGAAAAAACTGTTTAAATTCCCCATACAGCTGAGCGGCCAAGGTTTTATTATGAGAAAGAATCAGCGTGGGTTTCTGCACTTCCTGAATGACATTGGCAATGGAAAAAGTTTTTCCGGTTCCGGTGGCGCCCAAAAGGGTTTGCCGCGGTTCATTCTGCCGGATGCCATGCACCAACTGCCGGATGGCCTCTGGTTGGTCTCCGGTGGGCTGATAAGGGGCTTTGAGGGAAAATTTCATGGTGTAATAACGTTAGCGGGTCGGTTTCAGTTTTGTCCGTCCCATGAAAAGAAGCACGGCCGCTAAGGCCAATCCTGCCATTCCCCAAATGAACCATGTGCTTCTGTACCATTTTTCCTGATTCAGCTGTTCCAATCGGTCGGTCACCTGTTCTTTCAAGTCTGAATTCCAAAGCAATGCTTCCGAATACCAGGCCTCCGCCGCCTCATTCCTTGAGGTGAGATAATGATAATCGCCCAAATCCACCATGAGTTGCGCAATGGCGGGATTGGGTTTGGGAAACTGGGCGGTGCGTAAGGCTAAAAATTGAAATAACTGATGCCTTACTTCTTCATATTTTGAAAGGCTTTCCGGGCGCACGTGATGGGCTTTAAATTCAGCCAGAGTAATGTGAATATTTGTAGCCACGATGTTCTCCGGAAGTCCAAGTGGATTGGCCAATATTTCCAAAGTTTTGAGGTGCCATTTTTTAGTATTGTTACAGCCATTCGGTTGTAGTTTATAGTAAATTGAAGCCGAGGCCAAAGCCTTTTTAAATTTACCAAGACGCTCATATCCGTAGGTCAGTGCCAAATGCAAAGGTGCATAGCCTGGCAATTGAGGAACGAGACCTTCTAAAATCGACACGCCCGTTTCCACGGAACCGATTTGCATTTCAATCAAGCAGAAATCCACCACCGCTTTTAAGTCGCGGGTTTTGGCAAAAACGGAATCGATATGCACTTGCTGCGCTTTCAATAATTGGGTATCGAGCGCATGGGGCAACTGATTGGGCCAAAAGGCCTCCGATGGGGAAACGGTTGGTGGAGGCGTTGGACTTTGTAGCGAGGCGGGCAGTTCCTGGTGTAAAAACACGCAATAAATAAAACCCAGAAAAATGGACATCATGCTGCAAAAATACAACTCCGAACGGGGAAAGTCGGTTTTTGAGGGATTTTAATGAAATGTGTAGAAAGACGAATCGGCTTTTCCGCCTGCACCGGCTAAAAATGGGGCTGATTTTTCCACAATTCCCAGGAGGCCAACGCTTGTGTTTCTAACATAAGCTGTCCATTCAATGTTCTGGCGCCAAACTTTTTGGCCATTTGCAAAAAACGGGTTTCAGGGGGGTTATAAATTAAATCAAATGCCACGGCATTTCCCGGAAGTAAATTTAAATTTAGAGGCGGCATATTGTCTATATGGGGAAACATGCCCAGGGGAGTGGTCTGTATTAAAAAAGGAAATGCATTCAACACATCTGCGTTGGCCTCATGCCAATAACGTTGGTGGGGCAATGGATGTCTGGAAAGACTGAGAAAAGGAACTCCGGCCCGGCTCAACGCGAAGCAAACGGCCCTGGCGCTTCCGCCATCTCCCAGCACCAAGGCGGGCAGGATTTTCCCATCCGGAAAAAGGAATTGAAGACTTGCCTCAATGCCAGTCACATCCGTATTAAATCCAATCCAACCTTCGGGGGTCACCTTTACGCAATTCACTGCACCCAGGGCTTCAGCCTCAGGAGAAAGCGATTGCAAATAGGGAATAATGGTCGTTTTATGCGGAAGCGTCACATTAAAACCCTGCAAATCATGCTTTTTCACCAAATCCGGCAATTCTTCCAATGAAGCCACAGGAAGGGCGGAGTAAGTGAAAGGAAGATGCCATTCCGCAAATTTTTTCGCAAAAAAAGCGGGTGAAAAAGAATGTGAAAGGGGATAACCGATGACGGCAAAATTCATTTCCCGGAAGATGCCTTCAACACAAATTTATCGAGTACCAGCATCACTACCACGCCACCGACAGCCATCCACAGGGTCATCACTTCATGGAGTGTAAATGCTTCGGGAAGAACATTGGTTTCGAGCAAAGGGACAAATTTTCCGGGTTTTACTTCAATTTGTGAGATGGTTTCTTTGTAAGGCCAAACTTTGTTCACCGAACCAAGCATGAATCCTGCCAACAAAGCCGTCACCAAGGCCGGGGCTTTTTTAAAACACCATGAAACTACATGAGAAAAGCTCAAAATGCCAGTAAGACAGCCTGCGGCAAAAACCACGATGATACTAATTTTCAAATCTTTAACCGCATGAAGGATAAAATGGTACATGCCTAGCAGTAACAGGATAAAACTCCCGGAAATACCCGGTAGAATCATGGCACAAATGGCAATAACACCACTTAAGAATACAAAAAGATAGGTTTGCGGAAATTGAATTGGATGCAACACCGTAATGCCATATCCGAGTAAAGTACCCACCACAAAACTGAGCACCACCATGATGTTCCATTTTTTGATGGTTTTCACAACCATATAAATGGACGCGAGAATCAAACCAAAAAAGAAAGCCCAAACCCAGGCCGCATGATGTTCCAAAAGATAGGTAAGCAGCCGGGTAAAAAGTAGGAGTGCTGCTAAAACACCTGACAGCAAGAAAGTTAAGAAGGTAAAATTGGCTTCTTTCCAGAATACCAAAGGACCTTTTTGCCAAAGGAGAGGCAATCGTCTGGGAAATCCTTTGATGGTATCCAGCAAAGTTTCATAAATGCCTGAGATAAATGCCACGGTGCCACCGGAAACCCCCGGCACCAAATCGGCAACCCCCATGGCCAAGCCACGGAAAAATAATCCAATCGGAGAAAAAGAAGCCATGAAAGAAAATTAGTAGGTGGACATTTGCGGATCAATCTCTTTGGCCCATGCCAAAATGCCACCTGTCAGGTTAAATAAGTTATTATATCCGTATTCGGAAGAAAGCACATGAATGACAGTTCCTGAGCGCCCACCCGAACGGCAGTGCATGATTACGGTACCCGTTTTGGGAATTTGGTCTAATTGATTTAACACATCGCCCATGGGAATGAGTTTTCCATGGAGTGTACAAATTTCCGCTTCGTAGGGTTCTCTTACATCAATGAGGGTGAAGGGTGTTCCCTCATCTTGCATTTGCTTTAGTTGCTGAACGCTTATTTCCTGCATGTTCATTTTTAAGCTTATCGTTGGCGAAAGGCGGCAAAGTAACCTGGGTAATTTCCTTGGCTCCTAAATGTTTGGGTAAAAATGTGAAAAACGTATCACCTCTTAATCCTAAGCGAAGTGTTTCCAGGGGAATCACTTCTTCCGGCGCAATGTTACCTAAATTTACGTTTGCACCAAGCAATTTAATCCAAAAGACCTGCTGACTTTTCTGTGGTGCTTCCCAGATGACGGCCTCAGGATCAATCACATTCATGATTTTATTGATCAGAGATGTGTGTGCCTTTCCATTGGGGCGGTAAATGCCAACAGTGCCACTTTCCCTGGCTTCTGCAATGACTTTCCAAGCCCCGGCACTCAGCTCATCCTGCATCATTTGCTTCCATTTTCCTGGAGCAATAAGAATTCCTTCTTCTTTGCTTCCCACTTCGGATAGCACCCGTTTGTAGCTTGAAAATCTGCGGATGATTTCACATTTAAGCTCTGGATTGAGTTGTACCGATCCGTCGGAGATTTCCACCGTATCTAGTCCCAGCTGATCCAGAAGACGCAAATAGTCTTCCAACATATCCCGACGCAAAAAAGCTTCGAAAAAAGTGCCTCCCAAATAACATTGAATACCTGAATGGCGGTAAAATGCAATTTTTTGCTCCACATTTGGCGTAACGTACGATGTTCCAAATCCAAGCTTTACCAAATCGACCAAATGACCGGAAGTGGCTACAAATTGTTCTGCTTGTTGGAGGCTTAAGCCTTTATCCATGACCATAGTAAGTCCTGCATTTCTAGGCTTTTCGGGCCGCTCAGGAATAAAAGGGAGAATCTTGTCCATATGCGGGATGATTTTGAATAATATCGGTAATGTACGTATTTTCTGAAAGTTCAGGGATAAAGTTAAACAACTCAACATATCCGCTGAATTGACGATCCAGGGCAAGATGCAACCAGTGGGTTCCTTGTTGGACTTTTCCGCCGTAAAAATAGGTAGCGGCAAGGCGATAAAGTAGTTCCGGAGATTGTTCGTCTATGGCCAGACCTTTTAGCAATGAAGCCTCCATTTGCCCAATGTCATCCAACTTAAGATAAAGAGTAGACATTTCAAGGTAAATTTCAAGCAGTTCAGGTTCCGCATCCAAAAGTCGGATATAGACCGTTTCGGCATCGCCCAAACGACCTAAATCGCGCAACATGGCCGCTCTGACCAACTGATAATGATGATTATCCGGTTCAAGTGCGAGGGCATGTTCTGCGTAGGCAAGGGCTTCTTTTACTCGACCTAATTCCTGCAAACAAATGGCCATGCCAATCCAGGATTCTGTCATATCCGGCGCCAGACGAGTGGCCTGCTGATAGACTTGCAAACCGGCTTCCCACTGATGAAGTTGCTCCAAACACTCCCCTTTCATATAAAGAAGTCGAGGCTTATACTCATAGAAAGATTCTGCTTCTTCTAAAGCGGCTAATGCCTGTGAGAAAAAACCCAAATCCATGTAGCATTCGGCCTTCTGAAAATAGGCATCGGCATACTGATCGTCTATCACCAGAACAAAATCGTATGCACGTATGGCTTCTTCCAGCAATTCCTGGTCCTGATAGCAAAGGCCTAAATAATGCCAGGCAACAGGATTGTACGGATCGGCATCGGTTAAACCTTTGAAAAAATCCAGTCCTTCCTGAATTTTATTCTCCATTTGAAGGAGAAAATAGTACTCAAGATAGCCAAAATCGTTTCGGGGATTCAGGGAAATGGCCTTTCTCAAATAAAATCGAGCCCGGTCTAAATCTCCTTTGTTTTGATATTCCCCGGATAGGTCGATATATAAATATTCTTTGTCCTGTGCGTCTGCCAGCTCTATAGCTCGGTGATAACATTGAATGGCACGGTCATGCTCTTGCAGCTCCGAATAAATTTCCGCCATCAGCACCTGAATTTCAGGATTCCGGGATTCCGTTGCCTGTAAAGCCTGAAGCCAGCCCAGAGATTGAGCCAGAAGACCTTTTCGCACCCATAATCGGGCTTTCCGAATTTGCAATTCAGTGGAACCGGGATGTTGGGTGAGTGCCATTTCCAGCACTTCACCTGCCCTGTCCAAATTCAATTGCATCATGTAATGATCTGCTAAGGAGAGAAATTCTTCTACGTCGAAAAACTTAGTTTCGCCCTGTTGAATGGTTCGTTCGAACTGCTGTACCAAGCCTTCGATGTCTCCTTCCTCAAAATCGAATTCCTCTTCCATGAAATAGTTTCAAGGGGACAAAGGTAGTGATTCCCTCCTACTCTTTTCAATTGGTTATATTTGTCCATCTAAAAGAACACATGTCACTCATTAAATCAGTATCAGGAATTCGCGGTACCATTGGTGGTATTCCGGGCGAAAACCTTACCCCTAAAGATATTGTGGCTTTTGCCACAGGCTATGCTGCCTGGCTTAGAAATCGGTTTCCGGATCATCAAAATCTTCTGGTCATCATTGGTCGTGACGCGCGTCCCTCAGGCCCGATGGTGGCGGCATTGGTGGCACACACCCTTGCAGGTTGCGGGATTCATGTAAAAGACCTGGGGCTGTCCACTACGCCCACGGTCGAAATGGCCGTTCCTGCTTTTTCAGCACAGGGCGGAATTATTTTAACCGCCTCGCATAATCCTGTAGCTTGGAATGCGCTAAAGCTTCTCAATGAAAAAGGTGAGTTTCTAAGCGCAGAAGACGGAGCATCGCTTCTGACCCTGAGCGCCAATCCGGGAGATGTGTATGTACCTGTGGAAAAAATGGGACATGTAACCCAAGCCTCCGATTTCATCGATGAACATATCGACGCCATTTTAGCCTTGCCTTTGGTTCGGAAAGATTTGATCGAAAAGGCTGGATTTTCCATTTCCGTGGATGCAGTGAATTCTTCAGGTGGGATTGCCATTCCCAAACTTTTAAAAGCCTTAGGAGTAACCATCATCGACAATCCTTACGGCGAACCTCATGGTCGTTTTCCTCATAATCCAGAACCTTTACCGGAACATTTACAAGATTTTTTCAAACGGGTGGTCGAAGTAAAGGCGGATTTAGGCATTGTGGTCGATCCGGATGTAGACCGATTGGCCTTTGTAGCTGAAGATGGAAGCTTTTTTGGTGAAGAATATACGCTTGTGGCTGTGGCAGACTATGTTTTGTCGAAAACGCCCGGCGCCGTGGTGTCTAATTTATCTTCTTCCCGCGCCCTTCAAGACATAGCGGAAAAATATGGACAAAAACGTTTTACATCTGCTGTAGGTGAAGTGCATGTGGTACGCACCATGAAAAAGGAAAATGCAGTACTGGGCGGAGAAGGAAATGGAGGAATCATTTATCCCGAACTACACTATGGCCGGGATGCTTTGGTGGGTGTCGCTTTGTTTTTAAGCTTTTTGGCTGAGAAAAAATGTAGCGTTTCGGCCCTTCGGAATCAGTATCCCACCTATCATATGGCCAAACTCAAAGTGGATTTGGCCCCGGGCTTAGATGTAGAAGGTATTTTGGAAAAAGTTGCCTCACAATATCCTGCCGACCAAATCAGTCGAGAAGACGGCGTGTGGATAGACCATGGTCAAGGATGGGTGCATCTCAGAAAAAGCAATACCGAACCTATTATCCGGATTTATACAGAAAGCAAAACCATGGAGGAAGCCCGGCAATTAGGTGAATCCATGCGACTTCAACTTCTTCAACTCTCTGGCGAATAATTCCCATGAAAAGAATTTATTTAGACAACGCTGCCACCACCCCCATCGCTCCGGAAGTGGTTCAGGTGATGCAGGATGTGTTGGGCCATTGTTACGGAAATCCGTCGTCTATTCATGCCCACGGCCGAGAAGCAAAGGCGTGTATTGAAAAAGCAAGACGTTCCGTAGCACAATGGCTGGGCACCGTACCGGCACATATTTTTTTCACCAGTGGAGGAACCGAAGCGGACAATATGGCCATTCGGCAGGTAGTGAAAGACATGGGCATACGAAGGGTCATCACATCTCCAATAGAACACCACGCCGTTACGCATACCGTAGAAGAACTGGCCCAAAGTGGCGAAATTACGCTCGAGTGGCTGCATCCGGACGAAGCCGGCCGACACTCTCTGGAAACTCTTGAAGCCCTGTTAAAAGATCAACCACGAACTTTGGTTTCGCTGATGCATGCCAACAATGAAATTGGCAGCATGATCGATTTGACCGCCATAGGACTTTTGTGTAGAAAATATGATGCCCTGTTCCATTCAGACACGGTACAGACCATGGGACACTTCAGGTTTAATTTATCTGAATTGCCTGTCGATTTAATCACTTGTGCAGCACATAAGTTCCATGGTCCTAAAGGCGTCGGATTTCTTTACATGAACCTGGATCGCGTTAAGTTGCATCCATTTATTACGGGTGGCGCACAGGAAAGAAACATGCGGGCCGGCACCGAAAATGTGTATGGGATAGCAGGATTAGCCAAAGCCATGGATTTGGCCTATGAAGATCTAGAGGGTCACATGGCGCATATCCGGCAACTAAGAAACACGTTGAAGAATGGTTTGCTTGCACTTTATCCAAACCTGCACATCAACGGAACAGACGATCCGGAACCTTATTTGTACACCATTCTGAATGTTTGTTTTCCTCCGGCGCCGGATCGGGAAATGTTTCTCATGAAACTAGACATTCATGGTATTTCTGCCTCAGGAGGAAGTGCCTGTTCATCCGGCTCCCAAAAAGGCTCTCACGTGCTGGAAGGGGTAAAAGCCCCTGCCGACCGTCCGTGCGTTCGTTTTTCTTTTAGCCGATACAATACCATGGAAGAAGTCGAAGAAGTCATTCGGGTTCTGGCCAAAAGAAAAGAAACGGTGGCATGAAACCTTGTCCTCCGCTGAAAATTACATTTTTAGGAACGGGAACCTCTCAGGGAGTGCCCGTTATTGCATGTGACTGTCCGGTTTGTCTTTCTAAAAACCCCAAGGATCAGCGGCTTCGTTCTTCCATTTTAATCGAATCGCCGCAAACTACCTTGGTCATAGATGCCGGCCCGGATTTCAGACAACAGATGCTCCGAACCGGCGTTCAGAAACTGGATGCGGTTTTACTGACACATGAACATAAAGACCATATCGCTGGATTAGACGATGTTCGTGCCTTCAACTTTAAACAGGAAGCGGATATGCCGGTGTACTGTACGACCGGCGTAGAAACGGCACTGCGAAGAGAGTTTCATTATGCTTTTTCAGAAAAAAAGTATCCCGGTGTTCCGGAAATTACCCCCATCACCATTCAGGCGGATACACCCTTTCGTGTCGGAGAGCTTTGGATACAACCCATTGAGGTCATGCACTATAAATTGCCTGTGCTGGGATTTCGCATCGGAGGTTTCACCTACATTACGGATGCCAAAACCATCGCACCAGCGGAACTGGAAAAAATAAATGGCAGCAAAACTTTGATTTTAAATGCATTAAGAATTAAGCCGCATCTTTCTCATTTCAATCTGGAAGAAGCGCTTGACCTCATGCAGATCCTGAAACCCGAACAGGGTTATTTCATTCATATGAGTCATTTACTTGGTTTACACGAAGATATTGACCAAGAACTCCCTTGGAATGTGAAACTGGCCTACGATGGGCTCACCATTTCTATTCCGGCATACCCATAATTAATCTCTTTTATTTGGCTATGCGCCAGCTCCATTGATTATGGAGCCGGCGATTTCACCCAACGAATCACTTGTGTTTCCGTGCCCATCTTCACCTCCAGCA
>CAZOEO010000003.1:150570-223966 GCA_964578885.1 uncultured Candidatus Competibacteraceae bacterium | reverse complement strand
GAATTTCTTGAAAACGAAAATTTGAAACGTAATCAGTGCGTTTCAGAGGTCGGTTTTCCCGGGGGCCACCGCTCCTCCTCCCCAGGCGACAAGCTACGAATTTCCCACCACCTGATTCGGCAATGAATCGTTTATAAACGATTAAAATCGGCTACGAAAAAAGACCCATTCGGTGGAAATCGATGGAATTATTTCCATCAGCTCCAATCCCGCGGCGGAATTCTCCCAAATAACCACTTGAAAACCCGTTTCTGAATTCGCACCCAGCAAATACACTGCGGCAAAAAATCTTCCCGTCCATTCTTGCATCGAAGGAATTCATGCCCTAAGCACAATTGCCTCTATTCCATCCAAGTCGGCTAAACCTTTTCCTATTTTTGAAAAGGCTCGGACTTGAATATTATAAAATGCTGTTTATGACTATTGTATGTTTCAGAAAAGGGCGATATGCCAATTTTTCCGGGACCTTTGATGCAGCTACCAATGTGGTCAACTTATAACTCTTTCGCTTCGGAAATCAGCGCCTCTCCGCGATAGGTATTCACTAAAGTTTTTATGGCCGGCAAAACCTCTGCCATCCGCTCCGGCGTGTCACACAACAACACCCAAGCATCTTTTTGTACTGATGAAGGCAAATCCGCCGGTTTTTCAATGCCTGCCACCCGACCACTCACGCCATCTACCACTGCTACGGTACGAATTCCGGCGCAAATCTTTTGTAACCGAGGCAAAGCCAGAGAAGGTAAAATCAATTCTACGCGTGTCATGGACTAAAAAATTTGGTTGAACCATGGATACATGGCGTGATACAAAGGAATGCCCAGCAAGACATTTAACGGAAACGTCACCGCCAGTGGCAGCGGCACATACAGCCCTGGATCCGCATCCGGAATGGCAGAACGCATGGCCGCCGGAACCGCGATATAACTGGCGGATCCGCATAAAATGGCCATCAATAAGGCGTCTCCCGGCGCTACATCCATGAGGCCCGCCAACACCAAACCCAAATGCCCGCAAACCAGCGGAACCAGAAGGGCAAACATCACCAAAATGAAGCCTCCTTTGCGCAATGCGTCGAACCTTCGTGCGGCCACAATGCCCATGTCTAGCATAAACAAGGCCAACATCCCCTTAAAAATATCTTTGGTAAACGGCGCCATTTGTTCCTTTGCCGTTTCTCCGGCCAACATGCCCACCAACATCGCGCCCAAAATCAGGAATACCGATCCGTTCAACAACGCTTCCAGTACCATTTGTTTCAGCGGAACCCGAAGTTTCTTCTCGCCCTTTGGCCCAAACCATTGGTATAACATGAGGCCGGTTAAAATCGCTGGACTTTCCATCAGCGCCAGGCCCGCCACCATATGTCCGGAATACGTTATGCCGGACTTTTCTAAAAACGACACGGCCGTAATAAACGTGACCGCACTTACCGAACCGTAAGCCGCTCCAAGCGCCGCTGCATTCGCCGCCCCAATACGCCGATACAGCAGGAAAAATACACCCACAGGAATCAGCGCAGACAACAAAACCGGCGGCAAAAGTGGCCATAATCCCGCGGCATGACCAGACAGCTCCGCACCACCCTTAAACCCAATGGACATCAAAAGATACAATGACAAAAAACGCGTTACCGGCGGCGGAACCTCCAAATCACTCTTCACCAGAGTGGCCAGCACCCCAAGGAAAAAAAACAAAACAGCCGGGTCATTCAAATTCCCGATTAACGCACCAACATCCATGCTTTGGTTTTAAGCCACGAAGGTAAACCAGAATCTGAAAACTTTCTACGACTCGTAACTATTTAACCCAAAGAATATGAGGGTACTTCATGTTTTAAATGGGGCGTGTCCCTTCGGGCCGGGCTATTCGCTGCAAGTCCTCCGCCGCATTCAGCCTGGCCATTTTCCGAAACACATTGGGCGGCGTCCGGGCTTTTCGCTACTATCCCTCACGCGGACTCCTTCTGAAACAATATTTCCAAGCGGCTTACGGACAAATCCGGGTGATGGTAATATATCCTTGTCCGGTATTGGTGGCCGAAAAGGAGGTATTGCTGCCGGTATTGAAACTTCCGCCACCGCCTCCGCCTTGACCAAAGTTGGCACTACCGCTGTTGGAACCACCACCGCCACCGGAATAACCGCCGCCACCGCCGCCATGATATCCGGATCCTGAAAGACCGGAACTTCCACCGCCACCAAATCCACCTTTCCCATCGCCGTTCCCTCCGGCACCGCCGTTGATAAATGAAATACCTCCTGTGCTTCCATTGCCATTTCCTGTGTAACCTGCGCCTCCGGCTCCATCTACATTGATGTTTCCGGTTCCTGCATTTCCTCCGTTTCCTCCACTGCCTCCTGCAGATTGTGCCACAGACGGTTCAGACGTATGTGGAACGGCCGATCCGCCGGAATTTCCAGATTGCGCCGCCCCTCCATTGGGTCCGCTGGTCCGACCGCTGGCTCCTCCACCGCCGCCGCCTGCGATGAGCAAACTTCCATTCCGGACCACATAGGAACCCCCGCCGCCACCGCCACCTGCATATTGTGAGGTGCCCGTGGATTGTATGCCCATTTGACCCGCCAGCAGTTGGATTACATCGCCTTGCGTGAGCGCAAACGTCCCCTGAATCACACCACCATTTCCTCCCGTAAATCCGTATTGACCTGGTCCTCCTCTCGCGCCGGCGGCCGTAATCTGATAATTTCCGGTTTGTGGCACCACCCAAGTCTGAATGCCATTGGTAACGGTGACTACCCCAGATCCATAGGTCGAATTACACTGGGATTGAGATGGGCCGAGCCGACCTGTGGCTCCACATGGCGTAAAGGTTTGGGTAAAAGGTTGGCAGACGCTAATCACCACCGATTGAGTCAAGGTGGTGGTGCAACCTACTGCATTAGTTACAGTTAGTGAAACGGCATATGTTCCTGCGTTGGTCCAGGTGACTTGGGGATTTTGTGTGGAGGCCGTGGCTGGAACGCCTCCGGTAAATGTCCATGCATAACTGCTCATGCCGGCAGGTCCGGAAAAAACGACAGCATTGTTAATGGAACCTGTCAAAGGCGTAAATAACGCAGATGGAATCGAAGGATTCACCGTGAGGCTGCTGGCGGAAGAGGTGCCACAACTATTGCTTGCTGTTACGGAAACCACGCCGCTCTGACTTCCTAAATGAATGACGATGGATGAACTGCCTTGTCCGGACACCAAAGTGGCACCGGGTGGAATACTCCACGTGTATTGGCTGGCATCGGCCTGAGGTGTTACGCTGTACGTAACGCTATTTTGATTGACACAAAAACTTGAAGGTCCTGAAATTGCGGAAGGCGTGGATGGTGCCGTGATGCATTCACAGGCTGTGGCGCGCCAACCGCCTGAAAAATAAGTTTCAACACATTGGGTGGTGGTATTGAAAATTTGTAGTCCAGGGGTAGGAGAGGGGATGGTCGCTCGTTGTGCCGTAGTTAATCTTGGGAGTAAAAATCCCCTATTGGTAAAATCTACGTCCAAACCGGCAGAAGGATGTGGCGGATTATTCGACCCGACCGTAACACCTTGTGCTTGAAGCATGACTGCACCCCAATTAATCCAAATCATTTGAATTAAAAAGGCAGAAAGCGCAAGGATTCTTTGTTTTTTCATAACCAAATATGGGGTGAAAAAGAAATGGATTAGGGACAAAGCCGTGTGATGGTGATTTGACCAGCACCAGTATGATATTGTCCGATATTTTGAATGGTTTGACTGGAAAACTGACTGATTCCATTGTACACACCGTTAGATGAACCTAGGTTGGTGAATCCATTGGCTACAAAAGATCCGCCTCCGCCAGCTACGTTATTAGATGGACCTGCGCCACCTGAATAACCACCACCTGCACCGCCATTAGAGTTACATGCACCTCCGCCACTGGCGCCGCCTCCAAATCCACCTACACCACTTCCACTGCTCCAATCGCAGCCCCAATTGGCTCCGGCGCCTCCATTTCCTCCATTCAAAAATGCGAATCCCGGCAAAGAAGGAGTGGGACTTAAGCTGGCCAAACCGCCATCGGTCGACCAACCACCTCCGCCCGCACCTCTTGTTCCGCCTGGCCCGCCTTGTCCATTTGTTCCGCCTGCGCTTCCTCCTCCGTTTGTTCCTCCCGAGGTGGTCGTGACACCCGTAGCAGCATTGTATTGACCAAAACCTGCTCCGCCACCCGAAATAATGAGGGGATTTCCATTTCTGGCAATAAAACTACCTCCCCCTCCGCCGCCGGGAGAACCAATGGTAGGTGGAGTTCCGCCCTTTTGCCCGACCAAAATCTGAAGAACATCTCCTTGTGTTAAACTGATATCTCCGGTTAGAATTACACCACCTCCACCTTGTCCAAGTGAAGAACTGCTATTGGGATATCCATCGCCTCCTTGTGCGCCACGAACTTGAATTCTATAGTTTCCGGTAAAAGGCACCGTCCACGACTGAATGCCTCCTGATACAGAAACTACCCCGGGGCCATACGCCGCATTGCATTGTGACTGTGACGGGCCAAATTGTCCGGTGGCACCGCACGGTGAAAAAGTATAGACCAGGGGCTGACAAGCACTCAAAACCACGGTTTGAGTCAAACTGTCTACACAGCCTGTACTGTTGGTCACCACTAACTTAACGGCAAAACTTCCTGCCTGTGTCCATGTAACTTGTGGATTTTGTGAAGAGGCAGTCGCCGGTGTACCGCCGGCAAATGTCCATGCGTAGCTACTCATTCCCGCAGGACCATTAAACGTGATAGGGCTTTGAATGGCGCCGGCCAACGGAGAAAATGAGGCTGTTGGCACGGACGGATTCGTGGAAAGGGTTGCCGTGGCCGATGTTCCACAACTGTTTTGCGCATTTACGGAAATTAGACCTCCCGTAGTACCCATGTTTACCACAATCGAAGAGGTGCCTTGTCCGGAAACCAACGTAACGCCTGCGGGCACTGCCCAGTTGTAACTGCTCGCATCCGCCTGAGGTGCCACCGAATAAGTAACATTGGTCTGATTTACACAAAATTGGGACGGCCCGGAAAGACTTGGTGTAGATGGTGGCGCAGTACAATTGCATGCAATGGCACGCCAACCAGTGGCAAAGTATATTTCCAGACAGGTGGTGGTGGTATTAAAAATTTGTAAGCCAATGGCTGGATTGGAAATGGCATTTCGCTGGGTGGTAGTGAGTCTGGGAATCAGCAAGCCCCGATCCTGAAATTGCATGTCGATTCCAGCCGATGGATTTGGCGGTTGGTTACTACCGACCGTAACACCTTGACCCAACAATGGCAACGAAAAACATATTTCAATTAACCAAACTAAATAAAAACGTTTCATCAGGGACAGATTTTAGTAATGATGATATAACCTGCTGCAGCATTTGCGCCATTCTGGTTGTTTTGATTGGTTCCGGCATTAAATGAACCAGCACCCCCTCCAGGAGAATTATGTGAGGAAATAAAATACCTTCCCGGATGTCCGCCGGTGTAGCCTCCACCACCGCCACCGGAGTGGGTACTTCCGCCACCACCGCCGAATCCACCGGACCAAGTGCTGTTGGCTGATCCGCTATAACCAGTTCCTCCATTGGCCGTACTCAAAAACCTTTCTCCACCTGTAGACCAACTATCCGTTGCCCCATTTTGATTCCAGCCGGCTCCTCCGCTACTTCCATTTTGGACGCTATACAATCCGCCTGCACCCGGTGTGGAATTGGAGGTAGAATTCGTTTGGGCCGCCGTTCCTGGATGCCCTGGCGTATTTCCTGAATTATAGCAATCCATTCCACCACCGCCACCGGCTACCATCAGCAATGACGCCTGACTTGCGTTGTATACAAATGAACCACCGCCGCCACCGCATCCACCTCCATTGCCATTGGAGTTTCCTCTTTGTCCAACCACCATCTCGATGTTTTGTCCTGCGGTGAGGGTGAAATCTCCGCGAAGTATGGCACCAGCACCGCCGGATGTACCTCCGCCTTGCGCCCCTGCCGCCTCAATTCGGTAGGTTGCCGTTTCCGGAACGGTCCAGGTTTGTTTCCCACCATTTACGGTCACTACACCCGGACCATAGGTACTATTACATTGCGACTGAGAGGGGCCAAATCTTCCTGTGGCACCGCAAGTGTTAAATGTGCGACTAAGAGGTTGACAAATACTTATCACCACAGATTGCGTTAACGATGCCGTACAGCCAGCAGAATTGGTGACTTGAAGATCGACAGAATAGGTGCCAGCGTTTGTCCAGGTAACTTGCGGATTCTGAATGGACGATGTGGCGGGTGTTCCATTCGGAAAACTCCAGGCATAACTGCTCATGCCCAAGGGACCTGCGAAGTTGACTGCATTATTAATGGAACCTGCCAAGGGGGAAAACGCAGCGGATGGTAAGGATGGATTTATAGTAATGCTGCTTGTGATTGAGGTTCCGCAACTGTTGCCTGCCGTTACAGATATAACACCGCTTTGACTTCCCATATTCAGTACCACGACGTTACTTCCTTGCCCGGAAACTAAGGTGGCTCCAGGCGGAATACTCCATGTGTAGAAGCTTGCATCTGCCTGAGGGGTAATGCTATAAGAGACTCCTGATTGGTTTACACAAAAATCTGTAGGACCGGAAATCGCAGATGGTGTATTGGGGGCTGCGGTACATTCACATGCGATGGCTCGCCAACCTCCATTGAAATGTACTTCAACACATTGGGTTGTTGTATTGAAAATTTGTAGACCCAAAACCGGACTCACAATGTTATTCCGCTGGGTTGTCGTCATTCTTGGTAAGGCAAAACCACCCGTAGTGGATTGCAAATCCAAAACGGTAGAAGGATCTGGGGGATTATTGCTGCCGATGGTTACCTGAGCACTTATCGTGGAAAGTCCTAATAAAGAAAATAATAGGAAAGATTTTAAGTACATACCAATATAATTATGGGCAAATTCTGGTGATGATAATATAACCTGGAGCTGCATTCAGACCAGATGTGTTGGATGGATTGGCGCCACTGTTGAAAGAACCTCCTCCGCCACCTCCGCCATTGGTGCCGCAGTTAATGTCCCCTCCTCCGCCTCCGCCTGAATATCCTCCGCCTCCTGCTCCGCCATGAGGTCCTGTGCCTCCGCCACCACCAAATCCTCCTTCATTTCCATCGGACCATTGGTCTGAAATGGAGGCACCAGTGGCGCCATTTAGAAAAGAAAGGGGATGGCCGCTGTTTTTATTGATGCCATTTCCGGAAAATCCTGCCCCGGAACCACCTGCGTACTGACAGCTAGTTACCGCGCCACCTCCACCTGAAGTTCCACCTGCACCACCTGTACCATTGCCGGCCGTCCCGGATTGGCTTGTTGTGCCGCTACCGCCATTGTCACCTGAGTATCGCCCCGAACCGCCACCACCTCCAGCTATAATGAGCGGTGTGTTGTTGGCCAAAACTACAAAAGTTCCACCGCCTCCCCCACCGCCTTTCTGCGGACTAGTGGTAGCCTCGCCACCCCTTTGTCCTACGGCCATACGTAGTACCGTTCCTTGGCTCAAGGAAAATTCTCCAATCATAACTGCTCCTCGTCCCGGAATACCAGAACTATAAGCTGAGGTAGAATTCGTCTTTCCTCTTCCGCCTTCTGCGCCTGCCGCTTCAATTCGATACGTGCCGGTAGACGGAACCGTCCATTCTTGTATGCCACCATTCACTGCCACCACACCTGAACCATAGGTGGAATTGCATTGCGATTGGGAGGGGCCGAATCTGCCTGTAGCTCCACAAGGAGTAAAAGTTTGACTAAATGATTGGCATAAACTCACCACCACCGACTGACTCAGAGAAGTGGAACAACCGACAGCGTTGGTCACCGTTAAACTCACTGGATAGGTTCCTGCGCTGTTCCACGTAACTTGTGGATTTTGGGTAGATGCGGTAGAGGGCGTTCCGTTTGTAAAGTTCCACACATAGCTGCTCATACCAGCTGGTCCGGTAAAAGTAACCGCATTGTTTACAGAGGCGGTCAGGGGACTGAAACTCGCACTTGGGACCGATACATTTAACGCTAAAGTCCTTACGGAAGAAACACCGCAACTGTTGCTCGCCGTTACAGTTAGAGTGCCACTTTGATTTCCCATGTTTAACACAATGGTTGGGCTACCTTGGCCTGAAACCAGGGTAGCGCCGACAGGAATGCTCCAATTGTATGAGCTGGCATCAGGCTGAGGAGAAATGCTGTAAGAAACGGACGCTTGATTGACGCAAAAATCCGTCGGTCCGGAAATGGCAGAAGGAGTAGCAGGAGCAGTGCTACATTCACAAATGGTGGCCCGCCAACCGCTGGTGAAAAAGGTTTCTACACATTGGGTGGTGGTATTGAAAATTTGTAACCCAACCGGAGGAGATACAATCGCATTTCGCTGAGATGTGCTCAATCTGGGCAATAGAAATCCACGATTGGTAGATTGTAGGTCTAGTATTGCTGCCGGATCGGGTGGATTTGCTGTTCCGATGGTTACACCCTGGGCACCAGCTCTTTTTCCACTTATCAGGAAAAATCCAATGCTCAAGCATAGAAAGACGAATATTTTTCTCATTAGTAGGTAATAATGATTTGTCCATGACCTGTATGCACGCCCGAGGCATTGCTAGGGCTGGTTCCGGAATTAAAACTTCCACCGCCACCACCACTATTGTTAATGTCTCCAGAACCGCCTCCGGAATATCCGCCACCGCCGCCTCCACAATTACATGAACCGCTTCCCACGGAACCGCCACCGCCGCCCAATCCAAAAGTGCCTTGAGTCGTAGTGGTACTGCTGGAAATCCCATTCTGACCTGTAGAACCTGAGGCACCTGCATTGAATCCTCGGCCTCCGTATGAAAAGTTAGAACCGCTATACACCGTGCCTGCTCCATCTCCTCCGCCGGTTCCGCCTGATCCAGGGTAGCCACCGCCCGCTTGTCCATTGTTAGATGTAGTGCCTTGCATGTTTGAAATGGTGCTGCTGCCGTTGATACCACCTCCGCCTCCGGCCACTATCAGAGGTGTTCCGTTCAAAACAACACCAGAGCCACCTCCTCCTCCACTGGAGTATGGATCAGTGTTGCCTTGTTGACCCACAATGATCTGTAAAACTTGTCCAGGAGTAACGGAAAAAGTTCCCTCCATTCTGGCACCTAAGCCGCCTTGGCCAGATGGCGTATTACCGCCCTGCGCACCCAAAGCGCGTATCCGTATGCTGCTTGCACAGGCTGGTACCGTCCATGTCTGAAGATTGCCGGTGTAGGCAAAATTGACCGTAGTGGTGCCTGGAGCAGGACAATTCGTTACATTCAGATTTTGTTGAGTAGTTCCAACACATCCCTGGACATTCGTTACTTGTAAACTAACGGTTACGGGCCCGGTGTTACTCCATGTAACAGATGGATTGACCAAGGTAGAGGTGGACGGATTCCCTCCGGGAAATGACCATGCATACGTCATGCCAGAGGGCTGTCCGGTAAATTGTGTCGGTTGATTGAGGATGGGCTGAGCCGGATTTAAACTAAAAGTGGCGGTCGGGTTTTGAGCGACTACAGATAAACTGACAGGACTAGATACGCCGCAAAAATTTTGAGCAGAAACGGCAATGTTGCCTGTTCCGGTTGTGAAATTGACCGTAATAGCTGTATCTCCCTGGCCACTCACCAAACTGGCGCCTGATGGCAACGTCCAGGTGTAGGAAGTGGCTCCTGCTACAGGCGAAATCCAATAGGTGACGCCGGATTGATTGCCACAAACTTGTCCGGGCCCCTGAATCAATAAAGGTGAGGCGGGTGCCTGACTGCAAGAACATGAAATAGATTTCCAACCATTGCTGTGGTAAACCTCAAGACAAGAAGTTGTGACATTATATACTTGAAGTCCCTGGGTGGGGTTTGCCAAGGCATTGCGCTGGGCCGTCGTTAAACGGGGGACGGCAAGTCCACCAGATGTCGATTGAATATCCAGGGCTGCGGATGGGTGAGGTGGATTGTTACTTCCAATGGTGACCCCTTGGGAGGAGATCACTGGATAAGTCATTAAAAATATGAATGAAACCAAGCAAGAAAGCTTGTTATTGGAACCTCTCATTGTGTCAAGAAATATGAGTTATAAAAATACGCTTTTAAAACTGTTTTTGGACTAATAAATGTGGCTGATCATGTAATAATTTGATTGTAAATGTTTTATAATTAAAGTATTATTCGTGAAGTCGGGAAACTGTTTCTATGTACCAGTTTTGGAACTTGGCCTCAATTTTATGGGTGAATTCAAGTTTTTAATGCAAGCAAACGAAAGAGCCGGGACTCTCTCATTGGGTAAAACAAGTCAATCCATTTAAACGTACTCGATAAAACCTTGGTCAGAATAAGAACGCATCTTGTTTTCGTGCCAGGCAGAAACGTGGCGTTCGATTCCTAGAGGATGGACTTGCTGGTTATTTCTCTTTTGCCCAAAATGATATAACGCAATGCCAAGGGAGACCCCTTGAAAAATCAAAAGCCCATGACGGGTTTACGTTATGGGCTTTCGGTTCGTTAGGGCTTACTATTAATAAGCTCTAATCGCTCTAAGCAGATAGGTGTTTAAATGGAATCTGGTTCCGGAGGCATTGCCGTTGGGAAAGGAAAATGTCCATTCATCATCACCTTCGTATTTAGTTCTACTCCAGTAAAATCCAGATAGTAACAAGGGGTGCGCATCCTTGATTTTGGCCAAAGCGATATTTACTTGTTCACGATTTCTCCACAAAATGGCCAGTTCATCGATCGAAGGTAAATACCAATCGTCAAATCCGCCTGTTTCAAGTTCGTCGCACAATTTGGCTGCGGGCGACATGTTTTCAGACTCCTTTTTGTCTGCTTTAGGAGGGTTGAGGCCGGTCCAATTGGCGGTTGGAGCCGCTTTTTTCGGTGCAGGCGCAGGATTGTTGCTGATGCTTGGTGAAAAATTCAGGTGATGAAGATTGACCACAAGACCGTGTTCTACGCCTTTGGCATCTTTCCACTGATGAAAAACGACACCACCTCCGTAAGATTCTCCAATGCTATACAAGAAGGTGCCTTTGGTAGAATCCATTTCTGCGGCCGGAGGAGTAAAAAAGAAGGGCATCACACCAAGCGTGCGGAATGATTCTCCTCCAGTTACATCCAATCCCACTTCAAGAAAGTAATCGCCTGAACTCCAAACAATATCTTGAAGTTTTCCCTTTTTAACTGAACCTTTTCCCAATTCAATTTGAAACTGTCCGGCACCATCCGTGGTCGTTTTATGTACTTCTGTGTAAAGGGCTTCACCAGTAGGAGATGTTTTTAAAACGGAAAGCTGAACCGCTACATCCGCAGATACCAGTTTGTTCCCGGAAACGGTGTAGGCCACTCCTCGGTATGGTAAAAACTTAGATTGAGCCAGTAAACCCTGCGGTAGGACCATAGAAAAAAAAGCGGCGAGAATACTCAGCCCGGCGAGTTTAGAAAGGCGTACAGGAAAAATTTGGTAAACAGTTTTCATACAAATGGTTCAAACTTAGGTTCAGAAAGGGTCCAAAATGCGGACTTAAAATGATTAAAAATCAAAAATATGTTTAGGGTTTTATTAGTGTATTCTACTCTAAAGTCTTGTATTCAGACGTTTACTGAATATCAGATGTTTTTAAAAGCAGAAGCATAAAACCGGTCTAAAGTAATGTTATTTTTCTCAATTATGCAAAGGGGGGTAGGGTTACTCGTTTTACAGATAAAGTAAATACTCAGAAGGAATTGAAAAATAAAAGGGTATTCCGTTTTATGTGACAATGGTCTTATTACCAATTTTTTCAGAAAAAGAAAGAAAGATGGTGCATAGAAGTAAAACAGGTGGACTGATGTAAGAAAAAGATGTTTATTGGCATTTCTGAAGCGGTTTTGATATTGTTTTCAATTTCCAGCCAGACCTGCCTGTCTCAATTTTCTAGCTGCGCTCCTATTGCCGGGCTTTTCTCCAAAATTTATGCAGCGGCAGCCCTGACCCATATGATATTCCCCAGGCTTTTTATTCTTTTTCGCCTAAAGCAATTCATTTGACTTCAAATTTCCCTAAAAACACCTTCGGCGGCAAGTTATTTCTTACTTTTGCAGGATAGATTAAAAATTTCCATGGAAGACAAAACGCCCATGTCCGTTGAAGAAAAACGGGAGCTACTCAAAAAATTATTGCGTGAAAAAGCGGCCGCTGCGGCCACAGCTGCACCGACAACCCAAGCCGGAGCATCTTCCGGTGCCAAGGATTTTTCTCAATATTCAGATTTTGACCAGTGGCCGGAGGTGCAAACCTTGAAAGCGCAGTTCAAAACGCTTCAGGATTTGCATGTGGAAAATCCTTACTTCCGTGTAAATGAAAAACTAGTCAACAACAAAACGACCATTGGCGGTCGGGAGTTGATTTCCTTTTCTTCCTATAATTACATCGGTTTGTCCGGAGATCCACGGGTTACCCGTGCAGCTCAGGAGGCCGCTGAAAAATATGGTACTTCTGTGTCTGCTTCCCGCATTGCTACCGGTGAAAAGCCGTTGCATCAGGAATTAGAACATGCCCTTGCGGATTTGATTGGTACGGAAGATGCCATTACTTTGGTCAGTGGCCACGCCACCAACGTCACCGTTATTGGTCATTTGATGCGCGCCGGGAAAGACCTGATTGTATATGATGCCCTTTCACACAATTGCATCATCGAAGGAGCCGTTCTTTCTGGCGCAAGACGTATCGCTTTCCCTCATGAAGATTGGGAAGCCCTTGATCGTATTTTAACTGAAAACCGGGGCGATTACGAGCGGGTCCTCATCACCATTGAGGGTGTTTATTCTATGGATGGTGACATTGCCAACTTGCCGAAGTTCATTGAAATTAAGAAAAAGCACCACGCCCTCTTGTTGGTAGATGAGGCGCACTCTATTGGCGTGATTGGACCCAATGGTCTTGGTATTCGTGATTATTATCAGGTAGATGCAGCCGATGTAGACCTTTGGATGGGAACCTTTTCCAAGTCCTTCGCCAGCTGCGGTGGTTACATTGCTGGTAAAAAAGTGCTCATCGATTACTTAAAATACAATACGCCAGGTTTCGTGTATTCCGTGGGAATTAGCCCTGCTAACGCGGCGGCTGCGCTGGCTTCTACCCGCATTATGAAAGCCGAACCATGGAGAGCCCTGAAATGTCAGGAGAATGCACGGAAGTTTTTGGCATTGGCCAAGGAAAACGGGTTAGATACAGGACCAAGCAAAGATACGGCGGTGGTTCCCGTGATTACTGGAAACTCCGCTCACGCCCTCATGCTGGCAGATGCATTATTCAAGGACGGAATCAATGTACAACCTATCCTGTATCCTGCTGTCCCGGATGAAGCGGCTCGATTGAGGTTCTTTATTACCAGTGATCACACCGATGAGGATATCACCTATACCGTTACCAAAACAGCGGAACATTTACACCGTATTCGTCGGGAACATAGCACCTTGTCTTTTCCTAAATCGATGATCGGCTGATGCCACGTATTGGAATGATGGCGTTGATTCTTGGGCTCCTTTTTGGGGCCTGCGGATCCAAACCCAATCCTGCCAATGCAGAAGTGCAGGTGCAAACCGGTTATGCGCAAGGCACTACCTATGTGATTAAGTATCGGAGTCAGCCAATTCCGGCAGACTCCTTTCAAATCATATTCGATGCCATTGATGCGTCTTTGTCGCTTTGGGATCCGCAATCTATTTTAAGTAAAATCAATCGTGGCGATTCGGGCGTGAAAACGGATCCTTATTTCCGTGCCGTGTTCGAGGCGTCTAAGGAAATTTACGCCCTTACGGACGGTGCGTTTGATCCAACCGTTTTGCCATTGGTCCAGTTCTGGGGATTTGGCGGCGACAAGTTTACTTTTCCAGACAGCATTGCCCCCGGCAAGGTGGATTCATTGCGCAGGCTTCAAGGTTTTGATCAAATCTATTTGTCCGGTGAAAAAGTACGTAAAGGAAAATCCGGTATTCAATTGGATTTCAATGGAATTGCCCAGGGATACACCGTAGATGTACTTGGCGCATTTTTAGAAAGGCAGCAGGTAAAAGATTTCATGATTGAAGTCGGTGGTGAAATTTTGGCCCGTGGCAATGGAACTACGGGCGACGGCTGGAATATCGCCATCGATAAACCGGTGGATCCAGATGCACCCCGTGAAATTCAGGCCATTCTAAAGATTCGAGAAGCCATGGCGACTTCTGGTAGCTATCGGAAATTCTACGAAAAAGACGGAACCAAATACTCTCACACCATAGATCCCCGAACCGGATATCCGGTCACACATTCCCTGCTTTCCGTTTCTGTGATTGCTCCTTCTGCCATGTGGGCCGACGCCTATGCTACCGCTTTTATGGTGATGGGCGTCCAGCAAACCATGGCATTTTTACAAGAGCATCCAGACATCATGGTGTATATGATTTTTTCCGATCCTCTCGGTCAGCTGGATACCTGGATGAGCGAAGGATTGAAAGAACGTATGGTGATGGAGCGAACCGAATCGTGAAGTATGCTTCAGTTGCTGCGACAATATAAGTGGTTCTACAGTCTTTATAACCTGTTTCACCCACATTTGCTCAGGCATAATCTGGAAGTGTACAAGAAAATCGGGTTGCGCAAAACCTATTTTAGTCCGATTTCTTCCTTAGATTTTGAGGGAAAAAAGCTACCCGAATTGCCTGTTCCGCCTTTGGAAGATCGGCTTCTTAAAACCAGGATTTGGCGCAGGTTGCCCGCTGAAACACAACAGGCATTACAGCACTTTGAAAAAGAAGGTTTCGCCATTTTACCCGGATATTTCTCCGCCTCCGACGTGGATAAAGCCAACAACGAAGTCCATAGATTACTTCAATCCGGCAAGGGAAAACTGAATGCGGCAGGAAAACTGATGTTTGCTTTTCACCAAAGTCCTCATTTGGCGCAAATGGGCGGTCATGCAGATATGCTTGAATTGCTTTCAGCCCTGATGGGAAGAGAGGCGGTTTTATTTCAAAGCATCAACTTTTTACACGGAAGCCAGCAGCCCACACATTCAGACAGTATCCACATGACCACTTTCCCTTTGGGGAATTTAATCGCCATTTGGGTAGCGCTGGAAGATATTCTTCCCGGATCTGGCGAATTGCATTATTACCCGGGCAGTCATCTGTTGCCGTATTTCATGAATGCGGATTATGACAATGTGGGTACCCGCTGGAAAATTGGTCCAAAGCCCTATTCCGCCTACGAAGACATGCTTCAGCAGAAAATAAAAAGCGCAGGTTTAACCAAACAGAGCTTCTTACCCAAGAAAGGAGATGTACTCATTTGGCATGCCAATCTGCTCCATGGAGGAGAACCCGTGACCCGGGCCGAGGCGAGTCGTAAATCGGTTGTATATCACTATTTTGGAAAAGGAGTAGTTTGCTATCATGAAATTACCCAACGCCCGGCATTGATTGGAAAATCAACGGTTTAATTCATGCGGGGCCTTCCTTTTTCCCGTGTCTCAAAGGATGAAGAGCCTTCTTTATTCATTTTGATGGCATGGATGCTGCTTTTGCTGGCGGGAGCCTTCGCCCCCGTCATGTTTGTGGATGGTGTAACGTATGCTACCATCGCCAGAAATCTGGCCGAAGGACAAGGGACATGGTTTGCTTTGCACTATACCGAAACGCTGGCGCCTTCCTTTTTTGGGCATCCGCCTTTATGGATTTGGATAGAATCCATTTTTTTCAGTGTATTAGGTGATCAGGTTTGGGTGGAAAAAGGCGTTTCGTTATTATTTTTTTCCCTTTACCTTTTAGCTCTCTGGCGCGCAGTTGGTTCACGTAGTTTGTGGCTGGCCATTCTACCTCTTTCGGTTGGCCTTTTCTGGTGGATACCCGGACAAAATCTCATGGAAATTCCATTGGCCGCTGGTTTGCTCTGGCTGACTCATCGGGCGGAACAGATGGAGCGTAATCCAAATCTGGCTTGGCTTTGTGTGCAAGGACTTGGTTTTACCGCCTTATTGCTGATCAAAGGGCCTGTAGCGGGTGGACTTTTGCCGGGCATGATGGCCTTTGCTCTGGCAAAAAAGCAACCATGGTTTTCTGTGATACGGTCTATTTTCTTTCTTGTGGGCATTCCCGTGTTGGTCATCAGCGGATTATGCTGGCTTTATCCACCGGCCTGGCATTATGCACAGCAATATGTGAATCAGCAGTTGTATGGGTCGGCACTCGTGGAAAAAACGGCACCGCACCGTTGGTATATCCTGGAAAGACTGTTCCTGGAATGGCTTCCGCTTTTGGTGTTCCTTTGCCTTTTGGCATGGAAAGTGCCTGCTTCGGTCTGGCGAAGCGTACCATGGAAAAAAATCTGGCCATGGTGGTGGATTGGTTTGGCCAGCATTTTACCTTTTTTGCTCATTGAAAAGCAAAGCCATTTTTATTTGTTCCCGGGCCTTGGGCTGATGCTACCTGGATGCATTCGTTTATTGAACCATCTGAAACCTGTGAGTATTCCCGTATTTCGTCCTTGGATGGCCATGGTTGGTTTGGTGGCCGGACTAGTAGTGGGTTTTGTTTTTTCGCGTCCTCCAAAAGAAAAATGGGCGCTCCATGACCAGGTGCAAACTTTTAATGCGAATTATTCAGAAGGAACGCCTGCTTTTACCTGCCATGCCGCATGGACTAATTGGTATCTTCATGCATATTTGGCAAGGCATGGCCGCCATAGCTTGTATGCCCGGGATCAGCCTTGTGCTCCACTGATTACCGCGGAATAAATTGTTTTTAACTTTTTAATCCGATAAAAACTTGATTGTATGATGATTATCTTTCCATTCGGAAAGCGATATTCGATTTTACGCGGGTGGTCATGTCCATACCCATCATGGTGAGAATGACTTCCACTTCGGAGTTTCGGGTGGAACGGCCTACATAGCCAAATGGACGGATGATAACCAATTCACCTGTTTCCTGAAAACGAATTTTTGCTTGGGCAAAAGCGCCCTGGGGTTTGGGTAAATGGCCTGTGCTGGTCATTTGAACAAAGGCAGAATCGGCCGTGTAGCGCAACAAAGTAAATGTGGTGACGGTTTGAATGTCGCCCATTTCCGAAGGAATAATTTGAGTTTCTTCCCATTGATCACCAGGTTTCACAGGCTTTTCTGGCAATACGGTGACCCACAGTGCCGATTGACTATGAAAAGCATTGCCCATTACTTTTTGCACTTTGTCCGAGAGGCTATCTGCATCTGCAGCGGCACTGACTTTTCCATGTTGATCGACACGATGCGAAATGGGAACCTGAAGGAGGGGCGTAAACATATCTTTGGCCGTTAAAAGCGTTCCGGAAGTACTATCAGGATAATCGGAATTGTACACACCTCCACCTGCCAAAGCGTCTAAAGGCGATTGCATTTCCATACGAATACGTTCCATTTTTACCACCACCTCGGCGCCATCAGAGGCAGGGATAAAGCGCAGTGCTTGTTCGGCATTCATCCTGGTGGTCATTTTCATGGTGACCGCCTCTGTTTCTGTGGACACATCCTGAAATATTTTGAATTCTCCTGAATCCGGTAGAAAAACCAAAGAAATGGGTTCTTGAGCCGGGTAAATGGAGGAAGTAGCAGGTGTCTGATCTGATTTACATGATCCCAAAAGCAAGCCAATGGCAAGTGGTAAAAAAGAATGTTTCATTGAATTACAAGTCATTGGGTGATGAGTTTTCGCCGGAAAGATAGTGAAGGTTGCGTTGCAATCGTTTCAATCCGGGACGTTTCAACGGAGACTTTCCAAAAATGTCCAAAAAAGCGCTTTCCGTTAGGGCTTGCCAATCGGCGCCAGAAAACGTGAAGATTTCTGGAATAGGGGTAAAGGCGGTTTCTTTGTTCGGCGAAGCAAAACGGTTCCAGGGACAAACTTCCTGACAAATATCGCAGCCGAACATCCAGTTTTCCATTTGATCTGCAAATCCGGATGGAATGGCCTCCTTCAATTCTATGGTAAAATAGGAGATACATTTACTGGCATCAATCCGATAGGGCGAAAGGGCTTCTGTGGGACAGGCATCGATGCACTTTGTACAGGTGCCGCAAAAATCTCCAATTGGACCATCCGGGGTTAAATCCAGATCCACTAAAATCTCTCCAATAAAAAACCAACTTCCGGATTTCGGTCGTATGAGGTTGGTGTTTTTTCCTACCCAGCCCAATCCACTTTTTTTGGCCCAGACTTTATCCATAACCGGAGCAGAATCTACAAATGCGCGTCCTTGGATGGTGCCAAAAGTTTCTTGCATCCGGAGCAGCAAGTTTTTTAATTTTTCGCGAATAACTTCATGATAATCTTCACCATAAGCATACGAGCTGATTTTGGGCAGGCCCTCTGGTTGTTTTTTCTCCGGAAAATAATTGTATAAAAAGGAAATCACAGATTTGGTGCCTTCAAGTAGCTTTCGGGGATCGAGACGCTTATCGAAATGCCTTTCCATATAAGCCATGTGGCCATGATGTCCGGCTTTGAGCCATTGTTCCAGTCGTGGCGCCTCCTCCTCCAGAAATTCAGCACGGGAAATGCCGCAATACAAAAATCCAAGTTCCTGTGCCAGTTGTTTTACTCGTTTGGCACGGCTTGTGGCTAAATGCTCAGATTGAGTCATCTCCAAACAAATTGGGTTGAAAGCCGGTGGGCTTTTTCCTTCCCAAATGGGTATAGGCTTTGTCCATGACAATTCGCCCTCTGGCGGTACGGGCTAAAAATCCTTCTTGAATGAGAAAGGGTTCGTATACTTCTTCCAGGGTACCTGCATCTTCGCCCACCGCAGTGGCAATGGTGGTAATGCCAACGGGGCCGCCTTTAAACTTATCCATAATGGCCGTGAGAATGCGGTTGTCCATTTCATCTAAGCCATAACGATCTACATGTAAGGCGGATAGCGCAATTTTTGCAATGTCCGCATCAATGGCTCCATTTCCTTTTACCTGTGCAAAATCACGGACTCTGCGCAGCAAAGCGTTGGCAATTCTAGGCGTTCCACGGCTTCTTCCGGCAATTTCCATGGCCGCATCTACTGTAATGGGCACGCCCAAAATTCCTGCGGAACGAATCACAATACCTTGAAGGACATGAGATTCATAATATGAGAGACGCGAATTGATTCCAAATCTTGCGCGTAAGGGCGCGGTAAGCAACCCAGAACGTGTAGTGGCGCCAACCAAGGTAAAAGGATGTAATGCAATTTGCACGGAACGGGCGTTTGGACCAGAATCAATCATGATATCGATCCGGTAATCTTCCATGGCCGAGTACAAATATTCTTCTACTGTAGTATTGAGTCGGTGAATTTCATCGATAAAAAGGACGTCATTGGGCTCCAGATTGGTGAGTAATCCGGCCAAATCACCAGGCTTTTCCAGCACAGGACCAGAAGTCATTTTCAGTCCAACACCCATATCGTTGGCGATAATGTGGGCCAAAGTGGTTTTCCCCAATCCCGGAGGGCCATGCAGCAAGACATGGTCTAAGGCTTCGTTTCGCTGTCGGGCGGCTGCGACAAAAATTCGTAGGTTTTCTACCACCTGCGGCTGCCCTGAAAATTCAGAAAAAGCAACCGGACGGAGGGCACGTTCTACCTCTCGCTCGCCACCACTCAAACGGTCCTTATCCGGATTTAAATGTTCATTCACCTTACAAAAATACAAGCCCTGATTAATATGTGGTGTTTTTTCTTCGGATATCCTACCTTGATGGGGAATATTTACTTTTGTACCATGATACACCAAGGGATGTTTCGCTGGATTTGGATGGGATTAATGCTGCTGGCCCTGGGCTGTTCGGAAAAGCCACCCGATGTTTCGCATATTTCGCTTTCCCTCGGATTTAAACGGATGGATCTTCAACTTTCAGAAGCCGCACCCAAAGGTCCTGCCGCCGTAAAAGCTGTTCTGGATTCATTTCCAGATTTTTACCGAATTTATGTATACCAACTTTTAGACCTTCGGGTGCCTGAAGACTCCATGCCAATCGCGGTGGCCAGATTTTACCTTGAACAAGATATCCGCGATTTGCAGGACAGTGTGAACTTATGTTTCACAGATTTGAAAAAGGAAGAAGAATCCATTACCCATGGATTTCAGTATTTCCAGTACTATTTTCCAAAACGCACTGTGCCGCAGGTTGTTTTTTATTTGTTTGGCTTTAATTACGTGGCCGTGCCATTGGAGAACAACCTATACCTGAGCTTAGACCAATATTTAGGCGCTTCTTCTATGTTTTTAGGACATTTACCTGATTACATCCGGACCCGCCGGAGAAAAGAATATTTACCCATTGACGCTGTAAAAGCTTGGATGATGGTGGATTTTGATACCTTGTTTGAAAGGAAAAATCTTGGTGAGGAAATGATTTATATGGGCAAAATTCACCATCTCCTCACCCGCACATTTCCCGGTTCACCCGACTCCCTCAGATTCGGATTTTCACAGGCTCAGCTGGATTTTTGCGCCATCAACGAGTACAAAATCTGGAATACCCTGCTGGAAGAAGAAGTGCTGAACATGGAGGATTTTCGGATGAAGGAAAAATACCTCGGCGAAGCACCGTTTTCCCCGGGAATGCCGCGCGAGGCCCCCGGCCGGGTGGTGGAATGGGTCGGCGCAAGAATTGTACAACAATATCTGGAACAACGACAGATTTCGCCAGATTCATTAATGCATGTTTCAGAACAGGAAATTTTATTACGTTCTGGTTATCGGCCTAAAAAACAATAAGATATGGAAGAGAGGGAATCGGATATTACGCTTCATGTAAAATTAGACGCCAACAACAATCCGGTCCACCTAAGCTGGACAGCCACCGAAGGTGACATGGAACCACGTCGGGAAATCAAAGCGTTGATGCTTCATCTTTGGGACCTTAAGGAAAACAATAGCATGCGCATTGAACTTTGGAATCAACAATTTATGGTGGAAGAGATGCGAACGTTTGTTTTTCAGGCCTTGCTGTCCATGGCAGATACCCTGGATCGCTCCACCGGTGACCATGATGCTGCGGCAGACCTCAGAACCTTCGCTCAACAGTTGGCAGAAAAGCTTGATTTGTAAAGGAATACCCCGCCCTTGCGCCAGATTGCTATTATTCATCTTAAAGAGCAGTGAAACCAGTTTGTGGGATATCTAAATACAATTGGTTATTATTTTAATTAATTGAAATTTAGTTTTTTAAAAGAGGTCGGCTTAAGAAATATGGCATGGTCTCTTGACAAAGGGTGTCCGGGTTTTGTACATTTGCTCATCACTAGTGTCTATCTACTCCATTACCCAAAAATAGTTCTTGCTTCGTCACGTAAATTGGGGTGGCGAAGAACACATCGGGAGTTGAAGTGTGATGTCTGATGGTGAATGAAGGTGAAGCTGCAAAGCGGAACCTTGATTCATTGGGGGCCTTAGGGGTGCTGCCTTTAGGAAACAAATTGTATTTGTAGACTAAGGGTGGCGGGAATCCCGGGACTAAGGCGAGTGCGCTGGTAATGCACTCTTTTTTTTAAAAGGATGCGATTAGGTTGGAAGTTGGAGAAGGAAGGATGATGAAGGCAAATGATACCAACGGAAGACTTAAATTGCATCGGAATCTCGTTCGGTCGCAGCCAGCGCGACCCCGGGGCTGCTCATCCTACCGCTTCGGTCAGGATGCGCCGTTGTTGACCATAATCCTTCTTTTCTCCCGTTTCCGCAAAACCTTTATCGCCCTCAAGTTGACTTCCAGGATTTCCCCAAATAAAATCACGTGATGAATATTCAAATCCACAGGAAAGTTGTATCAACATCCGTTTCTCAATGAGTTGATTGGTTTGTCCTCGGAAAATGATTTTTTTCCATTATTCAGACATTTCCCTGGAAGAGAAAGTGTGCAGGTAGTTTAAGTGAAATGAATAATAATTATATTGCAAATAACGAAAATAGAATCAATAACAAGGTTGGCGCAATCTTTATCAGCCGCGGATGATACGGAGAATGAAGTCTCTTATGAGGTAAATCAATTTAAAGAAGATGGGTATTTCAATTCAACCCTTTTATTTTTTATGACTCTTGTATGAAAGCGAACTTGGTCACCATCGATAATTATTTAGACAGCCACTATATACACAGAAGCAATTGGTTGCGAGCGGCAGTTTTAGGAGCCAACGATGGCATTATTTCGGTATCAAGTCTTGCCATTGGGGTCGCCACAGCAAGTGTTACTAGACATGATATTTTACTGGCAACCATGGCTGGACTTGTGGCCGGCGCTTTATCAATGGCGGCCGGAGAGTATGTTTCTGTAAGTTCTCAAACCGACATCGAAAAGGCGGATATTGAAAGAGAAAAGCAAGAATTAGAAAAAATGCCCGAGGCAGAACTTCAAATTTTGGCCGCTATTTATGAAAAAAGAGGTTTAACCAGGGAAACTGCGCAGCAAGTCGCCAAAGAGTTAACTGCCGCAGATGCTTTAGGAGCGCATATTCGTGATGAACTCGGCATCAATGAAATCAGCCAGGCCAAACCCATACAGGCCGCATTTGCTTCTGGTGCAGCCTTTACTGTAGGTGGCTGTCTTCCCATGTTGGTCACGCTTTTCGCTCCAATGGAGTTCATGGAATATTCGCTCTATGTTTTTACCATGCTTTCTTTGGTAATTCTGGGCGCGGTGTCAGCCAAAACTGGTGGCTCAGGGATGGGAAAAGCCATCTTAAGAATCGTGATTTGGGGAACCATTGCCATGGGTATTTCCGCCCTTGTTGGTTATGTGTTTGGTGTAAGTGTATCCTCTTAATTTAAAATCAATATGAACGCAGCACATTTTCATTTGGTGGTGAACCACCTTCCCATTATTTTCCCCATGGTGGGAGTTTTGGTCATGCTAACCGGTTTGGTATTCAAATCTGATGCCGTAAAGCGAACCGCATTTCTCATTTTCATACTTGGCGCCTTGGCTTCCATTGTTGCTATGAATAGTGGAGAAGGAGCAGAAGATCTGGTGGAACAGATTCCTGGCATTTCTGAAAGTTTTATTGAAACCCATGAAGAAGCTGCAGAGGTATTTGCTATTCTTTCTTACATCTTGGGTGCAGCGGCCCTCCTCGGATTATGGGCAAGTGTAAAGCAAAAGTCGTTTTCAAATATGTTGAATCTCGGCGTGCTGGTTTTTTCACTTGTTGTCCTTTTCTTCGGAAAAGAAACGGGAACTACTGGCGGAGAAATTCGGCATACGGAAATTCGTGAAGGGTTTCAACCTGCTCCGGAATCCGGGCAAATGGAAACAGAAACAGGTGAAAATTCCGAAGCAGAGCATTGAAAAGGAAGAAAGGAAGATGAAATAGATTCAGGTAAAAGCGGACTACGAAACGCTTTCCAATTGTAATTTGCATGTATGTCTAAAATCGTCATATCCGATAATTCATGTAGTTCATGTAAATGCGACAATACAAAGTGACGGGTTGATTTGTCACGATATAAATTGCAAGGACGCATTGTATGATGGGAACGCAAGGGTTGTCTTCTGGACTAAAATCCGGGTGTTTTTAAAAATCACCTCTTAAAAGTGACTTAGTCTCTAAGGTTTTTAGGCTCTCAAAGAAAAAGGCTTCCTACATCGGAAGCCTTTTTTCATGAAGGATAAAAATCAAGAACCGCAGGCTTCACAATCTTCCGGATTATCCAGAGAGCAGGCGATTTGACTTACTGCTTCGGCGGCCAGGGGCGTATTTCCGCTTTGGACGGTTCGAGCGGAAGCCATGTCCACGGTAAATTTCACCGCGTCGGCTGCCGCTTTGGTCCTGAGGTAGTACATACCGGTTTTAAGTCCTGCACGCCACGCGTAAAAGTGCATGGACGACATTTTGGCCAGGTTGGGTGATTCCATGAAAATATTGAGCGATTGACTTTGGTCAATAAAGGCACCGCGATCGGCCGCCATGTCAATCAAATCTTTTTGCTTGATTTCCCAGACGGTTTTATAGAGCTCTTTAATATTTTGTGGAATGCCGTCTATGTTTTGGATAGAACCGTTGTGCGCCATGATGGCATTTTTCATGGCAGGCGTCCAAAGACCCAAGTCAACCAAGTCTTTTAGCAGATATTTATTCACGATAGGGAATTCTCCTGAAAGCACCCTACGCATATACATGTTGGAAGTAAACGGTTCAAAACACTCATTATTTCCCAGAATCTGAGCGGTAGAAGCCGTGGGCATTGGAGCGATTAAAAGTGAATTACGGATGCCATGTTTCAGGATTTCTTCCCGAAGCACGTTCCATTCCCAGCGGTCAGAAGGTTTTACATTCCAAAGGTCGAACTGAAAAATTCCTTTCGACATGGGAGAACCCTCATAGGAACTATATGGTCCTTCTTCTTTGGCCATGTCTTTGGAACATGTGAGGGCGGCGTAATAAATGGTTTCAAAAATATCTTTGTTGAGTTGTTTGGCTTCTGGCGAATCGAAAGGCATGCGCAGTTTCACAAACGTATCGGCCAGTCCTTGTACGCCAATTCCCACCGGTCGGTGGCGTAAATTGGAATTTCTCGCTTCTTTAATGGGATAATAATTCCTGTCGATAATGCGATTCAGGTTTCGGGTCACCATATAGGTCATCCGGAACAACGCATCGTGGTCGTATTTGCCATCATGAATAAACTTTGGCAGGGCAATCGACGCCAAATTACAAACAGCGACTTCGTCCGGAGCGGTGTACTCAATAATTTCGGTGCACAGGTTAGACGATTGAATGGTCCCCAGATTTTGTTGATTGCTTTTTCGGTTGGCGGCGTCTTTAAAAAGCATATAAGGTACGCCGGTTTCGATTTGTGCCTCCATGATTTTGGCCCAAAGGTCTCTGGCTTTTACTTTTCTGCGAGCTTTACCTTCCGCTTCGTATTTGGTGTATTTCGCCTCAAATTCTTCACCCCAGCATTCGTGTAAACCGGGTGCTTCACTTGGGCAAAACAGACTCCATTCCAAATCGTCTTCCACCCTTTGCATAAACAAGTCGCAAACCCAAAGTGCCAGGAAAAGATCACGGGTGCGCAAATCTTCTTGTCCTGTATTTTTTTTCAGGTCCAGAAAATCAAAAATATCATTGTGCCAGGGCTCTAGATAAATGGCAAATGAGCCTTTTCTTTTTCCTCCGCCCTGATCCACGTATCTGGCCGTATCGTTAAAAACGCGGAGCATGGGCACAATCCCGTTGGATGTACCATTGGTGCCTTTGATATACGCGCCTTTGGCCCGAATTTTATGCACAGCCAGACCGATGCCACCCGCCGATTGCGATATTTTGGCGCATTGTTTCAGCGTGTCATAAATGCCATCGATGCTGTCTTCTTTCATTTGAAGCAAAAAACAGCTACTCATTTGTGGTTTCGGCGTGCCGGCATTATAAAGGGTGGGCGTCGCGTGGGTAAACCAACCTTCCGACAAGGCATGATAGGTTTCGATGGCTGCGGGTAAATCTTCCTTATGGATGCCAATGGCCACCCGCATGTACATTTGTTGCGGACGTTCTGCTACCTGACCATTAATTCGAAGTAAGTAGCTTTTCTCCAACGTTTTAAAGCCAAAATAATCAAAATTATAGTCTCGGTCGTAAATTAGCGTTGAGTCCAGTAATTCAGCATTTTTCTCAATAATTTCCCACACGTCTTCGGCCAAAAGAGAGGCTTTGAGGCCGGTAGACGGATCCACGAAGCTGTGCAAAGCTTTCATGGCTTTTGTAAATGACTTTTGTGTGTTTTTATGCAAGTTAGACACGGCAATGCGCGAAGCCAACAGGGCGTAATCAGGATGTTCAATGGACATGGCCGCTGCTTCCTGAGAGGCCAGGTTATCCAATTCAGTGGTTTTAATCCCGGAAAAAATACCATTAATGACTTTCTGGGCCACCTTTACCGGATCCACATATTGACTATGTAAACCGTAGGATAATTTTACAATTCGTGCGGTGATTTTATCAAATTTCACCGCTTCCCTCCGGCCATCCCGCTTTACCACAAACATTTCTGTCATCATACAATAAGCTATGTTTCAGAAAGAAACAGGTTAAAATTCTTCTTCCAGGCTAAATCCGGAGGTTACATCCGCTTTGATGTATTCGCTCACCCTTTTTTCAAAGAAATTGGTTTTTCCTTGCAAGCTGATAAAATCCATGAAACTGAACGGATTTTCAACCTTATATATTTTTTCGCATCCAAGCACACCAAGCCAGTGATCCGCCACAAATTCAATGTATTGGGTCATAAGTTTGGCATTCATTCCAATAAGTTCTACCGGCAGGGCGTCGGTTACAAATTCTTTTTCAATGGCTACGGCATCTTCAATGATTTCGCGGATGCGGTTTTGTGGGACTTTATTGCGAATATGGTGGTTGTATAGATGGCAGGCAAATTCGCAATGCATCCCTTCGTCCCGCGAAATAAATTCGTTCGATGTCGCCAATCCAGGCATCAGACCGCGTTGTTTTAACCAGTAAATGGCGCAAAAAGAACCGGAAAAGAATATTCCTTCTACCGCAGCAAAGGCAATGAGGCGTTCCGCAAAACTGGGGGAAGAAATCCATTTCAATGCCCAGTTTGCTTTTTTCTTCACGCAATCCAGGGTTTCAATGGCTTTAAATAACGTTCCCTTTTCAGCGCTGTCTTTTATGTAGGTGTCAATCAGCAAGGAATACATTTCAGAATGAATGTTTTCCATCATGATTTGGAATCCATAAAACATTTTGGCTTCTGTGTACTGAACTTCCCGCACAAAGTTTTCCGCCAGATTTTCGTTCACAATCCCATCTGAGGCCGCGAAAAAGGCCAATACGTGCTTGATGAAATGTCTCTCGTTGTCGTTGAGCCGCGTGGCCCAGTCGGTCAAATCCTGGGTTAAATCCACCTCTTCAGCACGCCAAAAAGCACCTTGCTGCCTTTTGTAATGTTCCCAAATGTCCTGATGTTGAATGGGGAAAAGAACAAATCGATCCGGATTCTCTTGTAAAATGGGTTCCTGATGTAATGTTTCCCAGGAGAAATCTTGAGAAGCCAAATCTTTGGAAGAGGTCGATGTGTTGATCATAGTGTCTTAATTAAGCGGCGAAAACCCCATTATGCTTGCATATTGGGATATTCAAACCGTAAGATTGGGTCGTAAGAAATTGCTCGGTTCAAATATCAAAATTATCCCCTTGCAGTTTCTTTCTATCTATCAACAAATGCATGTTTTTTTTAACAGAACTTCCGGGAATGACGCGTTGTGATGTTGTCAATGGCTGCATTTAAAAATCTGTAAATTAAGTATTTAAAGCCTTTTGAACAATGAGTTGTTTATGCTTTGGCTCGGTTTTCAGCATTTTGGGGTCATTATTTGTGCTGCTGCCACCTCTGTTTAACTTTTAAAAACGGGTTTGAAAAACCCAAATTTCAACTTAAATATATGATGTAAGAAAATCGAGTTTAAATAGATGCTTTTTTCACGGATTTTGGGTAAAAAACGTCTCCAGGCCCAATGTTAGGATGGTGATACACCATGAATCGGGTGTTAATTTTAATCTCTGCGATTCAAGAAAGACATTATTTTTTGTCGGCCCACCAGGTGGCGGCCACCGAAAGTTGCTCATACCACGCTTCTCCGTATTTACGAATCAAAGCGTCTTTAAGAAATTTATAAACAGGTACTTGTAATTCTTTTCCCAAGGTGCAGGCCGGGTCGCAAATGTCCCATTCATCATAATTTACAGCTTCAAACTGGTCGTATGTTTGAATGCGTATGGGATACAAATGACAACTAATGGGCTTACGAAAAGCTGTGGCGCCTGCTTTCCAGGCATTCTCAATCCCACAATGGGCGGTGCCACTTTCGTCGAAAACAGTATACGCACAGTGTTTCCCTTCTACCAACGGCGTTACCGGCTCACCATCAATATCAATCACATGGGTGCCTTGGGCTTCAAGCGATTTTTTACCGTCTTCTGCTAAAAAAGGCAAAATAGACGCGAATTCCGAATGTAAAATTTCAGTTTCCTCCTCGGTTAAGGGCGCTCCCGCATCTCCTTTTACACAACAAATTCCTTTACATGCCTGAAGATGACATACAAAGTTGCGCTCGAATATTTCCCGGGAAACGATTTTTCCCTCAATGTCTATCATGAGATGCTTTTTGCAAAGGTAAAACTCCGGAAAATGTGCTTCCATGGGAATTCTGTATTTTCGCACAAAATTTTTGCCATGGCCCGTATTCTTACCGGTATCCAAAGTACCAATCAGCCGCATTTGGGAAATATTCTGGGTGCGATTCAGCCTTTGATTCAACAATCGCATGCTGGCGGGCATCAGGCGTTTGCTTTTATCGCGGACTTGCATTCCCTTACCACGGTGAGAGACGCACAGTTTCGGCGTGAAAGTGCACTGAAAGTGGCCGCTACCTGGCTGGCTTGTGGGTTCGACCCGCAAACTCATGTCTTGTATCGCCAGTCGGATTTACCGGAGGTAACAGAACTGACCTGGTATCTTTCTTGCTTTGCGCCCTATCCGATGCTCGCTAACGCACATTCCTTCAAAGACAAATCTTCTCGCGTTAATGAAGTTTCCGCAGGTTTGTTCACCTATCCGGTGCTCATGGCCGCAGATATTCTGGGGTATGATGCAGAGGTGGTGCCAGTGGGCAAAGACCAGTTGCAGCACCTTGAAATTACCAGAGATTTGGCCAAGTCGTTTAATCACCTGTATGGCGAAACATTTGTGGTTCCGGAAGCTTCCGTCGCCAAAGAGGTCATGATTATACCCGGAACAGACGGGCAAAAGATGAGCAAGTCGTACCAGAATTTTATTGATATTTTCCTGGAAGAAAAGGCCTTGAAAAAGGTAATCATGAGCATTCAAACGGACTCCACCCCATTGGAAGCGCCCAAAAATCCGGATACGTGTAACGTCTATAACCTGTATAAAGTGGTGGCGCCGGAATCTGAAGTAGATGTTTTGCGCCAGCGCTATCTCGATGGTGGCCTGGGCTATGGTCATGCAAAAACGGCCTTACTGGAAGCTGTTTTAACACGATTTCAAAAAGAAAGAACGGAATACCAAACATTAATGAATGATATTCCTGCGCTTCAGCTTGTCCTTCAGCAAGGTGCCGATAAAGCGCGTCCCATTATTCAGTCCGTAATTCAACGTGTAAGGGAGAAGTTAGGGTTTTAAAAGGTTTTAAAATTTAGGAAAAGGCAGCGATTGGATTTACTTTAGTAGCCATTTGAAAGTCATGAAGGGATTGTCGAGGATTATTTGGGCGTTTTTCACTTGGTTCATTTGGGCAGAATGCAAGGCGCAAGTTCCTGCGGGAACGCTTGTTGAGTCGGCAGTACTGGATAGTCTCTATATTCAGGAAGTGGAAAATGGGAAAACACCCGACAAAGTACTGCATGCTGAACCGTTGTATATCGATTTGATTCGTGATTTAGGCGCACGGAAAGGGGAGAAGGAATGGAACGTGGCCTGGGGACTCACCGATAACCGGGATTTCGATGCCTATCAAGTGCTAATTGAATATGAATGGGCGCCCATTCACCGCTTGGGTTTGGAAGTGGAACTGCCTTTTTCTGTTTATTTTCCAACCGTTTCCGGCGCACAAACGCCGGGGTCCCGTTTAAATAGTTTCAAGTTCGCTGCCCAATATTCTTTTTTTGTTTCGGAACCGGCCAAAGTTACTCTCGCTGCAGGCTATCTGCATGAAATTTCTTTGGCGCCTTTTCGTGATTACGGGAAAATCAATTGGGTGCAGGGCAATGTGTACAGTCCGTTTTTTGTCGCGGCCAAAAGATGGGGCGACCGGTTTCACACCCTTTTATATACCGGACCGGTGATTGAACATGCTTTCCAGGGTGCTTCATACAAAACCATGTATCAAGCCAATGCGAGTTTTCATTACATGATTCCGGGGACGAGAAATTTTGTTGGTTTAGAAGTAAATACATGGTTGGCTCAACAGAAATTCGATTGTGTCTTTCGACCGCAAATGCGTGTAAGTATTTCCGACCGAATGCTCATTGGCATTGTTACCGGAATTCCTGTTTCCAAAGCCAATGAACGGTTTAGTGCTTTTCTTCGCCTCATTTACGAGCCTGGACATCGGAAATCCTGATGGATAACGGGATTTCTCAAATCGTTAATTTTTGAAATTTACTTGAAATGATTTTTGGCGTTTTGTACCTTTGTACGAACCACCTGAGAATTCAGTCATGAAAAAAGCGGCCGATCATTTTTCCTGCGCACAATGTCCTTCGCGGTCTCGCTCTGTTTTTCACGATTTTCCGGATGATGCCCAATCAGGATTAGAGGCTGGAAAATCCTGCTTTATATACAAAAGGGGGGAAACCATTTTTTATGAAGGCCACACGCCTCAGGGGGTTTACTGTATCAAAGAAGGAAAAGTAAAAATTTCCAGAGAAGGTTTTGAGGGAAAGGAACAAATCATTCGCTTTGCCAAAGATGGCGATGTCGTCGGTTATCGTTCCTTGCTTAGTGGCGAAAGATATGGCTCTTCCGCCGTCGCATTGGAAGAAACATCTGTTTGCTTTATTCCGCGAAGTCAGCTGCTTCAAATGGTGACTACTCAGCCCTGTCTTTCACTCAATTTTATCAAGCAGGCTTGCACCGAATTGGGAGATGCCGGACGGCTCATCACCAATCTTGCCCAAAAAAGTGTGCGGGAAAGAATGGCGGAAATTTTATTGATGTTGAGAGAAACATTCGGTGAAACCGCTGAAGGTGCCATCGATGTAAAATTATCCAGAGAGGAATTGGCAAATTTGGTTGGAACGGCCACTGAATCTGCCATTCGTGTACTGTCCGATTTCCAGCAGGAAGGACTTCTAGAACTAAAAGGAAAAGCCATCCATCTTATTGATCGGCCTAAATTGCTGAAAACAGGGAAAATAGCGTAATTTCATCCTGTTTTTAGAACCCAATTCTCGTTTTTATTGTTTACACGCTGCGGCGTTTTTGCCCTTAACCAAAAATCATGGTTTTAGGTGACGCATGTCATTGTGTTGAAGCAGGGAATGATGGAATTTTGTAACCAAGCAATGTATGCCTTGAGCCAGTCTGTTACCATATCACTTTGGGCTTCCGATTTCTACAAAGAAATTGGGGCTGATTTGATTTTTTCAGACGATCATCGCCTTCGGGTACACCGTTTCACTTTAGAACGGGGCGAAAAAGTGAGCCGCAGTTTTTGCCAAAGAGAAGGTGGTTTTATGGTGGTAGCTGGCCGTTTGCATGAAATTGGCCGCGATGGCCTCATGCATTGGTACGGCCCTGGCGATTTGCATGGTTTTGGCTTCCCTAATGCTTGTGAATCCGATTGCGAAACCTGTGCTGCCGAACCTTCTGTGGTAGAGTTTGTCCCCAAGCAAGTCATCGAATGGGTCGCAGCACAGAATCCGGAAGCCATGCTCCTGATTTTTAAAAAAATTCATCAACAGGTGGAAGTAACCCACCGACGTTTGGGACTGATGCATGGTGTGGTACAGGACCCCGATGTGTACCAGTTTCTCAAAATGCTGGAACGAACGTTTTCTACTACTCCGGATGGATATTTGGCGGTGGAAGCCACCATGGAAGATTGGGCCAAATATCTTGGCCTCAGCGTGACCACCTTTCGCAGGGTGGTACGAAGATTAAGAGAAATGGGACTGCTGGAAAGAAAAGGAATCCGATTCAGATTATTGTCTGCCAGGGAATTGGTGCCCTAAGACAGGTCATGCCGAAATCCTCCCTACCTTTGCCGCATGGAAAGGTATTTGTCGGATTTAGAGAAAATGCGTACCCATGATGGCACGCCCATTCAATATATGCTTCAGACAGACCGCGGTGAAGTGGTGTTGAACGATTGGGTCGGAAAAGAAGTATCTATATACTTCGGCGGCGTTATTCATTGTGTGTCTTGCGCAAAGAAAATTCAAAAGCCCATGGCACAAGGCTTTTGCTATGATTGTTTTATGCAATCTCCGGATAATTCTCCCTGTATTTTACACCCGGAATTATGCAAGGGACATCTTGGTGAAGGCCGCGACCTGGATTGGGAAATGTTACATCATGTGCAACCTCATACCGTGTATTTTGCTTTAACTACGGCCGTAAAAGTGGGCGTCACCAGAAACACGCAAATTCCCACCAGATGGATCGATCAGGGTGCCGGAGCTGCTATGATTTTTGCTCAGGTGCCTTACCGAAAGTTGGCGGGAGAAATAGAAGTGGCACTTAAAGCGCATTTTACGGATAAAACGAATTGGCAGCATTTGGTTACCGGCCAACCTCAGGTCGACGCGAACATGGAGGACATTCGCGAAGCTGCCCGAAACTGGCTCCCGGAACACCTACAGCCTTATGTGTTGCAGGAAACCCAACTACATGCCTTGCAATATCCGGTGATATCGTATCCGGAAAAAGCGAAAAGTTTGAACCTGTTGTCGGAGTCAGCATTTTCGGGAACCCTTACCGGCATCCGTGGTCAGTACTTACTTTTTAAAGAAGGATTGGCTTTTAATGTTCGCAATCACAGCGGATTCCGGGTGCAATGGGAGGTCCGGTAAATCTTGTCCTGGTTTGAACCACAGCCCCCACGATTAGTTGTATATTTGCAGGAAGGAATAGGGCTAAGAACTTTCCTCGCCCGCTATTGTTTAAAAAACGATTATGGAACATTCCTCCACGACTATATCAGGCCCAGTAACGCCTGCCCAACGTAAAAAACCAGACTGGCTTCGTGTAAAACTTCCAACGGGTGAAGCCTATCGTGAAGTGCGACAGATTGTCTCTGAACATAAGCTTCATACCATTTGTGAGAGTGGTAACTGTCCCAATATGGGAGAATGCTGGGGCGCCGGAACGGCTACGTTTATGATTCTTGGTAATGTGTGCACCCGTAGTTGTGGGTTTTGTGCCGTGAGCACCGGAGCACCTGCCGAAGCAGATCCCTACGAGCCGCTCAGGGTGGCCAAATCCATCAAGTTAATGGGGTTGAAACATGCGGTCATAACTTCCGTAGACAGAGATGATTTGCCGGATGGAGGTTCTGCCATTTGGGCCAAAACGGTGGAAGTAGTTAGAAGCCTTAATCCGGGTATTACCCTGGAAACCCTGATTCCGGATTTTCAAGGAAAATGGGAAAATTTAGCCCGCATTGTGGCTGTGAAACCGGATATCGTATCTCATAACCTGGAAACCGTTCGCCGCCTCACCCGCATGGTGCGCATTCAAGCCAAATACGACCGAAGCCTGGAAGTGTTGAAACGACTTTCTGATGCAGGCATTACCACCAAATCGGGCGTGATGCTCGGATTGGGTGAGTCTGAAGATGAAGTGCTCGATACCATGGACGATCTGCGGCAGGTCGGGGTGTCTATCCTCACCATTGGCCAATATTTACAACCTACGAAAACGCATCTTGAAGTGCAGGAGTACATTACGCCTGATCAGTTTGCCTGGTATCGCGAACAAGCCCTGGCCAAAGGGTTTCGCTTCGTGGAGTCAGGTCCATTGGTGCGTTCCAGCTATCATGCCGAAAAGCATATTTAATGAAAGAAACTGCGCGTAATAAGAAAGCGGCTCAAACCAAAGTTCCGCTCATTGCTCCTTCCGTTTTGTCGGCAGATTTTGGGCATTTATACCGGGACTTGCAGATGATAGAACAATCTGAAGCAGACTGGTATCATATCGATGTAATGGACGGGGTATTTGTTCCCAACATTTCTTTTGGATTTCCTGTGCTCAAGGCTATTGCAGCTCAGGCGACCAAACCATTAGACGTTCATTTGATGATTGTGGATCCGGATCGGTATATCGATGCGTTTGTGGATGCCGGTGCGGCTATTTTAACCATTCATGCCGAAGCATCCGTGCATTTAAACAGAAGCATTCATAAAATCAAATCGCGCGGTATTCGTGCTGGCGTTGCCTTGAATCCCCATACGCCCGTGGACGTCTTGTCGTACGTGGCAGATCAATTGGATTTGGTGCTTATTATGTCTGTGAACCCCGGATTTGGTGGACAAATATTTATTGAGGCTACTTACCGTAAAATTCAGGAAACACGTGCGCTTTTGGATAAAGTGGGCAGTGCGGCCTTGATAGAGGTAGATGGTGGCGTTTCACAACATAATGCGGCTGCTTTGGTAAAAGCAGGTGCAGACGTACTTGTTGCCGGACAAGCTATTTTTGGTGCGTCTCATCCTCAGGAAGCTATTTTACAATTAAAATCCGTGTAAACATGGTCTATACATCCGGGTTCCGTTGGATGGTGATGTGGAGTGCCTGGATTTGCATGTGCGCTGTTTCAGGCCAAAGATGGTCCTCTTCCACCATTTTACATGAAATTAAAAAGCTTTCTGTAGTTGGATCTGTCGTCTATGTGGCGGCTCATCCGGATGATGAAAATACCAGACTTTTGGCCTGGTTGGCCAATGAGAAAAGAGTGGAAACGGCCTATATTTCTCTGACCAGAGGAGATGGTGGACAAAATCTCATCGGTCCAGACTTGGGTCCCATGCTTGGATTAATCCGAACCCGCGAACTTATGGCGGCCCGTGAACTGGATGGTGCCGAACAGTTTTTTACCCGCGCCTACGATTTCGGTTATTCCAAAACCTATACAGAAACTTTTGAACATTGGGACAGAGCCACTTTGTTGGGCGATGTGATGGCTCTCTTAAAAGAGCGGCAACCAGATTTAATTATCACCAGATTTTCTTTGGTGCCTGGCGGAACACACGGACATCATACGGCTTCTGCCATGCTTTCTAAAGAAGCCTTCGATGCGCTGAAGCAAAAGGATGCCGGTTGGCCCACCCGGATTTTCTGGAATACTTCGCCGTTTTTTTATCGGTTTCAGGGTCTGGAAATGCCAGATACATTTATTGAAATGAATGTAGGACAGTTTAATCCGTTGCTGGGCATGTCTTATCCGGAGCTTGCTGCCATAAGTCGCAGCCAGCACAGAAGCCAGGGGTTTGGCACTGCACCGAACCACTCCGAAAACAATGAGTATTTTCAATGGTTGGGCGGTTCAAAAATTAGCGGAAACGATTTGTTTGAGGGTATCGATTTAACCTGGAAAAGATTTCAGCCGCAATCCATTATTCCTCAGGTCATTGATTCTGTCATTCGTTCTTTTAACCCGGAAAGACCTGACGCTTCTGCCGTTGGTTTGGTACGCGTGTACCAACTTATCCGCGCGGCCAATGTGCCTTTTTATTCCAAGAAAAAAATGGCGGCCTGTGAAGAATTGATTTTTGCTTGTCTTGGCATTGATTTTCAGGCAAATGTATCGAAAAACTTGTTTTTGGCGGGTGATTCTCTAGAGGTGAAGCGTCTGGTGTTGGCCGACGATGTGCATGCCCCGGAAGCATTTTCATTTTCTCTCCATGGCCCTTTTGAACATACACCAGTGCCTACGGCTACAGGATTTAAAGTCAGATTGAGCTCTTCCCTGCCTTTTTCACAGCCGTATTGGTTAGAGAAAAGTTTAAGCCGTCATTTTTTTCAGGGTGAGGGATCTCTGTTCCCACATGCTCCATGGAACGAACCGTTGGCTTCCATGGTGGTGAAGTTTACTTTTGGGGGCGAAACATTCACCAAGCGTGTGCCGGTCCAGTACCGCGAAGTCGATCCTTCTTACGGAGAATGGATTCGGCCTTTAATGGTGTATCCTGATTTTGCGGTGGAGGTGAAGCAGCCTTCTGTATTTTGCGCCAATCGGGAGGCATGGCAGGAAGTACTTGTAGAATTGACCGCTTACCGTGTCGGCGTGCCGTTTTCCTTCAAAGCCGTGGTTCCGGAAAACTGGGAAGTGCGATGGCCAGATACGTCCTGGACCGCCAAACGTTTTGGTCAGCGATTTGCCACGAAAGTGATGATTCGGCCTGGTGCTCGTGGAAAAAGTGAAGGCAGTTTGTCTTTTCAGGTGGTTTCCGGAGGAAAAATCTGGGATCGCAGGGTGCGAAGTTTGACCTATCCGCATACGGGTCCCGTGGTTTGGTTCGAAAAGTCTGCTATTCCCTGTGCATTTGTTCCTTTGACTTTACCGGAATTTCCGGTGGTGTATCTTCCCGGTGCAGGAGATGAGGTGGCAGAAGTGCTTACGCGCACTGGCGTTGCCGTTCAAGTGATGGATCCCGTTCAGGGAAAGTGGTCTTATCCTGCCCAGCGCGCCATCTTGTGTGGCGTGCGTATTTTGAATACGGTGGAAGATGCTCCCATGCTCAAAGACAAATTACTTTCTTTTGCCGCCGAGGGTGGAGTAGTGGTGATGCAATACAATACCACCGCGGGTTTGCCTGCTGGTTCCATGTTTCCCGGACTGCAATTGGGTCGTGAGCGCGTTACAGAAGAATCTACACAGGTAACACTTCTGGATCCTCACCATCCTTTGTTTACGCATCCTCAGTTGATTACGCCGGAAGATTTTCGCGGTTGGGTGCAGGAAATTGGCTTGTATGCTGTAAGTAAATGGGATGAAAACTGGCAGCCCATGCTGTCTGCCAACGATTCGGGTGAATCGCCAGTACAAGGTTTACTGGTCGTGCGGCCTTATGGAAAAGGATGGCTGGTGTACACGGGCTTGTCATTTTTCAGGCAAATTCCTGCCGGACAGCCAGGCGCCATGAAACTTCTGATGAATCTCCTGCACTTAGGGCAGTAGAAGCCGTAAACAAATCTGGCGTCCGGTCTTAGAATTTTAAGTTGCCGTGGTGGTAAGGTTCGTTTTTTAAAATGGTACAGGCGCGGTAAAGTTGTTCCACTACCATAAGGCGTACCAGGTCATGGGGAAAAGTGAGGGCGGATAAGCTAAAAGCATCCGGAACGGTTTGCCGAACATCAGGCGAAAATCCAAAAGGACCGCCTACAAGGAACTGAACGCCTTTTTTTCCACTCATTTGCCAGGAAGCCAGATGTTTGGACAAAGACAAGCTGTCTGGCATTTTTCCATGTTCATCCAAACGATAGACCACAAAGCCGGGTTGTAGTTTTTTGAGCAAAACTATGCCTTCTTTCTGCGTCCGCTCCTCAGGACTTAAGTTGGGGGAAAGTTTTAAATCCGGAATTTCGTCCAGCACAAACGGATGATAATGCCGCAATTTCTTCTGATAGAATGCAAGTCCTTCTATAATAAAGGATAGTTTCGTTTCTCCTATGCACGTCAGGCGGATTTCCATGCTCAATTTTGGCTTAATTTTTGGTAGGACAAAGGGAATCATTTTATCGATAAAGTATTCATGAGGCGTCAACTTTTGCTTTTTGCGTTGGGTTATTTTTGGGTGGCAGGTCTATTTGGGCAGCAGGGGCTTGAGGAGATTAGCAAAGCGCTGGGCGCAGGAAATGCTCCGGCATTGGCCCAATATTTCCATGGAAGTGTGGATTTAACCCTGGTGTCCAAAGAAGGAACTTACAGCAAAGCTCAGGCAGAGCAAATTGTGCAGGATTTTTTTAATCACCACCGGCCGTCTCAGTTTCAGGTGAGTTATGTGGGACAAGGCGCCGACGGCTCGCGATATGTGATTGGAAAACTCACCACCAGCCGGCAGCCTTTCAGGGTATATCTTTTATTCAAAGTTTTAGGTGGTCGGGAGTTGATTCAAACCCTTCGATTCGATGTGAATGAATAACTTTGCCTCATGGCAATGGAATTTGATTTAGACAATTGGATTGAGCTTGCGCTCAGGGAAGATTTAGGAAAAGAAGGCGACATCAGCACGTTGGCGTCCATTCCACAGGAACAACGAGGAACGGCACAATTATGGGCCAAAGAAGCAGGTTGTTTTGCGGGGCAGATTCCATTTGAAAAAGTTTTTAAGGCGCTGGATTCCGGAGCGAGCTGTCAATGGTTTGTTCAGGATGGCGATTCGGTGCAGGTGGGAACCCTGGTGGCCGAAGTGGAAGGGCCTGTACATACCTTATTATCAGGTGAAAGGTTGGCATTGAACATCGTTCAGCGCATGTCTGCCATTGCTACACAGACAAAACAATGGGTGGCCTTGGCAGGAACAGGACGTACGCGATTGTTGGATACCCGCAAGACCACGCCCATGTTTCGCTATTTTGAAAAGGAGGCAGTACGCATTGGTGGCGGCATGAATCATCGGTTTGGTTTATACGACATGGTCATGCTGAAAGACAATCATATAGATGCTGCCGGTGGCATTACCCTGGCCGTGGAACGCACCCGCACATGGTTGTCTGACAAGGGATTAGATCGAAAAATTGAGGTAGAAACCCGTCATTTGAATGAAGTAAAGGAGGCTTTGGCCTGTCTCGGAATTCATCGGATTATGTTCGATAATTTTTCACCGGAGCAGATTCAGGAAGCCTTGAAAATGGTGAATGGAAAAGTAGAAACAGAGGCGAGTGGGGGCATTCACGGTGGAAATCTGGCGGCCTACGCAGCCACAGGTGTTGATTTCATTTCTTTAGGTGCCCTTACGCATTCTGTAAAAAACATGGATTTCAGCCTAAAAATCCGAAAGGCATGAAGTTTGGCTTGCAAGACCTGAAGCATCGTTGGCAGACTTTGGTCTTTTTGATGAAAAAGGTGACCTTGCCCGGCCTGGAAGGCGTGTCTATTTTTGAAATTCTGCGCCTTTATGTTCAAGCATTACAGCAAAGAAACATTAACGACAGGGCGGCTGCGGTTTCATTTCATTTTTTCATGGGTATTTTTCCTTCCATTATTTTTTTGTTTACCCTGATTCCCTACGCACCGATTCCGGATTTACAGCAAGATATTTTAGATACCGTAGCCGCTGCTTTGCCTGAAGGAGTTTACAAAGCGGTAAAGTGGCCTCTTTTAGACATTGTGCGGAATCGAAAGGCCGGATTGCTCTCCTTCACATTGGTGGTCTCTTTGTGGATTTCTTCCAATGCTTTTCATGGTTTACTGCGGGCCTTTACAGCTTCTGTTTATGTATCTGCACCGCCTTCGTTTTGGCGGCAAAGGGGACAAGCTCTGGGTTTAACGCTCGCTTTTTTTACCCTGATTACCTTGTTTGCCATGTTGCGGTCCGTGAGAGTTACCTGGCTCACTGAAATAGGCTTTCCGGCGAATTGGCAGTGGTTTTGGCCGTATGCAAGTGGTTTGTTGGCTTTTGTCCTTTTGTATGGTTTTATTCAATGGATGTTGCAATGGGGTGCACCCGGATTCGCAAGAAAGAGTTTCTTTTCTGCTGGCGCAACAGCGGCCACTTTGTTTCTCATTTTGTTTTCAAAGGCATTTTCCTATTATCTGGAGCATTTCCGCAGTTTTAATGATGTGTATGGCGCGCTGGGAACCATACCATTGTTTTTGTCGTGGCTTTTTTTGAGTGCCCTGGCTTTGCTTATTGGTTTTGAGCTGAATGTGAGCATCGGACACGCGCGTAGTGTAAAAGGCGTGCAAAGTACATTCTGATGGCTTAAACGCGGCCTTGAGATTCGTTGGTTCGTTCGAATCCGTGTGGCATGAGGCGAATCTCTTTCCAGTGTACCCTGCCATTTTCTATGGCTTCCCGAATTCGTTTTTGGCGTTGGCTGAGGTTTGACTTGGCTGTTTTAATTTCAAGAAAGTGTACATGAACGGGTGTCTCCGGGTCATCGATGCCATCAAAGACCACCATGTCTACCGGAGCGCCAAGAAATCGCGCTTCGGATGGATTAAAAGGGAAGTCTGGAAAGAATGGAAGCCATTGTTCACTCACTTGGCCCGAACGGACGGCTCGGCTCTGTGCAATGGCCTGCTTGCGAATCATCGGTATTTGGAGATTCACCCTTTCTTCCACCTGTTTTTCGAAGTCTTTTTGCAGCTTTTCCATGTTTCCTTTCCAATACAGGCTATGGCCCCATCCCCAAATGGCCAAAAGGATTAAAAGCAAAATGATCCACATTTCCATGTGGTAATAACGTGTGAAAAGTCGGAAATGGGATGGTGGAAAATAAAAAAAGTCCGATGTAAGTACATCGGACTTGGAGCGGGAAACGGGACTCGAACCCGCGACCCCGACCTTGGCAAGGTCGTGCTCTACCAGCTGAGCTATTCCCGCGTTGGGGCACAAAATTAGGTGATTTTCCTTTTTTCCCAAAAAAAAGTAGACGAATTTTATTTTTCCGGAGGATTTTGTCGTCCGGGAATAGGTAATTCATTGTGCTTTAGTAGGTTTCTTACATCAGATTTTTTCAGCAAAGACCCATCTTCGTACCGTAAAACCCATACTTTTTCTGGAGAAAGCTGAGGATGCCGGGTAAAAGACCCTCCTTTCATGGCTTGAGGTTGCAGGCAAGCGGTATCTGCTTCGAGGCAAAAAATGCGCAAGTTGTAATCTTCACTTGAAATTTGGTAGGCGAGGGTGCCTTTGGGTTTTTCATTTCCAGAAGCCGCCGGTGCCGGAATCGCCGAACAAGATTCTATTAGCCAGGGACGCCAAAAGGCCTCCGGTTGCGGTTGTGGTTTAATAAAGGTTTGCGCCTGTAGGGAGAAAAGGCCCCAAAATCCTGCTAAAGCGAACAACTTCATACTTTTTGTTTAAAAATAGGAACGGTAGAACAGGGTTCTCCAAACATGAGGCTTTTCACCACAGGTTGAAGAAGCTGCACCACTTCCGTGTACGCAGATTCTGGCACAAGGTTTCCGGAACAACCTTTAATGACCACACGCTGACCTGCAAATTGTTCTGGCTTCAAATCCCGGCGTAATTGCGCCAAAAAAGCCCATTCGTAGGCTTTTTCCCGACTTCCGAAAAAGCTTTTGATCTGATGTTCTTGCAAGGTTGCCGCCATGAGCATCCATGCCCAACGAGGAATGATGGCTTCTGTACTACAGAAAAGCGCCACCACTTTTCCTTGAAAAGCTTGGATGTCGAGCGATTGGAGGTCGGTGCGGAATTTTTTCTCCATCAGCACGAGCCCTTCTACCAGAAAAGGAGCTAAATCGAGGCCAACCACTTGTGGCGCAGGAATATCTTTTTCCAGATCCAGGGTAATCAGGCCAGAAGACGCCACCCGGTTGATGATCGTTTCTTCCATTTGCATTAAGGCGTGAGAAGTTGCCGAAGGTGCTGTGCGATTCTTCCATTGTCGGCTTTTCCCGCCAAGACTTTGGTGGCCATGCCCATGACTTTTCCAAGTCCGGCCGGATCGGTTACACCAGACTGGGCCAAAATGGCTTTTAGTTCCGTATCCAAAGCTTCGTCGGAAAGTTGGGCCGGCAGGTATTTTTCAATCACCTTTAGCTGAACATCTTCTTCGCGTGCCAGGTCTTCTCTTCCTTCTTTTTGATAAAGTTCGAAGGATTCTTTCCGTTGTTTGGCCAATTTTTGCAAAATAGCCAATTCCGTTTCCGGCGATAATTCCGTGATGCCTGCTTTTTCTGTTTTGGCGAGTAGAATGGCAGATTTAATGGCCCGTAAGGCGTTGAGCGTGTCCGCGGCTTTGGCCAGCATGGCGGCCTTAATATCGGCGTTGATTTGTTGTTCTAAGTTCATGAAGTTCGTTTAACTTGAACAAAGATACAAAGTCGCCACAAAGGCTTGTCCAAAGAAAGTTAAACCAGTGCTTGGATCATGGCGGCCATGTTGTTTCCCGCCCTTCCGGCAGCAGCCAGTACATCTTTCAGTTCGGTTTTTTTGATTTTACCCGGTACGCCAAGGTCTGTGATGGCGGAGAGTCCAAGGCAATGAATGCCCATGTGTACGCAGGCAATTACTTCTGGTACCGTGCTCATGCCAACTGCGTCGGCCCCGATGGTGCGAATATAGCGATATTCGGCGGGCGTTTCCAGGCTTGGGCCAGATACGACGGCGTACACACCTTCATGCAGACGAATGCCGAGTTCCAGGGCTTTTGTTCTTGCCAGTTGGCAAAGTTCAGGGGAATAAGGTTCCATCATGTCGGGAAAACGCGGGCCATATTTTTCGTCGTTTGGTCCCATGAGTGGGCTGATTCCCAGAAGGTTGATATGGTCAGTAATCAGCATGATTTCTCCTGTTTCCATGGCAGGAGCGAGTCCTCCGGCGGCGTTGGTGACCAAAAGGGTATGTATTCCTAACAATCCCATGGTTCTTACGGGGAAAACGACTTCCTGCAGGGAGTAGCCTTCATAGTAATGGATGCGTCCTTGCATCACCACCACGGGTGTTTGGTTTAAATAGCCGAGAAGCAGTTGTCCGGAGTGGCTTTGTACCGTAGAGGTAGGAAAACCGGGTATATCTGAATAAGGAATGGTCCAACGAATATCCATGGCGTCGGTCACGGCTCCCAGTCCAGTACCGAGAATAATCCCTTTTTCCGGTTTAAAATGTTGCGTGCGTTGCTGGATGTATCGTGCGGCGTTTTCAATGTTTTCCCACATGCTTTCTAATGATTTCAATGAGTTGGTGGAGTTGGTTTTCCAAAAAATGATGATGAACGTGAACCGTTTGTGCAAAGGTAATGCCTGCTGCGTGCAGTCGGGGCTGATCTTTGGCTGTGGTAAGAATTGGCAGCCCTTGTTCCATGTAATGTTTTATGGATTTCAAGTCCTTTTTTTGGAAGGCATGATGGTCCGGGAAGTTCAAGTGAATGAGGGAAATACCTTGATTATCGAGAAAATGAACAAGTGGCTTAGGCTTGGCAATCCCTGTAATGAGTACCGCCTTTTTGGCTGTAAAAGCGTTAGGCAGGGAATGGGAATATCGGCTGGCGAAAAGTGGAATGTGAGCCGGTAATTGTAGTTTTTCCCGATACAATGAGATATTGGCCGTTTCTTCTTCTGGAATCTTGGTGATGATGACCGCTTGGGCCCGGATTAGGGCGCTTTTAGGCTCTCTGAAACGTCCTACGGGCAGTAAGGCTTGTTTTCCCATGAGTTCTTCAAAGGTGACGAGCACCATGGCCAAGGATGGAATATGGTAAAGATGTTGGAACCCATCATCCATCCATACGAAGTCGGGTGTTGGCTGTAAACGCTTTAATTGTTGAAGTCCTTTTTGTCGATCGGCCGCGCACAAAACTTGAAGTTGGGGAAAAGTTTGTTTAAAGCATAGTGGTTCGTCACCGGCTTGTTCGGGAGAATCGGTGGGCTGAACCCAGTGGTCTGTTTGGGTATTTTTTCTCCCGTATCCTCTGGAAAGCAGGGCTGGTTGAAGTCCGAGTTCGAGGAAATAGGGTGTTAGTTGGAGTAAAAGGGATGATTTTCCGGTTCCTCCGGTAGAAAGATTACCTACCACGACGGTAGGCAGTGGGCCCTTGGACGCATGTTGTTTCATCCACCATTGGTGTAATCTCAATCCGAGAAAATATGGCCATTCGCAAAGGTGCATGGGTTAAAGATACGATGTGAAAATAAAAAAGGGCCGTCGTGAAACGGCCCTTGTAAAGAATGGGTGAATATCCGGGATTATTTCACATGAATCATGTGGAACACCTGGGTTTGAGTACCGGCTTGTAATTCGAGGAGATAAGTACCGGCACTGAGTCCGAGCGCTTCAGTAGGCAGTGTGACGGATTGGTGTCCGGCAGAAAGCACACCTTGCGGGAAGGTCGCGATGGTTTTACCGGTGATATCCATTAATCTCAGCTCTGTGTTTACCGTTTCATGCAGATCCATGGTCACTTGCACGAAGGCAGTGAACGGATTGGGATACACTTGAATTTGCCCTTGAGCGAATGTTTCCGTTCCGGCAGACGAAGTCACGACCAATGAATCGCAGGTGGTGTTTTCACAACCATTTCTGGAAACGGTAAGGCAGACGTTGTAAGTGCCGGGTGCGGCGTAGCTGTAGTTGGGGCTCATTTGGGTGCTGGTATTTCCATTGCCAAAACTCCACACATAGCTTGCATTTCCCGAAAGGATTGTTGGGGTAAACTGATAGAATCCGCTTCCCTGATGATTCGCAACGAACTGTGCGTTGGGTGCAGGAAGCACGGAAACAATGGCGGAAGAAGCGTCGGTACAGCCGTTTCCATTGGTTACCGTCAGGGTTACCGGGAAGGTTCCTGCAGTAGCATAGTTATGGGTTGGGCTGGCGCTGGCACTGGTATTGCCATCTCCAAAGTTCCAGTTCCACTGTGCTGCATCTGCAGAAGAAAGGTCGACGAACTGTAACTGGCTCGATTGGCAACCATCTTCATGGATAAATTGAGCCGTAGGAACGTTATACACCTCTACGGTACCTTGCTGACTGGTCATACAACCGTGGTTGGTTACAGCAGTATAATTGAAATGGTAGATACCAGGCGAGTTAAACAAATAACCCGCATTGGTTCCATTGCCTGTGGCGCCATTTCCAAACTGCCATTGGTTTTGCACCACTGTGGCATTGTTTACATTGGCCACCGAAGCTGATCCATTGAATTGTACAGGGTTGTTCAAACAAACGTTTGTAGCCGTAGCTGCATTGACTACGGGATTTGGATTTACCGTAATCGTGGTAGAAAGGGTGTCGGAGCAACCGAGGTTAGACATCGCAATCAGCTGAGCGGCATAAACGCCTGCACTGGCATATTGGTGTTGGATATTGGCTCCGTTTCCTGTGTTTCCATCTCCTAAGGTCCACATGTAGCCGGTAAGGTTGCCGGAGCTGATGTTGACGATTTGGGAGAATTGCGTGGTATTTCCTTCACATACGGTGTTGGCCGCAAGGCTTACAATCGCAGGTTTAGGATAAACGGTTACAGCAGTGGCAGCAGAAGGAGCCTGACAGCTTCCTTGAGTAAGATTGGCCACAGTGTATTGACCGGGAAGGCTGGCCACAAGGGTTGCATTGGTGGCACCCGGGATAGCCGTTCCATTTAAGAACCACTGGTATCCGCTAGCGGCAGAGGCGGAGAGACCGACTTGCTGACCTTCACAGAAAATTAACGCACCACCAGCTTGAATTTGGGGCTGGGCTTCTACCAGAATTTGGGTAGAATCGGTATGTGGGCAAGCAGTACCGGTGAGGGTAAAATACACGGTAGAGGTACCTGCTCCAGCGATAGCGGGATTAAATGTACCTGCATTCGTGCTGGAAATACCGTTTCCGGACCAAGCGCCTGTACCACCTGTGGCCGTTAAAGTAACTGAGTTGCCGTTTTCGCAAAGTGCGTTGTTCACAGGCTGAATCACGGCGAGTGGGGCAGCAGTGATGCTCAGTGATACCTGGGCCGTATCTGCGCAGCCATTTTGAGAAACGGCATAGGTAATGACGGATTGGTTACCAGCCAAAGACGGATCAAAGGTTCCGTTAGCTGTGGAGGTAATTCCATTTCCAGACCAAACTCCACCAGCTGTGTTGGCGCTCAGATTAAAAGCTGTTGCGTTGGCACAGATGGTTCCTACCGGCGTTACAATGGTGGCGTCCGGTGTAGGTTGAATGGTTACTACTACACTGTCGTTTCCAAAACAGCCATTGTTGTCGATGACTTCATGGTAAATGGCGTATGTGCCGGGAGAAAGCTGTGCCGGGTCAAATAGACCACTAATGGCATCTACAGCAGGTCCGTTCCAGCTTCCGTTTACGTTTGAAGCAGTTAATTGAACTGCCTGGTTATACAAGCAGAACGTATTGCTGATCAAAGGAGTAATAGAAGTTGATGGCCCTGAGAATACATCCAGAACGAGTGTATCTGCATTGGTACAGCCGTTTGAAGTAGAAGCTGTGAAAACAATTTGATTAGGACCTAGGTTGGCCAGAGCCGGATCAAATGTACCGTTTTGTGCATTGGTAATACCCGTACCGGCCCAAGTTCCTGTGCTATAGCCGCCAACGAGGTTCAGAGGTGCATAAGACACGCAAAGAACGCCGGGGTTTTGAATAGCGGCAGTAGGAATAGGCGTTACGTCTATTTGTACCGTATCGAATCTGGAAGTACAGCCATTGTTATCCACATAGTTAAGGAAATACTGTGTGGTGTCTGTTACAGTAGGTGTAAAGTTAGATCCGGTAGCGAGTATATTTCCGCCGGGTGCATCAAACCATTGATAGGTTCCTGAGCCGCCAGTTGCGGACAATGCAGCGGTTTGTGGGGCACAACCGGTAGCAGATCCACTGATTACGGGTGCCTGAACGGAGTCGATGTGAATAGACACAGGCGCTCTTTGTGAGGTACAAGTTTTGGAGTAGGAAATCTTGATGTATCCGGCTCCGCGGTTAAATCCTTGGGTGTGGTTTACGTTGGTTACGTTTGAAGCCGTGTATGAGCTTCCGCCGCCACCAGCCGCAGCATAACCGCCGCCGCCGCCGTACCAGCCGCCGCCGCCGCCGCCGCTTTGGGAGTTCCCCCAAGCTTGTGCACCGTTTCCAAAGCCAGCAGATCCACCATAGTAGTTACCATTTATTCCTCCAGCAGATTGGGTTCCGCCTTGGCCACTATAGTTAGCATTGTTGCCACCGCAGTACCAACCGAAGGCTCCGAGCAATCCACCGCCGTCTCCTCCACGATTACGATTGGTTCCACCAGAGCAGTCGTAGCCGGCGCCGCCGCCGCCTCCTGCTACCATGACGCGGTTGTTCAGGGAGGTGCTGTTGATGCGGATATCAGAAGCGCCTCCACCGGAACCGCCCATATATGAATTGCTTCCAAGATATCCATTTCCACCACCATTCCATCCACCGTTTATCCATCCGGTTAGTCCGTATGAGGTGTTACCCTGGCCTCCTACATAGAAGTAGAGTGTTTGTCCGGGGGTTACCGGAATGGTACCTGTAACCCTTCCGCCCAATCCACCGCGGCTATTGGTGGCATCTCCTCCTGAAGCGCCCACAATTTCAGCTTGAATGGAAGTGACACCTGCCGGAACCACCCAAGTTTGTATTCCTCCTGTAAATCGGAAGGTAGTATCTGGAACAGTTTGGGTAATGACTCCCTCAACGTAGTATGTTTGAGGAGCGAAAGTGGGTGTTATGTTGAGTGAATTTCCCACCGCGATGGGGGTTCCTCCATTTGGCGTATTATACCAGCTAATGGTTCCAGGGCTGGAGGCCTGAAGCAGAGCCGTTGCGGTACCGCAAGCTACAGTATCATCAATGGTTGCTGGAGCGACCAAAGGCTGTGAGGTGTTGTTAACTACTACCGGCACCCTCTGGGTTTCGCAAAATCCATTTGCCGGGATACGGATAATGATGCGTCCATGACCCATACGCACTCCTTGATCTAACTGAACATTAGAAGTAAGGCTGGAGTTGGCAAAAGAACTTCCGCCGCCACCGCCGCCATAACCTGTTCCGGAGCCGCCATAGTAGCCGCCGCCGCCGCCGCCGGAAGAAGCACTTCCCCAAGCGGTACCACCTGTTCCTAAACTTCCGCAGTTTCCATAAGATTGCCCGCAGCCACCGCTGCTTTGTGAGCCACCTCTTCCGGATTGCGAGTCATTAAGGTTATTACAGTTTGATCCATTTTCACCGATGAGTCCACCGCCGTTTCCGCCGCGTTGTGCGTTGATGCCGCCGCAATTGTATCCTGCGCCACCACCGCCGCCTGCTACGACGACTCGGTTGCTTAAACTGGTTCCGCCAATGCGGATATCTGAGGCGCCTCCGCCACCACCAGCGGAACTGCTGCTGGTGTTGTTATATCCGTCGGCACCTCCATTCCAACCGCCAGTAACCCAACTGGTGTTGCCTAAACTGGTCTGGCCTTCTCCGCCAACGTATACATAAAGAGTTTGTCCAGGTGTTACATTCACCCTTGCGCGGGTACGTCCACCCAATCCCGGGGCTGAATTTCTGGATTCTCCGCCTGAAGCACCCCATACATCTACCTCAATAGCGGTAACGCCTGCAGGTACGGTCCAGGTTGTAGAACTTCCAGTGTAGTTGAATTCAAATTCAGTGCCGGGAGCTGTGCTAGCATTGATGCCTGAAACATAAAAGGTTTGTGTGCCTGAAATCAGGTTTCTGGGGATAAACGTGCTTCCTGTACCTTGAATAGAGCCTCCTGTTGGTGTATTAAACCATGCAAAGTTTCCGGTGGAACCGGAAGCCGTCAAGGTGGCGATGTTATCGCAATAAGCGGTTACAGGACTTGTTACCACAGGACTTGCCCCAATGCTATTTACGGTTACATTGGCCGGAACCCTTGCGCTTCCACAAAAGGGAGGCGAGTAAGTAATAGTGACATATCCATGACCTGATTGAAATCCGGAGGTGTGGGTGATGTTGGTTGCTGTAGCGTGGGTAAATGAGCTTCCGCCGCCGCCGCCTGCATAAGCGCCGCCGCCGCCGCCATAATAGCCGCCACCGCCGCCGCCGTTTCCATAACTTCCCCCGTATCCTTGTGCGCCATCCAAGGAATAACCACTGCCACCAGTGTAGCAAGTGTTGGATGCTCCACCTGTCGTTTGTGTTCCGCCCTGACCTGAGTTGCATGGAGTATTTGAATTGCAATAGAATCCAGCTCCTCCATTTAGGCCACCGCCTTCTCCACCACTTTCGGTATTGGTGCCTCCGCAGTTGTAACCTGCGCCACCGCCACCACCGGCTACGATTCGGCGATTGGATGCAGATGTACTTCCAAAGCGGATGTCGGAGCTTCCTCCACCACCTCCAGATCCATAGCTTGAGCTATTGGAATATCCCTGGGCTCCACCATTGTATCCTCCGTTTGACCAGCCACTGCTGGCATATTGTCCCTGGCCGCCTACGTAAATATATAGGGTTTGTCCGGGTGTTACTGGTAGGGTCGCTTGGACTCTTCCGCCAAGTCCACCTTGGCTTGTATTGGAGTTTCCTCCGCTACCACCTGCCATATCTACCTGAATGGAAGTTACACCAGCTGGAACAACCCAACTGTAGTTACCTGAACCTGTATGTGCGTAGGTTTGGGTTACTACTGGTGACGCTGATGTAGCTGACTCCACGTAATAGGTGGCGCCATTTCCAAAGATAGGAGGCGTGGTAAATGAACTACCCGTATATACTGGTGTGCCGCCGGTTGGTTGAGTAAACCAGTTGATTTGGGTTGAACTTCCCGTGGCACTCATGGTCAAAGTCCCACCGCAGTTTACGGCTCCTGCACCACTTACCACAGGCGCACTTAGTGCCCCAGGTTGCAGTAAAATGGCAGACCTTGAACTTATGCAACTTGGGCTAGATAAATTATCAACAGCCTCTACATAAAATGTCTGATTTGAATTCTGATAAATATTGCCAGGGCTAAAAGAGGTACCAGTAGACAAGGGTGAACCACCAGTCGGTACATTGTACCATCTATAAATACCCGTAGAACCGCTGGCAGTAATCGTGGGTGCCGTGCCGCAAGTGAAAGAATTCACCGATACGCTAGGTGTGGGACACTGACCCATTATGCCCGTAAACGAACATAAGGCCAACATGCCCAAGAACCTGGATGCCAGCCCGCTTCTGCGTTCACGACTGTGCTGGAACCCACGTAATCCTTTGAAAGGAACCATGTAATTAGCTTTGTTTAGGTTTATGATAAATAAAAGTTATGGTTAAATGTACTTGCTTATTTTTAATATCTCTTAACTATTAAGTGCTTCATTTTTTTTTTGATGAAAGGAATTCAACCTTTTTTGTAAAAAAGAAGATGCTTAAAATACGTATTGTATTTTATAAGTATTTATAAATCAATATTTTAAATTAAAAATGATTTTAAATTTAAACATCTTGTATTTTAGGGTTTACCTTTTGTCAGATACTCCTTCTCACGCCACCGGATGGCTTATTCACAGGGAGGATGACATTGCTAAAAGTTCTGATATTCAAATCTTAGTAAGAAAGGGTGCTTTTTTTATTGAATGATATACATAGTGTTCTTTCCTTTTTGAAAATTATAGCATCGGGATAATTGTTTAACTGATTTTGATATGCTACTTTTTTGTATTAAAACTCAATTATTCAGTAGGTAAGTTGATGGTTCTTTTATGTAATGTTACCATAGTGGGTGGCGTATTGTTGGAAAAATGATTTTATCCTTATAAAATCTTTCCGCAAGGGACGAACGAGCCTCGGAAGTTTATCTGGTTGGAACTTTCAGTTCAATTCTTCCTTTTTACTTTGCTTTTTCATTGAACGGGCATTTATTTTTCAAAATAATATGCAATGAAGGGAACACCCTTTTTTAACTAACTCTTAGTTTTTCGAAATCTACGACCATATTCTTCATGGCATAGCCAAACTTTTCATGGTGTTCTTTCCTCGAGAGGGATTGGGGTGTGGAAGGAGATTCTCGATTGGTGAGGTTGGCATTTTTGTGGAATCAGCAAGAAAAATTCAATATCATTAATGGAGATTCATGAGGTTTCAAAATGCTGAATGGCCACTATCCTTTTTTTATCCGATTATAATCGTTTATATCCGTTTAATTGCCGAGTAAATGCTGTTATGGGTCGTAACTTGTCCACGGGGAGGGGTGGGTTTTACCCCACCGTTGGCCGACTTCCTTTCGCGCAAATGGGGTTGCTTCTACTAAAACCCAATCTTTTCCAACCGGTAAAATCTTCCCAGGCCGTAACCTGTGTCTATCGGGTAGGTTTTTTTGTTAAGGAATGTCTCAACCTCTCACTTCTTTTTGCAAATGTCTTGAACTCGCACCTGTATTTCCTTTTTTTACTTGTCTTTTAAACGGGGACGATTGGTAACCGGACTCTGTCACTTGGCAGTGTTGCTAGAGAAATATGACTCCAGGGCTTTTACGGTTTTGCCACCTTTCACCAAAAGAGTTGAATCACTTCTGGGGAAGTGACGCTTGTAATAGAAGTATTTTTCGCGCCAAAAAGAGAAAAGGGCCTCAACGTGTTGGAACGGAAGCCCTTTTGATATGGAATAGGTAGATTCAGGCAGGCATAATTTCCCTCCCGTATTTATAGCAAGTCCAGAATTCTGGTGGCAGCCAGCGGAATTTTGGTGCCGGGACCAAAGATGGCCGCAGCTCCCGCTTTAAATAAAAAGTCGTAGTCCTGGCTGGGAATCACACCGCCTACGACCACCAGAATATCAGATCGGCCCATTTGACTTAGGGCCTCGATGACTTCAGGTACAAGTGTTTTATGTCCTGCCGCCAGTGAGCTGATGCCAAGAATGTGCACATCGTTCTCGATGGCCATTTTTGCGACTTCCGCTGGCGTTTGAAACAGTGGACCTACATCTACATCAAATCCAAGGTCGGCAAAACTGGTGGCAATGATTTTTGCGCCTCTGTCGTGTCCGTCTTGTCCCATTTTGGCAATCAGAATCCGAGGTCGGCGGCCGTTGCGTTCGAGAAATTGCTGAACTGCTTTTTGTGCTTGGTGAAAATGATCGTCTTGTTTCATGCCTTGGGCATATACGCCGGAAATGGTTTGGATCTTGGCCTGGTACCGTCCGAAGACATTTTCAAGGGCCTGGGAGATTTCGCCAAGGGTAGCCCGGCAACGCGCTGCTTCTACGGCAAGGGAAAGTAAATTGTCGCTTTGATTCAAACAAGCGGCTTCAAGGGCTTTCAGGGCTTGTTGTACTTTTCCGGGATTTCGTTGCTTTTTCAGGTCTTTGAGCCGTTCAATTTGCGATTCCCGCACTTTTACATTGTCTACCTCAAGGATCTCCAGGGTTGACTCTTCTTTGGTTGAAAAAGCATTGACGCCGATAATTTGTTCTTCTCCGGCATCTATTCGGGCTTGTTTTTTGGCCGCTGCTTCTTCGATACGCAATTTGGGGACGCCTAGTTCGATGGCTTTGGCCATTCCGCCTAAATCTTCAATTTCCTTTAGATGTACCCGTGCCCTTTCCATGAGCTGTTGGGTCAGATATTCTACATAATAGGAACCGCCCCACGGATCAATGGCTTTTGGAACGCCTGTTTCTTCGGCGATAAAAAGTTGGGTATTGCGGGCAATGCGTGCGGAAAAATCGGTGGGAAGAGCGATGGCTTCGTCCAGTGAGTTGGTATGTAGGCTTTGTGTTCCACCCAAAACGGCAGCCATGGCTTCGATGGTGGTGCGCGCTACATTATTAAAAGGGTCTTGTTCTGTCAGACTATAACCGGACGTTTGGCAATGTGTTCTGAGCATGAGTGATTTTGGATCTTTGGCACCAAATGCTTTTACCATTTCGGCCCAAAGTACCCTGGCGGCCCGGAGCTTGGCAATTTCCATGAAATGGTTCATGCCTATGCCAAAGAAAAAGGAAAGTCTCGGGGCAAATTCATCCACGGAAAGTCCCGCTTCTACACCAGTTTTGATGTATTCGATGCCATCTGCTAAGGTGTATGCCAATTCTAAATCCGCGGGTGCTCCGGCTTCGTGCATATGATATCCGGAAATGGAAATGCTGTTGAATTTGGGCATGTGGGCTGCCGTATACCGGAAGATATCCGCAATAATCCGCATGGAAGGTTGTGGCGGATAAATGTAGGTATTGCGCACCATGAATTCTTTCAGGATATCATTTTGAATGGTTCCTGAAAGTGCGGAAGGGGCTACGCCTTGTTCTTCTGCGGCTACAATGTAAAAAGCCATAATGGGAATCACGGCTCCGTTCATGGTCATGGACACAGACATGTCTCCCAGGGGAATTCCATCGAAAAGTAGTTTCATGTCTTCCACGGAATCGATGGCTACCCCGGCTTTTCCGACATCACCGGCAACCCTGTCGTGATCTGAATCGTATCCTCTGTGGGTGGCCAAGTCAAAGGCCACGGAAAGTCCTTTCTGTCCGGCGGCCAGATTTTTTCGATAGAAAGTGTTGGATTCTTCTGCGGTAGAAAACCCGGCATATTGGCGAATGGTCCATGGGCGAATCGCATACATGGTGGGGTAGGGGCCTCGTAAAAAAGGAGCGAGTCCTGGAAATCCGGGCGTCCATTGTACGTTTTTGAGTTGTTCCGGTGTATAATGGCTTTGAACCACAATGTTTTCCGGAGTTACTGCTCCCTGTTCTTTTGCTTCAATTGGAGAAAAGGGCTGAAGATCAAGTTGTCCGAGTGGTGGTTTCATGAACGGTCGGCATTTGCGTCTTGGGTAAGTCGCTGATTTTCTAATTTTTCTGCCCATCTTACATATTGAAGGGGCACAAATTGCAAGGTTTCTTTCCGGTAAGGATTGGAGGCGATACGGGTGATTTTGCCGTAGAGGTTTTCCTTGGTATTCACATATTTAGACGTGCCTACCAGAATTTTTTGTCCTTCGGTCAATTCTTTTTGGCGCAGTTCTGCCGCCAGGCCACATCTTTGCTGTACTAAACCTTGTTGAAGGGCTTGTGGCATTCCGCCTGCGGCTTCTATTTCTTGGAGCACATTCCAACTGGCCTGGGCGATTTTTTGGGTGAGCGATTCGATAAAACTTGCTCCTGCAGATGGGTCGGCCACCCAATGGAGTTTAGCTTCCTGCTTGGCAATCCACTGAATATTTCTGGCCCAACGATAGGCATTGCTGTCCGATTCATGAAGCAGTTCGTCCATGGGTTTCACGGAAATGGCATGGCAGCCTCCAATGGCTGCGGCCATAACTTCGGTGGTGCATCGCAGCAGGTTATTATGTACGTCGTAATAGGTTTTGTTGAATTGTGGCGTTTCTACATGGATGGTGGGTTCGAACCAGGGAAGTTGCCAGCGATCCAGTACGTTTTTCCAAAGGATTCGGATGGCGCGGAGTTTTGCGATTTCTGTAAAATAATCCGGACCGCCCGATACATGGAATTGTGTTTTTTCCAAGATGGTGTTCAGTGGCGCGTTGGCCTGATGCAACCATTCGATATATTGATGGGCTGTGGCCATGAGAAAAGCCAGTTCATCAGAGGCATTGGCACCTGCTTCCCGATATGGCAGGCTCTGAACGTGCAGGGTTGAAAACCTGGGAAACTGCGCATGAAGATGCTGAATGGAAGTGGTATATATCTGTGCGGTTTCTTCTATGGAATAATCAAAGCCTCCGGCGAAAGCGGCGAAGACCAGTGGGTCATAGATAATGCCACCTTCGAGCTGTTCAGGTTGGTATCCAAGTTGGGTCAGGGTATCGGGTAAAAGGAAAATAGCGGCGGTATTGGATTCTCCGAATTGATAATACACGGGAAGCCAGTCGAGGTGAATGCCTTGTGTTAACGTTTGCCATTCTTGTTCTGTGGGAATCTGGTCGGCGGTAAAGGTGAGTGCTTCCACGCCGCCTTCCAGGGCTTGTAGTGCCAATTGGTTGGCTTTGCCGGGTTTTCCGCAGGGAATGGTTTGCCGGATTTGCCAGGAATGCGCCGGGATGGCGGGTTCTGGTAATTCGGTCAGGTCTTCGGGGGCATACAATGCGTTGAGGCTAAATCCATCGTCGGTGGTCCAGCCTAGTTTGCTCAGTTCCTCCGGATTTTTGACAGATTTCTTTACGGCTTCCAACCAATCTTTGAAGGTGGATGGTTTTTCGTCTAAAGGCGCTGTAATCATGGGGTAAATATAAGGACATTCCTGCAAGAAAGGGTGTTTGATGAACCGCAAGTCCCGGCGCCCGGATTGGCGTGAAAAGCCCGGTGGTTCAGCCTTGTTGGCCATTGTAGCAGCGAGGAGGCTGCCGCAGAAAGCCACCGGAGCGCTTACAAGGGCACAAGGGTGGCCGCCGGCTTGAAACAAAAGCCGGACAGCGCCCCAAAATTATTCCGTTCCGTTGTTGAGCAGGGTGACGCGTCCTCTCACCCGATGGCGCACGCGGTCGATGTCGCGGTAAGCAATTCGCCAGACATATACGTCGCTTTTGCAGACGGGGCCGCCGGCGTTGAACTTGGTGCCATTCCATGCATCCATGAGGTCGTTGGTTTCGAAGATGAGTTCGCCCCAGCGGTTAAAGATTTGCAACTCATATTCAAACAAATTGAATCCGTAGGCGCGGAAGACATCGTTTTTGCCATCGTCATTGGGTGTGAAGGCGGTGGGTACATACAACGAGGTTTCTCCAAAGAGTCGGATGGTGGAGAATGCGGTATCGGTACATCCGAATTGGTTAACGACAATTTGGCTGATGATATAGGTTCCGGTGTCTGGACTTGGGTAAATGTATTGTCCGTTCATTAGGGTGTTGATCTGTCCGTTGCCCATGTTGTAGAAAGCGGAAATACCACCGGTGCTGAGGTCTAATAAATCGACCACGGGCGTGAGGAATGAGCGTTCGGGGGGAGACGACAAAAATGCGGCGGTAGGCGATGGATTCACCAAAACAGCGTTGGTAAGGGTAAGGGTGTCGCCGCAGCCTGCCTGGTTAGAGGCGATGAGGGTAACGGTATACACGCCAGCATTCTGATACACGTGGATGGGATTTTGTACAATGGACGAATCTCCATCGCCGAAGTTCCAGCTCCATGTATCGGCTCCTGTGGACAGATCGATTAAATCTGCTTTATGGGGTGCGCAACCTACTTCCGGTGTGATAAGGAAATTGGCCACCACATTCTGGTTCATGATTACGGATTGAACGGCCGTGTCGGAACAGCCGAAGGCGTTTGTGGCCACCAGCTGAATGGCAAAGGTATCGGGTTGGTTGTAGGTAACCACCGGTTCGAATTGTACGGAATTCTGTCCGTTGCCTAGATTCCATTGATAGCCTGTGGCGCCGCTGCTTGTGTTGGTTAGCTGGAACGTTGCCGGGTACACGCAGGTGTTGATGGGTGGAACGGTAAACGCGGCGTTGGGAACGGGATTCACCCAAACATTGGCGGTCGCGGTGTCGGTACAGCCCCATTGGTTTGAACCGACGAGTTGGGTAATATAGCTTCCGAACGTGAGGTATGTATGGGTTGGACTGGAAGATGCGCCGGTTTGTCCATCGCCGTAATTCCATTGGTGGAAAATGGCGCCTTGTCCTACGTCCTGGAATTGAACCTGGAACGGCGCGCAGCCGATGGAGTCGGACAGGTTAATGGCCACATCTATGCCGGGTTTGATGAACACAACTCCATGTGCCGTATCGGTGCAGCCTGAGGCTTGTGCGGTGCCAATTAAAGAAACGTTGTAGGTTCCTCCTTGTGCGTATGCGTTGGTTGGATTGGTGAGGGTAGATGTGTTGCCATCGCCAAAGTTCCAGAACAAATTGGATAAGTTCGGAGAGGTGTTAATGAATTGCATGTTCACGTTTTGGCAAAGGGAATCTTGCGCCACCACAAAAGAGACGGAGGGTTGTGGCAATACGTTTACCATGAAATAAATAGTATCGAATGAACAGCCGTTGTTGGCGGCCAGCATCACGTTGTAGTTACCACCATTCACATAGGTGTGCGATGGGTTCATAAGATTCGACACGTTTCCATCTCCAAAATCCCAGTTGTACACGTTGGCTCCGGTGGTGAAGTTGGTGAAATTCACGGCAAGTGGTGCGCAACCCGATGTTGGGTTGGTGTTGAAAAATGGCGTAATGTTGTTGGGCAATACGCGCACACTATCTACATGCGTGCTGGAACCGCAAGGATTGGTCACGGTGAGGGTGATGTAGTAAGTGGTGTCGGTGGTACCATTGTACACGAAGGTTTGCGGGCCGGGAAGCGATGCCGCACTGGCCGTTCCGTTTCCGAAATTCCATGAAAAGGATGTTGGACCGCCGAAAGAGTTTTGGCTCAATTGAATGGTGAGCGGCGAGCATCCGACTGATACGTTGGTGCCAAAGAAGGCCACGGGCTGCGATAAAACGCGAAGGGTATCTATGAAAGTAGAGTTACCACATTGGTTGGTGGCGGTCAGTGAAATCACATAGGTGGTATCTACGGAAGTGGAGCCAAAATAGGTGGTAGGTGGTGGCGTCATCAGGGTAGAGGTGGTTCCATTGCCCAGATTCCAAAGGTAGGTAGCGGTGTAAGCTGCTGTTTGGTTATTGAAGTTGACTACCAATGGAGAGCAACCTACGCTGGGCGCAACTACGAAGTTGGCTGCCGGTGCGGTAATCACGCGAATGGTGGAATTGGATCCAGCCGAGCATCCCAAAGCGGTGGTCGCAGTATAAGAAATGGTGTAAAGTCCGGGTGCGGGATAAGCTTGAATGGGGTTCGAAAGGTTGGAGTTGGTTCCGTTTCCGAAAACCCATGCATGTTGGGTGGCTCCTTGGGTGGTGTTGACCAAATTAATGGGCGCATTTACGCAAACAAGGGTGTCGTGTGTATAGCTGAGCGTGGGCAGCGGATTCACGACCATGTTGATGTTTGCTGTATTGGAACAAGTGGTTACCGGATCCGTGAAGGAATAGGTAATGACATGTGCGCCAACACCAGCTACTGACGGGGTAAAGGTGCCTGGTTGGGCAGTGGTGATACCTGGACCAGACCACGTTCCACCTGCAGGTGAAAAGCCGACCAGATTAATTGGTGGACTATTTAAACACGAGGTTTGGGCTAATCCCGGATTTACTGCTGGTAAAGCGTTTACTGTTACAGGAACAACGAGAAGAGGGCCTGGACAATTTTGGAATGTGGCCGAAATCAAGTAGTTTACAATTTGGCCACCGGCTACTGCTGTGGTTAAGGTATTGGAAATGGTATCTCCTGCTCCGGCAATTGCACCGGCAACATTGGGGTTCGGGGCGGTGGTCCAACTGAGCGTTGCGCCATTTACCGGAGAAGACACCGCAATTTGGAATGGTTGTCCGGAACAAACGGTTAATGCCGTCGGATTAGCTGCGGCCGGTGCCACCGGATTTACATTTACTACGGCCTGAATTGGCGCGCCTGCGCATCCATTGGCACTATAGGTGATATTATACACCACTTGTTCTGTGGCCAAGCTGCTGTTGTTCAGGGTCTGGCCAATGAGTTGTCCCGTTCCGGGAGAAGCTCCGCTGATGGAAGGACCTGCATTTACCGTCCAGTTGAATGTGGTGTTGGCCACTGTCGAAATCAACTGAATACCGGTAGTGGTTCCTCCGCAAATGGTGGACGTATCTGGAGTGGCTATGCCAGACGGAATGGGATTCACCACCACCGTCACAGAAGTGGGTGCTAAGGCACATCCATTGAACGTAGGAACAATGTTGTAGGTCACTGAATCAATTGCATTACTTGGATTCGTGAGGTTTTGTACAATAGTGGCACCGTTTCCCGGCAAATCACCAAGGATGGATTGTCCGCCAGCCAGGGTCCAGGAAAATGTGGCGCCTGGTACAGGCGAAGACAATTGAATGTTGGTGCTGCCACCACTACAGAAATTGGTCGGGCCGGTTACCACATTCAATTGCGCAGCAGGTGTTACAGAGACGGTGGCCGTATCGTTCGGACCAATACAACCATTTAATGTTGGCGTAATAATGTATTGGGCGGTGAGTGTGGTCACGCCGGGATTCACTAAGGTTTGGGCGATAAGATTGCCTGTTCCCGGGCTGGTACCATTTAATCCACCCGCATTTACAATCCAGCTGAATTGTGTTCCAGGTAGTGCGGAGCTCAGGCCAATGGCAGTGCTTTGGTTGGAACAAATGGTGGAATTTATCGGATTCACCACGGCCAGTGGCTGTGGAAGAACCACAATGTCAAAGGTGTCTGAGATTCCGAAGCATCCTGCTGCGGAGGGTCGTGTAATAATTTGACCTGTTACGGAACCCGGACCATTATGAATGGGCGCGTTGTATCCGGGAATATTTCCGGCTCCACTTGGGGGTAAACCAACGCCGGAATTGGAATTGGTCCAGGTGATGTTAGTACCCGGAACATTCGATGTGAAATTAATGGCCGCCACGGGTTGTGAGGCACAGACTTGAATATTCGGCTGTGGCGTAATGACTGGAATAGGCAATACGGTAATGGGCACTTGAATAGGTGCGCCCGGACAAGCATTGGCGCTTGGCGTAATGGTGTAGGAGAGGTTTTGGGATGTCGTTCCCGATTGGGACAAAATATCTGTGATGGCATTTCCACTGGCGGTGGTCGCACCCGAAATGGCCGGATTCACCGATGGTACCCAATTGAAAACGGTTCCTTGCACATTTCCGGATAAACCAATATTGATACCTCCGCCGGAACAAATGGTCTGGTTGGCCGGATTGGCGACTACGTTGGGGGTTGGATGCACCAACACCATGGCGGTGTCTGCCACGCCGTTACAACCTGCAAAAGCGGGGGTGTAAATGATGAGAAGTGTATCCGTTTGGTTACCTGTGTTTTGTAAGTTGAGCGCGGGTACATTACCTGTTCCAGATCCTGTCCATCCCGTTAAGGTAACAGGTGCTTGGGCCGCCCAGCTAATAACCGCTCCTGGGGTAGAAGTAGTAGCCGTAATCTGTACAGAAGTTCCACCATCACAAATGGACTGCATGGCCGGATTCAAATTCAGCACCACAGTGGGTTCAACGGTAATCAAATAATTGACAGGAGTACCAATACATCCGTTGGCACTTGGCGTAATGGTATAGGTGATGGTTTGTACAGAAGGACTTGGATTTACCGGATTAAAGGAAGGAATGCTTCCTGTTCCACTGGCCGAGAAGCCCGTGATGCCGCCGGTAGCGACTGCCGTCCAGTTGAAACTTACACCGGCCACGGAGGATGTAGGATTCACCACCGCTGTCGGATTCCCTGAACAAAGAATTTGGGCTACAGGTAAATTAACGTCCGGATTCGGCGCGATAGAATACACATATTGAACCGGTCCTCCAATACAACCATTGGCTGATGGAACTATGGTGTAAGTGGCATCTCCATTGGCAATGCTGATGGTGGTCAGATTTTGCGCGGGAATTGAATCCGTGCCACTTGCCAGCGCACCTGCCTGAAGGTTATTGGTATTGGTTAAATTCCATGTGTACGTGGCGCCTGGTACATTTCCAGTAAATACGATGGGTGCGGACGCCAGACTCGAACATACGGTTTGTCCAAGTGGATTGTTGGTTACACTGGGAAGTGGCTGTACCACTACATTGAAAGTGTCTGCCAGTCCTGCACAACCATTTGCACTGGGCGTTACAATGACTACGCCTGTTATGGCTGTGGCTCCATTGTTTACCCCGGACACAAATGAGGGAAAATTACCCGTTCCAGAGGCTGGTGCACCTGTGGACACATTGCTCTGGGTCCAGGTAAAATTGGTTGAAGGAATGTTGGATGAAAATGAAATGGCATTGCTGGTTTGAACCGGACATAGAGACATGTCTGCAGTTGGGGTAAGTACCGGAATGGGTAATACATCTGCGTTCACCTGTATGGGTGTTCCCGGACAACCATTGGCTGTTGGCGTGATGGTATAAATTAATGTTTGGGGGGAAAGAGTCGCTTGAGTCAGGGTTTGGGCAATGGTAGCACCCGTTCCTGCCGCACTTCCTGATACATTCACATTGGTGGACACCGTCCATGAAAAAGTAGTACCTACCACATTTCCACTTAGGGCAATGTTGGTGGTGGCACCGGAACAAATGGAAGCGGGAGACGGATTTGCCGTTACATCCGGAATCGGATACACCACTAGATACGCTGAGTCTGCCGGCCCTGAACATGCTCCGGTAGAAGGAGTCACAATAAATAAAACAGAGTCAGTGGCAGTTCCGCTATGGTTCAAGGTTTGGGCTGGAATGTTGCCTGTTCCTGAAGCAGTGGCGCCGGTAAGGGTGGCCGGTGAAACACTGGTCCAGCTGAATTGCGCCCCCGGGGTCGTACTTGTTACATTCAACGGAACAGTGGGAACTCCGGAACAAACAGCTTGGGTAGAAGGATTAATGCTAAGGTTGGGCGTCGGCTGAACCGTGACCACATAATTCGCTGGTGAACCAACACATCCGCCTGTCGTCGGGGTGATGGAGAATGTTACGGTTTCTGGGACGAAAGATGGATTCACCAAAAGGTCTGGTGGTAAATTCCCTGTACCAGAAGGTGTAAATCCTGTGATACCGCCTGTGGCCGAAGCCGTCCATGTAAAGGTGGCACCCGCCGTGGTGGCATTTAAAACGGTAGTGGCCATGGTGTCGCCACTGCAAATGGTCTGAGACGCCGGAAGAATCATGGCCGGCGTTGGAGCAATCGTAAAGGTATAATTCACAGGTGTTCCCACGCAATTATTAGCACTGGGGGTCACCACGTACACCGCATTTCCTCCGGCAATGGTATTGGCCGTGAGAATTTGAGAAGGAATCTGGTCCGTGCCGTTTACCAATCCAACAGGCTGCAAGTTGTTGGTGCTGTTGAGGTTCCAGGTGAAAGTGCTTCCGGACACGTTTCCGGTAAATACAACCGCTTGGGTATTCACGCCAGAGCAGTTTATTTGTGCCAGAGGATTGTTGGTTACCGTAGGATTGGGTTGAACTACAAGCAGAAAGGTATCCGCAAGGCCCGCACATCCGTTGGCCGTCGGAGTAACAATGATGGTACTTTGTTCTGCCGTAGAGGTGTTGTTGGCATTTGCCGTAAAAGCAGCAATATTGCCACTGCCTGTGAGGGCCAGACCGGTTTGGGCATTGTTATTTTGCCAGGCAAAGGTGGCGCCTGGAGGTGTGGAGCTAAAATTAATGGCATTAACGGCTCCGGCAGAACAAACGGTTACGTCTGGAACGCCTGTGATGGCAGGCTCATATTGAACGGTCACCACGGAACTAACAGGTGTACCTACGCAACCTGCAAAAACCGGTGTGGTGGTGTATGTCACAGTTTGGTCAGCGCCTGTGGTATTGATAACAATTTGTGAAATGGTATCCCCCGTGCCGGCGCCTTGGCCTGTTACGGCTCCTGAGGTAGAAACGGTCCATGAAAAGGTTGTTCCCGGCGTGGTGGATGCGTTTACTAATGAAAATCCTACGTTAGAACAAACCGTGGTATTTGCCGGTGTTAGGGTCATGGTGGGCACTGGATTCACCACGATGGCGTAGGTAAATGGATTTCCAGGACAAGGCGCACCAGGTGGAGTGGCAATCGCCGTAAGTATCACAGAATCTGGTGTGGTTCCCGTATTCACAAAATTAAATGCAGGCGGATTGCCTGTACCACTCAAGCTGCCTCCATAAGTAATAGATGGAGGAAGCACCATGCTCCAGGAAAAACTAACGCCTGGTGTGGTGGAACTAAGGGCAATGGGAACGGTATTTCCATTGGAACAAATCACTTGCGGACCCGGTAAAAAGCTCACATTGGGAGATCCTTCTACTGTAATCACATAGTTGGCCGGTGTGCCCACACAGCCTTCGGCTTCCGGGGTAATCACATAAGTGACAGTCGCCTGAGCGGCATTTGAATTCGTAAGGGTTTGCGCAGGTAAATTTCCTGAACCGGCCAAACTATTTCCTGCTACGCCTGCTATGGGTGAGGAGGTCCAGGTAAATGTGGTGCCGGATACGCTGGAGTTTAACGCCACCGGATTGCTGGAGGCTCCAGGACAAATCGCCTGTCCTGCGGGTAAAATTACATCCGGAATGGGTAAAACGTACACCTCATAGTTGACGGGCACACCGGGACATCCGTTAGCCAAAGGTGTAACGGCATAGGTTAGTACGCCTGTGGTATTTCCAGCGGCGGTCAAAGTTTGGCTGGGAATCACGTTTGATCCAGCGGCCAATGCACCGGGGCTCACGCCTACATTCGAAGATAAAGTCCATGTGAAAGTGGTGCCGGCTACATTCGAGGTAAAGGTAATGGGCTGGCTGCCTGTTCCTGAACAAAGTGAATCGGACAATGGTGTATTGGATACGTCTGGTGTGGGATTCACTGTTACCACAAACGTATCGGGGGTGCCTGCGCAATTATTTAAAGTAGGCGTGACCACCACCGAAGCACTTACTGGAACGGTACTTTGATTCGCCGGCGCTGGTAAAGCGGGAATGGGGCCAATGCCGGAATTAATCCCAAGACTACTGTTGGAAGCGACCCAACTAAAACTTGCGCCAGGAGGGTTAGACACAAAATTGTAAGGTCCAATGATTTGGCCTGGACAAACGGTGGCATCTAAGCTTGGCACCATGAGGGTGTTCGCACGGATGTTCACACTCACGGTAATCGAAGGACCGGGACATCCGTTCAATGACGGTGTAACAGTGTATTGCTGTACCTGATCCGTTAGCGCGTTGTTAACCAGTGCTTGTTGAATAATTAAACCATTTCCAGCCGTCGCACCTACGATGTTGGCATTCGCTACAGGAACCCATGAAAATACCGTTCCAGCCGCAGCCGCAGTCAGCGCCAGTTGGGTGGTATCACCGGAACAAATCGTGGCTGGAACCACTGGATCTGCGATTGGAATGGGATTCACTGCAAAGGTGGTGGCGGCCGTATCAGATAAACAAGTTCCGGGAGGGTCGTTGGTAATCAGAGTTAAGGTCACCGGACCAACATAACCGGATGGCGGGGTGTAAACGGCAGTCAGCGTATTGGCATCCGGGGTAAACGTTCCCACTGGTTGGGCCGACCAAGTTCCTGTGGTGGCGGCACCTCCAACGGCTCCCGCAAGCAATTGCGTTCCGTTTTGGCATAAATCTGCATAAGAACCCGGCAGTGAAATGCCATTCTGATCGAACACATAAGTGGCAATGGCCGTGTCGGCCGGACAGGGCCCGGGAGGATCGTTCGTAATTAAATACACATCCAAATTGCCGGTGTATCCTGAGGGTGGTGTATATGTTGCTGGTTGTGTGGTATTATTGGGTGCGAAACCGCCGCCAGGCACCGATGCATTCCATGAGGCAATAATGGCACCTCCTCCAAAACTGCCGTTTACGGAAACGGCATCGTTCATACAGGCATTGGTTCCCGGCGTTACATTCACAATCACAGGCTGGCGAACGTCAATGGTATCCAACGCAGTGTCGGCGCCACATTCGTTGGTCACCAATAGACTCACAGGGAAAAGTCCATGGCTCTGGTATAACACCGCCCCTGGATTTACGGTGGTGTCTGTTGCCGGCAACGCTCCTGTAAGCGTCCATAAATAAGTTAAAGGTTGGGTGCCGTAACAGTTAATAATGGTTTCTGTGAAAAACGCAGTGTCGGTCTGGCAAATCGGAGAGGTGAAACTGAGAGAAACGTTGGGTCTGTCTTTTACAACAATACGTTTTACCGCCGTATCTACGGGACAACGGGTGGCATCTTCCGGATTTAACCTTGGGTTGGTTTCCAGCTGAATGTCGTAAATACCCGGTCCATTGAATTGAAAAACAGGCTGAAAAGAAATGGAATCTGTTCCGTTGATAAATGCCCAATCGTTGTTGCCACAACCGATGGTGTCAGTAAATGTAACGGTCCAATAATACTTGTCCCGGTTACAGCTGCCAAGGGTAGAAAGGTTGGTGGTGGAAACGACCAAAGGAAAACAGCCAATGGAATCCGATATGTCGAAGTTTGCTGTAATTGGCGGGTCAATACAAATGGGTGTGACTGCCGTATCTTCGCCGCAGCCATTTCCTGTCCGTAAGACTAGATTATATGTTCCTGGCTGTGAGAAACTTAAAGTGATGTCCGGTGTGCCGGTAATCCAAAATGATGGGTCATAGCCAAATGGACCTCCGGAGGTGAAACCTTGTGCATCCCCCATGGAACCACTCGTGAGCGTCCAGCCGGTAGATGGGTATACATTCCAAATACGAAGGGGTAAACTATCGCAGGAAGTGGCGCCCACATCAAGTCCATAGCGCGTGGTGTCGTTTAACAACACCGGACTGTTGATACAAATCAACGAATCCGGGGTAACGGTAAATCCTGTTTGGTTTTTGCTCGATACATAAATCGGCTGCAATGAAACCGTGGCATTTCCGCAAGGATTGGCCGCCGTAATAATCGCCTGATAGGAATTTTGGAAAACAATGCTGTTCCCCTGATTGCTGGTAGAAGCCAGGCTACCACAAGAGGAAAAAGTAAAATTATGCATGTAATTGGCCGGCGGTGGATGAAAGAAGGTGTCTGCCTGTGAACCATCATTTACATTGACTACATACCTGGTTCCCATGCTGTTCTGGGACACGCTGCTGATGGGAAAAGCAATGCTGTCCGGTACACAAAGTGTGGTGCTGGAATTGATGGCAAAGCCCACATTGGGCTGACTTCCAACATAAATGGGTTGAGTGTAGGTTTTTACGCAGTTCCCATTGGTGCCGATAATGGTGAGCACATGATTCCCGGTCGCGTAACTTTTAATTAAACTCCAAGAACCCGGAGCGGGACTTGGACCTGGACCTGGATTTGGAGTAGGCGTGGCAATGGGGCTTCCATCTCCAAAATCCACCGTGTACACGGTACCGGGCTGCCAGCCGGCGACATTGTTGCCGATAATCACGGTTCCGGATACCTGGTTGCATCGGGTGGCGTAAAACACACCTTCAAAAGTTTGCCCTACCGTTCCACTTAAAGTGGGGGCCACCGTAATGTTCGGGGAAACCAGCACTTCAATGGAATCGACCACCGTTTGGGCGCCATTGGTTACGGTGAGAACGGCCCAACCATTGCCGCTAAAAGATACATTATGTGGCCCTAAACCATTCGCGGTGCCAGGTGTGCCGTTGGTGAAAACCCAACTGGCGGTGGCCAGCGTATCGTTGGTTTGTCCGGTAAACGTATAGGACAAACCAATACAGCCGGAAAGTACGCCTGAGGGTGAAGCGGTCGGGGAAGAGGCTGTAGCCACTAGGGTTTGGCCGTGCAAACTCGCAAACAGGGAAAGCGTAAAAAAGATGAAAAAATGAATGAGCCTGTTGGGGGGGAGAAATATGCTCATACGGTTTATTTAGGCCGACAATCTACTTAGTTTCAAACAACAAATTAACAAATTTTTTCTGAATAAACCGGTATTCTTACTTGTTTAGTTGTAAAATGATAGCATCATAAACCTTTCAAATACATAACGGCTTCTTCCAATCCAAGCGGTCACCTCGGGGGAAAAGGATGACTTTGGACTTTTTACATTAAACAGTGTTTAACTCACTCGTTTCTAGTTTAATTTTCTAAGTTGGAAAACAGAACTTTAAGGATGCAAACAATTGATACCCTCCCACATTTTCACTAGATTATTTTGTTTAATTTATGATTCTCGGGGTTTGAATAATAAAATTTAATTATAGTTCCGCTTCTGGATGCGAAAAATGCGTTCCATACCAACCCGCGTACATTCCATAGTTTTTCGAAATCCGGTCCATCAATCCTTTCTGCATGTCGGGGGAAACGGGTTTTACTTTTCGGGCAGGAATGCCTGCGTATAAGTAGTCTCTTTCCAGGCGCATGCCTTCCAGCACTACCGATCCGGCGGCAATGATTACGCCCGGTTCCACCACCACATGGTCCATCACAATGGCGCCCATGCCTACCAACACATCGTCGCCGATATGGCAACCATGTACAATGGCCCGGTGTCCAATGCTCACGCGGTCGCCAATGTGTACATCGGCTTTTTCATACGTACAATGCACGATGGCGTGATCTTGTATATTTACTTGATTTCCAATGCGAATCTGGTGCACATCGCCTCGCACTACGGCATGAAACCACACCGAGCAGCCATTTCCGAAAACCACATCGCCGGTAACCACTGCTCCCGGTGCCAGCGCGCAGTTCTCACCGAAAACCGGCTTTTTGCCGTTGACTTCAATCACGATGGCCTTCATATACCTTTTTGTGTGGGTAAGTAAACTAAATGCTTGGTGTCGAACCAAGGCTCTTCTTTGAACCACTGGCTCAGGCACCATTCTTCCGGTGCAAAACGCCAACTGAATGTTTGCGCCAACGCGTCCGGTCCGGTGAGATAATACACCCCAGCAGCTTTGTCTTCGGCTCCTTTTCTGGGAAGCAAACGTCCGGAAACTCTTTTATAGAAAGCCATGGCGGGCTCTACGGCCCTGCCGGTGATGTAGTTGGCAGATATTTTTACATCCTCGATGCGGCTGTGCAAGGTGGTTACGTTTTTTAACCCGGCGGCTTCGGCAGCGGCTTGCGCTACTTGTAATTTTTTTCCAATGGAATCCACCAGTAAAAACTCCGTTTCCGGATGCACGATGGCTAGTGGAATACCAGGGAATCCACCTCCGGTACCTACGTCGATCACCCTTTTTCCCGGCAAAAACCGATGCGCCTTTACGATGGATAGACTATGGATAAAATGCCTGATGCCCAGATTGTCCATGTCTTTTCGGGAAATCACATTGATTTTCTGATTCCATTCCCGGTACGCGTCCATCGCGGCGTCCATCGCCGGCAAATGGTCCGTGGATAATTCCGGGAACCATTGGGCATAATGTGCTGCAAAATCCATTAAAATTTATTTTTTCCTACTTTTAAAATCTGATGCAGCAATTCTTTGGCTCGAAATAACTGCGCTTTTACCGTACCCAGAGGAATCTCCAGTTGCTCCGCAATTTCTTCGTAACTCAACTCCTCATAATATCGCATTTCAATGAGCCTTTTGTATCTGGGCTTCAATTGATCTACGACATGTCGCAAGATGATTTTCTTTTGATTAAAGATGAAGGTTTCTTCCGGATCGGGTTGGCCGGAGCTCACATCATGACCGATTTCTTCTCCTTCATCCGTTTTAAAAGGATGATCTAAACTGGTGGTTTTTAGTCGTCTTTTTCTTAGATAATCGATGCCAACATTGGTGGCAATGCGAAATAGCCACGTGCTAAAGGCATAATGTGGCTGGTAATGGGCCAGGTTTTTAAATGCTTTTCCAAAACTTTCCATCATTAAATCTTCCGCATCGTCGCGGTTGGAGGTCATTTTGTAAAGCAATTGAACCAAAGGTTCGCGATAATATTGAAGTAATTTGGCGAAAGCCTGCTGGTTGCCTTCATCTACAGCCATGCGAACAAGCGCGTAGTCTGCCTTTGCCCGGTCAGACAACCGACTTAAGTCCATCGGCCCTGTGGTTTCCATAGAATCGCCTGCAACCATAATATTGGAATCACGAAAGTACATATAAAATCGCCTGCCGCTATCTTAAAAAGGTTTATTTTCACCCCTCTGCGCCAAAGACAGACGGCATACAGCGTCCATGCGCCGGCCAGGGCGCCCAAACTGATCCAGCAAGCTGGTGCCGCCGGTGCAACAAAACCTCCCATCATGGCCGTGAGCCACAGTCCGGTGTGACATAGCTGGTCTATTCCAAGCCCAATGAGCGTGCCTGGCCGATAATGCACCGACGTTTCATAATGCCTGCGTTTTTGCTGCCACCATTGTGAAAAAGACGAAGGTGCGTCGCTGATGGTCCACGCTGCTTTTCCTCGAATCACCTGAAAGCGTCCACCCAAACCCGAACGAACCGCCAGATCATCGTCTCCGCCAGCCAGTTTTTCTCTGACGGAAGCCGCTACCATGTTTTGGCCTTTTTCCCGCGGATAACCCATGTTTCGGCCCACGCCCATATATGGTTGTCCGATTCCGGCGGCCGCCACATATAAAAATGCCGTTTGCATGGTTTCAAATTGCACCATGGCTTGCACTCCATGCGGCGCTGCGGCATATAATCCTAAACCAAGATAACTCACCGGTTTTTCTCCGATTTGTTCGGCCAATTCTTTTAAAAAATGCGAACTACATGGCCGGCAATCCGCATCAGTAAGCACCACCTGTCCCTCCGGCACTGTCGCCAGTCCCAAGGCCAAGGCTTCCCTTTTTCCCGAAACCATTTTCTTTTGCAAAGTAAGGATATGCAGGTGCTTGTGTTTTTGGGCCAAATGCGACAACACTTCAGCTGTTTCGTCGGTAGATGCGTCATTCACTACCCAAACCCGATAATTCGGATAATCCTGATGAAGCCATTCCGGAAGGTGATGGGTCAGAGATTTGGCGGCATTTCTGGCGCAAATCAACACATTCAATGGGGGAGAGTAGGCTTGCTTTTCGGGTGCAGATTCGAGCCACCAAAAAGTGATGACACGCCACCCCAGATATCCGGTTCCGGCAATGATTGAAAAGATGAGTAGCAGATTATTCATTTTGAATGCCGAAATTTGCGGACTTTTGGCGGGATTATGCATCAATTTAAAAAATTAGCCACAGATTCGGGATCGAAGGCCCGTGCCGGCGTCCTTTCTACAGGACATGGCGACATCGAAACCCCCATTTTTATGCCTGTGGGCACAGTGGGTTCCGTGAAGGCCGTGCATCAAAGAGAACTCCGGGATGACGTTGGTGCACAAATTATTCTTGGCAACACGTATCATCTTTATCTGCGACCAGGCACAGAAGTACTGGAAAAAGCGGGCGGATTGCATCGTTTTATTGGATGGGACCGGCCCATGCTCACCGATTCAGGTGGATATCAGATTTTTTCCTTGTCGTCGCAACGCAAGCTCAAAGAAGAAGGTGCGGCCTTTCAATCCCATATTGACGGTTCCCGTCATCTTTTTACGCCGGAAAATGTGATGGATATTCAAAGGAAAATAGGTGCCGATATTATTATGGCCTTCGATGAGTGTCCGCCCTATCCATCGGATTATGCGTATGCCAGAAAATCTATGGAACTCACGCATCGGTGGTTGGATCGTTGTGTGAAACAGTTTAAAGAAACGGAACCCTTATATGGCCATCATCAGGCTCTTTTCCCCATTGTTCAAGGTTCTGTTTATCCCGATTTACGCGAAGCATCGGCCCATTTTGCCGCGGAGCGAGGTCCGGAAGGCGTGGCCATTGGAGGATTAAGCGTAGGCGAACCCGCCGAAGACATGTATCGGTTTACCGAGTTGGTGTGCGACATTTTACCCGAAGATAAACCCCGCTATCTCATGGGCGTAGGCACGCCGGAAAATATTCTGGAAGGCATTTCTTTGGGCGTAGATATGTTCGATTGTGTTATGCCCACCCGCAATGGCCGCAACGGCATGTTGTTTACCTGGGAAGGCGTGATTCATATTCGCAACAAAAAATGGGAAATGGACTTTTCTCCGCTCGACCCCCAAAGCAGTTTATTTGCGGATATCACGTACTCCAAAGCCTATTTGCGACATTTGTTTCAGGTGAACGAACGATTAGCCGGACAAATCGCCAGTTTGCATAATTTGCATTTTTACCTGCAACTGGTGAAAACCGCCCGAACGCATATTTTGGCCGGAGATTTTGCCGCCTGGAAAGCCAGCGTTTTACCCGCTTTAAGACAGAAAAGATGAAATTCCGGTTTCCAGGTATTGCCGATAGGTATATCATCAGGAATTTCCTGGGAACTTTTGCTGTAGCCATTAGCCTTATTATCGGCATTACCATTGTGTTCGACATCAGCGAAAAGCTCGATGGCTTTTTGGGGAAATTTGGGAAAGCGCCCACCATGAACGAGATTGTCATGGATTATTATTTGAATTTTATTCCGTATTTCATCACCCTGTTTAGCCCGCTGTTTGTATTTATTTCGGTCATTTATTTTACCAGCCGTTTGGCGTATCGGTACGAAATCATTGCCTTGCATACGGCAGGTTGGAGTTTTAACCGACTTTTGGTTCCATATATCGCGGCGGCCATGCTCTTGGCGTCCGGAATTTTTCTGGTGTCGAATTATGTGATTCCGCATGCAAACCAAACGCGCATCAAGTTCGAACGTACGTATTTGAAGCGGCAGAGTTTGTCCACCCCCAATACGCACCAGAAGGTATCGGACGTGGAATATGTGTATTGCGAGCGTTTCGATATGGAAGCCAAAAAGGCCGTTCGATTTTCATATGAACGGATTGAAAACAGCCAACTTACTTATCGGATTCTTTGTGACGAGGCGCGGTACGACTCCCTCACCGGGGTTTGGCATTTGTACCGTTATATGGCAGGAAAAACCGGGGAAAAAGGCTGGCGAAGAGGGGCGGTGATGGATACCGTGTTTCCATTTAACCATGAGATTTTTCGTGTAGATGTAAAAGTGGTGGAATTAATGTCCAACGTAGAGCTTGAGGCGTTTATAGAAGGAGAAAAGAAAAAAGGCAGTGCGTTTCTTCCTTATTATGAAGTGGAGGCCCATTCACGCACGGCGAATCCCATGGCGGCCATAATATTGACTTTAATAGCGGTGCCCATAGCCAGCAGAAAATTACGTGGGGGCATTGGCATTCAGCTGGCTTTTGGAATTACTTTGGCATTTACTTACGTCTTTATTCAAAAAGTGACCAATAGTTTCGCCATAAGTGGCGTGATTCCGCCCTGGCTGGGCGTTTGGTTGCCGAATTTCATTTTCGGGGGAATAGGGATAATTTTATCTAAATTTGCTCAACGGTAAATCACGTGTATGACGTATTTGGAATTTGAAAAGCCTGTACAAGCGCTTCAGGAAGAAATGGAGCGACTCAAAGAAATGGCAGAAAAGAATGGGTTGGATTTAACAGGCCCCATGGAAGAAGTCGCACGGAAAATCGACGAAACCCGTGCTCAATTATATGCCAATCTCACCCCGTGGCAGCGGGTGCAGATTTCCCGCCATCCGGAAAGACCTTATGCTCTGGCGTATTTCAATGCACTCACCGAAGGACGTTTCATGGAACTCCATGGCGACCGAAATGTGGGCGACGACAAAGCCATGGTTGGCGGACTGGGAACCATCGATTCATTCAACTGCATGCTTATTGGGCAGCAAAAAGGCATAAACACCAAAATGCGGCAATATCGCAACTTCGGGATGGCCAATCCGGAAGGTTATCGAAAAGCTCTTCGCCTCATGCGCATGGCGGAGAAATTTGGTTTGCCTGTGGTTACATTTATCGATACACCAGGCGCATATCCCGGTTTAGAAGCGGAGGAAAGGGGACAAGGCGAAGCCATTGCCCGGAATTTGCTTGAAATGTTTAAACTAAAAGTGCCCATTATCTGCTTCATCATTGGAGAAGGAGCTTCCGGCGGCGCGCTGGGAATTGGCATCGGAGATAAGGTGTATATGTTGGAAAATACCTGGTACTCCGTTATTTCTCCAGAAAGCTGTTCTTCGATTCTTTGGAGAAACTGGGATCATAAAGAAGAAGCGGCTTCAGCCCTTAAGCTCACGGCCACAGATATGTTGAACAACAAACTCATCGATGGCATTATTCCCGAGCCTCCTGGTGGCGCGCACCAAAATCCGGATGCAGCTTTTGCCGCTGTGAAAAAGACGTTATTGGAAGTGTTGCCCAAACTGTTAAAAATGAATCCGGATAAACGCATCGATGCACGGATTCATAAGTTTGCCAACATGGGTGTTTATCAGGAATAAAGCCATGTTTACCACCATTGTTCCCGGACAAATTCCAACAGGAAAACTTCATGCCTACCTATTGGGAGGAGTGGCTCCAAGGCCCATTGCGCTGGTAAGTACCATGGATCGGGACGGACGCGTTAATCTGAGTCCTTTTTCCTTTTTCAATGTATTTGGCTCCAATCCTCCCATCGCCATCGTGTCTCCCGCACGAAGGGTGCGCGATAATACCACCAAGCATACCTTGGAAAATGCCATGGCCACTGGAGAATTGGTGATTAATGCTGTGAATTTTTCCATGGTACAGCAAACTTCGCTCAGTTCTGTGGAATATTCCGCTGGCGTTGATGAATTTACCAAAGCCGGATTCACGGCCTTTGCTTCAGAAATGGTAAAACCACCTCGCGTGCAGGAATCACCTTTTCAGTTGGAATGCAAAGTGAGTCAGGTGATTCATACCGGTTCAGATGGCGGAGCAGGAAATTTAATTTTCGCGCATATTTTGCGTGTCCATGTGCGCAACGATGTGTTGGATGCACAAGCCAATATTGATCCCGATCTCATTGATTTAGTGGGACGTTTGGGAGGAGATGCTTATGTTCGTGCTTCCGGTAAAGCCCTATTCATGGTGCCCAAACCCGTTAGCGGGATTGGCATTGGCATCGACGCTTTGCCCGAGGCCATTCGTTTCTCGCCTCAATTGTCCGGAAACCATTTGGGTCGGTTAGGCAATGTATTGGCCTGGCCCACACAACATGAATCAGAAACGTATTGGAACACGGAAGAGGGACAGGCGTTCCTTTCCGATACGAGGTTTTCCGAAGATTTGGATGTTTTTGCCCGGGCCATCTTTTGGTTGGATCAGGACCTTGTTTGGCCTGCCATTCACTGGCTCAATACCCGATTGAATCCATGATTATTTACAACGTTACCATCAACATCGACGAGGCAGCACATGACGCATGGCGTCAATGGATGCATGACCATCATATTCCGGAGGTGTTGGCCACCGGATATTTTGTTGGCGCAAGGATGTCGCGGCTTATGATTGAGGAAGAAATGGGAGGAATCACTTATTCCATTCAGTATGAATGTGGTTCCTTGCAACAATTGGAAGCGTATCGCGAAAAGGAAGCCCCCCGGCTTATGGCTGAAACCGAAAGACGTTTCGGGGGAAAGTACGTGGCCTTCCGTACCCAAATGGAAGAAGTCGGACGCTGGTAAATCCCGTTTTACCCTTTAAACCGGCGCATTGAATGTGGCGCTTATCATTTTTATCCCATTCCACACCGAAGTTGGGAGATTAGCCGAGTTTATTTTTCTATGCCTGATGCAGGTCTTTTGATGGGCTTTGGGAAGTCCGGGGTAAAACCCACCCCTCCCCGTGGACAATGTACGAC
>CAZOEO010000003.1:0-150470 GCA_964578885.1 uncultured Candidatus Competibacteraceae bacterium | reverse complement strand
CTGTAGCGGGAAATATTCGGTTATTAAACGGATATAAACGATTAAAAACGGGTAGACAAAATTATGTCGCAGAATCGATTCGCGGACAATTGCTGTTTCAAGAAAGGACGTTGAATTTGGGTGGAATGGTCCAGTGCAAATGAACGCTTTGCCCGGGTGAGATTTTTTGGGGACTAATTTTCGCCATCTTTTCGGAAAAGGAGAGCCAGACCAAATTGAGCTAAAATAAGACGTGTATTGTGCTTGTAATGTGTGGCTTGGAAGTCTGGGGTAAAACCCACCCCTCCCCGTGGACAATGTACGACCTGTAGCGGGAAATATTCGGTTATTAAACGGATATAAACGATTAAAAACGGGTAGTAAAGGAATCTATGGAAGGCTTATCAGAACTATGCCCTTCAGGATTTTTTGCGTTATAATTCAGTGCAACATCATTAAAACTGTCCCCTTATGGCCAAAATGATATTTCGTCCAGGTGCTGAAATACCGGATGAAAACGTTCGGTAATTTTGATCCAGTATGTTTTCCATGGCCAACTGAATTCGCACCCTCTCAATGGGTTTCCATTGCATCCGGAGATTCAACGTGTACCAGGCCGGCGTCCCTAATGGTGTGGCGTATTCCAGGTTGTCTTCTCCAAAAATCCCGTAATCTGCGGCTTTTTTCCAGCCATTGAAATGTATCCAACCTTCTATTTCCCAGCGTGGAAACGTGCATCCGGTACTGATGATTCCGAAAACAGGAGGAATATGTTCAAGTGGAAACCATTCATTCTGATGAAATTGCCGTCCGTATGTATAGGTTATTTGTGCCCGTGTAAATCCGTAATACGACCATTGTCCTCTGTATTTGGCGGTTCCTCCCAGAATCCAACCCTGATCTACATTTTGTAACGACAGAATTTGACTCGGCAAACCATCGAACACTACCGTGTCCTCACCTTGCCAACTGCCCTGACGCAATGCTAAAAGTCCGTGAATCCAAGTGCCGTAAGTACTGATGGTCAGTTGGTGGGTGGCGTTTCCCATGAAGGTTCGGCCTTCCAGCGTGTACACGTATTCCGGTTGGATGTTGGGATTAGGCACAATGAGTTGGCCCGGACGTGAATCAAATACTTTTCCAATGTCATCTACATTGGGTGCCCTGAACCCGCTGGCCAGCACTACATGCACGCTTTTCCAAAACGGATGGTTGGGAAAATGTGTTCCCCATTCCACGCTGCCGTTTCCTCCGAAACGCTGGTAACCTGCAGTTTGAAAGGGAAAGCTAAAAAAGCTGGTATCGGTAAATCGTGCATTTAAACCAACATAATTGAGTCGGCCCGAAACTGCCAGCGAAGCATTTTTTCCAAGTGCCCACTGGTATTCACCGTACAGGCCTGCAAGGGTTTGGTGGCTTCCTCCATCCGGATAACGGGTGGGACCTGCGCTGATTTCACCGGTTTCTACGTGCGTGAACCGCGCCAAAGATTGTACCGCGTTCCATTGCACGTCTGCACCTGCTCGCCAGCGGTACGACAAGGTTTGTGCCCCCGCCCTAGGCTCGTGTTTGCGCAATATGTCTAGTCGCCATTCGCCCACATGAACACTTTCGGACTGACTCCTACGCTCATGTTGCTGGAAACGTCGTACATGCCGGGATTCTTCTATCCATTGCCATGCAGCGAGTATTCTCCATTGCATTTTTGGTGTTTCCCGTTGACTTTGAGCTTTCCACATCTGGCGCCGCTCCGGACCATAAAACCACTCGGCAAACAATGGTTGGCTATGTTCATCAGTGAGGGTTAACCGGTCGTAACGCGGAACATCGCTGGTGGTACTGAGTTGATATTGCAGGTCGTTTCGCCATGCCCCGGTGCGAAAAGTGAATTTTTGTACCAAATCCAACTGACGATACGCGCTGCCCAGTTGAAGATTAGGTTGTGGGTTGCTCAGTACCGTGTCCTTTCCGCCTCTTCGGATGACGAAAAAATCCCTTTTCCATTGATCTTGTAAAAATGGACTTCGAAGGTTTCCCTGGCGTAAATCGTCGAAGTCGCTGATGGTAAACGAGGTGATTCCCGCCCATTTTTTTCTTCCGTAGCGGAACATGCCATGGGTGGTTTTTTCATTATTTGCGCTGGAAAATCTGGTAAAAAAACTGCCTTTAAGGTAAGAGGAACCTGTGAGCATGGGTTTGGCCGTCTCCAGATGGATGACGCCTCCCAGGGCATCGCTGCCATGTTGAGCGGCGCCAGGGCCAAACAAAATTTCCAATTGCTCAAGGCTGTTCACATCGACCCGTAATATATTTTGTAAATGGCCGGACCGAAAAATGGCGTTGTTCATCCGCACGCCATCTACGACCAGTAGAATTCGGGAAGCTTCAAAGCCGCGAATTACCGGAGAGCCGCCGCCCATTTGACTTTGTTGAACAAACAGGGTGCCAGATTGGGCCAGGGCCAAGGCGGAATTCTGTGGATTGTTTGTCGCTATGTAGGCTGCCGGTAAAATCTGAATATCTCTGCCAGATTGTCGTTTGTCTCGTGCAAAAATACTTTCAGAAAATGTATATTCCGGAATTTGATGCACCTCTGGCACCAGCATCACACGAACCTGAGAACCACTGAATGAACCAATGGTTACAGGCTGAAAGCCCTCCAGGAAAAAAGTCCATGGCAAGGGTAACGTGTCGGCCGAAAGGCGAAAACGCTTTCCATTGACAGGCCATTGTCGCAAATTTTTAGCCTGAATAAATCCAGTAATTTTCGGAATAGAATCTTCTGATGTGGGCGGAACTAAAGTGACTTGCACCGATTGCCCCGTTCCATGGGCCAGCCATGCCAAACAGAACCATAACCAACCAATTCGGAGGTAATTCACTTATAAGAAGTCTTTATATAACATGCTCGGTTGCACTCCTTTATTTTCTTGATATTTCCCTTTGGAATAAGGAACAAAATCACCTTCAAGGGTATGGTAAAAGACCTGGCAAATCTGCACACCTGCGTAAATCCGGATGGGCTGCACGCAAAACATTTCCAACGTCCAAAATCCTTTAAACCCTACATCCCCAAATCCAGCGGTAATATGCACAAACAAGCCGAGCCTTCCGATAGACGACCTACCTTCCAGCATTGGAACAAGGTTTTGGGTTTCGGTGTATTCCACCGTCCGACCCAAATAGAGTTTACCTGTTTCTAACACCAAACCTTCCTTCGGTATGCGTATTGATTTCACTGAATTCGGTTTCTTCATGTCCAGCACGGCATCTTCATATACCAAAAGTTCCTCATGCAGGGTCAGATTATAGCTGTTCGGGTTTAACTGTTTGTCATGGAATGGCTCCAAAACAATGTCTTTTCCCAATCTTTTCTGAATTTCTAAGCCAGATAATATCATGCTTAAAGATAAGGCTTCAGTGGGAATCGGGAAATCCATATCCAATAACACACACTTTTCTGGATGTAATTTTTTTAAATGCAAAATGAGCTCTATTTAACGCAAAGGGCGCGAAGATTTGGCGCAAAGAACACGGAGGATAGATAAGGAGTACGAGTTATTTAACGCAAAGGGCGCGAAGATTTGGCGCAGAGGACTTGGAGGGTTATAAATAAGGGGTAGGAGATATCTAACGCAAAGGGCGCGAAGATATGGCGCAAAGGACGAGGAGGATAGATAAGGGGTACGAGATTTTTAACGCAAAGGACGCGAATATGGAAAATAGTTAAAAGTGTAAGTAAATCAATGTTTTATGTGAATTCCTTTTTCCTCCCTATCCATTACACACATTCATCTGCCTCCTTTGCATCACTTCTCCGCTTCCTTTTCATCACTGCTCTGCGTCCTCTGCGTTAACCCTCTGCGCTCTTTGCGCTTACCTGACGCATCCTCTTCGTTAATCTTATTCCTTTCCCTTCTCCGGGTTCTTTGCAACTCTGCTCTGCGTCCTCTGCTTTAACCCTCTGCGTTCTTTGCGCTTACCTCACACTTCCTCTGCGTTAATCTTATTCCTTTCTCTTCTCCGGGTTCTTTTCATCACTGCTCTGCGTTCTTTGCGCTTACCTCACGCTTCCTCTTCGTTAATCTTATTCCTTTCCCTTCTCCGCTCCTCAATCCTTCACCATTTTCAGCGGCTTGGCCAAATCCTGCAAAAACAAAAAGTAAAGTCCATGCGGCAATTGAGAAATATCTACTTCGGAAGAATTGGAAAGTGTACCTGTTTGAACGACACGCCCCTGAATATCCCGAAGTTCAAAAGGCCGCTCCTTCGTTAATCCAGCAACCCTGAACCAGTCTTGCGCAGGATTTGGATACACCATCCATTCCGTCTGATCCGTGACATGGTCTATTTGCATCGGCTGATTATTTGCCATAAAGGTCGCCGTCTGTGGAGTCCAAGACCCCGTTCCATTAGGTACGCGTGCCATGGCCACATCTGTGATTTGGACTCCGTAATACACGGAATCTAATATCGTTCCTGAACTGTCGGACAACATGAGCATTTCTCCGGCGGCACTTAGTTTGAAATTACAATGAAAGGTCCCCTGACTGATTTGTTCATCCGCCCAAAGAACAAGATAACCGTTGGCGGGAAGGACCGTCCCCTGCGGAAAAACCCATTTATAAGCTTTATCTGCTTTGTCTGTAATTACATAACCTGATAAGTCTACCGCCACTTGATTGTTGTTGTATAGCTCAATCCAATCGTCGAATTCCTGGGCTTCATCGCCCATGGTTTGTTGATTGGCGGCCATAAATTCATTGATAACTACGCCGTTCGGCACGTATGGAGCCATTACCGAGTAAACGAACGCATCGTGGCTTGCACCCGTGGGTAAAAAGCTCGCAGAATGGGGGCCATTGTTGGCGCGGGCTTCCACATAAAAGCGAACCAGGGTATGGGCTTTTTTTCCCGGAATGGTGGCACCATACCATCCATCGCCAGCTAAACTATCTCCGTGTAATCCATCGTCCCACATCGGCATACGTTGGTACATTTGATCAATCCCCTCCGTCGTGTAAAGCCAAACCTGATCGACTCCTAAGTTGTGCTGTACTTTTGCCAGCACTTGCACCGGTTGAAAGGGGAGGGGTTGTGAAAATAGATTCCCAATACCCGAACGCCAGGATACGTTTAAAATGGACGGTCCCGCTTGGGCTACTTCCACTTGGTTCAATAAAAAATTCCTACGGTTGGTTACAAAAGAAATTAACCCCTGAGAACTCGTGTTGTATTGTGAGGTGGTATATAGTTTTTTGGTGTCTGTAGCCACATGGGAACCAATCTGTGCCTGAAGTCCGCTTACAAGACTGTTTGCGTTGGCAGTGGTGAAAGTTTCTTGTAAAATGGTTCGGTAATGCGCCAGATAACGCTGTCGTAATTCCGGAATGGCTAAAAGCTTGTTTAACAATGGATAATTTGCATTTCCTACATTTTTAAAAGGGCCCCAATTGGTGCTGGTGGCCTGCTGAGATTGAAAGGTGGAATTACCATCATATTCCATGGAAAACATTTGTCCTGTTTCCGGCATCAGGTAGAGGAGATAATCCATTTTTCCCTTCATTACATAGCTGTCGTCGTCGGTAAAAATATTTTCTACGGCCAGATGCCAAAGGATCCGGTCGAAATCCAAAAACTTGCCGACCGAATCCAGGTTATTCACATTCAAACTTTGTAGCGCACGGCATGCATCTACCAGTTTTTCCCAGGGACTTACCACGATGTCGTTGGAGTTGAGGCTGTAATAATTTTGATAGGTTAGGGTGTCGTTCCCCAAATAATTCATCGCGGCCGTACCATCGCCCCAGGGACCGGGCATGCCTCCTGTAGCCGCTATGGCACGAAAACGGGCGCCATCGTTGCTGGGAAACCACTCTTCTAAAAAGGTTTTATCTACCGATTGAATGTTGGGGTACAATCCCCAATCTTGTTGGTTGATGAATAAACGCACGTAACCTGTTTTCGCAATGGGGGTATGTCTGGCAGCCATGCGCCCAAAAAGCACTTCCCTCATGAAACTGGCATCTTGATGACCATTGTTGAGTTTGAGATTTCGGTAGCCCAATAAATGCTGTCCCGGTCTCACATAGTCTGTTTCTATGGCAAATGATTTTTTTTGGGATTGGGCCACCCCGGTATATGAAGTATTTCCCCGAAACCTAACTCCCACGCTGTCCAATACCTGTCCGCGATACGTGAGCTTCGCCGGAATCAAAGTTTCTGAGGCGTAATTGTTGGTGAGCAGCGTCCAAAAATTCGATTGTGGAAAATCCAGAAAAAGGGTGTCGACCACCTGTGGGTCGTAAAGCCCCGCGGGTGTGAGCTTTCCTCCGGTATACAAAATGCGGCCATCCTGACTATACTGCATTTCCAGGGGTAGATATTGGCCAAAACCGTTTGCTGATAAGAAACCGAAAAGCCATAGCATGCAAAAAATGAGATTTTTCATGGGTTCTGATAATAGGTTTGGCGCTCCTTCAAATGTAGGCGATAGTGTATCAAATCTGTCAATTTCATCACCTACAAATTTTACAGAATATAGGAATAATTTAATTTTATTATAAATGATGGAAATGAAAAAGTGCCAGATTGCTCTGACACCTCACATTTTGTTTATCCCTCCTTAGCGGCTTCTACATTTTCGGAAACCCGCCGAAATCACGATCCATTCTTCTTCACCGAACCAGTGTAACCATACCCCGTAAGTCATGCAAATCGCCATTGGCCATTTCCACGTAGGCATGATACACATACACGTCGTTTTGTGCAGGTTTACCTTGCGGATCCAGACCATCCCAACCTTTGGCCGGTGAATCGGTTTCATACACTGCATTGCCCCAACGATCATACACCACCAAACTGAACTGGGTATAACCGGCTACAATGGCGGTGAAAAATTCATTTAAACCATCTCCATTTGGCGTGAATGCACTTGGAATAAAGATGTTACATTCTACTTTGGTTTCTATGCTGAAATATCCATTGCAGCCGGCACTGTCTGTGACCACCAGTGTAAATTCAAGGTTGCGATCCGGGGTAAATACCGGCATAAGACAAGTGTCGCAGCTAAGCCATTGCGGGTAGTTCCATTGAAACTGATAAGGCGAAATGCCGCCCTGGACTGCCAGATTCGGGGTAAAAGACTCCCCGCATAAAACTTGAAACAAACGGTTTCCGAAAACCTGAATGGTATCTCGATCTTGAAGCAATATCAGTGAATCTACCTGACAGCCATTGGCATCGGTGATGGTGGTTTGGTAAAATCCTGGCGCAAGATTGCTGAGTTGTTGACTAGGTTGAAAAACAAAGGGTTGAACCCCGCCGGCGGCTGCCAATAAAACCCGTCCATCCATTCTGCCTGCGCAACTTGGGGAAACCCCGAAGGTCTGATTCACCATGGCGGCTGGCTCAATCAAAGGAATTTGCAGATTGATTACCTGACCCGCTTGATCGGTCACCACCACATCGTACGTATTGGCTGGCAGATTTCCTGCGTTATTGGTGTTATTATTGGGTAATTGCATCCATTGATAGACATAGCCGGGACAACCTCCAGATGCTTGCACCTGAATGTTTCCATCATTGGCTCCGGCGCAGGAAATATTTACGTTCCCATTAAACTGCGAAGTCGTAAAATTGGCGACAAGAGGCGGCGCCTGCACAGTCACAGTGGCCGTACACTGACTCACATTTCCACCCAAATCTGTAACAGAAAGAATGGTTTGACTTTGCGGCGCATCGGCACAGGTAAATTGTAATGTACTCAAAGCTAGTCCTGTAATACCACAATTATCAGTTGATCCTGCATCAATTTGTCCGATTTGTATGGAAGCACTCAGCGTTACTGGATCCAGCTGTACGGATACATTCTGACACAAGGCCACTGGAGGAATGGGATCCCCGATGATGACGTTGAATGTAAAAGTAGAGTCAAAATTTACGTTTTGTCCGTCATTCAGCGTAAGGGAAATCAAGGCTGTTCCCTGCACACCTGCCACCGGCGTAATGGTGAGTTGGCGATTGGCGCCTGGCTGACCCGTAATCTGGATATTTGCATTGGGAACTAATCCCTGATTAGAAGAAGTTGCTGTGGCTGTAATCGCCGAAACAGGTTGCTCCAAATCCGCTACAGTAAAAGGAATCACAATCGGCGGGCCTCCGGGGCATAGGATGGTATCTGGAATCGCTTGGGTGAACGGCGGGAAATTAACGGCACTTCCCCGAATGGGAATCAAGTATGGATTCGGAATGTTACAGGCACTGTATGTGTCGGAATGCGGAATGTTTATGGTACCATTAAACGTTCCCGCTACCAGTGGATTAAAGGCCACCTGCACGGCTACAGAATCTCCCGGTTGAATTACGGTTGGATTGGGCTGGTTCACAACGGTGAAAGCGGTACTTCCTGAAATGGTGACGGGCGGATTCCCCGTAAGTGTAAGAGGTCCGGTTCCGATATTACGAATGTAAAAAGTGTGAACGGTATTGCTGCCAACCGGATTGGGCCCAAAGTCAGTGCCCGGTGGTAAGGCCGGTGGAGCGTTATGCACAATGGTGATTCCGTTTCCGGCGGCCTGCATGGTGGCAGGAGCCACAATCCGAATATCGTCCAGCGCCCAGCCCTGATCGTTTGCCGCTTCGTCGGAATGAAAGGTAAAACGAAATTTACAGTTGGCCGTTAACCCCAGTGGCGTTACGTTGGCCACTACGCGCGTCCAGTTCCAGCGCGGATTCCACCAGGCAGGTTGCAAAAAGGGGTAAAAAGGGGTTGAAGAAGGATTTTGCGTCATGTTTCCATCGTAGGGGACGCATAAATGTGTATTGGTAATAAGTTGCCAGGTTTGTCCCCCGTTGTTCGACCATTCTACAAAACCACCATCCCAGTTCCCTACTTCGGAGCGCATCTGCATCCAAAACTCCAAACGAATATTGGTCTGACCTGCTAAATTAATAATGGGACTTTCTAAACGATAAAGAATATAGCGACCAGCTCCGGCCTGCAAATACGCAGAATTGCCATTAACGTAAAAAACGCCCCCGCCCCCGCCAGTGTGATCTGCTGCGGGTATAATGGGAACTACGGCAGACCAGTTGTATCCGGGCATATTACCTGGATAAATGCCTCCGGTGTTGGTCCAGGATCCTAGTGTATTACAATTTTCGTTGAAAATGACATTCTGCCCCTTGAGTAGGGGAAAATGCAAAACAAAGAATAATGTGATGAATCGTAAAAAGTACCGCATAATGCACGGTTTAGGGGTAAACTAAGCAAATATAAAGATAGATGTTATTTATCAGATTTTTTTATGCCTCCTGTGGTAATTCTTTCGTATTTAATCCATCCAGCTTTTTAAAATGGATCTGGCTTCCGTTAACTCTTGGATTATGGCGACTCCGCCCGGTGCAGGATGCGTATTTGGATCCTTGCGACGCTCATTAAACCAAATGACTTTCCATTGCATGTTATGCGCACCTTTTACATCCGCTTCCAGGTCGTCGCCAATCATGATGCATTGATGGGTTTTGGCACCGGCCAGCTTCATGCCTAATTTAAAAATACCGGCATGAGGTTTTTTACATCCGGCTTTCTCCGAGGTAATTACATGGGAGAAAAATGGTGACAATCTACTTCCTTCCAGCTTTTGGCGTTGCACTTCCTCAAACCCATTGGTGATAATGTGCAATTTGTATTTTTCGCTTAACTCAGCTACCAGATCATATGCGCCCGGAATGAGTTTGTTTTGCTGGGGCGATAATATGACATAGGTTTCGCCCATGGCTTTGGCCAGGTTCCGGTCTAAAATGCCAAAATCCATCAGCGCCAAATGAAAGCGCTGGTGACGTAAAAAATGCTTGTTCATTTCGTGCCGCCGATATTTTTCCCAACAAGCATCATTGTGTATTTCATATCGAGCATGAAACGCCTCAAAGGATGGAATCTCTTTTTCTTCCAGACGGTAAGTATGATACACCTCTTCCAGCGAGGCGCGTGAGTTGTATCCGAAATCCCAAAGCGTACGATCTAAATCGAAAAAAATATGCCAGGGGGCGGTTGAAATGGTTGTCATTTTATTTTGTTTCGGCTAATCTGTGCTCATCCACTGGTGAAAGCCGGAACCAGCCGCGGCAAACACCAAAGACCACCATAAAATGCCAAGTGAAAACACGGCTATTACAAGCCATCTGCGATGATAATAACGAACAGCCAGCAGGCAGCCCACAGGTAAAGATAATAAGACGGGACTGATGAGTGACAAACCCCATAATCCGTAGCGCTGACGAAATTGTACCAAACGCCTTTTGTTTCTGTTGATACTTAACGGCTTTACCTGATTCCCGCACCAGCGCAGTTTCACTTTTCGCCAAAACCGTAAGATGCCACTGCTCAGATATACCAGGAAAACAACGGCGGAAATACCTGTAATACTTGCGAATAAAAACGCCTCAACAAACGGCAATTGTGACTTCACAATGTAGGCCGGAACCGCTAAGGCAAACTTGAAAATCGCAAGGAAAGCATAATATAAAATATCCAATCCTTCCAATCTATTTATAATTTCGGGCCATACGCCAAATCACCCGCATCTCCTAAACCGGGAACAATATAAGACTTGGCATTTAATTCCGGATCTACAGCTCCAAGCCACAACGAGATACGCATGGAGGGCAAATGCTTACGGGCAAAATCCACACCTTCCTGACTGCCAATAACGGCCGCGATATACGTTTTTGCCGGTAATCCGCGTTCCCGTATCAGGGCCTCCCAAGCCAATACCATCGATCGACCTGTTGCCAGCATCGGATCGGTTAAAATCAATGTTTTTCCTTCTAAACTCGGTGAAGACAAATACTCAATCGAAATCTCAAATTCATCGTTTGCCGTATGCTTTCTATAAGCGGAAATCATGGCATTTTCAGCACCATCAAAATAATTCAAAAATCCTTGGTGAAAAGGCAATCCGGCCCGCAAAATGGTGCCCAATACAATCTTTTCTCCAGGCACTTGCATCTGACTTTCACCCAAAGGTGTGGGCACTTCCACCTGAGTTACTTGCATCTCTTTACTCATTTCATAGGCCATGATTTCTCCCAACCGTTCCAAATTCCGTCGGAAACGCATCCGGTCCTGCTGAATGGTCGTATCCCGCAACTCTCGCAAGTATTGGTTGAGCAATGAACTTTGTTGGCCAAGAATGTGTAACATGATTTCCCCTATTTTTCGGCCAAATTACACAATTTTTAACGAGCTACGAACCCCCTTTTTACCCCTTTATCCACTCTTTCCCCTCATCCTTTGCATGAAAATGAAAGGGGAAAACGTTTTCTATGTATATTTTTGAAAAAAAATAATGATGCGTGCTTTTGTTCTGCTCTTTCTTTTGGCTGGAATGCAATGGGCTCACGCCCAAACCCTGACCCTTGAAAATATCTGGAATCAACGGTGGTTTTCACCACAACGCGTGCCCGGATTTCAGGCCATGGCCTCCGGAACAGCCTACGCCATTATCGATCAAAATCAAATTAAAGCCTACGATTTCATTAAAAAAGAAAGCCAGGGAACCCGGCCGCTTTTATTACGTCAATGGAAATTTTCACACCAAGATAAACCTGTTCAGTTTTCTGATTATCAATTTTCTCCTTCGGAAAATTGGGTGATTCTAACGGAACTGGAAGAATCCATTTACCGCTATTCTACCAAAGGGAAATATTGGCTGGGAAACGCCACCACCGGGCAGGCATGGCCCTGGATGGACACTGCGCTCATCCAGTATCCGTCCCTTTCTCCCGATGAAAAATGGATGAGTTTCGTTCTGAACAACAACTTGTATATAAAAGAAATACCCAATGGAAACCTCCGCCAACTCACTTTCGACGGCCGGCCCAATGCCATTATTAACGGGGCTTCCGATTGGGTCTATGAAGAAGAATTTGAAACTGTAAAAGCCTACGAATGGTCGCCGGATGGCCGATATCTCGCTTTTTTACGTTTCGATGAAGCCCATGTGGAGTCCGTCACCATGGAATATTTCTATGCCAACCAGCCCTATTCTGTTCCCTACACTTTTAAATATCCAAAAGTAGGAGCCGAAAACGCACGTGTGACTGTTCATGTGCTAGACATCGCCACCATGAATACCTTTCCTGTCCCTATTCCAGGAGAATGGGAATATTTTCCACGCATATTTTGGTTTGGAGACCAGCTCACAGTTTTGTCAATCAATCGCTTGCAAAACGAAATGACACTTTGGGCCGGACTGCCCGGTACTTCCATGACCATGAAACCCCTCTATGTCGAAAAATCTACCACGTACATTGAATTGCCGGCGGCGGTGACCTATTTGCCTTCCTTGAAACAATGGATCATCACTTCCGAAAAAGATGGTTTCCGACATTTATACCTGTATGACCATCAGGGGAAATTGGTTCGCCAACTGACTTCTGGAACATGGGAAGTTTCTGATTATCTGGGTTTTCACGCAAAATCTCAAACCATTTATTTTACCGCCACCAAGGTACACCCCACCCAAAAGCATCTATATGCTGTGGACCTCAAAGGAAAATTAACCCAAATCACCACCGCGCCGGGTTATCACCAGCCTTCTCTTTGCGGTGATTTTTTCCTCAATGAATATTCTCGTGCAGGCCAGGCGCCCCAATACACGCTTTACACGCTGAAAGGCCAGGAAGTTCTTTCTCTTGAAAGAAACCAGGCATTTCAAAATCGTCTGGACAACTTGGGCTTGTCTACACCGGAATGGATGGAAGTGCCAGGTGCCGACGGAACGCCTTTGCACGCCTGGTTCATTAAACCCCACCGAATGCAACCCAATAAAAAATATCCTTTGCTCATGTTTGTATATGGCGGGCCGGGAAGTCAGCAAGTGCTCGATCGTTGGGGCGGAACCAATTACGGCTGGTTTCAGTTACTGGCACAAAGAGGAATCGCAGTAGCCTGTGTGGACAATCGCGGTACAGGTGGCCGGGGAAAAGATTTTAAAGCCCAGACTTATGGTAAGTTGGGAGAATTGGAAACCCAGGACCAAGTAGCGGCGGCCCAATATTTTGGAACGCTTCCCTATATCAACGCAGATCGTATAGGTGTGTTCGGCTGGAGTTATGGCGGCTACATGGCCGCTCTTTGCATGACCAATGGAAACGGTGTATTTCGCGCGGGCATTTCCGTGGCGCCTGTAACCAACTGGAAATATTACGACGCCATTTACACTGAAAGGTACATGGGCACCATGGCCACCAATCCCAAAGGTTTTGACGCCCAATCGCCGGTTCGATTCGCCGCCGGTTTACAAAACCATTTTCTCCTGGTGCACGGCGCCGCCGACGACAATGTGCACTGGCAGAACACCGCGGTGCTCACCGATGCCCTGGTGCAAGCCAACAAAGACTTCGATCTTTTCATTTATCCAAACAAAGATCACGGTATTTATGGCGGAAACGCTCGCTTGCATTTGTATCGCAAAATGACCCAATTCTTAGAACAGCATCTCTCCCGCTAAACAAGGATATGTCTGCACTTCCTTTTCATAATTACAAAGAAGCTACCCAATGGCTTTTTGCCCAATTGCCCATGTTTCAACGCGATGGGGCGGCAGCGTATAAAGATAACCTCGACAATACCCTTGCGCTCAGTCATGCTTTGGGTCAGCCGGAAAAACGTTTTCCCTGCATTCACGTGGCTGGTACCAATGGAAAAGGGAGCACTTCACACATGTTGGCTGCCGTTTTTCAGGCGGCAGGATATAAAACAGGACTTTACACGTCTCCACATCTGGTCGATTTTTCCGAACGCATCCGCATTAACGGCGTGCCTATTTCCCAACAAGATGTGCTGGACTTTTTACACGAAGCCTTTCCAACCCTCGATGCGCTCAAACCTTCTTTTTTTGAAACCACGGTGGCCATGGCTTTTCACCATTTTGCCAAAGAAAAAGTAGATATCGCCATCATTGAAACAGGCATGGGCGGCCGGCTCGACAGCACCAATATCATTACGCCATTGCTCTCTGTGATTACCAATATTGGTTGGGATCACATGGCATTTTTGGGAAATACCCTGGAGGCCATTGCCGGCGAAAAAGCCGGTATCATTAAACCTGCCGTTCCGGTGGTCATTGGACTTCGACAAGATGAAACGGCGCCCGTTTTCCGGAAAAAAGCGCTGGACCAAAAGTCCGGCTTATATTTCTCCGACGAATGCGTCCAGGTGACACCTGGCCCTTATCACGCAGAACAGGCCACCCGCCAGTTTACATTTCAAACTGCCAACGATTCCTTTTCCCTGGCCTCCCCCTTGATGGGCGATTATCAGAAAGATAATCTCGCAACCGTGTTTACCGCCCTGGAAGTGCTTGCCAAACATACGTCATGGGATTTGCGCGCTTGGTTTACTCAAGGCGTCGCGCAGGTTGTATCTTCCACCGGATTGGCAGGCCGTTGGCAAGTGTTGCAAAACCAGCCCCTGGCCATTGCAGATACGGCGCACAATGTAGATGGATTTTCCCGTGTGATGCAACAATTGGGTCAATTACAGGCGCCTCAATATCATTTGGTGCTGGGTTTTGTGTCCGATAAGGAAGTCTCTAAACTGTTGGATTGCATTTCCCTTCCCTGCCGCATTTATGCCTGTGCACCCGCTTTGCCCAGGGCTATGCCGGTAGAGAAACTATGCAACATTCTGGCAAACTATCCATGGTCGGTCGCGTCCTTTTCCTCCATAGAACTAGCCTATAAATCGGCATTAAACTTTGCCGACAAAAATGATGTTATATTTGTTGGAGGTAGTACCTTTGTGGTAGCAGAATTACAATCAACTTCTTTCCTTCCAAATTTCAATCATTGATCATTAGATTAACATAAACATGATGCACGATCCTTCTACGGAAATTAGTTTAGAAACGCAGCTCCAACGATTCCTGAATGAAGAAACCCTCGGCTTAGAAACCATTCGACAAGAACTCACCGCCTTTAGTCCCTTTTCTGTTTTTCATCCCAACCAAGAAGGCGCCGGGCATCTCGCCCTTTGGGCATGGGTGCTCAATCCGAAAGGTTCTCACCAGTGCGGTTCCGCTTTTTTGGAACGATTCGCCCAGTTTATCAGGCATTTGCCTTCGGATATCCATTCCGCCATTTTGCTCAGTAACCACAAATACACCGAAATTCACCAAGCCTGGAATTTCAAAGATTTGGTGATTACCAACCGGCCTGCACGCTGGGCATTGGTCATCGAACACAAGGCCGAAAAAGAATCTTCTTTGGAGGAACAACTTACGGCCCACCAATTGCGCAGCCAAAAAGATTTTGAAGACGGCCTTTATGTGCATTATGTGGTGATTAGCCAGCGACTTTTCGAAGCTCGCCGTTTCCCGGGTCTGGACGGCTACGATACCATGTTGTTTCAGGATGCCCTGCTGGTACTGGAACAAACCATTGCACATGCCCAACCCACCACATCCGTTAAAGAATTCATTCAAAGTTATATTCGATTTTTTAATACGCATTTCATGACCAATTCCAGAGATCTCGTGCACACTGCACAGGCCATTTATTGGAAACACCGCGAAGCCATCGAGTTTATTCTGAAAAACAGGCCCGTCCTGAACACCTCCGAACATTTCCAAGAGGTCTTCCGCTTCTTCAAAGATGAAGACATGTACGCCACCCTCACGCCACAAAAGGATGAGATTTTTCGCTTTTTACCAGTGAGCGTCCAGGAAAAATTCAGATACGGCGGATACAGCTGGCACCATATGTTCGAGATTTTCTGTATCGAACTTTGTTTTGAAGAAACCACCATCACCGCCAAATTTGTGTTTGGAGGTATTTGGCACAAAGACCCGGAACGCAGGGAGCAACTGCAGGAAGTAAAAGACCGCTTGTTTGAAACCATGCGCCAATTTGATACCCTACGCGATTTTGTTGTGGAGCGCAGCCACGCCCGCGGACGCTATCCCAGCGTGGCACAGGTAGAATTAATGCATATCCGCGATTTGGAAGAGTTCAACGGCAACTTTGCAGAAGCGTTCCGTGTGCGATTCGAATATTTTGAACGCGAGATACTTGGACCTTGGACAGAAGAAGTGCTCGAACGCATTCCAGACAGAGATCGATTACTTTTTCCATAAATTTCCACGAATTATTTGGTGAAATCAAAAACGGCAGTTACATTTGCATCCCGTTTGAGAGACACCAACATGGGAGCATAGCTCAGCCGGTTCAGAGCACCTGCCTTACAAGCAGGGGGTCACAGGTTCGAATCCTGTTGCTCCCACCAAAAAAGGACTAGAATTTTCTGGTCCTTTTTTCTTTTTTGGGCGTGTCCCTTCGGGCCGGGCTATCCATTCCAAGTCCTCGCCCCGTAACTGCATTTCGCTTCTGTTGTTTCAATTTTTTCCGGGGCTGTGGGCTTTCCATTTCTATCCCTCACGCACCACAACTCAGCCGATTCCCCAAGCAGATGCAACAATACATTGGTGGTCAATCAAATGGTCGGAATGCGCACAGATAATGCTGAAATCCCAAATGCTTTCACCCAGTAATGCAAGATGATTTCATACAATGGCGGATTATTGCCCTGCGAAAGTTGATGGATAATGGCTCCGACAGACATTTGGGCATGGTACACGCTAAACGGCTCATCACCCGCCAGCGATTTGTCTCCCAGGTAAAATCCTTTTACCCAAAAATGCAGTGCGACCAGCAGGAAAAGGATAAAGCCTTGCTGATATGGCTTTGCAAAATTTGGTCGGTTTGCCATGTTTGGTGTTGTAAAAAAAGGCCAATTCGCAGAACGAATTGGCCTTTCCCAAAGATGGGTCTTTTTTACTGAACAATCAATCTTTCACGACGAATCTCGTGATTGAATTCTAATTCAACAATATATACTCCGGCGGGTAAACCTTGAACGGATAAATTCATGCCGGGAGCCGCCACCAAACGACCTTGGTAGTCGAATACCCGTACCTGATTCGGTACAAAGTTCAAGGGATGTTTTACCTGAACAGATCCGGAAGCTGGATTGGGGTAGAGCAGGGGAGAAGTGTTGGTTTCAGCGACCGGCGCTAGAGATAAGTTTTCAGTGCAAAGCTTGTCGGCCAACCAGTCGCGCACGAACGTGAAGGTCGTATCCATGTAGGCTGCACTGCTGTTGAAAGGAGAGTGACCTGCTCCTTCCAGCAAACGGAAACCATTGTCTACACCCACATTCATGGCGCGGTAATTCATGCTTTGTGAGCCATGTACCAACATCACCGGAATACCAGGATTGGCGATGGCCGAATTGTGTGGTACCACCGCATCGTTGTTGCCATGTACACTTACGAAAGGCATGTTGCCGGCCACCAACCAAGAGGTGTCGCCAAGTGCACCACAAAGATTGACGACCGCTTTTGGCCGGGCAAAATATCCTTGGTGGTCTCCAACATATCCGTTTCCAAGGCTGGAAGTGTCAATTTTGGTGGGGATTTCAGATAATTCGTCCAGGTAAGCATTGTGCAAAGAAAGAATGGCACCGGCGGAATTTCCACCAACCAAAATCAGATTGGGATTAATGCCATACGGATTACCACCTTCTGCCACAGACTTCTCCAGAAAACGAGTGAGGGTTCGCTGATCCTGAACGGCACGAAAAACAGCTTCCAAAAAAGTTTTTTCAATATCTGAACTGGTGGCAATGTTTACAATAGACTCAAGCCGGTAATTCATGGAAAACGTTACATATCCCATTCTTGCAAAACGATTGCAAAGTTCTACCACGGCATTGTCTAAGGTCTTGGAACCTTGATAAAAACTACCGCCATGAGCCAAAATCAAAGCCGGACGATTGGTTACCGTGTCTCCATCCGGCATATAAACATCGACCAACAGATTGATATTGTCGAGATTTACACCGGTAGCTGTGCCATATTGCACATCTGAGGTTACATTTACATTAGGAAAAAGAGTGGTACTATATCTGCCACCTGTGCAATCTTCCTGAGCAAATACTGAAAATGCGCTACCAATGGCCGCCGCCAATAAGGGTAAAAATGGTTTCATTCTACGGAAATTTACCTAAAGATAGAGATAAAATAATTTTAGGAAAGGAAACTATCGTAAAACCATAATCCTTCCCATCCGCTCCACCGGCTTGGTGAAGCAGCGGTTCCTCACCACCATTCGGTAAGCGTACGCACCATTGGGTACCTGATTTAATCCATCATATGTGCCATCCCATTGGTCATTTGGACCATTAAACAGTTTCAGCGGCCTACCCCAACGATCGAAAATTTCCAGATAAAAGTCTTCCGAAATATCTATTCCCGGAAAAGAATAGTGAATCGAGAATGTCTCATTCATGCCATCATTGTTGGGCGTAAAGGCTGTGGGTGCATAAATCCGCTCCGGATCATATCCACCAATTACATCTACGGAATCAATAATGGTAACGCCACAGCGTGTTACCGCCACAAAATACAAGCCCGGAACAGTGAACCGACCGATGCGGGCCGTATCTCCATTGCTCCAGTTATAAGCGGCATTGGGGTTTTCTGCATCGACAAGCGCCGGCGTATTTCCACAAATCACGGCCAAATCCGGCAGTGCAACCGATGGAATACTGTCGAAACGTACATTCACCGTATCCCGCGTTACGCATCCATTGGCGTTGACATCTACCCAGTACAATCCGTTGTTCACCACATTGAAGAAGGGACCGTTGGTGCCATCGTTCCAAAGATATTGTGCACCCGGATTTCCGGCATTTAGTTGATAAGGCGGTGCCGAACAAACCACCGTGTCTGCGCCCAGATTCACGACAGGATAGGGAAACACAGTGACGTTCACCGTTCGAACCACTACGCAGGTGTTTTGATCGGTGACCGTTACCGAAACCGGCTGTGAATTGACGGGCGTAAGACTGATGTTATTGTTGGAACTACCATTAGCCCAAAGAATTTGATATGGCGCCAGGCCCCCTGAAACCGCCACATTTAAAGTAGTGGCATCGCCGATACAAAGCAACGTGTCGCCGGTAACTGTAACTTGTGGCTGCGGTGCTTGCCCAATGTTAATGCTATCAGAGGTGACACATCCTAATAAATCTACATTGACCCACCATATGCCCGTTTGGGAAACTTGCACTTGCTGTGTATTGGCGTTGTTGCTCCAAAGATAAGTGGCTCCCGGGTTGCCGGCATCCAATAAAATGGTTGGCGGATTGGTACATACAATGGTGTCGTTACCCAACTGGACCACCGGATAAGGATTTACAATCACTTGTCGCTGCGCGGAATCCACGCAACCTAATGCGTCTGTAACAACGATGGAGTATTGGGTAGTTTGGGTGGGATTTCCTGTTAAAAAGGTTTGGGTAGAGCCCGTATTCCAAAGATAGTTTACAAATCCGGTTCCCCCCTGGAGACTTGCTTGCAGATTAATTTGATCCCCGGCGCAGGATACGCTGTCGCCTGTAATACTGATATCAATGTTACCAATCACCACGGTAATTGTATCCAGGGCCAATGCCGTACAACCTGTCCAGGCCGCATCGACTCGGATTTGCGCGTTCTGATTGGAGAAATCCACGACAATAGCGGTGTCGCCTTGCGTATTAATTACATTACCATTGGTCACCGTCCAGTTGATGGTGGGGTTATGATCTAAGTCATTAATAAAATAATTATTTCCTGTAGCGCCAGTGCAGACCAGCGTAAGTCCCTGAATACCATTATTTGGTTCGTAGTCGGTACACACGCAGTTAGAAGGGAAGGTTGGTGTTCCCTGCACCATCGGCAAATTCACCACCTGTAGTCCGCTGTAGGTTGTGGCGTTTCCGGTAAAAGCCGGATTAATGGTGGTAGGCGTGAGGGTCACCGGATTTTCGTTACAACCTGAATTTCCATTTAAATCGGTCACCACCAAGTAGGCATCTCTGGCTCCGGCGCCAAAGCTGGCGGTATGTCCGGCCATGACATATCCTTGGTTGGCAGCACGAATGTCTACGGCCCAACCCTGATCTTCCTGAATGCCACCATATACTTTAGACCAGGTAATGGCTGGTGCACCGGTCAATTTCATTAAAAACGCATCCGTGCCTCCAAATCCCTGGGCGGTGTATCCCGCTACAATATATCCTCCATCGGGCGTTTGTTTTACCTGATTAATTCGGTCGTTGCCGGGACCTCCGTAGGTTCGGGCCCACTGTAAATTTCCTTGTGCGTTAAGTTTAACCAAAATCCCATCTTCGGCACCCGCGCCAAAACTAGCTGTATATCCTCCAACGATGTATCCTCCATCGGATGTTTGACGAATTGACCAGGCTTCCTCATTCTGGGCGCCACCAATGGCTCTGGCCCATTGAACCTGAAGCAATGCGTTTACTTTTACTACATAAATGTCCCAGCCGCCACCACCAAAACTATTGGTTCGTCCTGCCAATACAAATCCCAAATCGCTGGTAGGAACCATATCGTAAGCGTAATCGTCCAGGGGGCCGCCAAAATGATTTCCGGTCAGCAAAGTGCCGGCAGTATTGGTGATATAAATGGAAACGTCGACCCGTCCATTGGCCGAAAAAGATTGCGAAAATCCACCGAAAACATAGCCTACGCCGGGTACTTCGGCACATGCAAATACTTCATCATCTGCACCACCTGCATTATACCGAACCCAGGATTGATTCCCCGCAGCATCATATTTTACCATGACATCACGGTCCGTGGCCGTATTTAAAATTAGATTGGCGCCGGGAAATAAGTAACCCCCATCCGAGGTTTGAAGCGCGTCCCAGGCAATATCTCGTGATGCATCGCCAAAAGTTCTGGACCATTGCGTAGTTCCAGCTGCATCTACTTTATGAAAAAGCATGTCTCTTTCCCCTTGCGATGGTGCAGAGCGGGTTGCGCCCGACATAATGAAACCCCCGTCATTGGTTTGCCGAACGGTGTAAAGATTTTCATCTGCAGGACCTCCATAAGTCTTTTGATAAATCAACTGACCATGCAAATCTGCACCAGATAGGAGGTACAACACGCACCAGGTAAGGCAAATAGATGTAAGAGCAATGGTTCTTTGTAGGTGCATACCTTATTTATGCATTTTGCGGATACGAATATACAACATTACCCCCCTCCTCTACAACAGCTTTTAAGGAGAAACTCAAAAAAAACAAAGTCCTTACACGCTGACGAGCCTATTGTACATGTCTTCGTATTGAGGTAAAATAGTCGTGACTGAAAATTCCAGGGCTTTTGCTTTGGCCGCAGCACCGAAGGAAGCATGCATTTCCGGCGATTGCAACAGCTGAAGCGCATAAGCTGCCATGGACTCGTAATCGCCAACTTCGGTCAAAAACCCGGTTTTTCCGTGAATTTGCACCTCTGGCATACCGCCGGACCGCGTGGCAATCACCGGTACACCGCATGCCATGGCCTCCAGCGCCGATAAGCCAAAACTCTCTGATGCACTAGGTAATAGAAATAAATCTGAACAAGGCAATACACTTAGTGTATTCTTGGCTTTCCCAACAAACAAAACATCTCCGTCTACTCCAAGTTCTCTCGCCAATTCTTCCGCTCCCTGACGATCGGGACCATCGCCCACCATGAGTAACCGACTCGGAATTTGTTGGTGAATCAGGGCAAACGTACGTACCACATCCAACACCCTTTTTACCGGGCGGAAATTCGACACGTGGGTAATGATAAACTCACCGTTGGGTGCCGCATATTTTTTCAAACAATCTTCCGGCTTTACATCAAATTCTTCCGGATTGATGAAGTTGTAAATCACCTCAATCTCCCGGTTTACGTCAAAATGACGAATGGTTTCTTCCTTTAGGTATTCGGATACCGCTGTAACGGCATCGGATTGATTGATGGCGTAGGAAATAACGGGTTGATAAGAACGGTCTTTGCCCACCAGCGTAATGTCCGTCCCATGCAGGGTGGTTACCACCGGCACTCTTTTTCCTTTTTCGGCCAAAATTTCTCTCGCCATTACGGCCGCAGAAGCATGTGGAATGGCATAATGGGCATGGATTAAATCGAGCTGCGCATACGTGGCCACGTGTACAATGGTGGAGGTAAGCGCTACTTCGTAGGGCGCAAATTCGAATAAAGGATAAGAAGGAATATGTACTTCATGGAAAAATACATTTTCAGTAATGGTATCCATGCGGGCCGGTGGGCTGGAGGCTATAAAATGGACTTCATGCCCCTTGGCTGCCAGCGCTCTTCCGAGTTCAGTAGCTAAAACACCGCTGCCTCCAAATGTTGGATACAATACAATCCCAATGCGTAAATTTCTCCTTGATGTATTTTCCATGCCCCAAATGACGGAAATCCATTACTTTTATCCTATCGGATTAAGTTTTATTAAATGGCCACCTTCGCCGAAGAAAATTATTTAAAAGCGATTTTTAACCTCAGTGGGAGGATGAACCGGTCGGTGAGCACCAATGAAATCGCGACTGAGTTGCATACCCGTGCCTCTTCTGTTACGGATATGTTGAAAAAATTAGCTGAAAAAAGGTGGATTCATTATCAAAAGTATCAAGGGGTTACATTAACCAAAAAAGGTCGGACCATGGCCGCTTTGGTGGTGCGGAAACACCGGCTTTGGGAAGTGTTTTTAGTGGAAAAACTACATTTTGGCTGGGATGAAATCCACGAAATCGCTGAACAACTCGAGCATATTCAATCTGAAAAATTAATTGAAAAACTGGCCGAATTTCTGGGACATCCAGCATATGACCCACATGGCGACCCCATTCCGGGGCCGGATGGGAAAATGGCGCATCATAAAGGCGATACCATGCACGACATGGCTGTTGGAGAACGCGCTGAAATAGTCGGCGTGGCTGCGCATACTTCCGCTTTTTTACAATATCTCGATTCCGTTCAGCTGCTTCCGGGAACCCAACTGCGCCTGGCGCAAAGATTTGCTTACGACCAAAGTCTCGTCATAGAACTCGATAACGGACATCAAATGATGGTGTCTGATCAGGTAAGTCGAAAACTTTTAGTCCGGTATGTATAACCATTTCCGCCCGAAGTTCATGGCCTGTTTTTCCTTGTCCTTTAAAAAGATTTGTTGAAAATTAAACCTCGCAGATGGCCGTGCGCCGGATGGTTTTAAAAAACTTACGCTAACTTTATACATCAGGAACCGCTATACCCGCCTAAACTATGGGATTTAAAATATTGCCTTTGGCTGATGAACTCAGCGAACTCAGCTTTTTAAACGAACAGCATAAACTACGCGTCAATTTGTTGCTGACCTCCGGTTGGCTTAAAAACAACCTCAACGATATTCTGGCGCCTTTTGACCTTACGGTGACCCAATATAATGCCTTGAGAATCCTCAACGACCAACAGGGAACACCGATCTCCACATTGCATCTTCGGGAGAAAATGCTGGAAAAAATGAGCGACACCCCAAAAATTGTAGATCGTCTGGTGAAAAAGGGACTCGTTTTAAAGAAAACTTGTGCCTCCGACCGCCGATTGGTCGATATTACTATTTCCAGTGAAGGTTTAGGACTTTTACAAAAAATTGCGGCCATTCAGGCAGAATTCGATCAACTTACAGAGGTGGTTTCAGAAGAAGAAGCTGCGTTGGTCAACAGCATTTTAACCCGCCTCCGCACCCGTTCTTAACAGCTGTTTGTGGGGCGGAAAATACAACGTATTTTGGCCTCATGATCCGCGGTTTGTTTTTCCTTGCTTTGCACTTCATCTGCTTACATCTCATGCAAGCTCGTGCACAGCATGCAGATTTACCCCAGATACTGGAATTACAGCAACCCGACACCTCACTGGTTTCCTTTCCCTACGCCATGGCTCTGGCCACGGATACTTTGCCGGCTTCCTCCACACCTTCTTACAGAAAACCTCTCTTCTATGCAGGTCTAGCCACTGCAACCGGTCTCGCTTACACTGGATTATGGACCTTGTGGTATGCCGGTTATCCCCAACAAGACTTTCATTTTTTCGACGATAGCAGGCAATGGGGCGGAATGGACAAGCTCGGACATTTTACCACAGCCTACACAATCGGTTATCTTGGACATGCCAGTTTTACTTGGGCCGGTGCAAAACCCGCCACCGCCAGATGGATCGGCGGCGCTTTGGGACTTGGTTTTTTAACCGGGATCGAAATCATGGACGGCTTTTCCAGCCAATGGGGATTTTCATGGTTAGATATGGGCGCCAATACCTTGGGCGCTGCGCTGTTTATTGGACAAGATCTGGCCTGGAAAGAACAAAGAATTACACCTAAATATTCTTATTTTCCCTCTGAATTTGCAGCAAAACGTCCCGAACTGCTCGGACGCAACTGGACAGAACAATGGCTCAAAGATTATAACGGACAGCGGTATTGGTTGTCCTTTAATGTGGCCTCTTTTCTTCCTCAGGAACTCAAATCCGGATTTCCAAAATGGCTGAATCTGGCGGTAGGTTACAGCATTCGGGGTTATTTGGGCGCCAGCGAAAATCCGACGGCCTTCAGTCATATCCCACGTACCCAGCATTGGTACCTTTCGCTCGACGTAGATTTGAGGAAAATTCCTACCAAATCTCCGTTTCTGCGCACCCTGTTTACTGCCATTGGATTTGTAAAAATTCCCGCACCTGCCTTCGAATGGAATAATGCAACTGGCGGAAACTTTAACTTCCATCCGTTGTTCTTTTAATTATGACAAGTTTTGTTTCAGAGGTATTAGAAAGACTTTTTCCACCGGACCTTCCTTATTTTTCAATGGATGAACCGGTTGAGCTTACCCCAGACCTGGAACGGAAACTGAAAAAGTGGCGGCAAACGTCTCATGCAGACAAATGTCTTGAAACCATCCGAGAGGCCTGGTCCAGAAAAAAACAAGGTAAATCCATGCATTTCCCCCTGTTTTTCCATCAATCCAACGGGGCAGAAGGACTTTATTTTTCTTTTCAGCATCCTTTGAATGAGGAAGATGCCATACCACTTCAGGAGTATTTGGCCAGCAGATTGCTCAACCTTGAATATTTTCGAACCCATGGCCAGCTGCAAATCAAGGAGGTGAATGGTGAAATCCAAACCCGCCGCTTTCTGTACTATAAAAGAAGGCCAACCCTGGACGAATTGCCCTGGCCACAGGGATATGGAAATGTGCATTTAGAATCTTTGGCCATTCATGACAAGCCCCAGTGGCTCAAAATCATGGCTTTTACCTATTCCGATCGGCAATATCAATCCCCGCTGCCTTTTCCGGATTTAATCGATTACCTTTTTGCGACCTAGTTTTCACGTTTTATCCTAGCCGGAATTCATTACTTTCGTACCCAGAAATCAATCGCTATGGACACTTCCCTCGATAAAGAGTTTTTGTTTAAATACCTGACCAATACCTCTCCTACCGGCTTTGAAACCTCAGGACAAAAACTTTGGCTTGACTTTTTGAAACCTTATATAGACCATTATCAAGTGGATACCTATGGTTCGGTGGCCGCCGGTATGTTCACAGACAAGCCTTACAAAATTGTACTGGAAGCCCATGCCGATGAAATTGCCTGGTTTGTGAGCCATGTAACCGATAAGGGATTTCTACAGGTGCGCAGAAATGGCGGCTCCGATCCGGTGATTGCGCCATCTATGCGCGTAGATATACATACCGAAAATGGTGTGGTGAAAGGCATGTTTGGTTGGCCGGCCATTCACGTGCGAAACCGTGAAAAAGAAGAAGCGCCATCCTTGAAAAATTTGTACATCGATTGTGGTTGTACCAACAAAGAAGAAGTGGAAGCCCTTGGTATTCACGTAGGCACGGTGGTTACATTTTCCGATGGACCCATGTGGCTCAATCAGGAGCGCTATCTCGTGGGCCGTGCCTTGGATAACCGTATTGGAGGATTTATGATTGCTTCCGTTCTTCAGCGTATTCACAGAGAAGGAATTCAATTGCCATTTGCGCTCTATGCCGTCAATGCCGTTCAAGAAGAAATTGGTCTTCGCGGAGCAGAAATGATTTCACGTCGTTTAAAACCCGATGTGGCTATTATTACAGATGTTACGCATTGCACGGTGCCGCCCGGTTATAACCATGACATTGGTGAAACCAGCGCCGGTAAAGGCCCCGTATTAACCTACGGACCTGCTGTTCAGAATAATCTGTTGAAAGCAGTGATGGAAACCGCCAGAAAGCACGACATTCCCTTCCAGCGTCAGGTGGCCGAGCGCAGCACAGGTACCGATACCGATGCGTTTGCCTATTCCGGAGAAGGCGTGGCCTCCGTGTTGATTTCTTTACCGCTTCGCTACATGCATACCACCGTAGAATCCGTGCGTTGGGAAGATGTTGAAAGGGTGATTGAACTTATGTATCGTTTCGTGATTTCCAGAACTGGAACAGAAGATTACCGCTACTTTTCATAAGGGTACTTCGGCATTTTGCAGGGGAAATTATAAGGCTTTTCATACCTTTAACCCATGCAATATTCTTGGATAGAAACAGACTTTTCGGGTGGAATTGCCCGCATTTTCCTGAACAGGCCGGACCTGCTCAATAGTTTTACCATCCCCATGGCCCTGGAACTTCAGCAGGCCCTTACCCGCGCCGATCAGGATGAAGAAATTCGCGTGGTCTGGTTGTCCGGAAAAGGTCGTGCCTTTTGTGCCGGACAGGATTTACAAGAAGCCATTGATCCACAAGGTCCCGATATTGAACATATTGTAGCCACTACTTACAATCCCATCATTCGGTTGCTGCGTCATTTAAAAAAGCCGGTCATCGGTGCTGTGAATGGAGTAGCTGCCGGAGCCGGAGCCAATATCGCATTTGCTTGCGACCTGACTTTGGCTTCGGAAAATGCCAGTTTTATCCAGGCTTTTTCTAAAATTGGATTAATTCCCGATAGCGGCGGCACTTTTATGTTGCCCCGCTGGATTGGCATGCAAAGAGCCGCGGGACTTATGATGCTTGGCGATAAATTATCTGCCGCACAAGCGCACCAACTCGGCCTCATCTGGCAAGTGGTTCCCGCAGACGCTCTTTTAGAGGAAACCGAAGCCCTTGCACAACGACTCGCCAACATGCCAACCAGAGCGTTGGCTCTTACCAAACAAGCATTGAACCATTCCTGGGAAAACAGCCTTGAAGAACAATTGGCCCTCGAAGGAAAATTACAAGCCATGGCCGCGCAAACCCAAGATCATCAAGAAGGTGTAAATGCCTTTTTGGAAAAAAGACCCGCCAAATTTACCGGAAAATAAACCATCCATAATTATGCAAACATTTGAAGTTGTTGGAGTTGCTGGTTTAGGCGCCATGGGCGGTGGTATTGTGGAAGTTGCGGCTCGCGCAGGATGCAAAGTCATCGGATGGGACGCCAATCCCAATCATAAATTGCTGGAACGCATTGCCGCCAATCTCCAGAAATCCATAGATAAAGGGCAACTTAGCCGTGAAAAAGCCGATGTAATCCTACAAAATATTCAAATAACCACCAGTCCAGAGGGCATGGCCGGTTGCGATTTGGTTATTGAGGCCATTGTAGAGCAAAAGGACATAAAATCGGATTTGTTCCGACGCATCGAAATGGTGGTGGCACCAGATGCTGTTTTGGCTTCCAATACCTCTTCTTTGAGCATTGCCTCTTTGGGTGCCGTACTCAAAAAGCCGGAACGTTTTCTGGGTGTCCATTTTTTTAATCCCGCCACGTTGATGAAGCTGGTGGAAATTATTCCCGGAGTGGCCACCCGACCCGGATTGGCCGAACAGGTCGCCGAACAAATGAAAGCCTGGGGAAAAATTACCGTTTTGGCCAAAGACACTCCAGGCTTTATCGTGAATAGAATCGCCAGACCATTTTATGGAGAAGCCCTCCGAATTTATGAGGAAGGATTGGCGAATTTCCATGAAATAGATGCCGCCATGAAAAAAGCCGGTTTTAAAATGGGACCGTTTGAGCTCATGGATTTCATCGGAAACGATGTGAATTTCGCGGTTACGGAATCTGTCTTCCGGGAATTTTGGTTTGATCCGAGATATCGCCCCTCTTTTACCCAAAAACGATTGGTAGAAGCAGGTCGGCTGGGACGGAAAACCGGACAAGGATATTATTCCTATCCAAGGGCCACTGAAGAAGAAATAACCTTATCTGAGGAAAAAGCCACCTTTATTCAGGAACGCATTCTGGCCATGCTTATGAACGAAGCCGCCGATGCTTGTTATCTCAACATCGCTTCGGCTCAGGAAATCGATTGGGCCATGCAATTTGGAGTGAACTATCCCAAAGGATTACTGCAATGGGCCGACGAATGGGGTGCAGATAAACTGCTGAAACAATTGGATATGTTGTATCAACTTTATCACGAAGACCGCTATCGTGCTTCGCCTTTGCTTCGCTGGATGCAACAAAACGGAGAACGTTTTTTTCATGCATAATCTCAGCGAAAGGGTGGTGACCCGCATGATGCAGGAAGATGCCTTTTCTAAATGGTTGGGCATACAGGTTTTGGAAACCGGACCCGGGCATTGTGTCCTTCAAATGGTGATACAACCCGACATGCTCAATGGTTTTCACATGGCTCATGGTGGCATTTCCTATGCACTGGCCGATTCATGTCTTGCTTTCGCGGCCAATGGCCATGGCGTTCAATGTGTTTCGGTAGAAACGTCCATCTCCCATACCGCCCCCACCTTTGTTGGCGATGAATTGCGTGCAGAGGCCGTAGAAGAACAATGTGCCAAAACATTTGCCCGGTACAGGGTTACCATAGTGCGCACCAGCGATCAGAAAACGGTGGCTTTGTTTAAAGGAACCGTGTTTAGAACAGGAAAGAATTGGTTTTCAGAAACGAACGAATAAAATATCATGGAACAAGCTTATATCATAGATGGCGTACGCACACCCATTGGCAATTTTGGAGGTGCCTTATCTACAGTGAGAGCAGACGATTTAGCCGCAGGTGTCATCCGGGAGTTGATGCAAAGGCAGACTTCCGTTCCCCCGGATCGCATTGATGATGTGATTTTGGGATGCGCCAACCAGGCCGGAGAAGACAATCGGAATGTAGCCCGCATGGCATTATTGTTGGCTGGATTACCCGTTACCGTGCCGGGTGAAACCGTGAACCGGCTTTGTGCTTCCGGAATGTCGGCCGCCGTGCAGGCCACCAGGGCCATTAAATCCGGTGAAGCCCATTTGGTGATTGCCGGTGGGGTAGAGCATATGACCCGCGGACCTTGGGTGATTTCCAAAACCAGTACCGCCTTTGGCCGCGATGCGCAGATGTTCGATACCAGCTTTGGCTGGCGCTTCATTAATCCGGCATTACAAGCCCAATATGGCACAGAGGCCATGGGCGAAACGGCAGAAAATTTACAAACGCTGGTATCCGTAAGTCGGGAGGACCAAGATGCTTTTGCCCTTGCTTCGCAGCAAAAAGCTGCCAGGGCACAAGCCGCCGGCATTTTCAAAGAAGAAATAATTCCGGTGCAAATTCCCGTGAAAAAGGGTGATCCCAAATGGGTGGAGCAGGATGAATTCATCAAGCCGGAAACTACCCTGGAGGGCTTGGCACGATTAAAAGCGGCCTTCCGAAAAGATGGAACTGTCACGGCCGGAAATGCTTCCGGATTAAATGACGGAGCGGCTGCTTTGCTCATGGCTTCCGGCACGGCCGTAGCGGATTACGGATTAAAGCCGCTCAGCCGCATGGCGGCTTCTGCCGTTACAGGCGTCGCACCCGGTGTTATGGGCATTGGGCCGGTGGAAGCGTCCAGATTGGCATTGAAACGTGCGGGATTAACGCTGGACGACATGGATTTGCTTGAATTCAATGAGGCATTTGCCATTCAGACCCTGGCTTGCACCCGTACTTTGGGCATAGCAGATGATGATTCACGATTAAATCCAAACGGCGGAGCCATTGCGCTTGGGCATCCACTGGGCATGACGGGCGCCCGTTTGTTGCTCACCGCTTCCCGTGAATTGCAGCGATCCGGAAAAAAATACGCGCTTTGTGCCATGTGCATTGGCGTGGGACAAGGATATGCTGTCGTGTTGGAAAGAGTGTAATTCGGACGGATGTCGGCGCCCGGCGAAGGCGAATACCCCGCAGGAGGCCGGCCTGCAATGCCGTGGGCGAGGAGGCTGAGGTACGAAGACCCCACAGCCCCGGATTTGCCAGTCGGCCAACGAGGAGTAGCAGCTGTAGACGGATAAGCGCCCCAGTTAACGACCTATTAACAATCAGAATTTTTTTTCCATGATTTTTGCGTTCGAAGATTTTATTCCGGTGGTGCATCCCGGAGCTTTTGTGCATCCGCAGGCCACGGTGATTGGGCAGGTGGTCCTTGGTGATAAAGTGTATGTGGGGCCTGGTGCCGTGTTGCGCGGCGATTGGGGTGGTATTTTTGTGGAAGATGGATGTAATATTCAGGAAAACTGCGTGGTGCACATGTTTCCCGGGGTAGCGGTACATTTGAGACAAGGCGCGCATATTGGGCATGGCGCTGTGATTCATGGTGCGGAAATTGGCGAAAATGTGTTGGTGGGCATGAATGCGGTGGTGATGGATCGGGTGAAAGTGGGCGCCAACAGCATCATCGGTGCCCTGGCTTTTGTTCCGGCCGATATGGATATTCCGCCGAAATCTCTGGTGGTAGGAAATCCCGCCAAAATCATCAAGGAAGTGAGCGATCACATGATTTCCTGGAAAACGAAAGGTACCGCCTTGTATCAGCAGTTGCCGGACCAATGTCGGAATGGCTTGCGGGAAGTGGAGCCTTTGCAAGCGCCACCTGCCGAATGGCCCGAACGAAGCATCCAATATCAAACATGGAATGAAACCCGAAACCCGTCTTAATTTTCGGCACAATAATTGAAAATGTTTTGTAAAAAATATTAAAACGATGGATTTTAAGCATGTTACCTTAGTCGCCATTTGTGCAAGCTGGATGGGGGTGCAAGCCCAATCGCCCTGCACCTTGCCCGTATCGAACGCCGTGTTTCAGCAGCGAGTGCAGCAAATTTCTGCCATGCCGGATCAATCTCGCCGGCTGAACATGGTGAGGAATTTTACCACCAATCAATGCGTGTCTTCTGCCCAGGTGAAACAACTTCTAGTTTTATTGGCCGACGATCAGGATAAATATTCTGTGGCTGTTGCGGTGTGGCCGCGTGTAACCGACCAGGCTAATTTTTATGACGTCTATGATGGTTTCGGCAGTTTGAGCATGGTGATGCGTTTGCATGATTATGTGCAGGATCAGCGGCATGGAACGGTGGTGATTACCCCGACACCCACGCAGCCCACCACGCCAGTGTTGCCGCCGCCGCCCGCACCCGCTTTGTCGTTTCCCAATTTGCCTTATCCGAATGTGGCAGATTATCTGGGAAGAACCATGTGCATGGAGCCCATGACCCAATTTGTATTTGAAGAAACGGCACAAGCTGTTTTTTCATTAAGCGGCGACGCCAACCGGATGAGTGCTTTGCGAGGTCGGGTGGTAGGAAAATGTGCCTCCGTGGGGCAAATCATGCGTTTGGCTACGTTGATTCAGAGCGAATCGCAACGTTTAGATTTTGTGCGCAGCATGTACAACACCACCTTTGATGTGGAACAGTTTGAGCAATGCCAGTATTTATTTACGCTGAATAATGTACGACAGGAATTTACCCGTTTTCTGAACGGACAACCCGGAGGCGTAAATACGCCGAATCCTCCTCCGGTTCCGCCTGCAGCACCGGTTTGCAGTGTGAGCGTGCAAGATTTCAATGACATTTTGGCGAGTTTGAAGAAAGTGAGCTTCGATGCCAGTCGGCTTACCCAGGCCAAAAGCATTTTGCAAGCCAAGAAATGCTTTACCGTGAATCAAATCATGGAGCTTTGCCGATTATTCTCTTTTGATTCATCTCGACTGGATTTGGCTAAGTTTGCCTATGATTTTTGTACTAATCCCACTGATTACTTCAAAGTGAACGATGTGTTTTCCTTTGATTCCAGTAAAACAGATCTTACCCGTTTTGTAAATAGTAAGAGATAAATTCAGACTTGCATTTGAAGGAAAGGCGTCTGAAAACGACGCCTTTTTTGTTGATGATTATTTAATTACAGGAATTTTTCTACATTGTAGGATAGATGTGTTAAAACATGAAAAATGTTGTTGAAATAGTTGGAGAATGCATTTGTGTCCTTAGATTTGCCCGCTCTAAATTTTCCTGCTGGCAGGTACAAAAACATGGGTGATTGAGATGGAGGTGATTTGGATTGGATTATGTAGTTTTTTGATTGGCCTGGTCACCTTTTTCTCGGGCTTTGGGTTCGCCCTATTCATGACTCCGCTGTTGGCCTGGTTTTTTCCGATTGATTATGCGGTGTCCCTTTCGGGACTGGTGCATCTGACCACCAATGGTTTTCGTTTGTCCCTTCTCCGGAAAGAAATTAATGGAACCCTGTTTGTTCGATTCGGAATACCCGCTTTAATCTTTGCTGCATTAGGTAGTTGGATTCTGCGACAATTGGCGTGGAATGAACCCATTTTTACCCATTCTTGGTTGGGAACAGAAAGGAGTATTTTCCTACTCGATGCTGTCCTCGGAGGTTTACTCCTGATGTCGGCCTTCCTTACTTTGCTGCCGCGTTGGTCTAACTTTTCTTTTTCTTCTGATTGGATTACGCCTAGTGGCGTGGCCGCCGGTTTGTTGGGCGGCTTGTCCGGTACGCACGGTGCTTTTCGTGCACTTTTTCTGGTGAGAACCCAGATTTCTCCGGCGACGTACATCGCCACCATGATTTGGATTTCCATTTTGGCCGACTTCGTACGCATGTTCAGGTATGCAGAAACGCTCATCACAGAGACCCGTTGGGAATACGTCGATGACATTGTGGTGGCGGTCTGCGCCGCCGCTGCCTCCGCCTTGCTTGGAAAGAGGATGCTCAACATCCTGTCCATTTCTCTACTTCAATACATTGTAGGTTTTGTGCTCTTAGGTGTGGGCGCATTATTGTGTTTGGGATTCCTTTAAAAAAATCCAAGGAAAACCTTAATTTTGTTCCTCATTCATTTGACGTATGGGACGGATTTTCGAAAAAAGAAAGCACAAAATTTTTGCGCGTAACAACAAGGTTTCCAAGCTTTTCACCAAGTTTGGAAAGGAAATCTCTATCGCCGTAAAGGCAGGAGGTCCCGATCCGGAAACCAATACGAAACTCCGGGCCATTATTCAGAATGCCAAGGCCGTGAACATGCCCAAAGACCGCATCGAAGCAGCCATTCACCGTGCCTTCAACAAACAAGATGCAGACCTCCAAGAAGTCGTGTATGAAGGTTACGGCCCACACGGCATTGCCATTGTGGTAGAAACCGCCACCGATAATCCCACACGCACCGTGGCCAATATCCGCATGTACTTCAACCGGGGCGGCGGATCTCTCGGAACCAGCGGCTCCCTGGATTTTCTTTTCAACCGCAGAGGCGTGTTCGAAATTAAAGCCACCGACCAAGACCTCGAAGAATTAGAATTGGCCCTCATCGATTACGGCGCTGAAGACATTGGTGAAGACGATGGCTCCATCTTCGTGTACACCGCTTTCGAAGATTTCGGAAAAATGCAACATGCCCTCGAAACCATGGGCGTAGAAGTACTCAATTCCAGCTTGCGACGCATTCCACTCAATACCGTTGAGCTCAATGATGAACAAATGGAAGAACTCCAAAAAATGCTGGAACGTTTCGAAGACGACGACGATGTGACCGAAGTGTTTCACAACATCGGCTAATCGCCTTTTTACATGACCGTTTACGACGCGCGCCGATGGGGCAACTGCTTTAAAGCCGGATTGCTGGGGCTGGCTCTATCCTCCGTGCCCATGGTGAGTTCCGGACAATGGTTGCCCACCTATCCCGGCGTGGGATTTGTCGCCGGATTCATGACCGGATTGCTGGAACTTTTTGTGTATCGTGAATTTTTGCGGCGCACCCATTTTCTGGTAGGACTCATTCTCAAATCCATCTCGTATACCCTGGCCATTTATGTGGTTATTCTGTTTTTTCTGACGCTGGGGCTGGTCATTTGGTATGGCCCGGGAGGAAATTCCGTGGCACAATACCTCAATCGCGAGTTCCTTTCCCTGATGCTGGAATCCTATAAAAGCTCCATCATCATCGTTTTTCTATTTCAGTTGGACGATTTGCTTGGCGACGGCGTATTCCGCAAGTATCTGCTCGGATTTTACCACCAACCTAAAGTCCAGCAAACCGTAGTGATGTTCCTGGATATCAAAGCTTCCACCACCATCACCGAACAAATGGGCGACACCCGGTACTACGCCTTTCTGGACGATTTTTTCCACGCCGTTTCCCGACCCATTCTCGAAAATCGAGGCGAAATCTACAAATATGTCGGCGACCAAATCATCATCTGCTGGCCCGAAGCAAAAGGCATAAAAGATAGCCGCTGCGTAAAATGCTTTTTCGACATTTCCGACGCCATCGAAAAAAATCGCGCCTACTTTATCGAAAAACACGGAATGACGCCGCCCTTCCGCGCCGCACTCCACGTAGGTCCGGTCGTGGTGGCCCTCATCGGCGACATCCGCAAAGAAATTGTGTACAACGGCGACGTACTCAACACCACGTCACGCCTGGAAGAAGTCTGCGCCACTTACAAAACCGACCTCATCGTGAGCGGTCCCCTGATGGAGAAATTACAATTCCCCCCAAATTTCAAGGAGGAACTCCTTGGTTGTGTGCCACTTAAGGGAAAAATGCAACCCATGGACGTGTACGCCGTCCGCCGTATCCATACCTAAATTATTTTCATTTTTTGGGCGCCTACCGCCCATCCAAATCCTTCCATCACAAACGCCTGACCGGCGGTACCGGGTGCTTTGTTCCAAGTCCTCACTGCGTTCCGGGCTTTCCACTTCGCCCCCTGGCGCGCACACCGGACAAGAACCCGTCGCCCTTGTCGCCACGTGGTTTCAACCGCTTTTACATCCTGTTCAAAGGAAACAGGCCACCTAAAATCAGTGATTCAGCAGAATCTGCCTGGATTGCAGATACAGCGGTTCCCGCCGACGAAACAACGTTTGAATTTTTTCAACCGTATCCATGCTTCTGCCTTCGCCCAACATCGGACGAGGACGATGGTCCTTCATAAGACGATCGATTAGCACTTCTTCGGACGTTTTGATGTATGCGGTCCAACCATTGCGGTTCATCCAATGCATGGCGCCCGGAATTTCAGGTGTTCCACCACCTGTGGAAATCACGGTTCTTCCTAAAATCAGGGTGCGCTGCAAGACTTTCCATTCCAATTGGCGGAAGTAGCTTTCCCCATGTTTGGCGAAAATTTCAGGAATGGTCATGCCCGCTTCTTCGGCGACCAAATCGTCGATGTCCACGAAGCCGTAACCCAAAAGGGTACTGATTTCTTTTCCCCGGGTAGTTTTTCCCGCGCCCATAAACCCAATCAGGTAAATGCGGTCACGGGCGTCCATGTTGGTCCAAACGGCGTTGCTCATACGGCTACTTGAAAATCTCTGAGTGCGTCATTCAGAGAGGTTTTTACATCTGTGGAGGCTTTACGCTGCCCGATAATCAACGCACAGGGTACCTGAAATGTTCCGGCAGCAAATGTTTTGGGCATGCTTCCGGGAATCACCACGGAGCGCGGCGGTACATAACCTTGATGAATCACAGGTTCCGGACCACTTACATCCACTATTTTGGTGGAAGCGGTGAGTACGGTATTGGCACCCAATACGGCACCTTCACCCACCCGAACCCCTTCTACCACTATACAGCGTGACCCAATAAAAGCGTGGTCTTCAATGATGACCGGCGCAGCTTGCAGCGGTTCCAAAACACCGCCAATGCCCACGCCGCCACTCAAATGCACCCTTTTTCCAATTTGTGCGCAGGAACCCACGGTGGCCCAGGTGTCTACCATGGTGCCTTCGTCCACATACGCGCCAATATTCACATAACTGGGCATCATGATCACGCCCGGCGCCAAATACGAACCATAGCGCGCTACGGCGTGCGGAACCACGCGTACACCCAATTGGGCATATCCACGTTTCAATGGCATTTTATCATAAAATTCCATAGGGCCGGCTTCCATCACCTCCATCTGACAAATCCCGAAATACAGCAAAACGGCTTTTTTCACCGTTTCCTGCACTTCCCAACCGGTTTCAGTGGGCTTGGCCACCCGAAGTTCACCGGCATCCAACCCGGCCATAATATCTTCTACGGCACTGCGATACGCCGATTCCTGCAGCAATTCACGCTGCTGCCAGGCCGCCAGAATACGTTCTTCTTTGGTCATTTTCTTTTTTCTAAAACGGCAATGTTTTCAATATGATGGGTGTGTGGAAACATATCCACGGGCTGAATGGCCACGACTTCATAAGCCGCATCCATCAGCGCCAGGTCCCTTGCTTGCGTCGCCGGATTGCAGCTCACGTACACCACGCGATCGGGAGCCATGTCTAAAATCCGTTCAATCACATTGGTGTGCATTCCAGCGCGAGGCGGATCGGTAATCACCACATCCGGACGGCCATGGGTCGCCACAAATTCAGACGACAAGACGTCTTTCATGTCGCCGGCAAAAAACTTCGCGTTGGAAATGCCATTTCGTTCGGCATTTTTCGCTGCATCTGCCACGGCTTCTTCCACATATTCAATGCCAATCACTTCTTTGGCATGGGGCGCCAAAAACAGCCCGATGGTACCGGTACCCGTGTATAAATCATAGACTTTTTCAACTCCGGTGAGTTGGGCAAGCTCCCGAACCTTGCGATACAAAGCCAGGGTTTGGTAACTGTTGGTCTGGAAAAAGCTGGGTGGCGAAATCCTGAAATACAAGCCTTCCATTTCTTCTTCGATGGTCATGGAACCTTTCCACACGTCGAAATTCAGTCCGGCCAGCGCATCGTTGGGTTTGTTGTTCTGGGTATATAACAAACTGGTGAGGTTGGGGAATTGTACTTCTAATGCCTGCATCAAGGCGTCAATCTGTTCTTTGGTGGCTTGTGGTCCGAAAATCACGACCACCATGCGTTGGCCGGTGGTGGTTTGCCGGAACAGCAAGTTGCGCATCACCCCGGTTTGGGCACGAGGATCATAAAAGGCATAGCCATGCGTACGCGCAAAATCGCGGGTAAAATGTAAAATCGCATTGGTGACCTCATCCGTGAGGTGACAATACTCTATTTCCAACACTTTATCGAACCGGCCCGGCGCATGAAATCCACAAGCGTCCGTGGGGCCTTCATGGGGCTGATCCATTTCCGCAGAAGTTTTCCAACGTCCCGTGGAAAAGGAAAACTCCACTTTGTTCCGATATCCATAAACGGGCTGGGCTTGCACCACCGGAAACACTTGTTTTGGAAAAATTTTCCCAACCCGTTGAAGTTGATCCAAGACTTGTCTTTCCTTGTAACTGGCTTGGATTTCGTAGGGTAAATGTTGCCACTTGCAGCCGCCACAATGGGTAAAATGGCTGCAAACCGGACGGACCCTATCCGGACTGGGGCTGTGTATCTGAACGATTTTTCCTTCGGCCCAATCTTTTTTCGACCGAAATACCTGAACGTCCACCACGTCACCGGGCGCACCAAACGGGAAAAAAATCACTTTGCCTTCATGTTTGGCCAGGGCATTGCCTTCTGCGGCCAGGTCGGTGACCATTAATTGTTCCAACACGACAGGTGGTTTGTTCTTTTTTCCCATGCCGCGAAGGTAAGGAAATCCCTGTGAAGGTAAGTATACTCCCTTGATGCCTCTTGCATGGCCAGGTAAGTGATGCTTGTGTAAATTTTACTTCATCACTTCCAATTTCACCTGACTTTACCTGTGATGATAAAAAATCCTTCGTCACCAAACGAGTATGCTTGTCAATCAGAGTTGAAGTCCATATGTACTATTTCTGAAAATAGAATGTTTCCTTCATCCATTGATACTTGTCCGTATTCATTCGTTGTAAGTCGAATGGTCACCAGTAGCGTTTCTTGTGATGGTTGCCCATTGAGGTTGTCGGAAATACTGCCATGGAATATTTCGGCACCATTTAAACGTTTTCGTTGTCCAGAAAGCTGGCTTTTAAAGGTCGAAAATGCCATGAAGTTCTTGCTGATAATTCATTATTGATGAATGGGTCGTTGTCGTGTGAGCCTTGCCCCATGACAAAACAGACTTCCATTACCGAAACTCCAAACCCCTCCAAACCGAATGTCCAACCCTACACTTTACCAAATTTCCGGCGGAGCCATCCCACGAAAAGTCCGCCCAATAAGCCAAAATAGGGGAGGAACGGTGTGAAATAGCGCGCCCAGTCGTTCCACAAAAACTGTACGTTTCCAACCCAGACCAAGAGGGTGGCCATGGCGAAAAGCACCAAGCCTAAGTGTTGGTCCGGCTTGGTTTTTAGACCCATGAAAAGGGCAAACATACCCGCCAACACCCAAAGTAGATCCAGGGGATTGTAAGGAATGGTCGCGTAGGAAGGTAAATCTTTGCCGCCAAGTGTTGCCAACAAACCGGGTAAAAGCCCCCATGTTCCATAATATAACTCGGGTTGTTCGGGCGTAATCAAGGTGCGCCAGGTGCTAAACTTCACGGAAGGTAAAAACTCATTTTTGATGACCACCCAATCGTAAAAGGGCTTGGGTGCCGGAAGGTCTTTTACGCCGGCGGCCGCTATCTGCGCTTGGATCTCCTCCAACCTTTTCCAATATTTTGGGGCGGACTTATGAAAACGGTCGCCTTGGTTGTTTTGCTGCAATTCTTGACTCAATTTGATGAGGGGAGCCAACAGTGGATTGATTTGCTCGGGTGCCAATTTGCCTTCGGCCTGGGCTGCATTCATCTGGGTAACGATCGCTTGCATCCGGTCAGAAAACTGATTCACAGTGAGAATATTGGCCCTTTTTTCAAAATAATCGTCCACGGATTCGCGTAAGGCTTTTACGGAAGCCACCGGCTGCTGCTGGATTTGGGGATTTAAACTCCAAAACAACACCAAAGCGGTGATCACGGTAACGGCTCCTGCGCCCATCCAAGGCTTCCAAAAGGCTTTCATCTTGTCTTTATGCTGATACGCCACCCAAAGGAAGCCCGCTGCGCCAATCACCATGGCCATCCCGCCATTTAGCTTGCTGCTAATGGATGCACCCATGGCCAATCCGGAGCACAAGGCCAGTGGAAGCCAACTTTTCCAAGAGGTGTTTTCTGTTAAAGATCTTAGTTGCCGCCACAGCAACAACAGCGACAGCAACATGAAAAAGGTAACAAAAGAATCCAGCCCCACGGCGGTGTTTACTTGGAGAAATACGGGATTTAGCAACAAATAGAGGCCTGCGGCCAAGCCGGACACCCAATGGTCGAGTTGCCAACCAAGTAAAAATACAACCACCATTATGCTGATGGTGAGCAATGCATTGGGAATGCGGGCCTGTCGAATCAGGTCGGCGGGTGGATTGGCGAAAGGGGCGGAACTCGGATTTCCTTTGTCGTCCTCATAGATGAAATATCCTTGGGGGGACACGTCGTTGGTCGATGAAAGCCATGCGCCCATAACATATTTTCCCAAGTTGGGTGCTTTCCAGCCAAAGGTCCACAAATCTTTATCAAACCATTGAAATTGGCTGCGAGGAAACAATAAGGTATCGAATTTTACGACGATGGAATTGCCCTGGTTCACTTCTTCCAAGGTTACGAAATCGTAGGGAAATCGAATGGTGTCGGGATTAAACTGGGTCCAGGATTCTCCGGTGAACACATTCACTTGATGGCGCCAGGCATACGAGGGAAACCAATTGTCCAGCGTTTGGGTGTGCCGCACGTGTCCGGTGGCCATGTGATAGGAGGCAATGGAAGCGGAGGTCCACATGCGTTCGTCGTACCCGGTGGTGGGACGGTCCGGATTCAAAGCTTGTTTAAACGTAAAAAAGCCGGAAATCAGGACAAACAGGACGAACACCGCCCAACCAGGACGTGAAAAGTGGGTTTTAGATTGGTTTTGCATGGGAAATGGCGTTAACCGGCGTACTCTTTAAAAATTTTGTTGAGCCAACGGATAAACAGAAGGATCAAAAGAAACGCGCCGAAAAGGAGGAAAAAGTTCAGTAAAAAGTATTGGTCTTTATGCTCGTAGGTGTCCCAAAGGGCGCTAAGCACGCCGGAAAGTTTGTTGCCAATGGAGGTGCTGAGGAACCAACCGCCCATCATCACGGCGGCCAATCTTGGCGGAGAAAGTTTGGATACCAACGAAAGTCCCATGGGACTCAAACAGAGCTCGCCCACGGTAATCACGGCATAGGAACTGATTAACCACCAATGGCTGGCTTTCATGGCGCCATTTTCACTCGCATATACGGCTCCTACCATAACCAAAGCGGAAAGGGCGGAAATCAAAAGGCCCAAGGCAATTTTACTGGGTGTGGAAGGTTCTTTTCCCCGTCTGCGCAAAAAGCCGAAAAATCCCACCACCACCGGGGTAAGTAAAATCACCCAAAAAGGGTTCACAGACTGGTATAAATTGGTGGCGTATAATTTTAAACTGGCGTCCCCAATCGGTTTTTTTTCCTCGGGTAAATTCTGCAAATAAGGATGCTGTGATTCGGTTTTGACCAATACGCCATTTACTTTGGTGGTACGAAACTGTGCGTCGTACACTGGAAAACTGTCGGCTTTGGCCGTCACCACCTGTGCCAACATGAGGGTTTCGGCCAGGGGTTCCACGGCCGGCGCAATTTCTCGGTCGGTATAGCGGTCGGCCCAAGTGGTCAGGGCGCTGCCATTTTGTTTGAAAACGGCCCAGAAAATAATTACCACGCCGAAGATGGACAACATGGCAGCCAATGGTTTTCTTTCTTCGGGTTCGGATTTTAACAAAAGCAGCACAAAAAATCCCACCACGGGCAAGGCGCCGAAAATAAACGCGTCCGTAGAATCGGAGCCTAACAGGTTTCCGGGAATCAACCAACCTAAAATGCCGAAAGCAAAACTGGGGCCTAGCGTGGCCAGCAGGATTTTTCCCAAACCCATCTCTCCGGGCCTTGCGGGTTTTACCACATCCCCATCGGCATAGGTGCCATAACCGAACATAAACACAATCACTCCCAGAAACATCCCAATGCCTGCGGCGAAAAAAGCCCAATTCCATCCAAACGCATGGTATAAAGCGGCGCCGAAAAAATTACAAATAAAGGCCCCGATGTTGATGCCCATGTAAAACAGGTTGAATCCGGCGTCTTTATTGGGTTTATAAGCTTCCGTGTTGTAAAGGTTGCCAAGCAGGGCCGAAATGTTCGGTTTAAAAAAGCCATTACCCAAAATCACAAGGGTCATGCCTACATATAAAGCGGCCAAGTTATGGATGCCCATAATGATGTAACCTGCACCCATGCAGATGCCGCCAATGATGATGGATTTACGGTAGCCAAGCCACCGATCTGCCAGCAGACCGCCCACAAAAGGGGTGAGATAAATCAGTGCAATAAAAGTTCCATACAAATCGGAGGCCTCTCGTTCCTCCATGCCCATGCCATCGCTCGCATCTTTAAGATACAAAGTGAAAATACCAAGCATGAGGTAAAAGCCGAACCTTTCCCACATTTCAGATAAAAACAGGAAGGGTAGGGCTTTGGGATGTTTTGCTGCCATGGGGTTCTTTCCTTAAACGATTGCCATGCGGTATGGCAAAGATTTTTGATTGAAATGGGTGGGTTGATGCCAACCAAGTGCATGCAAACAGAAAAAATTCGGGCTTCATATAACATGACACACACGAATCTCTTGAGGAGCTTGCATGTTTCAAAAATAGCGTCTTATTTTTTCCCCCGAATCCGGAGGCTATTATTTTTTTGAACCAACTCCCTTTTTTTATGGGTTAAAAGGATTTATGTATTTGTTTTTCAATGACTTTAAAAGATTTCTTTTTATTGCCTTTTGCTGGTTGGCGGAAAGTCTTTTGGTTTTGAATCAGGGGAGTGTACTGTATATTTAAATGGCTCGGTGCCTTGGCAGAAAGCATTTTTTCTTAGTTTCGTTCATCTACAAATAGAAAAACTATGAATCCAGCGTATCAATTAATGCTCATCTCGTGGTCTGCCGTGGCCGTGTGGGTGGCAGCTGTTATTTTCATGAACCGAAAAGTCCATCCCAAGGCTTTATTTGCCTTGTTCATGGTGGAGCTTTGGGAGCGATTCAGTTATTATGGCATGCGTGCCATTCTGGTGCTTTATATGACTTCGGAACTCATTAAAGGCGGTTTCGCATTTGACGATGCCAAAGCCTACGGTATTTATGGTGCTTATGGCGCACTGGTGTACCTCACGCCCATTTTAGGAGGTGTGTTCGCCGACAGAATCATGGGATTTCGTAAAGCCATTATTTGGGGCTCTCTTCTCATGGCATTAGGTCAGTTTACTTTATTTATGGATAATCAAACCACTTTTTATATTGGTTTGGCGCTTCTGGTTATTGGAAACGGGTTTTTCAAACCCAACATCAGTAGCATGATTGGTAAATTTTATCCGGATGGCGATCCACGCAGAGATGGTGCTTTTACCATTTTCTACATGGGAATCAACATCGGAGCGTTTCTTACTCCGCTCACTTGCGGTGCCATTGGGGAAATTGAAGGTTGGAAATATGGCTTTCTAACGGCCGGTGTCGGTATGTTCCTGGGCTTTTGCATTTTCATGTGGGCCCAATCCAGAGGCTGGTTTGAAGCGTATGGTTATGCTCCGCAAGATCAAAAGCCGATGCTCAAAGGCCTTCCTAACAAATGGTTGCCTTACCTGACGTCTTTGGTGATGGTGCCCATGGCTTGGTTACTCATTAAGCAAAATGATGTGGTAGATATTGGTCTGGCCGTTTTAGCGGTGCTCATTTTAGGTTATTTGCTGTTTCAATCGACCAAATACGAAGTGGCTCAGCGTCAGCGCATTTGGGTAATTGTCATTTTATTGCTGTTTACTACGGTTTTCTGGACGTTCTTCGAGTTGGCCGGATCTGCCATGAACTTGTTTACGGAAAGGAATGTAAACCGGAATTTCCTTGGATTTGATATTCCAACCACATTCTTTCAGTCGGTGAATCCATTGTTTATCATGTTGTTTGCGCCATTATTCTCTTGGCTTTGGATTACTTTGGGGAATTCCGGCAAAGAGCCTTCTGCGCCATATAAATTTGCCTTAGGTCTGGTACTATTGGGAGCTGGTTTCCTCGTACTTACTTTGGGTAAAGGATATGCCGTGGCAGGTTTGGTGCCGGCCTTTTTACTGATTTTGCTTTATCTGCTGCATACGTTAGGAGAACTCACCCTTTCGCCAGTTGGACTTTCGTTGGTGACCAAGTTGAGTCCGGCCAATATTGTGGCGTTTCTCATGGGAATTTGGTTCCTGTCTTCCTCCATTGCCCACCAGGCCGGAAAGCATATTGCAAAACTGACTACGGTTTCGGAGAAAACGATTGTAGAAGACAATGCTTTTGTGGAATCTCTTTCCGATCCGGCCTATAAAGTGCTGTTTGCCGACAAAACTTTTATTGCCAGCTTAGATTCAGTGAGCCTTGAAAAAGCATTGGTTAGCACGTCGGCCATTTCCAGTTTGAATGCCCAGGGTACGGAATGGACCTATTATAAAGACAGCGTTTCTGTGCCTGCGGGAGAAGTGATCAATGTGGAATATTTCCTGGCCCGCAAGGCTGCGTCGGATTCATTGCCAAGCCCAGAACTCACGAATCTTCCGGACATGGAAGCGCGCATTCAGGCGAGCCCAACCGGCGAAATCATCACCAGCTTGCGTCAGCAATCATTGTCCATCGGCCTAAGCGTATTCCAGATGCTTGGTTTTGTGGCTATTGGCTGTGGTGGATTGCTATTCTTGCTCGGCCCCATGGTTACAAGATGGATGCACGGCATCAAGTAAAGTAAGATATACATGGTAGGATGAAACTCCCCTGGATGTGAACAACATGCAGGGGAGTTTTTTTTGTGGAAATCAATGAATAGGGAGGATGATGAGCCACTTTCTGAAAGTTGATTTGGGTGTTTGGTCAAGAATTTCCTGCCGATATAGAAATTCAAAAAAGGCAAAAAAACCACCAACAATCCCAAATAAACTCTCTTAAATATTGTTTACATCATTTTTTCCAATAGAACAACCGAAATGATGATGCAAATCATTCCGATGATGAAAGCAATTGTAGACCAGGTTTTTACATGATAATACGCTTGAATTTCCTGAAGTATTTTTGATAAGTGCGATAAGCTGGCAATATTTAAGTGAATGTTGATTTCCGTATGGAATTACCATACTAAAATTCTCCTGCGAATATTATATCCTCGTTACTTTGGTTTATGAATTCTTTGTGGGCGTTGACTGGAATGAATATTTCTATTGCACTTGGACATTTTTCTTATTCATGCCGTTTATTTGAAAAAATCTTTTTTATTCAGAAGGTTGAATCATTCCAATTATGTCGTTTGATTTTGCTCCCCATGTGTTGATTTATAAGATTTTACATGTCCAAATATTTTAATTTTTAACATAGCGGTGTTTTCAGAACTTCATACTCAATTTTTACGGTTTGGAAGTATGCTCCAACATTTCATTTTTTTTTATTTCTTGTATCCTGTGATTTTATAGCAAGCCAGCGATTCGTCTAAAATCCCTTCTCCCTGCACAATAAAAAGAATTGAACATAAAAAAAGCCGCCCTTTCAGGCGGCTTCCTCAAAAAATAGGATGTTACTCACTTAAGGTCACGTTAAACTTTCCGTTCCGCACCACCAATGAATCTCCGCTATTGTTAAACGCAGTGAGGCTGAACTGTCCCACAATGGTGCCGCCACGAACTCCCGCTGGTGTAAAGGATTCAATGGTAACCAATCCGGGTTTGCTTTCGCGTGAAAAATATCCGTTGTTGGTATTTAAACCGAACAAAAAGGAATTGTTGAGACTGTCCAATGGATATGTTCCTGGATACGCATAGTCCCGAATGGCCAGCGATACGGGTAAAAAGGTTCGGTTAAAACCATTTAGTAATAAAACGTCCTGATCGGTAATTCTGCCCGAGGCATATTGATTACTTTCCCATAATTCGCCGTCCATCACAACGGAAATGGCAAAATTTGACTCTCCACATGCTGTGAACAATGCTAAAATCGGAATGAACAGCAACCTTTTCATGGGACTGGTTTTTTAGGAAAATGCAGAAATGCCGGTAATGTCCATGCCGGTAATCAGCAAATGGATGTCGTGTGTGCCTTCGTATGTCACTACAGACTCAAGGTTCATCATGTGACGCATGATCGGATATTCGCCGGTAATGCCCATTCCTCCAAGAATCTGACGCGCTTCCCTGGCAATGGTCAGCGCTGTATGCACGTTGTTGCGCTTGGCCATGGAAATCTGGGCGGGAGTGGCGCGATTTTCATTTTTCAATTGTCCTAAACGCAATACCAGCAATTGTCCTTTGGTGATTTCCGTAATCATTTCGGCTAACTTCTTCTGCTGAAGCTGGAAAGCCGCAATGGGTTTGCCGAACTGCACACGCTCTTTCGCATAACGCAAAGCGGTGTCGTAGCAATCTAATGCTGCACCCAATGCGCCCCATGCGATGCCATAACGCGCTGAATTTAAACAAGACAAAGGTCCTTTAAGTCCTTTAACATTGGGTAAAAGATTTTCTTTAGGCACTTTCACATTGTCGAACACCAATTCTCCGGTGGCAGAAGCACGCAAGGACCATTTGCCGTGGGTTTCGGGCGTGGAAAAACCTTCCATGCCGCGTTCCACTATCAGTCCTTGAATTACGCCTTCTTCGTTTTTGGCCCAAATAACGGCCACGTCGCAGAAGGGTGAATTGGAAATCCACAATTTTGCGCCATTCAGCAAATAATGGTCTCCCATGTCTTTGAAATGGGTTTCCATGCTGCCGGGATCGGAACCATGATTAGGTTCGGTCAGTCCGAAGCTGCCCATCCATTCGCCGGTAGCGAGTTTGGGAAGGTATTTTTTGCGCTGTTCTTCGGAACCGAAAGTGTAAATGGGATACATCACCAAAGACGACTGAACGGAGGCGGTGGAACGAATGCCGGAATCGCCACGTTCTAATTCCTGCATAATGATGCCATAGGCAATTTGATCCAGCCCTTGTCCGCCGTATTCGGTCGGAATATAGGGACCAAAAGCGCCGATATCGGCCAGTCCTTTAATGAGTTGTCTGGGGAAATCAGCCCTTTGGGCGTAATCTTCAATGATGGGGCTCAATTCTTTTTTTACCCACGCACGAACCGTGTCACGGATGAGCAAATGCTCTTCTGTAAGCATTTCGTCCATCAGGTAATAGTCGTGGTGCTGATATCTGTCCTGGTACATGGGGAATGGTATATGCGAAAGAAATGTAAAAATGAGAAAAAAGGTTTTGGACGAGCCGAATTAAAGGATTAGCATGGCGTCTCCGTAAGAAAGGAAACGGTACTTTTCTTTAATGGCTTCTTTGTAGGCTTCGTGCATCAAGTCCAATCCACAGAAGGCCGATACCATCATAAAGAGGGTGGATTCTGAACGGTGGAAATTGGTGATGAGGCTATCTGCCACCGCAAATTGGTACGGCGGGAAAATGAATTTATAGGTCCAACCCTGGAAAGGTTTTAAGTGACCTTCAGTAGAAACGGAGGTTTCAATGGCCCGGATTACACTGGTATCCACAGCGCAAACACGACGCTTGGCCATGATGGCTTCGTTTACAATTTTGGCGCAGGCTTCGGGAATAATGCATTCCTCGGAATCTACTTTATGTTTGGTAAGGTCCTCTACTTCTACGGGGCGATAACTTCCCAAGCCCAGGTGCAGGGTGAGTTCGGCAAAATTAATGCCTTTCAATTCCATGCGCTTCATAAGTTCACGGGAAAAATGCAATCCGCCTACGGGAGCGGCTACAGCGCCTTCCTGAGAAGCATAAATGGTTTGATAGCGTTCGCGATCAATAGGTTCTGCTTCCCGTTGAATGTATTTTGGAATGGGGGTTTGTCCGAGTTCATCGAGGAGTTTGCGGAATTCATCCCGGTTGCCATCGAATAAAAAACGAAGGGTTCGGCCGCGGGAGGTGGTGTTGTCAATCACTTCCGCTACTAAGGCGTCGTTTTCCCCGAAATAAAGTTTATTGCCGATACGGATTTTCCTCGCCGGATCTACCAGCACGTCCCATAATTTGGCGGTACCATCCAGTTCACGAAGCAGAAATACTTCAATTTTGGCACCGGTTTTTTCTTTGTTGCCATAGAGTCTGGCGGGAAACACGCGGGTGTTGTTCAGCAACATGACATCACCTTCATCGAAATATTCAATGAGGTCTTTGAAGGTTCGGTGTTCAATGGTGCCGGTTTTGCGGTTTACAACGAGTAAACGGGCTTCGTCCCGGTGTTCAGAAGGGTATTGGGCAAAGAGCTCCGTGGGCTCTTTATAGCGAAATTGCGAAAGTTTCATGCGCGGTGCAAAGGCATTTTAGCCTGCAAAGATACATAAAAAAACAAGGCAATCAGCAGGCGCTTATGGCTTTGTTCCGGCGTCTGTATTTCTTGGTTTGGCGGGCGGCAAAGCGGCCTTAAAATCTTCAATGCACATGGCGTTTTCCAGTTGAAAAGGATGGGACGCGGTGCGCCGAAGTTCCGTTAAATGGGCGCCACATCCTAGCTTTTGGCCAAGGTCGTGGGCAAAGGAACGGATATATGTGCCTTTGGTACAGCGGATATGACAACGTAAAATGCCGGTGTCCGGCGCGTAGGACAAAAGGGCAATCTCGTGCAAGGTGATGAGTTGTTTCCGCATTTCGACCGCTTCACCCTGGCGGGCGTATTTGTAAGCGCGCTTCCCGTCGATTTTTTTTGCCGAAAATACAGGGGGCGTTTGCCATTGTTCACCTTCCATGCTGCGCAAAACCTCTTGAATATGGGCTTCTGTCAAATGGGCAAAAGAACCAGATGGCCGCACAGGGGTTTCTAAATCGAAGGAATCGGTTTCAAATCCAAGTTGTAATGTGGCCGTGTAGGCCTTGTCGGCGGCGGTAAGTTTCATGGCCTGCTTGGTGGCTTTTCCCGTACAAATGACCATGAGACCGGTGGCCAACGGATCTAATGTACCGGCATGCCCCACTTTTACTTTCCGATTCAGGTGCACTTGCAATAAATGTTTCACCTTCCGAACCAGTTGAAAAGACGACCATCCAAGGGGTTTATCGAAAAGAAGTACTTCGCCTTCTTCGAAATGGTACTGGTCCGCAGTTTTAATCGATGATTTGGAGTTCAATGCCCAGGAAATAAAGGGTAAGTAGGAGGGCGCCCAGTCCGATGCGATACCAGCCGAACCAGTAAAATCCGTATTTGGTGAGCCAGGAAATAAAACCTTTTATGGCTAAAAGTGCCACAACAAAAGCAACTAAATTGCCTAAAATTAACAATCCAAGGTTGTCGGCGTTGAGCAATTCGGGTGTTTCCTGATACGTGTCTAAAAGGCTTTTGCAAGTGGCGCCCAACATGGTGGGAACCGCAAGGAAAAAGCTGAATTCGGCTGCTTGTTTTCGGGTCATGCCGCAAGCCATACCTCCTACAATGGTGGCCGCGGAGCGTGACACTCCGGGAATCATGGCCAATACCTGAAAACAACCGGTAAGTAAAGCATTTAGCGTGGAAACCGGCCGGTCTTTTTCTTCTTCTGCATGGGCAAACCAACGGTCTACAAATAATAGAATGATGCCACCAAGAAATAAGCTGATGGCCACCACCAATGGGTTTTCCAGCAGGGCATCTATCTGTTTTTTTAATAGGAATCCGGCAGCGACTGCGGGTAAAAATGCTACAAAGAGCCGGGTATAAAAGCCAATATCCTGAAAATGGGTAAAGCGTTTAAAGTACAGAACCACTACGGATAAAATGGCGCCAAACTGAATGGCTACGGTAAAAAGTTTTACCACAGGGTCGGAGGCAATGCCCATGACCGAGGAAGCCAAAATCATGTGCCCGGTGGAGGACACCGGTAAAAATTCGGTAATGCCCTCTACAATGGCTAAAATGAGGGCTTGCCACCAGTGAAAAGAAATCATCATGCGTCTGGCAATCGCTTAGCGCTTCATAATGCCCACAAAGTTCAGGGCAAAACCGGCCATAATCAAAATGGGAGCAATGGTAATGCGCTGCGCGGAGAAAAGTGCAGGTGAAAAAACAGCAGGATCATCGGAACCACCACCGCTCATTAAAACAAAACCAAGGGCCACCATTAGTACGCCCGCCAACATGATCAATAAATTCGCTTTCTTGAAGGATAGGCCGTTCCAGCCGGCTTTGCTTTTGTCTTCTTTTTCCATACGGTCCAAAGATAACAGATTTGTTTTTGAACGGCAACTGCTGTTTCGAGCCGAGATTTCCTTTTTCCCGAATCACTGGATAATCTCCAGATTCACCCTGCGGTTGGCATATCGGCCTTCCGGTGTGGCATTGGAAGCAGCGGGTTTATGGGGACCATACCATTTGGTGAGCATGCGGCTTTCGGGAAAGGATTTTTTCAAAAGATATTGCCGTACTTCATAGGTGCGCCGCTCGGATAAAAGCATGTTATAGCCGTCGGTGCCTACTGAATCGGTGTGCCCTGCCAGCATGAGGCGTGTATTGGGCCGCGATTTTAAAAAGTCGTACAATGCGTCCAAACGGGCTTTCATGTCGGGCATCAGGTCGAATCGATCGTGCTCGAAATGCACTTGGGTCATGAAGTCGCGGTGATGTTCCATTTGCCTCACTTGCTCGGCGACTTCTGGATCTAGCGGCACCACATTCACATGATCTAAAAAGTAATAGGCGCGATTCACCACGCTGTATAAAATATCGTTGGGCTGGGCTGTTTTTCCGGAATAAGAAGATTTTTGGGTTTCACGGTCGCTCCGGAAATTGCCAATGAGCATAAATTTATAGGGGCGCGTGGCTTCGATGGTGTCTGCAATGCGAACCCATCTGGGGCGTGTAATCACTTCCTGATGTTCCATATGTGGTGTAAAGGCCAGCCTTGTAAATTGGTCGGTTTGCAAACTTGTTTCGCTAAAATACACGCCAAAATTTCCACTGGCCATGGGACTGGAGGGTTTGATGCGGACCCAATACTCCACGGCATATTTTTTACCCGGAATCATGGGCATACTCAGTTCTGCCTGCACATATTCCCGCCAGTCGCCCACGTTGGGAGCGCTGCCATAAGTAAAAATACCAATCATGGTTTGGCCGCGGAAGGGGAGCACCTCTTCGTAACTGGCTGGTCCGGCGTAATTAGGACAATTGGCGTCTAGAAATGTAGAAAAAATATCCGGCGTAGTGCGGGTTGGAATCCGCCATCCATTGATGGTAAACTCTCCGGGATGGCTTATAAATTGACAAGGTACAGGCCCTTTGAACATTTCAAAGCCACCATTTAGCACCATGTTTTGTGCGGATACACTTATCCAAACGCCCAACCACCAAACGCCCCAAAAACTGTGTTTAGCGACGATACCCATCCTGGTTGCTTTCACGCATTTGAAGGTAATTGGCATATCTTTCTGGCATGAGTTCGCCATCTTCAAGGGCTTTGATGACCGCACATCCCGGTTCATTGAAATGAACGCAGTTGGCAAACTTACATTGTCCTTTTAATGCGAAAAATTCAGGAAAATAATCCGGTAATTCTGCATCCGACATTCCATGCAGGCCGAATTCCTTGATGCCTGGCGTATCTATCACCCAGCCACCGTTGGTCAAAGGAAACATTTCTGCAAATGTGGTGGTATGGGTGCCTTTCCCATGTTTCTGGGAAAGTTCGCCTGTCCGCAAGCCCAAACCGGGTTCCAAATGATTTAAAAGCGTGCTTTTTCCAGCACCTGAATGTCCTGTAAACAAGGTGGTTTTATGGCCCACCATGTCTTGCAGCGTATGAAGGTCTTCTGTGTCGAAGGCACTAAGCACCATCAATGGATAACCCGCTTTTTCGTATCCCGCTTGCCAGTAAGCTACTTCTTCCCATTCTTCTTCCGAAAGCAAGTCTTTTTTATTCAGAAGTATGCAGGCCGGAATGCCGTAGGCCTGAGCAGAAACCAAAATTCGGTCGATAAAACCGGTGGATGTTCTTGGATGGAACAAGGAGGCCACAATGAAGATTTGATCCACATTGGCGGCCAAAATATGGGTTTGTTTGGACAGATTGGTGGCTTTTCGAATCAGGTAATTTTTCCTTTCCATCACCTCCAGAATCCGCCACATGGGATCTTGTCCTTCGGGTTCTCCAAGGCTTACTTCGTCACCTACCGCTACCGGATTGGTATGTTTCAGTGCATCGAGCCGCATTTTGCCGCTGAGACGAGCCGTGATGATTTCGCCATCAACGAAAACCTGGTAAAAACTACCGGTGGAACGAATGACTTTTCCTTTCATATCACGGGGAAAACAGAAACCAACATACTAACTAACAGAATGGAGGCCGTCCAAACCAGCGCAAATAAAGCGCCCAGCCATCCGGAACCTATCTTTTTCCCTTTACTTGTCAACAGCACGGCTAAAAGATCCAACACGCCACTGGCTCCCAGAAAAGCTCCTGCGGCAAAGAGGGTAGAGGGAAACCGGGCCGCCAATTCGTTCCATCCGAAAACGACCAAGGCTGCGGCCAAAGCTGTTCCTATGAATGCGGTGAAAAGTGCGCCCGGAAAGCGTTTGAAACCGCTCCACCAATAGGCCAGACTTTTCCACAGCACCCAAACTACGACGCTGCCACCAACACCCGCTTGCAATGTTGGGTCTTGGGGCACTTGTTGAATCCAATAGGCCAGCCATTCAGATATCATAGGTAATGGGGTTGGGCATGGATTTCATCAAGGGCATTTGTTTAGGCAGATAAATTCTCGAGGGCCGCCTTCAGGTTTTGAATTTTGGCCAAGGCATCGGCTTCTTTTTTCCGTTCGTTGGCCACCACTTGTTCAGGGGCACCATCCACAAAACGGGTATTGCTCAATTTTTGTTGCACACTTTTCAAAAAGCCTTCGAGATAAGAGAGTTCTTCCTGAATTTTGGTTTTTTCTTCTTCCGGATTAAACGTGGTGGAAGGAAGTCCCATTTGCCATTGTTTCACTAGAAAAGTAGACCATTGGGCTTCCATTTGGCTGGTTTCTACAGGCGTTTCGATGCCGGCCAGTTTTTCCAAAACAGGATTCCACGCTTTGGGCCATGGTTGCTGTTCCGTTTGAATGTATAGGGTCAGCTTTTCTTTGGGGCTAATTCCTTGTTTCTGACGGAACTGGCGCACGCCGGCAATGGCTTCTTTCATCCATTCAAAAGGTTCTGTATAGGTGGTGGTGCGTGGTTGCGTTTCCGGCCATGATGCATGTACCAGTGCCCCGCCTTCTGTCGCAAGACCTAAATCTTCCCAAAGCATTTCGGTGATGAAAGGCATAAAGGGGTGTAAAGCGCGCAATAAACGAGAGAAATGTTGGCGGGTCGCTTCCCAAACTTCACGGGACATGGGTGCACCATGAGCGGGTTTTACCCATTCCAAATACCAGGCGCAGAAATCGTCCCAGGCCCACTTGTAGGTGGTGGTCAGGGCATCTGAAATCCGGAATTTTTCAAAATGTTCTTCAATCTCCAACAGCGCCAGATTGGATTGTTCTTCATACCATTTCATGGCCATTTTAGCGGCTTCATCGGCTGGAATATCGGCCGGTTCCCATCCGGAAATGAGTTTGGCCGCGTTGAAAATTTTATTGGCAAAATTGCGTCCCTGTCCGCAGAGGCTTTCGTCGAAAAGTAAGTCGTTTCCAGCGGCAGCACTCATCAAAAGTCCAACCCGCACACCGTCGGCGCCATATTGGTCTATCAGGGCGAGGGCATCGGGCGAATTGCCAAGCTGCTTAGACATTTTTCGCCCTTGTTTGTCCCGAACAATGCCGGTGAAATAGACATTTTTAAATGGTGCCTTGCCTGTAAAAGCGTAGCCGGCCATGATCATTCTGGCCACCCAGAAAAATAAAATGTCTGGTCCGGTCACCAGGTCGGCTGTTGGATAATAATAACGAATGTCCGGATTCTCCGGATTTTTAAACCCGTCAAAAACAGAGATGGGCCAAAGCCATGAGGAAAACCAAGTGTCTAAAACGTCTTCGTCCTGATGAAGGCATGTTTCGTCTTTCCCGGGATAATGTGCCGAGGCTTCCGCCCAGGCTTCTTCACGGGTTTTGGCGACAAATACTTTCCCGTCTCGTGCATGCCATGCGGGTATGCGTTGACCCCACCAAAGTTGTCTGGAAATACACCAGTCTTTGATGTTTTCTATCCAGTGGCGATAGGTATTTTTAAATTTGGGCGGGTGAAAGGCAATGGTTCCATCCATTACAGAAGTAAGCACTTCCGGATGTTTTTCCATAAAGGCTTTCATATTTACAAACCATTGTAAAGAAACCCTGGGTTCAATGGGTACGCGAGTGCGTTCACTGTATCCCACCTGGTGTACAATGGGTTCTTTTTTTACGAGCAGGCCTTTGGCGTCCAAATCTTTTGCAATTTGGCTTCGTACCTCAAAACGGTCCATGCCCACATAGTGATCTACGGTTGGGGCAACGGTTCCGTTGGCTTCAAACATATCGATGAAGTCAAGCTGATGTTTTTCGCCTAGCATATAGTCATTGGGATCATGCGCCGGCGTTACTTTCAGGCAGCCGGTACCGAATTCGGGATCCACATACGGGTCGGCAATCACCGGAATTTCTCTTGACGTCAGGGGCACTTTTACCGTTTTCCCGATGACATGGGTAAAGCGTGGGTCTTCCGGATGCACACACAAAGCCGTATCGGCCAAAATGGTTTCAGGTCTTGTGGTGGCAATCGTGAGGTGTCCACTGCCATCGGTGAGGGCATAGGATACATAATATAGATGGCCCTGTGCTTCCTGATAAATGACTTCTTCATCGGAAAGTGCGGTTAGACCGGCGGGATCCCAGTTTACCATTCTTTTTCCACGATAAATGAAACCGTCTTTATGAAGTCGGATAAATACATCGAGTACGGCATCGGTGAGGTCGGGTTCCATGGTAAAGCGCGTACGCTCCCAATCGCAGGATGCCCCTAATTTTTGAAGTTGCTGGAGGATGATGCCGCCATATTTCTCTTTCCAAGCCCAGGCGTGGGTGAGAAATGCTTCACGTGTCAGGCTTGATTTTTCAATGCCTTGTTCTTTGAGTAAAGCCACCACTTTGGCTTCGGTGGCAATAGAGGCGTGGTCGGTTCCGGGTACCCAAACGGCATTTTTACCGCGCATTCGGGCTCGTCTTACCAAAATATCTTGCAACGTATTATTGAGCATGTGTCCCATGTGAAGGACGCCCGTTACGTTGGGTGGAGGAATCACGATGCTGTAAGCGGGGCGTTGGTCTGGAACGGCACGAAAGCAATCCGAAGCCAGCCATTTTTCATAAATATCAGATTCTAACCCTGCGGGTTGATAGGTTGCCGTACGTAAACTCATGAATGCGTCTTAGATAAAAACGATGCAAAGGTAAGGTCTATTCAGCGGAAGGCCAACACTTGTGTCGGGAGTTTGGTAATGGACTCTTTTCCTGTTAATGTTCTGTTAATCCAAGTGAACCCGCCGCTTTTTGCATAATTTTGGAAGACCGAAACGGAAAAAAGAAATTTTCATGAGACATCTTATTGCCACCCTCGCCCTCTCTGTCGCATTTGTTCAGGGTGTTTTTGCCCAGCAGTCTGGTCCTGTTTTTCAGGCCGATAAAATGGAATTAGATTTCGGAGAAATTCCCTATAAAGGTGAAGGAACCAGAGAATTTAAGTTTCGCAATACGGGAAATTCGGTGTTGTTGGTTACCAATGCCCGCGGTTCTTGCGGCTGCACCGTGCCGGAATGGCCAAAAGAGCCCATTCGTCCCAATGAAACAGCCAGTATTCGTATTAAATATGATACGAGCAGAAGCGGCCCCATTTTGAAAACGGTCACTGTAACCACTAACGAAGTAGAATCTACCGACGCTGCCGGAAATCCTGTATATAAGCAACATACCATTACGGTGAAAGGTAATGTACGGCCTGCGCCACAAAACGATGGATTGCCTACACGCACCAATTCCAGCATCCCACAAGATTGAGTTTGTATTTTAGAAGTTAAAGTCATGATGTGAAACGCCCCGCTCAAGGGCGTTTTTTCGTTTTCCCCATTTTTTACGGGAATGTTAAAACCATGTTAAGGGTGACCAGAAATTTGCGTTTACCCTGGCTGGGTCGTTACATTTGAATTGGCATTAAAATTGCTCCGTCGTATAAAAAATCATCTTATGAAAGCTTTATTATTTGCAGTGTTGGGCTTTTGTTTTGCGTTGAACACGCAAGCACAAATGGCTTTGGGACCTAAGTTGGAATCTACCGCGTTGGTAGTGGATTATGGTACCGTGAAAAAAGGAAGTGAAAAAGCGAGGGTGTGGAAGTTCAGAAATACAGGCACAGAGCCTTTGGTGATTACCAATACCGAAGGAAGCTGCGGCTGTACTGTTCCCACGAAGCCTGAGCGTCCGATTCCGCCAAAAGGAAGTGGAGAAATTAAAATTGAATACGACACACAGCGCGTTGGTCCGTTTGAAAAGACCGTAACCATTACTACCAACGAAGTAGAAGGTAAAGACGCTGCCGGGAATCCTATTTACCGCCGTGTTGTGGTAAAAGTAAAGGGTACGGTCGAAGAATAATTCATGGTTTAAAGTCTTGTTAAAGTTCACGGAAAACCGCCTTCGGGCGGTTTTTTGCTGTTTATAAGGGCGGTGAGAATTCCGCTTTAAGGTCTTTTTTCTGGCATAGGCGGCGTATATTTGCAAAAAAATATTTCATGCCCAGCATATCCCTCAAGGGGCAGCAAATGCCTGCCTCTCCGATTAGAAAGTTGGTTCCTTATGCCGAAGCGGCAAAAAAAGCCGGAATCGGAGTTTTTCACCTGAATATTGGCCAGCCGGATATTGAAACTCCGGAAGTGGCTTTACAGGCCATTCGTTCATTTCCAGATCGGGTGGTGGCCTACTCGCATTCAGCAGGAAATGAATCGTATCGGAAAAAACTTGCCGGTTATTATCAGAAATTCGGCATGCCTGTGTCTTCGCAGGACATCATAATAACTACAGGTGGTTCCGAAGCTTTGTTGTTTGGGCTCATGAGTACTTTAAACCCAGGCGATGAGGTGATTATTCCCGAGCCGTTTTACGCTAATTATGCCGCTTTTGCCATTGCTGCCGGCGCCGTTATTCGTCCTGTTACTTCTTATTTGTCGGAAGGATTCAGGTTGCCTGCTGTAGAAGCGTTTGAAGCATTAATTACGCCCAAAACCAAAGCCATCGTTATCTGTAATCCGGGAAATCCCACGGGTTATTTGTATAGTCAGGCTGAACTGGAGCAATTGCGGGACATTGTGGTGAAACACAATTTGTTTCTGTTTGCCGATGAGGTGTACCGGGAGTTCATTTATGATGGGCGTACTTTTTATTCCACCTACAATTTATCCGGATTAGAGGATCATCTGATTATGGTGGATTCGGTGTCTAAAAGATACAGCATGTGTGGCGCACGGATTGGAGCCTTGGTTACACGAAACCGCGAAGTGTATGATGCTGCATTAAAATTTGCCCAGGCTCGGCTTAGCCCACCCACTTTCGGACAAGTGGCTTCCGAAGCGGCACTGGATACGCCCGCGGCTTACTTTGAGTCGGTGGTAAAAGAGTATACTGCCCGGCGCGACAGAGCCATTGAACTGTTAAATGAGATTCCAGGGGTGGTTTGTCCCAATCCAGGAGGCGCTTTTTATGCTGTAGCTCAGCTACCTGTAGAAGATGCCGAAGATTTTTGTAAATGGATGCTCAGCGATTTTTCTTTTGAAGGCAACACCGTGATGATGGCACCGGCTTCCGGTTTTTATGCCACGCCAGGATTAGGAAAGTCAGAAGTACGTATCGCTTATGTGTTGGAACTTCCTGCCATAGAAGCGGCCATGCGCTGTTTGGCCGAAGGGCTGAAAGTGTATGCTCAGCAGAAAGTACTGGCCTGATTGGCTACTTTTTAACGTCATTTTCTTTGAATTGATAGCCCTTTTGCCGGATTTAGGTGAAAGGGCTTCTTTTTTTCCTGTTCACCAGGAAACAGAAATTCCGGAATCCGCGATATGTCTCCAGTCTTCGTCGATGGTTTCATCCCATCTGCTTTGGTGTTGAATGTAGAGCTTAAGATGAGATGCCATCTGCCATTGCCACCGACCTTGTATTTGGATGTTTTTTTCAAGTGTTAAAAGGGCTATACGGGCCTCGGCTTCCATTTTGAGTTGCCATTTCTTCTTTTTCCATTCGCTCTGTAATGAAAGACGGACTCCTTGCTCCCAAATCCAAAGTTTATCTGGCAGAAATCCTGTTGGCCAAGATGGGTTCCCGATAAGATCTGTGCCTAATGCCATGATGCCAAGTCGACCTCCAACGGCTCCGAACTCAAGTCTCCATTTATCCGATGTGCCCCACCAAAATCCGGCGTCCAGATGGAAAAATCCAGGTGCCAGAAGATTGGGGAAACGGGCAGGATCGGCAGTTGGATCCGTTAGCTCAGGCCAAAAACGTGTCCCAAAACCCATTTGACCTTGAAATCCTATTTTTTTCGGTTGGCCCGGATGCCAGTTGAGGCTCACCCGGGTGTAATCGTCACGCGACCTGAACCCTGCGGTAGCCGTCCACCACCAGGAAAAATGTGTTCGCCATTGGCATGAGAATGCAGATTGGCCTTTTGCACCCAACATACCTTCCCATCTGACTTCACCTAAACCTATCCACTGCCAAGGTCCTTTTTGCAGCTGTTGGGTGGTGAGTTGGCCACTTATCATCCAGTTTTGTTCAGTAGGTAGTTTTGTCCCGGAAGTAGATGGCATATCAGGATGTTCCGTTTGCGCCGATGTGTGTTTAGTGGATGGTGTGTTTGTAATACCCGTGTCCAAATGCCAAGAACATGTTGGTGGTTCCGCAAAAGGCATTCTACCTAAATGGCTTGCTCGTTTGGTTTGGGAACTGAAAAGGGTCGGCCTAGTTTCATTCAGCATGACGAAACCGATTTTGGTGAATTTTTCCCATCGGCCGGATTTGGCGAATCTCATTCTTTGACTCTGAAGGGTTTCGCTCATTCCAGGTTTTTTCAAGTGAAAGGATTGCGTTTCTGATAAAGCAAATTTTGAATTCAAAAGAAACGGCCTGAGAGTTTTTGAATGCAGACCGTTGGGTGTAATTTTCGAATGTGCTCTTTGGAAAGATTCATCCAAACGAATTTCCGGTTGAACATGGAAAGATGTCCATGATGGCCGGTGGTTTGAGCGATTCAGCATTGGGTGATGGACCCAATCTCCTTGGTTTGTAAGTGTCCCTGTGAATCTCCGTGTCCAAGGAAAATCGTGAGACGCAGTACGCCATTGGAAGCGTCTGTTTGTCAGATTCATGAAATTCGGAAAGGAAAGTGATTGCTCCGCTATACAACATGGATTGACAGCTCCCGAATAGATGGTCATAGGGCTAATTAGATGGAATCGTGCATCCTGAAGGTCTGTGTTGGCATTGGCTTGACCCAGTACGGAAGCGATTTTGCTGCACGCGAACCACAGGATAAAGGTAAGAAGGCAGGAGCGACCAAAACGTTCATGGAACATACCCTAAGGCCGGCGTTTATGGTTGTCGATGGGGTCGCAATTGACCATGAAATGCAAGGCCGAAAGGGGCGTAGAATGTCGAGAAATCTGTTCCACGCTATCCACCCATTTTGACATTTTTCCGGCAAAATGTGCCCAGAAACTGAAGATAACATAGTTATGGGTTGGAGACCAACGAAAGGTTTGACCATCTTGAGACTTTAATTCTGGTAAACCATTAAATAAGACAGGTTGTCCTTTGGCGGGCGGGTTCCATGCCTTGTCTTTTTGTTTTAAGGCTCTCAGAAAGCCTGGAAATCCTTTGGCACAAGCCGCTCCGGCAGGTCTTTTAAATAAAAGTTGTCCTGCGTGATCATAAACAAACACTTGTGGGAAAGAGGTACCCTGCTCGAAAAAGGGAGCCCACGCCTTTTCAGAAAGAAAAAGGAGTCTTTCCGTATCCCAACCTTTTTTTTGGGCTTGTTTGATAATAAAATCGGTAGAAACAGGCTTAGGGTTGCGGATTCCATAAGACCATTTGGCGATGAGAGCACAGCCAGAGCAAAGGCATAGTAGCGCCAGTCCAACCCCCCGGAGGAGATTTTTATTTTGCATAAGAAGTTCATTTGAATTGTCGGGAAGCGGTCGATTATACACGCACCGGATTACTTGTCAGGAAAAGGAAGCGGGCCCAAGAGTGAACCCGCCCCCTGGATGAAATTAGAGTCGAAGAATAATGACATCTGGATTTCGCACAATCGGATATAAGCCAATGGCAATGAGATATTTTGGAGGAAGCCCAAGGCTATGGCATACATCCGGTGGAAGTTGGAAGGAGGATTCCATTTTAAAATGAGTGTCGGAAAAATATGTCTCCCTTGTTTTGTTAGAGATACCATCTCTCAATGGTATTTTGAGCATTAATTTTCCATTTTCCGCATACGCCTCACCTCTTACGGAGTTGGGTTCTTCTGCGGACTTCCCTCCTTTTATTTCAATGTAGAAATCGCAGATACCAAACCCGCGACATTCACCATTTTCCCTTAATCGCCCAAGGGTCATGTGGAAGCGAATGGTCGTTTTTTCTGGCATGCGTAAATCCGGTATGGCGTGCATACCAAGCGCGTGAGCAGGAGTAGGAGAGAAGAGATGCAACCAAAGGGTTGCGAACCAAGTGAACAACATATACATGGATTTGATTAACATGGTAGTTATCCAAATCCGAACAGGCATTACAAAGATAAAACAGCGGGAAGGGCGATGTCAATACCCTGTCTGAAAAAAAACTGTTTTTAGCCTAATTTTTCGATGAACTCCATGGCTTTCAACACCATATTTTTACTTCCAACGAAATAAGGGATTCGTTGGTGGAGGTCATGTAAGGGAATGTCGAGGATGGGACTTTTTCCCTCAGTGGCCATTCCGCCAGCTTGTTCTACAATGAATGCCAGGGGATTACATTCGTAAAGAAGCCTTAGTTTGCCATTGGGGTCGGTTTTGGTGGCTGGATATATATAAATGCCTCCTTTAATCAGATTTCGGTGAAAATCGGCCACCAGACTTCCTATGTATCTTCCTGTGTAAGGTTTGCCCTTGTCGTTTTCTTTGCTTTTACAATAATCCAGATAGGCCTGAACGCCTGGGCTAAAGGCGTCATAATTTCCTTCGTTAACACTGAAAATACTTCCCTGTTCTGGCGTACGAATATCGGGATGAGATAAACAGAATTCTCCGATAGACGGGTCTAGTGTAAATCCATTCACCCCGCGGCCTGTAGTGAAAACAAGCATGGTGGATGAGCCGTAAATCACATAACCGGCCGCCACCAGTTTCCTTCCCGGCTGCATAAAATCTTCAAACCGGGCAGCACGTCCTGGCTCTAAGGTGCGATAAATAGAGAAAATGGTTCCAATAGAAACATTTACATCGATGTTAGATGAACCATCCAGGGGATCAATGGCCACTACATACGGGCTTCCATCGTAAGACTGATTGGAAAATGAAATATAATCATCATTTTCTTCAGAGGCTACCCCACAAGCAACACCGCCATGACGAAGAGCTGCTATAAATTGTTCATTGGCAAATACATCCAACTTTTTTTGTGACTCTCCCTGAATGTTTGTAGCGCCATATTCACCTAAAATATTTACCAATCCGGCTTTTCGAACTTCGCGGGTAACAATTTTAGACGCCACGGAAATATCGTTCAGCAAAGAGGTTAAGTCTCCCTTAGCGTAGGGGAAATCTCGCTGACGTTCAATGATAAACTCTGTTAGCGTTACGATTTCCCTTTTATACCGGACTTTTTCCATAGGTTGTTTGGCTGCCATGTAAGAATTGGTGCAAAATAAATGATATTAATGAACATCAAGGTATTTTTTAACCCAATTCTGATTTAAATCCAAATTTCTAAATGGAAAAACTTTGTACTTCTCGGGTAATCAAGCAGTCACGCAATTTGTCTAAAAAGTAAATACGAAGACTAAAAACAAAACAACCCAAAGAATATCTACATAATGCCAGAGTCCCAGCACCACATCAAATTTCTGTTTTTCATAGGGATTGGTTTCCATGACCAACCGACTAATTGGATCTCTGGATTTAATGTAAAGGGAATACCATAGATAGCCCATGAGAGAAATCGCCATAACCACGTGGGCCAGGTGGATTCCGGTAATCACATACACATATGAGCTTGCCACGTTTAAATCCGGGAAATGAAAACCATGTGCATGAAGCTCTGCCCATCCCATGATTTGGAGGGTGCTGAAAACTAAACCGAGTATAAAAACCGCCGCCAGCAATCGTAAGGTCTGTGTAACCTCGTCTTTAAAAAAATGTTGCTTCGCCCTAATAAGTAAGAAACTACTGGCCAAAATCACTAAAGTAGAAAGGATGAATGCTTTGGGTATGTAGATGGCGTCCATGGGATTACCTACCTGAAACCGTTGTACCGCGTATAGCCCTAACATGACTAAAAAGAGGAACCCGCTGGATGCCATCGAAAAACCTAATATAATTTTGTAGGGATGCAGATGACCTCGTTTTTGTGGAGCAGGAGCTGAAAAATGGGTGTATTTTGTGCGACGATTCACGATGTATAACCAAAACCTGTTCAAAAATAACATCTTTTCTAGCTGAAAAGTTTGTCCGGTTTGATTTTACTATCTTGTAAGTATGAAAAAGTTGGTTTTAGTAGCCGTTTACACTTCTCTTAATTTTCTGGCGCTGGGTTTAGGTGCTCTTTCGATGGGCGATGGTCCTACCGGCGCTTGGTACGTAAATCAACCTCAGGCGCCATGGATGCCGCCCGGTTGGGTGTTTGGCGCAGCTTGGACCACCATTATGTTTTGTTTCGGTTGGTTTATGGCGGCGCAGGTGCAAACTAAAACCATTTTCGTGATGTACGGCCTTCAATGGATTTTAAACGTATCATGGAATCCTTTTTTCTTCCACTGGCACTTGCCTCTTCCCGCGTTTGTTATTCTTGCCGCTTTAACCGCGGTTGTGGGTTGGTTTTTCTTTAAAGGAATGCAAAAATGGGCGGTCGCACCTTACTTTTTATGGTTGTGGATTGCCCTTTCCCTGAATGGTTGGGCGGTAGTGATGTTTCACTAAATAAAGTCGATATCTTCTTTCAAAGGAAGTTTCATCAGCAAATTGATGGCATCTTCCGGCGGATAATCTTCAAATAAAACCCGATAGACCATGCGTGTAATGGGTGCTTTCCAGCCATTGGCCTGCGCCAGGTGATGCACCACCCGGGCTGTATTTACTCCTTCAGCCGTTTCGTCCATAAGTTCACGGATTTGCGTCAGGTTTTTTCCTTCGGCTAACAGACGGCCAACCGTAAAATTTCGGCTGTTTGGACTGGAACAAGTGGCCATGAGGTCTCCAAAACCTGCTACGCCAAGAAATGAACGTAATGCGGCGCCCATGTGTAGTCCGAGGTGAATCATTTCTACCATACAACGATTGACCAACAGCGCTTTGGCGTTTTCTCCAAGGGCATAGGTATGCAAGGCTCCGGCTGGAATGGCCATGATATTTTTTAAAACTCCACAGAGTTCAATGCCCAGCAAATCGTCTCCGATAAGCACTTGAAATCTCGGTGTTCTCAAAATTTCCGGGAGTACCTGCAGCACTTCCGGATGCGAAGAGGCAACCACTGTGGCGGTAGGCTTATCTTCTGCCATTTCCCGCGCCAAATTGGGTCCGGCCAAACATCCAATCCGGTCTAAACCAGTGAGATCATTCAGTATTCCACTCATGGTTCGGAAGCCCGGACCAGAAAAATCCGGATCCAGTCCTTTGGTTCCATGGACTAAAAAGTGGGTCGGTCTAAGGTGGGGAACCAACTGTTTAATTACCTCGGAAAAGGCGTGAGATGGAATAATCGGAAGAATAATGTCGGCCTGGGCGGCTTCAGACAACTGGTCGGTAAGTCGAACCTGAGGATGCAAATCCTGACCGGCCAATTTACCCGTAGCTCTCGCCTGTGCCAGTATGGCCGGATTTCTACCCCATAACCACACTTCGCCATTCCGGGCGATAATGTTGGCCATGGCCGTTCCAAAACTTCCAGCTCCTAAAATGGCGGCAATGGGTTTCACGCTGCAAGTTTACACATTATTTTCCCGGGTTTGACGTTCGGACTATGTTTCCTCTTCCATTTGGTTCGCCAACCCATCCAGTTCTTTCACCATTTTGATTTGTCCATTCGCCATGGCGTGCTGCTTCCCTAACTGAATACAATGAAGCGCTTCCGGTATCAGATTTTTTTGAAATAATAGGTAAGCCGCCTGATACGCTGAAGGTGCATATCCGGATTCCAAGGTCATGGCCGTCCGGAAACTGGCCAAAGCGAATTCGTGCTGGCCTTCGCCCAAATATTCCATTCCCAGGGCATGGTGTAAAAAACAATCCTGTGGCTCTTCGGCCAACATGGAGAGCAAAGTGGATTTTCTATCCATATTATAAAAACCAATCCATGAGTTTTTTTATTTGCGCCAGAGCTTTGGGTCCAAAAGGGGGATAACGGCTCGGCATGTCGATGGAGGGATGTTTGCGCAATTCACTTTTATAATGGGTAAAAGTATCAAATCCAGCTTTACCATGATATTGGCCTAAACCGCTGCGACCGATGCCACCAAAAGGAAGTTGGTGGCCTACCACTTGCATAATGGTGTCGTTCCACGCGCCACTTCCACTGCGATACATACGGGAAAATGTTTCCAGAAACTCACGGTTCTCGCTAAATACATAAGCCGCCAATGGCTCTTCTCCGGGTTTTCTAGCCGTATTTTTCATCCAAGTGATGGGGTCACTGCAGATGATAACAGGCAGTACCGGCCCGAAAATTTCTTCCGGACCCAAATCTGAATTCGGAGATTTGAATTTTAAAAGGGTCGGTCCAATCTTCAGGGCCTCATCTTCAAATTCCCCACCACTCAACACTTCGTTTTCTACAATATATTTTTTCAATCGGTTATAATGCCCCTGATGAATAATTCGTCCCCATTCCTCGCTTTTCATGGGATGTTCGCCGTACATGATTTTGACTTGTTTTTCCCATTGGGACAAAAATTCCGGCCAGTCTTCCTCTGTGATAATTAAATGATCCGGTGCAAGACAAGTCTGTCCGGCGTTCAATGTTTTGCCCCAAAGAATCCGGCGAACGGCGACTTCCATGCTTTTCGGACGATGCACGAAACATGGATTTTTTCCGCCCAATTCGAGGGTTACGGAGGCGCCTAATTTGGCCGCAGCCTGGTACACTTCCATACCCACTCGCGGACTTCCGGTAAAAAATATGTGCTGAAATGGATGACGAAGCAAGGCTTGAGCCACTTCCTGGTTTCCAGTAAAAACCAAAAATTGATCCGGAGAAAAATGTGCTGCCAATTTTTCTAACATGGCCGACGTGGCCGGCGCGTATTCCGAAGGTTTTAAGACAACCCTGCAGCCTGCGCCCATCGCAGAAATGGTGGGTTGAAGGGCCAATAACAAAGGATAATTCCATGGAGAAATCACCAGCACTTGTCCAAGACTTTGGGGAATTTTATAGCCCGACGCGGGAAAGTGAAGAAGGGGTAAACGGACTTTTTGCGGTTTCACCCAGGACGGCAGCTTTTGGATGAAATACCGGATTTCTGCTTTAAGCATTCCGATTTCTGTGGTGTATGCGCCCATGGGCGATTTTCCTAAATCGGATTGAAGGGCTTGCATCAAGTCTTGCTCGTGCTTTTCCAACAAATGCAGCCATTTTCGCAACAAGGCCAAACGCTCTTCGAGGGAAAGATCGCCGTGCTGATACCAATGACGATATTGAGATGCTACCTGTGCTTCGAGGGAAGTGAGATCTGACATGAGGTTTAAAATTTTACACCGAGACGCTTGTATACAAATTGAAGTATCCATGCAGGACCAATCAGTAGAAATTGAACATCGGTGAGGAAAGAAGGTTTTTTGCCTTCCAAACGGTGTCCGTAAAATTGTCCAATCCAGGCCAAAATAAAAATAGATAATGAGCTGTAAATCAATATTTCATTCCCGAAAGATTGGATTCCATGGGCTGCGGCAAGGCAAAGAGCTGCCACCAGGATAAAACCCAGACTTAGCGTCAGAGATAATCGGTAATAATATACCCAAACCATGGCTAGCGATAACCAGGCGGCGGAAAATTGTCCCAGGGGAATGGCATGTAAAATGCCTACAATGCTGTAAAAAATAAGCGGAACGCAGATCCAGTGGATTTTTTGATTGGTGGGATGCAGATGACTTTCCTTGTAAGCATCCAGAAGTGAATGTAGTTTTTTTTGCTTGGGTTCCATCTCCATGAAGGTACAAAATTGCAGGGTCACGATAATTGTCTTTCCGAACCGTGTGTTGCCTTTATAATGTTAAAATATTTCGGGTAAAAGGGCAGGACGAATGAAGCGTGCGTGAGAAAAGCCGCCAGGGAACGGACAAAATCATATGGCGTGTCACATAAATTTTTAGGATATTGCAAACATGAAAATGGGAAAACATCGCTTCATGCATTGCGTGTTCACTTTTATGATTGGCTTTTGGGCGTTCCTGTTTTCCTCGACCGGTTTTGGGCAGGTGATTGCCTCTACGGGCCTTAACGCTGTGGTTCCGGGAAGTGCATATCGAAATTTGATTGGCCAGGATTTTGTGGAATTCGGCATTGGATTTTATGGCGACAATCAATTTTTTGTGCACGATAAAATTGCGATAAAGTACGAAGGCAGTTATACCTTTTTAATAGGGCAGGGAAGTTTGCGGGCAGATCATACCCATTTGGGTGTCGGAAGTAATTTTTTCTTTCGGCCAGAAGGGTATATCGTGCGTCCTTATGCGGGTATGACGGTGGGTTTGGACTTTTTGATGGGGCGCTTTTTTTTCGCCAATGCCCTGATATCAGGCGTGTATTTTGAGTTTTCTGAACAAATCGGTATCGATGTTTCAGCACGCTATCGCATGGGATTCGGGGAGACCAATTTATTTTTCTTTGAGCCCAGAATTGGTTTGGTGGTGAATTTCGATTATTTCTAACTTCTGCTTTCATACTGTATCTTTCGGCCATGAAATTATCTGTAGTCATTGCCCTGAAAGATGAATCGCCCAATGTTGGGCCACTTTTAGCGGAAATAGACCAAGCGCTGGCAAGCATTGATCATGAAGTAATTTTGGTAGACGATGGTTCCACGGACGATACGGCGGCTCAGGTTTTGGCGCATGCTCGTCCGAACACCCGTTTATTGGTTTTTCAGCGAAATTATGGGCAAACCATGGCCATGCGTGCCGGAATAGATGCGGCCAAAGGTGAGTTTATTGCGACCCTGGATGGCGATTTGCAAAACAATCCTCATGACATTCCCTGGATGTTGGACCGCCTGGAAGAAGGCGATTTCGATGTAGTAGCCGGTCGACGCGCCGTGCGGAAAGACGGCTGGATCTTGAGAAAAATTCCCAGTGCTATGGCAAATATGCTTATTCGGTGGTTGACGGGGGTTTATATTCGCGATTATGGCTGCACGCTGAAAGTGTTTCGGCCAATCATTGCGAAAAATTTAGGCATGTATGGGGAATTGCATCGTTTTATTCCGGTTTTGGCCAGTTTGCAGGGCGCAAGAATTACCGAAGCAGATGTAGATCATCGGGCGAGGTTGGCCGGTACTTCCAAATATGGTTTGGGGCGCACATTTCGCGTTGCCAGCGATTTGATGCTCATGTTGTTTTTTCAAAAATATTTTCGCCGTCCCATGCATCTTTTTGGTCCCATTGGCTATGTATGTTTAATGCTTGGCTTTGGCATGGAAATGTACTTATTGGTGCTAAAAATTATGGGCGAAGAAATTGGCGGACGCCCCATGCTTATGGCCGGCATTCTTTTGATTTTGGCAGGGTTACAAATGCTCACCTTTGGGCTCATGGCCGAAATTCAAATGCGCACTTATTACGAATCTCAAGGCAAAGCCCCTTACCTGATCCGACACCAGTACGAAGGTGGCCAAAAGGTTTAAATACTTTGTCAAGGTCGCTTTTAGCGCGGCCATGCTGGCGTGGGTGCTTTATCAAGTGCCGTGGCAGGATTTTAAAGCTTTACCCGCGGAATGGGATTGGCCATGGCTTTTTCCAGCCTTTTTTATCTATGTCATTTCCAAAGTAATATCTGCTTATCGCGCCGGCCAGCTTTTGCAGTATTTGGGCTATGCTGGAACATTTCGCACGTTCCAGCGGCTTTATTTCAAAGGAATGTATTACAACTTGTTGTTGCCCGGTGGCGTAAGTGGCGATGGTTGGAAAGTTTGGTTTTTAAAAGGAAAGAAGCGCGAAGGCATTCCTTTAATAAGTCCGCTGAAAGCGCTGTTGTCGGCCGTTTTGTTCGATCGTTTAAGTGGCGCCGGGGCTTTGGCGATTTGGTCCGTTTTGTTGGGTGCTCTTCTTTTTCCGGCCTATGTCTGGTGGGCGGCCTTGCTTTTGGTGGCAGGTCTTCTGTTTTTTAAATGGTTGACCTTTAAATGGTTTAGCTATTTTTTATCCGGCTGGTGGAAGGGCCTGGGATTATCTTTATTGGCGCAAGGTTTGGCGGGTCTCACTGCCTGTTTACTTTGGCTGGCGATGGAGCAACCGGGGCCGCCCGGATTATTGATTTTGGCTTTTTTTGTTGCCAATCTGGCTTCTGTATTACCCGTTACTTTCGGAGGCATTGGACTGCGTGAATGGGTGTTTATCCAATTTGCCGGGCCGCATTTGATGTCCTATCTATGGGTGGCGTTGTGTTTTACGGGGATTCACACGTTAGTGAGTTTGGCGGGCGCGTTTATTGGGAATGTGGAGTTTGAAGAGGGGGGGGGAGAGAAGAAGATAGAATAGTACGATGCTATCCTGATTTTTCGCGCATTTTATCTCGCCTTACACTGAATTACATGGCCATTCACGAAACTTATTGGCCACATTTAGCGCGTCAAGGAATAGATGAGCTTTCGGTTAGATTGAACATCGTAAAACAAAGCGGGTTATCGTTGAAGGACCAGGGGATTGGAAAAACGGTTTTCCTTTGAAAGGAAATACTTCTTGGCTTCACCTTGCACACCGTTTACAATCACCTTTCCGCGCCTAATTCTCTTGATAAAACATTAAAAAAACATCCTCACTCCAAAAAGAACACAATCGTACTCACCACCCTGGCTTTCTGAATATAAGGTTCCGTGGGCGTATCCAACATCTCTTCGTCATAATAATTCCTGCCCGCTATCGAAATCTGTCCCTGAGATGCCGTTTTAATCTTGCCCAGTTTCGCCTGAGAATCGTTTGCAAACTGTTCGCCTGCAATACGTGCATTTTTTGTGCTCTCCGCAATTAATTGAGGTTTGATCGAATTTAAATCCGGAAAAGTATAGGCTACACTTACATTGCAGGTCAATTCCTTGCTCACCAAATCTAACATGATTTTGGCCGCTTTATCTTCCGTACTTTTTACATCTTCCGACTGAAAACTCAGGCCCTGTACAATTGTATACCGGTCAATTTTTACCCGCACTTGCTGATCTCTCTCCCATTGCAATTCGTAGTATTTTTCCCGGTCAGTTACATTCATATGATGAACCGTGATGGCATTGCTTTGATAGCCAAGGCTAGTCAAATAATCAATAATGGCGTTTTTCTTGCTCTCAGTTTGCTTCAGCAGGTCGGGTAACTGATCTCCGGAAAAGGAGAACTCCAAAGAAATGGTAGAATTTGTGGCGGTCATATCCATCTCTGCCAACCCTTTTACCGTGACCACCCGGTCTTTGTCACTAAAGGTTTTGAGGCCTTTGAAAATGAAAAGTCCTAATAAACAGAGTCCTGCGAATAATGAAATGGCCAGTACTACGGATTTGGATTCTACTTTATTTTCCATGGAAAATAGGATTATAATGGTTGATTATGAAATGCGTATGCCCAAAACGTAACATCCTTTTCTTTATTATAAGGTCTGCTCCGTTTTTTGAAATTTGCTTGCTGTTAGACTTGAAATGATTTTGAGCATCGCCGGAAAAACCTCGACTTCGTAGACCTCTTTGGTCGGAAAAATGGAATGTGTTGACGAATGAATCAAGCTGCAAAACTAGATTTTTTTTCCTTCATTACAAAGGTTTTTCTCCATAGGATGCATCACATACGAAAGGGGCTTTTTTCTCCTTTTTTTAAAAGAGAATGTTGTGTTTTTACAAAAAAAAACGAAGGAGAAAGTACCTCAATGAAACCTCAAAATTAAAAAGGCCATGTCGTCTGCATGTTCCTCTTTACCAGAATAATCCCGAATGTGGACAATGGTATTGGTTATGATTTCCTGCGTGCTCAGGTGGATATGGTTTGCCAGAAAATCGCGGAATCCCTCCAATCCCAGATAAAGTCCGTCCTGATTTTCAATTTCTGTAAGGCCGTCGGTGTATAAGACCAAAGTGGTTTCCGGATCCACCACCAGCTTTCCGGAACGGGAAAAAGGCAACTCGTCCAGCATGCCTAAACCAATGGAGCCTTCTTTCAGAATCGTCACGCCTTTTGAGTGAAAGTACATGGCGGGATTGTGACCACAATTGATGTAAGTGAGCTCACGGGTTTCCGGACAAAATTTTGCCAAGAAGGCCGTGATGAACTTTTCGCCGTTGGCCGCATGCATCACCTTCTGATTCAGGATATGGGCCAGCTCTTCCAAATCGTTTACATAGGAAAAAAGCGCCCTGATGTTGGCCTGAAAGTTGGACATGAGCAGGGCTGCCGACACTCCTTTTCCACTGACATCTGCGATGCAAAGGGCGTAGGTGCCGTCGTTCAGCCGGAAATAGTCGTAATAATCGCCGCCCACCTGCGAATGCGTTTTGTAAAAGGCATTTACTTCCACGGAACCGCTGACGGGGAATGTTTGTGGCAGCAATAGGTTTTGCAGGGTAGAAGCAAGTTCCAGCTCTTTTTTCAAACTTTCCTGTCGAATGCTTTCCCGCGCCAAATCTTTGTTTTCAAAGGCCACATAAATGATGTTGGTCAGGGCTTGGATAAAATCCCGGTCGTCTGAATCCAGTGGGGTCTCGTTTCCGGATAAAAGTAAAAAGGCCAGCGGGCGATCTTTATGAAAAACGGGAATGAGAAACTGGAAAAAGTCCACCGACGTATTGTCGAGGGCCAACACTTCCTGCGGATCCTGGATGCGTTCTAAAAAGGGAGGAAGGTTCATGGCCAGCACTTCTTCTACCCCAATTCCGTGAATGAGTTCCAGTTGTTTGGGTACGCCACCTTTGGTGGAATAGACGACAAACCGTGAGAGGTGCATCTGATTCCTTAAAATGGAATCGTAAATTTTTAATAATTGTTCCCTTGAAAAGTTCGAATTGATGGCCTGCGTGATTTGCAGGATGGCCTGAAGCCGGGTTTTAAAATGCTTTTCGCTGGACATGGAGGAAAGGGGGAAGGGGCGAGGTTAAATCTTTAGCTTTCTAAGGATTTCTGGCAGTTTACGGATGCCAATCCATTGCCTCATGGCGGTTTTGGTTTCTTCGCAAGGCGCACCAAGATAGCTTTTTCCACCTTCCAGACTTCGCATTACCCCGGATTTTGGAAGCACCACGGCGCCTTTGCCAATCACCAGGTCTTTCGAAACGCCTACTTGTCCCCAGATAATCACGTAATCTTCCAGGGTTACCACGCCGGAAATGCCTACTTGTGCGGCAATCAGACAATGTTTTCCAATGCGGGTATCATGGCCAATGTGCACCTGATTGTCCATTTTGGTTCCTTCGCCAATGATGGTATCGCTGGTGACGCCACGATCTATGGTGCAGCCGGCACCAATTTCCACATGGTCATGTATCACGACCCGTCCGCCACTTGGAAATTTTTCGTAATGATCCGGACGTCGTTTCACATAAAACGCATCGGCACCAATGATGGTGTTGGCATGAATAATAACGTGGTCGCCAATTTCTGTATCCTGATAAATAGATACATTGCTATGAATGAGACAATGATCTCCAATGGTTACATTTTCACCGATAAAAGCGCCGGGTTGTATTACCGTGTTGGTGCCAATTTTGGCGGTAGCGGCAATGAATCCGGTGGCGGGTGAAAATTTAAGCTGTCGGTTGATCAGGGTTTTGAAGACAGAAAACGGATTATCTGAAAAAATGAGCCCCTTTCCCTCCGGACAAGGCACTTCTTTGTCGATGATGACAACAGTGGCCGGACTTTTCAGTGCCTTTTGATAGTATTTGGGATGATCCACAAAGGTAACCTCTCCGGGTTGTACCACGTGAATTTCATTTAGTCCTGTGACCAAAAGGTCCGGGTTGCCGGCAAAACGACAATCCAAACTTTGGCAGAGTTCTTCCAGACGAATGGGGTGTGAAAACTTCATGTACGTATCTGCGCTACGAATATAGCAGGATTATTTAACACGCTCATAATAGGCCCGCTTCCGGGTATCTATTCGGATCATTTCTCCTTGTTCTACGAACAAAGGAACCCGGATTTCTGCGCCGGTTTCTAGCGTGGCAGGCTTCAATGTATTGTTGGCGGTGTCTCCTTTAATTCCTGGCTCTGTGTAGGTTATTTCCAATTCGATGAATTGTGGAAGCTCACAAATCAGGGGGATTTCTTTATCTGCATGGAAAATAATATCGGCAGCCGCGCCTTCTTTGAGTAAATCGGCATGTTCTACCAACGGCTCCGGAATGGTGACTTGGTCATAGGTGTTGGTGTTCATGAAAACATACCCACTTTCTTCTTTATAGAGATATTGATGCGGCCGGCGCTCAATGGTGGCCACTTCAATTTTTTCTCCTCCGGTAAAAGTATGTTCGAGGCTTTTGCCCGTAGTCATGCTTTTGAGTTTCGTGCGCACGTTGGAACCTCCGCGGCCGGTTTGAAAGCGCTGAAAATCGATAATCATGTACAAATCGTTGTTCATTTCGATGCACATGCCCATTTTAAAATCTGCCGTGGTTGCCATGAATGATTGTTATTGTTTAATGTTTTGATGTTCCGGTGACTGAAACTGTCCCAAGGCCGGAACGTACCATTGGGTGCAATATTGTAAATCGCTGGTCTGATGATTAGACGCGATCAAAATTAATCTATTCTCGGCGGTCATCTCAAGGAGCCGGTGAAAAAAATCCACGCCTGCCTGATCTAAATTGGCGGTGGGTTCGTCCAGAAATACAAACCGGGCATCGCTGTTTAATGCCAGCAACAGCTTCATTTTTTGCAACATGCCAGAGGAAAAATATTGCAGTTTTTGTTGCAAATGGGCTTCTAATCCGGACCAGGCAAGGGCCTTTTGAATCCATTCTTTTTTTCCGGGAGCGCGCAGGGAAAAGTGAAAATCAATTTGTTCCTGTGCCGTTAGTTCCAATAAGGGTTCTACATAAGGTCCGGTGAGCATGCTGTGGGTTTGCACCCATTGGCGGTCGGTAAAGGATTTCCCATCATATGTCCAGGCCATTTGCCCGGTGGTAGGAGCGGTGTAGCCGGCACACATTTTCAAAAAACTGGATTTTCCTGCGCCATTCGGACCAACGATGCCCATAATGCCCGGACCGGTAAATGTAACGTCCAGTGGACCAAAAAGACGATGTCGACCGTAGGTTTTGGTAACTTGCTGAAGCGTGAGACCCAGGAACATGATTAGTCTTCGTTACGCACAATTTGCGCCATCATTTCTCCTTCCATCACCAATTTTCCGTCTACAAAAGCCCTGCCTTCCATGTGGCAAATTCCTCTGCGAATAGGCGATTTTAAATGGAGCCAGAAGACAAGGGTATCGCCCGGTTGTACTTTTTGCTTGAATTTGACGGATTCAATTTTGATGAAATACGGCGTGTATTTTTCGGGCTCATCCATGTTGGCCATCACCAAAATACCACCGACTTGCGCCATGGCTTCAATTTGAAGAACACCCGGCATTACGGGGTTTCCGGGAAAATGACCTTGGAAAAATGGCTCGTTCATGGTCACATTCTTGATGCCCACCACATGTTGCTCGCTCATTTCTACCACCCTGTCTATCAGGAGGAACGGATATCGGTGCGGCAACATCCGCATGATGTCGTGAATGTTGTATAGGGTTCGGCTTAAATCGATGGCCGGCATGGTTTTTCCCGCCTTTTCTTCCCGCACCAGTTGTTTGATTTTTTTGGCTAAAGCCGTGTTCAACGCATGTCCCGGACGGAATCCTTGCACATGACCCTGAATGAAAACACCGGATAGGGCCAGATCACCCATCACATCCAATAGTTTATGTCGGGCAGGTTCATTGGGGAAACGCAAGCTCACCTCGTTGAGCAGCTTACTTCCATTTACTTTTACATTATCTACTTGAAACAAAGCTGCTAGTTCTGCTTGTTTTTCCGGCGCTGGCACCTGATCTACAAAAACCAGAGCATTGTCTAAATTCCCACCTCGTATTAGTTCATTTTTGACCAGGTATTCTAATTCGTGAAGAAACACAAATGTTCTGGCTGGTGCAATGCTTTCCGCAAAACTGGTGGCATCGTGGTGGTATGCGCTTTGGGTCACCACAGCTTCTGAATTGAAATCAATGGTTACTTCGGCCTGAAAATTGGCGCTGGGCCAAACATTTAAGGTAGCGCCCCTTTCCGCATCTTCAATTCGGATATGGCTGGGGATGCGAAAAATGGCGCGGGGAGCATCTTGCATCACCAAACCCACTTCTACTATTTTTTCTGCAAAGGCGAGGGCGCTACCATCTAAAATGGGAATTTCAGGCCCTTCCACCATAATGTCCAAGTTGTCGATGCCCATGCCATACGTGGTCCCAAGCAGATGTTCCACCGTCTGAAGTGTGACGCCATTTTTTCCCAGGGTGGTGCAGCGAGATGTGCTTACCACAAAATCTACATCGGCAGGAATTTCCAAAGTGGGTTCCACATCGGTTCGGAAAAAACGAATTCCGGAATTTGGCGCCGCAGGACGAAGTTCCACGGTGACGAGCACACCTGTATGAAGTCCTACGCCTGAAAAACGAATCGGTGCGGCGAGTGTATATTGGTTGTCCATGTGTTCGACTTATTTTTTGGCAGTGCCATGAGTTAAACGCTCCACTTCGGCCTCAAGGATAATCATTTTTTTGATGAGCTGAGGCAATCTCCTTTGAAGAACGAATAGCTTTTTATATTCCTGGGCTTCCATGGCCGGCGATCCAAGCCATTTTTGGCCTGGTTTTTTTCCTTTGCCGGACCATCCCGATTGTGCGCCAATTTCTGTGCCATCCGGAATGTCTGCATGATCGGAAATGCCAACCTGACCGCCAATCCGACAATAGGCACCAATTTTTGTGGAGCCGGCAATGCCGGTTTGGGCTGCAATTACGGTATGTGGCCCAATGCACACATTATGTGCTACCTGAATTAAGTTATCCAGTTTTACGCCTTTTCCCACTCTTGTGTCTCCGAAAACAGCGCGGTCGATGGTGGTTCCGGCGCCAATTTCTACATGGTCTTCTATGACCACGCTTCCAAGATGTGGAATTTTACTTAGGCCCTCTGCCGAAGGCGCATATCCGAAACCATCGGAGCCAATCACCACATTGGCATGCAAAATCACCTGTTGGCCTATTTTTGCTTTGGCTAATATTTTTACGCCCTGGTGCACTATAGATTTTTCGCCGATATGAACGCCTGCTCCCACATATACCTGAGCAAGAAGTTGCACGCCGTTTTCCAGTCTCGTGCCTGATTCTACTACGCAAAGTGGTCCAATCCAAACGTTTTCTCCGAGATACACATCTGAGGATACGACGGCTGAGGGATGCACTCCCGTTTGTGTGGTGGTTTCTTTTTCCCACATCGTCAGCAAATGTGCCAGGGCTGCGCGGGGTGATTCCACCGGAATTAAGGTGGTGTGGACGAATTGTTCCGGCACAAAATCTTTGGAAACCAAAACAGCTCCGGCTTGCGTGCTATAAATCAAATGAGCATAAGCGGGATCTGCCAAAAAAGAAAGGTCTTGCGGGCCCGCTTCAGCCAAGCCGTTGCATCCGGTCAATACGAGGTCGCCATTTCCCTGAAAGGAAGTTTGAAGAAGCGCACAAAGTTCTGCTACTGTTTTCATGGAGCTTAAAAATGAGCTGCCATTGGATGTTTCAGGGCTTCCTTCGGAAAGCAGAGGTAATGTTTGATTACCGGTTTCACCAGGTTTTCGGAACCTAAATTTGGCGAGGCTTCGAAGAAATTCAGCAACTCGCCATTTTTCATTAGAAATTGAATTTCTCCTTTTTCTGCATCATAGGCCTGATTAAAAACGGTGCCAAACCTCACGTAATAGCGCGCTTCTTCGGTAGTAAGCCGGAAGGTTTCAGCCACCGCTTGCATACACGCATCCAGGGCGTTTTGGGAAAAAGCGGTGCCCTGCAGTTTTACCTTAAACAGGCGTCGGTGAATGACTCTTTTGCACAAGTCGGCTAAAATCTGATCCTTTCCTTCCGCCCAGACTTTAATGGAAGCCATCACATCATGGTCGTCTAACTTGCGAAAGGCATCCAATAAAACGGTGGTTTCCATGGGGCCTTCGTGAAAAAGGAATTGAATGAACGCCGGAGTGCCGAATAAATTTTCTCCTTGTTTGGCCAGGAAACGCGCCCTGTCCATCACGGCCGTGAGCAAGGCTTCGGCGCCTAAAACCGTTTTATGCAGATACACCTGCCAGTACATTAATCGCCTGGCAATGATGAATTTTTCGATGGAATAAATGCCTTTTTCCTCAATAACCAACGCATCGTTGACCACATGCATCATTTTGATGATGCGTTCCGAGCCAATGACGCCTTCGGCCACGCCGGTATAAAAACTATCCCGCATCAAGTAATCCAAGCGATCTACATCCAATTGTCCCGAAACAAGCTGGTGAAAGAACTTTCGCGGATATTTCCCCTGAAAAATGGAAATGGCCGTATCTAATGCAAGATGAAATTCCTGATTCAGACGTTGCATGAGCGCCAAAGAAATATCCTCGTGGTGCACGTCTTTTACAATGGTGCCTTCAAGGGTGTGGGAATAAGGTCCGTGACCAATATCGTGCAATAAAATGGCAATCAGGGCACCGCGTTCTTCTTCTGCGGAAATGTCCGTGCCTTTCATCCGCAACACATGAATGGCCTGCTGCATCAAATACATGGCCCCTAAGGCATGATGAAAGCGGGTGTGTTGAGAGCCGGGATACACCAGGGCAGATAATCCGACTTGAGAAATTCTGCCTAAGCGCTGAAAGTCCGGATGGTCAATGAGTTGCTGAATGAGCGGATCATGTACGGTGATAAAACCATAGACCGGATCATTAAAAATTTTGGGTGCGGATACGTGATGGGCTTTCAATGCGTTATTTTGTATAGATTGACAAAGGTATTATTCAAAATAAAATAACCCCAGATTCATGGAAAAGATCACCCTTTTATGGGCCGATGATGAAATTGAGCTTTTAAAACCACATTTAATGTACCTCAAAGACAGGGGGTACGAAGTACATACCGCCAACAATGGCGAAGATGCGTACACTTTATTTACACAACAGCATTTCGATTTGGTCTTTCTGGATGAAAATATGCCCGGTCTGAGCGGTTTGGAAACCCTGCAACGCATCAAATCTTTTCGTCCGGAAGTGCCGGTGGTCATGGTGACCAAAAGTGAAGAGGAGCACATCATGGAGCAAGCCATCGGTTCCCGGATTGCGGATTATTTAATCAAACCGGTGAATCCATCCCAAGTGCTTTTAGCCATCAAAAAAAACCTGGAGAATAAAAAGCTGATTTCGGAGAAAACCACGCAAAATTATTTGCAGGATTTTCGTCAATTATCCATGACCATTTCCGATGACCTGGATGCTCGCGGATGGGCGGATACCTACCGAAAGCTCGTACAATGGGAAATGGATTTATCTTCTCATGCCGAACCGGACATGCTGGAGGTGCTGACGAATCAAAAGCAAGAAGCCAACGCCCAGTTTTGTCGTTTTGTGGCCGATGAATATCTGGATTGGATTCAGGGAAAATCTGCCGATGCGCCCATTTTATCACATACCTTGTTTCGGCAGAAAATTGCACCCCTGCTGACGTCGAATTCATCCGCACCTGTGTATGTGGTACTCATCGATAACCTTCGTTTCGATCAGTGGAAAACCATTCAACCTGTGCTTACAGAATGGTTCAGGGTAGAAGAAGAAGCCGTCACGTACTCTATTTTACCTACGGCCACGCATTTTGCCAGAAACGCATTTTTTGCCGGCCTTATGCCCGCCGAAATCGAACGGCTTTTCCCGAAATTATGGGTGAACGAGGACGACGAAGGTGGCAAAAACATGCATGAAGAAGCTCTGTTGGCGGAACAACTTAAACGGCTTGGACTTTCCTTGAAGTATTCCTATCATAAAATTACCAATTTACAATCCGGGAAAAAGTTGGCCGAAAACATGGCCAATCTTCAGGCCAACGGACTCAATGTGATTGTGTACAATTTTGTAGATATGCTTTCACATGCCCGCACGGACATGGAGGTAATTCGCGAATTGGCGGATAACGAACAGGCGTACCGGTCCCTCACATTGAGTTGGTTCAATAACTCACCTTTGCTGGACATGTTCCGAAAAATGAAAGAGCAGGGCGCGCAAGTGGTGGTGGTGACAGACCATGGCACCATTCGGGTGAAGGAGCCTGTTCAAATTGTGGGAGACCGGAATACCACGACCAATCTGCGGTATAAGCAAGGGAAAAATCTAAAGTACGACGACCGCCAGGTGTTTGAGATTTCCGATCCGGCTAAAGCCCATCTTCCAAGACTTAATGTAAGTACACGCTATGTATTTGCCACGGAAGATCAGTTTTTTGCGTATCCGAATAATTACAATTATTACGTCAATTTTTACCGGAATACCTTTCAACATGGAGGTCTATCAATGGAAGAAATGCTGGTTCCTTTCGTACGTTTGTCTTCCAGATAAGCCAGTTTCATGGGGAAGACCATTTTATTTCAGTCGGAAGTAGCAGAAGTGTCGCAGGTGCCTTTTTTGGCGGAACAACTTTGGCCATGGATTCAAAAGGCGCATGTTGTCCTTTTTCACGGACAAGTGGGCGCTGGAAAAACCACCTTAATTCGTTCCCTGGCCCAATGTGCCGGGGTACAGGATGCCGTGTCCAGTCCTACCTATTCCATTGTGAATCCCTATCTTTGTAAAACCGGTACCCTGTATCACATGGATTTGTATCGGCTCAAAACGGTTAACGAATTGGAGGACATGGGATTTCATGAATATCTGGATGATCCTTTTGCTACATTATGGATTGAATGGCCGGATTTGGCTTTTCCCTTTTTGAAAGATGAAACGGAGCTCATGCACCTGTCTATTGTTTCCAGTCCGCCGTTGCGACGCATAGAATTGTTTGTAGAATAACTTAGGATTATGCCGAACCCGGGTCTTACCCTTCGCGAATTGCAAAAATCCGGCGTCCTTCTTCCACAGGAGGAGATGCTGGAATTGTCCAGAAAAGGAGCTTCTTTGTCAATTGGTATTCCCAAAGAAACCTCTTTTCAAGAAACCCGTGTTCCCCTCGTACCTTCTGCCATTGCCTTGCTTACGGCCCATGGTCATGAGGTCATGATAGAAACCGACGCCGGAAAACCAGCTAATTTTCAAGATAAAGATTATGCCGAAGCCGGCGCCCAAATTGTCTACTCCAAAGAAGAAGTGTACAAGGCCGAGCTCATTTTAAAAGTGTCGCCGCCCACGCCTGAAGAGCTCGAACTCATGAAACCACGGCAAGTCTTGTTTTCTGCCGTGCAACTGACCACCCGCTATGGAGATGTGGTAAAAGAGCTTTTGAAAAAACGGGTGACCGCTTTGGCCTATAATTACCTGAAAACCGATGATGGCGTTTTTCCCGTAGTCCGCTCCATGGGCGAAATTGCAGGAAGTACTGCCATTCTCATTGCCGCAGAATACCTCAGCAACGTCAATTCCGGAAAAGGGCTGATGCTAGGCGGCGTTACCGGAATTCCACCGGTAGAAGTGGTGATTATTGGTGCCGGAATTGTGGCGGAAAATGCCACCCGTACGGCTCTGGGACTTGGTGCCGATGTAAAAGTCTTCGACAATTCTTTGTCCCGACTGGCACGTCTTCAACATAGTTTGGGGCACCAACGCATTTATACTTCGCTAATTGAACAAACCGAATTGGCCAAACGCATCGCTTCGGCGGATGTAGTGGTAGGCGCTTTGCGCGCACCGGAAGGCCGCACACCCTGCGTGGTTACCGAAGATATGGTGCGTGAAATGAAATATGGCTCCGTGATTGTGGACGTGTCGATTGACCAGGGCGGTTGTTTTGAAACGTCCTTTCCGACCAGCCATAACGATCCCGTTTTCAAGAAATATGGCGTGATTCATTATTGCGTTCCTAATATTGCGTCCCGTGTGGCGCACACCGCTTCCATGGCTTTATCCAATATCTTTTCTCCGATTTTGGTGTCCATTGGCGAAGAGGGTGGAGTTGATAAATATTTACATCAACATCCAAATGCCCGGAACGGCGTGTATGTGTATCAGGGCATGCTTACCAACAAATTCTTTGCAGAAATGTATGGCATTCCTTTTAAAGATATTGACCTTTTGATGGCTGCATTTTAATGAATTGGGAAAAATTAGGAAGGCGATTTGCCTTTTATTTATTGGGCGTAGGTTTAGGGTCGGTACTGGTTTGGTTTACCCTCATCAAAGGCCGCACCGATTTGCCGGACATGTGGCCACAAGGCCGGGTACGCGATATGTTTGCCCGTGCGACTTTTCAGCCCGATAGCATTTCCGCTTGTTGGTTACAATGCTTTGGTACCAATCCCGATCAGTTAGGATTATTTATTCAAACAGCACAAGTCCGTTTTGGGCAAAGCAAACCTCGAGAAACGCCAAAGTTGTATGTGCTGGAAGGCGCCCTGATGCAGAGAGAAGTCCGGGCAGGTCTCGCCATTCAGGATTCCTTGTACTGGTTGCGCTCGCTTCAGGATTTAACGCTTCCACAAACTTTAACCTGCGCTTGTCCATGACCGCAGACCGACAAACTTTAATTCGTTTTACCTTGCCCAATGGCCTTCGCTGCGTGTGCTGGCCGAATGCATCCAGAGTGGTTCATTTGGGCGTGATGACTCAGGCGGGCGCCAGAGATGAGCAACCCAATCTTTTTGGTGCCGCTCATTTTATTGAACATATGTTGTTCAAAGGCACCCAAAAACGAAAGTCGTATCATATCAATTCTCGATTAGACGATGTAGGCGGAGAGCTCAATGCTTACACCACCAAGGAACAAACTTTTTTATACGCCGTGGTGCTCAAAGAGCACACTACCCGTGCGGCAGAATTGCTTTCCGATATGCTTTTGAACGCCACTTTCCCCGAAAAGGAAATGGAAAAAGAGCGAGAAGTAATTCTGGATGAGATTCGTAGCTGTAAAGACGATCCTTCGGATGAAATGATGGAATGGGGAGACGAAGTTCGTTTCGCGAATCATCCCCTGGCTCATCCCATTTTGGGAACCGTGGATACAGTAAAAGGAATGCAGCGGCAACAACTACTGGACTTTCGGAAAAAGCATTACGTGGCCTCACAAATGGTCGTGACCCTGATTGGTCCTTTTACCGAAGCCAGCTCCCGTTCGCTCATGATGCGTTATTTTTCTCAAATTCCATCCGGCGAGCAAACACAAAGGCCGTTGGTTCCCATTCCATATCAGCCCCAACAATTGACGAAAGTTCGTGAGTTGAACAATGCCCATGGCTTGTTGGTGGGACCCGCGTATGGTTTACATCACTCGAAAAGATTGGGTTTTTTCATGCTCAACAATATTTTGGGCGGACCAGCCATGAATTCCCGGCTCAATCTTCATATTCGGGAAAGACATGGACTCACTTATTTCTTGGAAAGTGGCTATGCCGCTTATCAGGACGAAGGCGCCTGGTATATTTATTTTTCTACCGATGCAGGGCAAATGAATCGCACCCTGGATTTGATTCACCGGGAGTTAAAAGTATTGCGTGAAAAAGCCCTGGGTTCTTTGCAATGGACCAAAGCCTTGCATCAGATCAAGGGGCAAATTGCTTTGGCCAACGAAAGTTCGAGCCATCTATTGCATGTATTTGCCCGATCGGTTCTCATGTTCGATGAAGTAGAAACTACGGCTCAGTTGTTTTCCCGATTAGACGCCTTACAACCTTCCGATTTGGTGGACATGGCTGAGGAAGTGTTTCAACCAGATCAGTTAAGTTTATTGCAATTTCTTCCGTCCCAAACCGATTAACATTTTCCCATGGATTTTTTACCTGACCATATAGACGCTTATGCCGAAGGCCATTCCCGTCCAGAAAATGACGTTTTGGCCGATTTGAACCGGGAAACCTGGCAGAAAGTGTTGATGCCGCGCATGTTGTCCGGACCCATACAAGGCGCCATGTTAGAAATGTTTAGCCGCATGGTACGTCCTACTTGTGTGTTAGAAATTGGCACCTACACCGGATATGCCGCTTTATGCCTGGCGCGCGGTTTGGCGCCCGGAGGAAAATTACACACAGTGGACATCAATGATGAATTGGCGCCCATGGTCAAGAAGTACATAGAGCGCGCAGGATTGCAGGACGTGGTATTGCCACATTTCATGGATGCTTCCGCTTTTATTGTTACCCTCGACGAGCCGTTGGATTTGGTGTTTATAGATGCCGACAAAGAAAATTATCAGCGCTATTTGGACTTGGTTTGGCCGAAGTTGCGACCGGGAGGTTGGGTGATTGCAGACAACGTGTTGTGGAGCGGAAAAGTAACCGAAGACGCGCATCAGGATACAGAAACCGTGGCTTTGCGGCAGTACAACGAAAAGGTTCATGCTTCCGGCCATTTTCATGTGCTCTTGCCCGTGCGGGATGGGTTAATGGTGATGCAGAAGCCGTTGGAGTAGGCGAGAACCTTGGGGAAAACAAGTGTGTCTTTTCACCTTTTGAAAGGACGGCTGAAGAGGTAAAAGGGAAATGAAAAGTCTTTTTCACCGAAACAGGAAAATAGGGTCACCTCAAAATAGGGTAAACCGCAGGATGTTTTTCGACTTTCATTTTCACGAGAAGGCCGCAAAACCCCAGATGAAAATGGTGATTTTATGGCTGACATTTTAGCAACCCAAAATAGGGTCCCCGGGTAAGTCTTACGATTCCTCTTTGAAAAACAGCTTGTAATACGCCATGCCCTTTTCCTCGTCGAAGCCCTTTTCAATCATTTCCCCATTGCCATGCACGTAGAGGTGGAAATTTTTGTCCAGTTTAATTACTGAGCGCACAAATTTCGGATGTTCTTTGCGCACGGCCTCGGGAGAAATCTTGAATTTCTCCATGACGGGCACTTCTTCCTGATAAGCCGCTTTATAATCCTGAAATGCTTCTTTTAGTTCCGGAGCCTGAATCACTTCCGACTGAAATACATCCACGTCGAATTCTTCATGGGTTTCAAAAAATGCGGCGGATTTTTGTAAAAAGGCCATTTGTTCAGCCCTGGGTGTGTCGTTTTCGGGTGAAAGGACATCTTCGGAGAATTTTTTCACCAAATCCAATGCCTGGCGGGTGGCAATGGCTTCATTCATTACGGGTTTGAGTCCCAAAAAACCTTCCATCCAATAACGCGCCTCGGCGTGGCGATCGGCCACCAAACCCAACCATTGACTGGGATGAGATGCGTCAGGAATAAATACGCATCCTTTATCCATTTTCCGGATAGGAAAACCTTTGGACAAATTCAATTTAAAACCGCCTTGTTTAGGGCGGAAATCCATGAAATAATCGAAGGTTTCGGCTTTAAATAAACCAATGGCGGGTACGGGTTCATCCTGGAAGGTGATGCCCTGAAAACGGACCACCAGAAACATACCACTTTTGATTTTATCGTGAAAAACGGCATCGTACAATCTTTTGGCCAGTGCGGAGCTGGTAGATACCAAAGCATTGGGCTCTTCCAGCAGGGTTTGGATTTGCAGCGCTACCGGATGTTGGTCGTCTGAAAACCTGAAAATGGTGCCTTGTGGTAAATCTTTGAAAAAATATCCCAATAATTTTTCTTGATACCGGTCGAAAGCTTCCGGATCCAGCGGCATTTCCGATAATTGTAACGCCTCTTCCCGCAGGCTGTTTCCTACTTGGTGAGCCACCATGGCCTCAATTCGCGCGTTCTTGGTAGAAATCATGGCGCAATATACGCACTATTTCTCATGGTCTTGGTGGGGTTTTCCGTCTGGCCGCTTTCGCAAAACTTGGGTTTTGTGGCACATATGGTTATATTTCGCCATGAAACCTATGCGCATGAAATACGCGGCCATGCTTATATTCGCCGGGCTCGCCTGGTCACAGACTCAAGCTCAAACCACACCTGGACAACAAGCCTATCTGTCTGAACAAGAACTTACTGGCGCTTTCGATGCGTTAATGACCACCTGCGCCCTTATTCCGAAATTACAACGACTCAAAACCGAACAGACCGTTTGGTATCAATATCGTGAAACATTGCTAGACAGTGAGTTTCCTGTGGAATACACAGCCGAAGATAAAGCACTTTATCTGGCACAACTGAACAGAGAGCGTACCATTAAATTGCAGGATTTGTACCTTGAATTAGAAAAGCAAGGGGTGTGTACCAGAAAGTGATGGGTTGATTTCGGGAAACCGGTGCCGGCTTTTTACTTAAAGCAGCATACAAAAGCCTGTCCATAGTAGCTGCCGTGATGCGCGAGTGCCACATGGGTGAATTGCGCACTTAACAAATTATGTCGGTGGCCTCTTGATGGAACGCCATCATCTAACAGCAGAGAAATCAATGCGCTTTCAGGCGCTTGTATGCCCATAATCAGATTTTCACCTGTTTGTGTTGCTTGTGGAACGGCCGCTTTGATACGCTGGTTGGCAGTGCTGCCCTTTTCTCCGGTATGAGAAAGGCTGGAAGTTTGGGCAAGAAATTTTAAATGAGCCAACAGCGCAGGTTCCATGGCTTTTTGAATACGTAAAGGTTTTAGTGGTTCCATGTTCATGAGTTGGTCATACAACTCTTTGACCGCATCTGAAAAGTCATCGGATGGAAACCATTGAATCACCACTTCTTTGGTTTCTTTTCCTTTGGCGCTCAACCAGTCGTATTGCACGGTTCGTTTATTTTCCGTGGGTTGAGGCCATGCGTTCACGTTTGGGCCAAAGACCATGCGTGCAAAATCTTTGGGTTGCGTCCTGGCCATGTTAATCCATTGCGCCATTTGCAGGAGGTGGGGCGATAAATGTGTGGCTTCCTCCAAACCCAGTTGACGACTATCCCATAGCGGGCGTTGGCTGATTAGAGGCAGGGAAAAAAGTCCTGCGCAGAGAATGAAAATGAATTTACGCATGAAAAGGATTTAATAGATAACGTGAAAAACAGACTCGTTATGATGTCCTTCTCAAAATTAAATCATTTTGTTTTAGGAAGCTTTTTTAAATCCTGAATCATTGGAATGGGACCCTGGCAATGGCTTTGGTGACATTGCAGACATCCATCCACCGTTTCAAGGTAAGCTTTTTCACGTGGCTCACCGGGAGGACTCAGATGTAAAGCATCTAATTTTTCGAGCCATTCCCTCGCCAATTGGTTAAAAGAGGAGGTATCTGGAACCAATCCCGGCGTAGAAGGCAGTTGCGTGATTTGCGAAAAGTCGTCTTCCGGTTTTGGAAGTTCTTCGGCCTGTAGTTGCGCTTTTACCTGCTTCATGTGCTGGGTCATGCTTTGCATGAGCATGGCGAGAGGAGCACTTCCATTGGGATTAACCTTCACTCGCTTTCCGTTGGAGACTGTTGCTTCTTCACAGGCCAATAACGAGATGGCGAGAAGAATGCCCAAAGTGCACCTTAGGAGCGGTTGAGTTTCCATGGATTAAGCGGTGGTTGTGGTTGATAATGATTCAAGGTATGCTCTACCCGGTGAACGAGTTTGCCACTAAGCAAGGCCGCCAGCGCCTGAATTTCTTCAGGAATATCTTGCCTCAAAAATTCCGGTTTAAACCAAAGATTCACAAATTGTGTGGTAAAGCTACCATCTTTAAAACTTGGATGTTGAAGGACAAACCGACAGAAAGCCAATGTGGTTTCTACGCCATGAATCTGATAATTTTCAATGGTTTGAATCATTTTTTCGATGGCTTCGGCCCTGGTAGGAGCATGCACCATCAGTTTGGCCAGCATTGGGTCATAAAATAGGGGAACCTCCATGCCTTCCGCGTATCCGTCATCTACGCGAATACCTTCTCCGACCGGTGCACGGTAAGTTTTTAGTCTTCCGATATCGGGTAAAAAGTTGTTTTCAGGATCTTCGGCATATACACGCACCTGGATGGCATGGCCTTGTATTTTCAGGTCTTCCTGTGAAAAAGAAAGCGCTTCGCCACGTGCCACGCGGATTTGCTGTTCCACGAGGTCGAGTCCGGTAATCATCTCGGTAACAGGATGTTCTACCTGTAGGCGGGTGTTCATTTCCAGGAAATAAAAAGCGCCATCCTGGAAGATGAACTCAACCGTTCCTGCACCAGTGTAGTTACAGGCCCTTGCTACATCGGTTGCGCATTTTCCCATGGCCGCCCGAAGCTCGGGTGTAATGACAGCGGAAGGCGCTTCTTCAATCACCTTTTGGTGTCTTCTTTGAATGGAACATTCCCGTTCAAACAAGTAAAGGTGATGGCCGTGGGTGTCGCTGAGCACTTGAATTTCGATGTGTTTGGCGTTGCCTAAATATTTTTCCATGAATACAGCGCCGTCCCCAAAAGCCGATACTGCTTCGGAAACGGCCCGTTCCAAACCTTCCTGAAATTCACTTTCCTGTTCGATGACGCGCATGCCTTTTCCGCCACCTCCGGCAGATGCTTTCACCAGAATGGGGAATCCAATTTCCTTTCCAATTTTCAATGCTTCTGCTACATCGGAAATGGGTTGTTCTGTACCTGGAACAAAAGGAACGCCATAGGCTTTTACGGCCGCTTTGGCACCGAGTTTACTTCCCATGATTTCCATGGCTTCGGGGCTTGGGCCAATAAATGTAATGCCTGCAGCTTTTACTGCACGGGCGAAAATGGGATTTTCAGATAAAAATCCATAACCGGGATGAATTCCATCTGCGCCGGTTTGAAGGGCTGCTTCAATGATTTTTTCTCCGATTAGATAAGATTGGGAAGAGGGTGGCGGGCCAATGCAAACGGATTCGTCGGCAAATGCCACGAAGGGCGCATGCTTATCTGCTTCTGAATACACGGCTACGGTAGCAATGCCCATTTTTTTGCAGGTTTTCATCACCCGCAAGGCAATCTCACCACGGTTGGCAACCAAGATTTTCTTCATGGGGTAAAAGTAAAAAAAAAGGTTGCCCGTAGCACGGACAACCTCATTAAAAATGCTGTATTCTTGAATTAACGCTCGGCGATATTTACATAATCGCGTTCGGTAGGACCTACATAAATCTGACGCGGGCGACCAATAGGTTCTTTGTTGGCGGTCATTTCTTTCCACTGTGAAATCCAGCCTGGCAAACGTCCCAAAGCAAAAAGTACGGTAAACATATCTTTTGGAATGCCCATGGCGCGGTACATGATGCCAGAGTAGAAATCTACGTTTGGATATAATTTGCGCTCAATGAAGTATTCGTCGTTCAGCGCTACTTCTTCTAATTTTTGAGCAATTTCCAGCGTAGGATCTTTTACACCGAGTTTATTCAGCAATTCATCGCATGCCTTTTTGATAATTTTTGCACGTGGATCGAAGTTGCGATATACCCTGTGACCGAAGCCCATGAGACGGAATGGGTCGTTTTTATCTTTTGCTTTTTCAATCCATTTGCTGATGTTTCCACCTTCTGTATGAATTTTATCGAGCATTTCAATGACTTCCTGATTTGCACCACCATGTAATGGTCCCCAAAGGGCCACCACGCCGGCAGAAATAGCAGCGTACAGATTGGCCTGGGAGCTTCCTGCCAAACGAACAGTAGAAGTAGAACAGTTTTGTTCGTGATCTGCATGAAGAATGAGCAGTTTATCGAGGGCATTTACCACCACAGGATCTACTTCATATTTATCTGTGGGAAGTCCAAACATCATGTGTAAGAAATTCTCCACGTACCCAAGGTTATTTTTAGGATATGTAACCGGATGGCCGATAGAATGCTTGTAAGCCCATGAAGCGATGGTGGGGAATTTCGCCATCAATCTCAGGATGGTGGTATTCACTTTTTCCTCGCCACGATGTGGATTGAGCGATTCTGGGTAAAAGGCAGACAGAGCAGTAGTGACGGCAGAAACGACACCCATTGGATGAGCAGTGGATGGAAAAGCGTTGAACATGCGTTTCATGTCCTCATGAATGAGGGTGTGCATGCCAATGTTTTGACTGAAGTTTTCCAATTGCGTTTTGGTGGGTAATTCGCCATAAATCAGCAAATACGCCACTTCCAGAAAGGTGGATTTTTCGGCCAGTTGTTCAATGGGATATCCGCGGTAACGCAAGATACCGGCTTCGCCATCTAAATAAGTAATGGCACTGAGCGTGGCTCCTGTGTTTTTGTATCCGGAATCCAGGGTGATGTATTCAGATTGCTGTCTAAGCGCATTGATATCAATGGCTTTTTCATTTTCTGTTCCGACCACTACCGGAAGGGAATATTCCTTCCCTTCTAAAATAATTTTTGCCGTATCTGCCATGGCCTATCTGGGATTATATCTTAACGGTTAAAAAGGTGAACTTGAATCAGGCCCGAAAGTAAAAAAAGCCTGAAATCTAACCTAACAACAAGGATAAAATTTAAAGGTTTTTTTAATCAAAAAAAATTATGCAACATATGGTTTGGAAAAACCGAAAGGTTCACCTATTTTTGCGGACTTGAAAAGAAGAAAGTAGCATGTACCTGAACACAGAAGTAAAGCAGGAGATTTTCACCAAACACGGTGGGAATGCAACCAACACCGGTTCAGCAGAGGGGCAAATTGCCTTGTTCTCTCACCGGATTAATCATTTAACCCAGCATTTGAAAGCCAATCCGAAAGATTTTGGCACTCAACGCTCCCTTATTGCACTGGTGGGTAAAAGAAGGAAATTACTCAATTATTTGATGGCGAAAGATATTCAGCGTTACCGCGATATCGTAAGTGCCCTAGGCCTCCGCAAATAATTACTGAATCATAAGAAAGGCAGTGTTCGCATTGCCTTTTTTTTTACCCAATTAGTTCGATTTTATGTCATTAAACATTCATACCCAGACCATTGATCTGGGAGACGGTCGCACCATTACCATTGAAACCGGTAAGTTAGCAAAGCAGGCCGACGGTTCTGTGGTTGTTCGCATGGGCGATACCATGTTGTTGGCTACAGCTTGTGCCAAGCCTGAGGCTGGCGAAAATGTTGATTTTATGCCGCTCACGGTGGATTACCGTGAAATGTATGCCGCTGCCGGAAGGTTTCCCGGTGGTTTTTTTAAGCGTGAGGCTCGCCCTTCCGATTATGAGGTTTTGATTTCTCGTTTGGTGGATCGCGCCTTGCGCCCCACTTTTCCGGATGATTTTCATGCTGACACGCAAGTTCTCATTTATCTGATTTCTCACGATACATCTGTTTTACCAGATGCATTGGCTTGTTTGGCTGCATCAGCCGCCATTGCCGTTTCCGATATTCCATTTACCTCGCCTATTTCAGAAGTTCGGGTAAGCCAAATCGATGGAAAATTCGTGATTAATCCTTCTCGTACCGACAACGAAAGAGCTACACTAGACCTTATCGTAGCCGGAAATCACAAAGACATTGTGATGGTAGAAGGTGAAATGAACGAGGTGTCCGAAGATGTAATGATCGAAGCACTTCGTTTTGCACATGAAGCCATTAAAGTTCAAGTTGCTGCACAAGTGGAACTTGCACAGAAAGTGGGTAAAGTAAAACGCACATATGTGCATGAAAAACATGACGAGGCCCTTAAAGCTGCCATTCATGCTTTTGCTTACCAAAAGTCTTATGATATCGCTGCTCAGGGAAATCCTAGCAAAAAAGAACGTTCCGCGGCTTTTAAAGCCATCCGTGAATCTTTCGTAGCTACTATTTCTGAAGAAGAGGCCAAGGAGAAATCGTTTTTAATCAAAACGTATTTCCACGATGTAGAGAAAAAAGCTGTTAGAGACGCAGTTTTAGATAGACGTACTCGTCTTGATGGACGCAAGTTGAACGAAATACGTCCGATTTGGACAGAAACAGATTATTTACCCACTACACATGGTTCTGCCATTTTTACCCGTGGTGAAACTCAGTCACTGACTACCGTAACCCTGGGAACCAAGTTAGATGAGCAAATCATTGATGGCGTGGTATTCGACGGAAAGAATCGTTTCCTGCTTCATTACAATTTCCCTCCATTTTCTACAGGTGAAGTAAAACCGAACCGTGGAACAGGTCGCAGAGAAGTAGGTCACGGAAACCTGGCGATGCGTGCCCTAAAGAAAATTGTTCCATCTAATTTCGATTACTCAGTACGTATTGTATCTGATGTTTTGGAATCCAATGGATCTTCGTCTATGGCCACGGTTTGTGCAGGTTCTATGGCACTTATGGACGCCGGTGTTCCAATGCGTGAGCATGTATCCGGTATCGCCATGGGATTAATTGCAGAAGGAGACCGCTATGCTGTACTTTCTGATATTCTTGGAGATGAGGATCATCTTGGCGACATGGACTTTAAAGTGACCGGTACCAGCCAAGGTATCACCGCTTGTCAAATGGACATTAAAGTAGATGGACTTTCCTTTGATGTATTGCGCGAGGCTTTGCTTCAAGCAAAAGAAGGCCGTTTACACATTTTGAATAAATTAAACGAAGCCATTCCTGCTCCGCGTTCAGAATTTAAGCCATTTGTCCCACGTATTGTGACGGTGGAAGTTGCCAATGAATTTATTGGTGCTATTATTGGGCCAGGTGGAAAGCATATTCAGGAATTACAGCGCGAAACAGGTACTACCATTTCGATTGAGGAAGTAGGAACCATTGGTATCGTTGAAATTGCCGGTTCAGATCCAGAAACGTTAAACATTGCCGTAGAACGTATTCGCATGATTGCCTCTACTCCGGAGGTTGGTGCGGTTTACACTGCCACCGTGAAGAAACTGACTACTTTCGGCGCATTCTTAGAGTTTTTGCCAAAAAGAGAAGGTTTGTTGCATGTATCAGAATACGACTATAAGAAGACCGCCGATATTGCAGACCATTTGAAAGAAGGTGATAAATTGGAAGTGAAGTTATTGGAAATTGATCCAACCACTGGTAAGTTCCGTTTATCTCGTCGTGCGCTTCTTCCACAACCAGAGGGTTGGGTAGAGCCGGAACCACGTCCGCGCAGGGAAAGGCCGGAAGGTGATCGTGATCGTGGACCGAGACGTGATCGCGGTGACCGTGATCGCGGGCCAAGACACTAAGAAAACAGAAAGCTGCCTCACAAGGGCAGCTTTTTTTTGTTTTTTGTTTTGAGGAAAAAGAGAGGCCGTGAATGATTTTTCGGGGATAATTGGGGTAAGGTGGGTAGTCGATTTTAAACGTTTATATCCGATTATATCCGTTTAATTTCCGACTTATGTGCCGGGGAATTTGTAGCTTGTTGCCTGGGGAGGAGGAGTGGTGGCCCCCGGGAGAATCGACCCGTGAAACGCCCTGAATGCGTTTCAAATTTCTGTCTTCAAGAAATTTTCTATTTGGATTTTGTAAAAAGGGTCTGAAAATGGTAATCCGATTTTAAACGTTTATATCCGATTATATCCGTTTAATTTCCGACTCATGTGGTGGGGAATTTGTAGCTTGTCGCCTGGGGAGGAGGAGTGGTGGCCCCCGGGAGAACCGACCCATGAAACGCCCTGAATGCGTTCATTTGCCTCGCACCTTTGTAAGTCTGACTTCTCCTGCCCGTTATTTCCTCCTTTGTGCTCCCATTAAATTATTGACCGTATACCGCTTCAATTTCAGCTCTTCGTCTCTTATTGGATTTCATTTTCAATGATGGTGCCTTGATTTTTAAACAAAAAAAACCACCTGACTTGCGTCAAGTGGTTTTCTGATTAAACGAATCGGTTTATTTCACAAAGCGGATCACCACGTTGATTTGGCTGCCTGTCAAACGGGCAAGGTACTGACCGGAAGACAAATGCTGGATGGCTGCTTGTAAATTGTTGGCGCCTTGGCTTACAGATACTTCTCCGAGCTGGCTTAACACACGTCCATTGATATCCATGATTTCCATTTTCACCATTTCCGCTACGTTGCTGTTGAACTGAATGTTCAACACTTCTTGCGCTGGAATTGGGAATGCTACTACACCAGAGGTAGCTGAAGTGATGCTGGTAACGGACAAAGGAGACTCTTGCAATGGAATCATGTTTCCACCTGTAGGTAAAGCTACCCATGCACCGAAATCGGGAAGACCCGTTACGTTTTCATCGTTTGGTGTAAGGAAACCAGAAGCAAATACGGTAGCGGTGACACCAGCCAGATTGCCCAGTGGCACTTGATAACGTTTTACAGTGGTGGTGGTTCCAGCTGCATTCAAGTCAATTTCTGAAGTTAAACCTGCAAATGAAGGTAAGTCGAGGTAACCTGCACCTGTACCGTAGGTTAGGTTAGGAGCCAATACCAAAGTGGTAGCCACTGATACCACGTCTACTGCGGGTGCATCAGGTGCTTGGTGGTATAGATATACGCTGGCAGTATTTGCATTTGGAGCAGCAATACGGGCAGAACCTAAAACTTCGAAAGTGAAACCGATGTTACCTGCACCATTTACAGTTTTGGAGTGGTCGAAGCGATTACCGCTTAGATCAATCACACCATTGGCAATCACCTGAGAAGTTGTGTTCACCGCAAGGGGTAAGTTAGCTGCGAAAACCGCAGTAGATGTATCAGTAGAGGCAGGACCAGCCACTACTACACGGAACGTGGTAGCAGGTACAATTAAATATGGAGTAGCAGTACGGAAAGCGACATCTTCTAATTTAGTGGCTAATGAACCACCAGCATAAATGTAAATGTCTACCGCGGCGGCGGCTGGATCCGGGCAATTGTGAATAATTTGCACACGTGCTAAGTCTTCAGCTGGCAAAGGCAATACCGTTCCGTCGGGTAGGGCAACAAACAGACCAAATGCCGGTCCGTTGGCAGAGTTTAAGTATCCTGAAGCGAATACCACTCCACCCAAACCACCAGCATTCAAGGTGGCCAAAGGCGCGCCGAAACCAGCAATCATGGTGTTGAAATCGTTTCCACCTGTAAGCAAAACACTTTTGTCTGTTGCCGAAATATTTGCTGTAGTGGTAAAATTGCCAAAGGTCAGGTTGGCACTAACTGGTTGTAAAGCATTATCAGAAGTGAAAACGCCTACACCAGGTGCATCTGTAGAACCATGGAAAATAGTGATTCCAAAGTTACCTGATGTAGATGCTTGAGCTGCTCCTCCAAAAAATACATTAAATGAATTTGGGTTGCCTGGTGTTAGATCATCACCGGCAGCAATGGCCGCGTAATCGGTATTGTTAGCCAACTGAGGAACGGCAAATGAAGTCAGGGTATCTCCAATGGCTGGGTTAGCTGTTCTTGGAGCAATAGCTACGCGTAGATTTGCGTTGCCAGCCGGTAGAGAAATAAATGGAGTGGCCTGACGAAACTTTAAGTTATTTACCGCAGCTGATTGGCTCCAGTTGGTTCCATCAAACAAATAAATGTCAACACTGTCTGCGCTTGGAATGGGGCAATTGTGGATAATTTGAACGTTCGCATTCTGTGCATTTAATCCGAGTGCTGCTGCCATTAGCAATCCCGGAATGAGTAATTTTTGTTTCATACTTGTTGAATTTAAATTGGTATAAATCTAAACAGAGGTTCACACGGTTTGTTCACCCGGTTTTTGAATTGCAGGGAATATCTCTTTGATTTTTGCTCCTTAGTAATTGATATTCAACAGTTAAAACTGTTTTTGATGTCTTTTTTTTAACGGAAATTAAGGAAGTCATTTGAAGACAATGTGTTTGGCAGCAACCGCTATGCCTTCCTTATGATTTAATTGCTTTCGTAGGATAAGAAATTGGTGGATAAGCTTTTCTCTTTGTGCCAAAGTAACTTTTAATGCTTCAGCTAGTTTGTTCGGTGTGCAATTTTCCTGAATGCATTCTATAACAAGTGGTTGTCCGATTTTTCCGGAAAGAAAGCCCGGATTGCCAATCAGGTTTACCAACGATATATAAGGCACTTGAATCAGCTTCCTGGCCAAGGCCACGGAAATCGGATTCCCCTTGTAACAAACGACCAACGGAATCCCCGCCAGTCCACCTTCAAGCGTAGCAGTTCCACTTGTAATCAAGGCGGCTTCTGCCTTTTGAAGCCAATCACGCGTTTCGTCGAAGACTACTCTTGCCTTGGGATATTGCTGCACTTCATGATATAATTCTGCCGGAATAGTTCGCAATCCTGCCACCACAACCTCTTGAAAATGTGATAATTTTTCGGAAGCTTCCAACATTACAGGCAACATTTTTTTAATCTCCATCGGCCTGCTTCCCGGCATCAGCAGTAGGGTGTTGGCTTGTCTTTGATCCGAAGGACCAAATGCAATTTCATCGGTAAGTGGATTGCCAACATAAGTGGCGGTGATGCCATACCTCCTGTAAAAATCGGGTTCAAATGGTAAAATGCAGAATATCTGACGACAATATTTCTTCAGCGTAAATGCCCTGGACGAGTGCCAGGCCCAAATTTGCGGCGGTATAAAATAATCTACGGGAAATCCTTTCTGGTGTGCAAACTTGGCTATTCTTAAGTTAAACCCTGGATAATCAATGGGTATAACCACATCCGGTTTCCAGTCTAGCAGGTCTTTTTTCGTTTCATTTAAAAATCGAAGCAATTTGGGTAAATGCCTGATTATCTCAGAGAAACCCATTACATTTTGCGCTTTGTAATGTCGGTGAAGGTCCATGCCTTCTGCCGCACACGCGTCTCCTCCCATTCCCCGAAAGGTCGCTTCGGAATCGATGGCTTTGATGGCACGTATAAGTGCTGCACCATGCTGATCGCCCGAAAGTTCGCCGGCTAAAAGATAGTATCGCATGCCTACGGCGCTCCCGTGTTTCCTTCAACTACCCAAAACAGATACAAAACATTGATGAAGCCAAGCATAAAGGTGGAAAATAAAATACCTCGTCCGGTTCGCTCATACCTGAGTTGAATCATATAATACCTAAAGGGTAAAAGATTTAAAGCAATAGACAAAAAGGCCATGATATTGGGTGGAACTACCACGGCACCAGGGCCTCTGTGCATGAGGTGCTCATCTGCTAAAAATAACAGAATAAAGGTAATCATGGGAAGCACCGCCCCAAGGACCATACCAAATCCAAAATGGTTTTTTTCAAAAAATGCGCGCATCCTCTTAGAAACTAAAGCCTTTTTCTTCTAAAAATTGAAATGCTTTGTAGGCCGTTAAATCCGTTTGTACCGGGACTATAGATATGAAACCTTCCGCTAGTGCGTATTCATCTGAATCTGTTCCTTGGTCCATGTTTTCGAAATGACCGGTTAACCAATAATACTTTCCGCCTCTCGGATCTACTCTTTCATCCATTTCTTCTACCCACATGGCATGCGCTTGTCTGCATAATCGGCTTCCCTTGATCGGACCTTTTGGCAAGTTCACGTTCAAACAAACACCATTCGGCAAACCTGAGGATAAAATTTTCGTGGCAATTTCAGTGACATATGGCATGGCATGGGAAAAATCTGCCTCCCAGGAATAATCCAATAAACTGAAACCAATGGCGGGAATTCCTTCAATACAGGCCTCTACCGCCGCAGACATGGTTCCGGAGTAAATCACATTGATTGACGAGTTGGAACCATGATTAATCCCACTGACCACCAAACTGATTTTTCTCTTCGCCAAATGGGTAACCGCCATCTTGATACAATCTACAGGTGTTCCGCTACATGAGTAACGTTCTAATCCTGCGCTGGATTCCAGTAAATTGACGCGCAAGGTGGAATTGATGGTGATGGCGTGTCCCATACCGCTTTGCGGACTGTCCGGTGCTACCACCAATAGGTCGCCCAAAGGCTTTACAGCTTCAATAAGCGCTTGAATACCTGGAGCAAAAATGCTATCGTCGTTACAAACTACAATTAAGGGGCGTGATGAATCCATAGGTACAAACATACAAAACTCAAAAAGGTAATGACTCTTTAAACTTTGCTAAAATTATAGGGTTTTGCGAAACAGGTGCGTCATTATTCCGTAATCTTTAGCAATTTTGAACTGTAATTTTTCAAACTATGTTTTTTCTAATCATTATTGGATTTATGGTGCTGAGCATGCTAGCCGGTCTAGCTCTCAGAAACCGTTTCAACGCATACGCCAAAGTTCCTCTTCGCAGCGGATTGTCTGGCCGGGAAGTGGCAGAAAAAATGTTGCGTGAAAATGGATTGTACGATGTACAGGTGACCTGTGTTCAAGGCACTTTGACTGACCACTATAATCCAATGAACCGTACTGTAAATCTTTCTCCCGAAGTTTATTCAGGACGTTCTGTAGCCGCCGCCGCCGTTGCTGCACATGAATGCGGGCACGCAGTTCAGCACGCCACTGCTTACCCGTTCTTACAGTTTCGGTCCGCCATGGTGCCCATCGTCCAAATTTCGACCAACGTCATTAATTTCGTTTTCATCGCCGCACTTTTTGGCGGTGCCATGTTGGGCTGGGGAAGTAAAACGGCTCTGCTCATCGTGATTGTGGCGCAATCTTTCATCACCCTCTTCTCTCTGATTACCTTGCCTGTGGAATTTGATGCGTCCAGAAGAGCTTTGGTTTGGTTAAATGCTACTGGTCTTACATATGGCGAGGAACACACCAAAGCAACCAAAGCACTTTCACTGGCCGCTTTAACGTATGTGATCTCTGCCCTGGCCGCAGTGACAACTCTGTTGTATTATGTGTTGGCTTACATGGGCCGTAGCAACGATTAAATTTTTGATTTTCCATATCTAATGCCTTTCCATTTCGGAAAGGCATTTTTTTTATAAAAACTACCTTAAAGATAAATGCTACCTATAAAGTAGCCACAATCCATGCATCACATTTTAACCTCTTTTTCCACCTTCTACAACGAGGGGTGTATGGCATTTAACCGCCATAGATAGGGTGGTAGAACCATGTTGACCCAACGACCAGAGCCGCGGAGGGAACTTTTAATTGGCCTTGTTCCGAATGGCCAAAAGGAAGTTATCTAATTGAGGGAGAGTATACTACTTTAGGAATATTTCGGAAAAGCTGGTTTTACAATAAGGGTTCAGAAAGTTTAGTTTTGGGTATATCTGAGCTGAATCAAGGCAAACATGGCATAGTTCATCATGTCCATGTAATTCGCGTCGATGCCTTCACTGGCTTGTGTTTTTCCCTGTAAGTCTTCGATTTGGCGAATTCTTTTTACCCGCATCAACATCATGTCTACAAAAGTGCTGATCCGCATTTGGCGCCAGGCTTCTCCATAATCATGATTTTTTGCGACCATCAAGTTCTCTACGCGGCTGGCAGTGTCGTCGTACAAACGTTCTACGACGGTGATGGGCAACTCTTCAGGTAAATCCGGCGCAGCTTCCAGTTGGATAATTGCCATGAGGCAATAATTCACGATACCGATGAATTCCGGGAGAATCCCTTCTTCCACCATGGCTTCTTTTTCCATGATGGTTTTGATTCTCTGCGCTTTAATGAAAATCTGATCGGTAAGTGAAGACGGCCGTAAGACGCGCCATGAGGTTCCGTAATCCGCGGCTTTCGTCATAAACACGGATTTACATACCTTTAACGTCTCCCGATATTCCTGTAAAGTTTGCGTCATGCTGATGCGCTTTGGAGCGAAGGTCGCAATTGGAAATGGAATGAACAAACGTTATCTGCGCTTCGGAGGTCAGTTGGTCTCGTTGCACCGCCCGATGGTCATGGGCATTCTGAATATTACATCTGACTCGTTTTTCGATGGTGGACGGTATGTAAACCAGGAGTCGTTGGCGATTAGAATCCGGGAAATGGTGGAGCAGGGTGCGGATATACTGGACATTGGGGGAATGAGCACGCGGCCGGGAGCAAAACCTTGTTCAGTTCACGAAGAAACGGAGGCGGTGATGCTTGGCCTGGAAGTGGTGCGCAGTCTTGGTGTTTCCATTCCCATTTCCATAGATACATATCGGGCCGAAGTGGCTGAAGTGGCTTTGAAAAATGGAGGCCAACTCATTAATGATGTGAGTGGTGGACAATGGGATCCCGACCTTTGGAAAATGGTGGCCAAACATCAGGTCCCTTACGTGCTCACTCATGCGCAGGGAACGCCCCAGACCATGCAGCAGGCTCCGCATTACACCGATGTGGTTCGTGAGGTTACGCAGGAATTACATCAGAAACTTAAAAAACTGTATGGATTGGGAGTGATGGATGTGTTGGTCGATCCCGGTTTTGGATTTGGGAAAACCTTGACGCACAATTATGCCCTATTGCATCAACTTCCTTTTATACAGCAAATTCTGGACGCGCCGTTGCTCATTGGCGTTTCCAGAAAAAGAATGATTCAGGAAGTCTGCAAATTGCCGGCCGCGGAAGTATTGCCGGGTTCCATTGCGGCTGCCACCCTGGCCATGGTGGGTGGTGCTTCCATTCTTCGGGTACATGATGTAAAGGAAACCGTTCAGGCCGTGGCAGTCTTCGAAGCCTACCGCACTCATCCGGGATAAAATTCCGATATTTAAGCCATGGTGTCTAAGCTCCTTTTTTTACAATTCAGGTGGGTCGATGCCCTGGATATTTTTCTGGTATCCATCGTTTTATATCAGTTGTATCAAATTGTTAAGGGTACAGTAGCCCTTAGGATTTTCTTCGCCATGTTGGTGATTTATGCCATTTATTGGTTGGTAGAAGTCCTGGATATGCACGTACTTTCCAGTTTGCTCGGTCAGTTTACGGGTTTGGGAATGCTTGCCTTTATTCTTGTTTTTCAGCAAGAGGTCCGTCGTTTCTTGATTTTACTTGGTTCCAATGCCGGTGGCCGAAGACTTTCTTTCCTACGCAGGTTTTTTCCGGACCCCGCGCGTCAGTCGGGACTAGCTACATTAGATTTTTCTTCACTTGAAACGGCGCTCACCCGCCTTTCTGCCAATCGAACTGGCGCACTGCTGGTGTTTTTAAGAAATTCTGAATTGAGGTACTATGCCCGCAGTGGCGTTCCGATTGAAGCTACGCTCACGGCTCCTCTTCTGGAGCAGCTTTTTATCAAAAATACTCCTTTACACGATGGTGCGGTCTTAATAAAAGGCAATAAAATTTTGCGCGCCCGATGCATGCTTCCGCTTACCGAAAATCATGAAATCGCCGGAAACCGCGGAATGCGACATAAAGCAGCCATTGGTATTACGGAGGTAAGCGACGCCATTGCGGTGTCGGTGAGCGAAGAAACGGGCGACATCGCCCTGGCTGTGGAAGGGCATTTATACACCCAACTTTCACCAAAAGAGGTGATTCGGAGATTGGAAAAATCGAATGCCTGAGGGCTACAATTATTTTTCGGAATCAGGTTTTTGTGGTTTCCACCATTTGATCCGGGAAAATTTTTCCGGGATTTAAAATACCTTTTGGATCGAAGCAGGCTTTGATGTGCTGCATTAATTGTAAATGCGGCTGGCTGAAAACCAAATCCATATAGTTTTTCTGAACCCAACCGATGCCGTGTTCTCCGGATAAGGTGCCGCCCATGGCACGTACTTCTGTAAAAAGCTCCCGAATGGCCATCGGCAAGGTTTTTTCCCACACTTCCCCGGGTAAGTTTCCCCGAATTATGTTCACATGGAGGTTGCCATCGCCCGCATGGCCATAACAAACGGAGGTGAATCCATACTGCTGACCAATCCGTTTTACTGTTTCCAATAATTCGGGCAATTTGAATCTGGGAACTACTGTATCTTCTTCTTTATAAACGGAATTTGATTTTACGGCTTCGCCCACGCTTCTTCTCAATTTCCAAAGGGCCTCTTTTTCTGCGGCAGCGGTGGCCAATAAAAACTCTCCGGTATGGAAATGGGCTAGGGTTTGGTGAATGGCCTCAGCTTGTGCCATTAATTCTTCTTCGCGAAATCCGTCTATTTCAATCAGTAAATGCGCCTGGATATCAGACGGGATCTCCATGCGGATTTCCGGTTTGTATTTCAACGTCCAGTCCAGTGCGTCCCGTTCCATAAATTCCATGGCGGATGGCGTGATGCCTGCCTGGAAAATAGCATTTACAGCCACACATGCGTCTTTGGCGTGGTAAAAAGGTACCAGCATGACCCATTGTAAAGTGGGATGTGGGATGAGTTTTAAAACAGCTTTGGTGACTACGGCCAGCGTACCTTCACTGCCCACCAAAAGTTGTGTGAGGTTGTATCCTGTGGCATTTTTTAAAACATTGGCGCCCGTTTCTAGAATGGTTCCGTCTGCCAGAACCGCTTCTAAATTAAGCACCCAATCTTTGGTTACCCCATATTTTACAGCCCTTGGTCCACCGGCATTTTCTGCGATATTTCCTCCAATAAAACAAGAGCCTCTGCTGGATGGGTCAGGTGGATAAAATAAACCATGCGCCGCAACTGTTTCCTGTAAAACTTGCGTAATAACGCCAGGTTGAGTCTGTACCTGAAGATTTTCGGTATCGATTTTCAGGATTTGATTCATTTTTTTCATGGAAAGGCAAACGCCTCCATAAACAGGAAGGGCGCCACCACTTAAACCCGTACCTGCACCACGTGTGGTTACAGGAATATGTCGTTGGTGACAATACGCCAATATATCAGAAACTTGTGCCGTGGATTCGGGAAAAAGGACTACTTCGGGCGGAAAACAGAAATCTTCCGTTTCGTCGCTTCCGTAAGCCAATTTTTCCGTGGTGTCCGTAACCATGGCATGCGCGGGTAACATTCGCGCAAAAGCCTCCAGATCGTTTTGGGTTACGGGGTTGAATTTCATGACAAAGTTACTTTGTACTTGCTGAGGTAATCCTCCCAATTCCAAAGGAAATACATGACCATGTCGGACAGGTCTTTCATCACTTTCGGACTGGGAATATCCTGTTTTTGAAAATGTTCTTCCTGATATTTTCCCAAATCATATTTGCGGAAAATGGCGAGGGCCATGGCTTTCGCGATGGAGTTTTGTTCCTGAATCAGTTTATTCAGGTATTCGATATAATCGTACAGCATTTGGCTGTCGTCCAATGGGTCTTTTCCCATCATCGAGGTAAACTGATGGGCAAAAACCCGGGTAAGGTCTGCGACTTGATCCTGTGGAAAGTGATGCTCTAAATGGAGAAGGTTTCCTGCAAAAATGATATAAATGAACCACTCGTCTTCCGAAGGATTAATGGCAGGCGCTTTGGCGAAATCGGTATCTTCATTCAGATAACCCGTAATTTCCGGAAATCCCGCTTCAATGGCCTGATAAATAGTGAAAGCGTAGGTGGGCGCCAGCTCGGCGGCTTTTATTTTCTTTTTTCCGAATAGGTTGAACATGCTCATAGGGCGTCTGGTTTGGTAAAATCTCCCAGCCCGAAATGGGTTTTGGCCATGTCTCGAATGTCTGCTCCAATGGAAAGACAGGCGGTTGCAGCCGGAGATGGTGCGTTTAACACATGAATGGAGGCATTTCGATAGGCGATATGAAAGTCGTCAATCATTTCTCCATCGGGACCCAGTGCCATGGCGCGAACGCCTGCACGACCGGGTTTTAAATCTTCATCCTTGAGGTCTGGAATTAGACGCTGAAGGGTTTTGAGGAAAAGTTTTCTGGAAAAGGCCCTGCGATATTCTTCTAATCCGAACCTCCAGTGTTTGAAAAATAATTTCCACGTTCCGCTGTAGCCCAAGGCTTCCGTGGTATCCACTAAACTGAAATCTGTTTTTCCGTAACCTTCTCTTTTAAAAGTGAATACGGCGTTGGGTCCACATTCTACACCTCCAAGGGCCATACGGGTAAAATGTACACCTAAAAATGGAAAGGCTGGATTGGGCACAGGATAAATCAGGTTTTTTACTTTGTGCATGCCCTTTTCGGACAATTCATAATAATCGCCTCTGAATCCTACAATTCTCATGTTCAGTTCGACACCGTCTTTTTTGGCCAAACGATCTGAATGTAAACCTCCGCAGAAAATGGCAAATTTTGCGCGTAAGGTGCCTTGATTGGTTTGGAGAACTTTTATGCCGCCTTCTTCCGAGACCTCTTGTACCCTTGTATTCAAGTAAATGCGACTTTCTGGCTGGATTTCCAGGACGAGTTCCGCCATTTTTTCAGTGGCCCCGCGGAAATCGATAATGCCCGTACATGGCACATGAATGCCTGCAATTCCGGCGCAATAGGGTTCAATCTCACGGATTTCGTCACCGTTGATCATCCGTATGCCCTCGATGCCGTTTTCAACACCGCGTTTGTAAATGCCTTGCAGACGTCCGGCTTCTTCCTCATCTACTGCCACAATCACTTTACCACAAACTTCATGAGCAATGTGATATTTTTTGGCAAAAGCAACCAGTTCTCTTCGGCCTTCTACACAGTTTCTGGCTTTGTGACTGCCTGGTTTATAATAAATTCCGGAATGAATAACCCCCGAATTGTTGCCCGTTTGATGATCGGCCAAATGGGCTTCTTTTTCCAATAAGGCAATGTGCAAATGGGGATAAGCTTCCTGAAGCCGATAAGCCGTTGCGGCGCCTACAATTCCTCCGCCTACAATCGCGATATCAAAGGTTTTGCTGTTTAAATCCAAGACCATAGGTTACAAAAGTAATAGCATTCAGCTTTAGTTGTTATTTTCTTAGAAAAAAGGCGTTATACGGTGGTTTTTTTGTGAAAATGCAAGTCTCCTCAGCCTTTATGGCACTTGCGCGGTTTCCTGCATGGTGGATTCCTGTGGCTGCAATTGTTGTAATTTTTGGTAGGCCGAATGCACATGTGGTATTCCTTTTATCAGTAAAGACAATTTGGTCTGTTTTTGTTTGAGTTCTGCATTTGGCCAAGACGCCACTTTCTGCAAAATCCATTGAAAAAGATTGGATTCAAAAAAGGGTGCATCGGGTTTCGACGGGAAATGAAGTGACATTTGTTGGTTTTTCAGGCTGATTTTTTCGAAACCGAGTGTTCTTCCTAAGTTTCTCAACCGAATGGTGTCTATTAATGCCGCAGCCGGGGGTGGTAATGGTCCGAACCGGTCTTCCAAACGTTTTACAAAAGACACCAGCTCTTCCTCTTTTTCCAAATGATCTAATTCTTTATACAGGGCAAGCCTTTCTGCAATTTGATCTACGTATTGCTCAGGCAGCATGATGTCTAAATCGGTGTCAATATGGCAGTCGTCCACCCATTGGTGATCGGCTCTACTGAGTTCCTCCCTGAACACGTCCTGGAATTCTTTTTCCTTGAGTTCCCGCACCGCATCGGACAAGATTCGCTGATAGGTTTCTAATCCCATTTCCTGAATGAATCCGCTTTGATCCGCACCAAGCAAATCGCCTCCTCCGCGGATATCTAAATCTTTCATGGCAATGTTAAAGCCACTGCCTAAGTCGGAGAATTCGATTAAGGCCTGAAGTCTCCGGCGACTTTCGCTGCTCAACGTGTAAAAAGGGGGCGTTACCAGATAGCAGAAGGCTTTCCGGTTGCCTCGTCCTACCCGTCCGCGCATTTGGTGTAAATCACTGAGCCCGAAGTTCTGTGCTTGGTTGATGATGATGGTGTTGGCGTTGGGCACATCCAGTCCATTTTCCACAATAGATGTACTGACCAAAACATCGAAATCACCATCGATAAAATCCAGCATCACCTGCTCCAATTGTTTTCCATCCATTTGCCCATGTGCCGACCGAACGCGTGCGTCGGGAACCAACCGCTGAATCATCCCGGTGATTTCCGGAAGGTTTTGCACCCGGTTGTGCAGGAAGAAAACCTGTCCATTCCGGTTTATTTCGTATAAAATGGCATCGCGGATAAATGCTTCGTTGAGTCCTTTTAATTCGGTAATAACGGGCTGGCGGTTGGCTGGAGGAGTGCGGATCACGGATAAATCTCTTGCGCCCATGAGCGAAAACTGCAAGGTGCGAGGAATGGGCGTGGCCGTGAGGGTCAGGGTATCTACGTGAACCTTCAGGGTTTTGAGTTTGTCCTTGGCTGATACCCCAAATTTCTGTTCTTCATCGATAATCAATAATCCGAGGTCTTTAAATTGAATTTGCCCGGAAAGCAGTTTATGTGTCCCAATAAGAATGTCAATTTTTCCATTGGCCACATCTTCCAGGGTATCTTTTTGTTGTTTCGCCGACCGAAATCGGTTGATATAAGCCACACGGCAGGGCATGTGCTTAAGTCGATTTGAAAATGTTTTAAAATGCTGGAATGCCAAAATGGTGGTGGGGACCAAAATAGCGACTTGTTTATGGTCGCAAACGGCTTTAAACGCCGCGCGGATAGCCACTTCTGTTTTTCCGAATCCCACATCTCCGCAAACCAGGCGATCCATGGGAATAGGCCGTTCCATGTCTGCTTTGATATCTGAAATGGCTTTGGCCTGATCTGGCGTTTCCTCCCAGGGAAAACTCGCTTCCAACTCATGCATCCATGGATTGTCACCGGAAAATGCAAATCCTTTCTCCGTTTTTCTACGGGCATACAGAGATAAAAGGTCAAAGGCCAAAGTGCGTACCTTTTGACGGGTTTTGGCTTTCAGGTTTTGCCAGGCGGGTGAACCCAGTTTAGATAGGGAAGGGGCTTTGCCATCTTTTCCGGAAAAACGGGCAATGCGATGCAAGGCATGGATGCTCACGAAAATGGCATCTCCGTCTTTAAACACAATCTTAACGGCTTCTTGCGCTTTGCCATTGACCTGCGTTTTCTCTAGTCCCGCAAATTGTCCTACGCCATGATCGATATGGGTTACAAAATCGCCCGGCTGTAAATCTGTCAGCTCTTTTAGCGTCACCGCCTGGTTGGCACTAAACCGATTTTTGAGCTGATACCTCCGATGCCGGTCAAAAATTTCGTGGTCGGTAAAAATGACTTTTCGTCCGGTAACATCCCAAAATCCCTGCTGTAAGACAGAAAAGGCAGGTGTAAACAAATCTTCGGGCGTCAGGGTTGATTTCTGCTGGGCCAGTAAATCGGTAAGAATCTGTTGTAAACGTTCGAGTTGATTGGGTTTGCTGCAAAGAATAAGGGTTTGAATTTCTTGCGATTTAAAATATAACAATCGCTCCAATAAATGCGGATAATTTCTGGCGATTACGGGTGCAGGTTGAAATGCGGCATCCACCATTTCCCCTTCTGTGACTGCGCTTTTATAAATAAAAAGCGGTAAATCTTGTAAACAGGAACGGAATGCAAATCCGTCTAAATATTTTTGTTCAGGTGGTGCCTGGGCAATGGTAAAGTTTTTCGAAGCGTAAAGCTCTTCGATTTGTGTAAAACGTCGCTGAATGTCTTCCTCTGCTTGTCTGACATCGAACACCCAGACATGAGGTTTACCTTCCATAAAGGCCGGCAATGGGAGTCGCAACTCTTCCGTTTGTTTGTTTTCGATGTTGGGAATAATGAAAGCTTCCTTTAGATTTCCTGTACTTAATTGGTTTTCAGGATTAAACGTGCGAATTTCAGCAATGGCATTTTTAGAAAATTCGAGGCGTAAAGGTTGGTCATGGGCGTAGGAAAACACATCGATAATTCCTCCGCGCATGGCGAATTGTCCGGGCTCATAAACAAAATCTTCTCGTTCAAAATCGAAACTTAGCAACAAGTCGAATACAAAATCCGGGTCTAAAGGATCACCGGGTACCAGGCGTTGCATTTTTTGTTCAATGCCTTTTTTGGTAATGACTTTTTCTGCTAATGCAGCAGGGTAAGTTACCACATGGGCAAATTTTCCTGAGCGGATGGCGTTCAGGGCTTCTGTGCGGAGCAGCACATTACCATTATCGGTTTCTTCTTCCTGATCGTAGGCGCGGCGGTAGGATTCGGGGAAAAAGACCACCTGGTCTGTCCCGGCCAGTGTTTCAAGATCATTTAAAATGTAGGCGGCTTCTTCCTTGTCTTGTGCAATAATAAGACCGGGCGTGGCCGTTTGTAAAAACTGTGCATGCAAAGTGGTGGCCAGGCTACTGCCGTACAAGCCTTTGATATAAACAGGTTTTCGCGACGTTTGAGATAATTGAACCAACCAGTCTCGTTCCAGCAGCGACGCAAAAAGCGGATGAAAACACGTATCCATAGACGATAAAGATAGAAAGCCCGGTCAAAGTATTCGGAGAATGAACGGATAAAATACAGGTTGGTTTTGAGAAAAATCTATAAATCAGACCCAACCATTATCTAAAAATGATTTAAGCTGAAGCTTCCCGGTGGGACATAAAAAAAGGCCGGAAGTACCGGCCTTTTATGTTGTTTTGAAAAGATTACTCTTTTCCTGATTTTTGGTTTTGCTCCATTTCCTTTTTCAGGTCGCTGAGTACACCCAAGTCACCTAAGGTCGTTTTCTCAGTTTGCTGATTCAGGTTTTTGATGGATTTAGAAGCATCTCCACCACCTTTGTTGGCGGTTTTGCGAGGTGCTTTTTCTTCCTCTTTCATGGATTCATCCCAAGTGCGGGTATGCGAGATGAGGATTTTCTTATCGTCCTTGGAGAATTCCAGGATAGCGAAATCCAATACATCTTCTACTTTCGCTTTGGAGCCATCTTCTTTTTTAAGATGCTTCATGGGTGCGAAACCTTCGATACCATAGGCCATAGAAACCACAGCTCCTTTGTCGGAAACTTCGATGATGGTTCCTTTGTGTACCTGAGAAGCGTCGAATACGGAAGCGAATACTTCCCATGGATCTTCTTCAAGTTGTTTGTGGCCTAAGCTCAGTTTGCGATTTTCGATGTCGATGTCCAACACCACCACGTCCATTCTTTCGTCCACTTTGGTGAAGTCGGAAGGATGTTTAATCTTCTTGGTCCAGCTGAGGTCAGAAATGTGGATAAGTCCGTCAATTCCTTCTTCAAGCTCTACGAAAATACCATAGTTGGTGAAGTTTTTCACTACAGCAGAATGTTTGCTGCCAACGGGGTAACGCTCTTGAATGGTGGACCAAGGATCTGGCGTAAGTTGCTTCATGCCCAAAGACATTTTGCGCTCGTCCCGATCGATGTTGAGTACGATAGCTTCCACCGTGTCGCCTACTTTCAGGAAGTCCTGGGCAGAACGAAGGTGTTGAGACCAGCTCATTTCTGAAACGTGGATCAGACCTTCTACGCCTGGAGCTACTTCTACGAAAGCACCATAATCTGCGAGAACCACTACGCGGCCAGAGATTTTGTCTCCAGTCTTGAGTTCGGCAGAAAGCGCGTCCCATGGGTGAGCAGAAAGTTGCTTGAGGCCAAGAGCAATACGCTTTTTCTCGTTGTCGTAATCCAATACAACCACTTGAATTTTAGCGTCCAGCTGAACGATTTCTTCAGGATGTACAATACGTCCCCAGCTGAGGTCGGTAATGTGGATAAGTCCGTCTACGCCACCAAGATCCACGAATACACCGTAGGAAGTGATGTTTTTGACGATACCTTCCAATACCTGGCCTTTTTCCAGTTTGGAGATAATATGTCTTTTTTGTTCTTCCAGTTCTTCTTCAAGAAGCACTTTGTGAGAAACCACCACGTTTTTGAATTCCTGGTTGATTTTCACCACCTTGAATTCCATGGTTTTTCCAACGTACACGTCGTAGTCGCGGATTGGCTTCACATCAATTTGAGAACCTGGCAAGAAGGCCTCGATACCGAATACATCGGCAATAAGTCCACCTTTGGTTCTGCATTTGATGGTTCCCTGAATGACTTCGTCGTTGGCATGAACTTGGTTTACTTTGTCCCATGCACGGATGGCGCGGGCTTTACGATGGCTAAGCAACAATTGACCATTTTTGTCTTCCAATTTGTCAATGTATACTTCCACCTGATCACCTACTGCCAAATCCTGGTTGTATCTGAATTCGGTGCGAGGTACGATGCCTTCGGACTTGTATCCGATGTTAATCACTACATCTTTCGCCGACATCGATACCACACGGCCGTTGGTAATTTCATGTTCTAAAACGGAAGAAAGGGTTTGACCATACATGGTAGACATGGAGTCACGGTCTTCTTGACTATACACATCACCACGTTTGGTCAGGGCATTCCAGTTGAATTCACCGGTTTGCGGAGCAGCAGTATTAGCTGCCATTACTTCATTTGTTTCTTCTGACATAGTATCAGAGCTTCCGGTTTTTTTCTGCTACCTTCGTAATAGACGTCCCCGAAGATATGGGAAAAAGAACCTTTGGTTTGACTTTCAATAACTAATCCGGACGTCTTTTAAGGGTGCAAAATTACATTTTTTCAAACTCATATCCAAGTAAAGAAGTCTTTTATAGAAAACGAACTTTTTTTTGAGCTCATGCAACCTTTGGGCCTGATTTTTGCTCTTAGGAGCACATTATATTTAATTTTTGTATTATGAAAAAAGCATTCTTAGGCTTAGCCGCTTTCGGACTTGTATTGGCCTCTTGCTCCGATCCATCTAAAACAGAACTTCTTACAGATGGCGCTTGGTCTGTTTCTTCGTTCAAAATGAACGGTGTAGAATTGGTTGGAACTGTTGCTACCCTTACCAACATGAAGTTCAACTTCGCTACCGACAACTCATACACCACTACCAGCTCTGTAGATACAACCAATGGAACCTGGGCTTTAATCTCAAATGAGACCATCCTTCAGTTGATCTCTAGCGACACAACCAATCTGACCATTGAGTTATTGGAAAAATCCAATGCCCGTTTTTCTAACATCGATGCAGGAGATACCATTGTAGTAACAACTACGCGTCCCTAATTGAATTCGCATTTTTGAAACCGGCCTCAGCGCCGGTTTTTTTTTGCCGGTTGAAATAGGGAGATGCTTGCGACACACAACTTGCTGGAATCGCGACAATAAAATATATTCACTGAGCAAAACCTTGCTTCTTATATCATTTCGTTCAGGAAGTCCAAACGCGTCTTCTCTCTGATAGGGGCCATTGGGTAAATTATTGGAAGCGGAAATTAGAATTAAGGCTCATAATCTGGTGCTTTTTCCTTTTTATACGAAAGAGCAGGTAGGGTTGCAGGCGGAATGTTGCGAATACGGCTGAAGAAAAGGAAAGGCTTTAAGTTTTCGATTCGAAAATAAAAATCATTGATGAAAATAGTTTCAGAAGAACTGTTTCACCTGTTTTCTTTGGTTATTGGGCTTATTTGCCATAGATACACAACATAATTGTTTAACTAAAACTCGCTCAAATACAATACGTAATAGACTTGAGTGGCAAACATACTTTCACCTGTTTTGACATTCCTGGATTTAGCTTAAGAAGATCTTAGTGCTGCAAAAGTTTTACCAATATAAATTTATTATATTGTTTTTCAATATTTTGTATAGTTTAAATAAAACAAATATGATTAAACCACGGATTTAAATGGTTTTTGGCCTGTTTTTTGATAAAATTGCGGCTTTACATTTAATTTCAAATATGATGAAAAAAGTATTTTTAGGTTTGGCCGCTTTCGGACTGGTATTGGCTTCTTGTTCCGATCCATCTAAATCAGAACTTCTTACAGATGGCGCTTGGTCTGTTTCTTCGCTCAAAATGAACGGTGTAGAAATGGTTGGAACTCTTCCTACGCTTATCAACATGAAGTTTAACTTCGCTACCGACAACACATTCACCACTACCAACTCTGTAGATACAACCAATGGAACCTGGGCTTTGATCTCTAATGAGACCATCCTTCAGATGATCATGTCTGACACAACCAATCTGACCATTGAGTTATTGGAAAAATCCAATGCTCGTTTTTCTAACATCGATGCAGGAGATACCGTTGTAATCACAACTACTCGTCCCTAATTGAATTCGTATTTTCGAAACCGGCCTTAGCGCCGGTTTTTTTTGCCTTTTTGTTTTTTGAAGTGAGGAGGTGCGAACGACTTACATCCACAAGGAATCGTTCCGACAAAATTTTTCGGCCGAGCAAAACGGTGGTTTTCATCGCACTCCGATCCGTAAGTCCAAACGCGGTTTCTACCAAATACGGGCCAATTTGTAAAGGAATGGAAACGAAAATTCGGGATTGGGCCAACCCGTTGGAGCTTTTTACCTTTTTCATCCTCAGCACCGGCAGGGTAACCGGCAGAATATTGCGAAGTTTATTTTTCTTTCCAAGGGGTTCAAACACCACAAAGGTTCCATTTTCACCCTCTTCCAAATGCAGTACCCTGGCGTGCAGAGAACAGGAATAGGCACCTGTGTCAATTTTGGCGGTAACGTCCGTCAAACCCAAACCGGGAAAAGACACTTTTTCTCTCCTGCCAATCAAGGGTAATTGCGAAGCTAATCTTTTTGCCATGACATACAATGATACATTTTTTCCTCGTATGCGCATTAGCTAAACGGAGAAGTTGGCATAGCAGAGGAATGAAATTCTGTTGGACTTCAATGATTGACGCATAAAAATGACAACTTTGTTGAAGAAACAAGGTTATTGTTCCTGAAATCCTTAAAGTAAAAAAGCCATGGATGGTAATATATTTGGACAATGGTTGCAATTGGTTAGTTTCGGGGAATCTCATGGTCCTGCCATTGGAGGCGTGCTTTTGGGTTTGCCTGCTGGTTTCCCTTTAGATATAGCTGCCGTCCAGGCTGCCTTAGATCGTCGTCGTCCGGGACAATCTTCCGTGACCACCGCGAGAAACGAACGGGATGAAATTGAGATTTTATCCGGTTTTTTTGAAGGAAAAACTTTAGGAACACCACTCGCATTTTTGCTGCGAAACCAGGATCAGCGGTCAGAGGATTACCAGCATTTGAACCAGGTGTATCGCCCTAGTCATGCAGATTTTACCTGGGATGCCAAATTTGGCTTTAGAGATCCACGTGGCGGAGGCCGCGCCTCTGCGAGGGAAACGGCAGTTCGCGTGGCTGCCGGAGCCATGGTACAGCAAATGCTATTGGCTTCAGGGATTCGTGTGAAAGCGTGGACGCAAGTCATCGGGCCAATTCAGAATCAACTTTCTCCGGAGCTTTCTTTTGAAGCAGAAGTAGACACGAATGCGGTTCGCTGTCCGGATGCCAACGCGGCCAACCGGATGGAATTACTCATTGCCAAGACCAGGCAAGAGGGCGACTCTCTGGGTGGGATTATTCATTGCAGGGTAGAAGGCGTTCCTGCAGGTTTAGGTGAGCCTGTTTTTCAAAAATTGAATGCCGCACTTTCTGGTGCCCTGGCCTCCATCAATGCGGTAAAGGGCGTGGAAATTGGAATGGGATTCGCCGGTTCCGGTCAATTGGGCAGTGAAGTGAATGATGCTTTTTACATACATGAAGGAGACATTGCGACAGCGACCAACCATTCAGGTGGCATTCAAGGTGGCATTTCTAATGGCATGCCACTTTTATGTGCTGTTGCTTTTAAACCCGTTGCAACGATAGCGAAGTTGCAGTCTTCCGTAACCCGTCACAAAGAAGAGGTGACCTTGGAGGCCAAAGGCCGTCACGATCCTTGTGTGGTGCCAAGAGCTGTTCCTATTGTAGAAGCTATGGTGGCTCTGGTTCTTGGTGACTTTATGCTTCGGCAGGGATTTTGGCCAAGGCAATGGGATAAAAAATGATTTGAGTTTTAAGCTGGATTTTCCCAAAGGGTTTCATCCGTCTTCAAAATATCCCAGGTATGATCGGCCATGAGCCGCACGCTGGCTACGAATTGCAGTTTGTTGGAGCGTCCCCATTCTTCGGGAGAAATCATCATGAGTACACGTTTGCCATTTTCCCTCTGATAAAGGTAGTAAGTATGGCCTGCAAATGGTTCAAAACTCACTTCTGCCATGTAAATCATGTGCGAAATCTCGATTCTTCGTTGAAGGTTTTTGGCTTGTCTGGCGAGCACCTCCATTTGTTCATAGATCTGGCGGAGCTGCATGTCTGTTTGTTGCTCCATCGCAGCCAAAGCTCTTCCTTTGATTTTTCCCTGATCTTCGGGTTTAACTACCGCGCCACCTACGGTATGAGCGTAAGGAAGTAAACCCGGTTTCTCCGTGATCTTGTCTTTGTCAATTGGGTTGATGAATTCCTGTTGCTGCATGGAAAATAAAAGTATATAACAAAAAAGGGAGCCCATGGTTTGAACTCCCTTTTGAATTAAATCAATTAATGTTATGGCTGAAGGTTGAAAAGATGGATACTTCCCTGCTTCTCAATGTTTCTTTCTCCCCTGAGGACGAAGAAATAGACACCATCGGTTAAAGAATTTCCTCCATCATCTTTTCCTCTCCAACAATTGGTACAGGTTAAGTCTGGAGTTACTTTCTTGTTTTCAGTTTCAAAAACTTTGGTTCCCCAACGGTTGAAAATAGAGAAAGTATAATCAACACACTCATTGAATTCGGGGGCAAATACTTCGAAATCGTATTTATCGTTTCCTGGATTCTGTGGATTCACAACCAATACGTTAGGATACTGGAAATTCAGCGGAGCTGGTTTTACAATGGCATCCATCGTGGTATCACTGGCACAACCATTTTGGTCGATTACGGTGAGGGTTACAGGATGCGGACCGGCCACAGTACTGGTATCCCAAATATGCAGGATTGGACCTTCGGTGAAATAATCAGACACGCCGTCTGCACCCATGTCCCAATCGAATTGGTAGTTAGGTGTACCACCTGTAGTGAGTGAAGTAAAGGTATTTTCCCAGAAGCAATCTGTGGTCGATTCAAACAATGCCACTGGATTTGGATGAATCACGAGAATGGTTTCAGTGGTGTCTTTACATCCTTCATCGGAGGTAGAAATAAGAGCCACATTGTACAATCCAGGGTTCGGAACGGTAAGGCCGGTGAGGTTGTCTCCGGTAACATTTTGATTGAATCCCGGACCAGTCACATTCCAATCGTTGGTGGCAATAACGCCCGGGGCACCAATGGTAGAGAAGTTATTGGTGGTTACGCTATTGTCATTGAAGCAATAGTTGGTCAGCACATTGTTAAAAATGAAAGCACTGTTGGGCTTCGGATGTACTGTTACATGGTCAACCAGGGTAATGGTGGTGTCGCAACCATGTTCTGTGCTGGCTGTAAGAGTAACTGTGAAAAGTCCGGAACCTGTATATGTGTAGTTCGGAGTTGCTCCTGAAGCATTTCCACCATTTCCCATGGCCCAAACCCAGGATACAACGGTGTCTGGACCTGGTACAAAGCTCTGGTTTGTCATGTTAACGGTAAGTGGCTGACAACCTTCGTTTGGCACGGCCTGGAAGGCGAGTACCGGACGAGGATTCACACGGTATACTTTGGTGATGTTGGCAGAACAGCCATTGTTCGTGGTGGCGGTAAGGTTAATGGTGTAACTTCCCCATGTTGGGAAAGAAACATTTGGAGCCACCAAGTTAGAGTTTGGAACCACGTTATTGAAATTCCAGTCATAAGCGACGATGGCATCCGGAGCGAGTACCGTGGAGGTATTCTGGAAGTTGGTTGTTTGTCCTGAACAAACGGAATCCGCGACGAAATTGGCGATGGGATTCGGATGAACCGTTACCGGTACAGTAACGGAGTCTGTACATCCGGCAGCCGTAAGGACTCCAAGCGTTACATTGTATGTGCCTGGAGCTGCATATAAATGTGTGGTAGAGGATCCGGTACCCGTATTGTTATTACCGAACAACCAGCCCCAACCCACGATATTATCCGCTTGCGTCGTAGAAGTAGAGTTAAAAGGTAAAGCGAGCCCCTGGCAGACATTGGTATGTGTGAACGCGGCTGTTACATCACCAACTGTGGTGTAAGGAACGACCAGGGTATCTGAACATCCAGCGGCAGTTGAAGCAATGAGCTGGATATTATATGTGCCTGGAGCCGGGAATGTAAAGGTTGGGTTTTGTAGTGAAGATGTTCCTGCTGCACCAAAACTCCATGACCATTGTGAAGCGCTTGAGCCACCTGGTACTACCGTAGCGTCTGTAAAACCTTGGGTAAGTCCGCATGGACCAGGAGGTGTAAAGTTGGTATTGGGGTTTGGATTTACGGTAACTTGTTGTACAACGGTGTCTTTACAGTTTCCGGGACCCGTTACAATCAATTGAACGTTGTAGTTTCCGAACGTTGGATAGTTGAAGTTCGGGTTTTGTTGAGTACTGTTGGCTGCTCCTGAACCAAAAGTCCATTGCCAGTTGGTGATAGGGCCACCTGCATTGCTGGAGTTATCTGTAAACACACTCAAGTTTCCTTCGCAAACCGGTGAAGTATTAAAAGCGGCTGTGGGTACTGAGTTAATGGTGATAGGTTGAATAAGCGTATCGGTACAGTTGTTAGCATTGGTAATCACCAACTCTACATTGTAGGTACCTGTAGCCGGGAAATTGAAAGAAGGGTTTTGTGTGGCGCCGGTACCACCTGGCACACCGAAATTCCAGTTCCAGCTAGTGATGTTTCCAGAGGAAATGGTCGACTGGTCTGCAAAGTTTGCGGTGAGTCCGCAAGGATTTGGTACTTGGAATTGGGCATTTAATATAGGAGAGACGTTTACTGGAACCACAATGGTATCCGTACAACCGGCGGGTGTGCTGGAAATGAGCTGAACATTGTATGCACCTTCATTCGCGTAGGTATGAGAGGGGTTTTGTGTACCAGTAAGAACAGGAGATCCGTCTCCGAAATTCCAGCTCCAACCATTAATGGTTCCATTAGTAGCAGTTGAGTTATCCGTAAAGTTTACAACGCCTTGGCAGACATCCTGGCCAGTGAAGGCAGCGGTAGGAATGGTAGGCTGAAGGACTGCTGTAAGCGTGGCATTGCAACCAGTGAAAGAAGTAATCTGACAAGTGTAAGTAGAACCATTCGCTGGGTTGGGGATGGTAATGTCTTTGGTGGTGGCACCCGTGCTCCACAAATAATTTTGGAATCCGTCCGGTGCACTTAGCGTGGCGCTGTTGTCACCTAAACAGTAAGAAATGTTGATTTGCAGTGGAGAGCAATCGGCCCAAACGTATCCATATCCATAGTGACCGCTCAAGGAACAGTCTCCTGTTCTGGCTACTACGGTTAGTGGTGTTCCGTTTGGAATACCTGACAAGTCAACACCTACGGTGGTCCATTGTAACCAACGAATTTGTCCTTGGCTCGTAAATCCGGGAATGCTACCCGCTGCCGCTACCTGGTAAAAAGTACAGGGCACAGGTAGTCCAGTGTTTTGGTTGGTTACCTGAAATTCGAATCTTGGCTGTTGGGAAACGGTATGCCCCGGATCCTGCATGACCACCGCAAATTTTACGGTAAGTAACTCGTTTCCAGTTGCTTTAACAAAGTTGTATTCCAATGCTTCCGCCTGTGCACCTGTGCCACTGTTTCCTAATCTTGCAGCGCGTGTGGTTCCGGGTGGGTGCGTCGGTAGCTGGTTACCGGTAACTACGGCATCGAAAGGGGTTCCAAATGGAGGACCAACCAGTGTTTGCCGATTGTTCGCAATAAACGTATTTCCTGGAGTTGGAGTGATTAGGGTAGGCACCGCAATGGGACAGCATGTACCGGTACGTCCAACCCAGTTGGTAAAGTCTCCTATGTTGAAATTGGCGTTTGGACAAGCAGGGTTGCTTGATTGTGCACGAAGCCCTGATAATAGGGACATTCCGGTCGACAGGGCAACCCATAATACCAGTGGTGCGGAAATTTTTCTCATAGACATGAATTTGTCCACGTTTAACTTTAAATAAGACTTGGATATGCGAAGATAATATAATTCACTTTAAGTATACAACTTTAATCTTCAATACGTAAGATTTTAAAAGAAGAATGATTGTCCTATCTCCCATGTTCAGGATGACTTAACCTTTTAATTACTATGGTTTGTAGCGCTTCTAGGAACAATTTAAAGGACTGAAATCAGTCGTTTGATTTTTTAGAATAAGATTGTTTTGAACGTGTTTTAAGCCACAACTCGCCGTGGTGATATTGGTATCTTTTACGCTTTTATTTTGTCTTTCATGGCTGTTATTCTTAGTTTTGTAGCCTTGGGTTGTTAGCTCAGCTGGTTTAGAGCGCTACCTTGACAGGGTAGAGGTCATCGGTTCGAATCCGGTACAACCCACATTCTTTTTATAAGTCCAACTCTGCATGAAAAAAAACTGGTGGCCTCTCCTGATCTTGGGTCTGGTTTGGTCCTCTCTGCAAGCGCAGCCACAGGTGGTTTCCATTTTTGGCGCCATTGATTCTGTTTATCGAGAACGAAAATCCGAGGAGTTTCGCTTAGATGGATCAGAGTTTGCCCGTGGTACCGTTTTCAGAACCAGACAACCAATCTTTGTTACGGATGGTTTCGATTTGGTTGGTGATCAAATTTCCACTTTAGACAGTGTGGCCAAAACGATGCAACTGTTTCCTAATCTTCGGATGGAAGTCAGAATGTGTTTTTCTGACTCCGCCCGGGCGTCTTCCTTAGGTCGATTAGACCGTCTTAGGGCATCTGTTGTACGGGATTATCTGATTCGTAAAGGGATTTCATCTCACCGCATTCGTGCAGGTGCAGGCGGTGCGGCGTTTCCCATCATTCCTGATTATTTAATCAAAATGATTCCAGATCCAGCCACCAGACAGAAATGGGCGGCTGTAAATGAACGGTTAGAGTTCGTCATTGTAACACCTGCATTCAGCTATTGATCTGTGTGTTTCTGTATTTTTACAAAGAAATTCACAGTAGGTGTTTGAAAACTCAATTGAAAGGATTAATTTTGCCCTCCCATTTATAAGAATTCGAAATTCAAATCGCGCCATGTACGCTATCGTTAATATCGCAGGCCAACAATTTAAGGTCGAAAAGAATCAGGAAATCTACGTTCATCGTCTTCAGGAAAAAGAAGGCGCTAAAGTGTCCTTTGATCAAGTCATGCTGATTGAGGACAAAGGAAAAGTGACTGTAGGCGCTCCCGTTATCGATGGTGCTGCCATCAGTGCCAAAGTTCTGGCGCACGTGAAAGGTGATAAAGTCATCGTTTTCAAAAAGAAACGTAGAAAAGGTTACCAGAAACTGAATGGTCACCGCCAATCTTTCACCAAAATCCAGATTGAAGGTATTGCAGCCAAGTAATTTTGGTGCAAACTTCTTTTATAATAACGCTCAAAAAATCATCTCATGGCACATAAGAAAGGCGTCGGTAGTTCTAAGAACGGACGCGAATCAGAAAGCAAAAGACTTGGTATCAAAATATATGGAGGACAGGCTGCCATCGCTGGAAATATCATTGTTCGTCAGCGCGGAACCCGTCACAATGCAGGTGTAAATGTTGGTATGGGTAAAGACCACACCCTTTTCGCCCTCTCCGATGGTATCGTTCAGTTTAAAAAGCGCAAGAACAATCGTTCTTATGTTTCTGTGATTCCACAGGACGCCCAATAAGAATCGCATATTATTTGGTAAACTCCCCTCCATTCGGTCGGGAGTTTTTATTTTTATCCAGCCTTTATATCATATTATGTTGCATCTTTCATTTTTCAGACAACAGCCAGAGCTGGCCGCTCAACGACTTCAACTCCGTAACCTGGACGGAAAGGCGCTGGTAGAACAGGTGCTTTCCCTGGATAGCGCCCATCGCCATGCCCTTGCACAATTTGAAGCGGAAAAGTCTGCGCTGAACCTCAATTCAAAACAAGTTGGTGAGGCCATGCGTGCCGGACAAACGGATGTTGCCCAACACCTGAAAACTGAATCTGCTCTTTTAAAAGATAAAGTGGCTTCCCTGGAAAAGCAAGTGAGTGAAGCGGAGGAGGCACTGCAACAGTTTCTCATTACCATTCCTAACGCTCCTCAGCTTGCCGTGCCTCCGGGAAGGTCTGCTGAAGACAATCTGCAAGTTCGTGCTGGTGGACCCTCACCAGAGCAAATGCCGGTAAATAAACCTCACTGGGAAGTTGCAGATGCTTTGCAATTAATCGACTTCGCGCTGGGTGTGAAAATTACGGGTGCGGGTTTTCCCGTTTACAAAGGTGCCGGTGCAAGATTGCAACGCGCCCTTATTCAGTATTTTCTGGATTTCAATACTGCCGCCGGTTACACCGAATTTCAGGTGCCCCATATGGTCAATGCCGATTCCGGTTTCGGAACCGGACAGTTGCCCGATAAAGAAGGGCAAATGTATCATGTGGGAGAGGATGACCTTTATCTGATTCCTACCGCAGAAGTCCCTTTAACCAATATTTTTCGCGATGTCATTTTACCCGAATCTGCACTTCCTGTAAAAATGACGGGCTACACGCCCTGCTTCCGCAGAGAAGCCGGATCTTATGGAAAAGATGTACGTGGCCTAAACCGGCTACATCAGTTTGATAAAGTGGAAATTGTGCAGGTGACAAGTCCTGAGATGGCGGATGCGGCCTTGGAAGAAATGGTTCAACATGTGGAGAAACTGGTGGCTTCACTTGGGCTTTCCTACCGAATCCTGAAATTATGTGGCGGCGACATGGGGTTTGCCTCGGCCATTACTTACGATTTTGAGGTTTGGAGTGCTGCACAGCAGCGCTGGCTTGAAATTAGTTCCGTGTCTAATTTTGAAGGTTTTCAGGCGAATCGTCTGAAATTACGATACAAAGGGAAAGAAGGAAAAACGGCTCCTTTGGCTACATTAAATGGTAGTTCTCTGGCATTGCCCAGGGTGCTGGCTGCTTTGCTCGAACAATACCAGGACGAGCGTGGCATCTTTGTTCCGGAAGTGCTGCAACCCTACACCCGTTTTCAACGTTTAGACTGGTAATGCAAAAAATCCTCGGTTGGCTTATTGCTTTGGTTATCTGGACGGGAACGCAGGCACATGTGTTTGCCCAGACCGATCAGGAAGTGCTTATGGCAGAATCTTTTTACAATAAAAAAGAGTATGACAAAGCCATCCGATTTTACGAGCGTTTTCACCAATATCAACCACGGAACCGCTCTTTCTTCGAACGTTATCTCACTTGTCTTATAGAATTGGGTGAACCCAAGGAGGCGCTGAAACTAGCACAAAAACAATCCAAACGCTTCGCCCAGGACATGACTTATCGATATGATGTGTATCGCTTGACCGGTCTGGTGGAAGGGGAGAAAAAGGGGGAGAAGTATTTTGAACTCATGCTTCGGGATCTTCCGCCGGCTTTCGAGCCAATGGACGAATTGGCCCAGCTTTTTTCTCGTGCCGGCGACGTGAACAAAGCCGTCAAAATTTATGAACGTGCGGAGGAAGTGCTCGGCTTTTCACCGGTATTGGGCTTCCGAAAAATTGAAATGGCGCAGGCCAACGGTCAAACCGCGTTGGTGGCGGAGCAAGTGATTTCTATGCTTCGAACTTATCCATTGGAGTTCAATGCCATTCAGAATGTAGTGACTACCCTTTTAGACGAAAAAAAGGATGCACCGATGAACGTGGCATTAAAGAAAGCCTTGCAGGAAGCCAGCCAACGCCAGCCGGACATGACCATTTTCAACGATTTATTGCTTTGGATGCTTATCCAGGAGAAAGAGTTTCAAATGGCGTTTAATCAGGCAAGAGCATTGGATCGCAGACTAAAGGAAGAAGGAGGAAGAATGATGCCATTGGCTCGTATCTGTTTGGAAAACAATGCTTTTGTCGAAGCTCAACAAGGTTTTCAGTATGTGGTGTCTTTGGGCCCTTCCGGTCCTTATTATCTGGATGCAAGAATGGGATTGGTGGAAACGTTAGACAGAAAGATCAAAGTGGAAGGGACAAGACAGCCTAAAGTGCTGGCGACTTTAGATTCAAATTATCAGGCATTGATTGAGTTTTTGGGTCCTTATCCACAAGCCAATCAAATCAAAATAAGACATGCCAGACTGTTGGCTTTCGGATTGCATCGTCCTGCTGATGCGCTTCAGCGACTGCAGGAGGTGGAATCGCGGGGAGGAGCCACCCCCGATGAACTGGCGCGCTTAAGGCTGGAGAAAGCGGATATTCTGATTCTTATGGGCGATTATTGGGAGCCTACTTTACTTTATGGGCAAGTGGAAAAGCAATTTCCGCATGATGTGTTGGGGCAAGAAGCAAAATTCCGAAATGCCAGATTGTCCTATTTCCGTGGCGAGTTTGCCTGGGCACTAACTCAGGCAAAAGTGCTGAAATCGGCCACTTCTAAATTGATTGCCAACGATGCCATGGCTTTGTCTCTTTTGATTGGCGATCACCTGGGCGATGATTCGCTCGCGCAAGCATTGTCCATGTATGCCCGCGCTGATTTACTCGGCTTTTGCGGAAAAACCCCTGAAGCCTTACAGGTACTTGATTCCTTGTACCGCATTTTTCCGCAAGACGATATTTTGGATGAAGCGGATATGTTGTATGCCAAATTATCTATGGCGCGGGGCGATTTTAACACAGCCGTTCAGAAACTCCAACACATTTTGGAATTCGCGCCATTGGGCATATTAGGCGACGATGCTTTGTTCACTTTGGCCGGTTTGTACGAAGGGCCCCTGAAAAATCCGGAAGAAGCCGGTGCCATGTATCAGCGACTGCTCACCGAGTTCCCGGGTTCACTTTTCGCGGCTGAAGCCAGGCTGGCGTATCGGAGGCTATTCCCCAACTAATTCACGATTTTTTTCCAACCATGTTTCCAGCGGCTTGGGCAGAGCCAGGTGAAACACTTTTTCATGTGTTTCCCATTGTCCCCATGGCAGGGTAAAAGGTTGAGGTAAAGCCACCTGATATAAACGGATAAACAAGGTCTGGTGCGTTAGTTGGTGCTTGATTTCCAGGAACTTCTGAAGTTGATAATCCGGTAAAAGGGATAAAAAATCATCTGAAAGCGGATCGTAGGACTGAAAATGCTCCAAGGTACTTAAGTCTTTTCCTGGCAAATCATAAAGTCCGGCCCAAATATCGCCTTGTGATCTTCTAAACCACAAACTTTCTTTTTCGGTGTAAAAGAAATAACGGATTAAATAGCGGGGAACAGGTTTCTTTTTGGCTTTTTTCTTTGGAAAGTCTGCTGCTTTTTCCGGCGATCCGCAGGCGCAAAGTGATTGCAGGGGGCATATTCCACATTGAGGTTGTTTGGGCGTGCAGATGATGGCGCCCAGTTCCATCATTGATTCATTGAGCGTTCCCGGTAGATTGGTTTGAAAATGGTCATCGAGTGCGTTAGAAACGGCCTTTAATCCATCTTTTTGATTGATTTCATTCGGAATGGCCATAAAACGCGCCATGACCCGTAGCACATTGCCATCTATGGCGGGAACATGTTCGTTGAGGCAAATGGAAGCTACAGCCGCGGCGGTGTAGGGGCCGACACCAGGTAAGGCGAGCCATGCTTCATAGGAAGCTGGAAAGCCTTGGGCGGCCATGATTTGGGCGGCGGCGTGCAGGTTTCTGGCCCGATTATAATAGCCAAGTCCTTGCCAAAGCTTGAAAACGAGTTCTTCTGGAGCATCTGCAAGGTCTTTTACGGTGGGAAAAGCCTCAATGAATCGATAAAAGTAGGGGGTTCCCTGTGCGACCCGGGTTTGTTGAAGTAGAATTTCAGAAAGCCATATATAGTAGGGATTCTGGGAGTTACGCCAAGGAAGATCCCTACAGTTTTTTGAAAACCAATGAATTAATAGGTCTGAAAAGGGAGTAGACATGAAACAAAATCCTAAATATTGTTGTTTTCCTGTAAGTTCAGGTTCAAGACGTTGTAAAACTACTTAACTTTGGGGACTTTATTAACCAATCGATTAAAACCAATTAGCGATGACCAAAGCGGATCTCGTCAATCAGATTGCCGATAACACCGGCATTGAAAAAGTAGCAGTACAAGCTACGGTTGAAGCCTTCATGAAAACCGTTAAAGATTCTCTGGTTGCTGGTCAGCCCGTGTATCTTCGCGGTTTCGGTAGCTTTATCATCAAGCACCGTGCAGAGAAGAAAGGTCGGAACATTTCGAAGGCGACTACCATTGTAATTCCAGCCCACAATATTCCCTCCTTCAAACCTGCAAAATCTTTTCAGGCTCAGGTGAAGAAGAAGTCTTCCGGCAAAAAGTAATTGCATGTCTTTTGCACGAAAAAAATGGCAGATGGCAGTACTTCTTGTACTGTCATCTGTTTTTTTAGGCCTGGCGATTCAATCCCTGCCGGTTCGTTTACCTGAACATGCGCGTAAACAGGAGGTTGCTTCTGGAACAGGCGAGGCGACTTCGGCCTATTTGTCTGAAGCTCGTGAAGGATTGTCTTCATCTGCTCAGGTCAGGTTAAATAACTTGGAACTTGCCCTTTCCCAATCCGGAGAGTCGGAAAAGGATAGCCTTTTAAAAGAATTGGTTCGCTTTTGGGACATGGAAATGAAGCCATTGGCGGCGGCCGCTTTTCTGAGTCAACGTGCAGCACAAACGATGGATCCACTGCTTTGGCAGGAAGTAGGTAATCGGTTTTTGAGCGGCGCTATGATGAGCGGTCCGGAAGAACGGACGTGGGCGCTGATGGAAGCAGAACGTGCGTTTCAGGAAGCGCTAAAAGGCAATCCCGACGATCCGGAGCTAAACACCAACCTGGGGATTGTCATGGTAGAAATGGGCGGTGCGCCCATGGAAGGCATTGCCAGGTTAAAGGAAGTCGTAGATAAAAATCCCGATTACTTACCAGCAATTTTACAATTAGGACATTTTTCCTTACTTTCGGGGCAAATTTCTAAGGCGCTCTATTGGTATTCCAATGCGCAAGCTAAGTATCCAGACCGGCAGGAGATAAACTTTTTCATTGGGGAAGTTTATGTGGCTAAAGGAGATATGGATAGTGCCATGGTCTTTTTCGATGTGTTTCGAAGCACTTTGAATGATCCGGCTGCCCTTGCTGAATTTGATGCTTACCTAAGAGATGTACAGAAACATCAAGAAAATCATTAAAAAATTCACATTATGCCAAGTGGTAAAAAACGCAAGAAGCACAAGATGAATACGCACAAGCGTAAAAAACGTCTTCGTAAGAACCGTCACAAGAAGAAGAATCGTTGATCTTCTTGAAAGATTAAGAAAGTCGACTTTCCGGCCCTTATGTCGGAAAGAGCAACCAACTTACCGTGAGTAACGATCTAGTTATCAATGTTTCTCCGGAGGAGGTTATCATTGCACAGCTCAAAAACAAAGAGCTGGTCGAACTAAATAAAGAGAGACGAAGCTACGCGTTCAATGTCGGCGATTATTATTTAGCCAGGGTTACCCGGGTTATCGCCAACTTGAACGCCGCTTTCGTCGACGTAGGATACGAAAAGGATGCCTTTTTACATTACCTGGACTTAGGTCCGGAAATACGCTCTTTGAATAAGTTCGTTGGTGAAACCCTTGCCGGGCGACTTAAACATCCTTCCCTTCAGCATTTTCGGTTTGAACCGCAAATCAAAAAAGATGGAAAAATTGCAGACGTGCTCAAAGCCGGTCAGCATGTATTGGTGAAAATTGCCAAAGAACCCATCTCCCAGAAGGGACCACGTTTAAGTTGCGAACTTTCCTTCCCCGGCCGATATATCGTGCTGGTACCTTTTAGTGACAAGGTCTCCGTTAGTACCAAAATTCGAGATGCAGAAGAACGTGAGCGATTGAAAAATATTCTCACCGCCGTACAACCCAAGAATTTTGGAATTATTGTTCGAACTGCCGCCGAACATAAGTCCCAGGAAGACTTAGAAAAAGATTTGGCAGACCTAAAAAAGCGGTGGTCTACTATTCATGCCGGACTTAAAGAGTCCAATCCACCCGCTAAAGTGTTGGGCGAACTCAATCGCACCACCACCCTTTTACGGGACATGGTGAACAAAGATTTTGCCTTCGACAATATCTATGTAAACGATCAGGTGTATTACGACCAGATTCGTGAATATGCACTGGCCAATTTCCCCGAACGGGAAAAAACCGTAAAACTCTTCAAAGGGCGTTTACCCATTATGGAACATTTTGGGGTAAACCGTATGGTGAAGATGCTGTTCGGTAAAAATGTGCCTCTGAAAAGTGGTGCTTACCTCATTATCGAGCATACCGAAGCCCTTCATGTCATCGATGTAAATTCAGGAAATAATACCAAATCAGGCGATTCTCAGGAAGCCGCTGCTCTGGCCGTCAATCTTGAAGCCGCGGAAGAAATCGCCCGACAGCTCCGCCTGAGGGATATTGGTGGCATCATCGTAGTGGACTTTATTGATATGTACAAGGCCGACAACCGTAAGGTCCTGTATAAGAAAATGAAAGACGCCATGAAGGATGATCGTGCCAAGCATAACGTGCTTCCACCGTCTAAAATTGGCCTGATTCAAATTACGCGTGAACGAGTACGGCCACAGATTCACATGGAAACCACGGAGGTTTGTCCGGCTTGTGCAGGCACGGGAAAAATTGAATCTTCCATTTTGTTGGCAGATGAAATTGAAACCCGACTTATCAATGCCAGCCGGGATTTACCTTCCGGTCCGATGACCCTGATGGTGCACCCTTACGTAGAGGCTTATCTGAAGCAAGGCAAAGGCCTTTTCTCCGACAAATCCCTTCTCGGGAAATGGAAGAAATCTCTTGGCAGGCCCCTTCAATTGGAATCGCGTACGACGTTTCACATGTTGGAATATCACGTGTTCGATCAACGAGGCGAAGAGATTTAATCGGCTCAAAAAAAATAAAAGTGTGCAGGGTTCATTTCCTTGCACACTTTTTTTATGTTCTTTGTCAACCCTTGAAGGGCCGAAAAGTTAGATTGAAAAAGAATTAGCGCATTCCGGATTGTATCCAAGCTCCGAGCAATTGCCTTTCTTCTTCTGTCATTCCTGTGGTATTGCCTTGAGGCATGGAATTGGTATGCACAGCCCTTTCCAAAATTTTAGCGCTCAATTTCCTCACCTGGTCTGGGGTGTCGTACATGGCGCCCGCCGGTGCCTCAGGATAATTGGGATCCGTTGGTTTGGCAGAATGACAGCTAATGCAGTGTTTTTTAATAATGGGATCAATGTCGGCATAGGAAAGCTCACCTGAAAGAGCTTTGGCATCCAAAGATTTTGGTGCGGTAAGGATAATTAGTGCCACAAGCGATGCCAGGCCTAGTCCCAAAAGATACCAAGGTGTTTTTCCTCGTTCATGCAAGTTAATAAAGTGTTTCACCGCCACGGAACCCAGGGTAAGGATGGCCAGTACCAGCCAATTCCATCCGTGTCCGAAAGTAGTAGGATAGTGGTTGCTAATCATAACAAACAGGACCGGGAAGGTGATATAATTGTTGTGCAAAGACCGTAAACCTGCAATTTTACCCCTTTCCAAATCCAATGGAATTCCCAGTTTCGCTGCTTTTACCAAAGCTTTTTGGGCTGGAATAATGACAAAAAATACATTTCCAGCCATAATGGTGCCCAGCAAGGCGCCAACATGCATAAAAGCTGCTCTTCCACTCATGAATTGAGTGAGTAAATAGGAGATACCTGTTACAATGGCAAACCCCAATAGGGCGAACCATGTTTTTTTCTTTAACAAAGGCGTCGCACAAAGGCCGTGATAAAGCAACCAACTTCCCACTAAACTTAGAATTCCTAATCCAACGGCTTCTTTAGGGCTTACATTCGACACCGCAGGATCTACCATCACCGATTCTGCATTCAGGTAGTATACCATGAAAAGTAAGCCAACGCCGGTGACCCAGGTGAAGTACGCTTCATATTTGAACCAATGAAGTTTAAAAGGTAGTTTTTTGGGTGCGCCTTTATACTTTTCCAGGTAATAAAATCCGCCACCATGCACTGCCCAAAGGTCACCCGCTAACTCGTCTCTGAGTTGAAACGTGCGATTCAGGGCGTTTTCTAAAAAAGTAAAATAGAAAGAAGCACCAATCCAGGCAATACCAATGATGATATGAGCCCATCTAAGCACAAGATGTAGCCATCCAAGTACATGTGCAGACCATCCAAGAGATTCAATACCTTGAACCAGCGGAACACCAAGAAGGGCAAGTCCAAGAGCGGTCCAGAGCAAACTTCTTAAAATGGAAATTTCTTGTCTGGGTTCTTCTAAATCTGTGTCATCCGGCCGGAGTGAAGAGATGCCTGTAACCCATCTGTAGGCAAATTCTGTTAAAACGGTAAAAAACAACAGACCCACCCAAATCATGAGAAAGGTGTTTCCAGGTAGAAATATCGACCAGTTCATAGAAATTGTAGATTAAAAAAGGGCAGGAATTCCTGCCCTTAGGGTGTTATGATGCAAGTGTAGCGCGGCGGCCAACAAGAATTTTGTAAAAGCTTCTGGAGCGAATTTCTTCCAGGGTAAGTCCTGTGGCTAATGCTTCAGCTTCTGTAATGGCACCACAGTTCATGGCTTTCAAAAAGTAGTTGAGCAAGCCTTGTCCTGTGGCCGCATCATCGAATACATCGCCGGAAAGTGTGGCTTGAGCCGATTTTTCCACGAAATTTTTCAAACGAAGCGCCGCATCTTCATAGGATTCCAAAAAGAAGGTATAAGTGGCCGCGTATCTCATGGGCAATTGGGCCGGGTGTAAATCCCAACCTTGGTAGAATCCATGAATCAGGGAATGCATGGTGTGGCCATATCCGAGTTTCCATGCTTGATGAACCACTTCACGGTTTTCAATTTCCTGCTGAGCCGTAAGTTGGGTACCACGATGCGGGCCCACGGGCATTACGTTGGTGGCACCATCGCTGAGCATAATGCCGGTATGCCCCAGAGCCACGCGGGTCATGTGGTGAGCAAAATCGCACACCGGGTGGGCCATGGTTTGGTATTTGGCGGTAATGTTACAGCTGGCAGTATAGTCATAAGTGCCAAAATGAGCTGCAATACAACGTCCCTGACCTGCCCGAATCAATCGCAACAATGGATTTCTGCCTTCCGCATCCATAACGGCCTGGGTCGCTTCTACCATCATTTCCATTTTCAAGGTGCCAGAAGCCAAACCATGAATGGATTCCAGGGCCTCGAAGCATTTTACCAGGGCCTCAATTTGGGCGGGAATCGTTACTTTGGGCAACATCACCACAAAATTGTCGGGCAGTTGCTTTCCACTGGCTTCTAAAAGTGAAGTCAGGAAAATGTCTAAAGTTCGGATGCCCCTATATTTTAAATCTTCGGTAAAAGGTTTGATGCGAATGCCGATAAAAGGTGAAATGGTCTTTTCACGCATGCCTTTGGCCAGTTCAAGAGCCGCCTGCACAGCAGTGTCGTCTTCTTCCGCATCCGGTCTGTTTCCGAAACCATCCTCAAAGTCGATGCGAAAATCTTCTACGCCTTCGGTTTTGAGTTTTTCAATGATTTTGTGGTAAACGGTATAAGCGAGCCATGCGTTTTCTTGTTTACGTTCTGTGGCAGACATTCTGGCCAATCTGGCGTCAAGGGCTTTCACCTCTGCATCGGTTGCCGGGAGGCTTTCGTGTCCTTTCAGTTCGAGCACTTTGGCCAGAACAGCGAAATTGGGGGCGTAGGTCAGCAGATTGTTCAGCGCCGCTGATCCCATTTTTACGGTGGTGTCACTTTTAAACAAGTTGGCCCCCCCGTAAACGGTATGTACGGGCTGACGGTCTGGCTTTTCTCCGGGATAAAGGGCGTTAAATGCCTGGTTATGGACCCGGAGTTGATCCAATACTTCGTCTGTAAAGGCGGTAGAAAGAGAACGTTTCATAGACAATCTGTACTGCGTTTTTCAAAAATATCAACTTCCTCTGTAGGTTGAGTATCCAAATGGATTAAGCAACAGGGGAACGTGGTAGTGGGCGGCATCCCGGATATGGAACACAACCTCAACAAATGGGTAAAATGAAGCCACGCCTTGTTGTTCAAAATACTTGGAAGTCAAGAATTTGAGGCGATAAATTCCATTGGGTAAACTGGCTGTGTCGAAAGAAGTAATTCTCCCATCGGCATTGGTTATGGCGGACGCCAGGAAATTCCAGCCGGAATCTGTTTTGGCAAATAGCTCTACATGCACACCTGCGGCAGGGCGACCCAGTGAGGTATCTAAAATATGCGAGGTGAGTTGACTCATGACAATAGTTTTTGTAACCTGATTTTGGTGATTTTATGCTGTTCTTCCATGGCAATTTGTAATTCCATGTCGGGCGGATTGGGAAGTCTGGAATAAAGTAAATCTTTCATTTCCAAAGCCGTTTTACCAGTGGCGCAGACGATGAAAATATAGCCGAATTTTTCCAAATAAGTGGCGTTCCCTTCGGATAGAGCTTTGAGTACCGCTTCTTCTGCTTCACGCACCCCCGCTTGTTCGTCGCCGGTCCAATGGCGTGTAGAAGCGAATTTTTCCCGAAGTTGATCGACTCCGCCAATTTGCGGATGGTGGGCAAAGGCTTCCATGGCATCGCCTTTTCCCATGCTATTCCAAACCTGGTCTGCCGCCGCCATCACATCTTCTATTGTTGCAAAAGGTCTGGATTGTTCCATGCCTTCTACCCATCTGGTGGCCCCACAACAAAGTCCCAGTTCTCGCCGGCAATCTTCTGCAGAAAGTGTGTTAAAATCTTGTAGCGTCATGCTTTTGGCGTCAACGTTCCAAATACGCGGAAGCGACTAACACCGCCGTCCGGAATAATGGTAAGTTTTACATGGGTAAATGGACCTTTCGCCTGAATTTCTTCCGCGAAGAAATGTTCGGTATGGGCCTCCAATTTTTGCTCTTCGAGAATGGTCTCCCATTTGAGATCGGTGTCCTGAATAGATTTACCTGCGGGTAAAAATGTCCCTTCAACTTTACAACGATCAGGATAATTTCCTTTAAAATGTGCTGTGTCTACCAATAACCGATGAATAAATCCGGCATGCCCCAGTTGTACAATTACCCAATCCTGATTGCCAGGAGTACGGTTACGTTTGGTTTCCCATCCATCACCCATATGAATGCCGCGGCCCGGCATGAGTAAATTTCCCATATGGCTGAAAAACATGTCATTACAAAGAACTGCCTGACCGCCATTCCACGCAGCCGCCAGATCTACTTCTTCTCCGAGGGCGAGCGCATCCCAGTTTTTTTCTGGTTCACCGTATACTCTGAAGCGTGCCACACCGCCATCCGGATAGATTTGAAGGCGAATGTGTGAAATGACTTGGTCAGATTGGCTTTCGAAGAAATGCTGACTTCCAGGCTGTAGTGCCGATTTTTCCAACATCGGAAACCAGGCTGCATCAGGTGCAAGCAATGACTCAAGGGATGTATTTTCATCCACATTTATACCTTCAATAGAAGCGAAGGGCGGGTGATTTCCCAAAAAGTGGTTGGTGTCGATGTCAAATCCTTTCACTCGACCACTTACGGCCAAGGCAATGATGACCCAGTCGTTTCCGGGAACTCTTTTTCTGCGGCTTTCCCAGCCGTCCATCCATTTTCCGCGTTCGGTAAATTTATCTGCGATAAACACCCCACGGCCTGGTTTGATAAGGTTTTCTGCCTCCGCAAAAAAATCATCTGAACAAGCCAGCACTTTTCCGCCTAGCCGTTCGCCGATTAAGTCGGTCAATTGAGTAAAAGCGGGTTGTTGATTTGAGGGATTCATGTGTTTTATTTTAAATCGAGTGGATATACTACATCTTTCTACAAATCAATAAAAAGTTTATGACTTGTGAGGCGGGCATGCAAGAATAAGGCGAAGAATGGCTGAATTCGGGAAATGATTGGGCTTATTGTTCAGGAAAGAAAGGCGAGTTTAAAAGCGGCCAGCGCAAGTCCTGTTCCTAATAATCCGCGTAACCATGAAGGGCTTAGGCTTTTACTTCCCAAAAGACTGCCGATGAAGCCACCCACCACGGCAAAGGCCACCCAACTCCAAGTTTCGGTGGGAACTTGAAGTATGTTTTTGGTATTTGACAAGCCTGCCAACGAGTTTAAGAAGATAAAGGCCGCAGATACGGCCGCCGCTTCTTTGACTTTAGCCCAGCGAGTGAGTAAAAGAATGGGCGTAAGCAAAATGCCACCACCGATACCAATCATTCCTGAAATAAGTCCAATGGCCATACCGATTCCCATGGCCCAGAAATATGGCATGGGTCGGGTGGGTTGGTTTTCCTGTCCTTTTAATCCTAACCCTAAAACTCGCCAAACCGCCAGCACCAGGCACAAGGCCAGCACTTTTTTGTAACTATCTTCTGACATGGGCAAACCTGCTCCAAGCCAAGCCGCGGGCATGCTCCATAAAAAAGGATGCAAGAGTCGCCACTTGAAATGTCTGGCATGATAAAATCCAAGGAAAGAAATGGCTGAAACGGCCAAATTGAGCATTAAGGCGGTCGGCTTCATGACGGAAGAGGAGGTGCCAATGATGGCCATGATGGCCAAATAGCCGCTCGCGCCTCCATGGCCTACCGCGGCGTACAATCCGCCGATCAATCCAAAAAGCAAACAAACCTGCCAAACTTCCATGGACAATTTTACTTAAATTCTTCTGTTTTCTCCTAAATTTTCACACTTTACAGCGAGAAATTTGCGTGATATATGGTGATTCCATGGGTACTTTCTAAAATGGATGCCGGTATTCCGGTTGGTTTGTTATGGGTTGTTCATCACTTGGGTTCAAGTCCCGGGCGGACCGGGTTTTGGATGGCGGTTTCTGCGGAGGAAATGTGTGGTTCGGTTGGTGGAGGAATTCTTGAGCATAAATTTGTAGAGCTTACACGAAAACTTTTGGTGGAGCAGGATGTCAGGTATGTTTTAAAAAGGCAGGTTCATCTTGCCGACACGGGAGCGGACCGCAGCGGGATGATTTGTTCCGGGGAGCAAACGATGTTGGTGTATCTGCCAACGTCTGTCGATCTGGAGATACTGCGACAGATTCATGAAGGCAAGGCAAAAGCCATTGACATCAGACCCGAAGGCATTCAAGTTTCGCAGGAAATTCCGGAGAAACCTGTATGGGAAAAAGAATCTGAAACCCGCTGGAAGTTGACCATGCCCCTGGGTTTTCGCAGAAAAGTAGTGATTGTGGGAGGTGGTCATGTGTCACTCGCCTTGTCGAAATGGGCGCAAGCGCTTGGTTTTCACGTTACGGTTTTAGATCACCGAGAAGGTTTAAATACCATGCATGCCAATACTTTCGCACACATCAAGCGGGTCATTTCTTTGGAGGAAACCAGTTCCTGGATTGCGGATGATCCAAGCCAGTTTGTGATTCTCATGACCTTTGGATACAGGACGGACGCGCAGGCGCTTCGTACACTTCGGGGCCGGCAGTTTGCTTATCTCGGAATGTTAGGTGCGCAAGCGAAGATTGACACGCTTTGGGCTGCTTTGCTGGAAGAGGGTTGGACTTCAGATGAATTGCGGGCCATTGATGCACCCGCAGGACTGCCTATTGGTTCTCAGACTCCGGATGAAATTGCCGTATCGATTTTGGCCAAATGGATTCAGTTGGAACGGGAATTAGGGCGGGAATAAGATTTTGTGAGGGAATGGATTGCGATTGGGGAGGATTTCTATTTCGCCAGGAGGTTCAACAAAATTTAGATTATCGGGGTAAATGGGAGCGTTACCTCTTGTCAGGCGGTTGCTATAAGGGCTACTTTTCCGCGTAACCGATTTTAATCGTTTATATCCGTTTAATGGCCGAATCGTTTCAAATGGGTTTTGTAAATTGTCCACGGGGAGGGGTGGGTGTAACCCCGATTTTTGCGGGCTCAAATATTCGGTTACCAAAATTCATATTTGTGCCTGGTTGGCCATTTTGAAAATTGGAAGGAACTACTTTTGTATGAGCACCCTTATCCAGCGCATGTGCAGAGATAAAATCGGACGATGTTGAGTGGCCGTGTGCTTATGATTGGCTGTGTCCGCCCCCTGCCATCATATGAAATACATGTAGAACAGCGGGTGTAATGGCTTCCATGGTTTCGGCGGCTCCCTTTTGAGATCCGGGCAGGCAAATGACCAGCATATTGCCCCGAACACCGGCCAATCCGCGAGAAAGCATAGCGAATGGCATTCTTTCTTGTCCATAACGCCTTGCTGTTTCCATGACGCCGGGGATTTCCCGATCTAGCCAAGGTCTTAGGGTTTCTGGTGTCACATCTCGTGGGCCAAGGCCGGTTCCTCCGGTAAAAATGAGCCAGGAAATCCCGTCTTTTTCAGCATTGAATAACGCTTTTTCAATGGCTTCCGGCTCATCTGGAATCACTTCGATGGTGACATCCGAAATGCCTGTTTTTTGTACTTTTTCCAGGACGATTTTCCCAGACGCATCGGTTCGGATTCCCGCTGCCACGCCATCTGAACATACCATAATCCTGGCTTTGGTTTTTGCGGGTGGAATGACCACACGATCCGACTTTCCGCCTTTTTTTTCCAGAAGGGCAATGCTACGGATATGTACCTGCTTGTCCAGAGGTTTAAGCATGTCGTACACGGTAAGTGCCGCGACAGAAGCGCCATGCATGGCCTCTACTTCTACCCCGGTTTTGTAAATGGTTTTCACATAAATGTCCAGCAAAATATCCTGCTCTACCATTTCACCCGAAAAAGAAAATCCTTCAATTGGTAAAGGATGGCAATCCGGAATAAGATCTGCGGTTTTTTTTACACCTAGCATGGCGGCCACCCTTGCCATTTGGAAAATGTCTCCTTTAGGCACTTGTCCCAGGCGAATGGCTTTTATGGTTTCGGGCGAACCTACCCGAACAATGGCTCTGGCGGTGGCTTCACGCAAACTAACCGACTTGTGGGTGATATCGTTCATGGGATATTTTCTTTCCACCTGGTATGATTTTTACCCAGAATTTTCCCAAAGATAGGGACTTCCGCCTTGATGCGATTGGTGAGTTGCTGGCAGGCGGCAAATGCTTCTGCCCGATGTGGGGCCGAAACAAAAACCATGAAACAAAGTTCCCCAACATTTACATGTCCCAGACTATGAAGCACATGAGCGCAGGTAAGTCCAAACTCTTCGATGGTTTCCTCGCGAATGGCGGCCAAAACTTCTTCTGCCATAGGTCGGTAAGCCGAAAATTCAATGGCCGTAACCACTTCATCTTGTAAAGCATCGGCACGCACCTGACCCAGAAAAATGTCATGTGCTCCAATTCCGGTTTTAGAAGAATGGAAGGCGATGCTTTCGCCAATTTGTAAAGGATGAATGGCTCCTTCTACAAAAAACTCAGGTGCCTTTTTTCCTTGTTTTTTCATGAAATGGCGTCCACTTTTTGTGGGGTGTGTACGGGTGGATACATGGCCATCATGACTTTTTCGGGTGTCATGGGTGCAGATAATGGAATCTCTGCTTCCGGGCGAACGGCCCGAATGGCATTTCTTAAGGAGAAATATGCGCCAATGCCATACATCAATGGTGGTTCACCCACAGCTTTGGAACCAAGAATGGCCAATTCGTGTCCTGGTGCGTCCAGCGGATGAATGTCCACGATGGCAGGAACGGAATAAATATCGGGGATTTTATAGGTGCTGAGTGCGTTGGAGAGTAATCGCCCTTCTTTGTTGTAACAAAGTTCTTCCAGGGTCATCCATCCCAAGCCCTGTATGAGTCCACCTTCGATTTGTCCTTTATCGATATCGAGGTTCATGCTGGTGCCGTAATCATGCACAATGCGAACGGCATCCAGAACATAGGTTCCACGAATCACATCGATGGTTGAAGAAACCAAGGCGGTTCCGTACACATGATAGGCAAATGGATGTCCTTTTTCTGTGGAGGCATCAAAATGAATATCGGGTGTGGCATAATGTCCTTTTGCAGAAAGGTTGTCGCGGTTCAAAAATGCCTGTGTCACCAGCTGTTTCCAGTCCATATCGGTGGGTTTGCCATTCACCAAAACTTGTTCGTTCCGGATGTTCACATTTTCCGGTTCGGTTTGGAGGATTTGTGCGGCCCGTTGTAAAAGGCGAGCTTTAATGTCTGAACAGGCCAGGGCGGTGGCTTTTCCATTGAGGTCGGCGGTCGCGGAAGCCGCGGTGGGGGAGGTATTGGCCACGCGTGTGGTGTTTGTCGATTCCAACCTTACCCGTGTGGGTGAAATGCCAAAGATTTGTGCCGCAACTTGTAGCATTTTGGTATTCACGCCCTGTCCCATTTCTACGGCACCAGTGCTCACGGCCACAGAACCATCTGAGTACACATGAACCAGTGCCCGTGCATTGTTCATGAAGGTTTTGGTAAAAGAGATGCCAAAGCAAATCGGCATGACCGCCAGGCCTTTTTTAAAGAATGTATTTTGCGCATTAAATGCTTCTTTTTCCTCCCATAATTTGTTGAATTCAAATCGCTGAAAAGCTTCTTTCCATGCAGATTTGGCATTCACCTGGGTGGCCTTTTGCCCGTAGGGAAACACATCGCCTTCTTTCAGCAGATTTTTCTCCTGAATTACATGGGTGGGAACGCCCAGTTTTTCTGCCGCAAGGGTGAGCGCGGATTCAATAACAAACATGCCTTGTGGTCCGCCGAATCCGCGAAAAGCCGTATTGGGCGGTACATTGGTTTTGCAGCTATACGCGGTTACCCTGGTGTGCGGAATATGGTAGGAATTGGTGGCGTGGAAAAGGGATCTTTCCAATACTGCGGGCGATAAATCTGCCGCCGCTCCTGCATCTTGATAAAGGGTGGCCTCGAAAGCGAGTACTTCCAGGTTTTCAGATAAACCGATTTTGAAATCGGAAGAGTAGGGGTGTCTTTTCCCCGTCATCCGCATATCGTCCATTCTATGGAGAATACATTTAACGGGTCGGTTGCAGCTTAGAGCGGCCAAAGCGGCGAAAATGGCCCAAACGGTAGCCTGATCTTCTTTTCCACCAAAACCTCCGCCAAGTCTTGTGACGTCTACTTCGATGTCGTGCATGCCTTTTCCCAAAACCCGTGCGCATGTTCTTTGCACCGCCGTTGGGCCTTGTGTGGAACTAATAATGCGCACCCGTCCTTTTTCCAACGGCATGGCATAAGCGCCTTGGGTTTCGATGTATAAATGTTCCTGACCTCCTGAATCTGCCTTGCCTTCGAAAATGTGTGCACAATTTTTCCATGCATCAGCTACGTTTCCATGTCGGAAAGTTCGTGGAGGTTGAATAAGACGTCCTGCGGCGGCTGCCTCTCTTGGGTCTGTAATAATGGGCAACGGTTCTAGTTCCAATTTAATCTTGCTCAAGGCGGCACGGGCTTCTTCTTCCGTTTCTCCGATGATGAGTGCCACGGGCATGCCCTGAAAATCTACGGTATGCGAAGCCAATAATTCTTCGTCCGGGATAATTCCACCGATTTGGTTTTCGCCGGGAATATCTTTTGCGGTCAGGATTTTTACAATGCCAGGAGAAGCCAATGCCTCACTCAAATCTACATGTGCAATTTTTGCATGCGCATGCGGTGAGCCAAAAGGAACGGCATACAAGGTGCCCTGGAGCACAGGTACATCATCTACGTAAACAGATTCGCCCCGAACGTGGGAGAAAGCATCAATATTTTTCATGCAGTTACTTCGCTATAAGGTAGGAATGCATCCATTGGAATGGCATTCGGGAAACAAGTGTGGATATGTGCCAGGAAAAGTTGTTGGGCGAGCCGTCTTTTGTAGGACGCTTCTCCTCGTGCATCGGAAATGGGAGCAATTTCTTCCTGAATGAGTGAAAGTGCTTCGCGAATCAGTTTTTCCGAAGGTTTTTTACCTTCCAGGTGTGCGGCGGTGCGATCCAGAAATTTAGGATATGCAAAGACCCCTCCCATGGAAACACCCACATTTTTTAGCTGGCCCAGGTCATCTACATCGGCAAAAAAACCGCTGTTTACGCTGGCAATGTCCAAATGAGTGCGTTTACACACTTTTTCAAAATTGAAAACCCAGGAAGGGGAGGGTGCCTCAAAAAAGATTTTGTGGATATGTTCATCGGCTTCTTTGGTCAATTTTTTGTAGCCGGCGTATAAGTCTTTTAAAGCGATTTCTCGTTCGTTACCGGATCCATTTTTCAAAATGATTCGGGCATGCAGGGCCAGAAAAAAGATGGTCATGTCTCCGATGGGCGAGGCATTCACGAAATTCCCGGCGAGGGTTGCCATGTTTCTGATGGGCGTACTGGACACCAGTTTCAGGTGGTCATGGAGATTTGGGAAAAGTGCGTTGATGAGGCTGGATTTCCGGAGGTCTTCTACGGTAACTGCTGCTCCCATAAAATAGGTGTTTCCGGTTTTGGTGATGCCTTTAAGCGCGTGGTTATCGAACAGCCAGTCGGCTTCTGTATGCACCATGTGTTCAGGTCGCTGCACATATAAATCGGTTCCGCCGCCCACGCGAATTTGTGGGTTTTGTGTTTTCTGTGCTGGCGCGATGTCCGTCAGACGTTTTTCTATGGAACCAAAGTATTCGGGTAAAAAACCATTTTCAACCAACCAAGGTAAGCGGGGCTGAGGTGCTTGTTGTAGTTGTTCTACTATGCGGTCGGCGGCTCTTTCTAAACTTTTATAACCGGTACAGCGGCAAATGTTGCCATCCATGGCCGCAATGGCACTTGCTTTGTTGGCAGGCGCAGGTGAAAGGGTGAAACCGGTGAGCGACATGACAAAACCCACGGTGCAAAAACCGCATTGGGTTCCTCCTTCCTCTACGATGGCGTTTTGCACGGGATTAAGTCCATCTCCATTGATGCCTTCCACGGTAACCACATGTTTTCCCTGCACATTCGCCAGAGGTGTAAGGCACGAGGTCATGGATTGGTAATGCACCCCGCCTGGACCATTTTCCCCGATTAGAACGGCGCATGCGCCGCAATCGCCTTCTCTGCAACCGGTTTTGGTTCCTTTAAGATGGCGGTGGTAACGGATAAAATCCAGCAGCGTAAGACCCGGAGGTTGATTGGTTTGAATGAGGGTATCGTTGAGTATGAAGCGTATCATAAATAATGAGTCGTCGAGAATTTCGGTTTGCCTGTGTTTCTATTGTATAAAAGTAAAGAATTGCCTTGTTTTCTATTGATCAGCGTAAGGTTTAACGGTGTTTTTTGCCTGTTCGTTCATTTTCAGTTTATTTCTTTTCTCAGAGAAGATTTTGCTTTTCTATGAAATCGGTGTTTACCTTTACATGTCTGCCTTAAAATGAATAACTTAAGTAAAAGGTCCTGCTTTCTTTTGATTTATCTGTACCTTTTCACTGGTTCTTCATGAACATTTTTCCCCCTCCAATGGTTTCTCCCAAAAATTTTTCACATGTGGTTGTATGCCTTTCATGCTTTATGCTTTGTGTTTTTCTTTGCCCTGTGGGAAGGTGTAGCATGGTTTACGCATAAATACATTATGCATGGTTTTCTCTGGCATTTGCATGAGGATCACCATCGTCCGGGATATCGTATGTTCGAGAAAAATGATTTGTTCGGAATTTTTTTCGCCGGGATTGCGGTGGGTATGATTATTTGGGGGCTTCCGGAATTTAGTTGGCCTTTTTGGTGTGGCGCAGGCATTACAGCTTATGGTGCTGCTTATTTTTTCGTTCACGATATATTTGTTCATCAGCGGGTCAAATGGTTTACACGAACCAATAACCGCTACTTGCGTGCATTGCGTAAAGCGCATAAAGTGCATCATAAGAATCTTGGCAAACATGATGGAGAGGCTTTCGGCTTTTTGTTCGTGAAAAAAAAATATTGGCCAGACGCACATGAATCATGAACCGGATTCGGTTTGGCTTGTTCCCATTTAAAATATTCAGAGACCCTTGGCACAGAAAGTTATCATTACCGGCGCAGGATTAGGTGGATTATCCACGGCTCTAAGGCTGGCTACGCGTGGTTATCAAGTAGAAATTCTTGAAAAGTATCATCAGGCGGGTGGTCGTTTGAATCAGTGGAAAGACCAAGGTTTTACCTTTGATATTGGTCCTTCCTTTTTTTCCATGTCCTACGAATTCGACGAATTGTTTCGGGATTGTGGTATGGAGAACCCTCTCGAATACGAGCAAATTCACCCGCTTTATACGGTGAATTTCGCCGGTAGCGAAAGGATTTTTAAAATTTACCGAGACCTAAAGAAGCTGGCCGAAGAGTTTGAGGATCTAGAACCAGGTTTCGAGAAAAAATTAAAAAAATACCTGGAAGGTGCCCGGCAGATATTTCATGATACGGAGAAAAAGGTCGTGAAGTCGAATTTCAATGGGAAAGTAGATTATCTGTTGAAGCTGAGTACCGTTCCCTGGAAACATGCGCCAAGTATGTTCCGTTCGATGTGGAAAGAATTGGACATGCATTTTGAAAGCCATGAGGTGAAAGTGATTTTTTCACTTGTGGCCTTTTTCCTGGGTGCCACACCATATGACACTCCCGCTGTGTATAAATTGCTCAATTACACGGAATTAGAGCACGATGGATATTGGTCTGTGAAAGGTGGTATGTATCGGATTACCGAAACCATTGTGGCTGAATTAGAGCGTCGGGGTGTAATTTTTAAATACAATACTGAGGTCAAAGAAGTCCTTCATGCCAATGGCAAAGTAATCGGGTTAAAAGACCAGCACGGCACAACCCATACAGGCGATCTATATGTAATCAATGCCGACGCGGCCGGATTCCGACATAAAATCCTTCGCCGCAAAAATTGGTCTGAGGAAAAGCTAGATAAGATGGAGTGGACCCTGTCTCCCTTTACCATTTATCTTGGGGTAAAAGGAAAGATAGAAGGATTGCATCACCACAATTATTTTCTGGGAAACAACTTTAAGGATTACGCTGATAAGATTTTTAAAATGAGCGTAAACCCTGAGAAGCCCTATTATTATGTGAATGTATCGTCCAAGTCGGATCCGGCTTGTGCACCCGAAGGTTGTGAGAATATCTTTATTCTTTGTCCGGTGCCAGATTTGCGTTATAAACCCAGTTGGGACGACGCGGATGAATTAGCTGATACCATTATTGATGATTTGTCTTCCAGAATCGGATACGATATTCGTAACAATCTGATTACGCGTAGGGTCATGTCGCCAGTTGAATGGCAAGATACTTTCCATTTATACCGTGGAAGTGGTTTGGGATTAGCCCATGGCTTAAACCAGATTGGCGCTTTTAGGCCATCCAACAAAGACGAGGAATTCAATAATCTATACTACGTTGGTGCCTCGACCGTTCCGGGTACCGGTTTACCCATTGTTGTTATTAGTTCCGGTTTAGTTACCCAAAGAATTGTTCATGAGCATGCAGTTGTATAACCAGGTGAACCTGGCTTGTAGCCGTCTGATAACCACACGTTACAGCACGAGTTTTTCCTTAGGTATCCGGATGCTGGAAAAGAAATTTCGAGATCCGGTGTATGCCATTTATGGTTTTGTTCGCTATGCCGATGAAATTGTAGATACCTTTCATGAATTCAACAAAGAATTGTTGTTCAAGGAATTTACCCATGATACCTGGACATCCATTGAAAGAGGCATTAGCTTGAATCCTGTATTGCATGCTTTTCAGCAGGTAGTAAATGCCTATGAAATTGATCACGAGCTGATTCGGGCGTTTCTACATAGCATGGAAATGGATTTATCTGAGTCGTTTTACGATCAATCCAGCTATCAAACCTATATATACGGATCGGCAGAAGTAGTGGGACTCATGTGTTTGCAGGTTTTTTGCGAAGGAGACCGACAAATGTACGCTCAATTGAAGCCTCATGCCCGCAGTCTTGGTGCTGCTTTTCAGAAAGTGAATTTTCTCCGGGATATGAAAGATGATTTTGATGTCCGTGGTCGGGTATATTTTCCGGGGGTTGATTTTAAAAAATTTGATGCCGAAGCCAAGGCCGTCATTGAAGAAGACATTCGTCAGGATTTTGCGCATGCTTTAGAGGGCATTCGTAAGTTGCCGCAGGGGAGTCGCATCGGTGTGTATCTGGCGTATCGGTATTATATGAAGTTGTTCAGGAAGATTTGCCTGATAAATCCAGAAACTATTTTAAATCAAAGAGTTAGAATAAATAATGCCCGCAAGGTGAGCATTCTGCTTCGGTCGGTGGCACGCCATAAACTGAATTTATTATGATGGATTGGCTACCGCCACAATTCACGTATTTGTTTCTGAATCTGGCTTCTCTATTTTTCCCATTTGTACTTAGTTTCGATAAAAAAGTAGCCTTTTTTAAAGAATGGTGGCGACTGTTTCCAGGCATTGTCGTCGTGGCAGCTGGCTTTATCATTTGGGACGAATGGTTTACTCAAATTGGAGTTTGGTCCTTTAATCCGGAATATTTAACGGGAATTTATTTTGGCAGTCTTCCTATGGAAGAATGGATGTTTTTCTTTACTATTCCCTATGCTTGCATGTTTATTTACGCTTGTTTAAAAGCATATTTTCCCCGTATAGGACCGTCGTATGCGCTGCCGATCATTGGTGTGATTTCCATGCTTTCTGCCGCTATGGCCATTGGCTTTTACGATCGCTGGTATCCCCTCATGACATTTAGTATATTGCCTTTGACCTGGGGACTTTATCTTTTAATTCACGGCACCAAGCATGCTGGTTTTTTCTTACTGATGTGGCTCATACATCTCGTGCCCTTTTTCACCATCAATGGCGTATTGACCTCCTGGCCGGTGGTAATTTACAATGATTTTGAGAATCTTGGATTTAGAATAGGAACGGTGCCATTCGAAGATGCGTTCTATTCGATGGTGATGTTGCTCGGAAATGTCATCATTTACGAAGGGTTAGGGGATTGGAAAAAAAGGAGAAAGACGCCGCATTGAACATGCCGACCCAAGTAAGAAAATGTATATTTACCGCATAATTTTGGTTCTATGAAAAATGTAACGGTGATAGGCAGTGGCACCATGGGAAATGGTATTGCCCATGTATTTGCCCAGTTTGGACATCAAGTGACTTTGGTCGATATTTCACAAGCCGCATTAGAAAAAGGGTTGGCGACCATTCGGAAAAATTTTGAGCGTCAGGTTTCCAAAGGCAGTTTAACGGCCGAAGACATGGAGCTGGCGTTAGCCAGAATTACGCCCACCACCCAGTTGGCAGAAGGCGTTTCCGGCGCAGACCTGGTTGTAGAAGCCGCCACCGAGCAGTTGAATTTGAAACTCGATATTTTTCGCCAGATAGATGCTGCCGCTCCTGCGCACGCCATTTTGGCCACCAACACCAGTTCTATTTCCATTACCCGGATTGCTGCGGTGACCCAACGTCCGTCTAAAGTGATTGGCATGCACTTTATGAATCCGGTGCCCGTGATGAAATTGGTGGAAGTAATCAACGGATATGCGACGGCCAAGGACGTAACAGAAATCGTGGTAACCCTGTCTCGTAACTTGGGCAAAGTGCCTGTGGTTGTCAATGATTATCCCGGATTCGTTGCTAATCGTATTTTGATGCCGATGATCAACGAAGCCATTATTACCTTGTTCGAAGGAGTAGCTGGCGTAGAAGAAATTGATACCGTGATGAAATTAGGTATGGCACATCCGATGGGGCCTTTGCAGCTTGCTGATTTCATTGGATTAGATGTTTGCCTGGCCATTTTAAATGTTCTTCATGATGGATTTGGAAATCCAAAATACGCCCCTTGTCCATTGTTGGTGAATATGGTCACTGCTGGAAAGTTGGGAGCCAAAACAGGTGAAGGATTTTATGTGTACACACCAGGAAGTAAGGATTTAGTAGTATCGCCGAGTTTTGCCTAAGGGATTTTATTATTCAGAAGCCGGCATGTCTTTCGACGTGTCGGCTTTTTTGTTTTTGCGGATTGGTGAGTTTTTCGGTGGTGGATGTGCTTTGATTTGCAGGATTTTTTGATTTGATTTTCAAAAAATAATCTTCGAAAATTTGGGGAAACCTACATGACAGGCTGAGGTGCGAGGAGTGGAGTGCGAGCACCAACATCTTCTTTTTCCTAACCGATTTTAATCGTTTATAAACGTTTAATTGCCGACTCAGGTGGTGGGAATTTTGTAGCTTGTCGCCTGGGGAGGAGGAGTGGTGGCCCCCGGGGAAACCGACCCGTGAAACGCCCTGAAAACGTCTCAAACTTCCGTCTTCAAGAAATTTTCCATTTGAATTTTGTGAAAAGTGCCGCAAAATGATAATCTGATTATAATTGTTTATATCCGTTTAACGGCCGAATAATTTCGGTGTTCGGTCGTAACTTGTCCGAGGTGAGGGGCGGGTGGTAACCCCGAACTTCGCGAAATTTTTTTCAGCCGAAAAGAATTGTTCAGCATAAACCTCTCTATTTTCCGATTCATTTATCCTGGTTCACCGGAGTATCCTGCCACTCGGCGGATTTTGTTTTTGGGGACTCTTTCAATCCTTACTTTTCACCTGAGATTCTTGTCTTCTTTTCCCTAACCGATTTTAATCGTTTATAAACGTTTAATTGCCGACTCAGGTGGTGGGAATTTTGTAGCTTGTCGCCTGGGGAGGAGGAGTGGTGGCCCCCGGGGAAACCGACCCGTGAAACGCCCTGAAAACGTCTCAAACTTCCGTCTTCAAGAAATTTTCCATTTGAATTTTGTGAAAAGTGCCGCAAAATGATAATCTGATTATAATTGTTTATATCCGTTTAACGGCCGAATAATTTCGGTGTTCGGTCGTAACTTGTCCGAGGTGAGGGGCGGGTGCTAACCCCGAACTTCCTGCGGTTTCGATGGATGCCCAGCTGTTCAGCGTTTTCTTTCCATGATGTCTGATCATCCCCGAACCAGAGCTGCCAAGTATACTCTCGATGTAAGAACTGGAATGCGTTGAACACCAAATGAATCTTATTTTTCAATCTTCTTTATTTTAAAAATCATTCAATCAGGAATTTGCATAGTTATTAGTGTGAAAGGGCATCATGGGAATTCAGTGAAATGAAGTCAGGTCTTTCTCCGAAAAAGCCCATGTTTGGCATCCAGATTAGGGATTCCTGCCACGATTTGATGTTATCTTTGAACCATGCTAGTGGATCGTTTTGGCAGACAACATACTTACTTGCGCATCTCCCTGACCGACCGGTGCAACTTGCGCTGTTCCTATTGCATGCCGCAAGAAAAAATGGATTTTGTGCCTTATCGTAGTGTGATGACTGCAGATGAAATCCTTTCCATGGCACAATTTTTTGTAAAAGCAGGTATCACCAAAATTCGGTTGACCGGTGGTGAGCCCCTCGTGCGCAAAGACGCTGCTGAGATTTTACTCGCCTTGAGTGATTTACCTGTGGCTCTCACGTTGACCACCAACGCCGTCCGCACACCCGCCTTTATTCCCGTTTTCAAGCAAGCCGGCATCCAAAGTATAAATGTGAGTTTAGATACGCTGCAAGCCGATAGGTTTGAACAACTCACCCGACGAAATCGCTTTGCTCAGGTCTGGGCCAATATTGCGCAGCTGATGGAAGAAGGTTTTCAGGTGAAGTTGAACGTGGTAGTGATGCGTGGAAAAAATGACCATGAAGTGCCTGATTTTGTGTCGCTCACCAAGGATTGGCCTCTGGATGTTCGGTTTATTGAGTACATGCCTTTTCCTGGAAATGGATGGACAAAAGAACAGGTGGTGGGCATGCAAGAAATGCTGGATCAGTTAAAACCTCATTTCCCTTTTGTGCCTTCGCCCCATGAAGCTCACGCTACGGCCAGGCAATTTTCTATCCCAGGGTTTCGCGGACAGTTTGGAATGATAACCACCGTAACCCAGCCTTTTTGCAGCGATTGCAATCGCCTACGCATTACGGCCGATGGAAAAATTAAACATTGTTTGTTCTCCAAAGGTGAAATCGACTTGTTGTCCGCCCTACGTTCCGGACAGCCATTAGAACCCTTGGTGCAAGCGGCCCTGTTTCAAAAAGCCGCGCAAACAGGTGGACAATCTTTTTCTGAGCCCACGAAAAACCGCCCGATGATTTCAATTGGGGGATAAGTAGTTTTGGGACCGGGCATGAAGGCAATTTGAGCACTGTCAATGCTTAGGGAATCGCCACAAACATACTGGAAATGACAATCTGGTTACCAAAACAGGCAAAATCAATTTAAAACACTGTTGAGAGCCAAAGGACAAAATTTACTTCTTGAATGTCTGGCCCTCAAATGGAAAAATGTGAAAGCCGGAAAAATAATTCAGGGCGACAAAAATGACATTCCTTTTCAGCGATATCCGTCTGAACACCGGGCAAATCTCATTGTCTTCTCACCCGGCACGATTTTTTACCTGCCTTTCACCTGTATCATTTCCTGCTCCAAATGAGGTGAAACCTCAATTAAATTCCCAAGACCTTGACCCAATTTTGTTGAAAAAATACACCTCTTCTCGCCCGCCTGTAGGCGAAAAATCAGAAATTACCGCCTTGAAACGCCTTGTTTTTAGCCGCTCATACATGATAATTTGTGGAAAATCGTGTTTACGATTGGTGAATACGAACCGGTTTTGCCGAATTTCAAGGGCAAAACGCACCTCACGCCGCCCTCCGGTTAGCTGTACGATATAAAATAAACGATCTCCGATTTTTTCAATTTTCATGCGCTCAGAGATGTTTTTCTCCTTGTTTTTTAAAAAATATCCCATTCCCTGTAGACTCCCGTCCGGCAATCTTTTCCATTCTTCATAAACGCCGGGCTGATTTTCACAGGCCCAGGTGCCTTCCAACCAATACAATTCTTGAAGGATCGGAACGGGAAGCTTCGCGGAAATGGAAAGTGACCAAAGGGTCGAAAAGGTAAGAAGTAAAAATTTCATCATGCTTGGTTTTCAATGGAATGCATCATCAGGCCTTCCTTTAATGCAAATCTGATTCCACGAATTTCCTGAATGGCAAATTTGTCTAAAAAAAATTGGGTGAGGAGGATGGCCATGTCGGCCATCTCTGCCCGAAAGGCTGGCATGCCGGGAAGTAGCGACTTTTCCTGGTTGGAAAGTGGCAACAAAGTCTTATGCCAAACATCGAAAATGGATTTCGGGAAATGCCAGTGTACTGGCGCAGGTGAGGGAATATCCGGATGTTGCTGATACCATTCTAAGTCAAACAAACTATTGAAAAATCCACTACAACCATATATGGTGGTGGGCCATTGGGTCGGATTTTTGGGAGCCAAGGGTTTCCATAGTTCTTCCAGCCAGGCCAGACTGCGATGAATGTCGGCGGTTGTCATGGGATTGGATGGAGTTAAGGTTTGCATCATGGCCATGGCGCCACATGGTAAACTCCAACTTTGTACCGCTTTTCTGTTTTCTACCCAAACCACTTCTGTGCTGCCACCGCCAATGTCCAGCACCAATCCGGTACCGTCTTGTAATACGCCCGATACTTCCACTCCTTTCCAAATCAGAGCGGCTTCTTGTTCCCCTGAAATCACCTCAATGGAAAGTCCTGTTTCTGCGTAAATGACTTGTAAAACGTGGTCTCGATTTTTTAATTGCCGAAATGCAGAGGTGCCCACGGCAATGATGGTTTGGGCATGCCATGCTTCTGCCTTCGCTTTTAACAGTTGTAAGGCCTGGATGACTTTGGTCAGCGTTTCTTCTGGAACGGCTTTTTCTGGCGTGAGACCTTTTTGCAATCCTACAGGAATCATGTGTCCCCCAATGCGCCGGAAAGGCTGGTCACTGTTGTCGCCGACCAAAAGGTTAAAAGTTTGGCTTCCACAATCGATGATGGCCCAGGGGCCGCGTTCTTTCAATAATGGCGCAGCCATTTCCACAACTCCTTATAGGTCACTTTTTTCCCGTACATTAAAATTCCTGTACGATAAATTTTTCCCGCAACCCAAGTGGTGCCCAAAAAGGCGAGAACCAGACTTACTACGGAGGCCAGAATCTGCCAAAGCGGCGGCTCAAATGGAATACGGGTCATCATAACCACAGGCGATGTGAGTGGGAAAATGGAAAAAAACACCGCAATGGGACCTTCTGGATTTTTGATACCAAAACTGGCTAACGCGATGGAAAATATCAATGGAAGGGTTACGGGCATCATGAATTGTTGTGAGTCGGTATCTGCATCGATGGCAGCACCTACTGCGGCAAAAAGTGAACTGTATAGAAAATATCCGCCAAGGAAAAAGAAAAGAAAGGCGGGTATCAGGTAAGCATAAGGCAAACCCGTGATGAGTCCCAACATTTCCACTGCTTCATTTTCGGATCCTGCCATATTACCTGCTTGCATTTGTTCTTGTACACTGGGAGCCAACAACACGCCCAGACCGGACATGACCATGGTTGACAGGATAATCCAAATCACAAATTGAGTAAGCCCCACCATACCAACGCCAAGGATTTTACCCAACATCAGCTGAAAAGGTTTTACGGAAGAAATCATGACCTCCACAATGCGGTTGGTTTTTTCTTCCATGACACCACGTAACACTTGCACTCCATATAATAGGATGAAAATGTAAATCAGAAATCCGCCAGCAAATCCTACGCCCATGCGCAAGGCCGTGTCGTCGCTTTTTTCTTCGCCATTGGCCGTGATTTCGTAGGCAGGAATGCGGATTCTTTCGCGAATGGCGTCGAATACATCGGGAGAAACGCCTAAAGATGCAGCCTTGTATTCCTCCAGAATCTTTTCTACCCGAAGTTCCATCGCTGCTTTAGCCGGAAGCGGCGGACGCTCATTATAATGTAGGGTCATTTGGGTGGTTTGCCGAAGCGGATCTTCTGGCATGCGTAGGATGGCATCGAATTGTCCTTCCTGTACCAAGGATTTGCCTTGCTGAAAAGAGATCAATGAATCAAAATGAAAAAATACATCCTCAGATGGCTCATAAGCCAAAGACCTTTTTAAATCGTCTGTGAAAAGTTGGTGTTTACCTTCTTCATACACAAGCACGTGATATTCCGGAGTTTCTTCGGAGGTCACAATAAAAATAAGTCCACCATATAATAGTGCCACCAAGAGCGGTCCTAAGATGGTCATCACGATGAAACTTTTTTTCCGAACCCTGGTCAGGTACTCCCGTTTGAAAATGAGGCCAATTTGTTTCATCTGGTTTTGTTAGAAACGGTTTGAATAAAGATATCGGACATGGAGGGCAGCATTTCATGAAAGCCCTGCAACTGATATTGCTGCAACAAAAATTCAACCAAAGGTTTGGGCGTTTGCCCGGCTTCCAGCTGGTAAAGATGAAGCCAACCATGCGGGGTGGCCCGTTTTTCCAGTGGTTGGGCCAGATGCTGCGGTACGCTCACGGATTCTTCAGACAGTTGAAAGGCCCAAACATGCTGTTTGTGCTGTTGCTGCAAATCTGCTACGGAACCACTTAAATACACCCGGGATTCGTGGATTAAGGAAATGTCGTCACACAAAGCTTCTACAGATTCCATGCGGTGGGTGCTCAGTAAAATGGATTTGCCCCGCTTTCGCAAGTCCAGAATCTCTCCTTTAATCAGTTCGGCATTCACTGGGTCAAAGCCAGAAAACGGTTCATCTAATATTATTATGTCTGGATCGTGAATGAGGGTGCAGATAAATTGCACCTTTTGGGCCATTCCTTTGGAAAGTTCTTCGATTTTTTTGTTCCACCAGCCGGTGAGTTCAAATTTTTCGAACCAAAGTTGAAGGTTTTGTTTCGCTTCTTTTTCGGAAAGTCCTTTTAAAGCAGCCAGATACAAGGCTTGTTCCCCGACTTTCATTTTTTTATACAAGCCTCTTTCTTCCGGCAAATAGCCGATGTGCCGGGTATGTTCGGGCTTCAGTGGCTCGTTTCCATACCAAAGTTGCCCTTCATCCGGTCCTATGATTTGGTTTAAAATCCGGATGAGGGTGGTTTTTCCAGCGCCATTGGGCCCCAAAAGCCCAAGAATTTGTCCGGGTTTCAGGGTTACGCTCACGTCCCGCAAAGCTTCATGTGCGGCATAGCGCTTGGAAATATGTTCAGCACGTATCATAACGAAGTCCAGTGTTCCTTTTGTTCTTTGGAAAAAAGATCGCAAAGCGCCAATCCTACTTTTACCGCGGCTTCCATGTCTTGCACAGAACAATATTCTACCTTGGAATGGATGGCCATTTCTCCGGTAAAAAGGTTGGGGCAGGGCAGTCCCATAAAAGAAAGACGAGAGCCGTCGGTGCCGCCACGAATGGGGATTTCCACCGGCTGAAGGCCTGTTTTTTGATAAGCTTCCCGACAAAGCGCCATGATTCTGGGATTTTTATCCAATATTTCTCGCATGTTTCGATACTGTTGAACCGTCGTGTGCGTTACACTTGACCCGGGAAACGCCGAGACAGCTTGTTCCGCCAGCCCGATTAATCTGGCTTCGTGTTGGGCCAATGCGTTGGAATCGAAGTCCCGAATGATAAACTGAACCGTTGCTTCTTCCAGTCCGCCCGTGATTTTAACCGGATGCACAAAAGGTTCTTTTCCTTCGGTGGTTTCAGGACTCCAATGGTCTTTGGGTAAAAGATCCACAAAATGCGCCGCCACCTTAATCGCATGGACCAGTTTGCCTTTGGCATATCCAGGATGCGCGCTAATGCCTTTAAATGTAAAGGTCATGGCATCGGCCGAAAACGTTTCGCCTTCCAGATGGCCTCTTTCGCCACCATCGAAAGTAAATCCGACCTGCGCGTCTACTTTTTCCATATTCACATGGTCTACGCCTCTACCAATTTCTTCATCGGGTGTAAAAAGGATCCGTACAGGGCCATGTGGCAAGTCATGATTTTTCACCAGGACATCGGCCAGCTCCATAATAATGGCGACTCCCGCTTTGTCGTCTGCTCCAAGTAACGTTTTTCCCGAAGCCACAATGAGGTCTTCACCATGCTTCTCCTTTAAATAGGGATGGGCTTTCTGGTCCAGAAAAAGTTCGGGATCATCCGGGTAGGAGATGACTTGTCCCTGATAATTATTGATACGCCTTGGTTTTACATCGGTGCCGGAGCAATCCGGGGCGGTATCTACGTGCGAACAAAAGCAAATGGTGGGTGCATTTTCATGACCCGGGGAGGCTGGGATGGTGGCATAAACGTATCCATTGGCATCGACTTCTGCATGGGAAATGCCCATGTTTTTAAGTTCTTCTACCAGTAATCGACTTAAGTTGAGCTGTTTCAAGCTGGATGGAACCGTGCTGCTAGCTGGATCCGCCTGCGTATCGATTTGTACATAACGCATTAGCCGGTCGCCAACTGCAAAAGGGAAAGAAGATGATATCATTAGCATGAATTAACCCTGCTAAGATAAAAAAAATAGGGGGATGGGCTGTAATGCCGTGGCTGCAGTAGGTCGGTTTTATGGACAGAGGCGGGTGATGGAAACATATCCATTGCCTTGGTTCCATTGGCTAAGGTTCACAATGGGTATTCCGCCAAAGGTGCCACTGCTTTCATACTGTCCATTGGAGGTGGCAAGTTGTGAAGCAGAGCTAGCCACAAAAGAGCCACCGCCGCCACCAAATCCAGCATCTGATGAATTGGTGCCGGCCCCACCGCCAGAATACCCTCCGCCTCCTGCGGCGCCTCCCCAACCAGAAGCGGCGCCACCACCAAACCCTCCTTGCACCAGGTTAGGATTGTCTCCACATGTATAGAGCAGTTCACCACCTGTTCCTCCATTTATAAAGGAGCGTGCGACTGTCTTAGTGCACATCGTACGTGTATCTGCAAATCCAGGACCATCTGAAGTGAGTCCGGCCGCTCCCGGTCCGTTATTATTGGCATAGGGTGCGCCATTTCCTCCGCATCCTCCTTGTCCACCCGTTCCGGCACGACCGCAGTTGGTAGTGACGGCATCCATAATAGAAAGATTCAGTACACTACCTGATCGAGAAGAGCCACCTCCACCTGCTACTATTAAAGGAACATTCGCAGAAGTGGTGACAAACGTTCCACCCCCTCCACCTCCGGCAGAAGTGCCATGTTTTCCGCGTTGGCCTACCAGTATTTTGAGAACGTCCCCTTGTGTGAGTGAGAATCTGGCCCGGAGCACAGCGCCTCGTCCCCCACCACCAAATCCTGAACCATTATGACTTCCGTCGGCTCCGGCTACTAATATTTGATAGGTGCCTGTGGTGGGCACGGTCCAAAACTGGATGCCGCCGGAAACTGTTACTACTCCCGGGCCATACGTGGCATTGGCCTGAGATTGCGAAGGACCAGAAATACCCGAAGCACCGCAAGGCGTAAAGGTTTGCGTGAAGGATTGGCAATTGGTGATTTGTAGGGAATTGGTTTGCGTGGACGAACATCCATTGGCGTCAGTAACCGTTAGGCTGGCCGATTCGGTACCTATGTTGGTCCAGGTGACCTGTGGGCTTACCGCGCTCGACGTACTTGGGCTACCATTACTAAATGACCATATATAGGAAGCCAGACCAGCAGTGGAAGGCGTAAATGTCGCTGGTTGATTTATAATAGGACTAATGGGCATCGAAGAAAAGGCTGCCGAGGGATTACTCACCAGAATGGTGGCTGTACTGGCTGCGGATGTTCCACAAAAATTAGCCGCTGTTACGGAAATCGTTCTGTTGCCAGCGCCATTGGAGAAATTTACCACGATGCCAGAAGAGCCTTGTCCTGAAACAAGCGTATCCTGCGCATCGATGGACCAGGTATATTGCGTGGCACCGGGCACGGGAGCTACTGAAAATCCGATGGCGGTGGCGCCAAGGCAAGCGGCCGTGGGTCCGATAAGGCTGGCTGGTGCAGCAGGTGCGGTGGCGCAATCACACATAATAGGTTTCCAGCCCGAAGGAAAATACATTTCCATACAGTCATGATCTGTATTGTAAATCTGGAGTCCTCTCGGAGGATTGCTTAATGCATTTCTTTGTACGGTGGTCAGCCTTGGAATAAGTAATCCGCCTTGTACAGATTGAAGGTCGAGCACCGCATTTGGGTCAGGCGGGTTGTTGGAACCAATGGTTACCTGAGCATGAAAACAAGGAAGAGTTAAAAAGCAAAGAGCAAGTATTGCATGTTTCATAAACGAGAAATTGAGAGAACCATGGGTGTTTATTGGTGAATATAGGGCCATTGAGGCGAAGTTATTCTGCAAATTCAAAGGAAATATACATATTTTCTGCCTGGAATGGGTGTTGAAAAGTGGGTATTCGAGGAAGACAATAAAATAAATTCGTGGTTAGAAGGGGGGGTAAAAGGGATGGAATCCCATCCAACAGCCGGTTATCATCATTTGGGATTAAATTTTACATCTTGTTTATGAGTGTGTTGTAAAATAGTTTGTGTTTAGATTTG
>CAZOEO010000002.1:0-290816 GCA_964578885.1 uncultured Candidatus Competibacteraceae bacterium | reverse complement strand
GCCATCCGACAGGCGGCACCGCGTGCTCCGCTCAAAGTCCTCACAGCCGTCGCCCTGCCCTGTTCAGGCGGCGGGTCGCCGGCCCTTCCGGGCTTCCGCTTCGCCCGCTGGCGCAAAACGCCCGAACCCACCGACTTTCGTCAACCCAACCAAATTTTCTCTACCTTTATACCTTAACCTTCTTTCTATTTACATGATACGTTTTACCCTTTTCACCCTTGTTCTACTTGCGTCTGCTACGCGCCTTTCGGCCCAGGGCACCTTACAATTCAACCGCGTACTCATGGTAGGCAACGTAGAACAAACCGTACCTGCAGGCAAAGTCTGGAAAGTTGAATCCATTTTATATAGCAGCGCTCCCGTGAACATTATGAACGGCAACCAAAACGACATCCTCCTGGTAGATGGAAACTCCTTAACGGTGCGCGCTACCCGTTCTTCCAACGGCGGATACAATGCAGTTACTTACGGCGTTTGGGAACAAAAACTTCCCATTTGGCTTCCCACCGGCAGTCGCTTACAAACAGGAAACAACGTCCAAAGCGTAAGTGTCGTGGAGTTTAATGTCCTGCCATAAGGGGAAAGTGTGTGAATGATAAAAATTCCGCCAATGCAAACGTGCATGATTTAAGAAATGTAAAGTCAGAAAGTTTATCATAAAACGCTGACTATTCACTTCTTTCAAAACAAAACCTCCATTTAAAACACGACTCATTGGCTGAAAAAGCCATGGCTAAAAATGAATCATCCTGGAATGAATCATTTTAGCCTTTGGCGTTAAGTCTATGTCTACTTGTCCGATTTTTTCATCCACACCAGTCCCCTTCTGAGTGAACGCCATTACCTTCATTCAATTTCTCTTCTTTCACATTTTTTGGCCAACGTCCCTGCCATTTTCCATCACGTTATCCGTAAGTTAGCACTATGATTTTTCATAGTGGCTTTTACCCGTCACATATCCGCAAACATGGACCATCCTTACGAAAAAGTCAGGCCGAAAAACAAACCCGTTGACTCCCGGAACGAAGACAACACCCTTCTTTCTGAAATGGTCACTTTTTATCCTTAACAATTTGTCAAATTTATCACGCTGAGAAGCAAAACTTTAAAATTGAAAATCATGGAAACCAACACCACCAAACCAACCTGGGTGCTAGACCCCACGCATAGTGAACTTACTTTTAAAGTAAGACACATGATGATTGCCAATGTAAAAGGCGCATTCACTGATTTCTCCATTCAAATAGAAGGAGAAGACCTGCTTCAATCCAATATTCTGGTCACCGTAGCAGCAGATTCCATTCAAACCAACCAAACCGACAGAGATAACCACTTGAAATCGGCCGACTTTTTTGATACGGAGTTATTCAAAACACTTTCGTTTAAAAGCACTTCTTTAAAACATAAAGAAGACAACGAATATGTGTTGAAAGGCCTGCTCACCATCAAAGATGTAGAAAAGGAAGTGGCCCTGGAGGTAGACTTCGGTGGCATCAACAAAGATCCTTGGGGAAATGAAAAAGCGGGATTTTCCGTGAGCGGCAAAATCAATCGCAAAGATTGGGGATTGCATTGGAATGCGGCCTTGGAAACAGGCGGCATGCTGGTCAGCGAAGAAGTGAAAATTTTTGCCGAACTTCAATTTGTAAAACAAGCCTGATCTTTCCATTTCATGAAAAACAAAGTTGTCATTATCACGGGAGCCGGTATGGGTCTCGGTTATGCGGCCGCAAAAGAACTGGCAGCCCTCGGCGCCAACCTCATGCTGGTCGATTATAATGAAAAAGCCCTGATGAATGTGCAGTCGGAGCTTCAGCAAGCCTATCCCCAAAGCCGCATCGTCGTCATGGTCGCCGATGTCTCTCAAGAAGCAGCGGTGAAAAAATACGTGGATGAAACCGTGAACGCCTTTGGCAGAATCGATGCGTTTTACAACAATGCCGGCATCGAAGGCAAACAAGCCAGCCTCACTGAATATGATGTTGATATTTTCAAAAAAGTAATCGACATCAACCTCATGGGTGTGTACTACGGAATGCGGTACGTGATTCCGGTGATGCAAAAACAACAATATGGCCGCATTGTGAACGTGGCTTCCGTGGGTGGTATTCGCGGAGTATTGAACCAAACAGCCTATGTTGCCAGTAAACACGCCGTTTCCGGAATGACGAAAAATGCAGCCCTGGAATTTGCACGCGACGGTATTTTAACCAATGCCATTGCCCCCGGCGCCATTCTTACGCCCATGGTGGAAGAAGCGTTCAGGGAAATTAATCCCGGCAATCCCAAAGCTGCGGAAACCGAATACGCCCAACGTAATCCCACCAAACGACTTGGCCAACCGCACGAAGTGGCCAAATTGTCCGTTTTCCTGCTGAGCGAAGACAATGGCTATGTGAATGGACAAACCATTGCCATAGACGGCGGCGAATCCAACATCTACGGAAACTCATAATTAACAAGTAGTTAGGCATTCATAAAGCTTCACAATCTTTCAAAATGGACAAAGAAGGAGGGGATTCATTTCCCTCCTTCTTTATTTCTACATGTCGCACCCTTCACACTTTTCCTTTTCCACGAAAAAAAATGAGCAACAGACTTGTTATTTTCTACGAAACGGGAAAAAACACAACTACAAAAGCTCGATTCCGGCATATGTGCGATGGAAACACATCCCAGCCGCAAGTAGACTTTACGCCAAAGCATGAGTATATTGGTGAACGGTTTAAAAGCAACATAAGTATAATTCCGGCTGGCGATGCAGATTAAAGATTTTGATATCACTGGATTAGACGACGAACAAGTACTCCTTTCGAGAGAAAAATTCGGTCCTAACCGGCTCACCTATAAGCGCGAAAACACCCTCTTTGAAATCATTCTCAGGGTAATTAAAGAGCCCATGACCATTTTATTATTGGTGGCAGCGGCCATTTATTTTATCACAGGAGAAACCGGAAATGGCATATTCATGGTGGTGGCCATTTTTATGATTGCATCCATTTCCCTTTTTCAGGACTCGCGCAACAAAAACGCCCTGGAGAAACTAAAAACTTTATCCCAGCCGCGCTGCAAAGTCATCCGGAACAACCTCATTCAGGAAATAAAAAGTGAAGATTTGGTGGTGGGTGACTTTCTCTTGGTGGAGGAAGGGACTTCCATTACCGCAGACGGCGTCATTGTGCATTCCAACGACTTTTCCGTGAACGAATCAATTCTTACCGGAGAATCCATGGCCGTTTTCAAACAAAACAACCAGGAAGACCGGTTCATTTTTAGTGGCACCATTGTGGCAAGTGGATTGGCCATTGCAGAAATCACCGCAGTAGGCAATGAAACCAGGCTTGGAAAAATCGGGAAAAGTCTGGAAGGCATCAATGAAGAAAAAACGCCTCTGGAAAACAAACTGAACCAATTTGTTAAATGGATGGCCCTTGCCGGCACCGCAGTTTTTGTATTGGTTTGGGTGATTCATTTCATGGAATCCGGAGACATTCTCCATAGTCTGCTTCATTCGCTTACATTGGCCATGAGTATTTTACCCGAAGAAATTCCCGTGGCATTCGCCACATTTATGGCATTGGGCGCATGGCGTTTAATGAAGCTAGGCATCGTGGTAAAGCAAACCAAAACAGTGGAAACCCTCGGCAGTGCCACCGTCATCTGTACCGACAAAACAGGGACACTCACCGAAAACAAAATGAGTTTGGCGCAATTATTTGTGTGGGAAGAGAACCAAATCATCAGCGCCGATGCGTCCCTGAATGCATCGGCTACAGAATTAATAACCTTGGCCATGTGGGCCAGCGAACCCATGGCTTTCGACCCAATGGAAATCGCACTCCATGAGGCATATAGCAAACTCAACATCCAAGACGAACGACCCAATTTTACATTGGTACACGAATATCCATTGGAAGGAAAACCACCCATGATGACCCATGTTTTCTCGGATGGAAAGGGACGGAAAATGATTGCCGCCAAAGGTGCGCCGGAAGCACTGATGCGTGCGTCCAACCTCAGTCCAACAGATATAGAACAGATTCAATCGGCCATAGAACACATGGCCGCTGAAGGATATCGGGTACTGGGCGTGGGTGTTTCTGCATTTCCGGGTACAGACTACCCTGCCAAACAACAAGATTTACCTTTCACATTCAAAGGATTAGTGGCTTTTTTCGACCCGCCCAAGAAAAATATTCAAAAAGTTTTAGAAGATTTTTACGCGGCTGGAATTCAGGTGAAAATCATCACAGGCGATAATGCAGCCACCACCGCCTCCATTGCCAAACAAATTGGTTTTAAAGACTACGATAAAACCATGTCAGGGGAAGAATTAATGTCCTTATCTGACCATGAATTGCAACAACGGGTCATGGAAACAGCCATATTTAGCCGGATGTTTCCGGAAGCCAAATTGAAAATCATCCATGCATTAAAGTCCAATCAACAAATTGTGGCGATGACGGGCGATGGGGTGAATGACGGTCCTGCCCTCAAAGCCGCGCACATTGGTATTGCCATGGGAAAAAAAGGCACTGAAATCGCGAAACAAGCCGCTTCTTTAATTTTACTGGAAGATGATTTATCGAAAATGGTGGAAGCCACCGCCATGGGCAGAAAAATTTATGCGAACCTGAAAAAGGCGGTCCAATACATCATTTCCATTCATATTCCCATCATTCTCACCGTTTTACTTCCGTTGGCGCTGGGTTGGCTCTATCCCAATATTTTTTCTCCGGTGCATATTATCTTCCTGGAACTGATCATGGGTCCCACCTGCTCTATTATTTATGAAAATGAACCCATGGAATCCAACACCATGAAGCAAAAACCCAAACCCTTAAGTGCTACTTTTTTCAATTTAAAAGAATTATCTATCAGTATTTTACAGGGATTGTGCATTACAATTGGGACCTTGTCTGTCTATCAATACGCCATCCATCAGGGTTATAGCGAATTGGAAACCAGAACCATGGTGTTCATGGTGCTCATCTTCGCCAATATTTTCCTGACGCTCATCAACCGCTCCTTTTATTATTCCATCTTAACCACCTTGAAGTATAAAAATGACCTGGTCCTTTTTATCATCGGCATCACCCTGGCGCTGGTGGGTCTCATCCTCTTTATTCCGCCCATGACCACCTTTTTTGAATTCGAAAGGCTCAGTCTGTTTCAAATCGCCGTCTCTTTGGCCATTGGGGGTCTGTCTGTGATGTGGTTTGAACTGATAAAATGGATAAAAAGAACCAGGAGCATCTCCCACCTTTCCTCTTAAAACGAGAAAAGGAGGATTGCTGATTCAAGAAGAAGGTCTGTAGCCTTCACACTTCAACTTCCCCACATCGCCCGGTCGAGGCTTCGGTATTGAATGGCTTCGGCCACGTGTACTGCCTGAATATCGCGCGCGCCTTCCATATCGGCAATGGTTCGGCTCACCTTTAGAATGCGATCGTACGCCCGGGCCGAAAGGCCTAATTTCTCCATGGCTTTTTCCATGAGTTGCTTTCCCGCTGCATCGGGAACGGCAAAATGCCGCAGCAACGAAGGCGTCATTTGTGCATTTACATGCACCCCTGAATGCCTGGTAAATCGTTGGGCCTGCACTTGCCGGACCCGTTCCACACGCGTGCGAACTTCTTCCGAATTTTCTCCCCTTCGGCCAGATTGCAATTCAGCCACCGCCACAGGAGCCACCTCCACGTGCAAATCAATTCGATCCAGCAAAGGACCGGATACCCGATTCAAGTATTTTTTCACCACACCCGGACCGCAGGTGCAATCCCGGTCCGGATTATTGTAATGGCCACATGGGCAAGGATTCATGGCGGCCACCAGCATAAATCCTGCCGGATATTCCACGGAAAAACGAGCACGAGAAATGGTGACCCTGCGATCTTCCAAAGGCTGTCGAAGCACTTCCAACACCGTGCGTCGGAACTCCGGTAACTCATCTAAAAACAAGACACCGTTATGGGCCAAACTAATTTCCCCGGGCTGAGGATGTCCGCCTCCCCCGACCAGCGCTACATCGCTCACCGTATGGTGAGGCGCACGAAATGGCCTTTGCTGCACCAAACCCACATGGCGACCCAATTTTCCCGCTACAGAATGAATTTTGGTGGTTTCCAGCGCCTCTCGGGTATTCAAAGGAGGTAAAATTCCCGGCAATCGGCGGGCAATCATGGTCTTCCCTGAGCCGGGCGCGCCAATCAACAGAATATTATGGCCGCCGCATGCCGCCACTTCCATGGCACGCCGCACAGATTCCTGCCCGCGAATTTCTGATAAATCCGGCCCATCCACATCCTCAGAAGAAGTCACAGGGCCTTCTGGTAAGGCGGGAATATCGCCCGTTTCAAAAAACTGAGTTACCACGCGAAGGTGAGCGGCAGAAATCAGGGTAATACCATCGACCAAAGCAGCTTCTCGGGCATTGGCTTCGGGTAAAATGACACCCTTCAAGCCCATTTCTTGTGCCATCATGGTCATGGGTAGGGCACCACGAACAGGCCGCAAGCTCCCATCTAAAGCAAGTTCTCCCATCATCAGATACTCTGAAAGTCCTTCATGGGGAATTTGCCCACTGGCAGCCAAAATCCCAATGGCAATAGGCAAATCATACGCTGCACCTTCTTTTCGGATATCGGCCGGCGCCATGTTCACCGTGATTTGTTTTCCGGGCCGCTGATAACCATTGTTCAGCAAGGCCGCTTCAATGCGGCGTTCAGATTCTTTTACGGCGTTATCCGGCAAGCCAACTAAAAAATATCTTAAGCCAGGTGCCGTATGTACTTCCAGGGTGATGGGAATGGCCTGAACTCCCGTTAGCGCAGCTCCCATGCATTGTACCAACATAACTTTTTTGCAAAGCTACAATCTCCAGACCCCCAATGTCAATAGGTAAAAGGAGTTAAGCGTAAAACTTTTTTGTGAATGCAGCGAATGGACCTTGCCTTAGTACCAATCGTTTCCACACGGCCAACAAAAATCCCAAGCCATATCCAAACAACTGAATATATGCGGCAGGCACTGCCAATGCTCCTACTTTCATCTGTCCGTCTGTCCGCCAGGCATCCATTCCAATAATGAGCATAAAAACCAAGGGAGCCAGCAAAAATAGTGGACACCAAAAAGCCAGCGCCAGACAAATGATATGTCCTAAAACAAAAACGGATGGCAAAAAATGGACAAGCTTCAGGGCCTGCGGATGTAATTTAAATAAATTGATGCGCGCAATGCCACTATTAAAAACCTGTTTGTAAAAAGACCAAAAACGGGTTCGTCGCTTATGGTACACATAGGCTTCTGGAATTAAACCCATGCGAAATCCACCTTCCTGAATTCGCAAACTCATATCAATATCTTCTCCAAAACGCATGGAAGAAAATCCGCCGGTCTGCTGAAAGACTTCACGGCTGTAGCCCATGTTGAAGCTACGGGGAAAAAACTGATCCATGCGCTTTTTCCCCCCGCGGATGCCTCCCGTGGTAAAAAAGGACGTCATGGCATAATTAATGGCGCGTTGCAATGGCGTAAAGGATGGATGTGCGCGATCCGGACCACCAAAACAATCCCATTTTTCTTTGGAAATACCGGCATGTACTTCCTTCATAAAGTCGGGCGGCAACACACAATCGGAATCCAGAAAAAGAATAAAATCCCCTTTAGCCCTTTCCGCACCATAGTTGCGCGACAGCCCGGGACCGGAGTTGGGTTTTGTAAAATACTGAAAATCCAGTTTTCCGGTAAAGGCCTGCACTTCTTCCGAACAAGGCAGGGTAGAACCATCTTCCACCAACACCACCTCGAAACGGGTAAAAGTTTGGAGAACAAGACTTTCTAACAATTCCCGCACTTCATCGGGCCGATTGAACACAGGCACCACCAAGCTGTAAAACATGGGAACAAATTAAGGTTTTTTCTTCATTCCAGCTTTTGCCCGGTATTGCAGTGGGGAAAAGGGTGACCTAAATGGTTACCTGAGCGGTGACAGTAGACACTTTTGGCGGTACAATAAGAACAGGATGCGCGAAATGGTGGGTTACGTATTGGGGAAATACATCCCCCAAAAATCCACCAAACGGGCCTTCTGCCTCCGCCATCACGACCATTAAATCGGCTTTCAATTCCGTGGCCATTTGAACAGATCCGCTGCCTTTCGATTTAATTGGGCGAATTTCCGAGCGTACGGGAATATCGCGTTGCATAAAATATCGTTCGGCCTGTGCCATAATGGCCTTGAGGTGCGAAACAGATTCCTGATCGCGATGCCTTTCCATGCCCAAAATATGAACCTCGGCGTGGTTGGCTTCCGCCATACGAACTGCATATGGAATTTTCTCCCGTGAATTGAAGTTTTCGATTTCTAAGCCCATGAAAATCCTCCTAAATCCGGGCGTATCTTCAGTAGAACGAATCGCCAAAACGGGCAATGCGGTTCTGATGGCCAGTTTATTGGCTTGGCTGTCCTGGAAAATGGCATCTTGTTTTTTATCCCCAAAAGTTCCCAAGACCAGCATAGATACATCTGGTGCCTGCGCTTTTAGCTCTACCGACTTTTGCACTTTTCCTTCGAGCCATTCGTACCCGATACGCACGCCATAAGTTCGTAAAAAACTGGCGCCCAAGTCTTCCAGACGAAGGGTGGCAAATCTTCTGAACACTTCCACGGAGCGTTGGCCATCCGGGACACCCAATTGGGTTTCTGAATAACGGTCGTGAATCAACCACAAACTCAAGCTACAAGACATGCGTCCTGCCAAATACGCCGCCTGGTGCGCTGCGGCAATGGCTACCGGAGAAAAATCGAATGGCACCACAAGGGTTCGGAAAAGTGGAGAAGTTGCCATAACGTAAAGATTTTCTAAAAGATACGAACAAAACACCTTGATACCCAAAACAATTTTGTTAAAACACCTTGTTGAATTTACCTTTTATTCGGGCAGGCGTCTTGCCAAGGCCCATTCAGATTCTCTATATTTGTGGGACAAAAATGGACATCGCGCCATGTTGTCTTATCGCTCAAATCGAATCTCCCGGTGGAATATTTACTTTCGCTCAATTCTCCTCAAAGGCAGGCCGTAGAAACCATTGAAGGTCCCATCATGATTATTGCAGGAGCAGGATCCGGCAAAACCAGGGTTCTCACCTACCGCATTGCCTACATGGTAGAACATGGCATCGACCCTTTCAATATCCTTGCACTTACTTTTACCAACAAAGCAGCCCGGGAAATGAAAGAGCGGATTTCAAAAGTAATCGGCCCTTCTGAATCGAAAAACCTTTGGATGGGCACCTTTCACTCCGTTTTTGCCCGAATTCTCCGACAAGAAGCGGATAAAATTGGATACCCCAAAAATTTCACCATTTACGACACAGATGATGCCAAAAGTCTCATCAGAAATATTTTAAGCGAAAATGGCCTGGACGATAAAATTTATAAAGTCAATACGGTTCTCAATCGTATTTCCAACGCCAAAAACGCGCTGATTACCGCGCAGGCCTACCAAAACGATCCAGAGCTTTTACAGGACGACACTTACGCCAAACGCCCGAAGACCGGAGAAATTTATGCCCAATACACTCAGCGTTGCTTTCGGGCCGGCGCCATGGATTTCGATGATCTCTTGCTGAAAACCTACGAGCTTTTCGCCAAATTCCCAGAAATCCTTTACAAATACCAAAGTCGGTTTCAGTTTATCATGGTGGATGAGTTCCAGGACACCAACCATGCCCAATACACCATCATACGGCAAATGGCAGCGTTGTACCAAAACATTTGTGTAGTGGGCGACGATGCGCAGTCTATCTACGCTTTTCGTGGCGCCAACATTCAAAATATCCTCAATTTCGAAAGAGATTATCCGGATCTGAAAGTTTTTAAACTAGAACAAAACTATCGGTCTACCCAACTTATTGTCAACGCCGCCAACGCCATTATTGCCAACAATAAAAAACAGCTCAAAAAAAATGTCTGGACCGCCAACGATCAGGGCGCGCCTTTAAAACTTTTCAAAGCCGTATCAGATAATGAAGAAGGTGGATTTGTTGCGCAAACCATTTACGATTTGCAAATGCAACACCATCGTAAAAACACGGAATTTGCCATTCTCTATCGCACCAATGCACAGAGCCGGGCCATTGAAGAAGCATTAAGAAGAAACAATATTCCTTATAAAATTTACGGCGGTATTTCCTTTTACCAAAGAAAGGAAATCAAAGACATGTTGTCTTATATTCGCATGGTTATCAATCCACAAGACGATGAAGCCCTGCGACGTGTCATTAATTATCCCGTCAGAGGAATCGGGAAAGTGACCATAGATAAACTCACCGTTTTATCCGGAGAACAAAACACGTCACTCTGGAACATACTTCAATACCTTCCGCAGTTTCAACTCCAGGTCAATGCCGGCGTTTTGAAAAAACTGGAAGAATTCACCCTGATGATTCGCGGATTTCAGGAAAGATTACTCACCACCCCCGCTTATGACCTGGCCTCCGATTTGGCTAAATCATCCGGACTTCTCCACGAACTCAATGCCGACAAAACACCAGAAGGCGTATCACGATACGAAAACTTGGTAGAACTTTTAAACGGAATACGCGAATACCAAGATCGGGAAAAAGACGACGAAAGTATCGCAGACATGCCGCCTCTGGCCGCCTTCATGCAAGAAGTGGCCTTGCTCACAGACAAGGACGAAGAAGATCCGGAAGACAGCGACAAAGTCAGCCTTATGACCGTTCACGCCTCCAAGGGTCTGGAATTCCCCATCATCTTCATTGTAGGCATGGAAGAAAACCTTTTCCCCTCGATGCTCAGCATCAATTCCCGAGAAGAGCTAGAGGAAGAGCGCCGACTTTTTTACGTAGCGGTTACCCGCGCCATGGAACAGGTGTATTTGAGTTTTGCAACCACAAGGTTTCGCTGGGGACAGATTACCCATGGCGAACCAAGCCGCTTCATCACTGAAATTGATCCTGCCTTTTTGGAACCCGTGCAAGCGACTCCCCGAACCGCACCTGAAGCCAAAACCAAATTGGCACAGCAGTATCGCATCCCATCGCACGCCAAACTAAAACACATGCAAGCCGCTACCGCTGCCTCCACCAATGTGGATGTAAATGCCTTTGCGGTTGGCCAAAAGGTGATGCACAATCGCTTTGGAAAAGGTGAAATCATGGAACTGGATGGCCCTGTCGATGGAAAAATGGCCACCATTCGGTTCGAAGAACATGGTGAAAAAAGACTGTTATTGAAATTTGCCAAACTGGACATCCTTGGCTAAAAAGAATATCCTTTTTTTAGCAATTTATTTATGTGGCTTTTTCACCCTGAATAGCCAGCCTCCGTATCATTTGGTTCAGGCCATGTTATCCGGTCAAGATAGCCTATGGCTGCCCATGCGCACATATACTTTTCAAAAAGCCGTGACCGACCAAACCATTACGCAAACCCTTCGGATGTTTTCTCCGATGGCGCAACCCTTGGTTTCGGATAGCGGTATTTGCCTGTTTAAAGGGAGTCCGACCTTGTATCGGTTCTTTTTATCTAAAACCCGGCCCGACCTGCATTTTACTTTGTCGCTGCGGATGGAAGGAGATTCCATGGCCGCGGCGTGGATTCAACCGGCCATGCCCCGAGCTACCCAACCAGAAATTCCTTCCTGGGCACAACAGCTGCCAACACCGCAAGAAATATGGATTCCCTTTGAAAACGGTATGTTTTCGGCCTTTCTTTTTCAGCCAAATCAGGTTTCTGCACAAACGCCTTTGGTGTATTTAATCGCAGGTTCCGGACCACAAGACGCTTTTGGCACCACAGGACCCAACCAACCGCTGAAAGAATTGGCACAACGACTACAGCAGCATGGTATCATGGTATTGGTGCATCCCAAAGTGAGCGTTTTTCTCCCGGAGTTTTTAACAAAAAATGCAGAAGCTGGATTACAGGAAGAATATGTTGCGCCCGCCGATGCCGTAATGGCGTGGTTAGCACACACACCACATCATTCATCTCCTGTATTTCTGGCAGGGCATTCTCTGGGTGGCGTTATGGCGCCATGGATTGCAGCGAATCATTCACGCATCAAAGGCGTGATCGGTCTGGCGGCTCCTTCTACCCCGCTCTACTTATTGGTTCCACAACAGCTTACTTTTTTGGCAAAAAAATCCGGGCGGTGGAAAACCCCGGTGGTTCGGCAACAGATTCAAGACATGGAACGAGATGTTCAAACTTTTCATCGCACCGGACAATTGGAAAAAAGTCCCTTGACAGGTGTTCCTTTGGCCTACTGGAAAAGCGTGAGGGAGTATGCGGTGGATAAACCCAAATCATTTTCCACGGTGCCACATTTGTTTGTGAGCGGATCGGCAGACTATCAGGTACCACCTTCTACCATGAAAGCATGGAAAAAATGGATTCCACAAGCCACTTACCTTCACGTCAGGGGCATGGATCATTTGTTGCGAATTTCACCAGAACCTAGTGGGTCAGACGCTTATTCCAAATACTGGCCTGTGGACACCCAAATGGTAGATGGATTGGCCGAATGGATTTTGGAAAAAACGACTTCCAGGTTACCGGAATAAATGGAATTGTCCTACATCGGACTTGGGCTCTCCCTTACAATTTAAATATTGCACCACCACGTAATACACACCTTCCGTCATTCCGCCTACCAATCCTGAACCATCCCAACCTTCCAGAAAAGATTCGGAAACAAACACTTTCATGCCCCAGCGATTATAAATGGTCATTCGGAAACCGTCGAGTGGCGTGGCCAAAATAGGTAAGTACACATCATTCACGCCGTCTGCATTGGGCGTAAATACATTAGGTAAAACGGGAGGCACCGTGTTTTCGATGCGAATCACCTGAACGCTGTCCCGATAAGTTTGACAACCTCTGGAAACGGTAATAAAAAATTTACCGGGTTCGTCCGGCTGCGCCACTGGACTTCCGTCTTCTTTGGTCCAGAATTGCGACTCCCATTGACTTTGTATGGGGATAAGCGGCGGTTCGTTGCACATAAACACCGTGTCGGGCAAAACCACAGGAAGTGCACGGTCCGGTTCCGGGATAAAGGGCAACATGGTGTTTAATACAAATCCATTCACTGCAGAAAAGGTTAAAGCGGCAGGATTAAATTGAATGGCACCCTCAAGTGCGTCGGGACAAAAAATACGTCCCACCTGATTTAATCCAGGCATGGCCAGATAAATATGTTGATCGGCAGCTAGTTGAAGCATTCCCAAAGCACCAGGTTGATCCTGCGAATGTTGGTAAACAATATATGGATTGGCTAATGGATTTGCCTGTGTTAAATCATAGGCCATCACACGACCGGCCGCATCTTTCTGTCCTTCATGGGTAACATAAAGCCGTTCTCCGCTCGGGGAAAAACTGGCCGAATAAGGCTGAATACCAACGGAACCCAGCAAAAGCGTATCCAACATCCCGGTGGCCGTATCGAAGCTGGCCAAAGTGAAATTTTCAAACGAAATGGTCAACGAATCCACATTTTCCTTTCCCAGGAAAAGAGTATTTCCAGCCCTATTGGTACGAATGGTTCTGTATCGACCGGCTTGTCCTAAACGGGAAAATACCGTGTCGACCACCAGACCATTGTTTATCCGAAGACTGACAAACCGATTGGTGTTATGAATATGTCCCACCAACCAATAGGATTTAAAATCTTTGAGACGAATCAATTCAAATGTGGGACCGAGGGAATCATATACCATTTGAGGCACACCAAACACCTGATTAGATGAACTTCCTGCCATTCGCTGGTACATCATCTGGTAATTATTGGCAGAAGGGACCATCCACCAGCCATCATATACACCGGCAGAATCACCGAAGGGTGCAAGTACTTTACTCCGATAATTCATTGCATGTGGATACGACGGGCTCGCGCCATTTAAACCGGAATAATTGGAAGAAAAAAGACCAGTAGACGAAAAAATCAAATCTAACGTTCCCGCTTTCAGCGTAGAAACGTTAGAACCATTTTCATGATTCACCTGAGGAAAAAAGGGCGTGGCAGCCGCCTGATTCCAGGATATACCAGCTTTCTCACCGAACGTCCAATTCCAACTACTAGGCTGGGTCCAACCAGTTTTGGGAAGTAAAATGGTGGAACCAAAGAGAAAAATCCAAAAACGAAACCTGGATGTAATCAGCATGAGCGTCATTCAAAAAGAGTGGAGAGGAGGAAGGCGTACACTTAGGGCTTCACACGTTTGATGGAACACCCTACAGAAGCAGTGGTTGTAAGTTGAATCTCTTCTCCTCTCACCATTTTCTGCATGGCATCTTCCAAAAATCTCTGCTTCACCTGAGTTACATCACGGTGACTGTCGTCTATGGCACCTTTGTAGACCAGATTCAATTTGCCATTAAACAAAAATACATCCGGTGTTTTGGTAGCGCCAAAGGCATCGGCCAAAACGGATTTTTCATCCAATAAATAAGGATAGTCGATTTCTTGCTGTAAAGCATACTGCTTCATTTCGTCAAAAGAATCCACATCGCCGCGTTGTGCTTCATTTGAATTGATGGCCACCATACCAATGTTGTTTGCTTTGGCCATTTTTGCCAGTAACTGGTAACGTTCTTGCGTGGCCACTACAAAAGGACAGGTGTTGCAGCTGAAAATAACAAGCAAACCGTTGTTTTTACGGATTTGTTGAAGCGTCATCATTTTCCCGGACACGTCTTTTAGCTTTAGGTCGCCCATGGGTAGAGCATCACCAATAGAAAGCGAAGTCGATTTTTGGATGCCAAATGCCATCAAAGCCAGACAAGGAAGAAGCAGGGTAAAAAATATTGTACGTTTCATAATCATATTTGGATTAAACAAAATGACAGCGTTCTTGTAGAACGTAAGAGGGTAAAAATGGTTTCGGGTAAAAGGAATTAATATAAAATATCCACCCGATATTGCAGGCCGGCGCCGGGTCTGGCTTCCGCCAAAGTAATCCAAACGGAGCAACCGGGATTTCCCCAGCCTTTTCCTTTCTGATGTAATAAGTAGGCATGTCCTGTAACCAATTCACGTCTGGTCAATACCCAACGTTCGTCCAAACAAGTGGTTAAAGCACCAATCATGGCATCGAATTGAGGTTTTACCTGAGGTTTGGCTTCTACTGGACCAAAGCCGAACATATATACCCATTTTCGCAGGCTTCCTGCCAGGTTTTCCTTTTGCGGTGGTGCGTCGAAGAAACGGGCTACCGTATCTGGGTTGCCAGCTTCGATACGAGCCATCAAATACATTAATTTCTCACAAGGATAGGTGTTGTATGAAGCGGCATACGTTTCATTAAAACGCTTTTGGGCCTGGGTTAAAACTTCGGTAGCATTGCGAACAGCGGTGTTCATTTCCACCACCGTTTGGTAAACCTCTTGTTGCACCTGAGGCAACTGATTTACTTGGGTTTGTACTGGTGGGAATTTAAATAATTTCCCTGAAATCTTTTTTAATCCGGGCACTACCTGCAAATCCATGGCCATAAAGAATTGTCGCATGGATCCCGTCATGGTTGAATCTACTGCGCCTTTACCGTCGCGTCCCCGGTAAGGTGTAAGTTGTTTCACCGCAGGATAAGCCAGTTCAAATTGTTGAATGCATTCTAGTAAGACTTTTTCCTGCTCTTGTTCAGTAGATTGACCAAACATGGTAAAAAACTGGTTGAGTTGACGGATGACCTGGTCACCATACCGATTTACCATTCGGGCATGGTCATAAGGATGATCACCGAAAATCAAAGTCTTCTGGGCTGGAAGGCTACTCCCTAACACCCATAGCATACATAACCATTTAACCATGGCACCAAATTACCAAATTTTTCGGGAACCTGCAGAAAATAGGGATGAGGATGAACAAAATTGAGACTTGGGTTTTATGTTTGCCTAAATATTACACCGTGCGATCCATAATCACATCTTTATTATTGCTTTTTGTCCTGCAAAGCATGCATGCTCAGGGAATGATAAAAGGTAAAATTGTAGATGAAAATACCAATGAGCCCATTCCCGGAGCTACCGTTTTGGTGGAAGGCACCAGTACAGGCGGTGCGGCTAATTTGGATGGATTATTTGAAATTCTCAATGTAAACAATGGTTTTCAAAATCTGCGTGTCAGTGCGGTAGGATACGAAACCCGAATTATTCGTGATATACAGGTAAACAATCAAACCCCGGCCAACATTACCATTGCTTTATTGCCTCTGGTGAATCAACTGGAAGGTATTGATGTTCGTCCTTCACCTTTTAACCGAACCGATGATACACCGCTATCACTACGCACCATCGGCATTGCAGAAATTGAACGAAACCCTGGTGGTAACCGCGACATTTCAAATGTATTGCGTTCGTTTCCCGGTGTAGGCTCTACGCCTGCTTTTAGAAACGATATTATTATTCGTGGTGGAGCGCCCAACGAGAACCGCTTCTTTCTTGATGGCGTGGAAGTTCCGTTGATTAATCACTTTCAAACGCAGGGGTCATCTGGCGGACCTGTGGGCATTATTAACGTAAACCTTATTCGCGAAGTTGATTTTATTTCCGGAGCTTTTCCCGCCAATCGGGGAAATACCATGAGTTCTGTATTGGAATTTAAACAAGTTGAAGGAAACAAAGAACGATGGCAGTTTAGAGGAACCGTAGGCAGTTCAGATGCAGGATTTAAAGCAGATGGTCCCATCGGAAAAAAATCGACCCTCATCGCATCTGTGAGGGCTTCTTACCTCCAATTTTTGTTTTCGGCCCTAAAACTTCCTTTTTTACCCACTTATTATGATGCGCAATTTAAATATTCCTATCGCCCTGACGATAAAAGCGAGCTCATCATTTTAGGTTTAGGGGCCATTGATTTATTTAAGCTCAACACGAATGCCAATGAAACCGAAGAACAGCGTTATCAATTGGGCGTTCTACCCGTCAACCAGCAATGGAATTATACCCTGGGTGCCACGTATCGCCGTTATACAAAAAGCGGCACCCACCTTTGGGTTTTGTCCCGAAACATGCTGAACAACGAGGCGGTAAAATATGCAAACAACGTGGAGGCTCCGGAAAACCTGATTTTAGATTTCAGATCTCAGGAAGCCGAAAACCGTTTTCGCTATGAATTTTCCACCCAAAGAAAAAAATGGCGGATTTCGGGTGGCGTAAATGCGGAATATGCCCGTTTTACCAACCGCACCTTTAATCGGGTGAACACCCTGGCAGGAATTGATACCATTGACTTTAACAACCGCTTAAATTTGTTTATCGGCGGCTATTTCGGACAAATAAGTCGGAAATTTTTCAACGATAAGCTATCGTTAAGCGCTGGTTTTCGTTTGGATCACAACAGTTATAATGCCAGCATGGCGAATCCATTCAATCAGTTTTCTCCGAGATTTTCTGCCTCATGGAATTTTTACAAGAATTTCTTCCTAAACGCATCGGTGGGGCGTTATTACCAACGTCCGGCTTATACCGTGATGGGATTTTCCGATCCGGCAGGCAATTATGTAAATCAACAGCGTTTAACCTACATCCGTTCCGACCATTTTACCGCTGGATTGGAATGGGCACCCGGTCCAAATACGCGGTTTACCGTGGAAGGATTTTGGAAACAATACGCCAATTATCCCTTCTCATTGCGCGACTCAGTGAGTTTGGCCAACATCGGAGCTGATTTTGGTGTAGTCGGCAATGTGGAAGCCACAAGCGCTGTAGGCGGACGAGCCAGAGGTATTGAATTTTTAGCGCAACAAAAACTATTCAAAGGGTTTTACGGGATTCTGGCTTATACCTTCGTACGAAGCGAATTCCAAAACCTTCAGGGGCAATACATTCCATCTGCATGGGATAGCCGACACATTGTGACCCTGACCACAGGATACAAAATTGGAAGAAACTGGGAAATCGGTGCCCGCTGGCGCCTGGTCGATGGTTTGCCTTTCACACCATATGATACACTTACGAGTACATTGAAAGACGTTTGGGACATCACCCGACAAGGTGTGAACGATCCATCGGCCATCAATACCCAAAGAATCGGCGCTTTTCACCAGTTGGATTTACGCGTAGACAAAATCTGGTACTTCAAAAAGTGGTCGTTTAACCTGTATTTAGACATTCAGAATGTGTACGGGTTTAAATCGGAAGGTCGTCCATTCCTCACGGTGCAAACCGATGAAAATGGCCAGCCGGTAACCAATCCCGCAGACCCAGATCGTTATGTGCCCAGGTTTCTGCGAAACACCACAGGGACAACCCTTCCCACCATTGGCATTATCGTAGATTTCTAATCGACGGATTTGAATCGCAAGCCTGCGCTCATCTTTATCTGGTTTTTTCCTTCATAATGAGACACCGGATGGCTGGGGCGACCATTGATATGGCTATTAGATATTTGACTTGGAGTTCTTATCAGGCTAAAGATTCATAACGTCTGCACCAAGCTCCTCATGGCATTCCTTTGGGCGATTGAAAACGACAAAAATGGCATCAAGTCTGCGACCAAAGAAGCTAAAAACAACATCATGGTTTTGTGGAAGCGTTTTCTCTAACCGATTTTAATCGTTTATAAACGTTTAATTGCCGACTCAGGTGGTGAGAAATGTGTAGCTTGTCGCCTGGGGAGGAGGAGTGGTGGCCCCCGGGAGAACCGACACCTGAAACGCCCTAAATACCTTTCAAAATTCCGCCTTCAAGATTCTTTCCATTTGGATTTTGTAAAAAGAGACTCACTATGGAGTTCTGATTTTAACCGATTATAAACGGTGAATCGCCGAATAATTTTGTCGTAGGTCGCACATTTTCCGTGGGGAGGAACGGGTGTCTACCCGTATGTCGAGGGACTGCCGACCAAGGTCATGAAACCTTCCACCACCATCTCAAATCATACCACCTGGAAAAATCCCTTGTAGGTGTGTGGGCATTCCATGCTTTTTTGAGATAATCATGACAACAAAAGGCACTCGCTCTGGTATATCTGATTGATTTAAAATACATAGCCCAATTTTTGACTACCATTTTCTCCAATTAAAGTGAAACATTCCGAGAAATCGGCAGGGTGCCTATTCCGGACTATGCTAGCCATGGACCATAAATAAATCTTGGCAGATACGTCTCAATGATGATGGGGCAAATGGTAAAATGGTCCGTCCCAAATTTGCGATTCTCGTCGATTCAAAATTGAATAATCAGAACCGCAAACCAACGCCAAGCACCATTTGGCGTGTGGAATGATTGACGCTCTGTCCGCCAATGGTTTCCATGCGATGATTTAATCCTGGTTCAAAGCGCAAATCTAATCGAACTTTAAAGATGTCTGCCCCGACACCTGCGTGCCAACCAAATGTGGTTGCAGCGAAATCCGTGGTAACATCCGTGGAGCCATTGCGCACATCGAACAAATAGCTCATGGAGGGGCCGCCTTGCACCCGCAGGACTGAAAACAGGCGAATCCCAAGGGACAAGTGGCCATCTAACCTGGTGAAAGTATAATCTTTAAAAGCGAATTCCTGCGCTCCTGGCGGGCGAGCCATAATACTTCCCTCGTTGCGGGTAAAACCCAACTCCGGCTGCGCAAAAAAAGACAAAACACGAATGCGAAAATGGCCCACAATCTGTCCCCCGGCATTCCAATTTCCAGAACCATACTGGGTTCCGGCAGTGGGCGTATTGGCTGTAATATCTGCCATGGCCAAATCCGTCCAGGTCAATCCACCCCGAATGCCAGCCTCTACCCCAACCGGGGCTTGTGCCAATAATTTAGTAAAAGCGGCTAACAGGATCAAGAATGTGAACCAGAAACGTTTCATAAACAATGAATTTGGGTGAAAGTTACAAGCATTATGCCATTTCTTGATGAGCGGCCCGTTCCAATCGGTCTCTGAGCGCAATCCACAACGCGCCTTCCGGCGGCCATTCAAAATAAATTCCTTCAAGGCCTTCTTCATCCAATTGACGCATGGCCTGATACAATTGGCGCGCGCAAACAAAAGGGTTTAAATCTTCGGATAAAAAGATATGTTTGGAAAAGCGGTGGCCCAAATCGGAAGGGGCCATGCCTAGAAAGCCAAATCCAGCCATGGTTGCACCTTCTTTGTACGGCTTAAATGGCGTTTTCGGGGCATAATGACTGAGCAACATGCCGGGCGCTTGTGGCTTAGAAGATGATTTTTGAATAGCCGGCTCATATCCAAGCACTTTCGCAAGATTCAAAGCAGAAATCATTCCTGCGCGAAGAATCACAGCGCGTTGACGGACATCGAAGCCCACAATGGTAGATTCCAGTCCAATTTCGCAAGAACCGCCGTCAAGGATGTAAGGAATTTTTTCACCAAGCTGCGCTTGCACATGTGCGGCCTTGGTAGGAGAAATATAACCAAAGGGATTGGCAGAAGGAGCGGCAAGGGGGAAAGACAATTGATTCAGAAGGGATTGTAACAATGGATGATTTGGCACGCGCAGTCCCACCGTATCCAATCCGCTGGTTACGGCAGCCGGAATCACTTCAGATTTTGGTAGCACCAAGGTCAATGGACCGGGCCAAAAGGTTTCAGCCAGTTTTTTCGCCACTTCAGGAATATCTTTGGCCAGAGAAAAGGCCACTTCCGTCGAAAGGGCGTGAACAATCAGGGGATCGAAATCCGGGCGTTGTTTAATGGCAAAAATCTGAAACACGGCCGTTTCATCCAAAGCATTGGCTGCCAGACCGTACACAGTTTCTGTGGGAATGCCTACGCAATGTCCTCGGGTGAGCAGGTCTGCGGCGAAAGATACGTCGGTTCCAATATTGGCCATAGGGCGCAAAATTAGCGGAAAAAATGGAGTGCCAACCGGACGCGACAAGGTATTTAGATAGAGATACTGCTGTGCATGGTCGAATGAATGGGGACGGCATGTTAGCAGAAAACGCGCGTACCATCCAAACTGGATTGCGCCAGCGACGGAACAGAAACCCCGTAAAGCTTTTTCTTAGGGCACCCGGCCGAAAAAGGCTGAAGCATGAAGACTTTGGAGGTCGTTGGTGCCATTAGATAAAAGCTGCGGAGTTGGCGGAACGGCGCGATGCCGCCGGGAAAAATTCTCTTGATCGACAGGTACTTCGGCGGCAGGTGCCATGTAAGAAATAAAGAAAATAAATGTAAAAAACGGAATCTGACGAAACCTTTTTAGGGGGTTGTTCGTAGAGTTAGAAGGTTTAAACAACGATCTCATGCGTCAATTAAAAATCGCCAAACAAGTTACCAACCGCGACACGGCTTCTCTGGATAAGTATCTTCAGGAAATCGGGCGAGTGGAGTTAATCACTCCGGATCAGGAAGTGGAATTGGCCCGGCGAATCAAGGAAGGTGACCAGGTGGCGATGGAAAAATTGGTAAAAGCAAATCTTCGGTTTGTGGTTTCGGTGTCGAAACAATACCAAAATCAGGGTTTGAGTTTACCGGATTTGATCAACGAGGGTAATTTGGGTTTAATCAAAGCGGCCCAACGTTTCGATGAAACACGGGGTTTTAAGTTTATTTCTTACGCCGTATGGTGGATTCGGCAATCCATTTTGCAAGCTCTGGCGGAGCAAGCGCGTATCGTGCGTTTGCCTTTGAACAAAATCGGTTCGATTAATAAAATTAACCGGGCTTTTTCGGAATTGGAACAGCAGTTTGAGCGTGAACCAAGTGCAGATGAAATTGCGGAATCTCTGGAAATGAATGCCACGGAGGTGAAGGAATCAATGGCCAATTCCGGCCGTCATGTATCCATGGACGCGCCGCTGCAAGAAGGCGAAGAAGGCGATATGTATGATGTTTTGCGAAGCGCAGATAGTCCGTCACCGGACACGGTGCTATTGCGTGAATCACTGCGAAACGAAATTGAGCGGAGTTTGTCTACGCTCACACCGAGAGAGGCGGATGTGGTTCGGTTATTCTTCGGGTTAAACGGTCAAACGGCGCTTTCTTTGGAAGAGATTGCAGAGAAATTTGATTTAACCCGCGAGCGAGTTCGTCAAATCAAAGAGAAGGCCATTCGCCGGCTAAAACAAACGGGCAGAAGCCGACAATTGAAAGCGTATCTCGGATAAAAAAAACGCACGGGCACAATTCCCAAGCACTTAGTAATATTGACTTTACGACGTTTTTGACTGTGACATTTCAAAGTCACTGTCTCTTGATAGATGCACTGTTTTCGCCGCTTTGGTTTGCGTTTAATAAGGCAGTTGGCCGCCTGTATGCCATTGATGTACTTCGGTAATGGCAGAAATATACCAGGCGTACCATTGTGGTGCGGCGGCCTTGGCGCGGCGGTGTAAATTGTCTGCTGCCCATCGGTCGATGGCTTCTTTGGAATCCCAATAGGAAATGAAAATGCCCCGATTTCCGTTGTACACCGATTCATAACCGAGATATCCGGGCATGTTAGCTACGGCGTTGATTGTAGCTTCGTCCATTTCCGCATAGCCCCGAAGTTGGTCTGATCTTTCTAAAGAAAAAATCACGGCCCACTTCGGGGTTTGGGGAAGGTTATTCCAGTGAATCATCGGTTAAGCTGGCTTTTTGGCCACGAGGGTTAAAATGGTAGCAAGGGCAACGGTTTCACCGGTTTGGTCATAAACTTCCACGCGCCATTTCACGATTCCTCTTGGCGTATCTTCGGGTGTTTTTTGTTCCTGTGCAATTTTTTCTTTCACCGTAAGTCGCACACCAATGGTGGTTCCCACGTAAACGGGCTTGGTGAAACGGCATTCATCGACGCCATAATTGGCAAGTACGGGGCCTTTTTTAGGATCGACAAACAGTCCTGCCGCGGCAGAAAGAATGAAATATCCGTGGGCCACTCGTTTCTCGAACAAGGTACCTTCGAGGGACGTTTCGTCCATGTGCGCATAAAAGTTGTCCCCGGAAATATTGGCGAAGTTGACGATATCTGTTTCTGTAACTGTTCTTTTGTGGGTTTCGAGGGTCTCCCCTATTTCCAGTTCTTCAAAATACTTACGGAAAGGATGAATGCGATCTTCAGTGGGTTTCGCACCGGGTTGAAATACTTGTGTAATGCGGGTGAGGGTGGTTGGAGATCCTTGAATGGCCGTACGTTGCATATAATGCATGACGCCACGGATTCCGCCCATTTCTTCCCCACCGCCGGCTCTTCCCGGGCCGCCGTGTACCAAATGTGGCATGGGAGAACCATGACCAGTACTTTCGGCTGCGCAATCGCGATTATTCACCAATAAACGGCCATGCATGCAAGCTGCGCCGAGGACCACATCTGTAACAAACGCATCGTCATAAGAAACGATGGAGCCCACGAGACTTCCGCCTCCAAGATTGGCGATGCGGATGGCTTCGTCCACGTCTTTGTATGGCAATATGGTAGAGATAGGTCCAAATGCTTCAATCTGATGAGGTTCCAGAGATTGAAGCGGGCGATCGCAGCGGAGCAACATGGAAGGCATAAATGCGCCTTTTTCCTTATTTCCACCGATAATATCAAAATCTTCTGGGTGCCCAAAGACCACCTGTGTTCCTTGCAGCAATTGCTGAAGGGCGGCTTTTACGTCGCGTACCTGATCTCTGCCGGCCAGCGGTCCCATGCGCACGCCTTCTAAGGAAGGATCGCCAAGCACGGCACCTTTTAATCGTTTGGCCAGTGCATCGGTCACGGCTTCCACCAGATGTTCCGGAACGATGGTTCGGCGAATGGCAGTACATTTCTGCCCGGCTTTCACCGTCATTTCTCGTGCTACATCTTTGATAAACAGGTCGAATTCTGGTGTTCCAGGCACTGCATCTGGTCCGAGGATACAACAATTTAAAGAATCTGCCTCCATGTTGAAGCGCACGGAATTGCGAACGATGGCGGGATGAGCTCTTAGTTTAAAGCCGGTGGACGCGGATCCGGTGAGGGTAACCACGTCTTGCGACTGCACAAAGTCGAGCATGTTTCCCGCAGAGCCACAAATCAATTGTAAGGTTCCTTCGGGTAAAATGCCGGAAGAAATAATATCCCGAACCACTCTTTCGGTCAGATAGGAAGTCAGGGTGGCCGGTTTTACAATGGCGGGCACGCCGGCAAGCAGATTCACTGCAATTTTTTCCAACATACCCCACACGGGAAAATTGAAAGCATTGATGTGAATGGCTACACCTTGCAAGGGCACGCAGATATGGTGTCCGATGAAGGTTCCTGATTTGGAAAGCATTTCCGGCTGTCCATCTACATAAAATGAGGTATCCGGAAGTTCGCGCCGGCCTTTGGAGGCATACACGAATAAGTTTCCGATTCCGCCATCGATGTCGATCCATGAATCGGCTTTGGTGGCACCGGTAAAGGCGGAAATCCGGTAATATTCAGCTTTTTTCTCGCTGAGAAAAAGGGCGAGGGCTTTGAGCATTCTGGCGCGCTCATGAAATGTCATTTTGCGCAGGGCCGGTCCACCAACGGTTCGGCCGTAATGGAGGATACTTTCAAAATCAAGTCCTTCGGCAGATGCGATGGCTACCGGGTCTCCATGAACGGCGTGATACAGCATGGTACCATCGCCAGATCCGGCTTGCCAGCGACCCATCACGTAATTTTCTAATCTCCACAATTGGGTGGTCGTCGTTGTCATACAAATTGTTCTTTTAAGATAACCAAGCCGAAAAAAGTCGGTTGATCATGGTATTTTCGGTAGGGTCCAGCGTACGATCTGCGCGCACCATATGAATGGCCTGGAGAATAAAGGCCTTGCGATCTTCTCTATCTGAATTGAGGTAAAATTGCTCCGCAGCCCGATCGAAATACTCTAAGGCATCGGCGTCATTTAACCGCTCGATTTCCAAATCAATCAAACTTAACTCTAATACATCGCCTAATTGTTTGCGGGTAAACTCACTCAGTTTTTCTTTTTCAGCAGCGGTTTCGATTCCATCTGCCTGCGCCAATAACTTAAGCATCTTATAAGCAGCCAGATGCTGCAATTTCTTAGCGTTTCCCATGACCATTTGGTTTGCACCGAAATATACGGCTTTCCTGTAGATAAGCGGGGAAAACAGAATAAAATATAGACTTTTCCGTATCGGCAAAATGGAGGGCTACGTGAAAAAAGACATAAAAGATACAATCGAAAGAATGCTGTAAAATCCGTGATGTAGATGCTTTATTGCCTCGGAAATATTTAAAATAAAAATCAATTTATATCATTGATTAAAAGTTTTTTAAAAAATATTTTTTAGACTATTCTAATTTATATTTTACCTTTGACTAAATGAAATTTTTATTTAGCCTTCTGTTTTTCTTTGGTTGTGGATATCCCCTCATGAGTCAGGGATTAGTGAATGAATTATCTGAGATTGAACTTGTCGGAAGAGATACGTCTGCGCCGGCTCCTGTGCCCACCATGCAATACACAGCAGAAGAGCTCACGCGAGCTGGTGCGGTGGATGTGGCGGGTATGTTTCAACGTATTCCAGGTATGGGCGTACAGCTCACCTGCGGTGTTTGTCATACGGCAGACATTCGGTTAAGGGGAACGGAAGGTCCGCATACCCTTTTGTCCATCGCAGGCATTCCCGTATTTGGGCCGTTGGCGTCGGTATATGGTTGGATGGGAATTCCGGCCGGTATGATTGAAAAAATTGAAGTAACCAGCGGTCCTCAGCGCGTCATTTTCGGTCCTGGCGGCATGGGCGGCATGGTAGATATTTATCCGGTCGCGGGCACGGCCACCCGCACCTTGGGAATGGGCTGGAGCGGAGATGCCAACGGAAGGCATACGCTGGATTTGTTTGGTTCCGGAGCTTTAGGCCAACAAACCACCCACCAGACAGGCATTCAGTTGGAAGGTGGATTTCTGAGTAAGGACAGGAATCACGATGGATATCATGATTATCCACATTTGGCAAGATTCGGGGCCTTTACACATATTTTAAAGCAAAGTTCGGGTCATGATTTCCGCATGATTGCCCGCGTTTTTGGTGAAGAACGGTGGGCCGGGCAAATTGGTTTTCGGCCCAAAGACCGTGGCTCTAGCACTTTATACGGTGAATGGGCCCAAACTCTTCGGGCGGAATGGCTGATGTCGGTGGAAAAGAAAAGCTGGCGCATTCGCGGAGGTAGTAGTTTTCATTATCAGGATGCATGGTATGGTCTCACGCGTTACACCGCCGTGCAACCTGTCCTTTTTGCTCAAACGGATTGGAAAATCCAATGGGGAAGACATCATAGGCTACGACCAGGTGTATCTGTTTTATACCAAGGATACGACGACCATACGCCCGCTACCGCAAAAGGTTTAACCCATGCTCTACTTGCTGGTCCGTATTTAGAATATGAAACCAGCATCATTCCGCGAACGAACGTGATCGCAGGTTTTCGCACAGATGGAGATCCTAATCATGGGTGGATTCACACACCACGATGGCATATCCGGTATGCATTGCATCCCATGCACAGTTTACAGTTTAGCGGAGGTTCTGCATTTCGGGTGGTCAGTTTGTTCACGGAAGACCATGCAGCGCTTTCTGGATTCAGAACAGTGATTATCCCCAAGGCGCTTCGTCCGGAGCGATCCTGGTCGGCCGTTCTGAGATACACAGGGCGTTTAAAGATACCAGACGGTGGGCTAACGATTTCGGCCGAAGGATTTTTTCACCGATTCAGCAACCGGATTTTACCCGATTACGATACCGATCCGAACCTAATTATTTACGTGAACGACACCAGTGGTGTGCAAATTATGGGTGGATTGGCCGGTGCAAGTTGGCAGTGGAAAAGTTGGGAAGGTTTGGTGAGTGCCCAGTACGTTTTTGCGAGCAGAGACCAACAAATAGCTGCTGGAAAAATCTATCATACGCCAGCTTGGCAGGGCGATGTGAGGCTTTCTAAAACCTGGGCAAAAGGAAAGATTCGGGTAGAATGGGCTACACGTTGGGTTGGCCCCATGCGGCTCCCCGTTCAGGAATTGGACCCAAGGCCAAAATATTCTCCATGGTTTGCGCTTAGCGACATTTCATTTTCTTTTAAAATAAACACCATTTGGGAGATTGGAGGAGGAATAAGAAATGTATTTGACTACGTTCCACCCACGCCATTAACCCGCGGGCACGACCCGTTCGACAAACAAATAAATGATCCCACCGACAACCCGATGGGACTCAGTTTCGATGCAGGATACACGTGGGCGCCCCTTATGGGCATGACACCTTTTTTAAGTGTACGCTTTGTGCTTAAACAGAGAAAGGAAAAAGGTTGAAAAACAATCCAGAAGAAATTCAGACTAATTTCACTTCCCAAATGGCATGAACAGGAATCACGGTTCCCCCTTTTAAGGCGATGTTTTTCTCCGTAGCATGCCAAACGGTCGTTTCAACCGCCTTGGTTCCTTGAGTTGTTTCAAAGACGATGCGTACTTTTCCTTTGTACCCATTTCCTAAAACCATGGCTTGTGAAAGGGCATTTTCACGGGCTTTTTTAGATGCTACATCTTGTAAAACATCTGAAGTCGCAAATGATAATCCTGAAACTTCTTCTTTTGAAATGAGAGCAATAGTGGTTGACATAACGAAGCCTTTTCTTTAAATGTACGAGGAAAGAATGGGCTTCGCAAATTTTTCAACACACCTTAAGAAACCAAAGTACCCACAGGTTCACCCGCCAATAGTTGTTTTAAACTACCAGATTCATGAATATTGAAAACAATAATGGGTAATTGATTCTCCTTACAAAGGGTAAAAGCGGTCATGTCCATTACAGAAAGCCCTTTGGCATAGACTTCATCAAAAGATACTTTATCGTATCGTACCGCATCCGGATCTTTCTCTGGATCGGCGGTATAGATTCCATCTACACGTGTACCTTTCAGAATAACATCTGCTTCGATTTCGATGGCGCGAAGGGAAGCAGCGGTATCAGTAGTGAAATAAGGATTTCCGGTACCGGCACCAAAAATAACAACCCTACCCTTTTCCAAGTGACGAATGGCTCTTCTACGGATAAAAGGCTCACCGATTTCTTTCATTTCAATGGCACTTTGCAGCCGGGTATGAACACCTTCATTTTCGAGTGCAGCCTGTAAGGCCATAGCATTAATCACCGTAGCCAACATCCCCATATAATCGCCTTGCACACGGTCGAAACCACCTTGCACGGCATTGATGCCACGAAAGATATTTCCACCACCAATCACAATGGCGACTTGAACACCAGAAGCCACTACTTCTTTGATTTCCCGGGCATAATGAGAAAGCATATCTGGTGAAATGCCAAACTGGCGATCTCCCATCAGAGATTCACCACTAAGTTTTAAGAGTATCCTTTTAAATTGCATGCGAAAAGGTAAAAAAAAATGGAGAAGGTATCTTCTCCATTGTAGGTTTTTAGCTTCCTAAAGCATACCGTCGGAAGGCGGTAACAGTTAGGTTCTTATCTGCTTGCTGCAAATATTGCAATACGGTAAGCTTGTTGTCTTTGATAAACTCTTGGTTCAACAAAGTGCTTTCCTTGAAGAATTTCTCGAGTTTACCCTTGGCAATCATCTCAATTTTATCTTCTGGTTTGCCTTCGTTACGAAGAATTTCCTTAGCGATTTCAATTTCTTTTTCAATCACATCAGAAGGAACATCATTTTTATCAAGGGCAACCGGCGCCATGGCAGCAGCCTGCATGGCTACATCTTTGGCGATAGAAGCTACATTGGCCACTTTGCTGTCGCTGAGCGCTACGATGGTAGCAACACGATTTCCGGGGTGGTTGTATGGAAGAACGAAAGAACCTTTGATTAATTGACAGCTTCCGATTTCAATTTTCTCTCCGATTTTACCGACCATATCCGTAATTTGATCTTGGATAGAGCGGCCATTGAGCATTTGTTGGCCAAGCACTTCAGGTGAATCGCAACACTGAGCAAGAGCCATGTTTGAAATAGCGGTTGCAAAATCTACGAATTCCTGGTTTTTGGCAACGAAATCTGTTTCGCAATTTAAGGCAACAAGCACACCACAATCTTTGTTGCTATTCACCAAAGCGAGAACATATCCTTCAGATGCAGAACGATCGCTACGATTAGCGGCGACTTTCTGACCTTTTTTACGAAGGATTTCCACCGCTTTTTCGAAGTCACCCTGGGCTTCGGTGAGTGCCTTTTTGCAATCCATCATACCAGCACCGGTCTGCTGGCGAAGTTTATTTACTTCAGAGGCAGTAATTTGTACGTTATTCTCCACGGTATCGATTATTCTTCAGTGTTAGCATCGGAAGCTACTGCGGCTTCATCATCTTTCTTTTCAGAAGCTTTTTCTGATTTGCGTTCGCGGGTACCTTCATTGATAGCAGCGCAAACGACATCAAGGATAAGCGCTACGCTGTCAGAAGCATCGTCGTTGGCAGGAATCGCGAAATCTACTTCATTGGGATTGGAATTGGTATCCACAATACCGAAAGTTGGGATATTCAGGCGTTTCGCTTCAGCTACAGCGATGTGTTCTCTTTTAATATCAACGATAAAAAGCGCAGCAGGAAGACGATTGAGGTCAGCGATAGGGCCAAAATCTTTTTCCAGTTTAGCTTTGGTTCTGGAGATAACGAGTCTTTCTTTTTTAGACATGGTTTGCACCGTGCCATCTTTCATCATGCCATCCAACTGAGTCATTTTCTTCACGGTCTTGCGGATCGTAACGAAGTTGGTAAGCATTCCACCCGGCCAACGCTCGGTGATGAAAGGCATGTTTGCACTGGTAGCCTTTTCAGCGATAATGTCTTTGGCTTGTTTTTTGGTGCCGACGAAAAGAATTTTCTTTCCGGAACGTGCAATGGCTTGGAGGCGATTGCAGGCATCCTCCAACTTTACGACCGTTTTATTGAGGTCGATGATGTGGATACCATTTTTCTCCATAAAAATATAGGGAGCCATCTGGGGATTCCATTTTCTGCGAAGGTGGCCGAAGTGCACACCGGCATCCAGAAGCTGCTGAACTGAAACTTTAGACATATACGATAAGTACCGGGTTTGGAAAATCGATTAACGTTTGGAGAATTGGAAGCGACGACGGGCTTTTTTCTGACCGAATTTTTTACGCTCCACCATTCTTGGGTCACGGGTAAGCAAACCGTTTTCCCGAAGCACAGGGCGATAGTTTTCGTCTATAGACACCAATGCTTTGGAAATGGCCAGACGCACCGCTTCAGCCTGTCCGTTGATACCACCGCCATCAACGTTTACTTTCAGGTCGAAAGTAGCGGGATCTTGGTTGGTCAGCAGGAAAGACTGCACAATTTTGTATTGAAGAATAGGTGTAGGAAAATACACCTTATAGTCGCGGTTGTTCACGAGAATTTGCCCGGAACCACTTTTAAGGTAAATACGGGCAACCGAGGTTTTACGCCGACCGGAGGTATTGATTACTTCCATGATTATTTGATATCGTTAAGATTCAGGGCTACAGGATTCTGGGCTTCATGGTCATGAGCGGCGCCAGCGTATACACGAAGGTTACGGAACAAAGCGCGGCCCAATTTATTTTTGGGCAACATGCCACGAACCGCTTCTTCTACCGCGAAGTACGGCTTCTTCAGCATTTGCTGCTTGTAGGTCAGTTCCTTCTGACCACCGGGATGCCCAGAGTGCACCCGATAGGTTTTGGTTTCTGACTTACGTCCGGTAATACGGACTTTTTCAGCATTAATGATAATGACATTGTCACCACAATCTACGTGCGGTGTGTAGCTTGCCTTATGCTTTCCACGTAACACCATGGCTACGCGAGCGGCTAACCGACCCAAAACTTGGTTCTCGGCATCTACAATAACCCACCGTTTCTCTACGGTTTTACGGTTCGCTGATATGGTTTTGTAACTCAGTGTATCCACTGCCAATATAATTCGTTAACTCCCAAAAACGGGCTGCAAAAATAGGAAGTTTTTTCCAAAACACAAATAAATGAACAAATCAATGTTGAAATATATCATTTTTTTTAATCTCCGGTCCAGGTAAGACGCCATACCCTTTTGGTATCAGGCCCAACACCCCAGTCTTTTCCCCGCCTTACTCCGGGAAACCAGAAGATTCGGCCTTCCGCCAACCAAACAGGATACGCAGTTCGAAGCAATTGGGGCACCTGCTTCTCCTGAAGCAAGTCGCTCAATTTTTTTGTTCCGCCTCCCCAAACCGACATGCGGTCGCCAGGTTGCCAGGTCCGAAAACCAATTTTCTCCGGTATCTTTTCTGCATCCACCAAACAAATCTCATCCTGAAGGGATTCCTGCATGTCCCAATCCGATAACAGGGAAATGGTAAAACCATCTGGAGGCATGGCAGCCCATGCATCCATTGGTTTCTCCTCTAATTCCAGGGGTATCTCATCTTCATCCGGTTTCAAATACAAAAACGCTCTATCCTGATAAAGCCACCAACCCTTGCCCATAAATTTCCGAGGTTCGCGGCTTCCCATATCTTCCCACAACTTTTCTATGTTATGAATATGAAAACCATATGGTTGTAAAACCTCCGCCAATAGATGTGGATCTACGCCTCGGGAAATAATTTCCAGCCAAGCCAAACGATATGCGCCTGTTTCCTCATCCTGATGCAATAAATCCTGCCGCAAACGCTGAATAGATGCGTCCCAAAACCGCTCCGCCGAGGTCAATCGATCAAAAGTATAAGCTAACCCTTTTTCCCAGGAAGGATTCAATGCTTTGAGCACCGGCACCAGGTGATGTCGGATGTGATTGCGTGTGTATTTGTTTTCGGCATTGGAGGCATCTTCACGCCAAATCAAATGGTTCTCCCGGGCATAATCCAAAATACTTTCCCGGGACACACGGAGCAAAGGCCGAATAATGGACCCACGTTTTTGCGGCATTCCCTTGATGCCTCGCATGCCTGTTCCTCTGGATAAATTTAACCACAACGTTTCCAACGCATCGTCGAGCTGATGTCCGGTGGCAATCCATGTCCAATTTTCCTGCCGGCGTATTTCTTCGAACCAAGCATAACGAAACTGCCGGGCCTGCATTTGCACAGATCCATGAATGTCCCAGGCGGTTTGTGTTATCGAGTAAAACGGCCATCCGTTCCTGGCGGCCCATTCCTCACAGAAAGCGGCATCCGCATCGGATTCCGCCCCGCGAAGGCCAAAATTTACATGCGCCATGCCCACCGAAAAACCAGCCTCTTTGAGCACATGCGCAAGGACCATGGAATCCACGCCTCCACTCACGGCCACCAAAATACGGTCTAATTCCGGCTGAACGCCCAAATCTTCAGCGATTTCGCGAATATAATCGACAGATAATTTCATATGTCAGGGGTAAAAGAAGCCCCCAATACATGGGCAATGGGCGCTATTTTTAATAAACATTCCTGCCATTCTTGTTCGGCATCACAGTCTGAAGTAAGAGCAGAACCCACCCATACCTCCGGCCGCTCCTCATTATATTTTAAAACGCTTCTTATCAATACGTTAAAATCCATTTCTCCGAAAGGATCCACATAACCTGCCGCGCCGGAAAAAGCACGGCGATGCTGACCTTCTGCTTCTAATATATGTTGCATCGCACTTCGCTTTGGTGCGCCCGTCATGCTACCCATGGGAAAAAGCGCTTCAAAAATCTGCTGGACGCCAACATCTTTGCGCAGCATACAGGAAATGGTAGAAATCATTTGGTGCACATGGGCAAAGGACTGTACATGACATAGTTGCTCTACAAGGACGGAGTTTCTTTCCGCAATCCGGCTAAGATCGTTTCGGACCAAATCTACAATCATCACATTTTCTGCACGTTCCTTTTCACTTTTCTGCAATTGTTCGGCCCGCAATGCATCTTCTGCAGGCGCATCCGGGATTCGTCTGGCGGTGCCTTTCATGGGCTGCGAGACCAGCTTTCGGTCGCGGGTCCAGAAAAAACGTTCGGGGCTGGCACAAGCCACTTCCAAATGATCAGTGCGGATAAAACAGGAAAAAGGCATGGGATTTTGCGCCACCAAGGTTCGCCAAAAAGGAAACATGGGAAGCGAGGCCTCTGAAATGTCGAAACGATTACAAAAATTAATTTCGTAAAAATCTCCCTGTTGAATGTGGTTTTTTAAATGTGCCACAGCCCTTTTATACGCATTTTCAGAATGATCTGAAGACAGCACAACCTCTCCGGGCATCCATTTTTCCGCCGATATGGCAGCGTTCATCATTTGAAAATCCGGCTGTTTGCCAGCGATACAAATGCCGGATGCATCTTTATAAATCAGATATTCCGGTTCAAAAAAGTAGCCGCCATCCGCGTTTCCAATTTGTCCTTGCGGAGGTAAAATCAAATCGTATCCGGCATAGCCAAACCACCATTTCCCTGGCGTGAGCCCACTCAAATCTTCAGGATGACCGGGACGAAGGTGACATTCCTGTTTCTTTCCCCAAGCCGCCAGCCAATGAAAACGATGCAAAGGCGAACCTTGGTGTTCGCAGCCGTCCAACAGCACCACCGGACCGTCGGAGGAGACCGCCCACTGAAAAACGTTTTCTTTATCCAAGTCCAGCATGGGTCAAAGGTAGCGCTTCCCTTCGAACCCGCCACGCAATGGCCCATTGCCACGATTCTTTCCTAGGTTTTATGGACCTGCCACCAGGATGGTTCTCCGAAAATGAGTTTGATCTCTTCGAACTTCAAGTACATACGGGCCGGCGGAAATACCATTCAAGGGTAATTCCAAACCAAACGAACTGCCATACGTTGAGGAAAAGATCATTTGGCCTTGCATATTCCACAACTTTACGTCCCAGGGCTGATTGGACACAGAAGCAAGTTGAAGTTGGTTTTGAGCAGGTTGTGGGTATATCCAGACGTCGGCACTGGACGTCCATGCCATTTGCACGGGATTCCTTTTACATAAAATCCGATGGCGTGGATCTATGGTGGCGGAAACCGGCACGAAGGACAAGGGAAACTTGATTTGAACAAGTGGCGCATCGGCCAAAAGCAACAAGGTTGTATCGCGGTTTTCTCCCTGAATTTTCACTTCAATCGGCAACGGGGGCAGGCTCACCATTTCTGCAGAAGTTTGGTGATATTGTAGCACGAGACTGGCGGAATCCGGTGCTTTATACGAGATGGAGGCGTAAAAATCAGGAACGCCGGGTTCTTTTACATATCGCTGAAAATGAGCGGATAAATCCATGCCGGAGGTGGCTTCCAGATGCTGCTGCACATGTTCCGTTCTAAAAAAACGCCAGGCCAGCGCAGGATCGTTTACAATGTTTTGAAGTCCGGCAAAAAAAGCGCTGTCGCCCACCAAAGTTCTGAGGGTGTGTATAAACATACCGGAGCGGTAATAACTTAATTCTGCTGAAAAAACGCGGGACACGTTGCTGGTATCGTCCACCCAAAGGGTGCCTTCCGGGTTTTGGGTCGCCCTTTCCATTTGTTCGGACAACCAACTGAGCCAATACCCATTAGGAGAAGTGGCCTCGTACACCAAACCGCTGAGGTAGGTGGCAAAGCCTTCGTTCAACCAGATTTCGGCCCATGAACCGCACGTAATCTTATTGCCAAACCAATGATGGGCCAATTCGTGTGCCCTCACTTCAAAGTGCCACGACCCCATGAAACTCATGGTCGGATGTTCCATGCCACCCGGTCGCAACATTTGGGCATGTCCGTATTTTTCATCAGCGTAAGGATATGGGCCCAGCCGATCACATAATGCCTCAAAATGCTGTTGCATATCTCTTGTTTCCTGAAAAATACGTGCGCTATCAGAGGGCATTACATATTGTATAAAGGGAAGGGAGGTGCCGCAAACGTCTAGATTTTCTTCCATTTTGAGATATGGTGCCACGGCGAAAGCCACCAAATACGCGGGAATCGGATACCGATGCATGCAGGAGTGCTGCACAAGGCCGCCGCTCAGTGTATCTGTAACACATTTGCCCGGTGCGGCCAAAGTGAAACCAGCCGGCAGAATGGCAGACATCAACACAGAATCGGCTTTGTCGGCCAAATCTTGCTTCACTGGCCACCAATTCATGGCGCCATAAGGCTGAGAGAGCGTCCAGATGATTTGGCCATCCGGATGCGACCCGGTGGTATAACTTCCTAATCCTTCGGAAATGGGTGTTCCCTGAAACTGAATTTTCACGCGGTGCAAACCGGCCAACACGCCGGAAAACTGGAGGGTCAATAAGTCCTGCACGTGGACAAAACCCACACTATCGCCGTCTATCCATGTTCCGGTAACCTGCATGTTGGATTTAAAATCGAAACCCAACGATTGGAGTGCATCCTGCCATAGAAGGTCGGATTGAACCCAGGCTTTTAGAAATCCGGAAGAAGGATCCAGTGAATCCACGTGCAAATGCCAGAAAATTTGATCGTAAGATTCTGTGACTTGCGTGCGGGAAGAGGAAAAAGCCCTTTCACAGGACATTTGACCATAAGCCCAACCTGCGAATATCCAAAGGATTCCCCAAAGCCATACTCGACGTGCTTGCATCAGGTGAGAATTACACGACTCAGTTCTGCTGAAATTTGTTTTTTGATGGCATCCAATGCCTGAAGTTCCTCTAAGATACGCAATTCTCTTTCTTCACGAGCTTGTTTAGCTGCCTCCTGGGTAACCTTTTCTGAAAAATCGTCCGACCTTACATCGGCGGAAGAAACGTTGTGTTCAGACAGTGTTTTTAACTCAATTTGAAGTGCCTGAATTAAGTCCTGAATATGTCGTAATTTAAATGAAATCACAGCTTTCTTCACCCGATTTCGCAAAATTTGCTCAGGTGGCTCGGACAAAATTCCGTGTTTTTTCTCCCAATTTTCGCTCAACTGATAGGGCGAGGTGAGCGCGCCAATGGCAAAATTCCGGATATCCGCATTTTCATGGTTCAGCCATTGTTCCTGGCTAAAGGCCGGGAGATTCTCTTCCAAACCACGAAGGGCTTCATTCCAAACCAGGTCGAAAGGAAATTTTGTAAAGGAAAGTTCGTCTGCGTGCAGATCTTCTACAATAAAAGACTGAACAGTAGTTGGTGCCTCATCTCCAGGAAATTGAAGGGGGGTATCACCAAATTCTACGAGCAAAACGGCCAGTTCTTCTTGTTCCGGAAAAGAGGTGGTATCGGCCGAAGGCGCGGGAGTCTGAGGCGTTGGCGGTCTCCACTCGCCTTCCGGATAGCCGTCCGGTGTACCGGCTTCGGGTGGATTGGCGGCTTTCTGTTTATCTTTAAATTGTTCACGCCGGATTTTACCCAATTCATGAGTGAGTACGGTTTCATCCATTTGGGTGATTTCCGCACATTCTTTTATGAGAAGCGTCCTGGTGAGCGTGTCGGGAACCAAAGCCACGGTGCGCACCATTTCACGAATCATGCCGGCCCTGGCAACCGGATCGTTGCCAATTTCTTTGTGGAGCACATGAACTTTGAACCGAATAAAATCCTGTTCATTTTCTGAGAGAAACTGGGCTATTTCCTCTGAAGAGCGATTTTTGGCGAAAGAATCCGGGTCTTCTCCTTCTGGAAAAAGGATGACACGAACGTTCATTCCTTCTTCCAGAAGCATGTCGATACCGCGAAAAGAAGCTTTGATGCCAGCGGCATCGCCATCGTAGAGGATGGTTACATTGGGTGTAAGCCGGCGAATAAGACGGATTTGTTCCGTAGTAAGCGCCGTGCCGCTGCTGGAAACCACATGATGTACACCGGCCTGATGCAGCGCCATCACATCCGTATAACCTTCTACCAGCAGACAACGATCCTCTTTAATGATGGACTTTTTTGCCTGAAAAAGACCATAAAGGATTTTTCGTTTGTTATAAATTTCACTTTCAGGACTGTTGATGTATTTGGGGCTATTTTCCTTTTTTACAAGGTACCGGCCACCAAAACCAACCACCCGACCGCTCATGTTGTGGATGGGAAACATGATGCGGTCGCGGTACATATCTACCTTTTTTTCTCCCGAAGTGAGCAAGCCCACCATTTGCAGATAATCTTCGCGGTAACCGGCGTCTTTGGCGGCAGTTTTGATGTTCTCCCAACCGTCCAGGGCATAACCCAGACCGAAAGTTTTTAAAGTCTGGTCTGTAAAACCACGGGAACGCAAATAAGACAATCCAATGGCTTGTCCTTTCGGATGTTCCCAGAGGTGTTCGGTAAAAAAGCGGGCAGCAAAATCGTTTACGGCGAACAAGGATTCCCTGAGGTCGAAAGTTTCGCGCTGTTCGGGCGTAACTTCCTTTTCCTCCACAGGGATATTGTACTTTCCTGCTAAAAATTTGAGGGCTTCCGGATAAGAGAAATGTTCCACATCCATGATAAACCGGATGCCATCTCCAGCCGCCCCGCAGCCAAAACATTTATAGATTCCTTTGGAAGGTGATACGTAAAAAGACGGGGTCCGTTCATCGTGAAAAGGGCATAATCCGATGAGATTGGCGCCTCGTCTTTTTAAACGAACAAAATCCCCGACGACATCTTCTACCCGAACGGCCTGCTTAATTTGCTCTATGGTATCGGGGTGAATCAAAGTTTTTCTTTCAAAATTACGAAAAACAGAAGGGAAAGGTAATTTTGTTCAAAACTTCGCATGGAAGCATCCGTTGTGGCATTCAATACCATCAGGGCCGCCCTTTCCCCTGAAATCACCCTGGTGGTGGTCACCAAAACTCACCCAATAGAAACCATTTGGCCTGTCTATAAGGCTGGTGCCAGAATTTTCGGGGAAAACAGGGTGCAGGAATTGCTGCAAAAAAAAGAGCAACTTCCCGATGACATTCAATGGCACTTGATTGGACAATTGCAGCGGAATAAAGTGCGTGCCATTTTGCCCCATGCGGCGCTTATTCACAGTGTGTCAAGTGAAAGTTTGTTCCGGGAAATTCAAAAGGAAGCGCAAAAAATGTCGCTACAACCCCACGTATTGCTGCAAGTGCATGTGGCGCAGGAAGACACCAAATCCGGTTTTTTACCCGAAGATCTTTTTTCCTTTTTAAACAAGTGGGCCGGCCAAACGGCTCCGGTGCAGATTCAGGGACTGATGGGCATGGCCACTTTCACTGAAGATCAGCAACAAGTGGCATCTGAATTTCGTCAATTGAAAAGCATATTTGAACAGGTAAAAGCAGATTACGGGATTCATTTTCCGCATTTTACCACTTTATCGATGGGCATGAGCGGAGATTGGCCTCTGGCAGTGAATTGTGGCAGCAACATGATCCGGGTGGGAAGTTCCATTTTCGGACATCGGCCGGCACAAAGCTGACATGACGAAAATCATAGATTGCAGGACCCGAGACCGCCTACCTTTGCTACATGGATGCAGCATCGATTTCCAGGGAAAAAAGCACTGAAAAAGAGTTGGCCTGCGCTCATTGCAGCGAAGTGGTTCCGGCGCAACAGATGCGCTTTTGGGAAGAAAAACCCTTTTGTTGCGATGGCTGTTTGCAAGTGCACCAATTGTTGTCCAACCATGGTTTAAATGACTATTACCGGCTTCCCGGCCGCAGTTCCATAAAACCACTCCGGCAAAAATCCTGGGAGTGGCTGGACACACCGGAAGTGGGACAGCAACTTTTTTCCTTTAACGATGGAAAACGGGCCAGACTGCGGTTAGTGCTTCCCGGTATTCACTGTGCCTCCTGCATTTGGCTTTTAGAGAAACTTCCCAAACTAGAACCCGGCATTTTACGCGCTGATGCTGACGTAACCACCGGTAGCATTGATTTCTTGATTGATCCTGCGGCCATTTCCCTGTCTAAACTGGCGTCTACTTTAGATGTATTGGGTTATCCGCCTGAAATTCCAAGAAAAGACGCACCCAAAGTGAACCGGAAATGGATGATTAAGTTGGCCGTCGCCGGCTTTTCATTTGGAAACGTGATGTTGTTCAGTTTTCCGGAATATCTGGGCTTGCACAGTGAGGAAGATTTTTTTCCACTGGTTTTTGGCGGCTTAAATCTGGCCTTTTCTTTTCCGGCTTTCTTTTATGCAGGCTGGGGATACATGCAATCGGCTTATACGGCCCTGAAGCATAAAACCATTAATGTAGATGTGCCGCTGGCGTTGGGCATGGTGGCCTTGTTTGGCGTCACCGTATACGATATTGTTTCCGGTACCGGTCCTGGATACGCTGATTCGCTCACCGGGCTTATTTTTTTCCTTTTAATCGGAAAATGGTACCAGGAAGAGTTGTTCAGAAAATTCAGATTTGAAAGAGATTACCAGTCGCACCTTCCTTTGGCCGCCTGCAAAATTGTGGATGGACAAACATTGTATTTGCCTGTGCAACAGCTCGAAAAAGGCGACCGTGTGCGGGTAAAACGCGGGGAAGTGATTCCCGCCGACGGCCGCGTAGTGGAAGGAGAAGGACTGCTTGATTATCACATGATTACAGGAGAAAGTGCGCCCGTTCCCGTTCAATCGCAGGACCGCATTTTCGCAGGTGGAGAAAACACCGGACATACTTTCGATATGGTTTGCACGGCCAAACCCAATCAAAGTTATTTGGCCGGATTATGGAAAGAAGCGCCTTTTCAAGGAAAAATTGAGCGTCCATTTGTAAGACGTATCGATCGCATTGCCGCTTGGTTTATTGGAATAATTCTCTTGATTTCGGCCATTTCATTTTTGTACTGGCTGCCCCAGGGCACCGGGGTTGCGTTTCGGGTACTGGCCTCCATTTTAATTATTACTTGTCCCTGCGCACTGGCCCTTTCCGTTCCTTTCATTTTCGGAAACACAGCACGGCTTTTGGCCAATCGGGGTTGGTTTTTACGAAATCCGGATAAATTGGAAGTGCTGGCCAAGATTACCGATTTGGCATTGGATAAAACAGGTACACTCACTTCTTCATCCGGACAAACGGCCGAATTCAAAGGCGAGCCGCTCAACCCAAGGCAAACCATGGCCGCATCCTGGATGGCCGGAGCATCGACCCATCCACTCAGTCAGGCCATCGCTAAATTTCTGCCCAAGGCGCCTGATTTCGAGAGCAAAAACCTACAACATCTTCCGGGAAAAGGACTGGAATGGCAACATGAGGGTTTTCGGTACCGTTTGGGCTCCGGCCGCTGGCTATTTCAGGAAGATGAGCCACTTCCGCAAGCTGGAGGATCATTGGTATACTTCGCTGAAAATGAAAAAGTACTTGGATATTTTTATTTGGCGAATACATTTCGGCCGGGTTTAGAAAAGATGTTTAGGCTTCTGGCGCCCGACTTTGGATTGCACGTACTTTCCGGTGACCATGAAGGCGAACGGGAAACACTGGACAAGCTCACGCACCAAAAGGCAGCGCTGCATTTTCACTATGGCCCCGATGAAAAGGGACATTATATCACCACACTTCAAAATCAAGGGAAGAAAGTGCTTTTTGCCGGAGATGGCTTAAATGATACGGGCGCACTGGCTTTGGCAGATTTGGGCCTGGCCGTGAACGATTCCGGCTCCGGATTGCTGCCGCCCTGCGATGGCATGGTCAAAGGAAATGCTTTGCCTACCCTACCCGTCCTGCTGTTCATGGGAAAAAGGGCGGTGCGATTAACGCATTTCTCTTTAGCTATTTCCCTCAGCTACAATGTAATTGGCTTAGCCTTTGCGGTTTCTGGCAACTTGCACCCCATCGTGGCCGCCATTCTCATGCCAGCCAGTTCACTTTCCGTGGTTGGATTTGCCCTTGCAACCACCTGGTGGTCCATGAAAAAATTGGACCGCATCTGGTCGAAAACAACGTAAGATATCATCTACTAATTTCATCCATAAGCACCATTTATTAAAAGAATGACGCGTCGTATAATAGCACAATAAAATGATTATCAATCACTAAAACTTTGAGCATACTTTTTCGCTCTCATTGTTTTTTTTAACGGCCTTTAAAATATTTTGTAATAAAACACGTTAAACTGAAAATTATATCCTATTTTTGAACCATGAAAGTAAAGAAATCAGATACTTCCATTTGGGTCGTGAGTTCGATACTTATCCTCACTTTGCTTTTGAATATAGTGATTTTTTCCATGGTATTTTTGGAGAATTGCCCCCAGAACGCAGGATTAAACGGTGAAAAAAGCATTTCTAAAACCGCCCAAACCTGCGAAAAAAGTCTTCCGCTTTCCTTTTTCAACAAGGCGGTTGATTTGCTGAAAGGTTTCTGATATTTTCCTTTCTGTTTCTCTTTCTTTTCCCTACGCCATTTCATTACTCCATCCCGCTTCCGCTATTTACGGGGAAAATTTCAAAAAAGACGTTTCACTTTTCAGCACAACTCAAAAAAAGTCATTGGCCAAAAAGATGCCGCGCAGGAAGCTTTTCCGATATCATATTTGATTTACCAGGATAGAATCACCTGTCCGCTTCCGGCACGCACTCCACTCTGATTCAACTGATTGGTTCCATTATTGATAGAGCCGCCACCACCGGTAGGTTGGGCCGCAGTAGATCCGGAAGAACCACCGCCGGAATATCCACCACCGCCACCACCAACATTGGCTCCACCATTGTTTTGACTACCGCCACCGCCAAATCCACCATCGCCCGGTCCGCCTGCACCAACCGCACCCAGCGCGCCATTCAAAAATCCCTGCCCATTGCTTCCATGGGAAGCAGATCCGGTTCCATCCGAGAAAAATCCGCCACCGGAGCCACCCACAGGAGAAGAATTATGTACTTGTCCACCTTGCCCATTGATGCCGGGATTGGGTCCGCCACCATTAATAGTGGTAAGGCCGTGTCCGCCGGAAAAAGTATTAAAACCGCCACCACCACCACCTGCAACCACCAAGGGCTGCTGGGTGGCATGATCCACCACATATGTGCCTCCACCTCCGGCGCCTGAAGTGGAGCCATACGGAACGCCTTCCTGACCCACCACAATGCGTAAAACCTGACCAGGCGTCACGGAAAATGTACCCCGCATTCGTGCGCCACGTCCGCCTTGTGCGTTAGGACGATCTACTCCCTGAGCACCATACGCATCAATGGTAAGTGTACAAACACCATTAGGAACCGTCCACAGCTGCATTCCATTTTGCACCGTAACGACCCCGGGACCATACGTACTATTGCATTGTGACTGACTTGGTCCGGAACGTCCGGTGGCACCACAAGAAGTGAGTGTCAAACTTCCTCCTGTAATACAATTACTAACGGTAATATTCTGGGTTAAAGTAGTGGAACATTGCTGCGCATTGGTGATGGTAAGCGACACAGCGTAGGTGCCGGCTTGCGTCCATGTAACAGAAGGAGCGGAAGCTGTGGAAGTGGCAGGAGTTCCTCCGGAAAAAGTCCAGCTATATGTGGCTCCCGGCGTAGCAGGCTGAAAAACCTGTGATTGGTTCACCGCCGCAGCTGTGGGAGAAAAGGCTGCCGAAGGAATGGTGCTGGCAATCGATTGGCTGTATGGCGCACTCGAACCACAACCATTGCTGGCACTAAGCTGCATTTGACCGGAAAAAGCAGCATTCACCACGAAGCGTGCCGTCATGCTGTCTTGTCCGGAAACCAGCGCCAAACCAGATGGCGGCGTCCATTGGTACGTCGAAGCCAAAGCAACGGGAGAGGCGGTCACGGAAATAGTGTCACCAAGACAAATGCTGGTAGAAGAAATGGAAAATCCGCCTGGCGATGGAGGCGGCAGGGTGCAACCGCAAGCCGTAGGCCGCCAACCCGTAGAAAAATATGTTTCAATACAATCAGTGGTCAGGTTGAAAATTTGCAATCCCTGCGCCGGACTGGAAATGGCATTTCGCTGCGTAGTGGTGAGTCTTGGCATCAAAAAGCCCCCTTGATTCCCACGCACTTCTAAATAAGCACTGCTATGAGGCGTCTGTCCGGATGGACCAATCAATACTCCTTGTGCATTCAGGGTAACATGAATAATTAAAACCAGTGAGAAAATACCTAACCTAAGCAACATAATGGTTCATTTACTTTTCTAAAATTACACAATAAATCATTAAGCCGGAGCTCCAAAAGGATGGCCTCCGTTGGATTTCCCCGAGAAAAAGGGACGTTTTTTAAAATCATCCATTTTCCCGCCTCATGGTGCTGGCCGTCTTTACAACCTACTTAACAGGTGAAATAGAGAAAAATTCCAGGGGCCATGAAAAGGTTTGCCGGACTCCTGTGACAGGATGATCAAATGAGAGTGTATGAGCGTGCAGGGCCAGTCTTTCACCGGGCATGCCATAAAGTAAATCGCCAACTATCGGCCTGTTCAAACCACGAGGATGCGCAAGGTGAACGCGAATTTGATGCGTGCGTCCGGTCACGGGAAACACTTTCAACAAGGTTTGCCCATTCCTCTCCCCTACTTTCTCCCATTTGGTCAACGCATATTTTCCTGTTTTTTCACATACCATTTGCCGCGGCCGGTTCGACCAATCGGGCGCCAGGGGCAAAGAAATCTCGCCAGCATTTTCGGGAATATCGCCATGAATCCAGGCCAGGTATTCCTTTGTGACCGAACGCTGAGCAAACTGTACCTGTAAGGCGGCCAAAGCAGTTCGATGCAAAGCCACCAGCAAAAGGCCGGAAGTATCACGGTCTAAACGATGAACCGGATAAAAATTTTCCACGTCCAAATTTTGTCGTTTCAACCAATCCACAATGTGCGGTTCTTCCGTTTTTCCCGGAACGGAGAGCCAGCCAGACGGTTTCTGAAGCACCAAAAAGTCGGGCGTTTGAAAAATCACCTTGGGCACATCGGGTGGCATTACAGATTCGGGCAAACGATTCAACACCAAACCTTGCAACAAATGAGGCATCAGGGGCTCACATTTCCCCTTACAAATGGGATAAAAATAACCATGGCGCCGCAATGCCGACTGGGGCGATGCCCCCCACCAGAATTCCGTGAGCGCAAGCGGCTTTAAGCCGTATTGAAAAGCGTAATGCAACAATTTGGGCGCAGCACAATCGCCCGTTCCGGAGGGCGGCAAGCCTTTTCCCTGTAATTCAAATAATTCCAGAACAGACTTTCGCATGCCCAAAGCATTGGTCAACACAAACGAAGTAAATAATTTACGCTGAAGGGCATCCGTTTTTTCTTTACGATGCGCTTGCAGGGCTTCGATGTCAGAAGATGCGGCGGCCATTTCCGCATCCAATGCGGCCAATCGAGCCTGCCAATCGAGTCGCCTTCTGCGATAATCTGCCTTTCCGGTTTGGCTTTCCTTTTCCCAACGTTGCAGGGTTTCCGGATCCGGATTGGGATGCAGTGCGCGCTCCTGATGCCGCAATATCCGAGCGACTTTCAGCGATTCTCTGAGTTCGGCCAATTCTTCTTCGGCCACGCGTTGCAGCTGTTCTTTTTCCCGTTTTAAATGATGGATCTGCCCATTTTCGTTCAAAACGGCCATTTCCCGGGTTAAAAGATTTACACTAGCCTCGGTTTGCCTGAAAAAACCTTTTGGATGGGTCCAGTTAAACACGGGAGGAACAAATCCATCAGAAGGAAATTGGGCATCCCATGCACCGGAAAAAGCGGCCAAAAAACCCAGTTTACCCTGTGGCATGCCTACGACCAATACGCCAAACATTTTCCCGACGCTGTCAGCGGAATAACCCATTTTCACAAGCATTTCCTGCAATTGAAAGACCGCGCGGGCCAACAGCCACCTGGGCAAATTTGGCGTCCAAACCATTTGGGCTTCGTCCGGAATAACGAAAGGTGCGACCCAATCCGAATCCGCCATGAGTTCAAAAGGCCGTAGCTGCATGCCAACAAACATAAGGAAAAGGAATAGGAAGGTAAAAAAGTAAACAGTTAGCGGTTATCTTTGAATTCAATTCATCGAACATGGCTTGGTTTTCGGAAGAGTATCTTCATTTTTTCATGGATTTAGCTGCCAATAACCACAGGGATTGGTTTCAGGGACAAAAAGACCGATATGAACAGGTGGTCAAAAAGCCTTTTCTGAATTTCATGGAGGCCCTTATGACTGAAATAGAAAAGGTGGATGCCCGTCTGGTCACCGAGCCCTCCAAGACTTTGTTTCGCATCAACAGAGACGTTCGTTTCAGCAAAGACAAAGCACCATATAAACTCCACATGGCGGCGGTGTTGGCGCCTGATGGAAAAAAAGATCCCGGCCCCGCTGCATTTTACCTGCAATTTGGCGTAGAAAACCTGATGATGGCAGGAGGCTTGTACGCCCCCACTCCGTTTGAAATCACACGGGTACGAAGGGCCATGGCCGAAGACCAGATGGCATGGACCCGTTGCGTCTCCAACCCGGAATTCACCCACTTGTACACAGAAATCCAAGGAGTTCAGTTGAAAAAACGTCCCAAAGATCTCTCCGACCTCAGAGCTGATTTTCCGGATTTGTACCGAAAACAGTGGTTTTTCCAGGCTAATTCGGAAGCGGAATCTCAATTAACCCATTCGGACTTGCTTTCATTTACCATGCAGCATTTCAGGGCTGGATACCCCGTATTTCAAAAGTTACATGCTTATTACTACGGATCATGAGGGGAATGGCATGGTTAGATTCGGTCAAAAAGTGGAAAGCACATCATCCCGGACTTCTTTGGGTCAGCATGATTGCTTTGATATTATTCACTTCGATTTCCCTGGTGAATCATTATTTTTTCAGAACCTATAGTTTCGATTTAGGCTTATTTAATCAGGCACTATTTGATTATCGGTCTTTTCGGTTTTCCGACACAGGTACGTTTACCAATACACAGGACAATTTTCTGGCCGACCATTTTGATTTGTATTTGATGGTCTTTTCCCCTTTGTCTTTTCTATTGGGAAGCAGCACATTGTTATGGGTACAAATTTTCGCGCTCATTTTCGGAAGTTGGGGCGTATATCGGTTTATTCAGGTAAAACAGGCTGATTTGGCTTTACCCGCCATGATTGGCTTTCTGTCATTTTATGGTTTATATACAGCGCTGGCGTTCGACTACCACAGCAACGTGGTGGCAGCGGCCTGCGTTCCATGGTTTTTCCTGCGTTTACAGGAACGGAAATTCACGGCCGCCCTGGCCTGGTTTTTATGGATTTTAGCCGGAAAAGAAACCATGGCCATTTGGATGGGTGTGGTGGTGGTTTGTCTGCTTTGGGAATTTCGGAAAGACCCGAAAGCCTTGCGATGGCTGGGTGTCTTCTGGTTGATTGCAGTCGTTTGGTTTCTGGTGGTACATGGCTGGGTTCTGCCGTCGCTCAACTCGCAAGGTTACGCACATTTCAAATACCAAATTCTCGGCGATACGCCAATAGACGCATTGAAATCTTTGGTCACACGCCCTGTAGAAGTGTTTTCGCACTTTTTACATAATCATACCGGCGCATCGGAAGGTCATGGAATCAAAGAAGAGACCCAAAAACTCCTGCTCCTGTCTGGCGCATGGTTGCTGATTTTCCGACCTGCTTATTTGGGCATGTTGATTCCGCTGGTTTTCATGAAATTCTTCCACAATGAAACCAAAACCTGGAGCATTTGCTACCACTATTCTATTGAGTTTGCGCCGATTCTGGCCCTTGGTGGATTTTCTGTTTTAGCCGGATTAAAAACACGCGGATGGCGCCTTTCCCTGGGCTGGGTGGTGGTGGCATGTACCATGGTGGCCACAGGGTTGAGCATGGCCGAAAACAAGTTCTATTGCGGCGAAGAGCGGCATCGGTTTTACACGGCCAAACATTGGACGGCGCCTTATGATGTAGTGGCCTTAAACGAAGGTTTACGCACCATTCCAAAAGACGCTAAGGTGTCGGCCAACTCACCCTTGGTGCCCAGATTGGCATTTCGGGATCATATTTACTGTTATCCAATCGTAAAAGACGCAGATTATGTGGCTTTTAGCCTTGGACTGCCCCCCTATCCACTTTCATGGGAAGGAAATATTGAACATTGTACCCAATTCTATGCAGACACAGCTTGGGAACTGTCGTTTATAAATAAGGAAATCCGGATTTTCAGGAGAAAATAAATCCAGGGAAAGGGGGAAAGTACCATTTTCCACACCTACTTTTTCACACAATTCTTTTAAAAAGTTGAAATTAAAAAAGGGTAAAAAAAAACCACACCCGAAAGTGTGGTTAAATAAGTTGTCTTGGTGCTTAAAGCATTCGGCGAACCAATTTGCCAGAAGCGTCATAAAATAATTTGAGCATACCGCCGTCGGATTTTTGAAGTAAGGCAATCCATTGAATATTTTGATCAGGCAGTGTACGTTTGCGGGTAGCCACCAAGGTATAGCTGCCATTGGTGAATGCACCGGTCAAATTACTTTGGGCATTGGCAGGAAATTCTGCCATGTCGGCATTGGCTTCTGTACCGGCAAAAGTGCCATCAGGGCTAAAGAAGGCATGGACAGGTTGTCCATTTTTCTTGAATTGTGCTTCGAATTCCAATCCTGATTTCATCCATGCAGTATGATTTTGGCCAAACTGGGCCACAAAACTGCTTTTTACTGGCTCGGGAACAGCCACATCTCCGGTTTGAACCATAGATTGCGCTTGAAGACCCAGGCTAGTGACGCCGATAAAACCAAGGATATAACACCAATTTTTCATTTCCTTTTAATTTATTCCTCTAAGATACGCGAAAAACAATTTCCAACGATGGTTTTTCCTAGTTAAATTTAGGACGCAACGGCTTCAAAAATTCCAATACATCCACATGATCAGGATAGTCCATAAGTCCCGGACTTTGCGCGGAACCGGGCAATACCGCATCCTTCGTGGGAACGTGGTATCCAACCACACATTGCAATTGAGGTGCAGAGGCCGTTAGAAAAGTTTGAAGCTGCTCCACGTCCTGATACGTTTGATAATGCAGGGTAGCGATGGGCGCAGAAAGCGAGGTATTGGGAACAATCAACAAAAAGCCATTGTCTAAATGCGGCGTTCCATTTACCAAATAAATGGCCTTTCGATACTCATAATTATTCAGGTATTTGCCATGATGTACGCGATCCTGAAATTCGTGCCAGGCAGCGGCCAGCCGTTCCGGAGGAAAAGATGCAGGAATCAGGAAAGAAGATATATTGCGACAACCCATGCCGAAATAGGCAAAAACATCCGGGCCAAAAGCCTCCAATTGTGCATCGGACTCTTCACCACTTAATACTCCGACAGCATTGCGATGTCCGCGAATAATGTGCGGGTACTTTTTAAAATAATGCGAAAAATAGCGTCCGGAATTTCCGCTTCCAGTAGCAATTACCGCATGAAAATCTGAAATAGGCTGGCGGGTCAATGCTATGAATGGCGCCAAACGAGGCTCTATCCGCAGCAATGCTTCTAAAAGCCACGGAAGCAGAACAGGATCCTGATGAGACAATTTCCCCAGCAGCTTATGTCCGGAAATCAAAACGCAAAGCACGTCATGGAAATTCACCAGGGGGATGTTTCCGGCCATCACGACCGCCACGGTGCAAGGTATGGGTTGTTGATCGGGCAAATTATAATGTTCGACCCACTGATTCAATGTGGCGGGATTCAGCCATAAGGAAATCCCGCGCAAGGCGCGTTCCACTTCTGGTGCAATGAACCATGGATTGGCCAATTGCGCCTGATGTAAAAGCGTAGGAGGACATCCTGATTCGAGCGTTTCGCGAATAAAATCGCCCAATTTTTCAAAGGCAAGCAGCCTGTCCGATAAAGAAGGAATGTTTTTCATTACTTTTGCAAATATCGTAACGCAACGAACATGGCCATTAAAATAACTGAAGAATGTATTAATTGTGGGGCGTGTGAGCCGGAATGCCCTAACAATGCCATATATGAGGGAGGAGTAAATTGGAAAATGTCGGATGGCACCTCCGTCAAATCTCCCATGGTGTTGGTAGATGGAACTACGGTGTCTCCTGATCAGGTGAATTTACCGGTATCCAATGAAGTATATTACATAGTCACAGATAAATGCACCGAGTGTGTTGGTTTTCATGACGAGCCACAATGTGCCGCTGTTTGCCCTGTGGATTGCTGCGTAGATGATGAAAACTACAGAGAGTCCAAAGAAGAACTTTTGGCGAAAAAAGACCGCCTGCACCTTTGATATATACCAAAACTTCGTGAACCAACGTTCTTTCATAAATAGCATGATGAAAGGTTGGTTGGCATGGGTCATATGGATTCCTTTTACCTTATATGCACAGGCAAGTTCTGTACAGGCATATGAGGAAGATTTGGTATTGCTTGCACCGTCGCTCATCGATGCGGAACAAACGGATGACCAAAGGAAAGCGTCGGCACGTCAGTTTCTTCTGCTGCTGGAAAAAGCCCTGAATGAGCCCAATAGTTTTGAATTTACCTTTTCCAAACTTAAAAATTTGGCCATGGTAAGTCCTGCTGACAAGCGATTCCGGATTTTCACCTGGTTTTCCGTCGAGAACTACAAGAAAAAGTCATACGGATTACTCCAACTGGCTCCTCAGAAAGGAAGTCGACAAAAGACGGTGTTCCGCTTGTACGAGCAGGAAGAAGTGATTCGTAACGCTGATTTTAAAACCTTTGGTCCGGAAAAATGGCCGGGTGGAATGTATTACGATTTGATGCCGGTGCATGCAGGAGGGCAAAAAGCCTATATTTTACTTGGATTTCATCCGGGCGACAATGTGGTTCATCGAAAAACCATCGAAGTACTCACGTTTACAGCAAATGGAGAACCTAGATTCGGCCTTCCCATTTTCATGGTAAATCAACGAAAGGCACATCGAATCCAATTCCAGTACAATGCCATGGCCACCATGAGCCTTCGGTTCGATAAACTTCGCAGAAGAATTATCTTCGACCACCTTTCCCCACCCGATATTTCCATGAAAAATCAGTTTCAGCATTATGGACCGGATTTTTCTGTTGATGCCTATGATCTTAGAGGCGGACATTTTGTATACATGGAAGACCTGGACATGATGAATAAAAGCGAGAACCTGGGCGGCCCGGGTCAGCTTTTATCCGTTCCCTCAAGACCGAGCCTCATCCGGAAAGATGCTGGAAAAACAACGCGCACACCAGCTCCGGATAGTTTAAAAACAAGGGAAAAACCTTAATGCAATTCCCAGATTTCGCGCACATCTTCTGACCCACTACATTCAATTCCAAGGAAAAAAAAGAGGTGAAAGGGAAGCAATGGATGTCTTTGCAAAGGGGAAAAGGGCTACTTAAAAATGAAATTGGTCGTTCACAAAAAAGCGGTTTGGGTTATTACGCCAAACCGCTTTTACACTTCATCCCTGTCGAAATTATGGATTCAGTACAACCCGATGTGTGATGGGAAGGCCTGCCTTTTGGCCTTGAATCAGATACACTCCAGGCGACCATGCGTCCACCTCCAAAGTCACCTGGCCGCTCACATTGGCAGATCCGGACCACCTCCTTTTCCCGGTCATATCCAGCAATTGCATTTCTGAAAACGGATCCAAACCATATACTGAAAATTGTTCCTTTGCTGGATTCGGCCACACCAAAATGCCGTCTGAAGCACCTTCACAGGCTAAATAAATGGAAGGAAACACCTCCCGTGTGCCATCGAAATCCACCTGAACCAGTCGGAAATAAGGTCCTTCTGCAACACCTTTCCACCGATAATGGTTGAGTGTATTTGAATGACCCGCTCCGGCGAGGCGTTCCACCATTTTCCATTCAACCAAATCCTGACTTTGCTCTAGAAAAAACCATTGACTTTGAATTTCAGAGGCGGTTTCCCATGTGATTTCAGACAGGCTTTGATCGCATTGACCGGTGAATGAAGTTAAATCCACCGGCAATGGTTCCACATCGCCGACACCAAAAGGTGAGAATGATCCGGTGTACAACGGAAAAGTAATGAGGTAATTTCCGTTTTGATCAAGCGCCACAGGGGTAGAGGTTGAAACAGCATCCCATGCGACCCCATTGTAGTGATAAAGAAAATGGCTATTGATGTTTCCACCACGTAACTGGTCAGCATGGAATTGAAAAGCCAATTGCACACCATCTGTATTGGCGGCATTTTCTTTTGAAATCTCCCATGTTCTTCCCACATGTCCTCGTGGAAAAGCGGCACCGCTGCTACCATTGGCGTACATGGAGTCGATGACCTGTACATAAAAAGTGTCTGCAAATCCCTGATTTATAATCGTTAATGGATTATACTTACTGTTCCCCACGTGCATAGTTAACGTCTGTCCTTCATTCACTTTCATTTGTAAACGCCCTGTACCATTGGTTCTGAACATGCTGCCTCTACCATGAGGATTTCCTTGGGTATTGTCTCGATTTACAAGAGTGCTAATCTCCACATTATGATTTCCTAAAACCACATCATATCCCATTCCGTTGAAGTTCACTTCACCCCAATGGTAAGAAGAGTCTAAGGTTAAATCTTGGTGCACGAGCGTTGGGTCGAATGCGATATCGGCACCAGGAAGGGGAACCCGATTGTGTAGCCAATTTCCGTTTACCCTGTTTCTCCTTTCGTCTCCGGGAACAGGTGTGGAAGCTTGGCCACGCCAGTTGGGTATCAAGATATCAATGGTAGTTTCGCCATAAGCAGTAGGATCATCCGGGTCTATCACCCGAATCTTTTTACCGGTACCATGTCCTCCCAGTGAAAACTGGAATCCGGAGCCGGAAGAACCAATGCGCCCGCCTTGTGCTGATTGGCCTTGACCCTGCCAGCGAAGAACCGGTACTTCAGCCGTTAGCGTTGGTTTTCCTTCGTACTGACTTTCAAGCGGGCCATTTCCGCCATTACTTTTCTTGGCAAAAATTTCAAGGTACATGATGTCTCCCGAAAAATAACCTGATGGCATGGTGGTATCGGCCACGCCATCCGCCTTTTTCTCACGAATTTTGAATCCGGTAATCCCTGTAATGGGGACCAAATTGCTTTGTACGCTTTCCACCCCACTTACTGTGTTGGTAGCCGAAACCTCGGCACCTTTGTACAATGTACGGTTCGAGAATCCGGACAAAGTCCACGCGCCGCCACCTGCGGGAGTCGTCGTCCCAACGGGCTCACCATCTACGAACACCGTCACCGTACCTAAGCCAGCTGTTCCAGAAATGCTGGTAGCTGAATAAAAGTAGCTTGGCCCTGTTACTACGGGAGCAGTTGGGCGCGTGCCTTTCACGGTGACTGTGTTTGAAACGGTGCTGATGCTTTTTCCTTCCGCTTTGGCATAAGCCGTAAGCTGCTGTCCTGCTGTAGATAACGTAACTCCGCTGATCGACCATAAGCCATATCCATTCACCGTGCCAGTACCCACCAGCACACCATTTAGGTAGAGGGTTATAACTGTTCCTGCCGGCTCATTGGAAAAGCCCGTTACCGTTTGAGAGCCCGTGGCGTAATAAGTACCGGTAATTTCAGGAGGAGAAGTGGCTTGTGGTGAAAGTAATTGTACCGTAACAATATTGGAAACGTTGGACAGCCAATAAGACGGAGCCGTACCCACGCCCTGTGACCTGGATGAAACGCGATCTCCTTCATGTAAGCCGGAGATACTAAAAGTATGCGTTCCACCATTGGTTCCCCCATCTGTAGTCGCAGCGGCCACGGCAGAGCTGGTGCGCGCAACTTCAATGCCATTGACGTATAAAACTAAATTCGCCACATAATTGGCATTATTCCTCACCACAATATTCTGTGCGGATCCGGAGGCATAAATGGGCGTAGTCACCACGGTGGGCGCGGTCGTAACCACTCCGATGGTGTTTGTATTTCCGTTGGTTTTAATGCTCACACCCGAAAAGCCAGATTCGCAGGAATTGCTCACCACTATGGCTTTGGCTAAAAAGTTGGTATTACTGAAATCTGTATTAGATAACCCAGTCAAGATTGACCACGAACCATTGGCTTGAACAAATCCTTGGCCCTGGGCAGTTCCAGTAGTAAACATGGTGATGGTATTTTCTCCAGTTTGGGTATATAACTGAATTCTTACATTAGAACCATTGGGAGTAACACTTCCGGACCATGTTCCCGAAATCGAGTAATTTGAACCTTGAGTAACCCTCGTTAATCCGGTTGGCGCAGCGGTATAACACTCTTGCGTGGAAGCAGGCACCACAACTTGTAAAGACAAATCCGATACAGACTTATTGGGCGCAGTTGCCGTCGCTGTAAAAACCTGACCCGACACCATGGCCGTCACGGTCATGCTCCATACACCGCCTGTTACGGTGGCCGTTCCAATACTAACACCATCCCGATAGACCGTAATGATGGTACCATCTGCCTCGTTACTGGTTCCGCCCAGGGTTGTCATGCCCGGCTTAATGGAAGAATTGATGGCGGGGGGCAAAGATTTTGGCAACCCAAAACTGAAATTAGGATCTCCCATTTGCAACAAAGACGCCGATGGGAATGTGGTCACCAAAGCCATCATTAAAGCGGTTCGGTTGTTTCCATACTTCCTGTCGTCCACACCATTAAAATCGGAAATGGTTCCAGTAATACCACTTTGGGCACTGGTAATGGTGGCTGCCGTAAGGCGTATCATTTGTGTTGGCGCTATGCCCAAAGAGGATATCGGCACAAAAAAATCGTAAAAATAATCGGGGTCGCTATTGGTGGTGGTAGCGGCCACAGAACGCTGATGATATTCATTAAGCGGAAAAGAATAATCCAATGTAGTTCCGGACAGGGTATGGGTGTAAACGGCTACTCTTCCGGTATTACCTGTTTCCAGGGCCACTTCCTTGTCATAACCCGGATTGTTGGCGCCTAAAAGTCCCACCGAAAATAGTCCATCGGAATCAATCAGTACGGAATAACCTTTGGTAGCTGTAGATACGCCGCCAATACGAATCCTTACAATGAAGTACTTCAAACCAGCCACTTCTTTTATGCCGATATATGAACTTTGAAGAGAAATAGAATCACTGCTGGTCAAATCCGTATGTCCCCCATTTGAACCTGTGGTGAGATCGCTATGGGGTTCCGCCTCTAAAGATGGTAAAGGAATGAGCTGCAATTCGCTGCCTGTTCCAAAATCGTGCTTCGAAACAAAGCCATTCGATGAGGCAGATACAAAACCGTCTTCGTTCGGGTCTAAAACACTTCTTCCTAAAACAGTTTGGCTGGGTCGAAAAATGAGTCCTGGTTGCTGACCTACCAACATAAATGGCAAGCTCAAGAAGAACAGCACAAGAAAGCATTTGGGTTCCTGCTTCATGTTGTTTGGGTTCTAAGTAAATACAAAACAAAGATAGCCAGGTTTTGGAATTTTATTCCATTTATCGGAATTTATTTCAAGGTGTAGAAAACTAGGACAAATTCAACAAAAATATTTTTTTAAAACATTGTTTTTATGTGTTTTAAAAAAATATTACTCTAACACAAATGCAAGAAAAGAAGGTAAAATCAAAATAACCAGCAAACTAAAAAATCTGTTTTTCCATTTTTAGGACAAAATACTAATCAATCTTTGTGTAAGTTTAAAATGATAAATCGCAACACAAAACGGCTAAAACAAAGAGAGGACAGGACGACAATAGAAAAACCTATCTAAAACATGTTTATTGAAAATGAAAAAGTAACCCAATTCACTGATTACAATCGCGAAATGGGTCCTAAAACAATAGCATGGCTTAGGAAATACAACATCACAGAAAAATCCTTCCGAAACATTAGAAAGACTTCTGTCTATGGGAGACGCGGAGAAAAAAGTCAAAAAGGACTATACAAGGCCGTGCAAACAGACCGACTTCAAAATGGCCTATACATCAAATCCTCAATGGGTTTGCGCTTACGAGGCGCCATTTCACGGCTTCTGAAAGGCTCCTCTAATTGATCCGCAGAGGTAGGATACCCAAGGGCAATAAAACAAACGGGGACCAATTGTGGATGATGGGCATTGCGTTCGGAAGAAACGCCAAACAAAGTTTCGGTTCGCTCAAAATCGAAACCACCCATCATGCGACCTATCAATCCCATATGCGTAGCCTGAAGCAAAAGACTTGTATTGGCTGCTCCCGTATCATGCCAATCGAAACGATTGATGTGCTGTATGCCATCGTGCCAATTGTAGGCCAAAGATAACACCAAGGCACCTGCCTGCCTCGCCCAAACTTGATTTCCTGGTTGTAAGCAAGATAGAAACCGGGCAAAGCGCTCTTCTTCCGATCTCAGCGCCACAGCATATCTCCATGGCTGCTCATTCATGCTGGAACTACTCCAACTGGCTGCTTCAAGAAGAAGCTGTATCTGACTCAATTCCAAGGAAACAGGAGAAAAAGCTCTGCCCGAAAAACGTTTCCGAATTAAGGGATGAATATCGGGAGAAGCAGATGCTTCATGAGCTTGCCATGAAAAACTGGAGGTAGTTTCAGAAATCGATGCCATATGCTGGATTAACTGAGGAGTCGAAAAATTGTTCAAAAAAAAACCGGCCTTCGCCGGTTTATCCTTTATTCAAATCGGTATCTAAAATCTTTGAACTTGTAATTTCTAAGCAGTGCACCGGTGAGGTTTTGACCTATACCAGCCTGAGCTTGTTGAGCCAACGCCATTCTGTTCTGAGAATAGTCCTGCATTTCGGGCGCTTGGGTTTTGCCATTCACAAGAATAATAAAACTGGCGGCATATCCTTCGATGGGTCCTACCACTTGACCTTGCTTTGCACCAAACATACGAGCAATGACCATAGGTTCTGATCCGGCCTGATCCAGGAAACCATTCCAGGTTAGGTTCTGAGTGGTACGCACAGTTTCACCTAAAGCAGCTGCAGCCTGATCCAAATTGCCACCAGCCATGGCCGATTTCATTCTTTCTGCTAATTGTTCGTGCTTTTTAGAGCGGATGAAATCACGGGTAACTAGTTCTCTCACACCTTCCAGAGTTGGGTCGTAGCCGAAATCACCGGTAACTACGGCAACAAGGAAACCGCGATCAACGGAAAACACTTGAGACAAGGTATTTACCTCTGCATCCAGTGCCCAACGACTCACTTCTTTAGAGCCCTTTACGGTTCTAAGCTCACGTGATTCGAGGGTAACATACTCATCTCTCACAGGGAAACCTTGCATCCGGCTGGAAAGCATGTATTGGCGTGGATCAGAAGTTCCTTCCTGAGCCATTGCAAACTCAGTCGCTTTGTTATACGCCTGATCCAATGTTTCTTTACCCGGAATAATTTCCCGATAAACTTCTCCATACAATATTTGACGAATCGGGCGGGTTGCTTTCGTACGATAAATAATATGGAAACCGAATTGGGAAGTAGCCCCCTGATAACCACCATTCGTGCATACGAAAGAAGAATCAATGTAGAGAGGATCCATTTGAGATGTACGGGTAACCCAGCCAACTTTTCCACTGTCTGCTTTGGCTGCTTCATCTTCATTGAACCGGGCTTGGACATCAAAGAAATTTGCGCCGGATTTCAAGACTTGTAAAAGGGAGTCACGCAATTTTCTTTTCGGCTGAACCTCTTCCTCTTGTTTTGGCTGGAGAAGAATATGATAGGTGAAAACGGAATCGGGTTCATCTTTTTCAGCCAATTTCTTGGACATCACAAAGCGACCATTCTGAGCCAGGGGACCCGCTACCGTTCCACTCGGAGCGTTGAATAACAACGAATCAAACATGGGGCTCAACGAGCCTTTCTTCACATAAGAAGGAACTTGAGGCTGATCTTTGGTATGCTGAAAAATGAAAGCTGTATCCTGATCACTTTCCATGAAAGCATTACGAATCTCTGCCAATTCATTGAAAAGTGCAGCAGAATCTTGTGCAGAAGGAACTGCCACAAAATTCACATATTGCAATTGACGATAGGGAGCAGAACGATACTTCCATGCATTGGCTTTAAAATAAGCCGCCAACTCTTTTTCATCTACTTGAACTGTAGAATCAGATATATTGGCATAGGGCATCATGATATATTGAACATTAATCATGGATGCACTCTGTGAAAATTGTGATTTGGCCTCAGCTTGCGTCACATAAGAAGACTTCGCCACCAGGGTTTGAAACTTGTTCATGCGGTGTTCCTGAACCACGTAGCGCTGAATCATAGACCACTGAGTTTGCGCTTGAACGAAACCGGCTAGATTCTCTTGGGGAATTTCTTCCAGAGGCGTAGCAAATTGCTTGTCATATTCCAGCACCCGATCTGGGGAAAACTGCCCTGTGTTAGGATCAGTAAACATCTGACGAATATAAGGGTGTACGATATCACCGGCAAAAAGTGCTTTTTCTTCTTCTGTAGAAATGAAAATACCTGCTTTTTCCATTTCAGGAATCATCACCACTTTTTCTCTAAAATAAGCCAATGCACTATTGCTGATGTCCAACAATGCCTGATCAGAGAAATCATCTGAGTTAGAGATGGTGGCTTGTTCTGCCTTCAAAAACTCCAGGTAGGAAAAAAATTCCTGGTCTGTAATTTCGGTCTTCCCAAAGGAGAGCACCACATTTTTCTGATTATTTCCTATGCCAGACAATAAGTCGGTTAGGATAAATGCGAGCATGGTTAAACCAACCACCACTAATAGGAGCGTTCCACGCTTACGAATACTTCCAATAACTGCCATAACCTAAGATGGGTTGTAAACAAGGGCACGAATATACAAGATTTTTTATCAGGATAAATGGAAATACACAATGGGCTGTGAATATTAAAAATACAGCATGCATTTTCTTTACCAGGTGATGATCACTTCACCATGTCCTGAGCGGACTCCAGGGGTCATCACATTATTGGAACCATTGGTAAATGATCCTCCGCCACCGCCGCCAAGGGAGTAGGAACCGCCGCTTCCACCCGAGTAGCCGCCGCCGCCGCCGCCGCCATGGTAACTTCCCCCACCTCCACCGAAACCACCTGGATTGGAATAACCACCGTTGCCACCATTTCCGCCACCCGCGGCCCCCCCGGAAGCCCAACTATTTCCTGTTCCGGCACTATTCCATCCGCCACCGCCTGCACCGGTTCCGCCGCCGCCACCATTGTCCGAAAAGCCGCCGCCGCCACCGCTTACGCTGCTATAACCACCTGCGCCGCCAGATTGACTCGCAGTACCTCCACTTCCATTGGCTCCCGATGTGTAAGATGCACCGCCGCCGCCACCTGCCGCCACTAACAAAACATTTCCACTGGTACGGGAGACAAAAGACCCGCCACCGCCACCGCCGCCAGCTAAACTACCAGAGCCATTTGCGCCTTGACCGCCAACGCGAATGGTAAATGATTCCCCGGGTGTTACGGTATATGTACTTTTCGCGTAAGCACCAAGACCTCCGTTGGCAGAGGTGGAGCCATTGCGGCCGCCACTTGCTCCCCAAGCCTCAATCGTTACAGAAGTAACGGAAGCGGGTACCACAAAAGTGGCTGGAGAACCAGTATAAACAAAAGTTTGTGTACCGGGCAAATACGCCGCTGTAGTGATGCTATTCGATGGAGTGCTCGGTCCACTTTGACCGCAAGCACTCGACGCAGTCACCGTAAACGTGTAAGACGTCCCACCAGCGAGTCCATTGATCGTAATGGGAGAACTTGATCCGCTAGCCGTCAGTCCGCCCGGAGAGGATGTTACCGTATAATTTGTGCCAGAGCCACCGGAAAAACTAATAGTGGCACTTATTCCACTGACCGACGCAGAAACATTGGTGGGCGCAGAAGCTTGCGGTGAACAACACCCCATCCCTATCCAATTGGTACCATTATAATATTGCATGCAATGGTCCGTCAGGTTGTATACCTGCAAACCTTCTGCTGGATTCACGATGGCATTCCGCTGGGTAGTCGTCATGCGTGGCGCTAAAAAACCGCCATTCACTCCCAGAACATCTAAAATGGCGGAAGGATCCGGAGACGTGGTATTTATGCCCACTGATTGCGAAAACCCTATGGAATAAGAGCCAAGCAGCAAATAAAATAATCCCGGTAATAATGGACGCATTTTCTCGATATTTGAGTGAAAATAGCCATTTTTTGAAACAAAAAAAAACGCAAATTTCTGTATTGATAGAAATTTGCGTTTTGGTAGTGGTACCAGCTGGAATCGAACCAGCGACACAAGGATTTTCAGTCCTTTGCTCTACCAACTGAGCTATGGTACCCTGAATGGGCTGCAAATCTATAAAGGAATTTTTAATTTCCAAGGTTTTTTTGCCACAAGTGGATAAATTTGTTTTCATCACATTATAATAAACACATCAAAAAGTGGTTATGGGTTGGATGAAATCAGTGTTGGTCATAGACGAAGGCAATACCCGAACCAAAGTGGGGTATTTCGAGGAAGGTGCTGATGCTGTGTCGCAAGTGTGGGTTTGGCCGGGCCGAATTACAGATGAATTGGCCCAGCCCTTGCCGTTGGACAAGACCTCTTTTTGTATTGTTTCTTCCGTTCATCAAGAAAAAATTGGCCCTAATGGCATGGAGCCCGAGCGCGTTTTTTTTGCAGATTATACTTCGCCATGGCCTTTCCAATTTGAATATGACACCCCCGAAACCTTGGGTATTGATCGGTTGGCTGCAGTGGCCGGCGGGGTTTTTCATTTTCCTGAACAAGATTTTTTGGTCGTGGATGCCGGCACGTGCATTACCTACGAGTGGTTTACGGCAGGAAAATACAGAGGTGGTGTCATCTCTCCCGGCCGTATGATGCGAGCCCGGGCCATGAACCATTTCACCAGTAAACTTCCGGTTGCAGAACTGGAAGTACCAATACATATACCTGGACAAAATACCCAAGCGGCGTTGGCGGGAGGAATTCTGGCGGGAACCCTGCATGAATTCAAAGGTTTTTATCAGGATTTTCAGAAAAAATTCCCCCAGGGAAAAGTAATTATCACAGGTGGGGACGCTTCAGGGTTTGAGAATATAGCTGAATGTCCCATATTTGCAGCGCCAAATTTAATTTTAGAAGGGCTGGCTTATACCATGCGTCAATGGGAAAACACCAAATAACATACGGACTATTCATCTTTGCCAGTCTGTTCTTACTGCCTTTAAGAGCTCAGGTTGATAATCAACCTCCTTATTCTTATTTCGGAATCGGGAAATGGTATGAACCTTCTGTGCAAAGCGGATTTGGAATGGGTGGCGTGTCTGCAGCTATTCTGGATAGTTCCATGCTCAATTTTTTGAATCCGGCTTCTTATGCGGCACTTGATATTACGCAATTTCAGGTGGGAGGTGAACTCAACATCGGACAGCGTACTTTTCCCAATTCGGCCAACGTAAGAGAATGGAATTTGCATTTGAATCAAATACAAATAGGCTTGCCCATCATGCAAAGAAAAAAGTTTGGATGGGGATTGGCCGCTGGATTTCGTCCGCTTAGTTTCATGGGTTACGATTTCCGGGATACTGTTTTACAAACCCTTGGCAGCGACACACTATTGCAAGCCAGACGTTTTAATGGAGAAGGCGGATGGAATCGCGTAACGGCCGGCACTGGATTCCGGCTATGGAAAGGCATTTTTATCGGTGTAAACGGCCACTTTAATTTTGGTTCCGTCTCCAGAATTCGGAGCCTGCGATTCGAAGATCCCGACCTCCTGGCCACCCGGCTCAAAGAAACAGTGCGAACGTCCAGTTTCTCTTACGATTTTGGCATTCAATACCGTTGGAGATTCAAGTATCATGAGCTTTTACCAAGACCAGATGGTAAAAAAGATACACTAAAACGGTCTATGCAAGTAGTTGCCGGACTTAGTTACACGCCCCAGCTTGACTACGCTGTAGATCGAAACGAGACAGGCATTCAATTTTTCCCGGGCACCAACGGCGAATTCGGATACGACACCTTAAATCTGTCGGGAACCACAGGGGCCGTTACCATGCCGTCTAAATGGTCTGCAGGACTTGCCATTGGAAACCCTGACCAATTCACCATCGCACTGGATGTGAGTCATATTGCGTATCAAAACTTCAGGTATTTCGGAAATTCCGTACCCGTATACGCCAGTCACTGGGTCTTCGCCTTGGGCGGACAATTCCGACCATTTAATCTTCGACAAAAGTTTGCGAATGGTTTGGCTTTCAAACAAAATTTAATCCTCAGAGCCGGCTTGCGATATGCCAACCGTGGAATTCGCCCGGATCAGGTTCCCATCGATGAGTTTGGCATGAGTTTTGGCCTTGGCATACCTGTGAAGCACCGGTATGTGTATAATATTAACCTTACAAAAGCCCGGAGAACAGGAAGCTTTATTAACATCGGAGCTGACTTTTTTACCGGACAACCAAGGGCAGACAATGCCGGTTCTGATTTCTTTTTCCGGTTGAATCTCGGTTTCACCTTACGTGAATGGTGGTTCGACCGACCTTTGTATAACTAAAATAAAACATCATGAAAATGTGGAGATTAGGCATTTTAACATTCGGATTATTGGGTTGGATGGCCCCACAAATCCAGGCACAAAGCTCAGATGAATGCAAAAGACAATACACCATCCTTCAGGACAATGTAAAAGATAAGTCTTATCAATACGCCATGCCGACCATGAAGTTTCTTCTGGATAGCTGCCTTACCGTGAGCACCGGATTATACATTTATGGTGAACAAATGTATTGGGCAATGCTCTCTGACACCACATTAAGCAGCAGAAAGCAAGGACTTCTGGATAGTTTGGATTTGTTATATGACCGTCGGCTTATTGCCGCACAACAAGACGCGCGGTTTGGAACGCCTGCATTAATCGAGGGGCGCCGCCTACGTTCTTACGCCAAATTCAGAACCAAAGAATATGATGTGGTTCATAAACAAGCTGAAAAAGCCCTTCGACTTGGTGGCGTAGATGCCGAAGCGGAAATCATGTACCTCTACATGCAGTTTACGGCCATCATGAGAAAACAAAACAAACTTGGCTGCGAGGAAGTTATCGAGGTCTATAATGAATTAGCCGATTATATCGAGCTCAACCTCGAAAAATATGAAGACAAAGACTCACTTCGTTTTGCCAATTATACCCTTGCGCAGGAAAAAGTAGATAAACTGGCCGGTCCATGTTTAACTTGTGAGTCGTTGGTAGATATCTTCAAGAGAGATTACGAAACCAAAAAAGCGGATCCCAACTGGATTAAAAAAGCTGCGGCAGCCTTAGACAAAAAGAAATGTATGAAGCTGGACGCCTTTAAATCGGATGCCGTTCTCATTGCTCTGTTCGAGCAAAACGTGAAGTTGAATCCAACGGCGCAAGGATATTGGCTGCTGGCCAGACTGCATCTGAATGCCGGAAACTGCGATGCTTCTTTGGGTTCATTCCAAAAAGCCTTCGACATGGAAGAGGCACAGTCTCCCAAGAAAATGGTGTATGGAAAAGCCCTGGCATTACAGACCTATGCTTGCGGTGATGCTTCTGGTGCCAGAAAAGTAGCTCGTCGACTTTTGGAAATCAAACCAGATTTCGGTTGGGCGTATCTGTTCATCGGAGATTTATATGCCAGCAGTGCCAGACAATGCGCAGGCGATGACCCTTGCACCGCAGGTGCTGCATTGTGGGCCGCTGCCGATAAATACAATCAGGCCCGAAACACCGATCCTTCATTGGAAAATGAAGCCCGCAGAAGACTCAACTCTGTTTCGGCCAGATTCCCATTGCAATCCGACTGTTTCTTCAAAGATTTGAAAGACGGAAGCCCGATTAGCGTTGGCTGTTGGATTGGTGAATCGACTACGGTGAGAACCCGTCAGTAAAATGAAAAAAAATAGCATCCATGCGATGAAAAGGATGGTCGTTCTGGGAACGGCCATCCTTTTTTATGGCTGCGTCAATGATTTAGAAAAAGTCATGGAACTGGCCGGAGACCGTGAGCAACCCGTTCTGGTTACGCATCAGGTGAGGCTCACTTACTCCGATTCTACAGGTCCGCTCTTCCGATTAGACGCCCCTTTGAGGGAGATTTTTCTCGGAGAACAACCCCGAAGTGTGATGCCCAATGGCATGAAACTGGAAATGGGAAGTGCGAAAAAAACCAACTATTTGGTGGCCGACACGGGCATTTTTTACGATAAATCTGGCATCATGGAAGCCATCGGAAACGTAACCATGGTCAGAAATACGGGAGATACGCTAAAAACTTCCCGATTATTTTGGAATGAACAATCCAAAACCATCTATACCCACGAATTGGTATGGATTATCTCGCCCAATGGCCGGGTTACCGAATTGTTAGGCATGATCGCCTATCCGGATTCTTCTACTTTTTTACATGGGAATCAAGCCCGAATGACCCTTCCCGTAAGCAACTGGTAAAACCTCAAGGAGCCAACTGGCGCAACAAACTGGCTGTTAATGTCCTTACACCGGACAATTGCGTACAAGTTCGCGGATCGCGAATATCTCCGCCAAATCCAATATACTCGTCTTGGGTTTCCGCATAAAACTGCTCCAGCGACATCCGATCCGGCTTAAAAGAGCTTTGCAACAGGGTTTCCAGGGCAACAGACCGAACCATTTTATGAAGATTGGGATTGCGAACCTCATCAAAAACAAATCGGGTCATGTCTTCCGACGGCGCAGCACGAAACGCGCGGAAAGCACTCAACTGATGCAGAGATTGCTCGTGTTGGGCAAAAGGCATCACCAAAGAAATCAACTCCTTTAACTTTAAATGATAAACCAATTCGAGCGCCACTTGCTGGTGGTAAAAATCCGTTTCCGTTTCTCCGAAAGGACTGGCAGGCGCTTTCCCAAGCCATGCTGAGATTTCTGTAAAAAGGGTAGAATCGGCCAAAGGTTGCCCCCGAAATGCCGCATACGTAGCACGAATGGCTTTTTCAAAAAAGTCTTTCTGTATGATGGTTTGGTGATAACTATGTCGTAAAGAACAATTGACCCATCCGGAAGAAAGTGGCACCATACCACTGGTGGGCGTAGGCAATTGAAAAGAACGGCCTTTTCCCTGACGAACAAAAAGGTAACAGGTATCCATTTTCTGCAACCAGATTCCGGGAATCGGTTCTCCCTGATCTATGCAAGTGTTCAGGTTGAAAAAACCCTGAATCCTAAATTTTCCCGAAACGGGTTTTCCCGCAAGGGTTGCCACCACTTCTACATCGGCGAATTCAAAGGAACTATTGTCCAGTATTTTCACCTGAAGCACATGTGTTACTTTGGGAAAGTATTGCTCAAACCAAGGCTCATTCCATGTATATGCCGCCAATTGAAAAGGTAAAAGCCATAGAAGGCCCAACCACAAAACCAGACTCGGTTTCCCAAAAGATAAAAGGGGACGGAAGGACATAAAAAAATGAAAAGGGCTTCCCATTTGAAATTGGTTTAAAACATTGGGTGAAAAGAAGAAAGGGTAAAGATACGAAGGCGATTGAATCCCGCTCCCTACAGTTAGTGATTTTGTGCAGAGAGCCGAAGTGAATTGGCCAAAATCCTGTACTTTTAGGGCATGAAGTGTCGATTCTTTCTTTTTCCGGTAAGCGTATGCTTTTTCACCTTTGCTACGGCGCAAACTCAGGTAGATGGTGGTTTGAACAGCATTCAGACCTATGTTTCCTTTCTGGCAGATGATGCACAGGAAGGCCGGCTCACCGGCACCGATGGCGAACATAGAAGCGCGCAGTTTATTCGGGACCAATTCATGCAATTAGGTCTGAAACCTTTTGGAAGTCAAGATGGTTTGCTGCCTTTTTCGTTTACACAAAAAGTGAAAGCCAAATCTTCTCCGGATCCCATGTGCGCCCTTCCCGGAAAATTTTATGCCATGTCGGCACAATCTTATCCGGTCTCCGGTACGGGCAGTGGCCAGCCCATGGGAAACTTAATCGATATGGGTTTTGGCATTTCGGCACCGGAACATGGGCACGATGATTATGCAGGAAAAACAAATTTACAGGGAAAAATTGCCCTGATTGATATCGGCCTGCCCCCCCTTCCCCATCCGCATTCTCCTTTAGCACAATATAGTTCGCTCATCAGACGCATTCGTACGGCAGAGCAAAAAGGGCTGTCCGGCGTACTTTTTTACAGAAAAGACACCCTTACCGAAAAACCCTCTCAAACCTTATCTCCGCGCGTGCAAACGGCCTCCATTCCAGCCATTTTTATCGATGAAGACCTTTCCGGGCAAGCCGGAAAACCATGCAGGATGGAAATCCAACTTCAAAAAACGACAGGAACAGGTTATAATGTGGCGTTTTTCCAGGATAATGGCGCCAAACGCACCCTGGTCATTGGTGCACATTATGACCATGTTGGCTGGGGCGAAGAAAATTCAAGATATCGAGGTACAGAACCTGCGGTGCACAATGGCGCAGATGACAATGCTTCCGGCGTGGCGGCCATGCTTCGGGTCGCGCAATTATTGAAGCAAAAACCACTTCGTAGGTTAAACATCTTATTTATAGCCTTTTCAGGAGAAGAACTCGGCCTGTTGGGCTCCTCTGCATTTCTGGAAAATCCAAACATCCATGCTTTACAGATGCGTGCGATGCTCAATATGGACATGGTTGGAAGGTTGGAAAAAGAAACAAAAGGATTGGTAATCAATGGCGTAGGCACATCACCCGTGTTTACGTCTATTACAGATACCTTGCGTCTCCATGGCATGCTAATAAAAACCACAGAAAGTGGCGTTGGGCCATCGGACCATGCCAGCTTTTATCATAAAGGAATTCCCGCCGTTCACTTTTTCACCGGTACGCATGCCGATTACCACATGCCTTCCGACGACGTCGGCACACTGAATCTTCAGGGAATTCTGGAAATTGCAGATTATGTGGCCCAAATGAGTTATGGATTAGACCGGGTCGATACCATACCTTTTCAAAAGACGAAGGAACCAGAACAAACGAGAATGAGCGCGAAGGTATCTCTGGGCGTGGTTCCAGATTATGCGTGGGAAGGGAAAGGCATGAAAATTTCCGGTGTCACCGAAGGGAAGCCTGCGGCAATGGCTGGTTTAACGGGTGGCGACATCCTCCTGGCCATCGACGATGTTCAGATTTCTGATATTTACGGATACATGAATGTATTGGGTAAATACACCAAAGGGCAAACCTCTACGTTGAGATTTAAAAGACAGGAGGAAGAAAAAGAAGTAAAAATCACCTGGTAAAATCAGGAAACGGTGGTGGTCTGCCGATGGGTGAACACTTTAATTTCATCGATTCTGGCCCGTGTAACGGAAGTAATCTGAAACAAGTGTAAACCAATCACAATCTGTTCGTCCTTTTTGGGAATATCCCTGTGATGGAACAGAACATATCCGGCTAACGTTTCGTATTGATCATCTTCAGGGAGACCCAAACCATACTTTTCATTTAAGTAATCGATTTCCAGGCGGCCGGAGAAAATGTATTGTCCAATATCCAATTCCTTTTCCACGAGATCTTCCGCATCGTGTTCATCTTCAATTTCTCCGAAGATTTCTTCGATAATGTCCTCCATGGTGATGAGGCCGGAGGTTCCGCCGTATTCATCTACCACCACGGCAACGCTACGTCTTTGTTGAATCAGTTGAGTGAGAATATCCTTTACGTGCATGGTTTCCGGAACAAAATGCACTGGAATCACGATGGAAGCGATGGAAGTAGGTTGTTTAAACAGGGCAAAAGAATGAACGAAACCTACGATATCATCCAGACTTTCGCGATACACCATAATTTTTGAATGTCCGGTAGCAATAAATTTTTCCCGAAGTTCCTCCAGGTCTGCATCCACGGAAATGCCAATGATGTCTGGCCGGGGCACCATGCCTTCGCGGGCTTTGATGGTGGGAAAGTCTAAGGCATTGCGAAGAATTTGTACTTCATGATCTACTTCGGCCTTGGCTTCTGTGGCTTGATCCGACAGTTCGCGCAAATAATAGCCTAAATCGGTTCGCTGCAAGTTCACTTCTTCATCCTGTATGGGCATTCGAAGAAAGGTTCGCATAATGAACCGGGTAAGACCTACCGTAAAACTTACCGGATAATATAATATGACCTGAATAAAAGCCACAGGCACCACCACGGCACGAAGTAAACCATTGGGATTCAGTGAAAAAACAGTTTTTGGAATAAATTCACCCAAAACAATAATCACAATGGTAGAAATCAGGGTTTGCAAGGCAATCAACAAACCATCTGAAAAAATTTGGGCCTTTTCGAGCCAAAGGGTAAACATGGGATCAAACAGCTGGCTCCAAACCATACCATACACAACAAGTGCGATATTATTGCCAATCAGCACAGTAGAAATAAATCGAGAAGGACTTTTTGTAATAAAGCCGAGCCATTGGCCACTCCATCCGGGCTTGCTTTTGTCTAATTCCAGTTTAAGACGATTGCTGGAGATAAAAGCGATTTCCACCCCTGAAAAAAAGGCAGACAGGATGATGGTAGCGACGAGTATAAAGAAGGCAACAGACAAATCCATGGATCAATCTTAGGGCGTTTTGTCTTGAGACAAATGGGAGAAAAATCCGGTTTGGATCAGTTTTTCCGGGGTAAGTGGTTTTTCAAGAAACCCTTTGACCAGAGGAATTTGATTTGCCAGTTCCACATCAGCGGGATCGATGGAAGAAGTGAGCATAAATATGTCAGGCATTTGACCAACATCAGCAAGCGAACCCAGAGCTTCAAGAAAAGCCCATCCGTCCATTCCAGGCATATTAATGTCTAAAAAAAGTAAATCAGGCAGGATGCCTTCTGCTATTTTCTGTAGTGCCTCTTTTGGTTTTTCATAGAGAGAAACGGAAAAATCTCCCTCATATTGACAAAGAAATTTTGAGGTAATGGCCAGAAATATTCGGTCGTCATCTACCAGCCAAACGTGTTTCATGGGTGAAAGGTATGAAAATAAGGAATCGAGTCCCCTCACCGGGCGTACTTTCTACCTGAATGTTTCCCCCCATGGCTTCGATTTGACTCTTGGTAATGAATAATCCCACGCCTCTGGCATCTTCGTTTCCATGGAAGGTTTTATACAATCCAAATAGCTTATTCTTATATAGTTGTAGATCAATGCCCATGCCATTGTCTTCCACGGCCAATTGAATTCCGTCCGGTACAGATGTAGTAGAAAAGACAATTTGAGGAAGCCGGTCCGGATGTGAATACCTCATCGCATTGGTAAGTAAATTGAGTAAAATACTATCCAAATACGCCTGATCCCATTCAATGATTAGATCTTCAGGAACATTTACTGTAATGGAGGCCTTACGTTTTGCAATGTCCATGCCCACCATGTCAATGGTTTGCTGAATGGCTTTTTTCAAAAAAATGGGCTTGCGCTCAATATCTCGTTTACTTTGAATTTGAAGTAATTCATTCAGATTTCGAAGGGTATCATCTAATCCATGACTAACCGTGTGAAGATATTGTATCATCTCCGCTTTGGTTTCCTCGTCCTTCGCTTGCACCAGCATATCGGAAATCCCCAAAATATTGGACGCGTGAGACCGGATGTTATGAGATACAATATAGGAGAAGTTGAGCAGGCGTTTGTTTTGTTCGCTTACAAGGTCCAGACTTCGTTCCAGCTGTAGCTCCTTTTCTTTCCGGTCTGAAATATCTACGAAAGTAGCCGCCACCAGCTGCACATCGGACATTCCTGCGGGCAACTTAATGGCATTCACCAACATACTAAATTCTTGTCCATCCGCCTGAACATGCTGAAACTCCTCCAGCTGAATTGAACCCTCATTCAGCACCAGACCGAGCATTCTTTTTACTTTATGCAGTTGAGAGGGAGAGAAGAACAAGGTACCCGAAGCGCCCAACAATTCAGATTTGGTGCGCCCATGTCGATAAGCCATGTAATCATTTACGTAGAAAATCTGGAAATCGACGTTCATGATCAACATCCCAAAATTGGCTTGATCGAACATGGTTCTAAATTGCTTGTTCTGCAGACTTACGATTGATTTTCCTAGCGCAGAACCAAGAATTTCGAGCACCATTTTTGTCTGAACATAGTTTCGGTTTTCATTTAAGTACTCCGGATGATGGAAGCCCAGGATAAGCTTACCAATATATTGTCCCTCAAATAAAAGTGGTGCTACGAAGCTGATGATATTTCCACGAACTTTTTGCCAATTCTGAATGGGCTTTGGAAGATCTCTGGTATGGGCATCCATAGTCATACAGGCCAAACCTTCCACAATCTTAAATTCAGGTGTCCAGGTTTTTAAATCCTGAATAAAAGAATTTTCATCGGCTGAACATTGAAAAGACACTTCCAGATCCTCATCTGGAATAGACAAATGGTTGACCAAAAGTCGAGCATTGTCTGCGTGGAAAAAAACGGCCATTTGGCTCAAAATACCCTGCAAACGCCATTCAAGATCCTGATCTTCAGCATTCAATAAGCTTTCGGACAAATCTGAGACCAGGGTTTGGAAAGCCAATTCTTTTCCCAAAGCCATTTCGGCCATCTTTTGGTCGGTTACGTCTTTAATGTATCCGTTCCAAATCCTCACTTGATCTGCCTGCATGGTGAGTGTCGCCAACATCCTGAACCAAATCCACTGGCCGTCTGTGGCTTTCAATTTAAAATCGAATACCTGCTGCTCTTCACTGACTGGAGAGGAATCGAGCTGCAGCTGGAAGCGTTGAATATCTTGAGGGTCGATTTGTTCAAAAAAGGAGGAGGCGTCTTTCAGCAAATCGGAAGCTGCCAGACCTGTCATTTTCACAATCGACTCACTCACGAACGTAAACCGATAAGGCAGACCCGGTGCTTTTTTCATCTGGAAAATAACTCCCGGTACGTGTTGGCTTACTTCCTGCAGGGTCTGGCTTCTGCGGACTTCATCCTCTTTTTTCAGGCGCTCAGTCACATCACGTGTAATGCCAATTACTTGTTGGGTTCCATTTTGTCCTAAAATTTTAATGGCCTTGGCTTCATGAAACTGAATGATTCCGTGAAGTGTTTTCACCCTAAAAATGATGTCGTAAGGTTCATCATGATCCAGGAAGGCCTGAAAACGCTCTTGCACCATGGCCTTATCGTCATCATGGATCATCTGTTGCCAATCGGCGAAGGTGAGCTCCATGTCTTCAGGAATTCCCAAGATTTTTTTCAGGTGTGAATCCCAGGTAAGTTGACCACCGGGCAAAGACAACTCCCAAATACCGATTCCCGTTTCCTGAAGGGTAAAAGCAAGTTTCTCCTGCTCGTCTTTAATAATATGCTGTGCTTCCACGCTTTGCGTTACATCCTCAAAGGTGGCATATACCTGATAAGGTCTGTGATTGCCCGCCCGGAAAAGAGGAATGGCGTGAATATTAATCCATTTATATTTTTTCAGATTGGGATGATACACACCCATAAGCACGTTGCTTACCTTTCGACCGGTTTTCAAAGCAATCATGGCCGGATGTTCTTCACCGGGAAAAGGAGTGCCATCGGGATGAACCGCTCTCCATTCGGGATGATAAGAGGTTCTGCCGAAAAGTTGATCTTCGGAAAGTCCTAGAATTTCGAGTGCTGACGGGTTGGCATCGATGATTTCGCCTTTGGCGTTTTGGTAGACAACACCCTGGCGCATCACTTCGAAGAGGGTGCGATGTTTTTCCTCACTAGCTGCCAGGTGCTGTGCGGTTTGCCATTCATGTGACACGTCACGGATGGCGCCAATAATCTCCGTGCAACGGCGATGTTCCATTCGGGCTTCGGCAAAAAAGTCCACCCAAATGGACCTTCCATCCTGGGTATACATGGAAAAACTACGTTTCAGAATACCCCCGGAGGAAATCAGGGAACGCAACTCTTTGGTCAGGGTTTCCCGAAGGGAAGCATCTCCTGGAGGAAAATCTTGAAAAAGCACATTTTCATAAGGAGAGAGCCCCAACATTTTCCGGGATTGGGCATCCAGAAAAACATAATTTTCAGAAGGGGTGTAAGACCATGAACCAAATTGTGCGAGTGCCCCTGCGGCTTCAAGCGTTTTTTTAATCTGGGCGAGTTCAGCATTTTTCCTGGACAATTCCGCTGCCACTTCCATGCGTTCGGTAATGTCTCTGGCTACGGCAAAAATGAGTCCATGCTTTGCTCCGGCGCGCCACTCGAAATAGCGCCATTCACCCTTTTTGTTCTTATAGCGGTTTACAAAATCGATAACCTCTTTGCCCTGTTTAAGTTGCTGCATGACCTCGGAGGTAGCGTCAAGGTCTTCCGGATGAATAAAATCAGTAAATCTGGATAGATTCAGGGATGAGGTGGAATAGCCGAGTGTTTTTTCCCAGGCAGGGTTTACTTTTACAAAACGTCCTGAATGATCTGCAATACAAAGTAAATCTACGGAAGCATTGAAGAAGTAGGCCAGCTCAATTTCAATGTTTTTCAGGGCTGTTTCGGTGGCCAATTGCGCACTGATATCCCAGGCGGTAAGAATGAGTCCAATAGATTTGCCCTCTTTATCTGGCAAAGGGGAAGCCAGAAACCGGAACGTTTTGCCGCTTCGTCCCAATTCGAAATCCCGATACATTTTTTGTCTCGAGTGCTGAACCTGATCGATTAATAGATGCAATTTAAGACTCAGCATTTCATCTGCGAGCACTTGCTGAATGTCTGCACCGAGGGCTTGTCCGTTGCGAACCATGAAACCGGCAGGCGGCTGTACAAACAACTTTTGTACCTGATGCTTTTCATCTAGCACCACCACCAAATCGCCCATATTGGAAACGAGATGCTCCAGATGGCGATTCAATTGGTGTAAATCTCTTTCCCTTTCTTTTAAGTCGGTAATATCATTGTGCGCACCCAACATTCGGATGGGCCGGCCAAGGGGATCACGAATCACTAGTCCCCGGCAGCGGATAAACATTTTCCGTCCGTTGGCATGCGTATATCTAACGATTTGGTCGTAGTGAAAGCCAGGATTTTCGATGGCCCGTGAAATAAGCCGACCTGCTTTTTCAAAATCTTCTTTATCGATAATGCCTTGCCAACTTGCCGGAGAATGAGGCATTTTGGATGGCGTGTATCCCAACGTGAGCCAGAATTTCTCGTCCATCCATTCTTCCGAAGGGCGCTCCAAATCCCAATACCATAAGCCATCCAGGGCACCTTCCTGAAGGAACCTGAATAAACTCCCATCTTCCCGCAGACGCTGAAAAAACTCCTCTTCGAGATAATGGGGAATGGCAGATTTTGTAGCAGACTTTTGCATAAAAAAAGCAAGTACGCCCTACAAATATAGCCACCATTCCTCTGGCTTTCCGTACTACGCGGTTTTTTTTCAAATATTAAATCTATTACAAAACAGGTAATTACAACCTTTTTGATTAAACTTTAAGAGGAAATTGCAATCTATGAAATTGTTATCCCTTTTCTGTACGTTTAAACCATCATCTCTAATAAAACGCCTCACAACCAACGATGTAAGAAATAAGTGCTTTTTTTCCAAAAATGAAAATTGCCCTTTGCCCCCAAATCTAAAAAAACAGCCAATACATGCCTGAATACCCGTTCTCAGATTTAATTTAATTATAAAAAATTCCCATATTTGCGGAAATACAACGTTACCAGCAACATCATGAATAAAATTAAGGTCAACCAACCTGTGGTTGAGTTAGATGGGGATGAAATGACCCGCATTATCTGGCAGTACATCAAAGACAAATTTATCTTTCCTTACCTAGACCTTGATATAAAATATTTTGACCTTGGTATCAGTTACCGGGATGAAACCAACGACCAGGTAACCATCGATGCCGCCGAGGCCATTCGCCAATATGGTGTTGGGATCAAGTGTGCCACCATTACCCCTGATGAAGAAAGGGTTCGTGAATTTGGCTTAAAGCAAATGTGGAAATCTCCCAATGGTACCATTCGAAACATTTTGGATGGCACCGTATTTAGAGAGCCCATTGTAATTTCCAATGTTCCACGTTTGGTGCCCAATTGGACGGCACCCATTTGCATTGGAAGGCATGCTTTTGGCGACCAATACCGGGCAACTGATTTTGTGGTACCGGGTCCTGGTAAACTGAAAATCTCCTACACACCAGATGACGGTTCTGCTCCCATGGAATATGAAGTATTCCATTTTAAAGGTGGCGGAGTAGCTTTGGGCATGTATAACACCGATGCATCTATCCGTGGATTCGCCCATGCTTGTTTCAACCAGGCGCTGAACAAAAAATGGCCGTTATTCCTTTCCACAAAAAATACCATCCTCAAAAAGTACGATGGTCGTTTTAAAGATATTTTTGAAGAAATCTATTTGTCTGACTACAAACAAAGATTTGAAGAGGCTGGCATATATTATGAGCATCGTTTAATCGATGACATGGTAGCGTCAGCATTAAAACTCCATGGAAATTTTGTTTGGGCTTGTAAAAACTACGATGGAGACGTTCAGTCCGACACCGTCGCTCAAGGATTTGGCTCCTTAGGTCTCATGACTTCCGTACTTATTACTCCAGATGGAAAAACATTGGAAGCGGAAGCCGCCCACGGCACGGTTACACGTCACTTCCGTCAACATCAAAAAGGGCAACCAACTTCCACGAACCCCATTGCATCTATTTTTGCATGGACACGTGGTTTGGAATTCCGCGGAAAATTAGATCAGAACGAGGCATTGATTAATTTCTGTCACACCCTTGAAAAAGCATGTATTGAAACGGTAGAAGAAGGTAAAATGACCAAAGATTTGGCCATTTGTATTCATGGAAACCAGGTAAAACATGGAGAACATTATCTCTACACAGAAGAATTTCTGGAAGCCATCAATCAAAAACTCATGGGCATGATGGCCTAAGGTATCTTATCTCATTAATTGTAAAAACCACCCGTTGAGGTGGTTTTTCTTTTTTATGACATGTCATTCAAATGCCTGTTTCAATGGAATAAGTCAGCTTCGTCCATTTTGAACCGGACTTTTGCTCGGCTCTATTTACCCAAGAAACGCGGAGGAAAAGAACAAAAAAAAGTCCTTCCCCGAAGAGAAGGACTTTACAATTATTGACCAGAGATAACTTATCTGATCAGGATCATTTGGTTGGTCCACAACATGCTTCCAGAAGAAACGGAAAGCACATATGTTCCATTTGAAAGACCCAGCAATGCTACAGGAACGTTCATGGATGTAGTACCAGCAGGCCATTCCCCCTGGTAAACTACTTTTCCTGTCACATCTGTAAGTTTTAGAATGGCAGATTCAGAAGTAGGCATATCCATGGTTACTTCAAAATAAGAAGCAAATGGATTAGGATAAGCTGTGATGTTGGCTTGTCCTATGGTTTCCGTGCTTGCGGAGAAGGAGACTATCACGTCGTTGCACAATGTGGTGGTACAACCGTTTGAGGTAGAAACGGTGAGACATACATTGTACGTACCAGGTGCTGCATAGGTTTTAGAAGGATTGATGTCGGAAGACAAGGTTCCGTCACCAAAATTCCAGACCACCGTTTGTCCTGGTAAGAAGGCCGTTGGGGTAAAGAGCACATTTCCACCACCTGTTGAAGAAGAAACCCAGGTAGCTGACGGACCTGCCAATACTTGTACTTGCTGTACAGCCGTGTTTTGACATCCTTGAGGAGATTGTACCGTGAGCGATACGTTAAACACTCCATCGGTGCTATACACATGCGTTGGCGCAGCCAAATTGCTGCTGTTCCCATCTCCAAAGATCCAGGTGTAATTTCCATTATCGGACCCGTTGGCAAACACGACAGGACTTCCGGAACAAGCGATAGATGCATCAAATGACACATTGGGTACTTGCCAAATGTTCATGCTACCAGATTGAGAAGCAGAGCAGCCTTGATTGGTTATGGCCGTAAAGGTATAGTGATAGGTACCAGGAGCGTTGAACACCTGGCTCACATTGTTCCCCTGGGCCAAAATACCACTTCCCAAGTTCCATTGGGTTTGGCTGATTTGAGCACCATTCAGGTTGGCCACGGTGGCGTTTCCAGAGAAGTTAGCGGCAGAGCCCAAACAAACGCTGGGAGCCGTTACACTTCCAATCACTGGCGAAGGATTTACAGCCACCGCCTGAGATAGTGTATCTGAACAACCCTGGTTGGTTTGTACGACCAATGTAGCCGTATAGCTTCCAGGCGCGCTGTATGCATAAACAGGCGTTGCACCCGTGGCATTTCCACCATCTCCGAAAGACCAGAAATAGTTGGTAATAGCAGCACCATTCGCACCATTTACAGAAGCTTGCGCACCAAAGTTGGTGGCATTTCCCTGACAGACGGCAGGCGTTTGTAAAGCGGCAATCACAGGTTTAGCTTGCTCTACAAACACTAAAGGCGAAGAAGAAACAGAGCAGCCGTTCGCGTCTGTCACCACAACGTCGTAGTTGCCGGGCTGTGTCGGGAAGAAAGTTCCTGAAACAGCACCTTGTACGTTCGCTCCGGAAAAACGCCACTGATAGGTATTTCCACCGGTAGCTGTAAAGGACGCAGGTGTTCCTTGACAAGCCGTTAGCAGACCTGCTGGGGACACTGCCACCACAGGCAATGGATTTACCTGAATTACAACAGAGTCTGTCGCCAAACATGAACCAGCTTGCAGATTATATCTCACCACAGCTGTGCCGGCGCCCGCTTGCGCAGGTTGGAATACGCCATTCGCTCCATTCAGAATGCCATTTCCAGACCAAACTCCACCTGAAGTGGCAGCAGTGAGGTTTAGAGAAGCCCCATTCACACATACGCTAGGCTGGGCACCACTAATGGTCACTGAAGGACCTTGGGACACCGTAACCACCACGCTATCTGAAGAAGAACAGCCATTCTGCGTGACAGAATAACGTAAAGTTTGCGTTCCCACAGGAGCCAGACCTGGATTAAACACCCCTGTACTCGGATTGATTCCCACACCAGACCATGTTCCACCTGAAGTAGAAGGAACAAAGGCGGCAGGCGCTTGAGAAGTACAGAACTGTGTTGCAGGTGTAGTAAAAGATGGGTTTGGTGTCAGATTCAACACGACCGCCAATGAATCCTCACCAACACAACCGTTTGGCGCAAGGAATTGGTAACGAAGCACATTCGACCCGGGAGTTAAAAGTGCAGGATCAAGAGAACCTGAAGAAGAAACACCGGTTCCCACCCAGTTTCCACCGGCCGGCGTGGCCTGTAGCGCCACCGTAGCACCGGTGTTACAATAAGAAGCAGGTGTAGAAAGGATAGAAACCGTTGGAGATACATCTACGGTATAAACAATAGAGTCAGCATCTGTACAACCATTGGATGTAACAGTATACAACAGTTGATAGTTACCTGGAGTTAACACCGAAGGATCAAGTAAACCGGTAGAAGCATTTAAAATTCCGGGGCCAGACCATGTTCCTCCCTGAGTAGCAGCTTGCGCATTAAATGCAGGCTGACTAGAACAAACCAGTGAGAAAGGTTGAATGGTAGCATCGGGAACAGGCAACGCATTTACTTGCACTGGCGCCCACTTGGACACACATCCAATGTTATCTACATAACGTGCGTAGTAGGTCGTATTTTGAGTCACAACTGGAGAGAATGCTGCGCCACTAGCAATCACAGGAGCACCAGGATTGGTTTGGGTAAACCACTGGTAAGTTCCTGAACCACCGGAAGCGAGCAAGGCTGCATTCACAGGAGCACAAGCTGTTTGACCACCTGTTACAGTTGGAGCAGGCAGAGAATCGACCACTACTGCGATAGGTTGAAGTGGACCGGATAAGCAATCGATGCTGTAGGTAATGGTAATGACACCATTTCCATTTCTCACACCGCCAGCCATAGATTCCAAAGAGACAAGGTTTGCATCTGCATAGCTGGAGCCACCGCCTCCACCAAAGGTAGAGCTTGCGCCACCGCCTCCAAACCAGCCGCCGCCACCGCCGCCGCTGTTGGAGCTGGACAATCCATTTCCACCGAAACCAAATCCACCTGTGGTCACAGAAGTATTACAAGATGAGTTCCCCGGAGTTGTTTGGCTTCCTCCTAATCCGCTGTTACAAGTTGGATCGATGTTGTTACATTGTCTTCCCGGTGAGCCTACCAGCGCACCCCCATTTCCGCCAAAGTCAGAAGAACCGCAATTCCAACCGCAGCCACCGCCACCGGCAGCGACCACCAAACGTTGGTTCAAATCATTGGGTGCCGTTCTAATATCAGAGGCGCCACCGCCACCGCGAGAGCTACCACTGGCACCGGGATTTCCTCCACCATTAAATCCACCTACATTGGAACCCTGTCCACCAACTACAAACCAAAGTGTTTGTCCGGGAACCACATTAAATCTTCCGGTCACACGTGCTCCAAGACCGCCTTGGTTCGAACCATTGGTTCCACCTTGGGCACCTTGTACATCGAATTGGATGCTGGAAACGCCTGCAGGAACTACAAAAGATTGAGCTCCACCGGTAAAATTAAACGTTTGAGTGAGTGTGGTGGTTCTTTTAGCCCGCACATAGAATGTGTCAGGAGCCGTCACATTCGTTAAATTATTCACGGGCGAAAGAAGGAAAGGTGTAGTAGATGTGGGCGAATTAAACCATTCTGTTTGCGCACCCGAACTTGCCGTAGCAATTAATTGCGCTGCACCACCACAATTGACCGTATCAGAAATAACGTTGGTTAATGTGATTGGATTGAGTGTGACATCTACCGGCACACGCGCACTTTCACAGGTAGCAGGCATCCAGGTAATGATGACCTGCCCGTTTCCAGATTGTGTCCCTTGTTGGTTGGTGATATTGGTGGCTAAAGGCGTAATAAAACTGGAACCGCCGCCACCGCCGCCATTTTCCATACCACCAGCGCCGCCGAACCAGCCGCCGCCGCCGCCGCCATTTCCACTACCACCACCGAAGGTCGTACCATTTCCACCTTGGCCAAAAGATCCATTGCTTCCAGAACTGGTGTTATTTGGAACAAGGCCGCCATCTGTTTGAGAACCACCTGTTCCTCCCCAACCGGAGGTGTTGGAGTTACCTCTGAAACCAGTTCCTCCTACCAAACCACCGCCGGGTCCGCCATGGCTATTTGAAAAAGATGAACCACCGGCTCCGCCACCACCTCCAGCTACAATAATTCGATTGGTCAAGTCAGTACCGCCCTGGCGGATGTCAGATGCACCGCCGCCACCACGCGCATTGGAAGAAATACCAAAAGTACCACCGCCACCAAATACATTGGAAGTGGTTCCTTGCTGACCTACGTTAATTTGAAGTACTTCTCCGGGGGTTACAGGAATAGTAGCTGCTACTCGGCCGCCTAATCCGCCGGTGCCCCAGCTTCCAGTACCACCTTGCGCGCCACGCACGTCTACCTGAATTTCAAAAACTCCGTTTGGAACAGTCCAGGTGGTGGGGCTGCCGGTAAAATTGAATGTAGATGTCTGGGGCGTTGGCGAAGATTGTCTTACACCAACCCAATAGGTCGCATTGGAGGCAAAAGTATTGGTCAAACTAGCAGAAGTGTGGAAAGGCGTGCCACCATTTTGCTGGGTATACCAAACATAATTAGACGCACCACCACCAGATGCAGTAAGTGTAAGTTGGTCTCCACATGTACCACTTACGGTTGGCGTAATCGTAGGAGGGGAAAGCGTACTTGCACTTACAACAGCGGGAACGAGTGAAGAATAACAAACAGAAGCATTGTTCCAGGTGAAAATAACCACTCCATTTCCTGTTCTGAAGCCATTTGTATAGGTCACGTTGGAGATAGATGGGTGGGCATTGGAAGAACCACCTCCACCAGCGTGGTTGCTGTTTCCGCCACCGCCGCCGAACCAGCCGCCACCGCCGCCACCGTTGCCAGCGCTGTTGATGTTACCGCTTCCGCCTAATCCCAATAAACCAATGGTTGGTCCACCGACACAAGGCGCAGAACCTGCAGCTGTTTGGGTAGCGCCCATTCCGCTTTGACATCCTAAAGAAAGAGAGCCACATGAAGATCCATTTCCTCCTGTGGTACCGCCGATTCCACCATTATGACCATTTGAACAGCTCCAACCGGAACCGCCGCCACCACCGGCGACCAACAAACGATCCTGCAGGGATTGACCTCCCCGGCGAATATCACTGGCGCCACCGCCACCACGGGAATTCAAATCACTGGATGCGCCACCGCCGTTCCAGCCACCGATAAGAGACTGTCCCTGACCACCCACATAAACCCAAAGGGTTTCGCCCGGGGTTACTTGCAAATTGGTCACCACTCTTCCTCCATTACCGCCAACATTGGAACCATTGGAACCGCCTTGCGCGCCTTGTAAGTCTACAGTTACAGAAGTTACGCCTTGCGGAACAATAAACTGCTGAACGTTACCGGTAAAGTTGAACGTTTGGCTGGAAACCGAAGAGGTGGAGGTAGCCGATTGAACCCAAAGGGTATCCGTAGCTCCAACAACCGTCCCATAAGGATAGTTGGTGGCCGTAGACACCAGATTGGTTCCATTCGCATTTCTGAACCATCTATGGATATTTGTAGTTGAGCTTGCATTAATCGTAACGTTTGCACCACAACTCGTGTTTATGGGATTTACAACGGGTGAGGGCAAAGCATTAGCGGATGCCACCACAGCAATACGACCGGAGCTGCATGTGGGCGAAGAAAGATTATCTACCGCCTCCACAAAAAATGTAGTGGGGAAGAAAATCGCAGGTGTGGTGTAAGCTGTTCCGGTAAATACAGGAGAACCTCCAACGGAAGCCGTGTACCATCTAAATAATCCGGTGGATCCGGAGGCGGTGAGTACAGCCGTCCCTCCACAGGTTGGCGTGGTGGTCTGTGTTACCGACGGAATCGGACATTGACTCCACAAAGTCCCCACCGCCATTAGCAGGAGAAAAGCCAGTCTGACTTTCAAAAAGCCACCCGGTCTTCGGGGTAATCGTTGGTTCATAGATTTTTGGATTTATGGTTCTAATTTATCTTAAATTGAAATCATGTTAAATCCCAAACCCGCCTTCTAACCATTCAAAATACTTATTTTAAAATTAAGATTGATTTTAAGCTTTGAATATCAAATCAATAAGAAAATATAATTGGCCAATAAAACTTAGTTATGGTTTTTATAACAAAAAAGCCTCCCGAAGGAGGCTTTCTCAAAAGAACAATAAGAAATTATTCTACGACCAAGCGTCGATAAATAGAACGCCCATCCAGTTGCAGTTGCACCAGGTACACGCCGGTAGAAGGAAGCTGAGAAGTAGAAATATTTACCTCATGATCGCCAACTTCTAAGGCACCAAGGATTTGATGTTGCAACACACGACCTACCATGTCCAGCAAACGAACTTCCGCATGATTGGCAGACTCTGTTAAACCAAAAGCCAGGGTGGCATCTTGTGAAGTAGGGTTTGGGAATAAATGAGCTACCATTTCGCCTTCTGCTTCATCTATGCTAACAGGCTGGTTTGCGTTGGCAATGGTCACATCATCCACATAAAAATGGTTTCCCACGCTTCCTCCACTGGTAAACTGAATCATAATGCGGGTGTTTGCATTGGTCGCAGCTGATCCAAGGGTCACCGTCATCAATTTCCACTCATTGTCGTTAGAAGGAGCGAAATTCCCAGAAACCAAACCTGCTGTATAGAGATTGTTACCAGAAATCACCAGAGGCGTGCCGGTTACACCGGGTGTCGCCAACGGACGAGCGGTCCAGGTTAAACCACAGTTGGTAGAAACATAAACCCGCAATTCGTCTTCCTGATTTACATTAGGATTATTCGTCCGCGCTGCTGATGCATAACGGAATGTGAGTTGTGCGTTAGGAACAGTAGTCAAGTTGTAGGAAGGAGAAACCAAAAAGAAGGACTCCCCTTTTACCCCATTCTCATTATTTACACGTACAGACTTAAAGGACCGGTATGAACCGGCAGAAGTTCCGACCCAGCCATTTCCGGGACGACCTTCGTTAATAATCAACCATTTGTTTTGATCCCATTGGCTTCCATATTCAAATGAATCGTAATAAATCCAGTTGGTTTCATCGGCTGTAGTGGAAGATACGACGACATAATCTTCTCTGGTTTTGGTATCTGAACCGGATCCATTTCCAACAGTGATGGTAGCATCATAAGTACCAGGCGTGGCGTAAGTAGCCGATGGATTCGTGGCACTTGGACTAGCATCATCTGCTCCGGGCAAAGACCATTGACGGGTATCAATAGTTCCACCGAAAGATCCATCTGTAAACTGAAGTGAACCGCCGGCACAAATCAGTTTCTTGGACAAATACAAATTCGCACCACTTCTGGACCACAAATCCGCATTTGGTTTTGGCGTACAAGGGTTATTGAAGGAAGCATCGTCAGTGCCTGTAGCGACTGCCGTTTCATTGGTGATGAGTGAAGATCTAAAGGAAATGGTATTAAATACAAAATCTATCACTTCTACCTGACCTTCTGAAAACATGCTCATGCAAAAATCCTCAGAATAATCCATGTAGTTGTTGAACATCTCTCCAATTTGAAAACGACGAATGGAGTCTTCTGCCGTAGAGTTCTCATTCAACTGATAGCAGGTGGCTTCTTTGGGGAAGGTAAAGCATCCGAAATTAGATTCTTTATGAAATGGCGTGTCGAACACCTGGTCATCACCACATTCTGCATCGCCCCAAATATGGCGTAGTCCCAACCAGTGGCCCACTTCATGAGTGAAGGTACGACCAAAAGTACCGGTAGCCGTGCCAACGGTACCGATGCGGTTATGAATCAATGCAATTCCGTCGGTAGAAGTGGAAGGAACCGTTCCGCCGAAAGTGTAAGGGAACTGAGCATATCCGAGGGTGGTGAAAACCCCGAAAGACTCAATGGTAGAAACCACCCAGACATTGAGATATTTAGAACGATCCCAATAGCTTAGCTGTTTGAATCCGGTGTTGTCTCTTGCCTGGAATGTTTTCTTCGTATACACCCGGTTAATTCCGTCCGTACAATTGCCTTGAGGATCTTTGGTCGCCAGACGGAATTCAATCCGTGCATTACCAGCAATCGAATCGAACTGGGGCGGAATGGTCAGACGATCCGGATTGGTAAAGGTAAAATCGAGATTGGCTTTGGCCAACTGATCCAGGATTTGAGCGCGGGAAATATTCTCCGAACCGCCGTCGTGAAGTACGTGAACCACTACAGGAATGATGCGGTTGCCATTCTCGCTCAATTCAAAAGCATTTGAATTTTGGTCCCTATATTGGTTGAGTTGGGTTAAAAATTCCTCCATTTTTTCCCAAAAATCCGGGAAATCTTCTGCCACACGATGCGCTTCATTACCACAAAGTCCGAGGGTATGTTGGTGGGTACCATCTACAGACTGGGCTGAAACGTCCATGGGCTGAGCACTCCAGACTGCAGCCAAAAGGGTGACAGCCAGAAATCTGTTTGAAAATGAATCGTAGACCTTACGGATCATGCGTTTGGTGTTTTTCTTTGGAATAAATTTCTTTAAAACGCCATAAAAGACCAAAAACAAAAATAGTCTTTTGTCGCAATTCAAAAGATGGACAAATCTACATTAAAAAATGGTTAAAGCCAATGAAAGAAATAGGCAAAAAATCGCCAATGAAACATTAGCTTTGCCAAAAGTTTTTTTTCACCTCAAAAAGCATTAACCATGAATGTTGCGATTAACGGGTTTGGACGGATTGGCAGAATTACCTTCCGTGCCTTACTCCGCAAGCCCGGAATTCGGGTAGTGGCCATCAACGACCTTACCGATGCGCATACCCTGGCGCATTTACTTAAGTACGATTCTATTCACGGCCGTTTCGATGGTCAGGTAAACGTAGTTGAAGGTGGTCTGGAGGTCAACGGACAGTTTATTTCTATTTCTGCAGAACGCAACCCCGAGCAACTTCCATGGGCCAAGCATCAAATTGATGTAGTGTTGGAATGTACCGGCTTATTTTTAGATTCTGCCAAAGCTTCCGGCCACTTGAAAGCAGGTGCCAAAAGAGTGTTACTCTCCGCACCAGCCAAAGGTGACGATATTAAAATGATTGTCCTTGGGGCTAACGACCATATGGTTACTGCCGAAGACCTGATTTTATCCAACGCATCCTGCACCACCAACTGTGTTGCTCCTTTAGTAAAAGTAGTGGATGACCTGTGTGGTATCGAAAACGGATACATGAACACCATTCACGCCTACACGGCCGACCAGCGTTTGCATGACGCCCCACACAGCGATCTTCGCCGTGCCCGCGCAGCAGCGCTTTCCATGGTACCTACCTCCACTGGCGCAGCCAAAGCCATCGGAAAAGTATTTCCTCACCTTAAAGGAAAATTGGATGGAACGGCCATCCGGGTTCCCACACCCACCGGTTCACTTTGTGATATGTCTTTGGTGGTAAAAAATCCGGTGTCGGCTGAAATACTAAATGCAGCTTTTAAAAAAGCGGCAGAAGGACCTTTGAAAGGTATTCTTGAATACACTGAAGACCCTATTGTATCTATTGATATTGTTGGAAATACACACTCTTGTATTTTCGATGCCCAAATGACTTTTGTAAAAGATAACCTGGTGAAAGTATTTGGCTGGTACGACAATGAGGCCGGTTATTCTAACCGTTTGGCTGATTTCTGCGCGAAACTGGCATAAATTATCCTTTTACACGAAAAAGGCGTATCTGATAACAGGTACGCCTTTTTTTATGAAGTAAAAAATGGAATGAAAGACTAACGCTTCAACACACTCACTTCCCCACCCTTCCACTTCATCAATTCAAACCCATCCTGCGATAACTTCCCAAAGGTAAAATGCGACACCCAATCGCCTAAATTGATATATACCCCATTTCTCGGAATAGGAATCCACAAGGGCAGATGACGATGCCCAAACACCATATAGTCATAGGAGGATCCCGACAAATCGTGGGTACAATATTGCGTTAACCATTCCTGGTCATGTCCCAAATAGGATTTCTCTGCATCCGAATGGGCTTTGCGACTTCTTCGAGACAATGCCAACCCTAAACCAATCCCGAAATTGGGATGCAAACGGGCAAAACACCATTGAAAAAAAGGAGAACGAAAGACTTTCCGAATCACTTTAAAGGAGTAATCCCCTGGACCTAATCCATCTCCATGCGCCAAAAAAAGGCGATGCCCCCATCTTTCCCAAACCACCGGCCCAGGATACACCTTCACCCCAAGTTCGGTTTCCAAATATCCAAAAGTCCACATGTCGTGGTTTCCCATGAAAAAATGAACCGGTATGCCCGCGTCGGTCAACTCGGCCAAAGCACCCATCAAACGCGTGTAGCCTTTGGGAACGGCATGTTTATATTCAAACCAAAAGTCGAACACATCCCCCAATAAAACCAGTTCTCCAAGGTCGGGGCGAATATACTGAAGCCACGCCACCACTTGCTTTTCCCTTGCGAGACTTTCGTCTCTTCCGGGAACGCCCAAATGAAGGTCTGAAATAAAGTAAACGTTCCCCTTCGGGTTCATGGCCGGGTCAACTGCTCCAAAAGTTGATCTAAAGCGGGCCCGCGTGCATTCTTACCTACAATTTCTCCCGAAGCATTCACAATCACATTGGCAGGAATGCTGTTGATTTGATATAATCTGGCGGGTGCCGCATTCCAGGAAGCCAGGTCAGAACCCTGGGGCCAGGTAAGTCCATCTTGCACAATGGCATCTTTCCAACGCTCCGCATTATCATCCAGGCTCACGCCAAAAAAAGTCACTTTATCTTTAAACCGATTGTAGGTAGCCACCAAATTAGGATTTTCCTCACGGCATGGCCGACACCAGCTGGCCCAGAAATCGATGAGAACAAATTTTCCTTTTCCCAGAAAATCGGACAGGCTTACCGGCTTTCCATCCGGAGTTTCAATGGTAAAGTCCGGGGCGATTTGTCCCACGCGCAGCTGCTGTCCAAGTTCATTAACCTTGGCCACCAAACGGCCCACAAAAACGTTGGTGGGAAATTTCTGTTGAAGCACTTCCGCCTGGGCTTTCAGTACATCGAAATTCAGCTCGGGATCGATCATCGACATGGCTTGAAGAGTCACGAATTTTCCCTGATGTTGCTGAATCCATCCGCGATATCTCTCGCGAAGTTGTTGCTGAAGCGTGGCAAATTGGGCAGAAAGAGAGTCTCTTTGCGCCAGAGAAGCCTGTTGTAGAGATTGTCCTAATGCTTGCAAAGCTTTCTGAGAAGAATCGGCCAATTCAGACAATTCTTTAAACAAGACGGATTCCACACTTCCTTTCACCTCATACTGGATGGCAAATCCTTCTTTTTGAGAGGAAAACTCCATTTTTTCGGTAGAATCGGTCAAAAGAATAACCACATTATCGGGTGGAGCAAAGCCAAAATTAGGTTTTTCGGGACCTAAACGAAGGCGGTAATAGGTCATGGCACCCGCTTTTTTATGAATGGCAAAAGTGCCGTCTTCGTCCACCCTGGCGGAATCGATAAGGCGAACGCCCTGTCCATCCATTTCTTCGAAATAAACGGTAAGACCACCAGCGCCTTCAATGGTTCCGGAAATGGCAGGTTCTCCTTTGCCACCGCAGGACCAGAGGATTAAAAGGGCCGCGAGGCTCCACATCATTTGCTTCATCAGGCTTCTTTTTCTAAAGATTCACGTACAAGATTGGCCACCACCTTCGGATCGGCTTTTCCGCCACTGGCCTTCATCACTTCACCCACAAAAAGTCCCAACAAACCTTTTTTTCCTTCTCTGTAACGATGGACTTCTTCGGGGAGTTTGGCGAGGGTTTCCTGTACCAATGGCAAAAGGGCGTTGGCATCAGATTCTTTTACAATATTTAATTTCTTGGCCAATTCCAGTGGATTCGAAGAAGTATCCGCTAAATAGGCAGGAAATAAAGTTTGAGATGCGGCCGTAAACGAAACCTGATCGGTTTCCACGAGCTTAACCAAAGCGGCCAATTGTTCGGGACGAAGCGGGAACTTACGAATGTCGATGCCCTGGTCATTCAGATAGGCCCTCACAGGTCCGAGCATCCAGTTCGCAGCTGATTTCGGTTGCTGAACACCTTTTACCAAGGCATCGAAATAACGGCTCTCGAATTTGTTTTCGATAAGTGCCAATGCATCAGCCGGCTGTAAACCAAAATCTTGAATATATTGTTTTTCCAGGTCGGCAGGCAAAGGCGGCATTTCGGCTGCAATCGCCTGAATATAACTATCGGTCAAATGTACCGGGGGTAAATCAGGCTCAGGGAAATACCGATAATCCTGCGCTCCTTCTTTGGAACGCATGGCAATGGTAATGCCTTGAAGGGCGTCGAAAGTGCGGGTTTCGGAGAGAATTTCTTTTCCTTCCGCAAGATATTGGGCTTGGCGACGTGCTTCAAATTCGATGGCCTTTTGCACGTGACGCATGGAGTTCATGTTTTTCACTTCCACTTTCCGGCCAAATGCTTCTGCACCTTTTTTCCGAATAGAAATATTGGCATCACAACGAAGGCTTCCTTCTTCCATATTTCCATCACAAATATCGAGGTGCCGAACCAGTTTACGGATTTCGGTCAAATAAGCGTAGGCTTCTTCTCCGGAACGGATATCCGGTGCAGACACAATTTCCAGAAGGGGAACGCCGGCGCGATTTAAATCGATGAGGGTATCTACCGGATCTTGATCGTGCATGCTTTTTCCCGCATCTTCCTCCATATGAATACGTTCCAAACGAACCGACTTACGCGTGCCGTCCGGCAAGGTAAACGATACATGACCGCCAGTGCAGATGGGCGTTTTGTCTTGGGTAATTTGATAACCTTTCGGTAAATCGGCGTAAAAATAATTTTTCCGGGCAAAGTGATTTTCCTTTCGGATATCGCAATGAAGCGCAAGTCCGAGTTTAACCGCGAAATTGAGCACCTGGGCATTCAACGCAGGTAAAGTACCCGGATGTCCTAAAGAAATGGGGTGCACCAATGTATTGGGCGGAGCGCCATAAGCCGCGGCATCCGGAGAATACGCCTTGGTATGGGTTAAAAGTTGTGTGTGAACCTCAAGTCCCACGACTACTTCATATTGTTCCAACAAAGAATCCATGCTACAAATATAGCTGAACTTTTTCCGGTAAAAAGAGGTAAATAAAGTCGGTGACAGAAAATGCACCATGGGTCATTTTTCCGCCTAAAAGCCTGTACCTATGAAAAGAATAATTGCATTTTAAAAATAAAATCGCAAATAAGTACTCATTTAGAACCTTGTAGAATAGATATTTTCTGTGGCCATGTCTTTTCGGAGGCCTGCATCTTTCATTTCCTCCAAACAACTCCTCGCTACTTTAAATCACAAAATGAGTTGCAGACCTACAGAAAGTGAATCTCGACTTGAGGTCTCATATTTCCCACTATTTTTGCATCATGGAATACGCCTTTCAGGAACTTGAAAAAAAATGGCAAACTCGCTGGGAAAAAGAGCGGGTTTTTCATGCCGAAACACCTTCGGACAAACCTAAATTTTATGTACTAGACATGTTCCCTTATCCTTCCGGTGCAGGATTACATGTTGGACATCCGCTGGGTTATATCGCCTCGGACATCGTAGCCCGCTTTCAAAAACTAAAAGGCTACAACGTACTCCATCCCATGGGATTTGATGCGTTCGGACTTCCTGCCGAACAGTATGCCATCGAAAACCAGCAACACCCGGCCGATACCACCGCCAAAAACATTGCCAGATATCGGGAACAGCTTCGCCATTTGGGCCTGGCCTATGATTGGAGCCGAGAAGTGGTGACTTCCGATCCAAAATATTATCAGTTCACCCAGTGGATTTTCCTGCAACTTTTCGGTCATTGGTTCCACACCGGCAGTGGCAAGCCACAACCAATCAACACGTTGGTGGCACACTTCGAAACGCATGGAAGCCATGGCGTTCAAGCTTCTGCAGATTCTCACCCTCCGTTTTCGGCCGCCGAATGGAAGGCCTTTTCCCCGAAAACCCAATCCGACATCCTTATGTGTTATCGGCTGGCGTATCAATCTTATGCCTATGTAAACTGGTGTGAGGCATTGGGAACGGTTTTGGCCAATGACGAAGTGAAAGACGGGCGCAGCGAACGGGGAAATCATCCCGTAGAAAGAAAACAATTGCGGCAGTGGTTTTTGCGTATCACGGCGTATGCCGATCGTCTTTTAGCCGACTTAGAAACACTGGGTTGGTCAGAAGCCATGAAAGACATGCAGAAAAACTGGATTGGAAAATCCATAGGGGCTTCCGTCCGTTTTTCATTGGCGAATGCAGATGCCAATACTGGTGAACTGGAAGTTTTTACCACCAGACCGGACACCTTGTTCGGAGTAACCTTTTTGGTGGTGGCGCCGGAGTCAGAATGGGCAGTTTCTCTCGCCAGTCCGGACCAAAAAGAAGCCGTATACTCCTACATTGAATCGGCCAAAAATCGTTCAGAACGAGAGCGTCAGGCCAATGTTGAACAAATCAGTGGCGTGTTTACAGGCAGTTATGCCATCCATCCGATAACCGGAGAAAAACTGCCGGTTTGGGTAGGCGACTATGTGTTGGCCGGATACGGTACAGGCGTTGTGATGGCGGTTCCTGCGCACGATGCCAGAGATTTCAGGTTTGCTAAACATTTCCAATTGCCCATTCGGCAAGTGATTAGTGCAAACCCGGATGAAGATTCCTCTCCCCTCACCCAGGCCTATGAAGCCAAAGAAGGTCAACTTATTCAATCCGATTTTCTTAATGGACTTCAAGTAAAGGAAGCCATGGAAAAAATCATTGGCCATCTGGTGCAGCATCAACTTGGCAAAAAAGAGGTTCAATTCAGGTTGCGGGACGCGAATTTCAGCCGTCAGCGTTATTGGGGAGAACCCTTTCCGATTTGTTACCGGCAAGACGTTCCGGAGCCATTGAAAGAAGATGAGTTGCCACTTCAGCTTCCGGCGATGGATGATTTTCGTCCCACGGGAAAACCAGAAAGTCCCTTAACCAAGCTGACCGAATGGACGCATTTGCCAGACGGAAGAAAGAGAGAAACCGATACCATGCCGGGATATGCCGGTTCCAGTTGGTATTTCCTCCGTTACATGGACGCGCAGAATGAAACGGCGTTTGCAGGAAAAGAAGCGCTAGATTATTGGCAGGACGTGGATTTGTACATTGGAGGAACGGAGCATGCGGTAGGTCATTTATTGTACGCCCGCTTCTGGCATAAATTCCTTTTCGACCTTGGCTATGTACCTACCAATGAGCCATTTAAAAAACTGGTGAATCAAGGTATGATTCAGGGGCGAAGCAATTTTGTTTATCGGTTAAAAGAAAGAAATGCCTATGTATCTGCCGGATTAAAAGATCAATTTGCCACACAGAAATTGCACGTAGATGTTCATCTGGTAAACAACGACGTGCTGAATATCGAGGCATTTAAGCAACGGTATCCGGAAGCAGCTCAGGCAGAATTCATTTTAGAAAACGGAGAATACATCTGCGATTGGGAAGTGGAAAAAATGTCCAAATCCAAATACAATGTCGTAAATCCGGATGCCATTATTGCCCAATACGGGGCGGATACCCTTCGCATGTACGAGATGTTTTTGGGGCCTGTGGAACAAAGCAAACCATGGAATACTCAAGGCATTGAAGGTGTGCATAAATTTTTGCGAAAACTTTGGAAAGCATGTGTAAACGAAGATGGTACATCTAAGTTAACGGATGCCGAACCGGATCCGGTGAACAACAAAGCGCTTCACAAATTATTGAAAAAAATACCGGAAGACATCGGGCAATTGTCTTTGAACACTTGCATTTCGGCATTCATGATTTGTTTAAATGAATGGATGGATCGAAAAGCTTCGGAAAAAGCACTTTTCCAACCTTTTCTCATTGCGTTGTCTCCTTTTGCGCCGCACATCGCCGAGGAGTTATGGGCCATTTCCGGGGGCGAAGGATTAATCGCCAATGCGACATTCCCCGCCTTCGATCCGGATGCACTTACCGAAAATCACTTTGATTATCCGGTGTCCTTTAATGGAAAAGTGCGTTTCAAGTTCCAGGCAGCGGCCACGGCAGATCCATCTGACATGGAGACTGCGGTACTGGCAGATCCCCAAACCCAAAAGTGGCTGGAAGGAAAAACGCCCAAAAAGGTCATCGTAGTCAAAGGCCGCATCATCAACATCGTCCTCTAAACCACGACTTCGGTTGTGGGAAGTAGCAGGAATGCGTGGGACGCCCCGAAAAGCCTCACCTACTTGTAAAACGATGCATTAAAGGGCCCGGCAAACTTGCCTCAAAGGCGTCCAGGGCCTTCTCCACTTCGTGTTCATCAGCCAATGGGGTGATGTAAAAGTCCACCTCAGATCCAGGTCCGGTAAAGACCAAAGTCCGAAGTGAGGCCACTTTTTTCCATGAAGAAGGCAAGCCCATTTCGTCGAACCAGGAGGTGAAAATCAGGGCCATGTGCACCCCGTACGCATCCGCAAGAGATTCCATCTTTAGGGTATCGAACTCACCAGCGGCACGAAGGGTGCAAACTTGTTCATTCCCCAGACCCATGAGGTCCAGGACAGGTAAATCATTTCTGTAACTCACCCAACCTAAATCGTTTACCGCTACCGGATGCGGATAAAATTCCGTGACCCAGCGATGCATCTGATATTGTTGTTCATAAATGCGTCGACAGGAGCCGGGTGTATCCCGCATGGCTTGTACATACGGCCATCCCATGACCAAAGCGCTTAAAACAAAAACGGAGGGACGCCAAAAAGTCGCTATTCCGGAAAGAAGTGCCATCCAAGCCGCCGCCACCACATAAACCTCATATCGAAAGAAGTATCCGTATCGGCCTTGAAAAAACACGTGTGCCGCTACCGTGAGCCATGCGACAGCCACCATTCCATTTCTTTTCCGCAACCAAAGCACACCGAGAATAAGTAACATTCCAAGTAATACCAAACCTTGTCGATGATCTACTGCGGCCAGAAGGTTATTCCAAATTTGGTCAAAACGATCGGCACCTTGCATTCCAACAGCCGATTTCATGCGAACGGAAGCCGGCCAAAACGGCAAGCCAAAATGGGCCATCACCAAAGCATGTGCGCAAGCCACAGTTCCCAACCAAACGAGGTAACCCGTAGCGGCTTTGAACCAGCCCCGCCACAACCAAACCAAAATAACGGCCGCTGCCATAGCCAGTCCTTCAAACCGAATAAGCGGCAAACTCAATGTGGCCGCCAGTAGACTTGCTTCCGGGCGTACCATCGTCAATCCGCGTAAAGTGCCTATTACTGCCCAGACATGAAGACCGTGTTCCATGCCAAGAAATGGAATAGACAAGGCCGCGAGGGGTAAAAAAGCAAAAGGCTGACAGAAAAAAGGAACATCCTTTCCCCAGGTTTGAAAAACCCAGACCAAGGCCCAGCCCATGAAAAACAAATTAATGCCAAGGGCAAAAAAATCCGGAAAACCCAGCCAATGACCAAGGGCCATCAGCCAGGGATAAAGCATGGAAGAAGAAGCGGAGGCGGCTTCATTCTCATTGACGCCATAATGGCCACGCGCCAATTGCTCTCCAACGGAAAAATGAATATACGTATCGTCGAGCGGAAAAAACCACTGGCCGCCTGTGCCATCCATGCTTACGCCAAGTAAAACCACTGCGGCGATTCCCCAAATCCCAATCCAGATTCTAGGCCAGTTCATGTGCAATAGTAAACAATTCTCCTGGCATTTCACCGGCCAAAGGTGGTCAGATGGAAGGATACATGAATCCAAGGACCAACGCCTGACAAGAAATCTTTACCTTTGGTCTTGTGAATACGTCTTCCACTTTTACGGCGAATCGGCTTTTGCCTGGTCAACAAGGTATGATTCTGGAGGTCTTGCAGGGAGAATCCACGATTCGGCTAATGGAAATGGGTTTTTTACCCGGAACAGTCATCCGGCTAATTACCCAGGCACCCGGTCAGGGCGCCATGGCTTTTCAGGTAAACAGAACCTTATTCGCCTTGCGACCACAGGAAGCCGAACTGCTTTTGCTTACAACACATGAAGACTAAACTATTTCACGTAGCCATTGCCGGCACCCCCAATGTGGGAAAATCGACCCTGTTCAATCAACTTACCGGATTGAGGCAAAAGGTGGGCAATTATCCCGGGGTTACGGTGGAAAAAAAACAAGGCATCTGGAAGCAGGGAGACGCTGAAATCCAAATCACTGATTTACCCGGAACGTATACCCTGTTTCCCCAGGCGGAAGATGAACGTGTGGTTTTTACACATTTAACGGAAGCAGACAAAAAGCCTGATGCTGTTTTAATTGTAGTGGACGCTGTACATCCGGACAGGGGATTATTTCTGGCGGGACAAATCATGGATATCGGGTTGCCTTGCGCCTTGCTGTTGAACATGATTGACCAGGCAGAAGAGCAAGTAATTCAATGGAATACGCATGCCCTTTCTTCTTTTTTGGGCGTTCCTGTCATCACTAGCGCCGCCAAAAAGGCGAAAACCCTTCAGCCCCTTTTCCAACTTTTAAAAAATCAATCTTTTTCAATAGCAGCTCCATCTGCCGCTGCGAATCCTCAGATATCGGAAGAAGCGTTGTTTGCCTTACAGCAACTTACGGAAACCAACCAGCCCTACCTTAGTTTTTTAAAAGGCCGCGCCCTCACCGATACGCCCGGTATGCAAGCATGGCAATCCACCTTCCAGGTCTCAGCTAAATCGCTCAGTTTGGAAGAAACCAAACTTCGTTACAGACATGTGGCTGAAGCATTGTCTTTGTCCAGAACCCATGAAACACAAGAAAGACCTTCTTTTACCCGAAAACTGGACAAAATAGCACTACATCCCATCGGCGGATACGTCCTTTTTCTAGGCATCCTTACCGTCCTGTTTCAAGCCATTTTCAGTTGGGCGGAAAAACCCATGGAATGGATCGATGGAGGCTTTGCCGCATTGAGTGAATGGATGGGTGGTATGCAACCGGAAGGAGCAATACAAGAACTTATTATTCAAGGACTTATTCCCGGAATAGGAGGTGTTGTCATCTTTATTCCCCAAATCGTCCTGCTCTTTTTGTTTCTCGCCCTTTTGGAAGACACCGGTTATATGTCCAGGGTGGTTTTTCTCATGGACCGTTGGATGCGGCCTTTGGGTTTACATGGAAAAAGTATGGTACCATTGGTTTCCGGGGTGGCTTGCGCCATTCCTGCCATCTTATCCACCAGAAATATTTCACATCCGAGAGAAAGACTTATCACCTTGCTGGTCACACCATTCATGTCCTGTTCTGCACGAATTCCCGTGTATGTCATTTTAATCGGACTTTCTGTTCCGGATATACAATATGGTCCTTTTCAACTTCAGGGATTGGCCCTGCTTGCGCTCTATGTTTTGGGAGCGGGAATGGCCTTGTTGGTCGCCTTTTTACTTAAAAAAATTCTGAAAAGCCAAACACCCAGTTTCCTGATGATCGAGCTTCCGGTGTACCGGTTTCCCTCTTTCAAAGACATGGCGTTGGTGGCATATCATAAAGCGAATTCCTTTGTCATGGAAGCGGGAAAAGTGATTGTGGCGGTTTCCGTCCTGCTTTGGCTCCTGTCTTCTTATGGCCCACCGGCCCGCATGGAACAAATCGACCAAAACGAAAACCTGGCCTTTACACAGTTTCCTGAATACGAACACGATAGCCTCAGGAACCATTTTGAAGCAGAACGTTTAAAACATTCTTACATGGGCATGTTGGGGCATGCCATAGAACCGGTGATTGCACCGTTGGGCTATGATTGGAAAATTGGCATTGCACTGATTGCCTCTTTCGCCGCACGTGAGGTCTTTGTCAGCACCCTTTCCGTGGTCTATTCCTTGGGCGAAACGGAAGAATTTCAACCGATTAGACAAAGAATGCTGCAAGAAGTCCGTGCCGATAATGGGAAACCAGTATTCACGCCGGCCACTGCCTTTTCTCTCATGATTTTTTACGCGTTTGCCTTGCAATGTCTTAGCACCGTCGCGGTGGTCTACAAGGAAACCAGAAGTTGGAAACTCACTTTATTTCAATGGATTGGAATGGGAATCCTGGCCTATTTAGGTGCATTGCTCACGTATCATCTTATGGCATAAACCCATGGACGGACAAACTTTTTTGGTCTGGATTCTCGGCATCGTCGCCATGGTTTTCGTTTTCCGACGCTGGCGAAATGCCTTTAAAAACCCAAAAGGTTGCGAAAAGTGTTCTAAAAAATAAAAGTCAGGATTCCTTTTCCTCCGGAATCACCCAGGACAGCGCGCTGGACAGCAGTAGCACGCCCAAAACAATACCCAACGAAAGGCTGGAAGGCATGTGAAAAATGGGAGCCAATACCATTTTCAAACCGATAAAACTGAGAATGAACGCCAGGCCGTACTTCAAAAACCGAAAATGACTCATAAAGTTGGCCAACAAAAAATACAGCGACCGCAGCCCCAGAATGGCAAAAATATTGGATGTATAAAGGATAAGCGGCTGATCTGAAACGGCAAAAATGGCCGGAATGGAATCCACGGCAAAAAGCAAATCGGTAAATTCAACCACCGCCACCACTACCAAAAGAGGCGTGGCTAACTTCACGCCATTTTCCCGGGTGAAAAAACGATCTCCATCGTATTCCTTGCTCACATGGAAAAACATGTGAATGAAACGGGCGCCGGGACTTTTACTAAAATCTTTTTCCTTGTCGTCCTCGGTGGAGGCAAACGCCGATCGGAACCCCATCCATACCAGAAACAGTCCGAACAAGGTCAGTAATCCATTGATGCGAACCGCATGCCCGCCTACCATAAATTCAGGAAAGTAGGTCAGGGAAATGAGGCCTGTGCCGGTAAAAATAAACAGAGCACGCATACCAATGGCACCTAAAATTCCCCAAAACAAGACTTTGTGATGATAGGCCTGTGGAACATTGAAATATTGAAAGACCAAAATGAATACGAAAAGATTATCAACAGAAAGGGCCTTTTCGATCCAATAGGCCGTCTGAAACTGAACCAAAAGTTCATCTGCGACCTCCGGTGGATTAATCCACCATAAAAATCCGGAAAAGGCCATGGCCAAACCAATCCAGGTGACGGACCAAAGGATGGCTTCTTTATTAGAAACCACATGGCTTTTGCGATTCACCAGTCCCAAATCTAAGGCCAACATCATCACAATCAGAAGGGCAAATATCCCCATAACCCAACCTTCCTGGGCGAGGGCCGTCCAAAACATTACATTCATACACTTGGAATTTCGTCCCGGGAGGCAGAGAGTTTCACCAGGGTTTCGTACAAACCGCGTTGGCTCATTAGTTGATCATGACTTCCTTGTTCCACAATTTTCCCCTGATCTAACACTAAAATTTGTTCAGCATCTCTAATGGTGGAGAGTCTGTGGGCAATAACAATACTGGTTCTTCCTTTCATTAAGGTTTGCAGCGCCATTTGTACTTCCTTTTCTGCGGCGGCATCCAGAGCACTGGTGGCTTCATCCAACACCAAAACGGCCGGATCGGCCAAAATCGCACGGGCGATGGCCACCCGTTGCCGCTGACCACCGGACAAGCGAGTTCCCCGTTCGCCCACCAGGGTTTGGTAACCTTGCGGAAATCCCATGATAAAGTCGTGTGCAAAAGCCTTTTGGGCCGCTTCTTGCACTTCTTCCGGAGTAGCATCGAGCCGGCCGTAACGAATGTTATCCATCAACGTACCGCCAAACAACAAAATATCTTGCGGAACCAAAGCGAATGCCCTTCTCCAAACTTCCAGCGGCATGTGCGCCGCATCCATTCCATCCAAATAAAGGGTTCCGGATTGCGGCGTATAAAAACGAAGTAGAATATGCGCAAGGGTCGATTTTCCTGCACCGCTGGCACCAACGACAGCCACTTTCTGTCCGGCTTCTATGGTCATGTTTACATGACGTAAAACAGGCTGTGCACCCTCGGTTGGATAGGTAAAACTCAGATTTTCCAAAACCAGTTTCCCTTTTGGCTTTTCCGGTAAACCAGCCGTTTCAGCCAAAGTTTTTTCCGGTGTTTCTTCCAAAATATCCAACAAATGTTCGGTGGCACCTACCGCTTTCTGGATTTGACCGTAGGTATCTGCCAATCCGCCCACGGAGCCAGCCATAAATACGGATAAAAGGAAAAACTGAAACAAATCTCCCTGAGAAATTTCGCCGGAACCCACCATGCCAGACCCAAACCAAACAATGGCGGCCACAGCGCCAAAAATAAAAACGATGATAAAAGAAGCGAAGGATCCACGCCAAACGGCATTCCTTAATCCGGTAGAAATAATGGATGTATTGATGCGGGCATAACGCTCGGATTCATAGGATTCGCGCGAAAAAGCTTTCACCGTAGCAATGGCTTGCAGGGTTTCTTCTGCAGCGGTAGAAGCGTCGGCCACTTCCTGCTGAGCCTGCTTTGAAAGTTTGCGGACTCTTTTTCCAAAAATTACCGCCACCAACACCATGAGGGGAAGGGTACCCACCATGAACAAGGCCAATTTCACCGACGTTCCCAACAAAATAACCACGGAACCCACCACCGTTACCGTCTGGCGGATAAATTCCGCCAAAAAAGTGGTCATGGAATCGCGAATGGAAGCAATATCTGAACTGATTCTACTATTCAACTCCCCTACCCTATGTTTGGAAAAATATTCCATGGGCAAACGAATTAACCTCCCATAGACCTCATTACGGATGCGCGCCACCGTATTTTCAGAGACTACGGCAAAAGTGTAAATACGCAGATAAGCAGTAATCACCTGCACAATTAGAATAATACCGATCCATCCGAGAATTTGCAGCACCACCTCCGGCTTTACACCAATTTGGGCATCTATCAGTTTGCCCATGCTGGAAAAAAGGGCCAGGGAACTCACGGACGAAATCAGTAAGCAAATCATGCCCACCCAAAAATAACCTTTCCAGGGCGCCGCAAAGGCAAAAAGGCGAAAAGACCTGCGCAAGGCCGCAGCACTAATGCGCCTGGATGCTTTTTCTTTCATGGCTGCAAAGTAAATAGATTCTTCAGCGCATTCGGCAAGGTGGAGAACCGAAATGTATAACCGGCGTCCAATAATCGCGAAGGATACACCCGATTTCCTTTCAACACCAGATCGGCCTGCTCACCCATGGCCATCTTCAACAGCATGCCGGGCAATGGAAATGGCCAAAAAGGACGATGCAACTGCCGTGCGGCTTCTTTCATGAAGGATTGCATGGATTGCGGGTCCGGTGCCACTAAATTAAATACACCTTGATGGCGGTTTTCTTCGATAAACAAGATGGCCTGAATCACATCCTCAATATGTATCCACGATACGCCCTGTTGTCCGCTTCCGGGCGCCGCTCCGGCAAACCAACGAATGGGGAAAATCATTTTGGGAAATGCGCCGCCCTGAGCATCCAGGACCACGCCAATGCGTACAATGGCCAATCCACCGGAAACGGGTTCAAAGCGTTTTGCCGCCGCTTCCCAGGCTACGCAAAGGTTCGCCAGAAAATCTTCTCCCGGTCCGTTTTGCTCCGTAAAATCGGCGTCCTGCGCCATCGTACCATAATACCCAATGGCCGACGCCTGAATCACAAAAGGCTTGTTTTCAACTTGTTCCAGAGATTCCTGCAAAGTCTGAATGGGAGCTAAACGGCTGCTCAACAATTCCCTTTTCCGAGCTGGCGTCCAGCGTCCTTCTCCCACCGAGGCACCGGCCAAATTCACCACTACATCAATGTCCCGGAAAACGGATGCAGGAAGTGGTTTTTCGCCCGGCGCCCAACCTTCCGGCCCTTTTCGGCTCAACACCTTCACCTCATGGCCTTTTTCCCGTAACACTTTCGCCAGATGCTGACCAATGAGTCCGGTTCCTCCGGCCAAAAGCCACCGACGGGGTTGATTTATTTGTGTTGATGTCATGGTTTTCTCTCTTTTTCCTGATCAGAAATCACGCTTGTTTAACCCGATAGGGCGAAAAAAGTTGCAGTTGACTCAGGCTTTTGGCAAACGAATCCGGAAAGTAGTTCCAACGCCATCTTCCGTGGAAAATTCAATGATTCCATCCACATTCTCGAGAATGGTGCGGGTCATGGCTAATCCTAACCCCATTCCCGAACCTTTGGTCGTAAAATTGGGCGCAAAGATTTTCTCTCTGATGTCCACCGGAATACCCATGCCATTATCCGTAACTTCAACCCAAATCTGGTCGTTATTTTCAAAAATCCGAATCTGCACCTGTCCTGTCCGATCTTCTGGAATAGCTTGCAATGCATTCCTAATGAGATTATTAAACACCCTAAGCATTTGGTCCCGGTCGGCCTTCACCAAAGCCTGTGAAATGCCTTTGGTTTCTAAGGTTATCGACACGCCTTCTTCATTATTCCGGAAGAAAGCCACGCAATTTTCCACCAATAGAATCAGATCGAGGGTTACGGGATGGGTTTCCGGGAGTTTAGCGAAATACGAAAATTCGGACGCAATGGCCGACAGGGTTTCAATCTGGTCTAGCATGGCATCCCGGAATCGGCGTAAACGCTGATCGAAATCTGGTTTTCCGTCTTCCCAGGCTTTTAGTAAATACTGCACACTTAGTTTCATGGGCGTGAGCGGATTTTTTACCTCATGGGCCACCTGACGCGCCATTTCCTTCCAGGCAGATTCTCGCTCGCTTCGGGCCAGCAAAGTGGCACTTTGCTCCAACTCCCTGACCATGCGGTTATATTCCGAAACCAGACCGGAAATTTCGTCTTGCCCGCGATAATCAATAATCTCATTTTTCCGGCCAAGGCGCAGTTGAGAAATTTTCACCTGTAAAATGGACAACGGGGTCGTAAGACGATTGGCCATCACCAGACTCACGGCCATCGACGCCACGATGAGCAAGCTGTAAATATTGATCAAAGCCAACAGCGAAGAGGACAATTCCTCCCGCAAATCGTTTTGCCTCAAAAAGTAAGGAAGGTTTACATAACCAATGACCTCTCCGTTTCTATCGCGAAACACGGCATAAGCAGACAAGTATTGAAATTTCCCAATACGCTCTTTATGAAGAAATTTAGGTTGCTTTTTCTGGGCCAATTCGTCGTATGCCCTGGGATCCATTTGCCGGGCCACCAATCCTTCATTAAAAATGGCTTCCCGTGAACTCGCCATCAACATTCCCTGCGCATCGTACAGATTGATGTCAGTAAAAAAGATGTTGGCATAGCGGGTCAACACATAATTCAGCGATTCCCGATGCTGCAGAGATCGCGTTCCGCCTTCCAATTCGGTTTTCAGCTCAGAAAGAATGGCATTGACTTTTTCTTCGATGGTGCCACGGTTCTTACGGTCGAACTGGGTGGTGATAAAGTCATGAATTCCAAGTCCCACCAAAACCAAAGACACCAATAAAATCAACAAAATGGTCAACTGAATCCGGCCTTTGAGCGTGAGACGCAACCCCTGACCCGTATTGTGAAAATAGTAGCGGTAACTCACGAACAAAAACAGAATAAAGCTGAAATACAGCAGCAGGTATGCGTAGGGATTCAGAATATCCAAAAAGCGTGGATGGGGCAAACTCACCACAATGGTCCGGTCTGGACTGACGCGATAAATCAGGTGATTAAACCCATTAAAATCTAAAAAAGTTAAATCCAAACCCGTGTACCCAAAAACCGATTGCTCTATGGGAAACGCAAAACCACCGGCCGAAACAGAAAGCCGACCTTCTTTATATATCGCATAACTATAATTGCCCAAATGCACCGGACGAATCACCGACTGGTCCAACAGCAATTCCGGAAAGCCCATGACCTGGGTTACCATTTTAGAAATAAATTCCAGATAGATGTATTTCACCAGGGTATCTTGTCCTTCTTGCTTTTCCACCCGAATTTTTCCGATATAACTTACTTTTCCATACGCATTTCCAAGAAAGAAAAGCTCCGGACTGGCTGTGGGAATCCCAAATTTTTCGATGGCATTTTCATAATCCAGTAAATCTGGATCGGCATACCAACTATCCTTTTTCACCTCTTCCAGCTCCACTTCATCTACCGGCATAATCACCAAAGCGTATTTGCTCCAGTAACCTGCGAAGTAGCGTTGGGCGATTCGTTCAAATAGCTCGTAGGGATAAGACCGGAAGTTGGCGAACAAATGATGTCGGATCACGGGATCGCGGCGCATGGCTTCTGCTGCATCGCGAAAAAGAAATTCCGCTACGTGGTCCTGTTCCTCGGCAATTTTCACCACCAGTACTTTCCGCTGCTCCCGCTCTTTTTCGCTGTTCAAATTCCATAACAAATAGGTCGCAAAACCGGAAAAAAGAACGAGTGCCGGCAGAAAAGCGTAAAAATCCAGCACCGGTTTCGGGCGAAAATGCACCCACAGTACCGAGACAAAAATAAAATAAGGTAAAAGCAGAGAAAGAAAATCCAACTGATTGACTAAAAGCCCAATGAGTGCAATGGCGAGAAACGGAATAAAAGTTAAAATGAGCAACATGGGCCAGGATGGGCGAATAACCCGGGCCAGCATTTTCGAGCAAAAGTGTATAATGATGAAGTAATCGACCAGCAATAGCGTAATGAGGCTAAACCCGATGAAAGAATATGCGGAAAGATCCAGAATATTAGATAAGTCGAAGGATAAATTAGAATCGAAAATCAGGGTGCGAATCAAGTAATGCACCAGAAAAGAAAATACAGCCGCCAGCGAGCCAAAAAAAAGAATCCAACCCTTTACCGCCGGAATCTGAGGAGACCGAAAACGATATTTGGAGAGATTCACGAAGACCAGCACGAGCCAGGCCGTGAGCAAAATCACATGTAAAAGAAAATCACCAAGATTGGGCAAGAAAGCCGACGATGCGAACACTTCGGGATTGAACAAAGTAAGTTCATACAAGACTTTCGGAAAGCGAAAATGAAGGTTGAGCCACCTGAGAATGGTCACAAAAACCGTGAAAAGTACAATATGAAGGAGGGGACGCTTTCGGAAAAAACGGAGGGACCCCAGCTGATAGAGAAAAATCAGAAAAGCGAACAAGGCCATCAGAAAAGACAACCCGGCCAAAGAGGCAAAACGCAATTGTCCTTCCCCTTCCGGGTCGAACACCAATGCAAATAAAAATCGGCCCTGATCGTCGGTCACATGAAAATCTGACGCAAAAGGATCCACCGCCAATTGCACTTCTTTGTTCAATCCGAAATCCTCTACAAACCCATCTACCAGAAATTCATTGTTGATAAAATAATCCCGTTTTACCAGAATCAGTCCGACCACGGTATAAGGGCCGTGCGTGGTTCGCACCACCCGATACCAACCATTACGGAGTTTCATGACATCCAGCAGAAAATCGTCGTCGAAACTGTATTGAGGCATGGGCACGCGGGCGGTAGACCATTGCACTAGCGTATCGTTCCGGTAAACAAACAAGAAAATGCCTTCTTCTTCCCCCACCGCTGCCAGGTCCAGATGCCATTCCGGATGTGAAATAAAATTTTGAATCAAATGGTTGGTTCGGCGTTCTTTCTCTCGCAGTTCCTCCCTAACTTTCAGTGTTTTCTGAACATACCATGCTTTATCCTGGCGGATGGCACCCAAAAAGCCGCCCAAAATCAAGAAAAACAAAAAAGCCAGTCCGCTCCATCCTAATTCAAACCCTATTTTCCAAGCCCGCTTTGGCATGTCCGTGATATTCTGGTTTAAACTAAGCAATTTCTAAACAGGATGAGTGAATTGGTATCTAAAAATCACTTTTTGAAGCGTGCGCCACATAACCGCTTTGGCCAACCATTCGGCCGTCAACGGCTGATGTGCCAGCCAGTTTTCCGGAACATCAGTTTGGTACAAACATGACGTCAAAGCTTGCGGTGCATTCACCATGGCGTCTTGCATCAGGGTAAGCACGCTGGCATATACATCCTCCAAACGAGACGCTGTTTCCAGCGTTTGCTCGGAACCCATCAATGGTCCGAGATCTTTATTTAGTTGGCGCATCCATTGATGCCAACCCCCGGCATTCTCTAAAAAAACCAGCCAGGATTGAAATTGTGGAGCTACATCTGCAGGAAAAGCCAACGCCATGACACAAAGGTAGGATTCCCTTTTTGGGAAACGCATGTGCCCGGATTTTTTAAAACCTGGCATGGGATGCAGGAACATGAAAAAGGCGTTTTTTCAACGCGCATAGATTCGGAAAAAAGCGGCGCAAAAGGCATTTGCCACATCGGAGCAGGAAAATTGGGTTCATCGTTGTGGCCGTTTCGTAAGAAAAGAAGACCTTTGGGCCATGATAAAGGCCATAAGACCGGGCGCACAATTCATGCTGCTTTCTACCCTGTGGTTTGCCCTGATGAATGTAAGCGTGAAACAAATACACCATCTTCCGGCCACCCAAATCATTTTATTCCGGGCGGCCATCACCTTGCTTTTTACCGGATCACAGTTATATCGTTTGGGTATCAGACCTTGGGGTAACAACAAGAAAGTCTTGATTTTGCGTGGAATTTTTGGCACCATTGGGTTAACGGCTTACTTTGTGACGTTAAAATTTCTGCCCTTGGCTACCGCCATTTCGCTCCAATATATTTCCCCCATTTTCACTGTTTTATTGTCGAGTTGGTTGTTGGGAGAAAAGTTGGTAAAGTGGCAGTGGCCATTTTTCCTGCTTTCTTTTGGAGGTGTTTTGGTTTTGCACTGGAGCAGCGAGGCGCTTTCGCCGGCGTATTTGGCATTGGGAGTGGGTAGTGCCCTATTTTCTGCATTGGCTTACACCATGATTCGCAAAGCGGCGCCTACCGAGCATCCGTCGGTGGTGGTTTTTTATTTTCCGTTGGTGGCCTTTCCGTTGATTCTGCCCTGGGCCTGGATGGATTGGGTGTGGCCGGTGGGAGTAGATTGGATTTGGCTGGGGTTGGCCGGCATTTTCACCCAATTCGCGCAAATGGCCATGACCAAAGCGTTTATGGCAGAAAAAGCCGCCGCCATTTCATCCCTTCAATATTTGGGTTTGGTCTATGGATTAGGGTTTGGGGTGCTGTTTTTCGGAGAATCCTACGATTGGAGCAACATTGCCGGTATGTTACTGATTGTAGGCGGAGTGGTGGCCAATTTGTTTGTGTATGAGCGTGCTCAACGTCGCAAATCCAGCTAATTGTCCAAGTTTTTACAAAATCATGTTGAAAAAAATTTGGGAGAAAAAATTAAATCCTTACTTTTGCAATCCCTTTGGAAAAAGGATAAAATAATTTTTTGAAAAACAGATAAAACGAGTGAGCGATGTCTAAAAGAACCTTCCAGCCTTCCATTCGTAAGCGGAGAAACAAACACGGTTTCCGTAACCGTATGGCCACAGCAAACGGGCGTAGAGTTCTGGCTGCGCGTCGTCGCAGAGGTCGCCACAAGCTAACGGTTTCCGACGAATACTATCCAAAGAAATAGTTTTCACCCTATATTTTAGGAAAATTTTTGAAAGCAGACTTCGTAAGAAGTCTGCTTTTTTTTATCCATTTACGCATATTTTAAAACCTCTAAAACATACTCCAAACGCGGCAAAGTATTATATTTGTGAAATATTAACAATGAAACGCCTTCATTATGAAAAACTTGTACAAATTTTGTTTGTCCGTTATCGCGGCTGGAATGTTCGGTACATTGGGAGCGCAGGGCTTAAATGAAAGCTTTGTCAATGTCCCCGGACTTACTTCAGCTGGATGGGTTATTTCTAACCAAAGTCAACCCTTAGGAACGAATACGACGGGCTGGTTCCAAGGAGATGGCTCTGTTTTCATGTCTACGGATAATGTTTCAAATCAGTATATAGCCGCCAACTTTCAGTCTACGGCCGGTACAGGTACCATTTCTTCATGGTTAGTTACACCTGTGGTAACCCTTGAAAATGGTGGTATCCTTACGTTTTACACCAGAACGGCTGCCAATGCGTCATTTCCCGATCGTCTTGAAGTACGAATGAGCACCATGGGATCAAGCAGCAACACAGGAAACACAGAAACTTCAGTAGGTGATTTTACCAATGTGTTGTTAACCATTAACCCAAACTTACAGGCTGGAGCAACTAACTATCCAACCACCTGGACGAAATTCGCCGTGGTGATTTCAGGTTTATCTGCACCACAAACCGGCCGTTTCGCTTTTCGCTATTTTGTAACCGGTGGAGGACCCAATGGAAACAACTCAGACTACATCGGATTAGATGAAGTCGTTTACACACCCAGCTGTTCGGTTACACCAGCCCCGGGCGCCATTGCCGAAACAGAAGCTTGCGGTCAAAATAGCAATGGAGGTTGTAATGCATCTACGCCAGTATATATGGATTTAGCACCAGGTTGTACCACTACCTACACCGGTACTGTCAACATAACAGGTTCCACCAGAGACACCGACTGGTTCCGTTTCACCCTGAATGCACCTGCCACGGTTACCATGACCATTCAGGCTCGTTTCCCCGCACTTGCGGCTCTAACCAACGGTGATTGTGCAAACCTGGGCATTTTCGCCTCTGCTGAAACCAATCCTTGCCAAACGGTAACCGTAACGCATACCTATGCCACAGCCGGAACCTATTCCGCAGCGATTTTACCAACATTCATGGCCGGATTAACTTGCGGCAGCGGTTTGGAAAACTATAATGTAACTTTTGCTGTTTCAAACACCGTAATTGCCACAGCAAACGGACCAACCAACTTTTGTCAGGGCGACTCGGTTCAGTTGGTGAGCAGTTCGGCTATCAATAACACCTGGAGCAACAATGCTACCGGAAACACTATCACAGTAAACGCTTCCGGTTCTTACACAGTGTCTAATACATTAGCATCTGGTTGTACCATTACTTCCGCTCCTGTAGACGTAACAGTAAATCCTCTTCCTAACGTAACGGTTAACGCATCTCCAACTACAGCATGTGATGGTGTTCCCGTCACCCTGACGGCTGCCGGTGCGCCGAATCTATCATGGGACAATGGCGTACAAAACGGCGTGGCCTTTACCCCCTCTTCTACCCTGACTTACACGGTAACGGGTACAGATCAGAACAACTGTTCTAACACGGCAGCTGTAACCATTCCTGTTGGAACCAGCCCAACGGTATCTGTTACACAATCTGCAACCACCATTTGTGAAGGCGACAATTTAACCCTAACCGCCTCTGGAGCCTCTACTTACACTTGGGACAATGGAGTGCAGAATGGTGTACCTTTCGCCGTTCAACCTCTCACCTACACTGTAATTGGATATGGAACAGATGGTTGTACAGACACCGTTTCTGTAACACCAACCGTTAATCCAGCACCTGTATTGGCTATTCAATCCAGCAGCAACAGCATCTGTCAAGGAAGCAGCGTAACGCTGACCGCTTCAGGCGCACCTAACCTCGTTTGGAACAACAACGTACAGGATGGAGTCGCCTTTACTCCTGCCGGAACCGACTCCTACATGGTAATTGGAACCGGAAGCAATGGATGTTCTGATACGGCTACTGTAACCATTACCGTAAACCCATTACCTACCGTTACCTTTGACCTGGGTATCGACTCTGTATGTACCACCAATGGCTTGGTTACTTTGGCCGGTGCCAGTCCTGCGAATGGCGTGTTCTCCGGAACCGGCGTTTCCGGAACTTCTTTCGATCCAAACACCAACCCCGGCAATTACACCATTACTTACACCTTTGTGGATAACAATGGTTGTACCGGAACAGCTACTGACGACCTGATGGTTGTAAACTGCTTAGGTTTTGCCGACGCCCAATCACTTGGTTTGGTATTCGGTCCTAACCCAACGCAAGGTGAATTGAACGTTCAATTACCTGCAAGCTGGAATCAAGCCAGCGTATCCATCATGGATGTACAAGGAAGATTGATGGATACCTTCTCGGTAACCGGCTCTTTCACCAAACAAATGAACACCTACGCTAAAGGCGTTTACTTCATGCATGTAACGCAAGGCGACCAAACTGCCACCCTGCGGATTTTGGTTCAATAAGGTTTTTAAACCAAACTCAAAAGAGGCTGTCTTTCATCGGACAGCCTCTTTTTTTGTATATTTCGACCGATATTTTGTAAATAACGCCATTCAGTCACCATGAAAATAGCAAGCACAACTCTTATTCTTCTAGGCTTGATTTGGGGATGTAAGGCGAAAAAAGAAAGGGCGCCTGCCGATTGTGTAGGAACGCCCATTCCGGACAGGGTCTGCACCATGCAATATGATCCGGTTTGCGGTTGCGATGGAAAAACTTACGGAAACGCCTGTAGCGCAGAAGCGGCTGGCATTAAAATATTTACACCTGGAGAATGTGCTAAATAATGCACAAATAGACACGTTGATTGAAGCCTGCAAAAACGGGGATCATAAGGCCTATGCCAAATTGTACCACTTTTTTGCCCCGAAAATGTATGCCACTTGCCTCCGCTTTTCAAGAGATGTATCTGAAGCACAAGACATTCTTCAGGACGGATTTGTAAAAGTATTCAGCCACTTGCGGGATTACCGCGGTGATGGCAGCCTGGAAGGTTGGATCCGACGCATCATGGTACATACCGCACTGGAAAAGTTTCGGAAAAAAAATCCACTCCAATGGTCGTCCGAATTATCAGTGAATATCCCAGAAACAGAACCTTTGGAAGGAATTGAAGCCTACTTCAATGTAGAAGATGTCCTGCAGTTGGTCAGAGAACTTCCGGATGGCTATCGCATGGTGTTCAACCTCTATGCCATCGAGGGTTACGCCCATAAAGAAATTGCCGAAATGCTTGGCATTTCAGAAGGTACCTCAAAGTCGCAACTGGCACGCGCCAGACAACAACTCCAACAAAGAATCCGGGAAATGATGCCGGAATTAGTGCCTCATGGAAAATATCAACATCTATGAGTCAGTGGCCTTTTCATTATGTAGACCGGTGGTTCAAAAATCAACTTCAAGACCATCAAGCCCAGGTGCCTGGCCACATTTGGCGGAATGTGACGCATGAATTATTGAGAAATCAACAAAGAAAACGACAGCGACGTCTCATCTGGTTTCTTACACTCCCCGCTGCCTGCATGTTGTTTGGTTTAGGCTGGTGGACGGGACAACAATTTTCACCGCAACAAATTACACAACCCCAAACCGCAATTCGCTTACAAGAACCCATCAAGTTGGCTTCCAGTACAAATTCTTTCTCCATTTTACCTGAAAAAACAGTGTCCACACCCCAAACAACAGAAATAATTCAAAATCAACCGACTAACCACCTGCCTGTATTTTCTAAAAAAAATACAGATACAGGCCTTTCGCCCGTAACCGTTCAACAAATTGATATAGAACCATTTACGGCCATACAAACACCCATTTATTTGGAAGAAAACAAAATTCTCTATCCAGAAAAAGCATCTGAAATTCAATTTTTTGCAGAAAATTCCATTCCCAAAATCAATCACCCCACAACACCCAAATCCACCATTTGGCATCTGGGATTCGAAGCCGGAATTCTGGGACAAATGTCCGGGCCAGATTCCGAAGGGCACTATCTGCCAGTCTTTGGCACCGGACAAGGATTTTCAGAATCTACGCTTCCTGCCTTTCAAATGGCCGTTTATACCGAAGGACAACGTTCTTTTGCCCAAACGCCGTTTAGTTGGACCTGGCGTGTTGGCGTGCAATACCAGACACTAGAAGTGCAGACCAACCGGGAAAACCTGGCCACCATTCCTTTTAACCAACTGCAAATCAATAATGAAAAAGCAGATATCTTTACTCAATGGGGCAAATTAGAGGGTCTGTGGATTTCACCCAACCTCAGCGCGGTAGAAAGTGATGGCCCAAGTCTAAGTACCGATCTGGTTTTGGGAGAAACCACCCAACGGATTCAGCAAAGCATGAGTTGGGTTCAATTTCCACTTGGACTTGGCCTTAGCTGGCAGCCTCCACAGCAAAGGTTTGGATATTGGACCCAAATTGGCGGAATTGCGGGCATTCCCATCCAAAACGAAGTTTGGGCCATGGGAGAAAAAACCAGCGCCCGTGTAGGCCATACCACCGACCTGCAGCCTTTTCGCTTCGATTTACAGGCCAGTTTAGGTATTTCGTGGCAGCCGACACCAGTCCCTCTGCGCATCAGTCTGGGCGCTCTCACACAATGGTCTGTACTGAATCTGAGTGAAAGTGACTGGAATCAGATATATCCACTGCAAATTGGTGGAAAAATCGGCCTCCAGTGGCGGTTTAAGTAACTTTGGTTACGATGAGCGTCCGACATCCTCTTTATTTTTGTCACATGGAAAGAATCATTCATCACTGGAAAAAGACCGCCTTTTGGATTTTTCCAGCAGCAGTGGGCATGAGCGCCGGATTGGCCTATTGGTATTGGGTGGGCTGCACACCGGAAGGCTGCGCCATTACCGGAAATCCTTATATCATGGGCGGACTTGGCGCCCTAATGGGCTGGTCCGTCGGAGACGACATCCATCGTTTACTTACCAAAAAGAAAAAATAATTTCACTTCTATCATCCAAATAACCATGGTATCTTTAATCCCAATAAAAAAGACATTCATGCTACGTTCCGGATTCTTATTCATGGTCCTTGTCTTCCTGGCAGCCTGTGGTTCATCAACCAGCCAACAAGTACTAGACGCCAATAGTTTTTCTGAAAAATTATCGAAAACTCCCGATGCCATTATCCTGGACGTACGCAGTCCCGGAGAGTTTAGCGAAGGTTTTCTCACCGGTGCTACCAACCTGAATTTTTCAGACGGAACCCTTGAACAAGCCTTGGGTGGATTAGATAGAGAAAGATCCTATTTTGTCTATTGCTTCAGCGGTGGCAGAAGCAAAAGCGCCACTGAATTACTTCGAAAAAATGGATTTAAAAAAGTATATGAAATGGAAGGTGGTCTTCTAAAATGGAAAGCAGCCGGTCTCCCATTAGAAGTTCCACCAGCAGCCGAACCACCACGATCCAAAGGCATGAATTTGGAAGAATACCAAACCCTCATTCAAAGCCATCCACAAGTACTTGTCGATTTCTACGCGCCATGGTGCAGACCATGTATGCAAATGAAACCGGACCTGGAAGCCATTGAAAAAAAGTATGGCGATCAACTCAAATTAGTGCGCATCGATGTGGATCAAAATCCTGATTTGTCCGCTGCCCTGCAGATTGAAGCTATTCCGGTGATCCGTATCTTTAGAGATGGAAAAGAACACTGGAATCACATGGGCTATGCAGATAAGCAAACCATGGAAGCGCAATTAAAACGCTAAAGAGAATCCATTTTCTGTTTTAAAGTTAGTCGCGTCGGTTAGACGCTGATTTAATTTCCTTTTCCACTTTCTGCAAAAAAGCTTTACAGAGATGCGTTTATTCTGGTGAAGACACCTCAGATAACGGAAAAATCAGTTCAACTCGTGTTCCGGCTGGCTGGCCTTGAGCATGGTATAAATCTGTGATAAGCAGTTGGGTTTTACGAGACGAAAGATCATTGAGCAATTGTAAACGGTCCCGGGTAATGGAAATACCTTTACTCACATGATCGGCCCGACTGTGTTCCTTCCGAAGTTCTCTTTCCACCCGACCAATGCCATTGTCTTCCACACAACAATATAAAGTGTCATCGGGTCGCAATTCAAAACGAATCACCAAATGTGCATCGGCACCCTTTGGAAGCAGACCGTGTTTTATGGCATTTTCCACAAAAGGCTGAATCATTAACGGTGGCAAGAGAATGGTCTGTGGATTCGGTGGCGCAAAAATCTGATACGTAAATGCCTGAGAAAAACGCAAACTTTCCAGATTCAGATAAAGTTCCAATTGAGCGATGGTATCCGACAAACTAACTTCCCGCTGGTCGCTTTGGTCGAGCACCATCCGAAGCAACTTGGCAAAACGCGCCAAATATTGATTGGCCTCCTTTTTTCGGTCCGTATTAATCAGATTTTGAATGGAACCGAGAGAATTGAACAGAAAATGTGGATTCATCTGGGCTTTCAAAGCAGTAAGCTTCAGTTCGTTCAAGGTTCGGGTAAAGGCAGCTTTATCCCGCTCCCGCTGGCGCACCCAACGCAGTCTCAGATAAAACAATAGACCTACTAAAGAAATCACGAGACATACCATCGCGATTTTAAAAACCATGGTTTGCCAAAAAGCCGGTTCTATATAAATGGTTAAAGTGGCAGGACGGGCGCTGGCCACACCGTTTCGGTTCAAAGCCTGAATGGTCAAATGATACCAACCCGGTGCAAGCGACTGAAAAGACAAAATGCCGGAAGACGTCAACACCGGGGTTGAACTTAACCCGTTCAAAGTATACTGATAACGAATCCCCGAAGGGTCACGAAATGAAATTCCGCGCACATCTACCTGAATGTTGTTTTGAAAGGGCCTTAACGATAAAGTATCGGACCAGGGCATGGACACATTATTCACAAAAACTTTATGAATATAAACCGGAGGCGGCCATGCTTCAGATTTGGGCTTTTGTGGCTCAAAAAATACCACACCGGCAGTGGTGGCAGCAAATACTTTTCCTTCAAACCAACTCACCTGATTGACTTCATAAGAAGGTAAACCATGAGTTTTGTCCCACAAAATCAATTGTGAAAGGCGGTTTCCGGAAAATACAAGTTGGTGTATTCCTTTTGGGGTAGCGGCCCAAAGATGTCCATCATCATCCAAGTGCATAGAAAAAACCATGTCGGACACCAACCCTTGTTTACTCGAAATATGCATCAAAGGACGCTGGCCCTGTAAGGCCCAAATGCCCGCACCCAACGTACTTACCCAAAGCAAATCTTTTTCTGGATCGTAACATAAATCCGACACTTCCTGGCCTCGAAGCAAACCTGCGGAAACCAACTTTTGTGTGCCTTGTGGCGTAAAACGCTGAATGCCGAGTGGCGTGGCTATCCATACCGTTTTCTCAAATGGATGCCAAACCATCGCGGAAATAGCGCCCGTATAATACGATTTCCACTTTTGGCTGGGAAGATGCAATCGATGCAGGGTACGTTGGGTTCCCACGTACAAATAGGATTCCTGATCGGTGGTCATGGCCGTGATTTTCTCGCCTGGCCAAATGGGTTGGTGCGGTCTTGTAGCCTGATACAAACCCTGTTCGGTTCCAATCCACATTTGGTTCCCAGCCATACAAAGCTGTGTTACAGGCACTCGCTGAGATAAGGCAATGGCCTTCGCAGGCTCATTGGGAACTCCGCTAAAAACCACTCCTTCCGCATTTCCGGCCCAAAGCAATCCATCAGGCGTGAGTTGCATCACCTGAATCATTTGATCAGATGGTTTCGACCCGTACGATTGCACCGAAAGAAACTGATCCGGAATATAAAGCAGTCCTGAACTTGCCGTGGCAGCCCAAAGATTTCCTTCAAAATCTTTGGCCAAAGCTTTAATGTGATGATGCTGCAAAACGCGTTTCAATGGCTGCAAATTGCCATTTTTCCGCCCAATTTGCATGAGTCCATCGGTGGTACCAAGCCACATTTTTCCATGTTCATCGGGTAAAAGGCATTGCACAGTCATCTGGTGAAGTTCACCGGTCATCATCATGGGACGAAGCTCTTCTGTATGGGGCTGAAAACGCCACAATCCGGATGATGTGGAAATGGCCATATCGCCGTTGGGCAACAGGACGGGCCGACTTACCACCTTTTCTTCATGATTTTGCCAAACCCGACGAGGTGGCGATGTTAAAGTGGGATTCAGAACCCACAAGGCGGCTGGCTGTGAGGAAAGAAACCAGATGCGACCAAGTGAATCGGTCACTATTCCATTTACCTTTCCCGGAGAAAGCCGGACTTGATGAACAATTTTATCATTTTGATAGCCAATAACTTCTCCATGAGCGTCGGCCAACCACATGGTGCCGGACGTCCCTGCAGCAAGTTCCACCATGTCTAGTCTGCGCAACTTTGGTTGTGCGGGGATCACCACTTCATTCCTGGCATTCACCCATCCGGTTCTGCCCCGTGAAGTGATAAACCAGAGTGCACGTGTTTGTGGCTCATAAGCAATGCGCTTAATGCTGTTGTCGGGAAGTCCATCGGAAGTGGTAAAAACCAGACATTCCCTGCCATCGAAACGAACGAGTCCGGCCGAAGTGGCCATCCAGATAAAACCATCGGGGAGCGCCACCACATCGAACATGCGTTGCGAAGGAAGCCCTTGCTCAATACCGATTCTGCGAACGGAAACTTCCTGACCAGCTAGCAGCAAAGTGACCAGCCAGCAGCACAGCATCCGAAAAATAGACATGAAGCCGGCTTATGCGGTTTCGTTCACCAACAACTTGAATCCTTTACCGTGAACGTTCAAGATTTCTAAACGAGGATCCTCTCTCAAATACTTTCTCAACTTGGTGATATACACGTCCATTGAGCGAGCATTGAAATAAGAATCGTCTCCCCAAATGGTTTTGAGCGCCAGGGTACGATCCAGGGTTTTATTGAGGTTCAAAGCCAACAATCGTAAGAGTTCAGATTCTTTGGAGGTCAGTTTACGTTCCTCGCCTCCCTCTTTCAAAGTAAGCATTTGGCGTGTTGAGTCGAAATGATACGCACCGATATCGAACACCTTATCGTCTTCGGCTACGCCAGGTAATCCGGAAGTACGTTTAAGCACAGCTTTTACACGTAACAACAATTCCTCCATATTGAAGGGCTTGGTTAGGTAATCGTCTGCACCAGACTTGAATCCTTCGATTCTGTCATCCGGCAAACTTTTGGCTGTCAGGAAAATAATAGGAACACTTTGGTTGGCCTGACGAATTTCTTTCGCCAAGGTGTACCCATCCTTTATGGGAAGCATAATATCCAGGATGCAAAGGTCGTACCGGTGTTTTGTAAAAGTATCAAACCCTTCTTCACCATTGGTGCAAAGGTCAATTTGATACCCTTTAAACTCCAAATAATCTTTCAGGACGTTACCTAAATTAATTTCGTCTTCAACAAGAAGTACGCGAGGTTTAATCTCTTCCATAGGGCCAATTTAAAAACTTTTATGATTGTTCAGGTTGTTTAAGAGGGATTTTCACAGTGAAACGGCTGCCCTCTCCCAGGGCGCTTTTCACGGAAATTTCGCCATGATGCCGTTCTACAATAGATTTTACGTAGCTCAGACCCAATCCGTAACCTTTTACGTTATGGACGTTTCCGGTGGGAACGCGATATAATTTCTCGAAAATACGTTTCTGATCGTCTTTGGAGATGCCGATGCCATTGTCGGCCACTTCAAAACAAAAATAATGAGGCTCATCCCAGGTAGATAAGGTCACATACGGTGTTTCTTTAGCAGAATACTTGATGGAATTATCCATGAGATTGAAAATCAAATTGGTAATCATCACATCATCTACTTCTACATTCACTTGTTTTGCGTGTAGGTTTTTATTGATACGGATACCTTTAGATTGAGCCTGCATGGATAAGCTGGACAACACTTTTTCAATGCGCTGATGCAAGTCGATGCGCTTTACTTTCAACCGAAAATCGCCTCTATCGAACACCGCAGATTGTAAAACGTTTTCTACGAGTTGTCCCAACCGGTGATTTTCGTCCCGAATCACTTCAATATATTTTTCTCTTAAAGAAGCGATTTCGCGCATACCCGGATCAGACATGGCCTGAACGGCCAGTGAAATGGTAGAAATGGGGGTTTTCAGCTCGTGTGTAATGTTGTTAATAAGGTCGTTCTTAATTTCTTGAACCTGTTTCTGTTTAAAAATAACGCTGATCGTGTAGGCAAAGGATCCAATAATGATGAGAATCAGAAAAGCCGAGGCCACCAACAAGAATATGATGTTGCTCAGTAGAAAACGGTTTTTATGTGGAAAAAACAGAACCAATTCAAAGGTATTGGGATAAGGTTCTGCATTTAAGGAAATGCGGTAAGGTGAAGCCTCCATGGCCTTTCGATCTGTCAGCGTTCCAAATCCCATCATTTCCTGGTATGGATGATAGACCGTGTATTTCACCGGCATTTTTATTCCACGGGCATGAAACTCTTCTTCTACCAACTTGCTTAGCAAGGCACTATCTACCTCTTCTTGCTGGGTAAAAACAAAACGACTCACCAAATCCTGGAGCATATCCCCAATTAAGTCACGACTTTCTGTGAGTAATCGATAGGTTTGGTCGAGACTTTCGATATAATTATCAGAATCGGCCTGGGGAATAAAAATTCCGGGAGCAGCCTGATTATCGCTAAAAGGCCCTCTGGGCGCGCGCCCGAAGGGATAACCGCCTTCCCAACTCAATTGAAGAAAAACCTCACCATCTGGCGTGGTGGTTAAGCCCGGTATAGAGTCTTTCGGCCGACACAAGGTTACTTGATGCAAGGAATCCATCATGCCCTGAACGCCAGATTCCAACGACGACCAATCCAAAACTTGTTCGATATGTTTGGCCCATACTTCTTTTTCATATGCCTGTGAAATTGAGGCAAGTGCAGCAAAAACTTCCTGGTTAAATTGTTCTTCCCGCTGTTCCACTGCCTTACGTATCCAGATAATTTGGATACCCACTAAACCCGTCATGGCCGAAAACATGGCCAAAATGATAAAACGGATCATGCGTGGATTCATAGGGACAAAGGTAAATGTGGAACGTGGCTGTTAAAAGTATTTCGTCTTATTAATTCTTAATTCTCAACCATTTGCAGCATTTTTCAGATTTTCCAGCGCCCCAAACTTTCTTATTTCGCTTACTCCCAGTGGAAAAACGATTTTTAAAAGACAATTTAATTGAGTTTGGCTGGCATGACCATCAGAAACTCAGGAATGGTCACTTGAAAAGTTTGGTGTGTCAGAAGGTTTTCCATGAAAAAGATGCCATGCATTTTTCCAATTTCCGTGGTAAAGTTACATGCTGATTCGTAGGAAAAATGTTCGCCGGGACGGAGCACGGGCTGTTCACCTACTACCCCATCTCCTGTGACTTCTCTGTGTTCGCCGGATGAGTCTAAAATATGCCAATGCCTGCTTAAAAGACGACAAGGAGTTTGACCCAAATTTTCAATGGTAATGAAATATGAAAAAAGGAAATAGCCGTTCGCCACGTCAGATTGTTTCTCCCGAAACTGAGTTTCGACAGAAACGGAGATATTGTTGGTAATTTTTGTAACGACACCCATGGTACTTTGCAATAATACAGGATTTATTTTCAAAAATCACGAAGGCTTTGATTTTTTTTCGTCCCACCATAAAGACGGGTTTATAGCAGGAAATCCTACTTTTGAAGTCAAGAATAAAATGGGTATGCGAAGTTTGATTGTTTCTTTCTGGCTTTTAATAGGAAGCCTTAGCTTTTCGAATCTCTGGGCCGTAGAAGGCATGTGGTTACCCTATGCCATGCCGGAAAGCGTGCAGGCCAACATGAAAAAAATGGGCCTGACCATTCCCTACGCGGATTTATTTACCAACAGCCAGCCCTCGCTGAAAGATGCGGTATTTATTTTCGGCGGTGGATGCACCTCAGAGCTGGTTTCATCTCAGGGTCTGCTTTTTACCAATCACCATTGCGGATATTACTATATTCAGCAAGCCAGCACCCTCGAAAAAAATTATTTGAGAGACGGGTTTTATGCTGCCACACCCAAAGACGAGATTCCTTGTCCCGGACTTACTGCCACAAGGATTGTTCGCATGGAAGACGTAACAGCCATGGTACAAATGGGTGCAGAGAATAACGAAGCACAGCGTCAGCAAAACATCCGACGCATTATCGACGATGCGGTAAAAGGAACCCATTATACCGCCGAAATCAAACCCATTTTTTACGGAAACAGATTTCAACTTATTGTAAAGGAGACTTTTAAAGATATTCGACTGGTTCTTACACCCCCTTCATATATCGGAAAATATGGTTACGATGCCGACAATTGGATGTGGCCGAGACACACGGGCGATTTCGCCGTATTTCGGGTGTATGCCAATGCGCAAAACCTTCCTGCCGCCTACGCACCAGAGAACAAACCCTATACGCCCATCCGACACTTGCAGGTGAGCCTCAAAGGTGTTCAGGAAAACGATTTCACCATGGTGTATGGTTTTCCCGGACGCACAGAGCAATATCTTCCACAAGCAGCGGTAAAATTATTGATGGAGAAAATCAATCCGGCACGCATAGAAATTAGAGACCGTGCCCTGTCTGTGATCAATCGCGCCATGCGGGAATCCGAAGCCCTCACCCTTCGCTATGCGTCTAAACAAAGCCGCATTGCCAACTACTGGAAAAAATGGATTGGTGAAAACCGCGGCCTCAAGAAATTAGGAGCTTTAGATGTAAAACTGGCGCAAGAAAATGCCTATCTAATGTCCGGCGGCCCGCAGGAAGTGCTGCAGTTATTTAATCAACTCTATGCAGGATCTTCTGAAGACCTCATGGCACTCAACACCTATAGTGAGCTTTTTTCGTCCGGTCCGGAGATTCTTGGATTTGCCCAAAAATTCATGAAAATCGCTTTTGAACAATCCAATCTGGAAAAAGAAGGTAAATTGAAGCCGACGGCCGATCAGCTCATCCTTCAGGCACGGTCCTTCTATGCCCAGTGGGACAAAAATGTAGATGCCGCCATTTTCGAAGCGGTAATGCCCGCTTTTCTAAAACATACCCCGGAAAAATATTTACCGACAGAACATATCCGTGCCATTCGGGCGACAGGTCTTTCCAAATATGCGGCCCAACTTTATCGGGAAAGCATTTTTGCAGATTCTTCGTCTGTCATGGCCGCTTTGGAACATCCGGATGGCCATGCCGCCCAAAGGTTGCGAAAAGACGCTGTGATGCTTTTGGTAAAAGCACTGGATGACACCCGGACAACGGTCCTGGAACCCAATGCGAAAAAAACATATGCACAAAGAGATGTCTTGTTGCAGCGGTACGTCAATCATTTGCTGGATCATCCCGGCCAAAGACTGCTGTATCCGGATGCCAACAGCACTTTGCGCATATCGTTTGGAAAAGTACAGCCATATTTTCCGGCAGACGGTGTGTATTATCATTGGTACACCACCGCCGCAGGCATGCTTCAGAAGTACATGCCCAACGATCCGGATTTTCACCTGGGCCAGGATTTTGTGGCCCTACTAAAAAGTAAAAACTGGGGACAGTACGGGACGGCCGCAGGAGAACTTCAAGTGGCGTTTATTGCCTCCAATCATACCACCGGAGGAAACTCCGGAAGCCCGGTGTTGAACAGCAACGGGGAACTTATTGGCATCAATTTCGACCGAAGCTGGGAATCGACCATGAGCGACATCATTTATGATCCTGACCGGTGCCGCAACATTGTGGCCGATATTCGTTATGTGTGTTTTGTGATTCACAGACAAATGGGTGGCGATAGATTAATCCAGGAAATGAATCTTCCTCTTTAATCTTTTCACCGAATTACAGCCCTTTGTGAGGCAGATGGCATTGATTTTTACCACGTTCTGCATCACAAATAAGAAGATCCATTGTATATTGCCGGAAAAAAAGCATGAAATCAATCATTTGGATGGGAGGCTTGGTGAGTCTCTGTTTATTGAGCAGCTGTGATAAACTGTCTGTATTAGGAGATTTTACAGCCACTATCGATGGCGCAGCTTGGGAATCTTCCACCCAATTAGGTCGCAAAGAAGGAGATACCTTAGTGATTGCAGGCATTAAAGACGGGGCAAATATTTCCCTAGCCATGCCGGATCAGCAAGGCACCACAGATATGAGTTTTTTGTTTAAAGGCTTTGCTCCCTTTGTGTATATTCCGGACACGTCGGACATTTCAAACACTTTTGTAGGTATTTCCGGAACCATTACTCTAAGCGCAAGAAGCCAAACCCGTGCCAGTGGTTCATTTAATGTTTCCGCCAGCAATGTAAATCCTTTGGCACCAGACACGGTGGCCATTTCAGGGTCATTTTCAAATATTTTAATTCCGTAATCACGCCATCGCAGCGAATTACGCAACCTAGTTCAGATAGCGCATTTTCCAGTTCCATGGAAATGCGCTATTTTTATGCGATGAAAAAAGCGTGGCTAATCCTTTTTTTAAGTCTCTTTTTGGGAAAATGGCATGCACAAACGGTGAGTCCGAAAGACAGTTCACTTGCTGTGTTTACCGTTTCGGCTTCCGGAGGATTTATGGCACCCATTGGCAGCTTGGCCGATAGGTATAATGCGGCTTATCTTATTGGAGGTGACGTTCGATATAAGTGGACTTCCAATTGGTTATTGGGAGGCTCAGGTCATTATTTCTTTGGATCAGCTCCAAAAGAAACCGCCCTTTTGTCCACGGTATTACCATTAATTGCGGCAGATGGTAGTTTTCCCGCTGTGGATGTAAGTTTCAGAGGCATGGCTTTTCAGGCTACTTTAGGAAAAATCCTGCCGTTTAAGTCACTTAACCCCAATACTGGCTTGCATCTTCAAATAGGCGCAGGATATACAGAATATCATAACCGAATTTCTGTGCTAAGTGGTTTTGTTCCGCAACTGGAAGGCGATTATCTCAGAGGATACGACAGGCTATCGGCTGGGTTTGTATTTTCTCAATCCGTCGGCTACACACACTTTTCCAATTCCAAAACCATCAACTTTTTTGTTCATTTAGAAGTGATGCAGTTATTGGTAAAATCGATGCGCGGGTATCAGTTCGACCTGGGAGCACAGGAATCCGGCCATCGTTTGGAATGGATGCTGGGTGTAAAAGCAGGTTGGATTATTCCGTTTTACCCGCGGAACAAATATCGGCACATAGAGTTTCGTAATCCCTAATGATTCGGCAGTTTTACCGGGTTGGCATGCGGATCATGAAGGTCATGGAGCCGCTTCTGGCGCCGTTTCATGCTGGAGCACGCGGCCGATGTAAAATGAAAAAAACGGAAGTGAGCTGGCCCACATCTCCGGTTTGGATACATTGTGCCTCAGCGGGAGAATGGGAACAAATACGACCCGTGGCAGAAGCATTAAAGGCATGGCGACCAGACCTTCCCATTTTATTAAGCTTTTATTCGCCGTCCGGTTTTTTTGCGCCCGGACAAAAATTTCCCGCCGATGCAGTGGTTGGTTTTCCTGTGGACACGCCGGAAGATGCCGCTCGTTTTTTGACTTTATCGAAACCAAGACTGGCCTTATTTGTAAAATCAGAGATTTGGCTGCACATGTGGGAAGAACTTCATCGACGCCAAATCCCGACAGTTCTGGTGGCGGCCAGATGGGGTAAATCCAGATTTTTGGAAAAGTCCTGGGCCAAACCATGGCGACAAGTGTTAGAAAAAGCGGCATTTATTTCTACCCAGGACGAAGACACCACGGCTTGGTGTCGGCGCCATCTGGGGACATTGGTTTCTGTTCATTGTGATGGAGATTCGAGGGTTGAAAGGGTAAAAGCCATTGCGGCCAGTCCCTGGGAAAATGAACCAACATGGCCGTTCCCGGAAAAAGTGGCCATAGCAGGAAGCATTTGGCCAGAAGATATCGCGGCTTTAACGGCTCTTATAGAAGTCGATTCGAGTGTATTATGGGTAGTGGCACCACATCAAATGCAACCTTCATTTTTGGCTGCATTGGATAAACAATGGGCTGGGAAAACACAACGCTGGACCCGTCTGGAAAAAGGAGAACCATGGCAATCGCCCAACGTCATCATTCTGGACGTTTTAGGGCAGCTTTCAAAATGTTATCGCCTTGGAAAAGTAGCGTATGTGGGTGGTGGTTTCGGAAAGCAGGTACACAATGTGCTTGAACCTGCGGTATATGGTTTACCCGTGCTTTTTGGCCCCCGTTTTCAACGCAGCAGAGAGGCGGACATTTTTGTAAAAATGGGCGTGGCGTTTTCAGGAAAAAAACCAAGGGATTTCATTCCGAATTACACAGTTTGGATGCAGGACTCCGAGTATTACGCTGAGACCAAATCCCTCATTCACAAATGGTTTAAAGCGCAATCACCTACCAGCACCCGTGTATTGGAACAAATCAAATTGATTCTTAGATTTTAGCAAAAAATCGGTAAAAATGGCGTAAATTTAATATCTTTGAATATAGGCCTTAGCACAATTCCCATGAGATACTGGTTACCCATTATTTTTATTTTTGTCTTAACCACGCCTCAAAATATCTTTTCCCAGGTAACAACTGCCGGGGGACAAACCCCCACCCAATACGTGCAAAATGTGTTGGTAGGATCAGGCGCACAAATTTCTAATGTTAGTTTTCAAGGGAATCCGAATACACAAATTGGAACATTTAATGGCGCAGGCTCAAATCTAGGTTTAACCAATGGAATTGTTTTATCTACATGCCAGATAAACCCACCCAATGGTTTTGCACCAGGAAATTTTCAAACTGCCGCAGGCACTCCGGGCTTTCCCCTTTTGACTCAGTTGCTGAATGGGGTATCCACCAATAACGCCGCTGTACTCACCTTTAACTTTATACCACAGGGAGACACCATCAAGTTTCGATATGTATTTGCGTCATCTGAGTATAACACTTATGTGAACTCCTCCTTCAACGATGCTTTTGCCTTCTTTTTATCCGGGCCGAATCCTGCTGGTGGCAACTATGTGAATCAGAACGTGGCCATTGTTCCAGGAACAGCCAATACGCCTGTCACCATTAACAATGTAAACAACGGGCAGAACTGGGGCTGTTCTACCGGCCCCTGTACGAATTGCCAGTATTATGTTGATAATTGTAATCAGAATCAGGGGCATAATTTTGGAGGAGCCACCGCTCCCATGTGGGCTGCCATTCGCGTGGTTCCCTGTTCCACCTATACCATTACCCTTGCGGTGGCAGACGCAGTAGATAACGCATTAAATTCCGCTGTTTTTTTGCAAGCCGGCTCTTTTCAATCGACGAACCTTTCTCTTGCCGTAGCCAACAACACCACCTCGGCGATTGACACCTTATTAAACGAAGGTTGTGGAACAGCCCAATTGGTCATTACCAGGACCAATAACTTGAATACGCCGCTCACCGTGAATCTGAATATTGGCGGTACGGCAACCAATGGAGTGGACTATCAAAATATTCCGTCTTCCATCAACTTTGCTCCGGGACAAGCTTCCGCCACCATCAATATAGTACCGATTGGCGACGCCCTGGTGGAAGGCAATGAAACCATTTTAATCAATGTGCAAGGAACAGGTTGCAATACATCATCTACCGCCATTAGCTTTCTTATTCAGGATTATCAGCCCCTCATCGCAGACGCTGGGCCGAACCAAACGCTGGATTGCAATGGAGGCACGTTGAATGGAACATTTACTGGCGGTGCACCTTTATATACTTTCAACTGGAACAATGGTGCAGCAACCACTCAAAACTACACTTTTGTTCCTACTGCCACGGGATGGGTGCCATTTACAGTAACAGACGTATGCGGCAATACCTCCAGCGACTCTACATTTATCACCTTTTTGGCGCCCAATACTTCGGGTTTTGGACTTTCATTAGATAAAACCTCCATCATAGAAGATTGCGGAATCGCCACGTTTACCATAACACGGAACGTAAATACGGATCAGGCACTTACCGCTCCCATTCAAATTGGAGGTTCAGCTGCCAATGGAACGGATTATGCCAACATCAGCACCACCGTTCAGTTCGCGGCCAACCAAACCAGTGTTACCATTCCGGTTTCAGGATTGGGAGATAGCGCGCCTGAAGGAAATGAGACCCTGATTATTACCATTGTAGACACGCTGTGCGACGGTTCCACGGTACCATTTACCCAGACGTTAACCATTCGCAACTATGATCCTTTATCTGTGAATGTGGGTCCAGACATTTCCGTGACATGCCCACGTTTCACATCTAACATCAATCCGGTAGTGACAGGAGGATGGCCAACATTGCAATATGCATGGTCTGATGGTTCTACTGCGATGAATTTGCAAAATCTCTTACCAGCCACGACTACTCAATACCAGCTTGTAGTAACCGATAGTTGCGGAAAAGCGGCATCAGACGCGCTTACCATTGAAGTGTACAACGACCCGGTGGCAGACTTTAACCTGCCGGCGGGACCCGTTTGTGAAACTTTTACCATGCAACTTGGTAACTTGTCTGTGCCAGGAAGTGGCACCAATCTCACTTACCTCTGGGATTTAGACAACAATGTAATTTCTACCGATCCTACGCCTATTGTTACCTACAATGCTGGAACATTTAATGTTCAGTTAATTGTTACAAATGCATACAATTGTTCTGACACCATAAGCAAGAGTATTGTGGTATTGCCCACGCCAATTGCGATACCAGTTACAACGCCCCAGGTCACCACCATTTTAAATCCAGTGGTTCAATTTTCCGAAGCTTCTCTTCCCACACCTGTCAGTTGGTATTGGGAAACAGGAGATGGAACTGTGTACACGGAATCAAATTTCACTCATACCTATGCTGAACCCGGTAATTACATGGGATACCTGCTAATTACCAACGAATGGGGTTGTACAGCTGAAGTCAATTTCCCCATTGAAATCAAGCATATGCCGGCCATCTATGTACCGAATACATTCACACCAAATGGAGATGGAATCAATGATACATTCATGGCGCAAGGGGTAAACTTTGTAGAATATGAAATGTGGATTTTCGATCGTTGGGGAGACTTGCTGTATTTCACCAATCACTTAAATAAGCCTTGGAACGGAACGAAAGATAACGTAGGAAACGTAATAAAGTCGGACGTTTACGTATACAGAATTCGGGTGAGAGATGTTTCTGGCACAGAGACTTTTCTGAATGGAAATATTAACCTAATCCCATAAAACTTAATGCATAAAAACTATATTTATAAGACCAAAGTCTTTTAAATATGAAAAAGGCACTACTTCTTTTCGGCAGTACGGCCGCCATTTTGTGGACTTCTGCCTCCATTTTATGCGGGCAGTCCGTGGGCATTAATACCCAAAATCCGCATCCTTCATCGGTTTTAGATGTACAAAGTGTACAAGCAGGTGCTTTATTGCCAAGATTAACCACCGTCCAAAGAAATCAAATAGCCAATCCAGCCATAGGTCTTATTATTTTTAATACAGACTCAGAATGCCTTAATGTGTTTAATTCAAATGGATGGAATGAGGTCTGTGGGAATTGTATTGCTCCGCCGCTACCAGCGATTTCCGGGGGCGGAACATTTTGTACAGGTAGTACAGTAACACTAAGCACCACACCTCAGGCAGGTGCTACCTATGTGTGGAGCGGCCCAAATGGATTTACGGGAAATACAAATTCTGTCACACTAACTTCTGTGCAACCTAACCAATCCGGAACATATCAACTTTTCACGGTAGTTTCTGGTTGTACAAGTCAGGTGGCCACCACCATTGTGACGGTGAATGCATTACCAGCCGCCCCAATTTCGTTGAATCCAGTACAACCTATCATCAATCAACCAGCCACCATCAGTACCACAGCGAACGGAACGCTTACATGGACTTTTCCCAATGGCACACCCTCCACATCTTCTACGACATCGAATAATGTCACCTGGACAGCTGGAGGTACCTACACGATTTCCCTTACTGTAGTTCAAAATGGTTGTACCACTTCCGTCAGTCAACCGGTAACGGTAAGTAGTTGTCCGTCACAACCTCAAGGGCAAAGCGTTACCTTTAACTTTTCGGGAAGTCCTACCAACTTTACTGTACCACCTTGTGTAAATTATATTGATGTAGATGTATATGGTGCTCAAGGGTTTGCATCTAATAGTGCAGCATTAGGATTGGGAGGGAGAGTACGGGCAAGGGTACAGGTTACGCCCGGAGAAGTACTACAATTGATTGTTGGTGGTGCCGGAAATTCAAATACTGGGGGATATAATGGGGGAGGTAATGGGGGAGGTAATAGCTATGGAGCTGGTGGCGGGGCATCAGACATTCGCCGTGGAGGCAATGGACTGAGCGACAGAATTGTAGTGGCAGGCGGCGGAGGTGGCACCGGATCCAATTGCGGTACCAATTCAGCACCCGGAGGTCCCGGGGGTGGATTAACAGGCGGCAATGGGTGTAGCTTTTCATGTTCATCTTGCCAATACACCGGTTCTGGAGGAACGCAAACCACAGGAGGCATTGCGGGTCCAACAGGTCATAGTTCCTGTGGTGGCAACAATAATGGAAGTTTTGGAGTTGGAGGTTCTAATACTGCAGGTTCCGGTACTGGCGGCGGAGGCGGTTGGTATGGTGGCGGATCAGGTTGCTATGAAGGCGCGGGAGGCGGAAGCAGCTATGTAACTCCTACAGGAACATCGAACGTTACACATAACCAAGGCGTGCGATCCGGAAATGGAATGATTGTAATTAGTTACTGAAAACTTCATTTTAAACGCAGAGAACGCTCGGTAAGCGCTGCTCATAGGCATTCTTGGATTCCACATGGTGGAGTTTCTCATTTTGCAACTCCCAAGCCTGAATCATACTTCGCGGATAATCACCAAAATACTGCTGCTTTACCTCGATATACTTGCGGAAATATTTGTCTGACAAGGCCTGCTCCCCAATTGCGGCATATAACTGACTCAAATAGTCATAAATCTCCAACGCAACGGACGGCAAATCGTAGGCGATGGCCATTTCTTCTGCAGCCTTTAATTCTTTTAATGCCATTGAAAACTGGCCTTTCATTAGATATAAAGACCCCCTATTGGCCTTGTTTATCATTAGGCCAAAATCTATGGATAAAGCTTCGCAAATGGCATCAGAAGCCGCATAATAAGCCAAAGCAGACTCAAACTTTTTCTGCCGTTTCATGAGGTTTCCCATGTTTCCGTAAGCCATGGCTAATCTCACATCACTTCTATCTACCGTGGCCTCCTGAATCATCCTTTGAAAAACTTGCTCGGACAAGGAAAAGTGACCGGATCGCATCAAAATTACCCCTAATGAATTCAGAGCATTCGTACTTAATTGTTCATATCCTTTAAATCCTACAGAAATCCAAATGTACTCAAGAGCCCTTTCTACATAATTCATATTCAAATACATAGTAGCCAAATGATCATGATTATCAGGCTCCACAAGGCTGATGGCCGTATGATACTGCAGGGCCGCCTGAAAATAATCACCATTCAAATTGGCTAAATTGGCCTTAGTAGAATGATAAACAATACGTAACCACACATCATCGTTTCGATCTAGTACATCTTCCATGACAGACAGATATTTTTCCAAGCTGTCCCTTTGCTTATGTACATCAAAAAATGCAACCAGGGTGGCCGCTGCAATGCCTCGTTGCCTATCATGCGATTCTTCAGAAGCCCTTGATAATGTGAGATAGCTGACTTTTACTTCAGCCCTATGATAACCAGATAGATAAAACCAATCATTTAAAGAAAAAATAATTTGGGTGGGTATGCGAATGCCTTTACGCTCCAGCGAATCGAGGTAATGTAAAAAAGAAGATTCAAAGTCTTCTGCATGAAAAATTCGTGCAATCGTGGCTTCAATTTTTTCTTTTTGTGTACCTGCCTCAGACCACCTTGATAAGTTTCCTCCTGCCTCCCAACCCGGAGACACCACTAAACCCATTGAAAATAAAACACCTGAATCCATTTTTAAAATGGACACACCAAAGAAAAAGACAAACAAAAAGTAATACCGCATGAATTTTAAAAATCATTTGCCAAAAAAGACCTTACTTTTTTTCATAACGTCAAAATTAGTTTATTATAAGCTGACTTTCGAATACCCCAAACAAATACATCCCATTTCGGAAGCCCTATTGCGCTCGTCTATCCAGAAGACACTAACCCGTTTTACATAAAAGACGTGCAAAGCATTTTTCAAAAACACTCATCCAACTTTACCTCAAAATATCTTATTAGCGCAGCCACTTCTGCCTATTTCTTTGACCTGTGGCTGAAAATGCTTGAATCACGTAAACTCCTTATCAATAAACTGTTACATCCAAATTTATAAATATATCATCCGGAGTTGGCCACCATGTATTCAGCAATTTACCCTGCATGTCTAGCAGCGCTATCCTATTGATAACCGTTCTCTCTTGCCATGAAACATGCATCTGCCATTGCGCAGGATTGGGAAATACTAAAAAAAAGGCGAAACACTCGTTTTCCCGCAATTTTCAGGATTTTTTTTTACAATGAGAAGAAAACTACTTCCCACTAGGAACTTCAATCACTTACAAATATGGCGCTCATTTGGGGAACCACCCTTCATGCTGAAATGAAAGAGAGAAGTCGGATTTCCTTTTCCCGGAAACAAAAAAGGGGACTCCAACATGGAATCCCCTAAATATTAAAATCTTAAATCCTTATGGATTCGCTTTCACAAAACGCTGCATAAAGCGCTGGCCGCCCTCCAGGGTCAGTTGCACAACATAGACTCCATTTGGCAAGCCCTCCAGAGCTACGGTAGCGGTGGACGTTCCTTCCTCCCATATTTGCGTCATGAGGGAACGACCCGCCAAATCGAAGACTTGAAGCGTTCCGGCCACCGAAGAATGAAAGCCCAGATCCAGGTACAAGGCTTTAGACGCCGGATTGGGATAGACCTGCAATCCGTTGGAAACGGTGTTCTCTATGCTCATCGGCGCAGTCACTGTAATGTAATTGGTTTTGGTTTCACTATCGCTACCCGTCGCATTGGAAGCGGTAAGTGTAACGGTATACTGCCCAGGATTCGCAAAACGCACCACCGGATTAGGAGAAGTGGCGCTGGTGCCACTTTGGTATGTAATGCCTGTGTTTGGATTAAAGGTCCAGCTATAGGAAGTCGGACTGTTGGTAGAAGTATTGGTAAATGTTACATTGTTTCCAGCAGGTAAAGTCAATGGCGTTCCGGTAAAATTGGCCACAGGTGCCTGGCCTGAGGTACTTTGTGAACAACCAATGGCAAAAATGGCGTGGGCAAATTTGGCGGAGTAGGAAGTCTCGTAGCTGTACCAATTTCCATCGCTGTACTGCTCCCACCCGCTATTGTTGGAGGGCTCATTGGCGGCTGTAGTATATAATCCTACGCTGTTTCCTGTACCCGTGGGTAAATCCAGCCCAATGTAAAAGTTACTTGAAATCGGAATGGGTGTATTCAGATTCAGCACCAATGGATTTCCGTTGGTTGGAATGCTGGAAATGGGAACAGCGCCTTGCGCCAAAATAGTACCCGGAGCGCCTCCGGCTCCATCAGCCTGCCAAACTTTCACGGTAATATTTCCCGTCCCGGTTGCGGCATGAAAATACAGTATGAGGCCGGTCAGTTGATATCCAGCAGGAAAATCGGTTTGCAAAAAGGCCTCGGCTTTCGCCAGGTCATTGTAGGAATTATTTCCGGCCAGCCAGCCTGTTCCACCCGGGGCAGTAAGGGCAGATGGTGTATGCACACCTAACAAAAACCGACTCACGGTATCACATCCGCCACCCACAGGAGGAGGCGTACCAGAGCAAGCGTTGCGACCATCCAAATTATTGGCGTTGGTACCGGCAGGATCCAACCAAGGGCGTAATCTGCGCGCATTAGAACTTCCTGCACTTTCCCAGGAATAACTGAATTTTCCATATAAATCTGGAGAAGTTTGCCCGCCTGGCTGTACACTATTACAAAACGAACCACCTCCACTTAAATCGCCAACAATTCTGCGACTTGCATTGAACAATGGACTTCCGGAAGAACCTGGCTCTGTAACGCCATGACCATTAGCCGTTCCGGCCCAGGTAACCCGCCAGTGGGTACCAGAAGGCGTACCGTTCCAATTGTCACTCACTAAGGAAGAAGTGTAGGTAGAAATTTTCTTGATATCTCCATTAGGATGGTGAATACCAGTTCCGGAGGCAGCGGGTGTATTTACTCTATCCCACCCATTATAATATGGATTAAAGGCAGCAGGAATAGCAGCGTTGAATTCTACCAGTAAAAAGTCGGAAAAACTAATTCCGCTTGCGTCGGCACTGGTAGCACGTTTCGTACAACCTACCACCACCTGGTTATCAACACCATTGGCTTGGCTATTGGTTAAATTAGCGCAATTGGAAGATTCGAAGTTGAAATAAAACTGCCATTGCTGAAAGTTGGAAGCCGATGCGCCGGCACCACAATGCTGAGCGGTCAAAAAGTAATTTTTACAATCTTGTGCGGTATTGTTTACCAGGCTTCCGGTGCACAAACCTGCGGAATTACCATCAATTACAATGATTTTAGCGACGCCCCTTTTTGCGTCTTGCCAGTTGTTTCCTTCGGAACAATTTACATTTACGTGGCAATTGGCGGAAGATCCGTTATCGCCGGCGTCTTTAGGGCGAAAGGTATGTCCTTCACGGAAAATGTAAGTAAGTCCTTCCAGCTGAATGTCTGGACGAGTCGATTCCCAGGCGGGCGCCCAATATTCCAAAATCATGGATTCACCCACGATGACCTCTGTCGAGAATTCATCTCCGCCGGGATTATCGGTAGCGGTGTACGCACGGGACTTATGATTCCGATTGGGGTGATACACAAAAAATGACGCGGAGGCAGGGATACGAAAACGAGAATACAGCACACCCAAAGCCTGCGCACCTGGAGAGGTGATATGCAAACGCCAGGTAACATAACCATCGTGATTAGTCCATGTGCCATGGGTTTCAGAAGACATGGATACAGGCTCATTGGCGCCAATCAGATACATATCTCCTGCCTTCGGATGATTTCCGGACACCATAGAGTCGATGCGACTGGCGGCCGGTGGATTTACCTCATATTCGGTTAATTGCTTAATGGCTTCCGGCTGATGATATCCGGAAGGAAACTTAGCATAAATGGAAGTTTGGGCGAAAATCGACATACTTGCTCCCAAAAGACCAAGGGCTAATCCCCAGTGAACCAATATTTTTCTCATGTGTAGCATGGGTTTCAAAAAAGAAAGCCGCCCTGTAAAGAGCGGCTTCTAAAGTAAGTGTTTTTTTAAAACTTAATTAGTGGTTTACCACCAATTTACCAGTTTTGGTTTCGCCACCAACAGTAACATGGTAAGAATAAACACCATTGGCCAAGTTAGTCAAGCTGATGCTCACTTCGTTACGACCGTTCATTACGTCAGCAGAAGTAGCAGACACCAATTGACCGGCAAGGTTACGGATCTCAATTTGGGCAGTGCCATCGGCATTGCTGTTGAAAGAGAAAATGGTGCTTTCGTTGGCTGGGTTTGGATATGCCATCAAAGAAGAAGGTGTGAGATACTCAGTTTCACCTAAGAAATTCTGAATCTGCACGGCAATCAGTGGATCTGCTTTCAAAGAAGCACTAGGATTGGTCGGTTGTAACCAGTAGCTAGATACTTTCACGAGTTGTTGTCCGCTGGAACTAAGGATATTTTCATAAGATCTGTCATCACCGCAAGCATAACCATTGGAAAGAATTCCAATGCCGGAAGTGGTGTCAGAAAAAGAAAACGCATCTACCATTACGTAGAAATCACCGTTCACCGCTACAGGAGTCGGGAAAGAAAACGTAGTGATAGGGAATGGTCCAAACAAACCAGGAACTGTATCAATGTTAGCATAAAATACAGTGTCTGAAGACGCAACCAACTGCTTTAGAGAGTTGTAGATATGCGCTCTGTAAAAGCCTCCTGCACTGTTTGTATCCAACTTGAATTTCGCTGCTGTGGAAACGCCAAGACCAGGAACGGTACCATTACCATTAAACATGTAGCCTTTTTCTTTATCGAGCCATCCATTTACTCCGAATACGAAACCTGGTATGGAGTCGTTACCTGAAGTTGTAACAGCGGGAATAAGATAAAGGTTGTTACAGTTTCCAGAGGTAATAGAACCTGGAAGCATGTTAGTGTCTACTTTCTCGGCAGTAAGAGTCCCTACTGGAGCTGTAAACAAAGTTTGTCCGCCATTCGCAGGGCGCTGGGCAGAAACTACAGCCATGGAAGCGATTCCGGCTGCAATAAGCGTAAAACGTTTCATCATTTTGAAAAATTAACCGATTGAGTAGACAAACTTAGTGAATCAGTCGGAAAATCCTAATCTTTTTTAACGAAAAAATAAAGTAAACAGAAAAATTCGATATCATTTAGAAACCAAGCACATCCATTTTTGGGTAAGACCAGCATTTGGTTCGGTTAAAGAATCAGGAGCTGGCATATTGTCCTGTTTAAAAAGGCAAAACAAGGAAATCACGAGCAAGGAAACCCTTCACCTGTATTCAACGGATTGGCAAGGCTATTTTGATGCAGCTTTGTGATAGAAGCAACATTAGGGTGACGTCCATTTTCCCCGGAAAGGAAAATACGGAACCTTAAGGCGCCGGTTTTTCTACCATTTGCACAAGGCAATGGCCCAGCAAAATATGGACTTCTTGAATTCTGGAGGTGGTATCGGAGGGCACTACCAGAGCGATATCCGCATATTCCAGTACTTGTCCGCCATCTCTTCCGGTAAAAGCAATGGTATGCAAACCCATCATCCGTGCTTTTTCCATGGCACGCACTACATTGGGCGACTTTCCTGACGTGGTGATACCTATACAGACATCACCTTTTTTGGCTAAGGCTTCCAGTTGGCGGGTAAAAACCCTTTCGAAGCCATAGTCGTTGGCAATGCTGGTGACGGAAGGAGCGCCAGCGGTGAGCGCAATGGCGGCTAAGCCTTTTCTTTCTATTTCGTACCGTCCGGTAAATTCAGCAGCGAGGTGTTCGGCATCTGCGGCGGAACCACCATTACCCAGAAGAATAATTTTTCCACCGGCAGCCAGGCTGGTTCTGCATAATTCCGCGGCATGCCCAAGGGCGGGCACTAACTTTTCCATGCTTCGCTGCACCGTTTGCACGTGGTCTTCAAAGGCTTGCCTAATTACATCCATGGCTCAAAAGTACAATCCATTTTTGGCTTGCCCGATACAGGCAGATTATTTTTCGATTTTCGTTCCTGACTTTTTGCGCGTGAGCAACTGATTATCCTCCAGATAATGCCATACTTTGGGCGGTAAAAAATGTCGCATGTCTTGTCCTGCGCGCATATGCTCTCGAACAAAGCTGGCCGAAATATCCATATGGGGAGCTTCCACCATACGAACAGAGGGATGGAATTGTAAATCTCCACCCGGCGCGTTCGGTCTGGGATACACCAATAACTGACATTCCGCCAGAATAAATTCGTATTGGTGCCATTTATGAAATCCGGCAAGATTATCGGATCCCATCATCAAATGAAAATGATGCTTTGGATATTTTTCTTTTAACGCAACCAGCGTGCGACTTGTGTAATTGGGTTGGGGCATACCAAATTCGATATTGGATGCGCGCATTCGCGAATCATCGCCAATGGCCAGATGCACCATTTCCAAACGGTGATAATCCGGCATAAGACTGGATTTCTCTTTAAATGGACTTCGGGGCGATACAATAAACCAGACTTCATCCATTCCACCGGCCGTAACCATGAAATTCGCAATGGCCATGTGTCCAATATGAACAGGATTAAAGGATCCGAAGTATAAACCAATTTGCTTGGATTTCATGGATTTATTTTTCCTGTCTTGGTTTTACCTCATCCATCACCACGTATGCCTGAGGAAATTGCAAATAAACTTGTTTCCAAAACAGGGTCGCATCCAGCCGGGTACGAAAATCACCCACCCGAAGCTTCCAATTGGGCGAGTCCCAAACCATATAAGCGGCATGCTGGGGCCAGCTTCGCTGAAAAAGCAACCGAGCCTTTTGGGCTTCGTCTTTGGCTTGTGGACCGTTTAAAGACAACAATTGAACCCGAAAGCCCTTGGTCTTTGCTTTGGCAGCGGTAGCGCGATATTGTTCCACCTGTGCTTCAATACCGGGTCCGAACTCCACCGAAACCTGCGCAGAAAGCGTTCCCCAACCTAAATAAGCCAATAAAATGAAAAAATATATGGCTTTCATGCCGTAAAATTAAAACAAATTTTAGTGGTGGTTTATATTTGTACTGAATATATCCCATCGCTTTGTCAAAAGAAATCGTAGTTATCCCCACGTACAACGAAATTGAAAACGTGGAACGCATGGTCCGAAAGGTCATGTCGCTGCCCTCTGGCATTCACGTTCTCATTGTGGATGACCGCTCTCCGGACGGTACAGGGGAAAAGGTAAAAATGTTGATGCAAGAGTTCCCGGATCGGCTTTTTATCTTGGAAAGGCAAGGAAAAGAAGGCCTGGGAAAAGCCTATCTGGCTGGTTTTAGCTGGTGTTTAACTCATGGTTATACCTATATATGTGAGATGGATTGCGACTTCTCGCATAATCCGGACGACTTAGAAAAGTTAACCCAAGCGGTGAAAGATGGTGCCGACATTGCCATTGGCTCCAGATATGTTACAGGTGTAAACGTAGTCAACTGGCCCATTGGAAGGGTGCTTCTCTCTTATTACGCCTCTGCATATGTTCGGTTTATTACAGGTATGACCATCCGCGATGCCACAGCAGGCTTCAAATGTTACCATCGTCGCGTTCTGGAAGCCATCCGTTTCGATAACATTCGGTTCAAAGGTTACGCCTTTCAAATAGAAATGAAGTATGTGGCCTGGAAAATGGGATTTACATTAAAGGAAGTCCCCATCATCTTCACCGACAGACAGGAAGGAACCTCAAAAATTTCCGGAAACATTGTGCGGGAAGCGATATTAGGTGTAATCCGCCTCAGATTATCTTCCATTAAACCTTACCGGCAACCCATGAATTGATTCATGGATGCCGGAGATGCGCTGGAATTCAGCAAGACTAAAACCGGAACACCTCAGAAAGGCAACTGAAAAGCTGCTACAGAACTGCGTCCCGGTCTTTCAAAACATCAACTCAAAGAAAGTCCCGGAATCACGGAAATCTCGAGCAACAAAAAGCCCTGGAAAAGTACCAAAGACAGAAAAAGGCATCCGCAGTAGAAAACGCGCTACTTCCCTTTTTTCTCCCAATAGCGCCAGAGCAAAAACAAGGTGATACTCATTAATCCTGAGGCTGTCCAGAAGGGGAGCGGCATCCACAATTGGTATAAAACACCGGCAGAAAGTGGCCCCACCACGCGCGCGGCAGCACTCACCGACTGATAGTAACCAATAACCCTTCCCTGCGACTGGCGATCGTGACGCTGACTTAATAAAGATAAACCCGGCGCATTAATTAATCCATTTGAAAAAGCCAGACCCGCCAAAAGAAAGACTTCCAAGGTAATCCACCCAATGGGAATCCACGGATAAACCAATAAAATACCAATAAAAAGGGCGATACCGAATCGAATTAATTGAAGCTCACCAAATTTTTTGGTAAGTGGACCGATGGCCAAACCTTGCGTAAGACCCGAAGAAAGTCCAATTACGGAAAAAAGCCAGGCAATGGCCTCTGTATTCAAACCCTTTTCTTGTTCCCATGCCAGATTCGCCGCCAACTGAAACAAGAAAAAAGAGGCGGCATAAGAAAATCCCATAAGGAAAATCAAACCGGTACCTCGGTCTTGTATGGCGGATTGCCATATTTGACGAACAGGAAAAATGACAATCCGAATCTGCCCCGCCTTTTCTTTTAAAGATTCAGGCAAAATCCACCAAGACAAAATCAAATTTAAAGCGCATAATATTCCAGTGCCCCAGCCTAACCATGCAAAACCAAAATGCGAAAAAATCTGGCCGCCAATGGGTGCTCCGAAAATAAAACCAAATGAAAATGCCACACCTACCAAGCCCATGGTTTTGGCTCTTTTTTCAGGGGGTGTAATATCTGCAATAAAAGCCTGTGCTGCAGAAATATTTCCGGATCCAATTCCACTCAGTAATCGAGAAAAAAGTAAAGTGGGGATGTCGTCGGCAAATCCGAGCAGGAAAAAGCCAGACATGTTCAAAAAATTGGATGCCAAAATCACTGGCCGCCGACCATATTTATCCGATAAAGCACCCCAAATTGGATTAAAAATCAATTGAGCCAATGAATAGATGGCCACAATGGCACCGGCCATCACCTCCGATCCGGAAAGCCGGGTGGCATAGTTGGGCAGAATCGGAATAACGACTCCAAAGCCAAATAAATCAATAAATACGGTAAAAAGTAAAATAAAAAGCCCGCGCGATTTCACCAAACAAAGGTAAGGGGATACCTCGATTTTACATAGATTTATCTAGAAATCACGTCGACAAAATCATTGCCTGAGGCCAGAAAGAAAACCATTTACTTTTTTCAAAAGTGACTCAAAATGACATGTTTTTTACAGAGAATTGAGCGTATCTTACTCCTTCTAATAATTGGCAATAGTTATGAAGTTTTCATGGTATATTTTTTTGAGTCTCACCGGACTATTTTTTTCCCTCCAAGCGCAAGGAGTAAAAATTGGAGGTAATCCCGGAAGCGTGCAACCCTCTGCCATTTTAGAATTAGAAAGTACCCAGGGCGGCTTACTGCTCCCACGTATGACGGTTCTTCAAAGAAATGCGATAACATCGCCTCAGCCCGGTCTTGTCATTTACAATACCACCAGTAATTGCGCAGAAATGTATACGCCTGGCGGCTGGGTCAGTATGGCCTGTGAGTGTACCGCTCCGCCTGCCGCCTCAGCGAGTATTCAGACTCCGACCACCGGCGTATGTATTGGCGCAACAGGTCTTATTTTCACCACACCGCAAATCGCCGGAGCCAATACCTATACATGGACCGTTCCAGCAGGCATGGCGATTACTTCTGGACAAGGAACAGCCAGCATAACGGTTTCCATCAATGGCGCTGTATCCGGAAACATCTCAGTCACCTCTGGAAACGCTTGTGGAAACGCATCTGCCTACACAGAAGCGATTTCAGTACAGACTCCGGACGCAGGATTCACCACATCTCCCTCTACTCCAACCACCAATAGTGCAGCCGCCTTAGTTCCCAATACCACTGCTGGAAGTCATAGCTGGACCATGACCAGTGGAAGTCCTGCAACATCCAGCGCAACCAGCCCATCCGTCACATGGACGGTGGCCGGCACGTATGCGGTGTCACACACTTTGGTGACCGCACAAGGATGCTCCGCTACGGTAACCAATAATATTAGCGTTACCAATTGTGTTACCGGAGGAAGCCATACGGCTTCTTTCACGGGTTCCGTGGTACAGTGGACCGTTCCAGCCAACGTTTGCGCCATCACCATAGACGCCCGCGGCGCACAAGGAGGAAAAAATAATCCGTGCACTCAGGCAGGTGGCCTAGGTGCAAGACAAGTTGGTACATTCACCGTAACTCCTGGCACTGTCTTAAACTTAATTGTAGGTGGACAAGGACAAAATTGGGGAACGGATAACGCCAATAATGGCGGTGGTGGCGGTGGTGGTTCCTTCGTTTATGAGCAAGGGTCCAACCAATTGCTCATTGCGGCAGGTGGTGGTGGTGGTGGCGCCATTTGTTCATCTGGAGGAAATCCGACGAATGCGCCGGGTGTAAATGGAACAACGGCCAATTCCGGTACGTTTGACCGAGGAAATATTAATGCCGGTGGAACCAATGGTTCCAATGGTGTAGGCCCGGGCGGAGGAAAAGGCTGGAATAGTGTTTTGTCCAGTCCTGCGGGAACTTGTAGCGGGGTTTGCGGCGGATTTGGCGGCGGCGGATATCCCAGCGGCACCCATTCCGGTGGAGGTGGCGGCGGATATTCTGGAGGAGGAAGTGTCCCTTATGGCACAGGTCCTTCGGCCATGGGCGGCGGTGGAGGCGGAAGCTTTAATAGCGGCAGCAACCCATCTGGAGGTTCTGGAGTACAAACAGGCAATGGCCAAATCATCATCACATGGTAAAATGGATTGCAGGTGCTTTGCTTTGCACCACAACGCTGATGGCTCAAGGCGTAAAAATGGTCACACAACCTGGAAATCCGGACCCCAGTGCAGGACTTGAACTTGATTTTTCCGACCGTGGTTTTTTGCTTCCTCGACTTACGACTGCGCAACGAAATGCCATTGCCGCCCCGGCAACCGGTTTGGTTATCTATAAGACCACGAGCTTTTGTGTGGAAACACATATTTAATGGAAACTGGGTAAACATGGCTTGCGAATGTACGTCAGCACCCGCTCAGGCAACCAGTATTCAAATGCCTTCTACCGGCATGTGTATTGGCGCCACCGGACTCGTGTTTTCTACTCCTCAAATTGCAGAAGCCAGTGCATATACATGGAGTGTACCCTCCGGCATGGCCATCACGTCCGGACAAGGAACTACCAGTCTTACCGTGGATAGTACCGGCGCGGTCACCGGAAACATGACTGTGACCACCAGCAATACTTGTGGTGCCGCAGCTCCATTCTCTACCTCCATTGCCGTACAAAACCCGGATGCAGGATTCACCACTTCACCTTCAACACCTTCCACCAACGGAGCTACCACCATGGTGCCCAACACCACAGCAGGAACACATAGCTGGACTTTTGCCAGCGGAACACCTGCAATTTCCAGCACCACAAGTCCTTCTGTCATCTGGACCACTGCAGGAACTTACGCCGTATCACATACCCTTATTTCAACGCAAGGTTGTACAACCACAGTAAACCAAAATGTAACGGTGTCCAACTGCGTTACAGGAGGCACCGCTACCTTCAATTATACCGGGAGCATTGTCAACTGGACGGTACCGGCAGGAGTTTGTGCGGTAACCATGGACGTACGCGGTGCACAAGGAGGCAATGGTGCGGCGGGTCAAGGCGGTCGTGGCAGCCGAATTGTTGGTACCATCAGCGTAACACCAGGCCAAACCTACCAGATTTTGGTGGGGCAGCAAGGCTTAAATAATCCAATAAGCGGCGGCAGTTATTTCGGCCAAAGTACAGGAGGTGGAGGTGGCAGTTTTGTCGCCCTGGCCGGCCAACCTGTGATGGTGGCAGGCGGCGGCGGCGGCGGTGCTCTTTCTGGTGGCAGCGATGCCACTACCACTACATCAGGAGGCACTGGCCAAGGCTCAGGAGGAAATACTGGCGGAACAAATGGCCAGGGTGGAAGCAATGATGGCGGAAACAATTCTGGCCGAGGTGGTGGCGGATTCTTTGGGAATGGTTTGGTCCCAATTGGCGACGGAGCGGTAGGGGGTCCTGGATTTTCCTTTGTGAATGGAGGAAATGGTGGTTCCAATGGAGATCATGCCGGTGGCGGTGGATTTGGCGGAGGTGGAGGCGGCGGAAATTACGGAGGCGGTGGTGGCGGAGGCTACTCCGGCGGCGGTGGCGGTGCCAGTAATGGCTGGGGCGGCGGTGGCGGCGGAAGCTTTAATTCCGGTACCAACCCCACCAATTCTTCCGGATTTCAAACCGGCAACGGACAAATTATTTTAACCTTGTAAGTACTTTTCATTCCATATTTTATGCGATTCCTTCCTCAGATCCTTTTAATCAGCCTTTCCCTTTTGGCCGCATCACATTCCCTCTTTAGCCAAACCAATGGCGTCACCATTGGCGCGGCAACACCACCCCACCCTTCTTCTATCCTGGATATTCAATCCACCCAAGGCGGGGTATTACCTCCCAGAATGACGCTGGCTCAGAGAAATGCCATTGTCAACCCGGCCCATGGACTTTTGGTTTTTAATACCACTACAGATTGTCTTCAAATTTTTTATACCGGTTCCGGATGGAAAGATGTCTCGTGCAGCTGCACACAGGCGCCCCCCATGCCCGGTGCTATTACAGGCCCAACAGCAGTTTGTGCCAATACCAACAACCATGTTTATTCCATCGCCAGGGTACCGGGAGCAAGCAGTTATCAATGGCTCGTCCCATCTGGTGTAACCATCGTTTCAGGAGGAACCGATACCTCCATCACGGTAAACTTTAGCCAAGCAACAGGCAATATTGGTGTTTCTTCCGTGAATTATTGCGGAGCCTCTTCTTATAGCAATCTGGCAGTTAGTGCATCCAATCCTATTGGAACATTCACCTTCTCACCAACAATCATAGGAACGGGACAGCCCGTCACTTTTACGCCAGGACAATCCGGACTATCCTATGCCTGGACATTCAGCTCCGGAACCCCATCTGGTTCTACCAACGCCACGCCTTCTGTTACCTGGGCCTCTCCCGGTACCTATACCGCAAAATTGGTAACCAACAACAGTGTAGGTTGCAGCGACAGCAGCACGCAATCTATCACCATTATCAATTGTATTTCAGGCGGATCACGCACTTTTACCAATTGCAGCGCAACAGGAGTGAATGGGCCTAGCCAAAGCCAATGCAACAGTGCCTATGGAAATGGCGTAGTATCCGTAACAAATGGTATCCAATACTGGACCGTTCCATCAGGCGTTTGCACCATCACCATTGATTGCCGTGGCGCCAGAGGTGGCGGAACAGGCGGCGGTGGACTTGGCGCAAGGTCAGTAGGTACTTTTTCTGTATCGGCAGGACAGGTACTCGGAATTTTAGTGGGCCAAATGGGAGGCTCTGAAGGAAACTGCGGTGGCGGTGGCGGTGGAAGTTTTGTGTTCAATGGGACTTCCCCTACCAGTTCGAATCTCATGATTGCTGCAGGCGGCGGCGGTGGCTACGGCACCAGTGGAGGCCATAGCATGGATGGCGTAACCTCCACTAGTGGAGGAAATTCATGCAATGCTACAGGTGGAACAAGCGGAAATGGTGGGGGCGGACATCCAGTCTCCAATGGCGGAGGTGGCGGAGGATGGCTCACCGATGGCGCGAATGGTGGATACGGGCAAGGTGGTCGAGGTGTATTGCTTGGCGCTACAGGAGGAATAACTGGTGGAAATAGCAACAGCACAGGCGGATTTGGCGGCGGCGGATCAGGAAATACCAGTTGCGAAGGTGGTGGCGGTGGCGGATATTCAGGCGGAGCTGGCGGTGGATACACCAACGAATGCCGCAGAGGCGCCGGCGGTGGGAGCTTTAACACTGGAACCTCACCCAATCAGCAGGGTGGATTCAACTCCGGACATGGCCAGGTTATCATTACCTGGTAAAGCGGATTTTTACCTCAGAAAACCATCAACGGCCTGCCACACGACCCATAGGTCCGGCGGGCCTTCTTCCATAACGCCACTTTTGCTTTTGCTCTTCGCGCCACTTCCATAACGCTTTTCCCGAAACAGCCGGGAAACTGCAAGCCAAACCTCCTACCATACCCGTGATGAGCAAGGCTAGTCCACTATGGGCTTCCATGGAAAATAACGCAGCAATTTTTCCTCCCATGATGCCATGAGTATAACTATCAACGGCGGCGGCCATCAAGGCCCAAGAAAATGCACCGGATAAAAAACCTGTCAACCAGGCCCATGTTGGTCGCCAAAAAAATGCAGCAATAAAAGAAATAATTGGAAAAAAAAGCCAACCCATCAACCAGGCTCCCACTGTTCCCAAAAGTAAGATGGTGGCGAAAAAACCGAGTATCCTCATGGTTCAGCAGGTTTTAAAGTAAGTACACCGGCAGAGGCACGAGCCAGCCATGCGTCTGGTGCCGTGCGTTCTAAAGGATAATAAGCTCCTTTCGCCCAAATGGCGGTGTGCGATAGGTAAAAGGGTGAACCCGGATTTCCCGATTGCCCCCCCGGATACACGCCCCATCCATGCGGACTTTTTTCTAAGGACACCACCATTCGCCACGAAGGTCCATGTGTAGACGTAATCGCATTCAGGGCGTGTTCATTGCCGCCCACAGCCAATATTTCTGACCCAAAAGCCGGAATTTTCGCCATATGCTGCAACCGCGTTTCTTTCTCTTTCCACCACGCATAATAGGGCGCAGGCTCCGTGAACAAATCCAAGGTTTTTAAAAACCCATCTGTAACCCAATCCGCATGAGGTTGCTTCTTCCACTTCCGGAAAAGCGCGTCTGGCTGTGGCGACAATAGAAATTTCTGCTGATAATCCACCAACAAGGCTTGCATCACTTCCTCATACCAGGTTTCAAAAAAAGTAGGAAGTGAGGAAAAGGCATGGTACCTGAAATCCCAAACCTCTAAGCTATCTAACCAAGGTCGGGCCTCCGGAAGTTGCTTCACGGAATCACTTAAATGCAAAAGGAGTTCAGGCAAAAATGTCCGGGCACGAATCACCACTTCGTCCAGTTGAAATCGCTGCATGTCTTCAACGGAAAAAAGCCCCGGCTGCGCCAACAACTCCGCAATTCTCTGATGACGATAAGGCTCAAACCATCCGGTGTAGTACAAAGGAAATTGGCCGTCCGTAGGATGTTGATTCGCTGAAAACACATAACCCCTCGACGGATTTTTCACCTGTGGAATCCATGGTTCATCCCAGAATCCCTGCCATTGAAACGCCGGCTGATGCCCGTCCATCACCATTTTCCCCTGACCGGGCCAGCGCAGTGGAATACGGCCTTGCTGCACCAACGCAATGTTCCCGGCCACATCCGCATACACAAAATTTTGCGCAGGACAAGCAAAATAAGTCAACGCTTCTCTGTAATCTTCGTAACCCTTCGCTTTATTGAGCAAATAAAATGTAAGCAACTCATTGGCAGGATCATGACCTGTCCAACGCATGGCCAAACCTGTCCTTTTACCCGCAATCAACGTATCCTCATAAGATATGGGGCCATACAATGTGTAACGAACCGTATCTATGATTTCCTCCCGTCCGCGCACTTTAATGCGCTCTTCCCGGTAAGTCACAGGCAACCACCGCTGATCATACAAATACTCTTCCCGGCGTTCGTCTTTAAAAGTTACAGTATACCAATCTTTTACATCAATGGTTCCATTGGTCACACCCCATGCCACCCTATTGTTAAAACCAATAATAAGCGTTGGTGTACCGGGAATGGAAACGCCATAACAATCGAAATCAGGAGCATGTAAATGCATTTCAAACCAAATGGAAGGAAGGTTTAGCGGCAAATGGGGATCGTTGGCCAGCAGCGGTGCGCCCGTAGCCGACTTTCGTGAAGAAACCGCCCAATTATTCGACCCTCTGGCCTCGGGACCGGTCGGAACAGATGGCCGTGAAAAAGAAGATTTTTTTTCGGGTAAAAAGGAAAACGACATAGTATCTGCTGAAACGGAAGGCACAGCAGCTGAATCTGACACGGGTAAAAAGGAAAAACGATGGGTTTCCTCCACCTTGGGAGGCCAAACCGGTATCCAGGGTGCAGAAGCCGTATCTAAAATGAAATTCGGCGAGTCCCATTTGGTGACAGGCACTATGGCCGTAGAATCCACGTCGATGCGATCCGGAAAATCTTCCCAAAGGGTAACAACACCCAACTCCTGATACACTTTCGTCATGGCCACATCCGTATCGCTACCCGTGAGCAAATCGGCCATATATTTTAAAATCAAGGCAGAACGCATCGGCGTCCATGGCGTGGGTGCATAATCCAGCAATTTATACTCCACAGGATAATCCCGATAACTCAATTGCTCAATATACGCATTCACCCCATCTGTAAAAGCCTGAAGCACAGCATTGGTTCGTGGATCGCGCAAAAATTCGGCCTGACTCAATTCCGCCGCATAACCCAAACCTTTGCGACGCTGACTTACATCCAAAGCAAGTGCCCGTTCTCCTAGTACCTCACTTAATTGCCCGGAGGCAAAAAGTGCCGTAAACTCCATTTGCCATAAACGGTGCCTTGCCGTTACAAACCCTTGTGCAAAAAATAAATCATGCTCATTTTGCGCGTAAATATGGGGAACCAAACGTTCGTCGTACCTCACCACCACGGGAGCCTGCACACGCGACGATGCAAAACCGGCTTCCGCATAATGATGTTTGGTTTCGGCATTGGCCCAAAGCCCATTTACCGGGTCAAGGATTTTACCCAATGGAGGTAGGGTACCCCAGCCCAAATGAAAAAAAGCGGAGATTAAGACCGAAAGGATAAAAAAGACCAAAAAGACGAAAAGCCTCATGGTTCTAAGTTAAGGTTTTTCCATGATTTGCTTTGCCCAAACGGCAAATTCGTCCAGCGCTTTACCCGCTTCGGGAAACATACCCTCGCACATCTGAAATCCATGAAACATGCCTTCCCAAATGGAAAAATGAAGCGATACGCCTTGCGCTTTCTCTAACTTTTCCTTTAACATACAAGCATCCTGATATAAGACTTCGTGCGTGCCCACCTGAAGCAAAACAGGGCCAGCATGCTCATATTCGCCATGAATCACGGAAGCCAAAGGATGGCGCAAATTCTTTCCGGCATACTGTTCGCCCCACTGACGAATAATGGCCACATCTAAATATGGATCTTTTTTCTCCAGAAGCCGATGTTCTTTATGATCCGCGGAAAGATCCGCCCACGGGGAAAAAAGAAATGTCCCGGCCGGCCGAACCAATGCAAGTCGTTTTATCTCCTGAAGCAAGGCCAAAGCAAGTCCGCCCCCCGCTGAATCACCACCCAATAACCAATGTTTCACAGAAGGATGGGCGGCGGTCAGATTCTTCCAAACAGACACCACATCTTCTACAGCTGCGGGAAAAGGATGTTCAGGCGCCAACCGATAATCAGGTAAAAATACCGGAGCAGACATTCGGCTGGAAAGCCTGGCCGCTAAAAACCGGTGCGTTCGGCTGGAACCCATGGCATAACCTCCTCCGTGAAAAAAAACAATGGCCGTTTCAGCATCTGATGTGGCAGAGACAGACACCTTGCGTCCGGAAATTCCTTCGAGGGAAAAAGGAGATTCAAACATAGGTTCCGGTTTCGGAAATCGTTTCATGAACGCCTCCATACCGGCACGCATAACGCGAGCCGATCTGCGTTCCGGCTGGGTTGCTTTCCGAAGTGCAGGTAAGGTTTTTCGAATCAGCCAAGCCCGCAAACTGGTCATGCCGACTCCGTTTCTCCCGCATCTACCACCACGGCAACAGTGGCATCCGAAGTCGCATTGGCCACCGTTCGAAGCATATCTAAAATTCGATCTGTAGCCATAATCAGGGATATGCCTTCAACACTTAAACCAATGGAAGACAAAACAATCACCAACATCACCATGCCGGCGCCCGGCACCGCGGCAGAACCCACCGATGCCAGCACAGCCGTCAGCACAATGGTTCCCAATTGCCCCAAACTCAAATCCATGCCAAAAGCCTGAGCAATAAAAACTGTGGCGACAGCCTGATATAAACTTGTTCCATCCATGTTCACCGTGGCGCCCAGCGGAAGCACAAAACCCACGGTTTGCTTCTTTAAACCAAGATTTTCTTCGCAGCGCTCCATGTTCAGCGGAAGCGTCGCAGCGCTGCTGGATGTGGAAAAAGCCAACATCTGCACAGGCATAAGGGCACTGTAAAAATGACGCAACTTGGCTAAACTTCGATACGACGGCAGAAACAACATCAGTAGCAAAGGATAAAGCAGGAAAATCAAAAGAAAAAGTCCAAGTACCACCGTGAGTGAATATCCAAGAAGACTCCATAAAATTCCGGTCATGGCGTTGGGATCGTTCCCGGAAATTTCCACCAAAACCCCGGCCATAAGCCCGGTAACACCAATCGGCGCATAGAGCATGATTAAATCCACCATTTTGAGGATGATGTGATTAGCACCATCAAAAAAATCGCGCACAACCTGCACCCTTTCACGCGGAACCATGATAAGTGCCACTCCGAAAAACAGGGCGAACACAATCACCTGAAGCATAAAAGTGTTGTCCGAGGTCGCTTTAAAAAAATTCTCGGGCACCAAATCCACCAAAAACTGGAGTGGTCCGGTACCTTGGACCGCCAAATCTGTTTGCTTTTCAGCCAAACCTTGCCCATACTTGGCCAGAAGTTGCTCCCGCGTGTCAGGGGAAAGTGCTTTTCCCGGTTCAAAAGCCAGACTAAGACCTAAACCAAGGCAAATGGCAATAAAAGTGGTCAGCATATACAAGCTTACCGTTTTCAATCCCATTCTGGATAAAGCACTTAGGTCAGCTAAACTGCCTACGCCCTGAATCAGTGATACCAGCACCAAAGGCACGGCCACCATTTTAAGCATTCGCATAAAAATGGTCCCAAATGGTTTCACCCAATCGAGCGTCCATTCCTGCCAACCCAGGCGTACCGCTACTAAACTCCAGCCTAAACCCAGAGCCATGCCAATTAAAATTTGCCAGTGCAATGCCAGAAATCCGGCCTTTCTTTTTTCTTTGACCATGTTACAAACTTAAACACTTTAGGGAATAAAGTGTCATTGGGTTGGAACTGCCGTTTCCGTGCGTATTTTTACAGGCTGATTTAAAAAAGCGCCATACGCTTATGAAACTCTCCCTTCAATGGATTAATGAACTGCTGGGACTTGCCCTCTCAGCTGAAGAAGTGGCAGACATGCTCACCCGTACCGGGCTAGAAGTAGAAGATATTCACACCTATTCCTCTTTAGAAGGAGGATTGCATGGTGTGGTCATTGGAAAAGTACTTGCTGTGTCCAAACATCCGGATGCAGATCGTTTGCAAGTATGTGAAGTGGCCGTTGGAGCCACTGAAAACCAAACTATTGTTTGCGGTGCAAGTAATGTAGCCGCCGGACAAACGGTAGTGGTGGCATTGCCCGGTGCGACCCTGTATCCCACAGGTGGCAGCGAACCGTTTACCATTAAAGCAGCTAAAATTCGTGGAATAGCATCCCATGGCATGATTTGCGCAGAAGATGAACTTGGGCTGGGTCAGAGCCACGAAGGGATCATGGTTTTACCAGATCATTGGGCCGCAGGAACGCCCGCGGCAGAAGTGTTTCAAATTTTCCAGGATACCATTCTGGAAATCAATATTACCCCAAATCGGGTAGATGCCAGTTGCCATTTAGGCGCCGCCCGTGATGTGGCCGCCTGGCTTCAACAACAAAAAAGAAAACATCAGTTTTCAGAACCCCTGATACCAGAGATAAACCAAACTTCAGAACCAGGTATTCCCATTCACCTTTTGGACGAATCCGCTTGCGTACGTTATGCAGGTCTCACAATAAAAGGAATTAAAGTGGGTCCGTCTCCGGACGCATTAAAACACAGACTCACCAGTCTTGGCCTCAAATCCATTAATAATGTAGTGGATGTAACCAACTATGTGATGCTGCTGCTTGGTCACCCTTTACACGCCTTCGATGCAAAAAAAATTCAGGGTGAAGTCATTAAAGTACGTCGTGCGAAAAATGGTGAATCTCTTACCACATTAGACGGCGTCGTTCGAAATTTACATGAAGACGATTTGGTGATTGCGGATGCTGAAAATCCTTTATGCCTGGCCGGGGTGTTCGGCGGTGCCGTATCCGGCGTCAGCGATGCAACTACCGATATATTCCTGGAATCCGCATGGTTTCATCCGGGCGTAATAAGGAAAATGGCGAGGCGACATGGTTTGCATACCGATGCCAGCTTCCGTTTCGAAAGAGGTGCGAACCCTTACGCCATTCCACAAGCGCTCCATTTGGCCGCTCAATTCATTCAATCCTATGCCGGAGGAACTTGCTTGGCGGTACAAGAACAATTTTCACCCGAAATGCCACAACCCAAAAAAATACGGTTGGAAGCCAGTTACATTTCCAAACTGGCCGGAGTGCACTTTTCTGCGGAAGAAGAAACAAGCATACTACAAAGCCTTGGTTTCCAAATTAATGAAACGGAAAAAGGCCGAGAAGTTATCGTACCCGGATTCAAACCAGATGTGAGCCGCCCGGCAGATTTGGCGGAAGAAGTCATACGGATTGCGGGATTCGACCGGATTCCACTTGGAAAAGCACTGATGGCCAATATCCCCCTGCAGAAAAAAGAAGGAGACGCCCAAAAGGAAATGCAGGTAAAACAACTTTTGGCGGCAAAAGGACTCAACGAAATGATCACATTGTCCTTGGTAGCTTCTGAAAAAATGGCCTCATTACAATCTGAGTCCCAGGAAAACTGGGTTCGTTTGGCCAATCCGCTAAGCAGGGATTTGGATTTGATGCGGCCGGATTTAAAGCTGTCTATGTTACAGGTGGCCTCCCACAACATAACCCATAGGCAGCTGCATTTGCCCATGTTTGAATTGGGGAAAACCTACCTAAGGGCTAGCGTCACGCAAGAAGGACCTTATATCGAACGTAAAATGCTTGGCATTTTAATGACCGGCCTGCACGCCCCCATGCAGTGGAATCAAAAACCACACGAAACAGGCTTTTTCGACATAAAAGGCATGATAGAAAGTGTGTTGTCTTATCTTGGAATTGAGGTAGAAAGTACCTTAACCGACACACCAACCGACGCCTTTCAGGGCATTTGGCATCTCGACACCAAAGGACAACGTTTTGCGTCCATTTATGCGCCAACCGCCAAATTGCTCAAAACCTTCGACATCAAGCAACCCGTTTGGCTGGCTGAACTAGATTGGGATCAGGCCCTGGCATGGGGAGCATACGGCCCGAAAACGTATGCAGATATTCCAAAATTCCCGGGCATCCGACGAGATGTGGCCTTACTGGTGCCAGATGGCGTTTCCTTTGAACAACTCGACCGGATTATCCGGAAAAAAGCGCGAAAACTACTGAATTCATTGGAAGTATTTGACGTATATACAGGCAAGGGCATTCCGGAAAACCACTCTTCATACGCTTTGTCCCTCCATTTTGAGGATGCTACCAAAACCTTGCGAGAAGAAGAAGTGGAATCTTTGATGGAACAAATCATGACCTTTTTGAAAGAAGAAGCTGGCGTCCAGTTGAGAAGCTAAGGACCGATTCTACAAAATAAAAAAGAAGCACACCCTAACACCTCCATGGTGGTTGGGGTGTTTTTTTTGTTTTAAAAATCAAACCAAAACATAAGCTAATTTTTATAAAAAAACATTAATCCATACGTATCAGTCTAAAAACTTCGTTACATTTAGAAACAATTTTATACGTAAAAAACACGTAAAAACCTGTAAATCAAATTTTTAAAACTAAAGTGCGCCAAAAAATGAAAGATATTTCATAAAATTTCCCGAACCATTCAAACAATAAATATAAATACCTGTTATGTTTCGCAGGAACTAATTTTAAACCATCATGCATTATACTTTACACCAACTAGATGTATTCCTGAAAGTTGTTCAGCATAAAAGCATAACCAGAGCTGCAGAAATCCTTCACATGACACAACCCGCCGTGTCTATTCAGTTAAAGAATTTTCAGGAACAATTCGACATTCCGCTTACAGGCATTCGTGGTCGTCAAATTTACATCACAGACTTTGGGATGGAGGTGGCCGAAATGGCCGAACGCATTCTGAATGAAGTACAAGCCATTAATTATAAAACCATGGCTTACAAGGGCATCCTTTCGGGTCGCCTCACCATTTCAACCGCTTCCACCGGTAAATATGTATTACCGGCCTTTATCTCAGGATTTATTCAACAAAACCCGGGTATTGACCTCACACTGGATGTAGGAAACAAAGTCAATGTGGTAGATACGCTAAAGAAACATGAGGTGGAATTTGCCTTGTTGTCTATGCTTCCCGACAACCTCGCAGTAGAATCGGAAATACTGGTGCAAAACAAATTATACCTGGTTGGCGGAAAAGATTCTCCAAGTTCGCCACCACCATTGAACCAGGTTCCTATGATTTACCGGGAAGAAGGGTCCGCCACCCGCCTTGAAATGGAGCGTTTTATGAAACAATCGGGTCTGCATACGCGAAAAAGGCTGGAGTTAACCTCCAATGAGGCGGTAAAACAAGCCATTATTGCAGGACTGGGATATTCCATTCTTCCATTAATTGGCTTACATAACGAATTGGCCAACCACGAAATTAAAATCGTTCCCTATCCCGGATTGCCCCTTAGTTCCGAATGGCGGCTTGTATGGTTGAAAAACAAAAAATTATCGCCGGTGGGAAAAGCATTTGTGGAATATATCCGCCAGGAAAAAGACGCCATTATGAAACGGCATTTCTCCTGGTACAGCGAAGATGTATCTGTTTGGCAATAAACACCTTAAATTTCCATTACGCCCGACCTCCATCGGGCGTTTCTTTTTTCATAGAAAAGGGAAACAACGAAAGTCAGCGAATTAGAGAAGTATAAACCAAAGCGCCAAGACCCACAATTAGGGTAATCATCAGAATCCAAATCATGGTAGAACTGGAACCTGTTGTTTTTGTTTCAGCAGGCTTCGGACGATTCAAAGGAGTTAAATCCACGCCATCGCGACGGAGTTTATCCACGTGATTTTTCCAGACATCAGGTGGCAGTTTGGAGGCAACCACACGCTGCACCACGTCTTTTTCCTCGGGTGTAAACTGATGTTGTCTTCGAATCACAAAAGTGACCAGAGCATCCTTATCTAAGGCATCCAAGCGCTGTTCAAAAACGTCGATGTCCATGGTGTGAAGTTTAACGGGCAAGCCAAAGTTCGGGATTTTCTGCGTTTTCTCCGGCCATTACCCGAAAATGCACTTGGGTACGCCCTGTGGCTTCATCTTCATAAGCCACCCCAATTCTTTGTCGGGTTTGAAGCACATCACCTTTCTTGACCACTACATTGGCCAAATTGCCGTACACACTCATATAATTCCCGTGTCGCACAATCACGACATGTTCATATCCAGGCATGCGAATCACGGTAGAAACCTCGCCTCTAAAAACGGCACGGACACCGGCGCCTCGTTCTGTACTAATATCTACGCCATCCCGCTGGATTTCTACATGAGAAAAAACCGGATGTGGATGGCGGCCAAATTTCCCGGTAATCACTCCTTTTTCAACAGGCCATGGCAGTTTTCCACGATTGGCAGAAAAGTCACGAGACAAAGCTGCACTTTCGGGCGTTTCGGTAATCACAGGCGGTGCCGGGGGACGAGAAGAGGTGTTACCGCCAGACGGAGAAGGCGTTCCGGACACCGGTGGCTTACGAGAGGCATCTGCTTCGGCACGTCTTTTTGCCTCCGCTTCCGCTTTGCGTCGAGCCTCTGCTTCGGCCCTGCGACGGGCTTCCGCCATCTCTCGTTGAATAATTTCATTGATTTTTTTAGAAAGCTGCTCCGACTCCGCCTGCTTTTTCCGAATAGCGGCAATCAGCTCTCCTTCTTTTGCCCTCAACAACACCACCTGTCTTTCTTTTTCCGCCTTTTCTGCGGCCAAAGCTGCGGCCTGCACACTCATCTCCTGTAAAGTCCCCGTCTTTTCCATGCGCATCTGCTCCAGATGCGAAAGCCGGACGGTAAGTGTATCCCGCATCTGACGCACATGAATGGCTTTTAAACGGCGCACCTCTTCCATTCGTTCAAAATAAGCCGTTCTGCGTAATGCTTCACCCATGCCACGAGCCGACAAAATGCGCACCCACCGGTGATGGGTTTTGCCGTAAATATACGTGCGCCGAACCAGGGCTGCGTAATCCTTTTTAAGCCGTTCCAAACCTATTTCCAGCTGCTGAATGTCTTTCAACGTGCTGTCAATTTCTTTTTCCATCAACCCCAGTTCCTTCTCCAACGTTCCCATAAGCTCGGTACGCCGCTGAATATTGATGGCTATTTTCTGCAATTGGGCGGTGGACGCTTCCTGCTTTTTCTTGTTGTCCCGTAAAAGTTTATTGGTGTACTGAATATCCTGCAGAAGTCGCTTTCTCTTTTTTTCTAGGCCACTGCGCGATTGTCCGATGCCCAACAGAGGCAATAGCAATCCCAATATCAGTAATCCCAAGGACAGACTTCGGCTCATTGTGCAAAAATACAGGGGTAAAACGCTTTATGGCGCCCCCACTTTAAAAGCTTATCAACTTGAGAACGTTGAAAACCAGTTTTCAGATATGTTTCCGAAGATTTTGCTCCCAAAGCCAGGCCGTACGCATGGCCTCGTCCAAAGAAAAACGCGGAGACCATTCAAGTACATTCATGGCCGTAGTGGCATCGGCCCAAATCTGAACCACATCGCCCTCTCGTCTTGGTGCAAAAATGCGGGGCACCGGCACACCATTGGCACGTTCGAACGCAGAAACGGCCTCCAGAACCGAAGTTCCAGAACCAGTACCCACATTCAGCGCCCGCACCTGACCGCCGGAAACCAAATGTGGCAATTTTGCAAGACCCAACACATGGGTATCCGCCAAATCGCACACATGAATATAATCACGGATGCAAGTCCCATCCGGCGTAGGATAATCCGAACCAAAAATCTGGAGACGATCTCTTAATCCGGCTGCCGTTTGGGTAATAAATGGCACGAGATTATTGGGAACACCGCGTGGCCACTCGCCAATTTTTCCGGAAGGATGGGCGCCAATCGGATTAAAATAACGCAGCAACAAAGCCCGCGCATTCGGCGTAGCGCGCACCCAGTCGCCAATAATTTGCTCACCCATTTGTTTGGTAGCACCATAAGGCGATTGCGCAGGTCGCAAAGGCGCCATTTCTGTTACCGGCAAAGCATCCGGTTCTCCGTAGACGGTGCAGGAGGAAGAAAATACGAGCTGCCCCACCCCAAAATCCGTCATACATGCCAATAAATTCAAAAGTCCGGTCACATTGTTCTGATAATACAGCAGTGGTTTTGCGACCGATTCTCCAACCGCTTTAAAAGCAGCAAAATGAATAACACCATCTATAGGTCCCGCCTGAGCAAACACGTTGCGCAACTTCGCCTGATCACATAAATCAACTTCAAAAAACGAGGGAGATAAGCCAGAAATCTCTACAATACGTTCATTTACGGAAATATCTGAATTACTCAGGTTATCTACACTAATCACTTGATGGCCTGCTTCCAAAAGCGCCACCACGGTATGAGATCCAATATACCCGGTACCACCGGTCACCAAAATACGCATGAACCTTCGACTGTTGATTTGGTCAAATATACGTTCATTTTTATGGGGACATGAGCCGCAGCAGCCTCTTAACCAATCGATAAGTAAGCCCTACGCGCAAAACAAAAAAGAAATCAGTTTAAAAATCAGCACATTAGGAAAAACTACCAAGTACAGAATGGTATTTAAAACCATGGTTAAAATTTCAAGCCATGATAATGTGCACGCTGAACAGATGTTTCACCAAACTTTCGCCTTACCTGGTCCAGGGCGGAATCGAGGTGTAAAAGTTTAGATTCTTGGTCGAAAAGCGACAATTGTGGCCTTCCATGCACCAAATCGGTACAGCGTACGCCCAAAAGACGGATTCTCAGTCTGCGATCATATAAAAGGGCAAACAACTGACGCACGTGTTGAAGTAATATTTGGTCGTTACCCGTATAGGGAATTTTCACTTGTCGGGTATGGGTGCTAAAGTCGGAATATCTGATTTTTAGCACCAGGCATCCGGTGAGTTTCCGCGCCTTTCGCAATCGAAATCCCACCCTTTCGGTAAGGGCGGTAAGAATTCGCTGAAGATAAGCGGCATCGGTACTATCGCGACTCAAGGTCACTTCCACTCCCACAGATTTTTGTTCCTGATAAGGTATCACCGGCCGGTTATCTTCGCCGCGGGCCCGTTCCCATAAAACTTTACCGGGAAGTCCAAATCCCTGAATCATCAAAGACAAAGGCATGGCCTGTAGTGTGCGGATATACACAACGCCCATTTCGTTGAGCCGTGCCACCGTTTTTTGCCCGGCCAAAGGCAAGTCTGCAACGGGCAGGGGGGATAAAAAACGGCCTTCATCGCCATGAAGTACATGCTTCATTCCATTGGGTTTAGCCGAATTAGTAGCCACTTTAGAAACAGTTTTATTGGCAGACAAACCGAAAGAGCTGGGCAAACCACATTCTCGGGCAATTTTTTCCCGCAACTCCTTGCTCCATTGGGCGCAACCAAAAAAGCGATCCATACCGGTAAGATCCACATAAAATTCATCGATAGACGCTTTTTCAAAACAGGGGGCGGTATCGCGAATCACATCTGTAACCAGACCGGAAAGTGTCGAATAGTATTCCATGTCGCCGCCTAAAACCGTGGCGTGAGGACAAAGTTTTCTGGCCAAGGCCATGGGCATGGCAGATCTCACGCCAAACCTTCGGGCTTCGTAAGAGCAGGACGACACAACGCCCCGATCACCTGTTCCACCAATAATCAGCGGCCGGCCCTGTAAAGCAGTATTGCGTAAACATTCGGCAGCCACAAAAAAGGCATCCATGTCAATATGAAGTACAAACCGGCTTTCTGTCATTTTTTCTGTCAAAAAAGAGCCATTAAATTAGGCATTGTTCTTTTTTTTCACCAATTTTATCTTCAAAATACTACGGATGTACTTTGCTATCAATTTAAAAACTTTGCGCAAGCATAGGGGGCGTTCACAGGAAGAAGTGGCGGCTGTTCTAGGCATCAAGCGTACGACTTATAGTGCTTACGAAAACGGAGCCACGGAACCAAGTTTAGACACGTTGCTCAAAATCACGCGTTTCTTTAAAATTTCAGTAGAAAGATTACTTACAGAGGATCTTTCCGGCTTCACCACCGCCAAACTGGAAGAAATAGCGCATCAGTACGATGTAGATATTACGGGTAGAAAATTGCGGATTTTAGCCACCACTTTAGACAGCAACAACCGTGAAAACATTGAGTTGGTGGGTGTGAAAGCCAAAGCGGGTTATACCGCAGGCTATGCTGATCCGGATTTCATTTCTGTATTGCCCGCTTTTCATCTTCCGTTTCTGGATCGGGAGAAAAAATACCGTACGTTTCAAATTGCGGGAGACTCCATGCCGCCGGTTGCTCCGGGATCGTGGGTCACAGGAGCTTATGTGCAAGATTGGTCCAATTTAAAAAGTGGCACCCCGTGCATTGTTGTTACCCGTGAAGAAGGTGCCGTGTTCAAAATTGTACAAAACAGGCTTTCCTCGCATGGAACATTGATGCTTTGCTCCACCAATCCGACCTATGCACCTTACGAGGTCGCCCTGCAGGATTTATTAGAAGTATGGAGTTTTGTGCACTTTATTTCCGCAGACCTTCCTGAGCCACAAATACCGGGAGAAGACATTCAACGCGCTGTATTCAAGTTACAACAAGACATGGAGGACCTAAAGAAAAAAGTAGGCCAGGCATAGAAATTTAATTACCTTCCTTTCTTTTTGAGTCAAAATACTTTCATAAAACTAGCTTCAATTTGTTTGGAAGTTAGATTTTATGTCATTAAATTTAAACTAATCTTACCAAAATCTTAAAAACGATGCTTCAACATTTACCCTTTTCCCGGAAAACCGGGACGCGCATGGGGCTTCTGCTGGCAGGAAGTCTGCTGGCAGGCAGTACAGCCTTCGGGCAGTATTGTGTGCCTTCGGCGGATTGTTCCCTGGGAGATGAAATTCTCAACTTTAGCCTTGGAACACTGAACAACCCATCATCATGCGGAAGTTCATATGACGACTTCACCTCATTACCAGGCCCAACCATAACAGCAGGCACGCCAACGTCATATTCCGCTAGCTTAGGATATGATAGCCAGCACATTGCCATTTGGGCGGACCTAAACAACGACCAGGACTTTCAGGACGCTGGTGAATATTTGGGAAGCACTTATTCCGGGGCGAACTTCTCCGCCAACGGAAGCATTACTATTCCACTTACTGCGGTTACCGGAACGTATCGGCTACGGGTACGTACCATTTACGATTTCAGCGGAAGCGCTGTACCCACGCAAGCAGATGATTGCACCGCTGTTGGATTTGGCGAAACGGAAGATTATACCATTAATGTAGTCAACAGCGCCTGTACTTCGCCACCTAATGCCGGTATTATTAACGCGCCTGCCTCCATTTGTCCGGCAACCAACTTTACATTGTCTACACAAGGCATGACCACCGGTACGGGACTCACCACGCAATGGCAATCTTCTTTGAATGGTTCGCTTTGGACCGACGTACCGGGCGGAACCAATCCAACGCTGACCACCCAAATTACCGCTTCTACATCTTATCGTCTTATTGTTATTTGCTCAGGTGTGGCTGACACCACTGCGCCAGTACAAGTAAACGTAAACAGTTTCTTAAATTGTTATTGCACTAGCAATGCGGGTAATTCCCCAGACACACATATTGGCGGCGTTTCCTTTGGGACCTTTAACAATCCATCACCTGCCGGCTGTGCCACCTACACAGATTACTCATCCTTAACAGGATTGGTGGCCAACAATGACAGCACCTACGCGGTCTCCATAAATCAATCGTCTTGCGGTGGAGCATACACCGCCTACGCTTCGGTATTTATTGACTTTAACCAAAATGGTTTATTGACCGATCCAGGTGAGCGTTTCGACCTTACCGCACAAAATCCAGGAGGCTTAGGCAACCATACCGCCAACATCACCATTCCTTCTAATGCCCTACCAGGTACCACGCGGATGCGGGTTGTGCTGGATGAAGCATGGACTAGCTCAGCCCTTTTGCCTTGCGGCACTTACGGCTATGGAGAAACCGAAGACTATAATATTACCATTTTGCCTGTTTCCAATGATGATGCCGGTATTGCCAGTTTAATTTCTCCCATCGGACAAGGCGGCTGCAGCCTCGCAAACAGCATTGAGGTGAATGTCAATAATTCTGGTATCAACCCACTGACTTCCCTGAACATTTCATGGCAGGTAAACGGCGGTGCCATTTCTACCTTTAACTGGACAGGAAATATCGCATCAGGAGCCAACGCCAACGTAGTCATTGGCAACGGAAACTTCCAAGACGGAGATGTACTTAAAATTTGGAGCGCTGCACCAAATGGACAAGCTGATATCGTGAACTTTAACGACACATTGACAACTACCTTGTATTTGGGACTTTCCGGAACTTACACAGTTGGAGGAAACACGCCGAACTTCGCCAACATTACGGCGGCCCTTTCTGCCCTTACCCAAAGAGGGGTGTGTAATACCACCACGTTCAACGTGCGTACCGGCACTTACAATGCGCAGATGGACTTGACCCCGTTCACAGCAATCACGGCGGGTGCAAGGGTAATTTTCCAATCTGAAGCCCTTCATGCTGATTCCGTTGTTTTAGTTTCACCCGCTACCAGTGCTACCAACAACTACGTAGCCCGGTTCTCCGGTGGAGACAATTACACCCTCCGCTACATGACCATGCGCATGAACAACCCATCCTTCTCTGTTATTGTAGATTACCTTGGAGGAGCTGACTCCAACATCGTGGAGCATTGTGTTGTCATTTCCGATACTGTGTCCACCAGTGACAATTCCAATCGTTGGGCATTCCGCTCTACACTGGATGTGGATAACGACAATGTGATTCGCAACAACGTGATTATTGGTGGAACCCGCAGTGTGTCCCTCGGAGGTCCATCTATCTCACAACCAGAATCCGGTACCAGAGTAGAAAACAACACTTTCAGGAACTACTACCTGCTGGGTGCAGGCTTATTTAGCCAGCAAAATCCAGTAGTTACAGGCAACCAATTCTCTTCTACCCGTGCTGGAAGTACACCTTACCGCATCTATGTGAGAGACGTTTATTCTTCAGGTGCTATCACCCTGAATAGTTTCAACGACAACTTGGGTGGAGTGGCCATCACCGCCTATAATATCAATGGTCCCATTGCCAATCCATTCCTGGTAGCCAACAATGCCGTGTACATGGGTAACGCCACCGCCGGTACGTTGAATACGGGTATCGACATTACCGGAGGTCAAGGTATCGATCTGGTGCACAACACCGTAGCCATGATGGGTCCCGATGCAGATCATGCAGCGATATACATCCACAATGACAGCCCCAATAACCTCATTGCAAATGGCATCAACAGCTGGAACAATAACCTCGCACAATTGGGTGGCGGAGTTGCACTGAGTGTGGAATCTCCTTTCAATCTTGGTACGTCTAACCACAACAACATCTATTCCACTGGTACAAACGTGGTTACATGGGGAACAAGCAACTACGCAAACCTTGCTGCTTACCAAAGTGCCACGAACAAAGACGCCAATTCCGTATCTGTAGATCCGGCCTTCAATGGTTCTGATTTGCACACATGCGAAGCCACTTTAGACAACGCTGGAACTCCTTATGCTGCAATTATTGCGGATTTCGATGGAGATGGCCGTAGCACAACTACACCAGACATCGGGGTAGATGAATTCATCGCGGCTGGCACCTACTCTTTAGGAGCAGATATTCAGAAATGCGCCAACCAAGCGGTTACACTCGGAAGCCCTGCCGTATCAGGTACACAGTACTTCTGGAGTAACTTCTCCAATGATGCGACTATTTCTGTAACAACAGCCGGCCAATACATTGTCACCGTGGTTTCTTCCTGCGGTTCTACAGAAGATACCATTCAGGTAACCAACTTCCCAGCACCTACAGCCAGCTTCACCTCCAATGTTTCTTTCTATACCGGTATTTTCACCGCTACAGCAACTGGAAATGGACTTAGCTACAGCTGGGATTTCGGTGATGGAAACACCGGAACAGGCGCCAATGCAACCCACGTATACAGCCAAACCGGAACCTACACCGTTGTACTTACTGTAACGGATGAGTGTGGCCTTTCTACTACCGCCACCAATACCTTCTCTACTTCTAACGTAAGCATCGAGGAAGAAAACGGTATTGCGTTGCAAATCTGGCCAAACCCAGCCACCGAAGTGGTAAGATTACGTCTGGATGCAGGTCTTTCCGACAAAGCCTCTGTTACCTTATATGATGTAACGGGAAGAACCATGGCGACCCTTTCTGCGGCCAACCTTGCCGCCGGAACGGAGCTTTCTATTCCAGTGGCACATTTGTCAAATGGCATGTACACCCTTGAAATCACCGATGTAAACCTGCGCGCTGTACGCCAAATCATCGTTGAATAAATATTCCTCAACATGCGTGAAAGCCGCTTCCTTCGGGGAGCGGCTTTTTTTTTGATGCATACCCTACAAAGAGAGAAAAAAAGTCTTCTGACGAAGGTATTTTATCCCAGGTTTTCCATCCTTTATCCTTTGGAAGAACTCATGCCTTTTTAAGAAGTGATTCTTTCAATAAGTCCAAAGCTGGGCGGAAAACCAAGCTCAACTTAAGCTCTATTGACCTACGCGAAAAACCTGCAAACTTCTTTATTTCATACCCACGTATCCAAAACCTGGTTTAAGGAAGGACATCAAACCCATCCGCTTTTCAAGAGAGTAGACCCATGAATACGACCGTTCTCACTGTATTTGAAAAAAAGTCGAAAAGGAATCCAGCCTCAGAGAGTGAGGCCATGAGGAACCTAACATTTTCATTCAATCACTTTAGAATGAAACCATAAATAATTTTTCAGCCAGAGATTTCCGGACATCATCCATCCTTAACCCGGCCCTTTATCCTTTTCCCTGGCTAAATACTTGTCTATCCAATAATGCGCCAAATAAATAAAGGGCGTGAATAAGACAGCGATTAATAACTTGGCGCTATAACCATTCCAGCTAATACTCATCCACTCCTGAAAATTGATTTTTCCCGGCACATAAAATGCAATCCCCTGCACCATAAAAGTGTCGATGCCTTGCGACACCACGGTGCTTCCTGTAGCCCGCAACCAAAGCAATCGATTACCGGTCCGATTTCGCACAAACCAAAAAACGAACACATCGATAAATTGCGCCACCATGAACGCTATGAGAGACGCAATAATGATGGACAAACTTTGTCCGAATACCATAGAAAAGGCCTCGTTGGTCACGGGAGAAAAAGGTGCCGCGGAGAAACTCATGGCCAGCCAAATCACCAGAAAAGTATATACAATGAGACCAGTAGTGAGAAAAGTGAGTTGGCGAACACCCTTTTGACCAAAATACTCGTTGGTTAAATCGGTGGTAAGAAACACAATGGGCCATGGCAAAATGCCAATACTGAGGTTCCATGGCCCCCAACCGACCCAAGGCCCCACACTAATGAGTTTTCCTCCAATTAACTCCGCCACCACGGCATTGGTGATGAAAAATCCGGCCAGGATAAAAAATATCCGCTCTTTTCTCGTTTTAAACATTCCGAATACAACAGCTTAATCCCAGCCATGTTCAGCCACCAGCCAAACTAAACTGGCAATGGCAGCCGCCCCTAACTCTAATTCTCGTTTGTGGACCGATTCAAACGCATCGGTTGGCGCATGATGATGATCAAAATAACGCTGTGAATCAGGAATAAAACCGCCCAACACACAACCCTGTCCTCGCATTTTACCTACATCTACCCCACTGCCTCCGGACGAAAGAATATGTATCAAATACGGCGCAAACAAGGGAGCCCAGCCTTGCATGCGCGCCAGCGCCTTTTTCCCTTCCGGAGAATCGGTTTCTATGGTAAACCCTCGCGGAGTAAATCCTCCCCGATCAGATTCCAGGGCAAAAATATGTTTCTGTTTTTTTGCAAATTCAGCATAGGCCGTAGCACCATAAGCACCATTTTCTTCATTCATGAACAACACTACACGAACCGATCTCCGTGGCCGAAGTCCAAGGGTGCGGAACAAATGAATGGTTTCAATGGCATGTACCACACCGGCGCCATCGTCATGTGCACCTTCGCTGTTGTCCCAGCTATCCAAATGTCCACCTACTACCACCCATTCATCGGGCTTTTCCCGACCAAAACGCTCACCAATTACATTGTAAGAAGGCACCATGCCATGAAACTGGCAATTCATTTCCATACGCAGGACAAGCTCCGGATTTGCTTTCAAAGCGGTTCGTAAAGCTTTCGCCGCCACGGGACTCAAGGCCATTCCCGGAATGGCCTGTTCCATCTTTTTATATAGCAGCGTACCCGTGTGGGCATGCCCATGATGAGCTAAAGTTAAAGAATGCAGCACAATGGCTTTGGCTCCCTTCTCCGCCGCCACATCCGCACCGTACAAGCGCGTACCCGCACATCCGCCGTAGGCATGAAATGTATCAATATGCCTGGGATCGGGCGCCTCATAAAAAAACACAATCCGCCCTTCTACCGCGGAGCGCGGCATGGTTTTAAGCGCATCCAGATTCGAAACCATGACCACCGGAGCCTGTAAAACGCCACGGGTTCCTACACTATTACCCAATGCACAAGCCTGTAATTCTACTTTTTGACCGTTTGATTCAAAACTAAGCTTTTCCACATCGCCACGTGTCCATTTCGGCACCATCACAGGTTGAAGCCAAACCGAATCTGCACCGGCATCGCGCAACTGACGTGCCGTTAATTCCACCGCCTTTTCTGCTGCTGGTGAGCCGGACAACCGTCCGGGCGCTTCTTTACAAAGGGCATATAAATTAAGATAAGCACGACCACGACTTAAAGCCGCATCGTACAAGGCGCGAATTTTTACCGAATCTTGCTGACCGTGTCCGGGTAGCCCTGTCAATAAAAAAAAAGCCAATATTACCCCGTTCCTTACACGAAGCCTTGGTATTTTCGTATTATTATTCAAATTCTCGGACATTTGTAGTCTATCAATTGATCATTAAAGATACCGCATGGAAACCAAAGAAGAAATTGTAAAAGACTGGCTGCCCAGATACACTGGCACGCCTTTGGAAGTGTTTGGCCAATTTATCCTTTTGGTGAATTTCCACAACTACGTGTACAAATTTGCAGAAAAATTTGGGGTTGAAGTATATGGCAAAGATAAGCCGATGCAAACGGCAACTGCCGAAAACATCACGATTGTAAACTTCGGTATGGGATCGGCCATGGCAGCCACCGTTATGGATTTATTGAGCGCCGTTCGTCCCAGAGCCGTCTTGTTTCTTGGAAAAACCGGTGGCTTGAAAAAAACCAAAATTGGCGATTTAGTGCTTCCCATTGCCGCCATTCGGGGCGAAGGAACCTCTAACGATTACCTTCCGCCCGAAGTACCAGCATTGCCTTCATTCCGGCTACAAATGGCCGTTTCTGCCATGATCCGCAAATTCGAAGCAGATTATTGGACCGGAACGGTGTACACCACGAACCGCAGGGTTTGGGAGCATGATACCAAATTCAAAGATTACCTCCGCGAAATCAGAGCTACGGCCATCGATATGGAAACGGCCACCATCTTCACCACCGGATTCGCCAACTCTATACCCCATGGCGCGCTCTTGCTGGTTTCAGATAACCCTTTGGTACCGGAAGGCGTAAAAACAGCCGCCAACGACCAACAAGTCACCAGCAATTATGCGGAACAGCATTTGAACATCGGGATTGAGGCCCTCAGAGAACTCAGAGATTCCGGAGAATCTGTAAAACACCTTCGATTCGACTAACCAACTATGACCAGAAAAGCCATCTTCTGGGGACTTGCGTTCCTTTGTTTTGAAACGGCCAACGCACAGGGAAATTTGTCCTTGCGAGATGCCACCCTCGGACAAGGCGATGTCTATCGTACCGACCGAATGTGGGGCGGTACATGGCGTTCGCCGCAACAGTTTACGGTGATGCACCGCGACACCCTTTGGGCCGTTCAAACCAACGGACAAAAAACCATGCTTTCCACCCTGGACATGTTCCGGAAAGCCACTGGCCTATCCGTTTCACGCATACCCAATCTGCAATGGCTTACTCCCGATCTGGTTAGCTTTAGGACAAAAGGAGAACGATGGGTCATTTCTTTGAAAGAAAAATGGAACTTGCCCTGTCCCGGCTGCTTACCTGGCGCATCAAATGTACCGGCCGGTATCACTCAAATCATGGAGGGTATAAATGACGAACAGTTTCATGAACTTTCCGGGATTACCGTGTTTACACGGGGTGCCAATATTTTAATAATTAAACCGGGAAACCCTGACCCCCAACCTATTACTTTCGATCAAAATCCCGGAGTGGTTTCCGGCTCCGGTTACGTACATCGACAAGAATTTGGTATTCAAACGGGTATGTTCTTTTCTCCCTCCGGAAAAAAACTGGCTTTCTATCGAAAAGATGAAAGCATGGTGGGCGAATATCCACTGGTGGTTACCGACACACGGATGGCACAGGCGACACCCGTGCGCTATCCCATGGCGGGCGAAACCAGTGAACAGGTAAAAATCGGTATTTACGATGCCCAAACCAATGAAACCATATTCCTGCATGTAAAAGGACCGGCCGATCAATACCTGACGTCTGTTACCTGGAATGCCACCGGAGACGAATTGTATGTAGGCGTGCTGAATCGCGGACAAGACACCCTGGAATTAAGGGCCTTTGATCCCAAAACCGGATTGGCCAAACGTTCCCTTTTCACCGAAACCGCTAAAGCCTGGGTAGAACCGGAACATCCCATTACCTTTTTACCCGGACAAAACGACGTTCTGGTCTGGCATAGCGAACGCAGTGGATTCAATCACCTCTATTTGTACAACAAAGATGGGAAACTAATAAAACCGCTTACACAAGGTGAATTCGAAGTGGTAGAGGTACTTGGTGTGCATCCGGAAGGAACCCATTTGTTGCTGCAAACCACCCGTTCTTCCGCTTTGGACAGGAACATTGAATGGTTGGACATTAAAACCGGAAAATCGACCCGGTTAGATCCCGGACCCGGCATGTGGTCGGCCCAACTTTCGCCAGATGGAAAAAGTGTCTGGATCGATGGAAATCATCCCGGAGCGCCTTACGAAGCTTATATGGTTTCCATTGGAAAAAAACCCGTTCAAGTATATTCTGCGCCTTCGCCTTTCGCCAAAGCAGGACTTGTTTTGCCAAAAGCAAAAGTAGTACGCATAAAAGCTGCTGATGGTAAAACGGAATTATTTGGCCGACTCATCATCGATGAACGTGTAAACCCCGGGAAAAAGAAACCTGTACTCATTTATGTGTACGGCGGTCCTCACGCCCAAATGGTGACCAATGGCTGGTTGCAGGGCGCACGATTATGGGATTATTATATGGCCATGCAAGGTTATGTTGTATTTACACTGGACAATCGTGGCTCTGCCCACCGGGGCTACGATTTCGAATCGGTCATTCACCGAAACCTCGGAGAAGCCGAAGTGGCCGACCAGATGGAAGGCGTAAAATATTTAAAAACATTGCCGGAAACCGACAGCACCAGAATAGGAGTACATGGTTGGAGTTATGGCGGCTTTATGACGTTATCCATGCTCACGAAACATCCGAACACCTTTGCATGCGGCGTAGCCGGCGGTCCGGTGATCGATTGGAAATGGTACGAAGTCATGTATGGAGAACGTTATATGGATACGCCCATCGACAATCCGGAAGGATACGCAAAAAGCAGACTTACAGACAAAGTGGCAAACGTAAACATGCCCGTTTTAGTCATTCATGGGGCACAAGACGATGTGGTGGTTCCGCAACATGCCATGGAATTTGTACAAGCCTGCATTGCACAGAAAAAACAAGTCGATTTATTCCTGTATCCCACCCATAAACACAATGTGATTGGAGCCGACCGGGTACATCTTATGGAGAAAATTACCCTGTTTCTAAATCGCAATCTACAATTTGGAAATTAAATCTTTTTTGGTTAAATTTAATTTATAAGTTTTAAAAATAGTTGTAAGAAATATTTCCGGTTCATATATAAGAAAACCCGAAATACAACGTTACTATAAGGTTTGGAATAGAAGAGAACAGGAGGCATTCATGAGTGAGGTTGCAGATATATCGTTAGGCGTTCAGCTCAAAAAGTTTTTCGGCTTCGAAACTTTTAAAGGGCAGCAGGAAAAAATTATTCAAAATATTCTCGATGGGCAGGATACGTTCGTGATAATGCCCACCGGAGGAGGTAAATCCTTGTGCTATCAACTTCCCGCATTAATGTCTTCGGGGACAGCCATTGTGGTAAGTCCGCTCATTGCGCTCATGAAAAACCAGGTCGACTCCATCCGCGGCCATGGTGAAGACGACGGCATTGCTCACTTCTTCAATTCGTCCCTGTCTAAAGCCGATCGGGAAAAAGTAAAATCCGATATTATTTCGGGTTTAACGAAAATCCTGTACGTGGCACCTGAATCCCTCACCAAAGAGGAAAACGTGCAGTTTCTGCAGTCCATTCAGATTTCATTTTTCGCCATTGATGAGGCTCACTGTATTTCCGAATGGGGACACGATTTCCGGCCGGAATACCGACGGTTACGACCCATTATCGAGGAAATAGACCGCGTACCCATCATTGCACTTACGGCCACGGCTACGCCAAAAGTGCAGCATGATATTCTGAAAAACCTCGGCATGACAGATGCCACCGTTTATAAAGATTCGTTTAACCGCCCAAATCTTTATTACGAAATCCGTCCTAAAAAAGACGTTACCCGCGACATTATACGCTACGTAAAAGCCAATCCGGGAAAATCAGGCATTGTATACTGCCAAAGCCGCAGAAAAGTAGAAGAACTCGCAGAAACACTCGTGGTAAACGGCGTAAATGCAGTGCCTTACCATGCAGGCCTGGATTCAAAAACCAGATCGAAAAACCAGGATTTGTTTTTGCACGAACAAGTGGAAGTTATTGTGGCAACCATTGCTTTTGGCATGGGAATCGACAAGCCCGACATCCGCTTTATTTTGCACCATGATATCCCTAAAAGTCTGGAATCCTATTATCAGGAAACAGGAAGGGCCGGCAGAGATGGTGGCGAAGGTAAATGTGTGGCCTTTTACGACTACAACGACATTGTAAAACTGGAAAAATTACTGGCAGGAAAGCCCGTGGCCGAGCAGGAAATCAATAAACTTCTCATGCAGGAAGTGGTGGCCTTCTCTGAAACATCTTCCTGTCGGAGAAAAGCCCTGCTCCATTATTTCGGAGAAATTTATCCCGACAATCAGTGTGGGATGTGCGACAATTGTCTGCACCCAAAAACCACTTTTGAAGCATCACCTTATGTTACGCAAGTGCTGGAAACCATTGGCATGTTGCGTGGCCGATTCAAGGCTAAACACATTGTAGAAGTCCTTTGTGGAATTTTATCGAATTCCGTAAAAACCTACAAACACGACCAGCTGGAGATTTTTGGAAAAGGAGCGGAGAAAAATGAAAAATTCTGGCACGCCGTGATTCGTCAAGCCCTGGTGCATAACCTGTTGGCCAAAGAAATTGAAAATTACGGCACATTGTACCTCGGACCAGAGGGACAAAACTTCCTGAAAAAACCTTGGTCCCTGGCCTTTACCCTGGACCGCGATTTCGATGAAGAAGCGGAAGAAGCAGATGTGCTTCAACGAGAAAAAGGCGCCGGTGCATTGGATCAAACCTTGATGGCCCTGCTGAAGGATTTGAGAAAAGACATGGCCCGAAAAATGCAACTGCCACCTTTTGTCATCTTTCAAGATCCCACTCTGGAAGAAATGGCCACCCACTACCCCATTACCCTCAGTGAACTTCAAAAAATCAATGGCGTAGGCGAAGGAAAAGCTAAAAAATTCGGCCAGGCTTTTGCCGACCTCATCGCGCATTATGTAGAAACCCATGAAGTGGAACGCCCAGGTGAGGTGGTGGTAAAATCGGTGGCCAATAAGTCCGACATGAAAGTGGCCGTAATCCATGCCATCGACCGAAAAATTCCATTGGACGATTTCGCGCGCACCAAAGGCATGAGCATGGCCGAGCTGGCGCACGAACTGGAAGGCATTGTGAATACCGGAACCCGCATCGACCTCAATTACTTCCTTGATGACAAGGTAGATACAGACGATGTAGAAGAAATGTACGACCTGCTTCGGAATTCAGAATCGGCAGATGTACAAGTCCTTATAGATGAATATGGTGATGTGTACGAAGAGGACGAACTGCGGCTGATTCGGGTAAAATTTATTTCCGATCTGGGAAATTAAGCACCCAACACTTTCCTCCCTTATCTTTGCCCTATGTCTACCAAGCGTTTTACCGTAACGGCTGCGTTGCCGTACGCCAATGGTCCATTGCACATTGGCCATCTGGCCGGAGCCTATCTGCCCGCAGATATTTACGTGCGTCACCAACGGCTTCATGGCCACGAAGTGGCTTTTATCTGTGGATCAGATGAACATGGTGCTGCCATCACCCTCAGGGCCAGAAAAGAAGGAATTTCCCCACAAGAAATTATTGATAAATATCACGAAATCAATAAAAAAGCCTTCCAACAGCTGGGTATTGATTTCGACGTTTTCGACCGAACCTCTGCGCCGCATCACAAAAAAACGGCCTCCGAATTCTTCTTAACCCTTGCACAAAAAGGGGTGTTTACAGAAGAAACCTCCGACCAATTTTATGATCCGGAATTTCAGGTTTTTCTGGCAGATCGATATATCACGGGAACTTGTCCGGTTTGCGCTCACCCTTCCGCGTACGGAGACCAATGCGAAAAGTGCGGATCAACTCTGAACCCCAATGATTTAGGAAACCCCATCAGTACACTAAGTGGGGCCACGCCCATAAAAAAACCAACGAAACATTGGTATTTGCCCATGCAGGATCATGAATCCTGGATTAAATCATGGATAGAAACGGGCGATTTCCCGGAAAGAATTGCTCCCATCCAAACCCATGCGCCTGAAACCTGGAAATCCAATGTTCGGGGTCAATGTCAGGCCTGGCTAAAAGAAGGACTGAAACCCCGTGCCATGACCCGTGATTTGGATTGGGGCGTACCCGTTCCATTACCAAATGCCGAAGGAAAAGTCCTTTACGTTTGGCTCGATGCGCCGATTGGCTACATTTCTGCTACCCAGGCCTGGGCCGGCGCCAAAGGCGACAACTGGGAAAAATGGTGGACCGAACCGGACACCAAACTCATCCACTTTATCGGAAAAGACAATATTGTATTCCATTGCATCATCTTCCCCATGCTGCTGAAAGCTCATGGCGGCTTTATTTTGCCCGACAATGTACCGGCCAATGAGTTTTTGAATCTGGAAGGACAAAAAATTTCCACGTCTCGGAACCACGCCGTCTGGTTACACGAATATCTCACCGATTTACCAGAAAGAGAAGACGAACTCAGATACGTACTTACTTCCATTGCTCCGGAAACCGGAGACAGTGAATTCACCTGGAAAGATTATCAAACCCGCGTCAACTCAGAATTGGTGGCGGTATTAGGTAACCTCATTCACCGGGTGCTGATTCTACACCATAAATATTTTGAGGGGAAACTCATTTCTGCCGCTCAATTTTCAAATGAAAAATTAGCGCAACAGGTAGGTGCCATGTATAATGCACTGGATCAAAGCATTTCCCAATATAAATTCCGTCAAGGATTACAAGACGTGATGGAACTGGCCCGGTTTGGAAACCGTTACCTTACAGAACACGAACCATGGAAGCGTTTTGCGTCCGACCCCGACCAGGTAAGGGTTGTCTTGGAAGACATGGTACTTTTGATTGCGCATCTTGGGGCTGGCTTACAGCCATTTCTCCCCCGTTCATCTCAAAAAATATTTGGCATGTTGGGCTTGTCACAAACCAGTTACGGATGGCACTCGCCCATCGTTTGGGAACCCGGACATAGATTAAATACTCCTGAAATTCTTTTTCGGAAAATAGAAGATACCGACGTTCAAGCACAGATGGAAAAACTACAAGCCATGGCCGATGCCGCCGCTGTTGCTGCGGAAAATAAGGAAAGCAGTGCTGGGGAAGTGGCCGTTACACCTGCCAAAGACACCATCTCCTTCGAGGATTTTGCCAAAATAGACCTTCGGGTTGGTACCATTTTGGCAGCAGAGCGCGTACCTAAAGCGGATAAACTTTTAAAACTCACCCTGGAAGTTGGTGTAAACCAACGCACTGTGGTTTCAGGAATTGCGGCTCATTATGCACCGGAAGACATTATCGGAAAACAAGTATGCGTACTCATCAACCTGTCGCCGCGCAAACTCAGAGGTATCGAAAGTGAAGGCATGATTTTGATGGCAGAACAACCCGACGGCCGACTGGTATTTATGTCGCCCGCAGAAATGACTCTTCCCGGAGCGGTGATTGCCTAATAGACAAGCATCCGTAACAATTCCTTAACTTTGGCCCGATGACGCGCATTTTAAAAAAATGTATTTGGCTGTGGCTGTTTGTTTTTGCCATAGAATCGCAGGTATCAGCACAGGTTGAATCCGACGAGCAACCATTGCTGAATATTGAAAATGGAATCAGCTTTTCCAAAGATTCGCTGTTTCTGATGAATCTTCGGTTTCGGATGCAAAACCGATTCGGACTTCTGACCAACAGTGGAGAAGACTTGGGAGTAGAGTCTATTGAAGCCCGTGTAAGAAGGTTGCGATTGCGGTTCGATGGTTTTGTAGGCACGCCCAAACTGGCCTATTATATTCAGCTTTCCTTTAGTCAAAGCGACATGAACCTGGACAATGGAGATGTACCCTTTCCGGTGCGCGATGCCATGGTATATTATATTCCACGAAAAAATTTTTATTTCGGCTTCGGACAAGGAAAGCTTCCGGGAAATCGACAAAGGGTCAATTCTTCCGGAAATCTGCAGATGCCGGATCGGAGTTTGGCCAATAACTTTCTCACTCTGGACCGGGATTTCGGTCTGTTTGGATATTACGACCTAAAAGTAAAGCAACATTATTTAAGTGTAAAAACGGCATTGTCTGTTGGAGATGGCCGAGGCGGCATTTCTTTTGGCAACGGCCTGGCCTATACCCTGCGGTTGGAATATTTACCCTTTGGCAAATTTAAAAATGGCGGTGCATATTCCGAGGGCGATTTAGAGCGCGAAGTAAAACCCAAATTATCAATAGGTGCCGTGGGACATTATAACCAGGACGCCCGGTTTTCCGGAGGAACGTCAGGCAGATTATTAGATGTTCCTACCGATATGTACAGCGCCATGGCCGATGTATGTTTCAAATATAGAGGCTTTAGCGTTTTAGGAGAATGGCTTTATCGGTACGCACCACGGACCCCAATGCCGGGGGAAAATGTGGTTCCATTTACAGGTTATGGCTGGATGGCCACAGCAGGTATGATGTTGAGCAAACGTTCCGAATTGGTAGGAAGATATAGCACTTACGTTCCAGATGCATCGGCCAGGGCATTGTATCCGGAACGTGCACAAGTGGCCATGGGTTACAACTATTATATTCGGGATCACCGCATTAAAGCCCAGGGATTTTTGGGATATGATGTTCGTGGTTCGTTTTGGGATATGAGTCGTCAGGAAAACGGATGGCTACTCATGTTCCAGGTAGAATTCGGCATTTAATGTCCGGTCACCACTTCGTATTTGAAAAAGATCCCGCGCCAGGGGGCGACGCAGAAAGCCCCTGAGCCATCAAGCCGGTAAGCAGCCCGTTCACGTTTCGAAGGGCTTTTCGCATAGCACCCGGTGCCGCCCTTGTAAAGTAGAACTCTGCATTTTCAGAAAAAAATCGGGTGAGGTCGAAAGATCGGGGCGGCAGGCGCCAAAATATAAAACCAAGTACATCAGAAGCTTACGCAATAAGTTTAGATATCAAAACCTTTTGTTAATTTCACCTTGAAAATCATTTGAAAAGGTTTCATGAGCAAGGGAAAAATTTTTGTGACCGGTGGAGCCGGATTTATTGGCAGCCGGGTGGTTCATCAGTTGGTACAATCCGGATATGAAGTGCGCTGTTTACTGCGTAAAACATCGAATACCAAACGATTAGAAGGAGTACCTTTTGAGCGCGCGGAAGGCGATATTACCGATGCGGCGTCTCTGCTTTCGGCCATGCAAGGTTGTACGGGGGTGATTCACCTGGCCAGTTTATCCAATTGGAAAGACATTCATTCCCCGAAAATGCCGCTGGTGGTGATCGAGGGATCCAAACATGTGCTGGCCGCGGCCAAAGCCAACGGAAACATTCCTATGGTTTATGTGAGTTCTTCCACCGCAGTAGATGGAACGGAAGAAAAAGTCATTTTAAATGAAGATTCTCCATTGACCCTCGATAAAAAAACCTTCGTCTATGCCCATGCCAAAAAGGAAGTGGAAGGTTTGTGCATTGCTGCGGCGAAAGCTGGTCAACCTGTGGTGATTGTAAACCCCACGGAAGTCTATGGACCGGAAGATTGGGATAAAATCACGAGCGGAAATCTGATTGATTTTGCCACCACCGGCTCGGTGCAGGTGGCGCGTGGCGGAACTTCCATTGTACACGTGGACGACGTGGCTACAGGCATTATTGCCGCCCTGGAAAAAGGAAAACCAGGAGAACGCTACATTCTAGGAAGCGACAACGTGGAGTTCAAAGAACTGGCTGAGCTTACCCTGGACATTCTGGGTATTCAGAAAAAAGTATCGTTGATTTCACGTGGTTTACTGCTGAGTTTGGCTTGGATTTCCAAAACCTTTCACATTCCCATGGGCTTTGAGCCCGCGGTCATTCCTTATGCCGTAAAATACTGGTTTGTAGATAATAGCAAAGCAAAACGCGAGCTTGGTGTAACTTTCCGTCCGGCCCGTGAAATCCTCACTCCTACCCTGGAATGGGTGAAGGCCGCAGGATTCTTGAAAAAATAAATTTGACTTGGGGTATCCCGTGCGATTAAATCACATGGGACACTTCAAATCGGAACTGACCATTACTCAAGGTGTGTAAGACACCGGCAGCGTCATGAAAGCTGGTGTTGGCGACGGAACCTTCTACCACGGCGCCCAAACTGTTTCCGGCCTGGGTCAGCGTTACTTGTAAAAAATCCTGCCCATTATTGCCGAGTACCATGAAAGTGTAGTGAAAACTACTTCCACCGATGGAATAATTTCCGGCAGTGGCGCCGGGAATGGCCAGGGAAAAATGAGTCTGGTTACCGGAGCCACCATTAAATACCACCGCCGGTGTAAGTCGATTCACAGACGTATTGTACACACAAGAGAAAGTATATTGCGAGGTGGGCACCATATATCGCGGTGTACCGTCTAATGTAAATTGACAAAACTGAGCCGGTGCGGCACAAATGGTTTGCGTACCAAACGAAAGGGTTGGACTTACCGGAAAAGATTGAGGGGAAGAAGTTGCGCCGGACACCAAATCCACACCTCGGATATCGATGGAATTCACCCATTGACAGAGTAATACAGAAGCATTCACTTGTCCTTGGGCATTGGCGGGCACCAAACGAGAAGAGCCAAGGGCTTCGACCCACATCCAGGCGCCAGCAACCGGTTGGTTGTTGCAATCCACAAAGTTTCCGGAAATTTGGGTATGGTTCACGTTGCCGGAACAAACAGCGATATCGCCCAGCTGGGTGGTCCCGGAAAAAGGACCCACTTGAGGTTGGGCAACGGTTTGGTTACAAGGATTTTTTATGCGCAATGTAAAAGTGAGGGGAGCAGGAAACATGCCTGAAAAAAATCCATTGGCGTTGGTGGTGGTTTTGCCAAGGTAGGCGCCCCAGGGGTTGTACACCTCCACCACTGTCGAAGGCAAAGCCGTTCCGTTGCACACCAACCTGCCTGACACACTCACGTGCGGATACACATAAGGGCACATCCAAAAACTAAAATGACTGACTTGTGCTACCCAGGCATTGTTTTGAAGTTGGGCCTGGCCATCTTCTTTCCATAAGCCGGACGTAGCGTCGTAGGTGTAAAGTGGTGTAATCGAGGGCAATTGATCGGGTGCCGCGGCACTAAGAGGCATGGATATTTCAGCGGTTTTGCCGGGTGCCAATTGCAGCGGTTCGCTATTTGCACCCCAAAGATCGACCCGAAGAGCGCCTCTGTTTTCCAGGAAAACGCGGTTTCCGTCGAGAGACTCACCCAAAAAACGATTGGGCATTCGCTGGGCTGCCTGCGGATCATCCGGTGCAATGTATGTAGCCGCTACATTGACTGTGCCCTGGTAGCTATTTCCATTGGCATTAACAAAGCTGTTTTGGCTAAAACTGACCGAACCGCCATTGCTAACCAAGACCGTACCACCCTGAGCTGCAGAAAATGAACCATTGAGCAAAGCGTCTTGAAGCATCACCGTCTCGGATTGTGCTCCCTCGGTGATAAACAGCACTCCTTCATGATAAAGATAATCTGGCTTAGAGATGCGGTATGGCTGGCCACCACCAGCAAGTTGAGAAAAAGAAAGCAAAGCAAGACCTTGGGCATTGGTTTGGGCGGTGAGATTCTCCAAGGTTACGGTAGCACCTTGAACGGGATCACCGGAGGGGGAGAAAACCTGAAACAACACCGTGGCAGACACCGGACCAGTATTGTCCTCATCGTCCAAAGGACTACAGGCAGAAAAAAATCCACCCATGAGGAATAAGCAAAGGTTTAAAAATAACTTACGCGCTTCAATGATTTCTCAGGTTTTTAATTACATCCAAGATAACCACAAATTCAGTTGATTAAGACATCTTTTGAAAATAAAAAGAGATGATTCAGCATCCATTTTTCTTAATAAAAACAGAACATAAGACCGTACCGAAGACACAGGTATAGTTCAGAGCAGATTTACACAGGGTGAAAAGAGGCAACCATCCATTCAAGAAGGCGCACCTCATGCAAGGGTTCCCCAAGTGAAGAGATAAAAAACCGACGTAAGAAATTTATTTCCCGGTATGACCAAATCCGCCTTGTCCCCGATCTGTCTCCGGAAGTTCCTCAACAGGTTCCAAATGAATGGTCACATAAGCTGCCACTACCATTTGCGCAATCCGTTCTCCGGGTTGAATCCAGTACGTTTCCTCTCCTGCGTGATAAAGAATAACGCCGATTTCACCACGGTAATCGGCATCGATGGTGCCGGGGCTATTGAGCACGGTAATGCCATATTTGAGTGCGAGTCCGGATCTGGGTCGAATTTGCGCTTCGTAACCGGGTGGCAAAGCCAACTTGACTCCCGTAGGAATCAGCAGACGTTGTCCGGGTTCAAGGGCGATGGGCGCAGACAAGGCGGCGCGTAAATCCATGCCGGCGGCACTGGCCGTTCCATAACTGGGCGCATAGTCTGGATGATATATGGCAGGTACGTTCAGGATTTCCATTTTTTCTTTTTTAACCGGAAGAAAGCATGTCGCAAATCTGGTTCCAACCACCAAACTACATATAAAAAAGGAATAAGAAGCGCCGTTCTCAGCAGCAGTACCCACCACAGAATCTGGCTGGGCAACAACAAAGAGAGGGCGAATAAGCCCACGGCCAGTGCGATGTAAAATACATTTTTAGTCACCTGATATGGAATGGGATAATGCTTCTGTCCTGTGAGATACGAAATAACCATCATGGCTCCATACGCAAAAAAGGTAGTCCATGCAGAACCATGATATCCGAAATAAGGAATGAGGGCAATGTTTAATCCAATGGTAAGGGCGGCTCCGATTACGGAAAACACGGCGCCATACCAGGTTTGTCCGGAGAGTTTATACCACATGGACAGATTAATATAAATGCCCAGGAATAAATTTCCGAGCATGAGTACCGGTACCACAGACAAACCTTCCCAATAGCCTTCGCCGCGGAGGAAATATTTAAAAATATCCAGGTAGAGGCAAACGAGTAAAAAAATAAAAGCACAAAAGGCCGTAAAAAAGTTCATGACCTTGGCATAGACTTTTCGGGCATCTGAGGCTTGAGTAAGGGAAAAGAAAAATGGTTCGGCGGCATACCGGTAGGCCTGAATAAAAATGGTCATGAGAATGGCCAATTTATAACAGGCACTATAGACGCCAATTTCGTGCCGGGCCAGTTCCGGTTCCAGGGGTAAAAAATATTCAAGTAAAAGTACGTCCAGGCGTTCATTGATGATAAAACCCAATCCAGCGAGCAAAAGCGGAAAGGCGTAGCGCACCATGTCCAGCCATAATTTCGGGTCGAATCGCGGACGAATATTGGCCATCACAGGCATGCAAGCCAAGGCTTTGATAAACGAAGCCGCCAGGTTGGCAATAAAAATGTAACCCACGCCAATTTCCGGGTTGTACACCATTTTCACCAAGGCGTTGGGATGTCCATTCGACTGAATGAACTCTTGCCGGCAATACACCAGGAAAAACACATTCAGACCAATGTTTACGGCGATATTAGATAGGGTAATCAACGAAAAACGGAAAGGCCGTTCTGCCAGTCGCAGCCAGGCCATAGGAAGTGCAGTGAGGGCATCGAGGCCAATGATAAGGCCGAGCCAAATGACAAATTGTGTTTTGTCCGGCTGGCGCAGCCAAACGGCAATATCAAATTGATAGTAGTAAATAAAAATCCAGAAAATACTGGTGGTGGCTAAAATAGATAGGAGTCCGGTGGAAAAAGCCAAGGCTTTGTCTTTGGTTCTGGAGGCAAAATGAAACAAAGCGGTTTCCATGCCATAGGTTAGCAGTACCAGCAAAATGGCGATATAGGCGTAGGCCACGGAATACTCACCAAAGGTTTCTTCTGAAAAAATGCCAGTGTACAGCGGCGTAAGTAAATAGTTAAAAATACGCCCCAGGATGGTTCCTACTCCGTAAACGGCCGTATGGCCTATGAGTTTTCGTATGGGATTTTTATGGCTCAATGCCACAAAGGTAAAAGAAAAAAGAGCCTTTGTTTCTTTGTCCAAAAGCGAGGCGGCGATAAGATTTCAGTATCCCACCATCCCCATCACGCAAACAATCAAAACCATTTGACTTCCCGATTTTTACACGAGTAAGTCCATCAAATTAAAGGAAAAAAAGCCCATTACGGGAGTCGCTGACGATGATTTTGTAAAAATCGGGTCATCTGATTTCTCAGGACAGAAGCAGTTTGCAGAAGTAGCTGTTCATGCGTTGGATAAGCGACTGGGCCACGTTGCAAAGCCGCGGCGGAAGCACGGGAAATGGCTCTGGAATCACCACGAGCGCGGGCATAGGTATGGCTAAAACTGGAGGTTGCGTTCAGGCGATCTTGTGCCACCAATTGTCCGTTTACCCCTTCCAAAATGCGCATTTCTCCGCGAACGGCAGCTTCTTTGGACTGTTCAATGGTGGTAATGGTAGCCGATATCTCGCGGTAAACAGGAACTTTGATTTTGTTTCCAGAAGAGTCGCGAACCACGGATCCATCCGGATTTTTCTTGTATTCCCAGCCGTCTTCGATATTGGCTTTTTCAGTGGTACGGGTTTCGCGCTGCCGCTCGGGGGAAACGAAAAGTTCGTTGATTTCGATTTCCACGAAATAATGGTAAGGGACATTAAATTCTTGCACACGATTAAATTCTACCCATTCAGTGTTGGCAGAAGACACATCGATGCGGGAAATTTCCTGTTCCAGGGAAGTTGGAAGGCTAATATTTCCTTGAGGTTGAATGGTAACAAGCACTTTAGTGGTCCCCGCTTCTTTAGCCGCTTTAAGGCGTTCCGGCAGGTCTTTATAGTTGGGAATAAGGGCCGAGGCGTCACGGAATTTGGCATAAGCTTCTCTGGCGGCCGGGCGATTGTTTTTGGCCAAAAGTTCCAGACCAGACTGATATAATTCGGCCACAGCCATCTGTTTGGTTTCATTCAACTCATCGGTATAATCCCGAAATTCAAAAACATCATTGGCGACAAGTTGGGTGCGGGGCTTAGGAATTCGGCGCACGGTGCCTTGCCGGGCTTCGAGCCGGCGATAAATGTTATGAATATATTGAAACCGACGAGCATCGTCCTGGCGTTGCTCCCAATTCCGAATTTCCTCAAAATCTCTTTCATTGGCCAATCGGTAGGCTTCAGCCACCATCTGCAGGGTTTTTACGTCATCTGGTTTCCGGTGAAGTTTTTGAGCTCCGGCATGAATGGCGCCATCGTAATCGCCTTTGAAGAAAGCTGATTTCGTGGGATTGCAGGCCGCCACCAGCACCATGATAGATAAAAGCAAAAAGGAAAGAATCTGTCTTAACATAAAACGAAGGTAAGGAAAATGGCATGAGGTGGTCAGGGCAATTTCAATGCCAAAAATAACATAAAGACAAAGGTGGTATATTTGTGGCATGGGGATGATATCCAAATTTTTCAAACGTTTATTACGTTGGTTTTTACAGGGACTGGTGCTGGTGCTTCCCCTTGGTGTTACGGCCTATTTGCTATTTATAGCATTCAAAACGCTGGATGGCTGGTTTCCCGGTCAGGTGCCTGGTTTAGGTATTGTATTGGTGGTAGGGGCGGTGACGCTGGTGGGCGCCCTGGGTTCTACCTTCATTGCCAAGCCGATGGTGCGTTACGTAGAAAAAATGCTGAACCGAGCACCACTTGTAAAAGTCATTTACGGGTCGGTACGAGATTTGTTAACGGCCTTTGTGGGGGAAGAAAAAAAATTCAACCAACCTGTACTGGTGAGTTTCGGTCATGAACCCGGGGTAAAGCGGTTGGGATTTTTAACGATGGAGCAAACCGCTTCGCTTGGTTTACCGGAAGGATATGTAGGCGTATATTTGCCACATAGCTATAATTTTTCCGGTAATTTGGTTTGGGTGCCTTCGGCATGGGTAGAAAAGGTGAATTGGCCGAGTGCGGAGGTAATGAAGTTGATTGTTAGTGGCGGGGTGGTGGTACCCAAAAAAGGGTAATTACATTTTATAGGTCCTTTTATAAAAGTTGGAAAAGCCACTCCACGGACATTTCCCACCTATTTATCATCTAATGACCATGGGTTTACCAAGTTTATTTTATCATTTTATTAAAATACGTAAAATTCTGTTTAGGTAATTCTTAGCTCTCGTAGATACTTTTTAAAATTCATTTGAAAACTGCTTTTTATAACCAATCCGGGTAGTAAAGTCGGAAAGCAAGACCACAACCACTTGCAGATTGTATATCATTAGGATACTTTTGTATTCAATACGCTTATTTACGATAAAAGCTATTTTCCAAATGAACCCGAAAACGCTCTTTAGGTCCTGCACCTTAGCCTTGATTTTGTTGGCCGGCTGGCTGCAAAACAAGAATCTTTACGCCCAAACCACGTATAATGTGGGAGATAACGCCCAACTTACGACAGCACTCAGCACTGCCATAAACGGGGACGTAATCAATATCACACATGACATTGTGATTAATTCGGAATTAACTATTAGTGGTAAAACACTTACCATAAATGGTAATAATTATGAGTTAAGTGTGCCCATTCCCGGCTTAGATAACATGGGAAGATTCAATGCCAGTCCATCTTCATTTAGGGTTTTGGGGCTTTCAAGTGGTGCCAATGTAACCATCAATGACCTCACAATCAAAGGGGGCTCTGCATCCTCCAACGGAGGAGCCATATATGTTGCAAACGGAACCATATTAAGACTTAACAATTCCATTGTTACGAATTCAAGATCTAATGGAGGCGGAGGTGGAATCAGTGTGGATGGCATCTTATACATGAATAATTCATTCATACGAAGAAACGCAGCATTATATGGTGGAGGAATACTTGTTTCTTGGATCGGAGAAGCCTTTATTGAAAAAAGTACCTTAATTGAAAATAGATCTACATCCTCAGCGGGAGGAGGTGGTGCCGCTGAGTGTCAGGGACTAATGTATTTCAACAACTCGACACTTTCCAATAACCAAAGTACAGAGATTGGAGGCGCCATCAACAACTATAATGGAACCGTCTATTTCATTAATAGTTCAGCTACGGGCAATGTGGCTTTTGGGTTTTATGGTGGGGGGGCCATCGGAAACAATGGGGGAAACGTCTACATAGTAAACTCATTATTTGCTCACAATTACCGACAAACTACAGGATCTGGAATGAATCCAACAGGCTATGTTTTGGATGACTTTGAAGAACCTTTTGGTGGGTCATTTTGGGGCAATGTAAACGTGGTTCACTCTATTTACCATGCCCCCCTTCCCTCAGGCTTAGGACTAGACATTAGCAATGTCCAATATACCGGCTTGGCCGATGGAAGCAACAATACCATTTTCTCTGGTGGATTATTATCTAGGATTACCGACAATGATGGCAATGAGATTGGAGATCAAATCTTCAGACCTTTCCTCGTCAACAATTCAGGATCCACAGCACCCACTCTTCAGGTAGGATCTTTCGTATCTCAATCTGCCAACAGAGGTGTTCCTACGCGTTTCAATAATGGAAGCGGCACGCCAAGAATCGGTTATTTTTCTGGCGGCACATGGACGGATATTTTGGGCACCACTGTGGCTGGAGATTTAGTCACCACCGACCAGGTGAGTGCAGCCAGAAACAGCACCACCCCATCTCGGGGCGCCATTGAAACCGAGCTTAATGCTACACTCTACATCGTTAAAGTGAATGGCGCAACTGGCGGAACAGTGAATGGCGGAACCATTTATGGAGACGTTTATCCTTCCGGAACCTCCGTAACGCTTACTGCAATTCCTAATTCCGGACAACAATTTCTGAGATGGGATTATGTAGCCGGAGGAACAGGAACTGCCTCAACCGCTAATCCATATACCTTCACCGTTACCCAAAATGTAACCTTAATCCCTGTATTTCAAGCGTTGCTTCCCGGAGAGTATGTGATTACCTATGTTGGAAATGGAAACACAGGAGGAGCACCACCGGCCACCACCGTATACTCTGCGGCGACCACCATTGCGAATGCAGGAACACTCACCCAAACCGGATCCACTTTTTCCGGATGGAATACCAATGCCAACGGATCCGGCACCTCTTATGCCGCCGGAGCGAACTATTCCGCAGGAACGAACTTGACCTTGTACGCCCAATGGCAAGCGGTTTCCTCAAGCCAATGGACAGGAAACACTAACAGCAACTGGAATGAAGCAGGAAACTGGACGCCAGGCATTCCCTCTTCAGGTCAAAGTGTGGTGATCCCTACCGGACGCCCCAATTATCCTGTATTGGAAATGAATCCAACCGTGGGAGACATTGACATTCAAACCGGTGCAAGCTTAAGTATTCCAGCCGGACAGTATCTCACCGTGAACGGCGTGCTAACCAACAATGGAACACTCACGGTACAAAACAATGGCGCATTGTTACAAGGCACCTCTTCAACTCTTTCCGGAACCGGAACCTACTCCGTCAAAAGAAACTTACCGAGCACCGATAAGTTCCATTATATTGGTTCTCCTATCAGCGGAATAGCAGCCAATGGCTTTGGCATCACGCCTACTGTGTTGAATGGAAGCAACGGCAGTCAATTGGTTCCTTTGGCCAACTGCGACATCAATGCATTAGATGCCGCTTCTCCATGGGCCAATTTACTGGAGCTGAGAGAAAATGCCAGTGTCCTTTCCAACTGTTCTCAATCCCTTTGGCATGTAAAATCCAGCGGAAACCTCGAAAGCGGACGTGGTTATGCGGCCATGGTATATACCGCAGGAGGCACGCAAAACTTGTCTTTCGATGGAACGGTGCATAATGGAACAGTAGCCTACAACAATCTGGGAAATACTGGAGGTACCATCACCGATCCTATTTCCGGAAACATTTCACGCGGATGGCACCTGGTGGCCAATCCTTACCCGAGCCCCATCACATTTGGCGCAAGTAACACCGTGTTGACCACCATGGGCTTTGATGCACAAGTTCAAGTTTGGGACGCTGCCAATAGTACATGGATTCCAAGCATTACCAATGCGGTGATTCCAGTTGGACAAGCATTTCAAATCCGCAATTCCGGTGGAAGCCCGGTGAACTTTTCCCTCACCAATGCCGTAAGAACGAGCAATTCAGCCACCTTTTACAGCATGCCATGGAACGAATACCTGACGATTTCACTTGAAAATGGACAGCAAAACATGCAAACCACGGTATTTTTCCACCCGAATGCGACCGATGGTTATGATGGAACCATGGAAGCCAATCGTCTTTTTGGTGGCGCTGGTGTACCTGTCGTTTACACTTTGGCTGGTCCGGACGACAAAATGGCTTATAACGGTTATGCCCCTCTTTTTAATGAAACCAAAACAGTCGTGTTGGGTGTCTATGATGGCGGCACTCCCGGAAACTTCAACCTTCGGTTCCAGGATCTTCCTACCCTTCAAAACATGACGGTAACCCTGGAAGATACCAAGTTGAACACATTTTCACCTGTGACAGAAAACTGGGTGTATTCGTTTACCACAGCGGCTAACGACAACAGAGACCGGTTCCGTCTTCATTTTAATGCCATGAGCATGAGCCATGACGAAACCTCAGCAGCCCCCGTGTTTACCTTTTACCCGAATCCAACCCAGGACATGGTTCAAATTGCCTTTGCAGATATCCAACAGTCCTACACCTTGCATCTGATGGATGTGAGTGGAAAACAGTTGATTCAGCAAGAGGTAGCCGCAGGAACAACGTCACAAACCCTTCAGATGAATGGTCTGGCTACCGGCGTGTATGTATTGCATGTTACCTCAAATCATGGTGTAAGCCATATCGTTAAAATCATCAAACAGTAAAGAATCCAACATCATGAAACAGCTTGCACTGATTTGTTTATTTCTGGTAGCTGCGGTAGCTGTGTATGCGCAGGTAGCCCCACCACCTTTGCCGCTCGGAGGGCCTCCGCCCGCTGCAGATGTCCCATTGGATCCATTGTCATGGTTACTTCTGGGCGCAGGTGGCACTGCAGCCGCAGGGAAATACTATAAATCAAAAAGAAATAAGTAAGTAAAAGCCCCTTTATCAGGGGCTTTTTTTATCCTTCCGTATCCACTTTCTTCCACTCAAATTCTTCCGCTCTGGAACGCTTCACAAGCCGAAAGCCCTTGTGGAAACAGAAGTAACATTTTCATTCGTCCCCCCTTTTGCCAACATTATTGAAACATGAAAAATTATCCTTTATCAAATTGGAAAACCTGGTTTTTTCAGCCCAAATTTCAGAAAGAACGGGAGCTCCTGTTTTTCTTTCTAAAGCTGTTTGCCATTTGGGTTTCATGGAAAGGAATCATTTGGGTTTTAGGAGAAGAGAAAATCCCGTTGGACCAAAGAATGTTCCCGGCCCTCAGCGCCGTATGGGAAGCGATGAATATGGCGATGGTTACCTTTTTACTGGATTTGAGCCGTTGGATTTTGGAAACACTTGGCTATACATCTGTGGTTACCGGGCGATCCATCTGGATAAATCAGGTACATGCAATTGGTGTTGGCAACTATTGTCTTGGTATTCAGCTCATGTATTATAATACCTTACTAATTCTGATTACCCGAGCTAGCGTTAAGAAAAAGTGGATCGCCATTGGTTTTGGAATTTTCATTACGCACTTTTTGAACGTAATACGGATTTCAAGTATGGCGCTTATTGCATTGTATGCGCCACAATGGCTCGCATTTGCACATGACCATGTGTTCAACGTAATGGTCTTTGGCACCATGATTGGATTCTACTACGACTATCTGGTACGCATGTCGCAAAATCCTGTTTAACCAAAGAACATGAGGGTGAAACCAGGTGTTCCTCACCGAACAGCATGTCTTCATCAGCAATGGATACCCGCGGGGCACTGCGATGTACCGACAAATCGCCAGACAATCACTTTTTTAACATAGAACTTGCCAAAAAAGCCATGGCCAGACAAATCCTGAATGAAGAAGATCTGGTACCATAGAAAGGACATCGAAAGATTTTCTGTTGCCACCAAATCTCCGGTATTGTTATTTTTCGCTTCTTACCTGCGTTGGCATGAAGTAGGTGGCCTTTTTGGCAGAATCGAACCCGCCAGAAGAATTACAGGCAGACCTTCATGTTTCACCGGAAAGCTTTGAGCAACTATTGTTAAAAATATTGGGGCCAGTCACGGCGTAAAGATTGTGGTTTCCCGAAAGATCGCACGGCACGCCATTCCGACCTTATATTTTATGCCTTATGCTGTAGATGGGTTACTTCTTTCAGCCAGGCTTGGAAATCTTCAACGCCTTGCAGATTGATTTTCTTTGTAATGCGGTATTTCTTAGAGATCGCACTTTCGTGGCTTATTTGCAGAAGAGCCGCAATGTCTTTATAGGACAAACCGATTTCCACCATGGAACAAAACTCAATGTCGGCTTTGGACAGATGCGGGAACTTGGTCTTCAGGGTGTCGAAGAACAAGGGATTAGCCAGTTGTAATTTATCCAATAAGATTTGTAAGCTTTTCCTTCCAGGGTTAAAATCCTTCATTTTTTGGACCAGATCGGGGTCACCTTCGCGAAGTTGATCTTTAAATTTAGTCAATTCATCATTGAGCAGTGCCATTTGAAGTGCATTTCCAAGAATTTCATTCTTTTGGCTTTCAATAATTTGTGACATTTTCAAAGATGCATGTTCTTCGAAGATCAATTTTTCCTGAAGCAATTGCCTTTCGGCGGTAGCCATTTGAATCTGCTTGCGATGAATATTCTTCCGAAGTCGATACGTGTACACACTATACACCAGCAGGCTCCCGCAAAGAATTAGGGCGAGGATAGTTGCCAGCAGATTGCTATGTTTCAATTTTAGTTCCTGGGCAAGATTTTGCTTTTGTTGTTGTAATAAATGGTTTTCAAAGTGAGATTGAATGAGATACAGATTAGTACGGTTGTAACTGTCTGTGATTTCGTCCATCAATGTTTTTCCTTTTCTAAGCAGGTGATAAGCGGAATCAAAATGAGCAAGTCCGGCTTCGGATTCAGAAAGAAGTTCGAAATAAATGGCCTGGTCCCATTCTGGGGTAAAATTCAGGATGCCACTTTGAGAAATCTGTGTGGAAAGGTCGGCCGCTTTTTTAAATTGTTGGTTTTGGTTTAGAAACCGGAGATATTCGATACAAACGGTGAGCGAATAATGGGCAGGATGGGCGAAAGCCCGTTGAATGGCTTTTTGAAACCACTCGTCGGCCAGGTCATTCTTGCCAAGATAAGCGTGTAATCTGGCCAATTTCATTTCCGTGAGTGCGATCCAGTATGGATTTTTAAATTGTTCCAGGCCATCCAACAAGTTATTCAGCGTTTGGGTGGCCTGTTCCCATTCCCGAAGCTGGAGTAAGCATTCACTGTAACTTAAAAGACTGAGATAGTATTTATCCTGAAGCTGGGGATTAGATTCGAAATAGGGCAGAATTTCTTCCAGAACATCTCTGGCTTGAATCCAACTTGATTCATTAATAAAATAATTGGCCAGCTTTTGTTTTTCGATGTTTCGGGATCTGGTAGAAAGGCTATCGGAACCTTGTAAAAGGAAAATGGAACGTGAAATGTAGTGAATGGCTAATTCCTGATTTCGGATGAGGCTGTAACTGGAGGCCATTTCCCCGTAGACTTTACTTAAAGCGATTTTATCTCCCTGTTTTTTCGTAACCTCCTCTGCATGGGTAAGCACCACCATGGCATCTTCGATTCGGTTCATGTTGCGCAAAACGGAGGCTTTGTTCACTAAAAATCCGCCATATTGCCTGTCAGTAGGTTTCAGGTAATTCAGGGACAGGTCGAAACAATGCAGCGCCGAGTCTAGTTTTCCCTGAATAGCAAAACAAATCCCCAACATGTTCCATTCATTGGCCCTTAATGTATCCGGAATGGCAGTAATGCTATAGTGAATTCGATGAATAAGTTTTTGCTGCGTTTGTGCCGGCTGAATAAAGATCTCCTGATAAATTTTTGCCTGCTCAGAAGCGACCTGCTGCGCCATGGGGTAATCCTGAGCATGTACAGAGAGAGGGGTCAGGTTGAAAAGAAGGAAAAGTAATCCCAGACGCAGGAACAGGATAATTAGGAGATGATGATTCATGGACATTTTTGGACAGATACAAATATAAAGAGGCAAAGCAAGGGTACTTCAAAACGAGTTAAATAAAATGAAAAGTTTTGTTTCAAATAACTAGAATAGGACCTTCCAACTCAACAGAAAAACGAGGTTATTCCCTCATTTTTCAAAGGATTAAAGGGAAATGCGAATATGGCCAAAGGGAGAAAATACCATAATTATAAACTGATTGTCAATTCATTTTAAAACCGTCTATATTTTGTCTATGTGACCAAAAAATGGAAAACGAGCCGGTACATGTATTATTGCGGCAAGACCGATTTCACAAAGACCGAAACCCTATGAAACTGTACCGTATTAAAAGCAATGCGCAGATGGCATTGTTTACTTTGTGTTGGTTAATTAGTCTGAATTTATTTTCACAGACGCCAGTAACTGTAACGGCCACGGGAGGCACACCATTTGCGAGCTATCCAACCTTGAAAGATGCCTTCGACGCCATTAATGCAGGCACGCATCAAAACAGCATTGTGATAGACATTACAGACAATGTAACGGAGAGTGCATCTGCAGTATTAAATGCAAGCGGATCCGGATCGGCAAGTTATACGGACATTTTGGTACGTCCCTCCGGAGGAGCATCCAGAATTGTTCAAGGGGATCTTGCCAACTCATTAATGACCCTGAATGGCGCGAACCAGGTGACCATTGACGGTTTAAATTCCGGCGGAAATACACTCACACTAAGGAATACCAATACCTCTGCCACTGCATCTACCCTTACCTTTATTGGCGGAGCGAGTAACAATACTGTAACCAATTGTACGATAGAAGGTTCCGGACAAGGAAGTGGCACAGCCAGCTTAGATCGAGGAATTATCTTTTTTAGTACGGGCGGAAATTCCAACAACACCATTCGCCTTTGCAACCTCACCTCGGCCGGAAGCAATAAACCACGAAATGTCATTTACAGCTTTGGTACATCTGGTAGCGAAAACATTAACAACACCATAGAAGACAATCTGATTTATGATTTTCTGCATCTGTCGGCCTTCTCTTCTGGTATTCATTTAGATTTACATACCAGCCAATGGACCATTCGTGGCAATAGTTTTTTCCAAACCACGGCTTTTGCTCCTGTCTCCTCTGTGGATTACAGAATCATTGATATCACGAACACTTCCGGAAATCAATTTACCATTACCAACAACTATATTGGTGGAAGTCAGGCCTTTTGCGGAGGCACGGCATGGACTAAAACCAGCCAAACCAGTGGATTCTGCGGAATGTATATTTCAGTGGGAACAGCCACAGCCTCAGAAATCCATGGCAATGTCATTCAAAACATCCAATGGACGGACGCAGCAGGAGCAAGTTGGTATGGCATATGGATTCATACCGGTTTGGTGAATCTCGGCACCTCTAATGGAAATACCATAGGTGCTGCTTCCGGAACAGGAAGCATTGTTCACACAAGCGCGTCTTCTGGTGTATCCGTGTATGGCATTTACCTGGCCAATAATGCTGTGGTAGATTGTCGTAATAATACCATCAGTAGCATTACTGTATCGTCCAGCGGCAGTACCAACGCCACTCATTTCTGGGGAATTTTCAAAACAGGAGCAGGCAACACCACCATTTCACAAAATAACATTGGGCATGCTGGAACGCCGCATAGCATTCAAATTACCTCCGCATCCAACAACAACGCTCAAACGCTGATTGGCATTCAAAGCCTGGGAACTGGCAATGTGACCATATCAGGAAATACCATTGCGCAAATGCAAAATGGCACCACCAACAGCAACACAGCTACCTTAGGTTATGTCCATGGCATCCAGGTTACAGCCGGCACCAACATCATCAATAACAATATCATTCGGGATCTCAGCATTGCCAACGCAAACAATACTTCGCTCAATACGGCTTCCATAGTGGGCATCAGTTTTTCTTTTGTGACTTCTGCCACTCAGGAAATTTCGGGGAACACCATTTTCAATTTATCGAATACCCGTAGCGACTTCACAGGAAATGTGATTGGATTATATTACAATGGTTCTAGTTCAGCAAGTAGTGTCACTGGGAACCATATTTATGGTTTGAGTGTGGATGCCAATAGTAATGCTGCCAGTTTGCAAGGAATCAGAATCAATGCTGGATTTACTACGTATGCAAACAACCTGATTTCACTTGGAGGAAATACGCAAACAACTATTTATGGCATATTTGATGTGGGCACCAGCGGAACCACCCAATTATACTTCAACACCATTTATATATCCGGAGCACCCACTACAGGTACCAATTCAAGTTCTGCCATCTGGAGCAATAACTCCAGCAATATCCGTAATTTCCGTAACAACATTCTTGTAAATGCCCGATCAAATAACGGCGCATCGGGAAGTCACTATGCTCTCTGGCTAAACTATGGTGTAGTTACGAGCAATTTTATCCTTGAGTACAATACCTATTTCGTGTCAGGTACAGGCGGCGTACTTGGAAGGTACAACTCCCTGGATGTAAACACACTACCAATAGCTCCCGATAGAGACTACACTAGTTTTCAAGTCGATCCTAATCTGACCAATCCGAGTGGAAATTCCATAAGCGACTTTTTACCACAAGCACCGCAGCTTTCCGGGATTGTCATTTCCGGGATCACAAACGATATATTAGGAGTTACAAGAGGTAGCCGTGTTTCCCTAGGAGCATTACAATACCAAACCTTGGGACGTATTCAAGTCTTATCGACAGGTGGATTGATTACCGATACTACCTACAACTTGATAAAAGAAGTATTCGATGCGGTGAATGCCGGTACGCATACTGGCGTAATTCAAGTAAAAATTAATGCCAGTATTCTGGACAACCAGGCCACCGCCATTTTAAACGAAAGTGGAACTGGCAGTGCAAGTTATTCGCAACTATCCATTTACCCTACGGCAAATAATCTTCTTTTGAGAGGAGAAATTGCTTCGGGCGCCCTTATGGAATTCTCTGGTGCAGATCAGGTAACAATAGATGGCAGAGTAAACCGAACAGGAAGTACCATCCAACTTGATATCGAAAACATTTCGACTACCAATGCATTGGTCTTGAATTTCTGGAATGATGCCAGGATGGATACACTTCAATACTGCAGGGTGAAAGGGTCGTCGACAGGACTGTTGCGAATTGGCGCAGGCAGTACGCTTGGGAATTCTAATCTGGTGATCGCCAACAATTATTTTACCCGGACAAACAACGGGCAGGCTCCATTGTTTTGTATCGAATCCAATACGGGAGGTACAGGGCCATTGAACCGTGATATTATTATTCGGAGCAATCAGTTTGCCAATTATTTCAGACCCAACGCAGCAGGAGTTTCATTGAACATCCTGCATGCCTCTCATTTCACAGTGGATTCCAACAGCTTTTTCCAGGATATTGCCATTACGGTCAGCTCTGGCCCACTGACATACAATAATCTGACTATCAATTCACCCACAGGATTTGGCTTTAACGTTAATCATAACTTTATTGGAGGCAGTCAACCCTTATGCCAGGGTGTTTATTTTGAAGGAGGCAGCATTACCGGCCTTAATCCAGGCTTTAATGCCATGTGGATAAATGTTTCTAACACGGTGGGCGAAGAAAGTTTTATTGATGGGAATACGATTGCCAATATCCGCTGGAGAAATAATCAGGTGGCTACAGGGCAGCAATGGGTTGGCATTCGGGCTTCAGGAAACATTCAAGTTGGAAGTCTTTTTCCAAATTTAATTGGCTCCAATACAGTAAATAACTCCCTTTTCCTTATGGCAGGAGGAGGAGCCATTGGAATTTTGGCAACTGGCAGAGCGAGCATTATCAACAATGTGGTCGCTGGTGTGGAAATGGAGTTTACTCCATCCGAATTTATAGGTATCGCGGCAGAAGGCAATAATCTAATTCAAGGCAACACCATTGGAAGTACGCAGCCATCCTCCATTTCCCATACCAGTAGCAATGGACGCGTTACGGGTATCAGGGCTCGTGCTGCCATTACCAGTGTTATTGAAAATAATACAATTCAAAATTTAATTAATACCAATACAGGAAATGGTAGCGGTTCGATACGAGGCATTCAGTATGTAAAAACATCACCTTCACAAAATGCAGACATCACCATTCGACAAAATATCATTCGCTCTTTATCTACCCGTGAAACCGGTTCAGCGGCCAGGGTTTTAGGAATTGACGTAGATGATGCGGGTAATTCAGGTACGTTTGCGCTAATAGTACAGGACAATCAGGTGTCGCAACTGCTCACCGAAAATAACAATCCGAATACAGGACCATTAGCAGGAATCATTGGAATGTATGTTCGGCATTCCGCGACTTCCACTTTAACCATAAAAGGCAACACTATTTCTGAATTAACCAATTCATCAACGGCATATTCAGGACATATTGCCGGAATTTCTCTAAACACGATCAACACAGGGCCTCAGATAAGAGAGAATTTTGTACGTCAATTGGTTTTAAATTCAAACAACACCTCCGCCATTTGCTTCGGATTATATAATCATGCAGGCGCTCCTCAGGTATTCAACAATATTGTGGTCATCGGTGAAGATAAGCCGATCCAGTACATTGGCATTGGAGATTATAGTTCTTCCAATTCCGCCCCTCGTTCATTCAGCTTTAACACCGTTCGATTAGGAGGAACACCCACTTCAGGTGATCGTCTCAGTGCCGCATTTTGGTCCGAATCCACCACTGGAACAAAAGATTATCAGAACAATTTGCTGGTAAACAACCGCTCCAATGGAGGCTCAGCGACAGGAAGTCATTATGCCATTTATCTAAATTATGCTTCCGCAGGAAACATAACGCTGGAATACAACAATTACTTCGCCAACGGAACTGGAGGCGTTCTCGGATATTTCAACAGCACCAATGTAAACACCGTACCCTTGTTAGCGGAAGGAGATTACACCAGTTTCGCTTTAGATCCCTTGTTTGCCAATCCCAGTGGTAATCTTTCGACTCATTTTATCCCGGGAGAGCCACTGCTTTGTGGCACAACCATCTCAGGAATCACCACAGACTATGGTGGAAATGCGCGCAACTCTTTGCCAGCCATTGGCGCGTGGCAATATAGTGTATTGGGCAGGGTAGCTGTAGATACCATCACGGGCAGTACGCTAGGCACGTACGCCAACCTCAGAGAGGCACTGGCCGCGATAAATGCCGGTGCACACCAAGGCGCACTTCATGTAAAAATAAAATACAACACCTTTGAAACCAACACCTCTTCACTTCAGGCTTCAGGCACAGGTGGCGCATCTTATTTACGCATTTTAATAACCCCTTCAGGAGGACGCAATATTTCCGTAGTAGGACGATTCAACCTCCCCTTGTTCCTATTTGACGGCGCCTCTCAGGTAAAAATTGATGGGCTGAACAGTGGCGGAAATGCGCTACAGTTTATTCAATTTGGTACAGGAATTCCAGCCAATACCATTGGCTGGGTAAATGGAGCAAGTCAAGACACCGTTACCCGTTGTACCATTTTAGGATCAACTCTGGCCAGCTCCACCGATGTAAATGGAAGAGGTATACTTTGGTTCGGCTCTTCTACGGGTTCTACTGGAAACAATCAGAATGTGGTGTCTTACAATCGAATTTCTCATGCAGGCTCCTCAGCCAATCGCCCCTACAATGCATTATATTCTTTTGGGACAACTGCGCTGGAAAATACAGGAAATAGGATCGAGCACAACGAGTTTTTTAATTTCATCCGACCAGTTGGCAATTCGTTTGGTATTCATCTGTTGCAGAACAACACCCAATGGGTTATTGCCAACAACAGCTTTTATGAAACTACGAGCTTTTCTCCGATTGCCACGGCCGAATATCGCATCATCAATGTGGTCAATACAGCTGGCGGAGGCTTTCAAATCCGGGACAATTATATTGGAGGCACGGCGGTCCAATGCGGAGGTTCACCTTGGGTCAAAACCAATTCAAGCAACAACATCTTTTACGGGATTTACATTTCAAGCAGCAGCAGTGCCAGTGAAATTCAGGGAAATACCGTGAGCAACATTCAGTGGTCCAACACAGGCGGAGGCTTTATGTATGGAATATGGGTACATAGTGGCACTGTGAACATTGGCACACAAACTGGAAATGTGATTGGTGCCACCACGGGAACTGGCAGTATTCAGTACACTGGAGGCACTTCCGGCGGTGGCGTTTATGGTATGTATTTCGCCGCCGGCCCAACGGTAAATGCACAGAACAACACGATTGGCGCCATCAAAATTATGACCGCAAACAATACCCTGGCAGGAAACTTTTGGGGTATTTTCAAAACCGGAAGTGGAAACACCACCCTCATCAATAATACGATTGGTCATCCTACAACCCCTCATAGCATCGAAGCAACCTCTGCGTCTACTGGAAATGCTCAATCGGTATTTGGCATCAGATCCGAAAGCAGTGGTACACATCAATTCACCGGCAACCAAATTGCCAACTTAACCAACCAAACCACCCATGCTACCGTCTCAGTTACCGGAGTAACACAGGGCATCTACGTTAGCGCAGGAAGTCACACCATCAGTCAAAACAAAATTCACCATCTGCGAAATATGAACCTGAATAACAATGGCTTACAGAATGCATCGGTGGGAGGAATTGTGTTCATAAATACCGCCAGTTTTGCACAGAGTATTACAGAAAATGAGATTTATGAACTATCGAATCTGAATCCAGCTTTTGCAGGAACCATTACCGGAATTTATTATAATGGAGGAACCACACTTAGTCTGGTGAGCCGAAATTATATTGCCAACTTATCTGTTGAAGCCACTTCCACCGATGCCAATATCTATGGTATTCGGATTAATGCAGGGCAAACCAACTACACCAATAACATTGTATATCTGAATACTACAACGGCCTCCAACCTGTTTGGTATCTATGAAAATGGCGCGTCATTTAATCATAACAACCTATATTTCAATACAATTTTCATAGATGGACGCCCCAGCAACGGTAACAATGCCAGCTACGCCCTTTGGAGTAACGCTTCGACCAATACCCGCAATTTCCGAAATAACATTTTTGTAAACAATCGCTCAAACACGGGAAGTGCTTCAGGCAGCCATTTTGCTGCTTACTTCAATTATACCGCGAATACGAATCTCACATTAGATTTCAACACGTACTGGGCTTCGGGACAAGGAGGAGTCCTTGGATATTTTAATAATGCCAATGTAACGTCGCTTCCTCTAGTTCCATCAAGGGATGCTGCCAGTCTGTCTGTTTCTCCTAATTTTTCCGGAATAAGCCCGGTGACAACGGCCAATTTTTACCCGAAAGTACAGCTGAATGGAACCACCATTGCAGGCTTTACCAATGATTATAACGGGGCTAACCGAACCAGCCCACCGAGCATGGGAGCGCTCGAAGCATTTCTTTGGACAGGTGCCACAGACCATCAGTTTAACGTTGCTACAAACTGGGCAGGCGGCTTGGTTCCATTGGATAATTCCCTGGTCCGGTTTGCGGCTGCGCCTTCGAATCCTTGTATATTAGACCAAAACCGGAGACTTTCAAACGTCATCAATGAACAATCTACCCATGGATTCCACCTCAATGGTTTTGTACTCACGCTAACGGATAGTTTAGCTCTATCGAATGGAGCGACCATCACGGCCAACACAGCAGGAAGCCAATTATTTATTCAATCTTCAAAAATCCAATGGCTAGATCCTGCCCATTTTGCTGGCCAGGAAGTTCATCAATTGCGGGTGGCTTGCACATCCGGCATCAACCTGTTAGGAGCATTGACCGTCCTGGACCAACTCACGTTGGAAGAGGGGATTATAACGCTGAACAACGGAACGCTTTCCATCGGAAGTTTCGCAGGAACAGCAGATTCATCCAAGTACATCAGAACTACCGGTGCCGGGGCATTAGCCACCACCATTGGTTCCGGAGCCTCCTTCACTTTCCCCGTTGGAAACGCAACGTATAATCCCGTGACCATAACCAATCATAACCCCACTGACGTTTTTTCAGTAAAAGTAAGAGACAACGTACCAAACAATTCATTTTTAAGCCAAGCGACTTACGTCAACAGGACCTGGGATATTACGAAGCAACAACCGAACACAGCTTCTGGTGTCGATTTCGAATTTAACTGGAAAGCCAACGAAATCGCGGCAAACCAAGGGCCTCTTACACAAGCCGTACTCAACCATTTTAATGGAAGTGTTTGGGAAAATGCAAGTGGTGCCGGAATTTCGTCGGGCCAAAACGGGGTGGCCACGTCCCTGGTACACACAGGATATGTGGGTTCCTTTTCTCCATTTGCCATCTCAAGTGATGTAACGCCACTCCCAGTCACTTTAACCCATTTCTCCGCACAATGTGAGGCCGAACGGATCAGATTCGACTGGAGCACAGAAGTAGAACTCAACAACAGCCACTTCACATTGGAACAATCCATCAACATGAACGAATGGCAAACCATTGCTCAAATTCCAGGACATGGAAATTCCAATTCGCCAACCCATTACCACCATGTGATCCCCCTTGCATCATTAACTCAAGGGGCTTATTTCAGACTAAATCAAGTGGATTTCGACGGAAAAACAACCAATTATGCACCTACCTCCGTCGAAGAAGGCTGTTTGCCCCAAAAGCACATGCCGAGTATTTTCCCAAATCCAAACAGCGGGAGGTTTACATTAACGGAAGTTTCACCCTATTCTAGCTGGACTTTAATAGATGCCATGGGCAAAGCTCTTTTCACCATTCGGGCGAATGAACACGGAGAAATTCATGTAGACGAAAACCTTCCCACAGGTTTATATTTGATGCAAGGAGACAAAGAAGCGATCAAGCTGGTTATTCGGCCGTGATAATGAAAACACGATGATTTTCAACCTGCTCAAAATCTGGTGATGCACACCTTCGGTTCCATCATGTCAACATTAGAAAGCGCTCATAAATGAGGGCTACGTTGATCACATCAAATGGAACAAATATTTGAAAAACAAGGCATTAACAGAAATTCTAAAAATAAATTTGGCGATCCAAAACGTCAAAATAAGCAGATAACGAACGGTTGGCTCCAGTTAACACTTTACAAGTATCAGTAGAAATGCATCAATCTTTCCTTTTCCAATGCGAATAACCTCCACATCTAAAAGAATTTAACATCATGATATTCAATACACTGAAAGAAATGTTGGTTATCTTGGAAGACTTCGCTTTTACAGAGAGAAAGAACTTGCCCCAACGGGGTTGCACCCACCCCTCCCCGTGGACAAGTTACGCCCCGTACTTTAAATTATCCGGAGATTAAACGGATATAAACGATTAAAATCGGTTCAAACGACGGAATGAAAAATTGATTCCATCAGAATTCTCAAAAATTTGGTTAAAAGACCATTTCAGTCGAAACCCCGGGGTTGCACCCACCCCTCCCCGTAGACAAGTTACGCCCCGTACTTTAAATTATCCGGAGATTAAACGGATATAAACGATTAAAATCGGTTCAGGATTACGGCCGCATGAAATCTTCAAGGGCGTCAACCTATGGGATCACCCTACGAAGAATTAAGTAAAATGGTTGTTACAGAAAGTCGGATGTTTATCACCATTCCACGTAAACGACACCCGAAGCACCGTTTCCACCCTGGAAATAGGTACCATTGTAGCCACCGCCACCACCGCCGCCACCGAACCCACGTCCGCCTTTACCGGAGTTGGAATTTACGCCATCAGCGCCATTGGTAGCAAATCCAGAAATGGCCACACCGCCGCCGCCGCCGCCGCCGGAATGTGAGGTATTTCCACCACCACCACCAGCACCGGGTGTTAGAGAGAGTCCACCGGAAAAGATGGCCAAAGAATTAAAGTTTCCTCCACTACCGCCTGGGTAGGTGCAGGAACCGCCAGAAGACCCATTGGTTCCACCGCTGCCGCCTGGATTTCCACCGTTACAGCCACCGCCGCCACCACTACCGCCGCTGCCGCCAGAAGTAGAATTCCCGGCTCCATTTCCACCACTGGCCGTAAGAAGACTTGAAAAGCTACTAGAACCGCCATTTGTGCCTGCCCCGCCTCCGTTTGGACCTCCTGTACCGCCAGATCCAATGGTAATGGTATAATTCTGACCGGGCGAGACCGCATAAGTCCCCGTACGAACAAACCCAGATCCACCGCCACCACTATGTCCACCGCCGCCACCTCCGCCGCCGCCAACCACGCAAATGCGAATCGATGTAACACCAGCAGGGACAGTAAAGGTTCCATTCGAAGTAAATAGTTGATAAGGCACCAAATTCACGCTCACCACACCCGTGTCTGAAGAGCAGCCATTTGAAATAGCAACTACTTTATATGCACCCTGATTCACCGCCTGAAAATTTGTAACTACAGGATTTTGTAATGTGGAAGTAAATCCATTGGGTCCAATCCAGGAATAGGTCGCACCCACTACCGCACTCGCATTCAACTGAAGAGAAGCACCAGCGGCCACCGGACCGTTTGAAGAAGCAATTGGTGGCGATGGTTTGGGCAGAAAAGTTACACTCACGTTTTGGGGCGCAGAGGTGCAACCGGCCACTGTAGCCGTTACGTTGTATAAACCACCATTGACGGAGGTGGCTGAAGATATACTGGGATTCTGTAAAGAGGATGTAAAACCATTTGGACCGGTCCACTGATAGGTTGCACCAACCAAGGTATTAGCAGTTAGATTAATCGTTCCGCCCTCGCAAATGGCAGGACCAGAACCAGCCACCAACTGAAATGGACAATCGAAACAAGATTGGCGCCAGCCAGAACCATTATACATATTCATACACTGGCTAGTCGTGTTAAAAATCAGCAAACCTGCCGCAGGATTCACAATGGCATTTCTCTGTGCCTCTGACAAACGCGGAATCAAAACACCACGATCCTGAAAATCAATATCAAGACCAGCGCTAGGATGGGGTGCGGAGCCGGTAGCATTAATGCCCACATTTTGCGCAGAAAGAACCGATACGGCTAATCCGAGCATAAAAAACACAACTTTCATCCGAACAAGGTCTAACCTTTTTATTTAAAATAAAAGATTTTGAATTATTTACATGTACACCAATCTACATTTCCTGTTGAAAAACCTGGACAAATGCCCACCGGCTCAAATGCTGCCATTTCAAAACTAATATTCATCCGTAATCAGAATGGATCTGCAATAACCATTATATGTCTTCGTATTCCACATACTCAGATCCATCAGGCAACTTTCCTTTCCCCTTTTCCTTTAGTTCAATTGTTTTCGCTTGACTTACATTGGGTTTCGGCTTTGGCTTTGGCATCATGAATTGAAATACAATTCTGGCCAAAGACCATACAATCACCAGAAAGAAAACCGTTTTTATGATTGCCCATAGTTTCATGCCACAAAGGTAAGAATGCCTAAATTCACTTGACGGAATTCTTTTATTAAAGACTGTAAATCATGCCCTGCCAACGGCCTTTCATTTTAGGTTGGCTTTTTACGTTTAATGCAGAGGCATGTCTAAATGAGTGGTAAAGCTTAACCATGAAAATCTCCACATTCTTTTGAAAAACGCTGGATGCTTAAACCATTTCCTCAATACAAACTAAAGATAATGAGACAAATGACAAGTAAAACGGTAAAAATGACAATCTAAACTGATGAAACTTTTAACACAAAGAAAATACAATCTGGCCACTCCATCTATTTTATCGACCATCCACCACACCCCGATTTTTGCAATTATTAAATGAAAGACTTCTGTATCTTTCCCAATAAACATGCGTAATTTCTATCTTTAGGGTTCATGAAAACGTACGCCTTTTCTGATTTAACCCCTGGTTTGGTTTTCGATTTTGGCAGTGCTCAATTATCTAAAGAAGAGATTATTGCATTTGCCACACATTATGATCCCATGCCCTTTCACTTAAGTGATGAAGCAGCCCGGGAAAGCATTTTCGGGAAAATAATCGCCTCAGGCCCCCATCTTTTTCACGCCTTTTATTTACGTGAATGGGTACCACGGTTCAAAGATTCCGTGATTGCCGGGCGGGGAATTCACGCGTGGAACCTTCATCGCCCTCTTTTTCCAAATCAAATCGCCTTTTGCGAACTTACTGTAGAAAAAGCAGTACCCAAACCTCACAGGGGTTTTGGGGTAGTCGATTGGTACTTCACTTTTCGAGACGCAGAAGGTCAACTCTTTCAGGATTTGCACATGGTCGTGATGCATAAACTCACCTAAATGGCCGCCAATCCAATTCAATCTCTGATGCGTTTCTGTGCATTTCGTGAACGAGCTGAATTTGAAGTGCACCAAAAAGCCATTAAGCTCGGCATGCTTCCGGCAGACATCAAAACGGCCATACATGCACTCAAAGAAGAAGGATTCCTGAATCAAGAGAGATTTTTAAAAGCCTACATTCATGACAAGCGAGAATTTCAGGGTTGGGGCCCCTTTAAAATCATGGCTCAGCTCCGGAAATTCCGCATACCCGCATCAGACATCACGAATGCCATCGAAACCATTCCACCCGAAACATGGGAAAATGTAGTGGCAAGATTAATTCAACAAAAAACCAAAAAAACTCCAGATTCCTGGAGCTACGAAGAGAAGGCCAAACTATTCAAATGGCTTTACTCACGAGGCTTCACCAGAGATCATCTTGGAGCAGCATTTACGCATCTTCAAGAAGTTTCTGAAGAATCAGAACCCATAAACTGGGATTTAGAATCTGAAGATTAAAGAATCCTCTCTCCCACCCTTCGCGTCCCCTGCGTTTAAAAATAAAGTCCTTCGGAGAAGATTTTTTTTAACGCAAAGGGCACAGAGGTTTCGCGAAGAGCGCAAAAGCTGAGTAGACAAGCTTAGCGTCCTCTGCGTTTAAAAATAAAGTCCTTCGGAGAAGAGTTTTTTTTAACGCAAAGAGCACAGAGGTTTCGCGAAGAGCGCAAAGGGGACAGCCACACCTCTGCGTTTAGCCTTATGCCCAAATCCAGCCTCGAGACAAAAACACGTTCCACAAAAACGTCTGATAAAAAACACCGAACAAACACCACAACCCAAAAGCCAGGACTTTATACCACGCCCATCGGCCTTGGATGAACAAAAGCCACATCACCCCAATGACCATCCACCAATAAGGCGCGGATTCGAAAAAATGAAAGAACCTGATTTTTCCCAAACCGGCCACCAAAAAGGCAGATAGGCCCAATCCCAAAAGCCATATACCCCATTTTTGCCAGTGGTCATACTTTTTGATTCGATGCACTACACCTAAAACCAATACCACGAATAAAGGTTGCGCCACCAAATATCTATGCGCACTATGAAGGTTCCCTCCCTGAAAAAGCAATACATGCAACGAAATGCCGAACCACGCCCACCAGGCCCAAACCATTATGGAAGAACCTGGCTCCATTACCCAAGCCCGTTTAAAGAATTGCTTCCCTAAAGCCAACAAGGCGACCCCACCTCCTAAAAGAACCAAACTTATATTCAAACCTTTCATTTCAATGGACCAATCCCTAAATTCAATGGGCCACTGAAATTGGGTATTCCAAACCTTTTGAGCTTCAAAAAAAACAAAAAACGACCCCGTCTTCGCGGCAAACCATCCAAAAACCAGCAACAAACCGAAAAATACGCCCAGGACTGCCCACAAAACGGGGCGCAAAGCCTTCGTAAAAATCTGCTTTTCATGCCAAATCACTTGCAATCCCCACCCCAATAATGCACAACCAAGTAAAAGCACATTGGGTCGGGTGGTCGTATATAACAACATCCAAAAGAATATTTCTTTGAATCTTCCCTTGGCCATGGCCCTTAGACTAAGCGCTAAAAATAGAAATGACCAGGCTTCAGGATAAGGCATATACATGATAGCAAAAGATGGAATTGTCATGCAGGCCAAGTATAAGGCGCATTGATCTTGAATACGAAAACCAGTGCCAAAAGTGGAAAACAATACCGCCATCCCTATGGAAAACAAGGAAAAATGTAAAACTGGAAGTACCTCTACCGGAAAATGAAAAAGACCCCAAATCCCGGGAAACCAAGGAAAAAAAGCGGCCATCCAGAAATTTTGGGCGGAGTAGCCTTCTGTAGCGATGCGTTGGTAGGTATGGGCATCCCAAGACAAAAGACGAACGGCGTCGGGAACAGCATAAGGTACCATCACCCTTCGGATTTCCGCATAACCCGCCGCGGTATTTTCATAGTTATATCCACCCAAAGCAAGCATGAGGCCCCGGTGAATCTCCGGATGAGTCAGCAAGGCGTATATCCCACAAAAAGTCAAGCCAACGGCGACTGATAATCCCAAAAAAACAAAGAGGGACAAGCGATGCTCGGGTGGAGCTGTGTAACGTCCATTCATTCGGTCATACCTACAGACTGCTTCCCCTTTTGTCGTTTTCTCCAATACCAAATGCCAAATGCCACCAGCATCACCACATAAGGTGTGGCCATCAAATAGAGAATGCCAGTATTCAATCCCTGCGTCTTGGATGAAGATTCAGCAGCCGTTCTGCACATGACACACTGGGAAAATCCCTCAAAGGCAAAAAGCCAACATCCTATCCAAAACAAAAATCGCAACATGGTTAAAAAGGATAATAAGGTGAAATCATCAGATACACCACCACCCCGGTAATGGTCACATACAACCATAAAGGTAAGGTGATGCGCGCAATTTTCCGGTGCTTATCGAATCTTTGATTCAGTGCACGTACAAATGTAATAAGCACCAGCGGCACAATGGCAGCCGCCAGCAGGATGTGGGTAATGAGAATAAAATAGTAAACAGGCCTGGTCCAATCCGTTGCACCATAAGACACACTTGTGTGGGTCGCATGATATAATACGTAGGAAACCAAAAACAAAACACTCAGCAAAAGTGCCGTCAGCATAAAAGCGCGGTGAAGATGAATGTTCTTCTGCCTAATCGCCCAAAAGGCAGCCACTAAAACAAGACTAGTCATCCCATTTAAGATCGCATTGATCGCCGGCAATACATGAAAAACAGAAGCCACCTCAGCGTTCTTAGGAATAAAATATAGCAGCGTTACCACCGCAGGAATGGCGAGGGAAGCGGTGTAGATAAGCCAGGAATAAGAAGACGTTGAAGATTTCATGGGTATAAAAGAGATTGAATGTCTTGCACTATAGTTGGCACCAGTTCAGAACGAGTACCATCGTACGCTCCACGGATATGCCGATTCTGATCCACAAGTACCAAAAATCCGGAATGAATAATTCCGCCAGGCGCATCAGGATCAGGTTTGGCAAAGGCCATGTAGCCGAATTCACAGATATCATAAATATCAAGCAAATCTCCTGTTAAAAAAGTCCAGTTCGTCGTGTCTGCCTCCTTCTTCGCTGCATAAGCCCGCAACACCTCCGGAGTATCAAAATCCGGATCAATCGAATGAGAAACCAAATGGAAATCCTTCTCCCCTTTCAGCGATTCCTGCACCATGCGCATGGTATTGGTCATCTTCGGACAAATGGTAGGGCAGGACGTAAAGAAAAAATCAGCCAAATACACTTTGCCTCGAAGGTTTTCATGGGTAAAAATCTGACCACCCTGATCTGTAAAAGAAAAAGGTGGAATGGTATGATAAACCGTATCGTAACGAAACGAACCATCGTCCTGCAAAGTACGCTTGACCTCATGAGGACCCATGAAAGGTAAATGGGGCGCGGTAAACGTTACGTTCTGCTCTGTTTTGGAACCACAAGCCATCAATTGCAGACCCAAAACCACCAAACCAATCATTCCAAACAGCCTCATTGGGGTCGTTGTTCTAATTTCTTGTTGTAATCGAAATGCCGGTGCGTCCGGAAATCTCTTGTATATTCTCGGCGAAGTACCACTACATCTTCCTTCATTCGATTCATGTCTGCTGCCTTTAATGGATTATAATAACCGCGAATTCGCCTTTCTTTATCTATCAGAACCAAAGAAAGTGGATCGGGCGGAGGAGAGGTAAACGTCCATTCGGGAAAAAGAAATTCCTGACCTAAAACATCCAGCGAATCAGAAGGACCAACACCATACAACCACCGGCGTCCCAAGCCAATGAAGCCATCTGAAAAAGATTCAGGCGCCGGCAAGGTGAGGGTATCTGCATGCTGGAAAAGAGATAAAAATTTTACGCCGGAATCTGCCTTAAGCGCCTGTAAAGCAGCGTAGACAATTTCCTTAGGAATACTTTTACCCGACTCGGCTAAAGGCTGCATCGGCAAATAATGCGCCACCCAAATCTGACCTTCCATTCCCATGTGACTTAACGTATCACCCTCCTGAAGTTGGATTCGGAATGCAGGAATCTCGTAAAAAAGGGTATCCTGAATGGTTTTTCCACGAAACTTTACTTCCGTTATGTTTCTAGGCCCAAAAAAGGGAAGGCGTTTCACACGGTGTACGCCGGTAAACAGAAACAGATAAAAGAGAAGGCTGGGAACAAAAAGAAGGCCCACCACTAGGGCGACCTTCTTCATATTTTTATTTCTGATCATGACGTAAGGATAACGGGCGAACCCATGTGCAGGTCCAGACCGAAAGATAATTAATGTCCACCGGGACCGTGACCAGTCATGTAGTCAGGGAATACCAGACGTACGTCTTCCTGGTAGTAACCTTCAATCATCATAAGCACGATGAAATAAGTAAGAATCACAACCAAAGTACCGAGGGTAAACTGGAACGTCTTCTTCTCATCTTTCAAGTGCATATAGGAGAAGATAATGTAAGCAGCTTTTACTAAAGTAAGAAAAATATACAAGTATTTAAGCTGTTGCTTCATGCCCCAACCTAAGGCATAGTTGGCGTAAGCAATGCCCACTTCGACAGAAGTTACCGCCAAAAGAATCCAAAATACTTTCCAAATCCACCAGGTTTTGGCAGGAGCAATGGGTTCTCCAGGCTGGTGCAAATGGGGCTTGAATGAATCAAACATTTCCATAACGCGATAGTTTTTCGGCAGTGAAGGTTATAGTAAGTAAAAGAAAGTAAATACAAATACCCAGACCAGGTCTACAAAGTGCCAGTAAAGTCCCACTTTTTCGACCATTTCATAGTGACCACGACGTTCGAAAACCCCTTTTACAGTCATCCACAAAATCATAATATTGAGTAGTACCCCGGAAAACACGTGCGTACCGTGGAAACCTGTAATCAGGAAGAAAAGTTGCGCGAATTGTTGAGGACCATATTCATTCTCGAACATATTAGCGCCGAATATGATGCCGTCTTTTCCGGCAGGCGTACCAACAATAAAGTTGTACCACTCATAGGCTTGTGAGCCCAGGAACATGAAACCTCCGATTACGGTCAGTATCAACCAGAAAATCACTTTTTTCTTATCGTTTCTATGCCCTGCTTCCACGGCCAGTACCATGGTCACAGAACTCATAATAAGAATAAAAGTCATCAGAGAAACGAAAAGTAAAGGCACGTGCGCCTCCATAAATGGAAAGTGGTTAAACACCATATCCGGATCCGCCCATGAACCGCGGAAAGTATTTCGGGTTGCCCCGTAATACAACAATAAAGAAGAAAAGGTGAGGGCATCTGATACCAGAAAAAACCACATCATCATTTTTCCCCAGCTAATGTTGAAGGGTGCGTCCCCACCTGACCAAGGTTTTGGGGTATCCGCATGGTGCGCCACGTGAGCCATACCGTTAACGATTCGTTTGACTATTAGACAGTTTTCTTAAAAAATCGAATCTGCATACCGCAGAAACAGGAACAAATATAACCACAAGAAATCTAAAAAATGCCAATAAATGGCGGTTCTTCTTAATCCTGCCGTTTTTCCGCCCATATAATGCCCCAATAATGTGCGTGAAAAAACCACCAATAAAGCGATTAAACCACTGATTAAATGGGCTAAATGGAAGGCTGTAAGAACATAAAAAAAGGAACCGGAAACATTCTGATTCACGTTATCAATAAAAAATATACCCGAAGCCGTTAAATCTTTCCACCCTGTAACCTGTAACTGAGTGAACCAAAGGCCAAGAATAAGGGTGGCTAAAATGGCCAAAGCCGATAGCCAGCGATTTTTCTTAGCAAGCCAAACACCCAGAATCATGGTAAGGCTGCTACCAACAAGAACTACCGTGCTTTGCGTAAAAGCCTCCGGCATATCGAAACGCAGCCAATTGGCACCATCTTTTCTCACCAAATAGGCAGAAGTAAGCGCAGCAAACAAAAGTGTGATAGAAACTAAAAACAACCATAACACGGTGTTTTTCGCTTGAACATTGGCTTTTAGGCCTGCGGGTGTGGAGCTTTCCATTATAAAAATCGGTCTAGTAAATAGGCGATTTGCATCACCGGCAAATAAACAAAAGAAGCGAACATCAGGTTCGTGGCATCCTTCATCGCACAGCTAAAATATAGTCGAACAGCAGGATAGGCAAAGGCCAATGCCGAAAGTACCAAAACCACCGTGGTGGCCATGTGCAGGTACCCAAACCACAGCGGAATAAAACTCATGGGAATTAATGCCAGGGTGTAAATCAGAATTTGAAAGGCATTTTCTCTGCTTCTGCCCGATGAAAAAGGAAGAAGAAAAAATCCGCCTTTCTCATAATCGTCGTTCAACCGCCACGCAATAGCCCAAAAATGGGGAAATTGCCAAATAAATTGTAACGCAAACAACATCAAGCCTTCATTCGTGATAAAACCATGAGCCGCCACATACCCTAATAATGGGGGAATGGCACCAGGAAATGCACCCACAAACACTGCCAAAGACGTTACACGTTTCAGCGGTGTGTATAACAATACATACACCAATAAAGCAACGGCACTCAGCACAGCCGTCAAAGCATTTGTACCAACATATAAGAGAATGACCCCTGAAACACCTAAACCTAAAGAAACCCACAATCCTTCTAAAGAAGCCATGCGCCCGGAAGCCACGGGCCGATCACTGGTGCGTTGCATTTTGCGATCCGTCTCTTTCTCCCAAACCTGATTCAGTCCATTGGCTCCCGCAGTGACCAACGCTCCTCCTATCGACAAGGCGGCCAGGCAAGTCCAGGTCCAATCCGACTCAATGCCGATAAAAAAACCCAGTACTGCGGAAAAAACAACCAATGCAGACAAACGAAACTTTGTGAGCATCACATAATCACGCATTTTATGCGTTTTGGTTTTTTCCATGGCCTTGGTTTCTATCACCACTTTCCCGTTTCAGTGGGCCAAAGGTACCAATTTTTCGGTATGTAGCAGCCGTTTCTCAGGCCGTTGCATATTCAGGCCGAAGTCTGGGGGCAAATTTCTTGGCGGTTTGCGCAATCGCAGCAATATGCTCCGGCGTAGTTCCACAACAACCTCCGAGAATGTTGATAAAACCTGAAGCCAGAAAATCTTCGAGCAAAACGCCCATTTCTTCAGGCGTCTGATCGTACTGTCCAAATGCATTAGGAAGACCCGCATTCGGATAGGCACTGACAAAAAACGGTGCTTTTTCACTTAACTCATAAATGTAGGGACGCATATCCTTCGCTCCCAGTGCACAATTCAAACCAATGGAAAGTGGCTGGGCATGTGATAGTGAATTCAGAAAAGCCTCGACCGTTTGTCCGGACAAAGTACGACCAGAATTGTCAGTGATAGTGCCCGAAAGCATAATGGGCAGGGTAAGGCCCAGCGCCTCTTCCACTTCCTGCACAGCAAAAACTGCCGCTTTGGCATTCAGCGTATCAAAAATGGTTTCTATCAAAAACAAGTCTGCCCCGCCTTCTACCAAACCCCTCACCTGCTCTTCATAGGCTTTTGCCAGTATTTGAAAATTGACAGCACGATAACCAGGATCATTTACATCCGGCGACAAACTCGCCGTACGATTGGTGGGTCCAAGTGCTCCCGCTACAAACGCCTTGCGACCGGGATGCTTGGCTTCAAACTGGTCACGTGCCTCACAGGCCAGTTTCACAGAAACCACATTCATTTCGTAAGCAAGATGTTCCATACCATAATCGGCTTGGGAAATCGCATTCGCGCTGAATGTATTGGTCTCAATAATATCTGCTCCGGCTTCAAGATAAGCTGTATGAATATCTCGAATGATATCGGGCTGCGTTAATGACAACAACTCACTATTGCCTTTCAATGGTCTGGTCCAATCCGCAAATCTGCTGCCACGGTAATGGTCTTCTTCCAGCTTATGGCGCTGAATCATGGTTCCCATGGCGCCATCTATGATCAGAATCCGGGAAGCCAATTCAGCTTCCACTTCGGCTAAAGTATATTTCATGTTTTATTGACGCATCATGTCCGGAAGACCAAATTTCACTTTGTAAGCCACCGGAATATCAAATTCTTTTTCTGCAACAGCTGCCGGCGTGAGTTCACTTGCCGTCATGACCATAGTAATTACCTGACCTTGTGCAGTAATTACAATCTCCGCTTTCATGACAACCCCTTTGATATTATCTAAAGTAAAGGAAGCCAAACCATTGCTACCTGGATTGGTTTGAATGGCTAATTCATCTGTAATCCAAAAATGGCGTACAATGGTGGTGCCATCATTGGTTGAAGTGGCCGTATATTTCACACACTTTTTACCCAAAATCACCGCTTTTTCTTTTGTTTTTGCTGGTTTTGGCTCATTGGCAGCCTGCGGATCCGGCGCTTCAAGCGAATCGGTAGACACCACATGCACCGTCTGGGTCGTGTGATTCACAAAATAGGTTTGACGGGTTTTCCCATCCGCAATAATATCACCAATCATACCGGCCATCATGCCACCTTCCGTTACCGTTTTCACTTTCTGTGTACCAACGGTGATGCTATAGGCATTGGGTAACATGGCCGCAGCTTGTTCCATTCCTTCTCCAGACCAACTGACATCATACCTTAAAGTACCTGTAAAAGAAGCCTGTGCCTGAACGGATACAAGGCTACCAAGGGATAATGCAAGGACGCTAACGAACTTATACATACATGACTATTTAAGGGTGGAAGATAGTTTTGTTTTTTGGCATTCCGGGTAACTGGAATTTTTTTTTGTTTTTTTTGGGATAAGCGCCCTATGGTTTCCAATGGAAAGATTGGGTAAAATGTTGCATATCCTTTTCCATGAAATCCACCACTGGCGCCAAAGAGTCATAACTCACAGCCTCTTGAAAATACACCACGCCTCGAAAAAAATGGCGGGCCGAATCAGTTAAGTAAAATTGAAGCGGAGTAGCTGGCTTGCCGGATAGTCGGAACATGGTTCCAAACACTTTATCCTCAGAACGAACCACGTCGGTCGACTGGATTTTTTCCGCCATCATCACGTGTTGATTTACACCATGATGAGCATCATCTATAAGCGCTGGCAAATCCTGACGCACCGTGCGATAAGTAAAGTACAACGTGGCACCAAAACGCGGATACACCATATTGAACCAGCAAGTGGCTTCCGGGTCATTTCCCTGATATGGCACAAGACGCGCACTAGTTGAATATTCGAAATCAAAAGGGCAATCCGGATTCTCATAGCGGGCATAAGCAGCTTCTGGCAATGGAATCACCGGATAACCGCGTGGTCTTGGCACCCAGGTAGATTCCGAACTTCCGCAACTGCTCAAAACACCTGCACCCAATATTCCGAACACCAACCATACGGAAAGTGATGGAATGGTCGGTTGATCTTTGGGACGAATCACCAATTTGACCCGTTTTATTCTTTTTTTATCCACAGACTCAATGGTGAGATCGAACATGCCAATAGAAATAGTTTGTCCTTTTTCCGGAATCGATCCGGTTTGGTTCAAGACAAGTCCGGCCAAAGTATCTGCCTCTCCGGCAAAATCAGCCAGGTCGTCATAAGGAATATCCATTACCCTGCACAAGTCTATGAGGGTTGTTTTCCCCTCAAATACAAAAGTACGGGCATCTAAACGGGAATATACCAGCTCTTCATCGTCGAATTCATCATTAATCTCACCCACAATTTCTTCAATCACATCTTCAAGGGTCACGATGCCAGAGCTGCCTCCATACTCATCAACCACAATGGCCATGTGCATTTTTTGGGATTGAAATTCCCTCAAAAGATCATCAATGGGTTTATTTTCAGGAACAAAAATGGCTTGCCGAATAAGTTTTTGCCATGCAAAATCCTGACTTTCATTTAAAAAAGGCAATACATCTTTAATATACAAGATGCCTTCAATCTGATCGAAAGTATCACGAAAAACCGGCATTCTGGAATAGCCCGCCTCTGTAATTTTTTCCAAAACAGCCGCAAAAGGTAGGGCAATATCCAGGGCCACCACATCCATTCTGGGCCGCATGGTTTCCTTCACCGTAATGCGCCCAAATTCCACAATGCCTTTCCAAATTTTCCTTTCTTCCTCAGAAACAGATGGATCAGCGGTAAGGGCAATGGCGGCCGACAATTCATCAGCCGAAAAGGAAGATTGATACTTTTTTAACCGACGATCCAGCCAATGTCCCATCCAGTTCAATGGAAACGTGAGCCAACCCATACTTCGTAAAAGAACGGAAAGGGGCGTGTGCATGCGAACCACCATTTGCAATGGAAACTGTTTGGCATATACTTTTGGTAAAATTTCGCCGCAAAGTAAAATGAGAAAAGTAACGGCCACCGCCTGAATTAAAAACTCGGACAAACCCGAAAGTTCATGCCAGCCTGGAATAGCTTTTAGAACAGAAGTAGAAACAAATACAATAGAAATATTTACCATATTATTGGCTACCAATATAGTAGCTAATAATTTCCTTGGATTACGGATAAGTTTTTGGAAACCATGATAGGCTTCGGGATGTGCGTCTTGTAGTTGGTCTTGTTGAGATGGGTCAAGGGAAAAGAAGGCCATCTCAGAGGCGGAAATTAGGCCAGAGGCCGCCAACAGGAAAACAAGGACAACCGAATTCACTACCAAAACCCAGAGGTTGGCGTCAGGTTGCACCATCAATAGTCGACTTAAGGGATCTTCCAAGGCTACGGGTAAAAAATCAGAGCGGTAAATCGTCGAAATCGGCATCACTCATGGCGGCAGCAGAAGTTGATCCTGAAGCCGTTCCAGAAGTACCTGAAGAATGAGAAGCACCATAAGCGGACGAACTAGGCTGTCCTTCTTCCGATCGGCGACCATCCAACATGGTCATTTCGGATGCTTCTACGTCTGTGGCATATTTTTTTTGACCTTGGGCATCTTCCCAAGAACGGGAACGGAGTTTTCCCTCCACATAAATTTTCATGCCCTTTCTTAAATATTTTTCGGCCAATTCAGCTAAACCACGCCAAAGTACAACGTTATGCCATTCTGTGCGGGTCTCTTTTTCCCCATTGGCTTTTCGAATGACTTCCGATGTCGCCAGGGTTACTCTGGCTACCGGAATTCCGGCATCCGTGCGCCTTACTTCAGGATCTTTCCCCAGATTACCAATCAAAATGACTTTATTCACACTTCCGGCCATGGCCATTCTATTTTGTTCAAAGATAAAACAAAAGACCTACGGTTTCCAAACAAGGCAGGTTTACTTTAGGAGGAATTAGCCGTATCTTCGTGATACAATATCGTAAAAAATGTCGGACGGAAGAATTGATTCAATGCGCGCTCCAGAACCAGTTGGCGCTTATCCGCATGCCCGAAAAGTGGGCGATTTTATTTATTACAGCGGCATGGGGCCACGCTCCAGAGGAAGCAAAGACATTCCAGGTGTTACTTTAAACGAAAAAGGGGAAATCATTTCTTATGATATAGCTACCCAATGCCATTCTGTATTCAACAACCTAAAAATGGTGGTGGAAGAAAGTGGGGCATCCTGGATGGATGTGGTGGATGTAACCGTCTTTTTAACCAATATGAAGGCTGACTTTGCCACGTATAACGCCATTTATGCAGAATATTTCAAAGAGAACCAGCCATGCAGAACCACTCTGGAAATCAAGTCCTTACCCACTCCTATTGCCATTGAAGTAAAAGCTGTGGCCTATGTGGGATTAAAATAAATCTCGGATTACACAGGATTTTCATCCTGTGCTTGTGCTAATTCCTGATTTTCATCCGCGTCCTCCCCTTCCTCCCTCTCTTTTGCAGCCTGATTCTGCTTGTAAGCACGAGAAGATTCCCGTATAAGGATAATCACCATTGAAAAGAAAAAGGGAATCAAAGGAATTTTGTAACGCACCATGGCTCCGAAATTGGCAGTGGTGAGACCAATGGAAAAAGCCAAAAGAATGGAGAATAACAAGCAAAATGCGAGCAAGGGTTTCCCGAATATTTTTCGAAAAAAGCCTATCGGGCCTAATCGAAAAATTAATAGAATGGAAAAATAAAGTAAAATCAGGTTTTCAAGCCCGGAAAAAGCCATTACCCAATTGTTACTTTCCCATAAATAAGGGCGAAAAAGCCCGGCATTAGTGGCTACTGGAAATTTGGAGGCAATGGATGGCAAGGTCGGTTCAAACGCACCAATATCAAATTTATTAGAACCGTAGGCTTCTTCCCGAACCAAATCCTGTTGTGTGGTCACAGCTCTTTCAAGAATTTTTTCTGAGCCATAATCACCAAGTAAACTGCCTGAAGCCAAATATACCTGAAAGCCTCCTCCAATAATGACTAACAAGACGATAGGAAATAACACCACCCGAACAAAGGTACTTTTCACACGGGATATGGCGTCGAAATTGGCCCAAATCAAAGCACCGGGCAGCATGGCCATCAGAATATAAGCCTTAGCGATATACACCAAATAACCGGAAGCGAACAGAAACAGCAAATTAGACAAGGTATTTCCATCTTTCAAAATAAAAATTCGGTGTAGATAATATACAAAATAGCCCACACCAATCATGGAAAGGGTATCTTTCATCAGCCCAGATCCCCAAAAAGCAGGCGACGGGATAAATAAGATGGCAATGGCCAACCATTTGGCATGTTGCGGAAAATACCAAACAAATACCTCATATAGTCTCCATGTGGCTATGAAGGAAAAAAAAGCGAGACAAAGATTAATTCCAATGAGTGAGCCATTGGTTAGAATGGAGGGAATGGATCCGGCCCTAACTACAGTAAAATTTTCCGCACGCCTGAATAAGTGAGTGGGCGGATATTCGGTATCAGAATTAAAATAAGTGTAGTACATATAATACTCCACTTTTTCCGTCATCATTACCCAATAATAGTCGAAATTAGACCAGAATAAATTTTTCATGGCCTTAGCTCCCTGAAAATAATCCAAGGTGTCTCCACCTTTGTATAAAAAGACGTAAATCCCAACAAAAGTGAGCGACATGAGAAGCCTGAACCTCAGGGCAAGGGTAAAATACTTGTAGTGGGGCTTTTTTTCGATATGCTTCAGCTTCTTTCCGTTGGCCCAAATGGTGAATCCAATAAACAGTATCAAAAACCAAATAACATCCTGAAAACTTAGCCACTTATCCACCCTAAATCCGATTTAAATGTTCCAGACTTTGGTTTTGCAACAAAGTATTCAGGGCCTTAGCCAATAAACCTTCACAAGGTAAAATTCTGATTTTCGCACTGGCATGAATACCTGGAATAGTATTGGTAATCACGAGCTCCTTTAAAGCTGATTTTTCTATACGCTGAGGTGCATCGCCACTTAAAACACCATGCGTGCAATAGGCAGTGACAGACCTCGCGCCTTTCTCCATGAGCAGCTCCGCGGCTTTGCACAACGTTCCGCCGGTATCGATCATATCATCAATCAGCACCACATCTTTACCTTCGGGAGAACCAATAATTTCCATATTGGCCACCTGATTGGGCTTCAGTCTTTCTTTGTGAATCACCGCCATATCGCAATCCAACGCCTGCTTGTAGGCACGAATTCGCTTTAGTCCACCAAAATCCGGACTACAAACCAGCAAATGCTCCGGCGAAAAACGAGAACGTATGTCCGCTAAAAAGGCCGTAGACATTTGAATATGATCGATGGGAATGGTGAAAAAGCCCTCAATGGCGGTACTGTGCATATCTACCGTAATCACACGATTCACCCCGGAATGCTCAATAAAATCGGCCATCAAACGCGACGTAACGGCCGTCCGCAGTCCGTCTCTTCTTTCTTGACGGCTGTGGGGAAGATAAGGCAAAACCGCCATAATTTCTGCAGCAGAACTACGTCGTGCCGCATCGGCAGCGGTAAAAAACTCGAAAAGATGCTGGTAGGGCAAATTTACCTGACTCACCAGAATCACTGTTTCTCCACGGATGGTTTCATCGAATCGGGTAAATACTTCTCCATCTGAAAAAGTAGCACAATGCAAACGCCCCAGATGGGTTCCGAGCGATTCAGCAATGGCTTCTCCCAAGGCGATGGCGTTGGAAGTGGCAAATATTTTAAAACTTCCCCTTTGCATGCCACGAATATACGCTATCCACCGATGAATTTCCTAACCCAAAAGACAGGTTTACCAACGGTCATCTTAAATTGGCTTTGTAGATTTCCACTTCATCTGCGCCCATCCTTACCTTTAATAATGCAAAATACGCCAGCTTTTCGGCAAATAATTATTGGTACGCGTGCCCAAATGATTTAGCCAACCAAGCCCAAGCCCCTCCCATTGCACCAATCCATAGCCGGTCTGCCATTGGGAAGAAGGTTCGAGTGGCTGTCCGCGCAAAAAGGTTAAAGCTTCTCCTAAACTCACCTGAAAAATACGATCAGGTTGCAAACCGGGAACCAAAGCCAATCCATGTGCAGGCACACATTGCTTTCCTTTTTTTTCTCCTGGCATCACTCCCACCAGCAAAGGCCGCCACTTTTCCCACCAACCCTGCATTTGCCAAAGTCCTTCGCTTCCCAAAACCATGCGCTGCTCACCTGCCGATCCGGAAATCACCTCAATACCGGGCAGCCAATCCATCCAATCACAATCCGCTTTCCCTCTTTTTACCCCTTTTGGGGATTTCACCCCACGATGAGTGGCCTCCTTTTGCCAAACAGAAAAATAAAACCCTTCCCCTTTAACCCGTTCAGGATAAGCATACCAACCCATTCCTTTGGTGTCACGGAGAAATCCCCAGGCAGGATCCAAAGAAATATCCACCGAAGAAAATCCCAAATCCGGCAGGCAGGACGCCACCATGTCTTCATTTTCTCCGGAATGAAAGGTACATGTAGAGTATACCAAATATCCTCCCGGTGCTACTGTTTCGGCGGCTTCCGGCAAAATAGACGCCTGTGTGCGAACGCATTGGTTCAGCAAGGATGGACTCCATTGTTTTCTGGCCGCCTGCTCTTTTCTAAACATACCCTCTCCGGAACAAGGTGCATCTACCAAGACCAAATCAAAGACATCCTGCGCTGTTTCCGCAAAAACTTTCGGCCATTGGCGTGTCGCAACCACCCGAAAGTCTCCTTTTCGCATCAGGTTTTCCACCAAAATATGACTGCGTGCCGCATCTGGTTCATTGCTGACCAGCACGCCCTGAGGATCCAAATAATCTAACAACAAAGTCGATTTTCCACCTGGCGCCGCTGCCAAATCCAAGACCCGCTGAAAAGGACCCAATTGTTTCAGCACCTGCGCCAATACCATGGATGAGGCTTCCTGCACATAATACGCACCTGCATGCCATGCCGGATCAGTGATAAAGCGCGTATCTTCTGGCACATACCATCCGTTTTCGCACCAAGGAACCGGCTGATTTAGCCACGCTGGATTGGAAAATGATTTGGCCGGATGCTTGCGAATAGACTTTACGGATGGCGTTTGCAGGGCTTCCAGTCGGGCGTCTGCCAAACTGCCCCAGCGTTGTTGGGCCGTTTCAACGAATCCAGGCGGAAAAAATGACGTTTCCATCATCCACGCTGCCGCGAAATCTCATATAAGGCCATCGCAGTCGCCGCACCCACATTCAACGAACCAACAGGACCGGACATGGGAATCTGCACTTTATGATGTAAAAGCGGCAGATAGGCTGGCGAAATACCATCTTCTTCAGAACCCATCACCAGGGCAACTGGTCCTGAAAAATCGCCCTGCCATAGGGTCGTTTCTCCTTTTTCTGTCACACCCACTAAGGTGAGTCCGGCCTCCGCCATGTATTGCAAACTCTCCTTTAAATTCCATTCTCTGCAAACGGGCAAATGGTGCAATGCGCCTGCAGAGGCTTTCAGTGCGTCTTCCTGAATTTGTGCACCTCCGCGCGCGGGAATCACCACAGCATCGGCGCCCATACAAAGCGCGGTACGACAAATGGCGCCGAAGTTTCGCACATCGGTAATTCGGTCGAGAACCACCAAAAGGGGCGATTTCCCCTGTTCAAAAAGAAAAGGAATCAACTGACTCACTTCCAGATAAGGAATCAGTGCACGCCAGGCAATTATCCCCTGGTGTGGCGCCCGCGTCGTCCGATCCAACTTTTCTCCAGGAACTTCCAACACAGGAATTCTATGATTCTGACAATGCTGTAAAATGCTGCGCATGGCAGGATGTTTCAACCCTTTTCTCACCATAATACGATCGAGTCGCACATCGGCTTTCAGGGCCTCTTCCACGGCATGTAAACCGTAAATTAATTGTGGTAAAGCCATGGGCACAAGATACAACCAAAGAAGATTGGTTGGTCAAAACCGGGCCACGTAACCTAAATGAAGTTTACTTCTTTGAAAATCAAAACCCTGTCCCTGCCTTCCTCCCAAGGCATACATCACCGAGAATTGTCCGGCTGGCGTATCAAAACTCAATCCACCGCCAAAACTGAGCACCGGTGACGAAAATGCATCGGTAGCCGTTTGCCGGAAAACCCAACCAGCATCTGTAAATACATTTAAATAGGAAAACTCGTCCAGCAAATAGCGCCACTCCAAAGTACTAAACGCATAACCACTTAAATATAAAGAAGATTCATCGAAACCGCGCAAAGACTGCATGCCTCCAATCCTAAAAAGATCGTTGGTATAGAGAAATGGATTTTCCATCCAGGCCGCCTGCACACCCTGGAGAAAGGTGAACCTCCGCCCAACCGGAAGAAAATGCATGGCATGAGTACGCACCTGCCATTCCAGAGAAAAACGCTTTGTGCTATCTATTGGAACCAGAGTATCGCCTGTGAGTCTCTTTTCACCGAACGCCATTTGCCCCTGAAAAAAAATACCTCGTCTTGGGTTTACAGGATGATCCAGCCGGTTCATAAGCCAACGTACACCATACAAAGTGGTGGTAGCATCGGGGAAAGTGGGAGGCAATCCATTGGCAGAACGAATATTACGTGCTTGCCTTTGTTGAAGAAAAAAACCAATCTCATCCTGTCCCCGAAAGCGATAGTTTAAACCGGCTTCCATTCTCAATTGAAAAAACGCGGTGTCTATGCGAAAAAAGTCAAAATCGGCCTGAATTCCCAGGGCCGTTCCGAGCAAATAGGGCCAGGCCACCCGAACCCGAAGCTGTTGGGTGGCGCGCTGAAGTCTTTGCCAGTTAAACTCCGCCATTTCGGCATATTGAAGCAAGTTGTGCAGTTTTAAACGAACATCACCTGTCAGCAACAATTCGCCCGTTTGATCATTGACCGGCACCAGACCAAGGATTCCCGAAAATTGGTTGGCTTTTCTTTTTTTCACAGGAAACCGAACCACAGCCAAAGAGTCGGAAAGCCATATTTTCGCATTTCCCTGGGCAGATAAAAATTCCAGTCGGTTCAATCTGGCGGGTGCGTCGCGAATATTTTGTGCGGAAAAAGGCATGCCTTTCGACAAACCCAGCATATGGCGGAGCACCACCGGACGAAGCTGAACTGGCCCTTCGAGCCGGACAGAATCCAAGGTAATCAATGGACCAGGCTTGGCCAGAAGAGATGCGTGCCAGATGCTTCGTCCGGGCAAAATCTGAAGGGAATCGGCCTGCATTTTGATTTCAGCGGCGGGGTATCCTTTATTTTCCATAAAGCGAAGGGCGGCTTGTCTAGCCCGCACCACAGAGGAGGCATTTACCACCAGGCCCAATCCGGAAACGCGAAATCCGGGAATCTGATGATGCAAGACGGCCCATTGACTTACGGGGCCTTGCTGACCCACCGCCATGCATGTTTGTGCTGTGCAGAAAAACGTATCGATACCTGCTTCCAAAAAACCACGCATTTGGGCATGAAGCACCCATTCGTTCGCCACTTTAAAGGCGGTGGCGGAATCCGTCACCTCTTGCGAACGAAACACCTTTCCATCCACATGGCACCAGGTAACTATCACCTGAGTCCATGCCAAAGAGAGCATACACCAAAAACAAACGATTAAAAAGCCGCGTGTCATAAGGCCCAATTCACCGGCGAAATCCCGAAGTCTTCCAAATACTGATTGGCTTGGGAAAAATGCCGACACCCCAAAAATCCCTGATGGGCGGAAAAGGGAGAAGGATGAGCCGCTTCTAAAATGAGATGCCGTTCAGGATCAATAAGGGAAGCTTTGGCTTTGGCATAATTGCCCCACAACATAAAAACAATGCGTTCTCTTTTTTCATTTAAGGCGATAATGGCTTCGTCGGTAAATTTTTCCCAACCCCGGTCGCGATGAGAGCCCGGGCTGTGTGCACGAACCGATAAAACACTGTTCAGCAATAAGACGCCTTGCCGCGCCCATCCTCCCAAATGGCCATGCGTTTTGGGTGGAATACCCAGATCTTCCTGAATTTCCTTATAAATATTTTTTAACGACGGAGGTATGGGCATTCCTTCGGGCACAGAAAAGGATAAACCCTCTGCCTGGCCGGGACCATGATAAGGATCCTGACCTAGAATCACCACTTTAACCCGATAAAATGGAGTACGATTAAAAGCAGAAAACATCAGTGGACCAGGAGGATACACAGGACCAGACGCCCTTTCCCCGACTAAAAACGCCTTTAATGTTAGAAAATATTCCTTTTTAAATTCATTTTCAAGCACTTCAAGCCAGGAAGGCTCAAGCTGGGGAGAAGTTACCGCCATTTTTTATCCGGATATAAAATTATTCAGGGAAAAGTACGTTATTTGGAGAACCAATGGGAAAATTCCCATAATTGAATATATATTTGCACACCCTCTCAGCATAAGCAAAAGTACATGAAACGTTCTGCGGCTATTTTAATGACGATTATGACTTTAGGTTGCATCCTCAGCTCATGTCGTACAAAGGACAACTGTCCGGCTTACGGTTCCAACCAAGTGAAGTCCTCTGTTAGAGCCCTTTAATTATTTTCTATATCGTAGGTAAAATGTAAGTCCTGTACCAAACTGGTATGGAGGCTTTGCGCTACAGGACATTGTAATGCCGCTTCTTCAAGTAAGATTCGGTATTTTGATTCCTTCATCTGTATGGGTAGATGGAGGTTTACTACAATACGCCCCACCCGTCTGGGTTGACTTTCCATGTGTTTTTCTATGGTGGCATACGTTCCCGCAAGGTTTACGTCCGTTTGCCGGGCACGAATGGCCATGGTGGTCAAAGCGCAACTTGCTAAAGACGCCGCAAGCAAATCCGTAGGTGAAAAAGCACTGCCTTCACCTTGATTGTCTTTTGGCGCATCTGTCACAATGTGCACACCAGAAGGGTGTTCCAGCCGGGTTAGCAGCCCACCGGCATACGTCATGTCGATCTGAACCATAGAAAATTTTAACCTTAAAGGTAGTAAAAAGGCGGTTAGAAGACAGAAGAAAACCCTTTTAGGACAAAGCGATAATGCCCTGAAAGGGTTTTATTTTAAAGTGTTCCGCGGACTTCCTGCTCGCGCTCAATGGCTTCGAACAAGGCCTTGAAATTCCCTTTACCAAAAGAACGGGCTCCTTTACGTTGGATGATTTCAATAAATAAGGTAGGACGGTCTACAATAGGCTTGGTGAACAATTGTAGCAAGTAACCCTGATCGTCCCGGTCTACCAAAATTTTCAATTTTCGCAGCGATTCAATTTCTTCGTCGATTTCTCCGACGCGCGATTTTAAATCGTCATAATAGCTATCCGGTACTTGCAGGAACTCTACGCCACGATCCATCAAGGCTGAAACGGTCTCCAGAATATTGTCGGTTGCCACTGCAATGTGTTGTACACCAGCGCCTCTATAAAACTGAATATATTCCTCGATCTGAGATTTTTTCTTGCCTTCTGCCGGTTCGTTGATGGGAAATTTCACATAGCCGGAACCATTGCTCATGACTTTACTCATCAATGCGGTATAATCCGTACTAATGTCTTTGTCATCGAAACTCACCAATTGGGCAAATCCCATCACATTGGCATAAAAAGCACACCAGGTATTCATTTGTCCCCAATCTACATTTCCCACCATGTGGTCGATGTACATCAGGCCTACTGAAGAAGGCTGGAAAGCGGGATTTGTGGCTTTATAACCGGGTAAAAAGGCGCCACGGTAATTTTTCCGTTCTACGAAAATATGAACGGTATCGCCATACGTATGAATTCCGGATCGCACCACGAAACCGAAATCATCCGACATAGTTTGCGGCTCCATATAAGGCTTTGCGCCTCTTTTCACCGTTTCTTCGAAAGCTTTTGTAGCATCGTCCACCCAAAGTGCCACCACTTTCACCCCATCTCCATGAAGACGGATATGGTCCCAAATTTCATTTTCGGGCGTAAGGGGCGCCGTAATCACCAAGCGGATTTTGTCTTGTTCCAAAACGTAAGAAACGCGGTCCTGGACACCTGTTTCTAAACCGGCAAAAGCGATTTCCTTAAACCCAAAAGCGGTTTTATAGTAATGCGCAGCCTGTTTGGCATTGCCTACATACAATTCCACGTAATCCGTACCATTGATGGGCAAGAAATCCTGCGCTTCAGGAACAATTTTCTTATATGTTTTAAAATCGAGCGTATCCATAGTGTTTTTTGTTCTGTTTGACGTTTTATTCTTGCCAGCTTTTAAAATAATCAGGATCCTCTAACGCCAGGGCCTGTTGGGTTATTTGCAAAGGTCGGAAAGTATCGATCATGACCGCTAACTCATTGGTTTCCGTTTTCCCGATGGAACGCTCCATGGCACCGGGTTGCGGTCCATGTGGAATGCCTCCGGGATGTAAAGTAATCATGCCACGTTCCACGTCGTTTCGACTCATGAAATCACCATCGACATAATAAAGCACTTCATCTGAATCGATGTTCGAATGGTTATAAGGTGCCGGGATGGCTTTGGGATGATAATCGTAAAGCCGGGGACAGAAAGAACATACCACAAACGCATCATTCTCAAAAGTTTGATGGACAGGGGGTGGTTGGTGTACACGTCCGGTAATCGGCTCAAAATTATGAATGGAAAATCCGTATGGAAAATTATAGCCATCCCAACCCACTACATCAAACGGATGTGTCTGATAATAAATATCATGCAACACACCTTCTTTTTTTACCCGTACCAAAAACTCTCCGGCTTCATCATAGGTTTCCAGGATGCGGGGTAACTTTAAATCACGCTCACAGAAAGGACTATGTTCCAGCAATTGACCAAAATGATTCCGATAGCGTTTAGGCGTATAAATGGGATGGGCCGACTCAGTGATGAGCAATCTGTTATCGGTCGAATCAAATGAAAAGGCGTGAATAATGCCTCGCGGAATCAACAAATAATCGCCGGGCTCAAAGGAAATGTTTCCAACCATGGTGCGCAATACACCATGTCCTTCGTGCACAAACACCAGTTCATCGGCATCGGCATTTTTATAGAAATAATCCTTCATGGCATGCTGTGGTGCAGCCAATGAGATGGACATGTCATTATTAAAAAGCACGTAGGTACGTGCGTCCAGGTAATCGAATTGGGGTTTGGTACGAAATCCCAACAACCTGCGGGGGTGAATATTCTTGGCTATGGCAGCTTCTGGCGCCATGGGCCTGGAGGCACCAAATCGTGCAATACGCGTAGGTCGTTGGTGGTGATACAACAAGCTGGACATGCCGGCAAACCCAATGGTGCCGAACAACTGTTCATAAAACAAACCACCCTCCGGCTTTTCGAACTGAACATGCCGTTTGGAGGGAATTTGACCGAGTGTATGGTAAATGGGCATTACCTAAATATTGATAGGCCCCAAAGGTACTAAATCTTGGGTAAGGAAAACATGAGATTTGTCATTCGACCTTCTCCGTTACCCAGCTCACTTTTTCAAGTTCAACTTTTTAAAGGCAGCCTTGGAAGCCATCTGTTGGGCCTTCTTTTTGGAACCTCCTTCTCCAGTCCCCATGACCTCCTGCTCAATCAGCAGATTCATCACATAACGACGGTTCTCCCCACGTCCGGTTTCTCTGGTCGTTTCAAAACTTATCCGTTTTTTGTTTCGCTGAGCCCACATGAACAACTCACTCTTGTAATCCGTGGTGTCCAGTTTCGGCTGACCGGGCTGGTGTTTGTGAGGTTGCAACAAATGGGCAGACACAAATTCCACCGTTTTAGGCAAGCCGGATTCCACATAAATGGCACCAATAAATGCCTCTAAGGTATTCCCCTTAACGTCTTCAGGAATCATGTCCTTGGAAAATTTCCCTTGAATCCATTTATCTAATTGAAGGCGGCTTGCGACATGATTGAGTTGCTGACGATTTACCAAAGCGGACCGCATGCGGGTGAGTTCGCCTTCATCTTTGGCCGGATGTTGCTGAAAAATGTAATCAGCTACAATAAGATCTAAAACTGAATCTCCAAGAAATTCAAGCCGTTCGTTGTGGATGCGTTGTCCACCGGACTTCAAACCGGCCGAAGAGTGCACAAAAGCGAGCTCATAGGGCGAGAATGTTTTGGGTGTAAAGCCAAGGATTTCAACAATCTTTTCTTGTAACGCTGTACTTGGCGTTGAGGTAGCGGAAGTACCAAAAAATCGCTGTAAAAAAGTAAGACCCAAAAGTGAGAAAAAACTTAGCCTTGATATGCTTTGAACACCACACAGGCATTGTGACCTCCAAAGCCAAAGGTATTTGAAAGAGCCGCTCTAATTTGGCGTTTTTTCGGAGTGTGGAAAGTCAAATCCAATTGAGGATCGATTTCCGGATCATCCGTAAAATGGTTGATGGTAGGAGGAACGGTTTGGTGATGCAAGGCCATCACACAAGCAATGGCTTCAATGGCACCAGCCGCGCCTAAAAGGTGACCCGTCATGGATTTGGTAGAAGAAATGCTTAGGTTGTACGCATGTTCACCAAAAACTTTTTTAATGGCAATGGTTTCTGCAATATCTCCAAGCGGTGTGGATGTACCATGAACGTTGATGTAATCTACCTCATTAGGTTGTAATCCAGCATCGTTCAATGTACGGGTCATCACATTATTGGCACCAAGTCCTTCTGGATGTGGTGCGGTAATATGGTGCGCATCTGCAGTAGCTCCACCACCTGCAATTTCTGCATAAATGGTAGCGCCACGTCGTTTTGCGTGTTCGAGCTCTTCCAGTACGAGCGCTCCTGCGCCTTCGCCCAACACAAAACCATCGCGATCTTTGTCGAAAGGACGTGAGGCAGTAGCCGGATCATCGTTTCTGGTAGAAAGGGCGTGCATGGCGTTGAAACCACCGATACCGGCCACATTCACTGCGGCTTCTGAACCACCGGTCACAATGATATCCGCTTTGTCTCTGCGAATGAGGTCCAACGCATCAATCATGGAATGCGTAGAACTGGCGCAAGCTGAAACGGTAGCAAAATTGGGCCCTCTGAATCCAAACTTGATGGAGATATGCCCTGCGGCAATATCCACAATCACTTTAGGAATAAAGAAAGGATTGAATCTAGGGGTTCCATCTCCTTTGGCGAAATCGCCGATTTCCTGAATCAGGGTATCTAAACCACCAATACCGGATGCCCAAAGGACACCCGCGCGGTCGGGGTCAAAATTTCCTTCTTTTATGCCGGCATGCTCTACCGCTTCGGTAGCACAAACCAAGGCATACTGAACGAAAGGATCCAGTTTCCGAGCTTCCTTCCGATCCAAAAATTGTAAAGGGTCGAAACCTTTTACCTCGCAAGCAAACCTGGTTTTAAAAAGTGAGGCATCAAAGCGTGTTATCGGAGCTGCACCACTTTGGCCACGGACTAATCCGTCCCAGTAAGCAGACAGGGTATTTCCAATGGGAGTTAATGCTCCCAAGCCGGTTACGACCACTCGCCTCAATGCCGTACTTTTTAAAGGTTAATGAATTACTTAGCGTTTTCCTCGATGTAGGCGATAGCTTCTCCTACGGTGTTGATTTTTTCCGCCTGATCGTCGGGAATGGCAATATTGAATTCTTTTTCAAATTCCATAATGAGTTCCACGGTATCTAGAGAATCCGCGCCAAGATCGGTCGTGAAGCTGGCAGTGGGATTTACCTCGGCCTCGTCAACACCAAGTTTGTCAACGATAATAGATTTTACCCGTGATGCAATGTCTGACATAGTAGTTGCTTTAAAGTTAGACGGCTGCAAAGTAAATAAAATTAGCCTAATATCCACACCCCTATCTCAAAAGAAAATAAGGCATCAAGTAGCCAACCACACTGATTGTCTGAGCAATAATTTTATTTAACGGGCATCTCTAACACCTCAGAACCTGCGATTACGGCCAAAAAATCTCCCTTTTGGGGCTGAATTTCCATAGAACCGGTCAATTTACCGAAGGCTGGCAGCCAAAATTCATGGCTTCCAATCCTAAAACAGGGCAAGCGCATCACCTGCTTTCCTTTTCCCCGAAGCCGAACCCCCGGATGCACATGCCCCACCATGGTCCACGGCCCTTCCTGAGAGGCTGGTTTATCTTCCGGTGCATGTGTAAACACCCAGCCGTCTTCTTCATGCCTTTCGGCCAAAACCTGGATTCCCAACTCTTTGTACCTGTTTTTCAATAGCATATCATGATTACCGGGAATCAATGCAAATTCGTTTTCTGCGAATGCGGCCCTAAACCTCTGCCATCCTTCTACCGAGGCATTTTCTCTGCTATGAAACAAATCTCCCAAAATCCAGACCGAAGAGGCCTGCACTTGTCCAATGACCCAAGCCAGCCGCATCAGGGTCTCCTGGTCGGCTCCTACTGGCAAAGGCAATCCGGATTTTTGAAAATGCTCCGCTTTTCCCAAATGTATATCCGCCACGTACAATCGCCGTCGGGCAGGTTCCCAAACGGCTTTTTCCGGCAAAAGCCAAAACTTTCGCCCACCTACATCCACAGACAATGCACCGGAAAGGGTCAATGCATCAGGGAAATCCATACTGCCTGACTTACGAATCCAACCAAACTTCCCACCCAAAGTTCTTTGGGCGTATGCGCTCCCAAAGCCAATCGCGCAGAAGCCACCACACCAGCAATGATAAAAATAACGCTCAGCCAAAACAAGGGATAATGCATATCGTGAAAGCCAAAAGAAGCCACCTGTCCGGCCAATGACATCCACGACATGAGGTGCATGCTCAATTTCAAAAAGGCATTCAGAAAATAAGATAAAGTCATAGACAACACGCCACCCAAAATAATATTCAGCACCACGGCATGTACTCCCGCGTTTTGAAGCAAATAAAAAAGAAGTAAAAAGGAAAAGGAGCTAAAAAGCAAGGGAGCCTTTCGATCGGAGCGTAAAGACAAGGACCAGTGTTCTATCCAGCCCCAGCGCTTAAACATAAGTATACCCACCGCAGGTACAACTGCGGTAAACAGGAACACAAGGAGCAAAAGGCGCCATATGACATCTCCATGCCCGTACCGCAAAGGCAAATGCACATGTTGATTCAGAAACAAGGCGGCACCCAAGGTAGGCACCCACAGCGGATGAAAAAGGGCTGAAACCCATTTGGCAAAAGTCATTCCAAAGATTTTCTTAGTCTAGCCACTGGAATATCCAACTGTTCTCTGTATTTGGCCACAGTTCGGCGAGCAATATTATAGCCCTTGGCTTGTAAAATTTCGGCCAGTCGATCGTCGGTCAAAGGCTTCTTTTTACTTTCATTGGAAATGCAATCGAAAAGAATTTTTTTGACTTCGCGGGTAGAAACTTCTTCCCCACTTTCGGTACTCAATGATTCAGAAAAGAACGATTTAAGTAAAAAAGTGCCATACGGGGTTTCCACATATTTGGAATTGGCCACCCGACTTACGGTAGAAATATCCAGGCCCACCATTTCTGCAATGTCCTTGAGAATCATGGGACGAAGCTGGGTTTCGTCGCCGGTAAGGAAATAGGCTTCCTGAAATTTAACCATCGCAGACATCACAGCCATCAAGGTTTCCTGACGCTGGCGAATGGCATCGATGAACCATTTGGCCGCATCTAACTTTTGTTTAACAAACAAAACGGCTTCCCTCTGGCCGCGATCTATTTCTTTTTTGGGATGAGCGAACTGTTCCAGCATCTCATGATAAGTGCGTGAAACGCGAAGTTCGGGGGCATTTCGCCCATTCAAACTCAGTTCCAGTTTTCCTTCCTGGTTGGTCAATAAGAAATCTGGAATAATGGTATGAATCATGCGTTGGCCTCCGGACTGACCGCCACCGGGTTTGGGATTACAATGGATGATTTCGCGCATAACGGCTTTCATGCCTTCGTCGTCCAATCCCATCCGCCGGGAAATCTTATCGTAGTGTTTCTTGGTAAATTCTTCGTAATAGTCAGATAAAATCTGAATGGCCGCAGAGGTGTAAGCCGTAGGGCGTTCGCGTTTTCTGAGCTGAATCAGCAAACACTCCCTTAAATCGCGTGCGGCTACACCGGGTGGATCGAAATCTTGCACCACTTCTAAAACGTCCAACAATTCTTCTTCGGTAGTTTCCACGCCTTGGGTAAAAGCCAGGTCATCTACCATACTCCGGACATCCCGCATCAAATAGCCATCTTCGTTGATATTGCCAATCATGTGACGCGCCAAAAACTGCGCCCGTTCATCCAGATTTCGCAAACCAATTTGGGCCATGAGGCTTTCGTAGAAACTGACTCCGGCACTTATGGGCATGTCGCGCTGCTCTTCGTCCGGGCCGTGGTTTTGGGTTTGGGTTTTATAATAGGGATAATCGTCGTCGTTCAGATAATCATCTAAATCCAAGTCCGACCCCTCGTCATTGGTCGTATTTTCCCCGGAATCAAAATCTTCGTTGTCCTGATGATCCTCTTCGTTTCGGTCTTCCGGAAACTCATCTGCGCCCTCTTCCAGGGCCGGATTGGCCTCCAATTCTTCTTTGATCCGCTGTTCCAGTGCGGCAGTGGGCACTTGCAAAAGTTTCATCAGCTGAATCTGCTGAGGACTTAGTTTCTGCTGAAGTTTTTGAAAGAGACCTTGTTTTAACATTCCCCTGAAAATTTATTCTGGTTTAGATCGATGGCATCTTTACCACTGGGCTTTAGGCAAATTTACACAATCTAGCCCCATGGTTCAAATTTTATGCCAACATCCGGCTATTCTCTTGCTCTTCCGCGGCCTGGAGAGGCGGCAGCTGACGGCAGCAAATTCCAGATTTGTTGTAAACTAAATCCTGCCCGAACTTCCAACGTTTTCTCGAACCGTATCAGCGGCTCCGGCTGCTCCTTTCTGCCAAAACTCCCGGTATCCCAGCGCTGATTCCCATTCATGTCCTGCCAAAGGGTAAAATCGTATTTCCCGGGAAAAAGTAAAAAACTGAACCGCCGACCCGTTCCAAGGCTATCGATTTGTCGTTCCTGCCATTGGTTTGCTGTAAACTTTTGTTTTCCGGCGGCACTGATCATAAACGGCATTCCTTGCCAAAAATCTTCCGGAGCAAATACATCCAAATGTACTTCCACCGCCTCATTCGGATCAGGCAAAACCAAGCGAATGGAATCGGCACGTGCCACATTTCCAAATACATCGTAAACAGCGCTATCGCCCCAGGTAATCCAATAGGTAGCACCAGCATTTAGGATTCCGGGAAATACCAAAGAACGAGGCATGGCGGTATCTATCGCGGGAGACACGGGCGTTCCGGTAAAAAAGAATTTTCCGGTATCTACTTTTTCCAGCGGGTGGTCGAACCAAATGCGAATGGGGTCACCTGGCACGGGTGGTGGATCCAACGGCAATCTCCGCAACACAAATGGGGATTCAGAGGCTGTATTTCCGCCTCCTCCACCTCGACCTCCTCCACCTCCGCCGCCGCCTGCGCGTGGCGGTAGCCACCTTGAGGGAATCAGTCGAAGAGAATCTTTTCCAAAAGGCCATTCCAACCCAATACGAAGACTGTCCGGCGGCGTTTTGCCAAACCAAATCACAAGACTGTCCGGGCGATCTTTTCCCCATTCATAAGCCAAAGGCTGTGGGTCGAATGAAAGTTTCAGACTGTCTGCCGGTCCGGCAAATCGTACCCAGGCTTTTCCCGGATAGGCATTACGCGCCGATAAGGCCTTGTTTCTTAAAGGAGGTTCAGCAAAAAGGCGAAGCAAATACCGACCGGAATCCGGCATCACAGACTCCGGCAAAAAGGCAATTTCTTCTCCCGGACCATTGTACAAATAATCCCCTCCGGTTTCCCGTAAAGCATAGAGTTTGTAAGCTCCTCCGCGCAGGTAAGCGAGCCGCGCTTCGCCCTTGTCATTGGTAAACATGGCGTAATCGGGACGTTTGGTTCGCACCAGGCTATCTTCCTGCCCGGAATGCAACATCACTTTCACACCGGAAGCCGGTAATCCGGTGGCCGCTTCCATCACTTTTACCTGAATTTCTCCACTATCTAAAGCGATTCCTGTGGAAAAAACATACTGAAATCCGGCGGCCGGATTCCCTTCTGTAAAATCGACGATGCCTTTTCCAAATTGCAGTTGATAGGTGGTGGCCGGTCGTAAACTATCCTGAAACGTCACCTCGACTCCTTTACCAACAATTCGGGTAAGTGGCGGTTTGGACTGAGGCGGCGACACCAAAAGTTCTGCCTGAATATTTTTAAGTTCTACCCATTCATCGAACCGTAAATAAATTTTGGGCACGCGCACTTGGGTAGCGAAAGTATCTGGTTGGGCATAAACCAATTTCGGACCGCGGGTGTCTTTTTCACCACCGGTTGGAGGCACGGGATTGGCGCAGGAAGACAATAAAATGAGAACAGCGCACGACAGCAGGAAGCCGTTCATGGTAAAGGGAATTTCGGACGCAGCATCCGTGCAATATGGGTAAAATACCGTACATCTTCCGGACCGAAATCGTCAAATTCTATGCTATCTATATCCAGCACGGCCACCACCTCACCTTTTACCTTAATGGGCACCACAATCTCGCTGTTCGACGCAGCGCTACAAGCAATATGTCCAGGAAAATGATGCACATCCGGCACCACGATCACTTCTTTTTTTTCCCATGCGGCTCCGCAAACCCCTTTTCCGCGTGGAATGCGCGTGCAAGCTACCGGGCCTTGAAATGGTCCCAAAACCAGCTCCTCCCCTTTCACCAAATAAAATCCCACCCACCAAAAACCAAATATATCTTTGATTTCTGCGGCCGTATTGGCAAGATTAGCAATAAGATCTGACTCTTCCGCAAGTAAAGGCTCTAACCTATGAATCAGAGATTTATACGATTCGCTTCGATCTAACCGGGCGTGCATAGGACTTGATTGAATAGACAAAGTTAAAGGATTTCCTCAGGTAAGCTTAAAGGCCCATGTCCATGTCGCCGCCACCATCGCCACCACCAGAACGTCCGCGACGACGCGGTGGCTCTTGTCCGGGATTTCCAAATTTCCAAACAAACTGCACCGTTACTACCCGGCTTTGGGGTTTTCTGTACACCAGACCACGGAAGTTCACATCATCGGGTTCATATCGGAACCTGCGGGTATCGAAAATGTCGGATACATTCAGAGTTACCGTGGCTTTTCCTTTTAAAATTTCCCGCTTATACGCCAAATCGACCCATGTAAAATCATACATTTTTCCCTGTGGCATCACCATAGGCGAATTGTAATTAATATTCAACTGAATATCATTGCCTTTCAGGAATTTCCAGTTAATAACGCTACGCAAATTACCACCGAATGTGTTCGCGCCCAAATCGGGTTGCAAAGCACCACCCTGTACCTCGTTTCGGAAAAAACTTCCATTGAAGGTGGCGCTCAGGTTTCGGGTAAATTTCCAACGCAAAATTAAGTCTAACCCAAAATTTCGGGCAGAACCAAAATTGGTTGAACGAACGGTGGTGACTCCGAGACTATCCACCGTAATGTAGCGCTGAAAAGGACTGGAAATCTCCCGCCAAAACGCGGAGGCATAAAAAAAGTGTCCGCTTTTAAAATTTTTGGTAAAACTCAGTTCCACATTGTCGGTGAGCTCTGGATTGACGTTCGGGTCGCCCACGCGCAGACTAAAAGGATCGCTGTAATCCGGAAACGGATTCAATGCCCAAAAAGAGGGTCGGTTAATTCTCTTGGAATAGGTCAGTCCGAAGGCGTGAAACTCATCGAGATTGAATTTTACTTGTGCCGAAGGGAAAAAATTGAGATACGTTTTGTTGAACGCTTCCACGTCGCGCGCTACTCCACGTGCAAAAGTATGTTCAGCGCGCACGCCGGCTTGTGCTTCCCACTTTTTACCCAGGCGAACTCCACCTAAAAGATAACCCGCATTCACCCATTCGGAATAGGTAAAATTATTGGTCAACAAAGTATCCACAAACCAGTTTCCGGTATTCAGATTCAGCGAATCTGCTTTCAATTCACTCTCCAACTGACGGAAACCGCTTCTAAGTCCGGTTTCCAATTTAAAAATTTTACCAAGACTTTGTACCCGATCTATTTGAAAGACAAGGTTTTGGTTAGTACGGTTGCGTTGCGTACGGCTTTGTGCATTGGTGGTATCAGGAAACGAGGCCAATTCAAGAAACTGCCCATTGGTTCCATCGAAATTCCGGCTATAACTCAAACCGGAAGACCATTCTCCCTTTCCCGAAGCATCTTTTTGCTGCCAGTTCAAACCAAAATCTCCGTTTACACCTTGCATGCGGTTATCTGCCTCACGGCGAAAAGTACGTGTAGGATTATTCAGACCATCCAGAAAGCGATATTGGATAAAATCGGGATCTTCTTCGCCTCGCCAACCTAAAACATAGGTGAGACCCAAGCTCCCTTTTTCATGATATTTATAATCGACATTGCCGGAAAAAGTGGTTCCAATATCCCGAGACGGATTTTCAGAATCCTGCCTTTGATTGATGCTTCCTCCCCCACCTGTAAAAATTTCCCGGTCCGAAAAACCCGTTCTTACCCTTTGGGTATGTCGCATACCTAGCGTAGAAGTAATACTCCATTTTCCGGAAGTAAAATTCACATTCAGAGAGCTGTTGGCTGTTGTTGGCCAACCAGCGCCAAGTTGCATGCTTCCGTAGCGGCCTTTTTCCTGATTTTGTTTGGTTATAATGTTCAGAATACCGGACATGCCTTCGGCTTCATATTTAGCTGAAGGATTGGTAATAAGTTCAATACGCTCAATATTGGAGGCCGGTATCTGGGCCAGAATTTGATCTCGGTTTTCTACCGTAAAACCAGATGGCTTGCCATTGATGTACACCAAAAAGTTCTCACTTCCCCGAAGCGATATTTTTCCGTCCACATCTACATTCAACAATGGAATTTGCCGAAGGGCGTCCAACACAGAACCGCCTTCTGATACCAAATCTCGTCCAACATTAAAAACAAGCCGGTCTACAGCTAGTTCCACCGGCTCACGGTCTTCTACCACCGACACTTCACTCAATTGATTAATGCCCGCGGCCATGCGCAAATCCGGAAGAACCATGTCGCCTTCTGCACCCGGACGAATGAGAACGGTATCCTGATACGTCTTAAAACCAACTGCTGAAACCACACGGACATACCTCCCGGGAAACATATCCTGAAAGCGATACACGCCATTGGTGTCGGTAAAAGTTCCTTCGGTTTTATCGGGGGTCCGGAGATGTGTAAATAAAACCGACGCAAACATGAGCGGCTGCCCTGTTTTTTGTTCTAAAAGCCGACCGGAAAAACTAAGTTTCGGAATGGTTGCGCCTGAAGGGGGCCCTTGTGCCAACGCGTAATTCAGACAAACGGCCCAACTTAAGCCTAAAATAAATAACTTTCGCATTACTTTTACAAAAAACGGCAATCCATTTGAATGTAGATGCCTTTAAACAAGCAACCAGGTTGCATTATAATGAAAACAACTGTTTTTCAAATATTTACATTTTTTATATTGATTTTTTTTAACAACGGCTTTTCGCAAAATCCGGATGTTCGGGTGCAGTACCTTCGGGGGCAAGCCTGGCTGATGATTTCGGAGCTCCCTTCCGTAAAAAGCGACTGGACCGTGTTTAATCACTTGGGAAAACCTATTCGCCAACTGGTTTTGCACGCAGGCCCCACGCCTGCCTATTTCGACATAAGCACCTGGAATTATGGGCTTTACGGCTATAGATGGACCACTGGAAGCCGTTTCGGAACGGGACAATTTGGCTTAATGCCATTTCACCAAACTCCTGAATATGATTCTGTTAAGGATTAATTGAAAAGGAAAACAAATCTGCATCCTGGTCAAAAGGAAATGAAGTCCTGAAATGCTGAAGTGCGTCTAAAGAAAGTTCAGTTAGAAGGGTTTCCTCCTGGTCTGGTGTGGCCAATGCCAAGGGCGTTCCGTCCGGCCCCCACACACCGGAATCTCCGGAATGCGCGCGTCCGTGACCATCTTCTCCTACCCGATTTACGCCCAGCACATACGCCTGATTTTCCACTGCTCTGGCTGGCAAAAGGGTTTTCCAGGCCGGACTACGCTGCGCGGGCCAATTGGCGGTGTACAACAAAAGATCGTAAGAAAAACCAGGTGTTCGACGACTCCATACCGGAAAGCGCAAATCATAGCAGACCATGAGCGCCACTTGAAATCCTTTGTAAGGAATCACCACTTGTTGTTGTCCGGGAGTCACTACTTTTTGCTCACCTCCAAAGGTAAATACATGTCGTTTGTCGTAGCGAAACCAGCGGCCATCCGGGCTCACCCACCAACATCGGTTCACGATTTGTCCAAGCGCATTTTTCGAAAATATGGTTCCCACCACAGCAGCATCCAGGCGACGAGCTTGCGTGCGCATCCAATCCTGAATGACTTGTTGGTGCATTTCCAGACCAAAACGAATGGAAAAACCAGTGGCAAATGTTTCGGGCAACACCACCAAATCTGCCTTACCCGGAAACGGGAGCAGCGCTTCGAGGCGAGTTAACTGCTCATCAGGGTTTTCCCAAAGAAGATGGGCCTGAACCAATGCCACGCGCAAAGAAGACATTATCCCTCGGATTTGTCTAATACTTTGGGAACACGGAAATAATCGGAATCCCGTTTGGGGGCATTTTGCAGCGCTAAGTCATGGGAAAGTGAAGGCTGCGGCACGTCGGGACGTGGCACTTCACGCTGATCTGCCGTTAGAGTAAAAACGGTATCGGAAAGGTACGTCAGGGGAGGCACGCCTTGCACATCTAACTCATTGAGTTTATCCATGAAGCCCGTAATCTTTTCCAGCTCCGGAATCAGTGCGGCTTTTTCTTCCGCTGAAAAATCCAGCTTGGCCAAACTGGCTAATTTATCGATAAGTTCGGGGGTAATTTCCATGATTGCATCTGAGGAGGTAAAGATAAGAATCTCTTGTGTTTTTGAGAAAGAAGACAGCTTGCCAACCCAATGAATGATAAAACTTTTGAAAAAGACACCTGTAAGCTGCTTCCATTTTTGAAATAAAATGCTTAAACTTGAACATGAAAACAGAGACAAACATTTCATTTTCTGTTTTTTATAAATGACCTACTTTTTAAAACCCTGAAAATCAATTACAATGGATGCACAAAAAGTGGACATGTTTATCATGTCGAACGGAAAGTACTTTGAAAGTCATCAACTTAACATGATTCGCGAGCGCTTGCTGGCAGTAGATGAAGACAAATGGAATGCGATTTGCGGCCTTCAGCTCATGAATCCTGACACATCGCTGATTGTTTCTCTTTTGGCAGGAAGTCCGGGCATCGACCGATTTCTGATTGGAGACGTAGGTTTGGGCATTGGGAAACTGCTCACCTGTGGTGGATTTGGCATTTGGACCATCATTGATTGGTTTATGATTCAGAAAGCCACCCGCGAAAAGAACATGGAAAGAATCCAGCAGTTTTTATACTAACATGGTTTCAACAAGGAATCGGCTTTACCTTTTCCTTTTTATCGCTTGTTTAGCCGGCTACATCTGGGTGATGATGCTGGTCAACGAAACTTTGGATGGTTCGCCTGTTCAGGAAGTGTGTCTTTTAAAAAAAACCACCGGCATGCCCTGTCCGTCTTGCGGAACGTCCAGATCTGTGATAGCGCTGCTACACCAACACTGGATGGAAGCTTTTTTATGGAATCCGTTTGGCTATGTGGTGGCAGCGCTGATGTTGGTATTGCCACCGTGGTTGTTGCTGGATGTACTTGGCAGGAAACAAAGTCTTTTTCTGGCCTACCGGAAAACGGAATTCTGGCTTAAAAAACCTTGGCTGGCGGCGCCATTGATTCTTTTCGTACTTTTAAACTGGATGTGGAATTTGATGAAAGGACTATGATTGACACCACCACTTTTTCCTACAAACCCGGAGAACATGAAGCGGAAAGCGCTTCCAATAGTTATTTAATGTCTTTGGTGGCTGCCATGGTGGGCCTACCACTGCCTATTGTTAATTTATTGGCCACTTTGGGTTTTTATTTGGGAAATCGCAAATCGACAGCCTTTGTTCGCTGGCATTGTACCCAAGCCCTTTTATCTCAATTTGGGCTATTCTTTGCCAATAGCTTCGGATTTTGGTGGACCATTGGTATTTTATATGGAAGCGAAACCTTTAGCAATGCCTACTTCGGTTACCTTCTCACCCTCATCCTTTTTAATTTGGCAGAATTCATCACCACCTTGCATGCAGCCATTCAAGTTCGGAAAGGCAAACATGTAAAATGGTGGTTTTTCGGCGGACTTACCGATCTATTTATCCCAAGTGCATCATGAGAAAAATTATTTTCCAGGGCCTTGTTCTTGTGGCCTCCTTTTTTGGTGTTTTCTGGGGTTTGAAACAGATCGACTGGGTTTCTCTTTTTCATGCAGATCAATGGTCTGCAGAATTGGAGAAAAAGTTGGGCGACCTGTTCTGGAAGGCTTATTCCCTTGACAATGATGAAATCACAAACAACGAGGCCGTATCCACATTTACCCGGTGGGTGGATGAACTTTGCTCTGCCAATGGTTTAGATCCGGAAGATTTTAAACTACATCTGCTTAAAAACGAAGAAGTAAACGCCTTTGCGCTACCAGATGGCCATTTGGTTATTTATAGCGGATTGATTCAACATGCCACCAAACCGGAAGCCTTTTTAGGCGTGGTGTGTCATGAAATGGCGCATATTCAACTGGCCCACGTGCGGCAAAAACTGATTAAAGAGGTTGGGCTGTCCGTACTCATTTCCATGGCCACAGGAAATGGCCAGCCACAAGCTGTTCAAGCCGCATTAAAAGTACTTTCATCTACCGCCTTCGACCGAAATTTAGAGCGGGAGGCAGATAAAAAGGCCGTAGAATATTTGTTGGCCGCAGGCTATAATCCTGCACCATTCGCAGATTTCATGGAAAGTCTGGCGGGCGAAACATCCGAATGGGATCAGTATTTCAATTGGGTGAGCACCCACCCGTCGTCCGACGAACGGGCCGACGACATTCGCAAACAAGCAGCTGAGCAAAGTGAATCAGCCCCTAAAACCATTTCACCCGAAGAATGGCAACGATTTCAGGAACAGGTGCGTTGAAAACCTTTTCCATTATATAGTCCAAGGTAAGGACGGCGCTTCCCTTCAGAATCATCCACAGCATCAGGCATGTTTGTTTTTCCGTTTTGCCTTGCTTTGAAGCAAGGAGGTAATGCTGCATTTCCTTTCTGTTTAAAGCGAGTAAAACAAGGCCCCCATAAAAAAGAAACCCCTGTTTTTGCAGGGGTTGGAGGGATTGTATGTTGGGAATTACTCTACCGTAACGGATTTGGCCAGGTTTCTGGGCTGATCCACGTTACATCCACGAATCACCGCAATATGGTAACTGAGTAATTGCAATGGAATCACAGAAAGTAAAGGAGTGAGCACGTCATCTACCTCAGGAATTTCAATGACCTCGTCCGCCAAATGTCGCACTTCGGTATCACCTTCGGTCACAATTCCAATGATTCTGCCACCGCGGGCTTTCACTTCCTGAATGTTGGAAACAATTTTCTCGTACGAATTGCCTTTAGTGGCAATAACCACCACGGGCATGTTCTCATCGATGAGTGCGATGGGGCCGTGTTTCATTTCGGCGGCCGGATAACCTTCTGCATGAATGTATGAAATCTCCTTCAGCTTCAGCGCGCCTTCCAGGGCTACGGGGAAATTGAAACCTCTTCCGAGATAAAGGAAGTTCAATGCGTCGGCATATTTCTGAGAAATGCGCAGGATTTCGGAATCTTGTTTCAGGACTTCGGAAACCAAAGTTGGGATATGATCCAATTCCAGGAGCAGCTGACGATATCTGGATTCTGAGATGGTTCCGCGGCGTGCGCCGATCATCAGGGCCATTAAAGTCAGTACGGTCACCTGAGCCGTGAAGGCTTTGGTAGAAGCGACACCGATTTCCGGACCGGCGTGCGTGTATGAACCGGCATGGGTGGCGCGGGCAATGCTTGAGCCTACCACGTTGCAAATACCGAGAATGGTCGCACCGCGGTCTTTGGCCAATTGAATCGCCGCCAGGGTGTCAGCTGTTTCTCCGGATTGAGAAACCGCTAAAACAATGTCTTCTTCGTTCAAGATAGGATCCCGGTAACGGAATTCAGAAGCATATTCCACTTCCACGGGAATCCGTGCCAATTCTTCAAAAAGGTATTCACCCACCAGACCGGCATGCCATGAAGTTCCGCAACCAATGATGATGATGCGTCTGGCATTCATGATTTTCCGTTCGAAATCGAGAATTCCACCCAGAGACACGCGGCCTTCTTCTAAACTTAAGCGACCACGCATACTATCGCGGATAGAACGAGGCTGCTCATGGATTTCCTTAAGCATAAAATGCTCAAAGCCTTCTTTTTCCAGTTGCTCTAATTCGATTTGAAGGTGTTGAATATAAGGTGTAATGGGTTCGTCGCCAATGGTACGAATACGCAATTCCTGCCCGGGACGAACCACAGCAATTTCTTCGTCTTCAAGATAAACCACGTTCTTCGTGTATTCCACAATCGGCGTAGCATCTGAAGCGATGTAAAAAGCATGGTTTTCTTTTCCGATACCAATGACCAACGGACTCCCCTTCTTGGCTGCGACCAGTTTTCCGGGTTCATTTTTATCCATAAGCACGATGGCATAAGCACCAATAACTTCAGATAAAGCCAATCGAAGCACATCTTCGATGGGTAAATCTTCATTTTTACGAATATCTGCAATCAGATACACCAGCACTTCGGTGTCAGTATCACTGCGAAATTCGTATCCTCGGTTTTGTAAGCCCTGTTTCAGGATGGCATAATTTTCAATAATGCCATTGTGAATCATCACAATATCCTGATCTTGAGAAAAATGGGGATGTGCATTTGCATCATTGGGGGGACCATGCGTTGCCCAGCGGGTATGCCCGATTCCTGCTTGCCCACTGGTGTCCTTACCTAAACTAAAGCTTTCTAAATCAGATACTTTCCCCTTGCATTTAAACAATTTCAGCCCATCTTTCATGAGGGCAATCCCAGCACTGTCGTATCCTCTGTATTCTAACCTGCGCAATCCTTTAATCAGGATAGGATACGCTTCTTCTGGTCCAATATATCCTACAATCCCACACATACTACATTAATCTGTTATCCGAGTCAATATGAATTTAATTTTCATTGGTGTTTGTGCATCAAGTGGACCGGCAAAAACGGCTCTCCTGGCTTCAGATACCTTAAGATTGGTCAGCACAGGAAAATCGATATAAAACCCTTTATCCGGAATACTACCGCTTAACACTTTTTGAAAATATCTAGTTGGGCGTAAAATAAACGCTTTTTTGGTAGAGTTGTAGGTTCCAAGGAAATAATTTGATGTAATATCATCCATGGGACGGATGAGATCACCTTCAGTATAGTAATAAGTTGATAATAAAGCTGGTAACGTAAATCGCTCAATATCCAACTCCTTCACTGGCAGGGTTATTTCTGCTTGATTTACAATCCATTTGCCTTGCTGGTTCAATTTTGTAAAATGTGGCACTCTGCAATAAATACGGAGTCCCTGCATGGTCTGAAGGTATAAATCAGACTGCTGAATATAATTGTATGTCGTGTCAGCTAATTTTTGAGTAATACTAGGATCTCCTGCGGAGTAATCATGCACAAATCGGTTAATACGAATGTTTTGAGCACCAGACATGGAAATAGAAACGGATTGAATGGGAGCGCTGGCATTATTAAAATAAAGCACAATAGAAGTCCCAGTGGCCGACAAGTCGAAAGCACCAATTCCGCCATTTCCCGGAGAAGGCTGATATAAATTAGCTTTTACATATAAGCCCTTCAGCACTGCCCGTATATTGCTGTTTTTCAGTGAATCCGCATTAAGAAGTCGCTGCCCTAAATCATTGCTGAGTCGGATTCTAAGACGTGAAAAGTCCGCACCTGCACCGAACTGAGGTACAAAACCTCTGGTGGCGAGTGGTTGAGAAGAAATCGCAAAGTTCTGATTACTTTGATTGTAACCGCCGGAAGCTGGTGGGGGCAGAATAGAATCCAGTACCTCGAACACCTGAATTTCCTGATAACCTGTAAATTTACTTACATCGCCATAACCACGGTGAAATTGGAGAATCATCACCATCGAATCGATTTGTGGATTTACACCAAAACTTTGCACGGGCTGGGTAATCGACACCGTAGAAAAAAAGCTGGCATTGGTTCTTCCAAGCGTAGCGTCCCACATGTCTCCCAACAAAGCATAACGTGGCCCATCTGCTCTGAGTGTATCATCCCGTTCTACCCTGGCAAGCATGGAAAACGTATCAACTACTTCGCCCTGAATAAATTCATTTGGAGGAATAATATCCGGCCCATACGCACTTTCTTCAGCACAACTAAAGAGCATGAAGGAAAGCAGGAGACTAAATAATATGGTTTTCATGGTCAAAAAATAAATATCCGCAGGCCAATAAGGCACTGCGGATAGGATCAAAAGTTTTTATGTGTTCATCAATGAGCGAGTACCACGGCATCAATGAGTTCATCATACAAGGTAGCCATGGGCCCGGCCATGTCTTCATCCGGCTGATATTTCAGCACACGCGTACCCATTTGATCAGCATAGGCAATGAGTTCTTCTGCTACGGGCTCATTGGACACCACCACTGCATCGGAATACCGAATGCTCTCCTTCATAATCGACAGATAATGCGTGTCATCCGGAGCATAATCTTCGGATTGCATATTGTTCCACAGTACTTTTTCTGCAAATCGTGCGTCCAGTGCTCCATGAAACTGATCTGTGCTGTACAGAGAAGTGACCACTTTGGCATGCTGATAAATAGGATCTTCTTTCAACGCCGTTTTTAAATAAACAGGCACAAGACCAGCCACCCAACCGTGACAATGAATGACATCGGGAATCCAACCCAATTTTTTAACCGTTTCTAAAACACCACGTGCAAAGAAAATGGCCCGCTCGTCGTTGTCTTCAAAAAACCGTCCCGTTTGATCACAAAGAGTGAATTTTCTTCGAAAATACTCTTCATTATCAATAAAGTAAACCTGCATCCGAGCCGAAGGAATAGAAGCAACTTTAATGATTAGCGGTTGATCGGAATCGTTCACCACCAAGTTCATCCCCGAAAGCCGAATCACTTCATGCAATTGGTGTCTGCGTTCATTGATACACCCATAGCGGGGCATGAAGTTTCGGATTTCAAAACCATTTTCTAAAATGGCTTGCGGCAACTGCCGACAAATTTTGGACATGTTGGTTTCTGTACCCAGGTAAGGCTCCATTTCCTGGGTAACATATAAAATCTTACGTTTTTCCATGCGGTTTATCTTCCGTGTTTCTAGAGGGTCTGCTTTTGAAACACTCTGCAAAATTAAGCAAAATTCGCCGACTTTTCAAAATTCTTGTTTTACTTTGTCTTCCATGGCCAGTTGAAATTGCCTGCCCATGCGGTAAACGAAATTTGTTTTTCCTTATTGTTTTTTGCCTACATGGAATTAATTCGCACCGCAGCAGCGCTTCAACTTTGGCGCCAATCTCAAATCGAAAAAGGAAACGATGTAGGTTTTGTTCCCACCATGGGCGCTCTGCATCAGGGACACCTGTCGCTCGTGGCGAAATCCAACCAGCACCACGCCCAAACCCTGGTTTCCATTTTTGTGAATCCACTTCAATTCAACAACGCCAAGGATCTCGCGCATTACCCCAGAACCCAGGACGCCGATATCGCACTGCTTCAAAAAACAGGCTGCACCGCCATCTATCTTCCTGAAGAAAACGATGTCTACGGACAAGCGGTTCCACAACATTTCGATTTAGGAAAGCTTGAACAATATTTGGAAGGCGCGCACAGACCCGGTCATTTTCAGGGAGTCGCCAATGTTATCCAACAACTTTTTTCACAAGTACAGCCCAATGCCGCTTATTTCGGACTGAAGGACTTTCAACAGTATTTGATTATCCGACATCTGGCGGCCCAAAAATTTCCTCAGATTCAGATTGTAGGCTGCCCTACCATGAGGGATGAGCATGGACTGGCCATGAGTTCCAGGAATACCCGACTTTCGCCCGAAGCCTACCGCCAGGCCTTGGTCGTACCCAAATTGCTCCTCACCATCCCGGAAAATTATCCAAATCAGCCTTTTTCATATTTTACCCAACATCTGCAAGATGCGGTTCAGGAAAACCCACTGCTTCGGTTAGAATATTTTTCTTTGAATCGGGCGGATAACTTACAACCGCTGCAACATTTTGACCCACAACTGCCCATGGTGGTTTCAGTAGCCTTTTATGCCGATGAAGTGCGACTCATCGATAATGTTCTGTTCTAACTGAAAGGGGTTTTGCTTACATGCGCCAGATAGGCACTTGCACCAAACGATGTGTGCTTTACCACATTGAAACTACTTCTTTAATACCTTTGCGATAGCTTTAGCCATTATTCCAGGAATTCATTTCTCATGACAAACGCTTCCCGCATCAAAGAAATTGGACGTATTCTTCTGTTCTTAAGCCTGGGGGTGGCTGTGGTTTGGATTTTTTGGATCCGAATGAACGAAGAAGATAAACTGGCCTTTGGCCGGGCACTGAGAGAAGCTTCTTACGGCTGGATTATCCTTTCTTTTGGGATGGGACTTTTAAGTCATTATATCCGGGCATGGCGGTGGCGCGAACTTTTGGAGGTATTTTCCTTTAAACCAAGAATGTACAACCTATTTTTCGCCGTGATGAACATGTATTTTTTTAACATGTTGGTACCTCGTTTGGGCGAAATTACCCGCTGTGGCTTGTTGCGCCAATATGAGCAAGTGCCCATTGAAAAAGGGTTGGGATCTGTGGTGGCCGAACGGGCAGTAGACATGATTATACTTCTGGCTATCATGGGCTTAACAGCGATCGTACAATGGCAGCATTTTGGCAGCATTATCGCGCAACTTCAAGCGAAGGGCGGTCCGAACCCATCTGAATCAGGGCCTTCCTACCTGATGTTTATGGTTCTCGGATTAATTGCTGCGGTACTTTTATTCGGATTTTTAATGAGAAAGCATCCGAAGCTTCAAAATATTTTCAATAAAATTAAATCGCTTGCACTGGGATTTTGGGATGGTTTGCGTGCTGTCACAAAACTTCGCAGGCCGGGATTATTTATCCTGCAAACCTTCATGATTTGGGCGCTTTACTACGGCATGTCCTGGGTTTGCTTTTTGGCGATGCCGGGTATTCCTGCGCCCTGGCTTTCACCACTTACTATTATGGCAGCCGGATCCATCGCTATTATTGTGGTACCAGGCGGTATCGGTGCTTTTCCGGTGATCGTAGCCGCTGTTTTGGGTTTACCACATCTTGGGAGTGTTCCGGATGGAGAAGGCCTGGCATTGGGTTGGATTATCTGGGGAGCGCAAACCTCAGTAGTTTTGGTGGCCGGCGCCCTGAGTTTGGCACTGGTACCCGTTTTTAATCGAAAGAAAGAATGAACACACCACATGTGTTTGCTTCTCTGGAAGCTTTACTTCCTTATGTTCAAAGCTGGAGAATTAAATCGGAGCGCGTTGTATTTACCAATGGTTGTTTCGATGTATTGCATGCCGGACATTTTTATGTTTTGGAGGAAGCTGCTAAAAAAGGCCACCGACTTATCGTAGGAATAAATACAGACCTCAGTATTTCAAGGCTCAAAGGTCCGCAACGCCCCATTTTACCTTTAGATGAGCGCATGGCCATGGTGGCCGGACTGCGTTGCGTGGATGCAGTTATTGCTTTCGATACACCCACACCGGAAGATTTAATTAAAGCCATTTCGCCAGATGTTTTGGTGAAAGGAGGAGATTACACTCCGGATACGATGGCAGGCGCCAAATGGGTGGAGGAAAAGGGCGGTGAAATCGCAATTATTCCTTTAAAAGAGGGCATAAGTACCTCCACCATCATCGAAAGAATTATAAACAAAGCAAAGGCCTCTTTTTAAAACCATTCTATTTAAAATAGAACTCGGAATAAATTAAGATTATCTCATTCTTTCAAATAAAATATTTACATTTGTCGTCCAAGTTTTAGTTATCTATTCACATGAAACAGTTCAAAACCCTTCTTTTGGGCGCCCTCGCTGCGGGTGTAATGTTCACCGGTTGTTTAGGCAGTACCGAAGATGATATTGTTGGTACCTGGAGATTGGTGCCGGTTGACCCCAGCGTTGTGCCGTTTGAATTGACTTTCAGAGAAGATTTTACTTTAGGGTTTCGTGATTTGCAACATGGTGCCATCGCAGAAGGTACTTATAAACTGGCCGCCGATTTTGACCACCGTTATGTGGATATCATGGGATTAAACGAAGCCTGGGATTGGTATGATTCTATCATTCCTCCCATGCCTGGCCAGCCACATCCTTTAATTAAAACCAAGTTTATTCAAAGCAAGCATGTGATCACCAAGCTCAATGCAACCTCTTTGATTCTTTCTACCAATATGAAATCCCCTGATAGCGACCGGGCCATTGACCAATATGACCTGATGCGGGTGAATCCATAAGACTTCATTTGTCTTACGGGAAAGCGGATGTTATCTTTGTGCTATAATGGCCAAGATAAAATCCGCTTTTTTTTGTCAATCTTGTGGACATGAATCTCCGAAATGGTTGGGGAAATGTCCAGGTTGTGGTGCATGGAATAGTTTTACCGAAGAAATTGTAGAAAAAACAGCATCTACTGGGATTTCAAGCAGTTCTGGAAAAAAAGATCCAAGACCTGTACCCTATCTGGAAGCCGCGGAAGAAAAGTCCGATGGTGCCAGAATCGCCACAGGAAAAGAATTGGACCGTGTATTGGGCGGAGGCATTGTTCCCGGTTCGGTTGTTTTACTGGGAGGAGAACCGGGCATTGGCAAATCCACACTGCTGCTGCAAACCGCACTCAATATTCCCGGAAAGCAAATTTTATACGTATCCGGCGAAGAAAGTGAACACCAGGTGGGGCTTCGGGCCAGACGCATGGCCGCCACCAACACGCAATGCGACATCCTTACGGAAACCAAACTGGAAACCATCTTGCGTGTTGCGGAAAAAAATAAGCCGCATCTATTGATTGTGGATTCTATCCAAACCATGTACACAGGACTCATCGACAGTTCTGCGGGTTCCGTTTCTCAAATCCGAGAATGTACAGGTCAATTGCTTCGTTTTGCAAAACAATCCGGTATTCCGGTGATTCTGGTGGGTCACGTCACCAAGGACGGACAAATTGCCGGACCCAAACTTTTGGAACATATGGTAGACGTGGTTCTTCAGTTCGAAGGCGACCGCCATCACCTGTTCCGCATTGTCCGGGCATTGAAAAATCGATTCGGCGCCACCACCGAAATCGGAATTTATGAAATGAAAAATCATGGCCTAGCGGAAGTAGAAAATCCTTCCGGGATGTTACTTAGCCAGCGGGACGAACAACTTAGCGGCACCGTTACCGGCGTGGTCACGGAAGGCGTCCGGCCGTTGCTGTTAGAAACCCAGGCGTTGGTGAGCTCTGCCGTATATGGTACGCCACAGCGTTCTGCCACAGGTTTCGATTTACGCAGACTCCACATGCTGCTGGCGGTGCTGGAAAAAAGATGTGGTTTCCGTCTCGGCGCCTCAGATGTTTTTCTCAATCTTACCGGCGGCATTCGGATTGAAGATCCGGCCCTGGATTTAGCGGTGGTCACGGCCATTTTATCTTCCGGAGAAGATGCACCCGTAGATCCGGGGGTATGTTTCAGCGCAGAAGTAGGACTTACCGGAGAAATCCGACCGGTACAACGTATCGAGCAACGCATTGCCGAAGCCGAGAAACTCGGATTTCACACCTTATATACCTCCGCCTATAATCTGCGCGGATTAGACCTGGGCCGCATGAAAATTAAAGTCATTGGTCTGCAACGCATGGAACATTTATATCGAGAAATTTTTGGCTAAATGCATACAACGACGTATCATATCACCGGCCTTTTTGCCATTCTTCTGGCTATTCTATTGGGTTGTGGCCCAGCAGGGAAAAAGGAAAACACAGACCTAACGCCCTGGTTACAGCAAGGCGACTCATTGCGCGACCTCAGTCAGAAAACTTTAATGAAGGCGTTGGTGGGAGCCGGAGCCGACAGCGTTCCCGAACAAGCCGTCGCATTTTGTCATGAAGAAGCGGCCGGCCTTCTGTCCGCCATCGGGGAAAAAGAAAACATTCAGGTGCAAAGACTCGCCGAAAGATATCGAAATCCTAAAAATGCCCTTAGGTCCGAAGATCTTCCCATTTGGGAAAAGTGGAAAAGCCAACTTTCTCAGGGACAATCTATTCATCCGGAAGTGGTGGAAGAACAAGGAGGAATGATGGTGTACCGTGCCCCCCTTTTTCTCGGCATGCCTTTGTGTGAAAAGTGCCACGGAGACGAAAACAACTTTTCGGCAGCCTTGCGCCAAACCCTTGCACAACTTTATCCGGAAGACCAGGCCTTGCACTTTCGCCAGGGCGACCTAAGAGCCATGTGGAAAATCACCTTTTTACCCCTCTCTGTCCAATGAACATTAACCCTTTTTTATTCCTTACTTTTTGGTTTTCAGGCATGTTGTCCTTGTGGGCGCAAGATATGCCATTGAACCAATCCACACCGAGAAAAACGGTTTACCAATTTCTCTATTATACCGACCAGGCCCATTATGCGCCAGAAAAAGCAGGCAACTGTTTTTCCCGAATTCCGAATCACCATCCCACCAAACTGGCTGCCCAATTCAGACAAATTCTGGATGCGCGTGGCATTGAAATTCACATAAACCAACTTCCTGATAACGAATCATATTACGATTCGCTGCAGCATGCACATCGGGTGGCGTTGCCCATTCCCCTGCGAGGTCTTTATCTGGTAAAAGTAGATAGTCTCTGGCGTTTCGATGAAAACAGTACCGCTCAAATTCCCGGATTATTCCGTGAAACCTTTCCTTTTGGAACAGATTGGCTGATGTCTATTTTCCCTGAAATATCAGAAAAGCAGTGGCTTGGACTAAAGGCCTGGCAAGTCATAGGCATTTTGTTGATTGTTCTTTTGTTTTTGGCCTTACATCTTTTATCCACCAAAATCATCGAATGGCTCACCCAACGGCTGATTCATAGCCCAAGGGTCAGTATCGCACAGCGAAAAGCCACGCACAAGATGTCGATTCCATTGAGTTGGTATGTGCAGTTGCATGTTGTGCAATTGCTGGTGCCCTCTTTACAACTTCCCATGCCTTTGGCACATGTACTCATGCTTGCTTTAGACATGTTGGCGCCGTTGGTTCTCACCTTTACCTTATGGCGAGGAGTTGACTTAGCCATGGTCTTTGCTGCGGAGCGTGCCGAAAAAACAGCGACCACTTTAGATGATCAACTAGTGCCGCTGTTGCGAAAAATTTTAAAAGTACTCATTCTGGCTTTTGGCTTAGTACTGGTGCTCAGGGCACTCAACTTCAATATTGCGGCCTTGATTGCCGGTGCCTCTTTGGGTGGATTGGCTTTGGCTTTGGCTGCACAAGACACCATTAAAAACATGTTCGGTTCACTCATGATTTTTCTCGACAAGCCCTTTCACATCGGTCACTGGATTCAGGCAGACGGCGTAGATGGGATTGTGGAAGAAGTTGGATTTAGAAGTACAAGGGTAAGAACCACGCAAAATTCTGTGGTGTATGTACCCAATGGTAAAATTTCGGACATGGTGGTGAACAACATGGGTATGCGTCAGTATCGCCGCTATCAGGCCATGTTGGGCATTGAATATGGAACACCGTCAGATCGAATAGAAGCATTCATACAAGCCTTGCGAGAAATAGCCGATCAATATCCGGCAGCTGTTCCCGGGCAAAGTCAGGTACATTTGTTTGCCTTTTCATCCTCCTCTTTAGATATTCGTTTTCAAATGTTTTTAAACGTCCCCAACCTGGATGCAGAGCTCGTTTGCAGGGAAGAGCTGATGTTATCCATTTTGAAAACTGCGGAGCAATTGAATATTGGATTTGCATACCCAACCCAAACCCTACACGTAGCTTCCTTACCGCCCGGAAGCCAAAACCTTCGTTAAAAAGAGGAACAAATGCTTCATTTTCACGTTGATTCAGGTATGAAAAAATCAGCGTTACTTCTGGCTTTTGGCTTAATTCTTTGGCAAAGTGGCTTTTCTCAAAACTGGCAAGTCATGCCCCAAGACACCCGTATTTCGTTTAAAATTAAAAACTTCGGACTTTGGGTAGAAGGTAGCTTCACGGGCATTCAGGCGAAAATCCAATTTAATCCCATGCTGCCGGCAGAAGGACTTATTGAAGGCAAGGTGCCGGTTTCTTCCATTTCTACAGGCATTCGCAAAAGAGACGAGCACTTACAGGAGGAAGATTATTTCCACGCCAAAACGTTTCCGTTTATCAGCTTACATTCCGAAAAACTGGCCGGCACACAAGGTGAGTACACCTTCTTCGGGCAGTTAGAGATTCGTGGCCTTCGCAAGCCGATTCAATTTCCTTTTTTTTTCGTGGAAAAGGACGGGCGAGGTTTGTTTACGGCGAATTTCAATGTAGCGCGATTAACCTATCAGGTAGGCCCGTCGCAAGGTCCGTTGGGAGACATGGTGGAAGTTTCGCTAAGCGTTCCGGTTAAGGTGCTTTCTGAATAGGAATCCAGAGATCCATGTATTCCCAGCGGAATCGGATGCCTTTCTTTTCGATGAAAAAATCGAGTCGTTCGGCCATTTGGTCTTGGAAAACAGGTTTCACGCGCACACGAAGGGCATCATTTCCTTCTTCATAATCATAAGCGCCCCAGGTGTCCCATTGGGCATTAAAGATGAGCGTCCACTCGCCGTCCTGGCTGGGCAGTGTGAAAAATCCAAATTTTCCGGCAGGCAAAGGCTGTCCGGCTACAAGCACCGGGGCATTAAACTCCATGGTGGTGGTTTCATTGGCACCGGAACGCCAAACTTCGTTCCAGGGCACCAGCTCGCCCCAAATTTTCCGGCCCTTTGTAGCAGGAGAGCCATAGGTGACGGTTACTTTCACCTGATCAATCAGTCCAGTGGTTACTTTTTGAGGAGAAGGTCGGTCTTCGTTCCGGATTTCGGTACGTGGCGCCAAGGTATCTGCCAATGCGGTCGTATCTGAATCTCCGCCATTTTTATTTTGTGAAGAACCACAAGCGAACAAAAGAGGGAACAACAATGTCCCGGCAAACAACCATTTTTTCATACCTTAAATTTAAATAAAACTCCGTAAACCAGTCAGGGAAATATTAAATTTGGGCAACGAAAACCGATTCTGATCATTTTACCTCACTAAATTATTTGATTATGGCATTTGAACTTGCGCCTTTACCTTATGCTTACAACGCGTTGGAGCCCCATTTCGACGCGATGACCATGGAAATTCACCATTCCAGACACCATGCGGCTTACACCAACAACCTGAACGCTGCCATCGAAAATACAGATATGAAAGGGCTTAGCATTGAAGAATTAATGCAAACCATTTCCAAAAGACCGATGGCCGTAAGAAACAATGGTGGTGGATTTTATAACCACAACTTGTTTTGGCAGGTGCTGTCTCCCAATGGCGGTGGTGTTCCCGACGGAAAATTAGGTGAAGCCATTACCAAAGCATTTGGCTCATTCGATGCTTTTAAAACTGCTTTTTCACAAGCTGCGGCCACCCGTTTCGGATCTGGATGGGCTTGGCTCGTGGTGCACGACGGAAATCTCGTGGTGAGTTCTACCCCCAACCAGGACAATCCATTGATGGACATTGCCGAAGTAAAAGGCACGCCCATTCTTGGACTTGATGTATGGGAACACGCTTATTACCTGAAATTCCAAAACAAACGTCCGGATTACATTGCCACTTTCTGGAACATTGTCAACTGGAATCATGTAGCGTCTCTTTACGAGAAAGCCGTGAAATAATTTTGGTTTTTCGCCAAATTCAAGGCCGACTTCCAGCAAGGAGTCGGCCTTTTTTATGGACGGATTCGGAAGAAATCCTACCTTTGGCCAGTGTGGAAGACCTTCATTCGACGTACTTTTGCCCTTCACAGGCTTCCTTTGCAATGGGCACGAAAAAAACTGAACGCCTCCGCGTTTTTATTTCTTTCTGCGGTACTTACCGGTATTAGTGCTGGTTTAGCGGCCTACGCATTAAAGAGTCTGGTGCATTATGTGAACCTTTTCTTTATTCAGGAAAATCCGATTCCTTTCGGGCGGTATATGCTTCCGTTTTTCCCGATGGTTGGCTTGCTGCTTTGTGTTTTCGTAGTACGATATTTTTACAAAAACGATGCAGGAAAAGGCATTGCACGCGTGCTGCAAGCCATTGCGAGACAAAACAGCACCCTTCCCGCCAATCGCATGCATTCTCAAGTGATTACGGCAGGCATTACCGTTGGCCTGGGCGGTTCATCCGGATTGGAAGGGCCAATTGTGGTCACCGGTGCGGCTATTGGTTCCAACTATGCCAGAAGTTATCGTTTAGGCTACAGAGAACGCACCTTATTGCTGGCGGCCGGAGTGGCCGGAGGAATTGCAGCCGTATTTAATGCGCCAGTAGCCGGTCTCATGTTTGCCATCGAAATTATTTTAGCGGGCGTGGTCCTTACGGAATTCATGCCCCTAATTGTGGCGGCTGTTTCGGGTGCACTTTGCGGACAACTCCTTCTTCAGCAAGGCGTTCTTTTTCATTTTGAAGCACTTCCCTCTTTTTATTTACGAGATTTACCCTGGTTTATCGCCTTGGGATTTTTAGCCGCCAATTTGTCGATCTATTATGGGAAAGCCACCCATCGTGTAGAATTGTTTTTTTACCGTTTACGCCATTGGCCCTACGCCAGGGCTGTGATTGGTGGTTTGGTGCTGGCTTTGCTGATTGCGCTTTTTCCCGCCTTGTTTGGAGAAGGCTTTAGTTTTTTACAGGCACTGATCGATGGAAAGCCGGAGCGACTTGCACAAGGAAGCCTGATTCCATGGCCCCGAACCTCTTCATTTTGGCTTTTACTGGCCATCGGATGCACCGTCATTTTCAAGGCGATTGCCACCGCCACCACCATCCATGCCGGAGGAAACGGCGGTAACTTTGCGCCGTCACTTTTCATGGGCGGCATGCTGGGCTGGACTTTTGCACAACTGTTGAATCAGCTGCTCGAAATCGATTTATCGACCACGCAGTTTATGTTGGTAGGCATGGCCGGCATGTTGGCCGGTGTGATGTACGCGCCACTCACCGCTATTTTTCTCATCGCAGAGATTTCCGGAAGTTATACCCTGATTCTGCCCTTGATGGTAGTGGCGGCCGTGAGTTACTTTACCACACGTTATCTCCGTCCGATTTCTCCAGAAACTGCTTTGTTGGTAGAAAAAGGAGAAATTTACACGGGACATAAAGACGAAAATGTATTGCAAAACATCACGTTGGCCAAGCTGATTGAAAAAGACATTATTCAACTTCGCCCCCATCAGACTTTGGGCGATTTGGTGGAGGCCATCCGATCTAGTCCCCGGCATCTTTTCGCCATTACTTTGGAAGACGGAACATTCCTTGGTCTCATCTCTTTGGATCAGGTAAAGTCGATTATTTTTGATGGAGAAAAATACCAGGAAATACTTTTAGAATCGTTGATGCAACCACCGTTAGGAATTTTGTCAGCCGATGCGTCCATGAAAAACGTGATTCATATCTTTGAGCAGACTGGCGCATGGAATTTGCCTGTAGTTCAAGGAAACCAATTTATTGGAATTATTTCCAGAAGCAGTGTTTTTTCCGCCTATCGCAACGAATTGATTCGCCAAAGCTAATGACCATTTCTCGCGCTTCCAGATGGCCTTGGATAGGGGTAATTCTCCTTCATTTTTTCCATTTTCTTCCCTATTTTATTTCGGAAGATCCGTATATCCGCATTCATGACACCTTGGAAGGCGAGTTAGGTTGGCTGCATTTACAATCCATTCAGCCAGAGCCCTTTTCGCCAGCCGCCGGACAAGAAATTGCGCAGACCATGAATGGCTTACCCAGAGATGCCGTACCCGGCCCATTTTCCATTGTGCAAGTGTTCATCAACGTATTCGGCACGTTTACCGGCTATATGATTCACCGTGGCCTGGTGCATGTGGTGGCTTTTTGGAGCATGTACTGGCTATTGGGCGTGCTGGGTTACCGCAATGTGTGGCGTATCTGGGGCGCACTGGTCTATAGTTTTGTTCCTTTCTTCAGCGTTTTCGGCATCGCCATTGCCGGACTTCCGGCAATTTGGGCGGCTGGACAAAGTTTACTTCAGCAGCCGAAACATCCGGGCGCATGGCTGGTTTTGCTTATTTTTCCATTTTGGGCCAGTGCCATTTGGGGTGCACCTGCTTCCGTTTTGATTTTAAGCTTTTTAGGTCTTGATTATTTAAGAAAACAGAGAAAAATTCCCTGGCCGGCGGTGGGAGGCATGGTGCTGCACGCAGCCGGATTTGCGATGGCACTTTTTCCCATGTTAAGATTGCTTTGTTGCCATCCGGATTTCATTTCTCACAGAACGGCCTATATTCCCGATGAGCCGGACTTTTCTTCTGCTACAGGTGAGTTTTTACAACTCTTATTCATTGGTCATTATCATACAGGTATCCTCATGACCTTGCCGGTAATTGTGATGGCATTGTTGTCTTTGGGACGGGAAAAACCCTATCGGTGGATTTTTCCGGCCATTTTTGCCATTTGCTTTTTCCAGGCCGGTTATCCGCTCGCAGCACCATTTTTTGAAACCTATTTGCCTTTTGTGGATGCCATTCGGCCCAATCGGTTGCATACCCTTTTACCCATGTTATGGGTCGTGCTATTTGTACGATCGCTCACGGCCATCGATTTGCATCAGTTGGGACGCTGGATTCCGACCATGGGCGTAGTGGCTCAACTGAGCATTGGCTTTTTTGCCCATGACGAGATTTTACATAATTACCGCAATCTCACAGGTTTTTCAAAATTTCCCGGGCATCAGGCTTTTGTGGCCAAGCCCCTGTTCGACGCGTTTAAAAGGCATGTAGGCACGCCTCCCGACCAGTTCAGGGTGATTTGTTTGGGATTCCCCCCGGCCGTAGCCTGGTACAATGGCTTATACACACTGGATGGATTGCATGCCATTTATGATTTACGCTATAAAAATCGATTTTACCGATTGATGGCCAGGGAACTGAACCGAGATCCCAAGCTAAAAAAGTACTTTTTGAACTGGGGCAACCGCTGTTTTATTTTTTCCGCCGAAATGGGTTTTCGGCCAGATGCCTTTATTCCCACGCTGCATCGGGGAAAAAAAATTCAGAAACTTTTGGTGAGCAACGAAGCTTTTGAAGAAATGGGTGGCACCTATCTTTTGTCTGCATTGCCCATAGAAAGTAGTGCTTTTAACCATTTTACACTAAAAGAAACCATAACATCTCCGGAAATCCCTTGGAATTTGTACATTTACACCAGTTTTTCAAGACCTGAATGAATATTTTCACCTATCCGCGCCGTTACGTGCAAGTTTTGTGGATGCTGTTGATACCGGCAGGACTTCCGGCTTTTTTGGCTTGGTTGGTCGCCGAAAGACAACTGCACCGTGGAGAATTTGCCAAGGCCAGAAAAAATACCAAGTTAGGGTTTAGATTGTTGAACATCGGTGTCGCCATTTCGCTTCTCGCCATTGTGGCCGCAGGAATGATTGTGGTGTGGATGGGAGGCAGTTTAATTCCGGCCATCGGTTCTTTTTACTGATTAGTGCCCGTGGTCTTTACCATTCATTGAACCTATTAATCCGATGGAAACAGGAATTTTGCATTTACATGGCGGTTTGCGTTACATCGTGCTAGCGCTGCTTATTTGGGCCATTGTATCAAATATTTTGAGGAAAAATCAGGCTTTTGGCGCTGCTGACCGCAAGTTGGCCATGTTTGCCATGGTGTCTACCCATATTCAATTGCTGCTGGGTCTGTTGCTGTGGTTTCTTTTAGGCCATTTGAACAACCTGGCCATGATGAGCAACCCCGTTCTTCGTTTCAAAGCCCTTGAACATCCGGTGGCCATGATTCTTGGCATTGTGCTGATTACCATTGGATATTCTACCGCCAAACGCATGTCTGATGATGCAGCCAAAAGAAAGCGCATCGCCATTATGTATGGTTTAGGTTTACTTGTGATTTTATCCCGCATTCCATGGCCGTTTCTCGTAGAAGGTGGAAAATGGTTTTGAGCCTCGCGCCCATTTTTTCCATGATTTTTTTGTTGGCTTGCAGCAGCAACCCGGAAAAAACGGCAGCTTCGGATAAAGGAAACCCAAAAGGTCAATCCATTTATCAAAAATATTGCGTCGCCTGCCACGGAAGTAAAGGTGATTTAGGCTTACAGGGCGCCCCCAATTTGCAAACTTCTGCCCTGAATGAACAAGCACGTATCGAGGTGATTGCCCATGGTCGTGGCGTCATGCCAGCTTATGAAGTGCTACTCACCAGAGAAGAAATCCAGGCAGTGGCTCAATATACTTTGTCTTTGAAATGATAGACAACCCGACGTACAAAAAAAATTCCCTTTCGCCCGAGAAAGCCGTTCTCATCGGCATTATACACCAACAACAGTCTGAAGCTCAGCTAAAAGAATATTTGGATGAACTGGCTTTTTTGGTAGATACGGCCGGCGCGGAAGAAATGAAAAGGTTTGTACAAAAGCTGGACAAACCCAATCCTTCGACCTTTATTGGATCTGGAAAAATTGAAGAAGTCAGGGAATTTGTTCTGGAAGCCGGTGTAGACATGCTGGTATTTGATGACGAACTGAGCCCGTCGCAGTTGAAAAACATTGAAAAAATCTTTAATCCAGATCCAAACAGCCTGGAAAAAAAGATAAAAGTCCTGGATCGTACCAATCTGATTCTGGACATTTTCGCACAAAGGGCGCGCACTTCACATGCGCGTACACAAGTTGAACTGGCGCAATATCAATATCTTTTACCCAGACTTACCCGCATGTGGACGCACTTGGAACGCCAAAAAGGTGGCATCGGAATGCGTGGACCCGGGGAAACAGAAATTGAAACAGATCGCAGAATTATTCGGGAAAAAATTGCCTTGTTGCGGGATAAATTGAAAACCATTGACCTGCAAATGGCGACCCAGAGAAAAAACCGGGGAGAATTGGTTAGAGTGGCGCTGGTAGGATATACCAACGTGGGTAAAAGCACCCTCATGAACGTGCTCAGTAAATCTGAAGTATTTGCTGAAAACAAGTTGTTTGCCACCTTAGACACCACGGTTCGCAAGGTGGTTTTAGAAAATCTCCCTTTTCTTCTATCCGATACGGTGGGTTTCATTCGAAAACTCCCCACCCAACTTGTAGAATCCTTTAAATCGACCTTAGACGAGGTACGGGAATCGGATCTTTTGCTCCATGTGGTAGACATTAGCCATCCGCAGTTCGAAGCACAAATTCAGGTGGTGCAAAAAACATTGGCCGAAATTGGCGCAGGTGACAAACCCGTCTTAATGGTATTCAACAAAATCGACCAGTTTCAGACGCCGGAATTTGACCCCTTCGATTTAGGAGACACGCCTGCCCCGCCAGATTTAGAACAACTCCAGCGTACCTGGATGAATCGCGGAGACGTAGATGCCATTTTTATTTCAGCCGTACAACGCACCCATCTCGATGGATTTCGGAAAGTGTTGTACGAAAAAATAGCGGCCATTCACCGGGAGCGCTATCCATACAACCATTTTTTATATTAAGCATGTATCCTGCCCATTTTTTTGCAGTCCATCAGGCACTGGAAACCATTTTTACCAGCCACAAGCCTGCAGATAAGGTTTTGGAGCAACTTTTTAAAGCACAAAAGAAAATGGGGGGTAAAGACCGTGGCCTTATCGCGGAAGTTACTTACGGAACGGTGCGCTACTGGCGGCTTTTGAACACCCTCACAGGCTGTAAACCAACGGATGTTTCTATATCGGCAAACGGACTTCGTGTGGGACTTTGGCACGCTTTACAGCGAAAGCCCATTCCCCAACTCAAAGAATGTGCGGCAGCTTCAGAAATTGATCTTACCGGTATGGACCAGTTGCCCCACGCCGTAAAAGCATCTATCCCGGATTGGTTGGAAGATCTTGGAAATAAAGCGTATGGATTACAATGGCCTACCATCATGGCGGCTTTAAACCAACCGGCTCCGGTCCACTTTCGCATCAATACATTGAAAATCTCACCGACCCAATTTTTCGCAGAAACGACCCTTCCGGTGCGACCTGTAGAAGACTTTCCAGTTGGTGCAGTCGCCAAAGAAAGAATCTCGGTCTTTGGTCATCCCGAATATCTGAATGGATGCATTGAAATTCAGGATTTGGGCTCCCAGCGCATTGGACCCTTTTTACAAGTAGCCCCGGGGATGCGGGTGATCGATGCTTGCGCAGGCGGAGGAGGAAAAGCACTTCATTTGGCGGCATTGATGGAAAATAAAGGTCAGATTCTGGCCATGGACATTCATGCCTGGAAGTTAGATCAGGTCAAAATACGGGCAAGAAGAGCCGGAGCGCATAATTTGGAAATCAGGGCCATCGAAAACCAAAAGACCATCAAACGCCTGGCCCAGTCTGCCGATCGGGTTTTATTGGATGTACCCTGTTCTGGTCTTGGAGTTTTGCGACGGAATCCGGACGCCAAGTGGAAAATGTCGCCGGAACGAATTCAGGAACTGGTGCTTCTTCAAAAAGATATACTGGATCGTTATTCAACGATGGTGCGTCCCGGAGGAAAATTGGTGTATGCCACCTGTTCCATTTTGATGGAAGAAAACGAGTTGCAAGTGCATGATTTCTTGAGATCCCATTCGGATTTTGAGTTAGAAGAATCTCATCTTCAGGCACCCGGCCTTACAGATGGATTTTATATGGCCAGGATGGTGAGGAAGCCCTTATAAAAACTTATCTCCCAACGATAACTTTATGTCGTTCAGATAATTCTTTATCTCCTGCTCGTCCTGCTTGCGGCATACCAACAACATGTTTTCTGATTCCGCAACAATCATGTCGGAAAGACCTTGCAGTACCACCAACCTTTTGCCTTGCATATGTATCATGCAGTCTTGGGTGTCGTAAGTAAGTACGGGCTGCCCTGCAATGGCATTGTCGTGCGCATCTTTCGGCAGTTGTTCGTATAAAGAACCCCATGTTCCTAAATCGCTCCAGCCAAAATCGGCCATCAACATGGCGACATTATTGGCTTTTTCCATGATGCCGTAGTCCACCGAAATATTGCGAACCATGGCATAAACTTTACGAAGTTTTTCCTTGGCTTTGGGCGTTTCCCACACGTCCTCCATTTCCTGAAAAAGGGAAGCTTCTTCGGGCAAATATGCCTGAAAAGCATGTATAAAATCGGCTGCCTTCCAAATGAAATTTCCTGAATTCCAGAAGAACTCACCCGTCGCCAGGAAAGATTCGGCCAACTCACGATTTGGCTTTTCCGTAAAGGTCTTCACCTTTCTTACTTTGGCATTTTGAGGAACGGGCGCAGATTCAAACTGAATGTATCCATATCCCGTATCCGGCCGATGTGGTTTTACACCAAGGGTAAGCAACATAGGTTGGTGAGAAACAAATTCCAGACCTTCCTTTAAAACCTGAGCAAAAGAAGTTTCGCCTAAAATCAGATGATCGGCGGCAGCCACCACCAAACAAGCATCCGGATCGGAATGATGAATCCTGTATGCTGCGAAGGCAGCACAAGGCGCTGTATTCTTCCGTGCGGGTTCCGCCAGAATTCGTTTTTGGGTCATTTGAGGCAGCTGTTCAGCCACCAAATGGGCATAATCTTCATTGGTTACTACCCAGATGTTTTCTTCCGGACAGACCATGGCCATGCGTCTATAAGTGGCTTGAAGCAAGGTTTCACCCGTTCCCAAAATATCCAGGAACTGCTTGGGTAAATCTTTCCGTGACATCGGCCAAAACCGACTTCCCACTCCACCTGCCATAATCACGGCATGATAATGTTGCATGGCAATTAGATATTGATGCACAAACTTACACAACGCAGTAGCATTTCCCAACCTGGTGTAAGGTTCATATCTAAAGAAGGGTTAACAAGGCTTTACCCAGACCTGTGCCGATACCAGAAATAAGCCCCCGGACCGGACTTCTTTCATCAGCACACGCGTCCGCCTTTTCTCCCGCTTTTCGTATTCTTTTCCTTGATATTCAAAGCGAGAGCCGATGGGCAAAGCATCCAGACATTGCATGCCAACAGGGCCCGTGATGGGTATGGACGGGCTTTGGGACAAAGGTGTGACCCGCAATGTGGGCGTTATTAAAAAAACTTTTCCGGTAGCTGGTTCGGCGCAAGACACTTTGGCCTGATGCATGCCGGCACGAACCATGATGCGCCCATCCGGAAGGCGAAAAGCAGCGCCCTGAGGCAAGTCGCCAACGGCTTGCGGACCCTGGGTTTCCTCCGCAGGAAAAAGAGAGGGTGCCGCAGCCAAAGTCGCTTCCATGATGGCCGGAACTAAAAAAACTTTTCCCGAAGGGTGCGCAATGCATTCAAAACGTGTGCGTCTGCGCCGTCCACGCTGAAACAACCTTCCGTCTTTTAAGGTAAACCAAGCTCCCTCCGGCACTTCTTCTACCAATAAACCCGGATCTGTATTATACTGTCTTAAAGCACGATACAACTCCGGATCGGCGCAAGTAGAGGCTCCGGGCGCCGTAACATGTGTAACCACCGCCATGGCCAATTCGTCCGGAAAAATGTTTTGTTCCAGCCAATGCGCCAGCAAACGGGCATAAACCGCCTTCCATTCACCACCATGCGGCAACACTTTGTTCTGGTACTTTTCCCAAATAAATAAATGAGCCATCTCATGGGTAAGGGTCACCAAAAAAGCAAACGGATTTAAATCTGCATTGATGGAAATTTCATGCTTACCGCGAAACTGTGGCGGGCGATAATCCCCCAGCTTGGTTTTTCTCGATTTCGCCAGCTTGAGTCGCACCCGGTGTTGCACCAACCAATCGGTAACTACCGGAACGGCCTCCTCAGGAATATATTGGGCCAATTTACGCGACAGCTCGTACTGGGTCATGAAAAATGAGGGGTAACATTTAAGCCGTGAAAAATACTAAAAAGGAGCGCACGCCTAAAAGAAAAGGCAAAAAAAGCGTTTAACTTGTAAGAAACTTCTCCTATGCCAAAATCCAAAAAAAACCTTCCAACCAACGCTAAGATTTTTGTGCTGGACACTTCCGTCATCCTGCACAATCACATGTCTATCAGCAGCTTTGATGCACATGATGTGGTCATTCCCATTCCTGTACTGGAAGAGCTAGACCATTTTAAAAAGGGCAATGACACCATTCATTTCGAAGCCCGCGCTTTTATCCGAATCCTGGACCAATACTCGGAAGACCGTCCTTTAACAGATTGGATTCCACTTCAAGGTATCGACAAAGGTCGGTTTAAAGTGGCGTTGGATGGTGAGACCACGCCAGATGCTTGTCAGGTTTTTGGAGAAGACAAACCCGATCACCGAATTCTAAATGCGGCGCTTCGATTGCGCAGTGAATATCCTGATCGTAAAGTAGTTTTAGTTTCAAAAGATGTCAATCTGCGCATTAAAGCAAGAGCGTTGGATTTGCAAGCAGAAGATTTTGAAACGGGCAAGATTAAACATGTAGACAGCCTGTACGATGGAAAAACAACGGTGGATCATGTTCCGGCACAAGTGATTGACCAAATCTACCAGGATGGCTTTATCGGTTGGAAAGAACTCTTTGAAGAAGAACCCATTCCGCATCATTATTTCATTTTAAAAAACAGCAAATCATCGGTTCTATGTTACTTTAATCCATTGAGCCAATTGCTGGAACGGGTAGAAAAAACCGCAGCCTTTCAAATCAAACCCCGAAATGCGGAACAAGTTTTTGCCATGCATGCCCTCATGAATCCCGAAGTGCAACTGGTGACCATTCAAGGTGTGGCCGGAACGGGTAAAACGTTGCTCGCACTAGCCGCAGCGTTAGAACAACGTCGGAATTTCCGACAAATTTATCTGGCCAGACCCATCGTTCCCCTGAGCAACAAAGACCTCGGATTTTTACCCGGCGACATCAAGTCGAAGTTAAATCCATACATGGAACCCCTGTTCGACAACCTCAAGTTTATCCAGTCCGGTTTCGACGAAAAGGAAAAAGACGGAAAGAAAATTGCGGACATGCTGGAAACGGAAAAACTAGTCATTACCCCGTTGGCATATATTCGGGGCAGAAGCCTTTCTCATATTTATTTTATCGTGGACGAGGCACAGAACCTAACGCCACACGAAGTTAAAACCATTATTACCAGAGCGGGCGAAGGAACCAAAATCATATTCTGCGGCGACATTTATCAAATTGACACCCCCTATTTGGACGCACAATCCAATGGGCTGTCTTACCTTATTGATAAGATGCACCGACATCCCATTCATGCCCATATTACCCTGGAAAAAGGTGAGCGAAGCGAACTGGCCAATGTAGCCAATCAGCTACTGTGAAAAGGAAAGCAGGCAATACTTGGAGATTCCATTCATAATCCGGTATTTTGCTTTATGATACGCTGGTTCATTTTGCTTTTTGGGGCTACCTTTTCAATAGGAAACGCCCAGAGTTTTTCCGAGAAATTTCAATCTTATCTTCAAGTGCGGGATACCCTTCGGATGGACACCCTGCTCCACCAATGGCGTAAAGAAAGTCCGGAAGATGCCGAGCGCTTTGTTTGCGCATTTAACTATCAGATGCACATGGCCTTTGTGCATTGGGACAAAAGAAAAGACAGCCTTGTCATGTATAAAGCATTGCCTACTTTAGACAGTGGTTTACAGCGCTTTCCAAGAAGATTAGACATGTATCTTGGAAAAGCTTATGTGTACCAGCAAATGCATTTAACAGAGCCCTTTTTACAGACTTGCCAAAGTCTGTTGGAACAGGGAAAAGCATCCAAACAAGGCTGGCAATGGAACCATGGTCAACCCGTAAGCCACGCAGAAGACATCATCACCCAAGCCTTCCATGAATACATGGACCAAACCGATGAAAGAACACTGCAACTAAAAATCGGGGAACTTCTTTTAAAATATTATCCAAATCATCCGCCCACCACCATTCGCGTCGCAGAGCTGCATTTTCAGGTAAAAAATTGGGATACCGGCATTAAGCTACTGGAGAAAGCCAGAAAAGCGCATCCAGGCCATCCTGAAATTGCCTTGCGCTTAGGCATCGCGTATGCAGAAACAGGAAAATTAAAAGAAGCCGAAAAAATGTTCAACATGGCCATAGAATATGGATTTGGCCCTACGGCGGACGAAGCGGCAGAACGCCTCAAAAGCCTACGCCCGTGAACAAAATGAGGATTTAACTTTTTACATCACGGGGGAAAATTCGCCATGGAAGAGAGAAAAAAAGATCACATTTTACTGGCTTTCGAGTCGCAAACGGAAAAACCTGATCCGAGATTTTTATATGAACCCTTATTTGGTGTTCATCCTACCGGAAAGGGATTGCCTCCCCTTCCCTTCCTTGGCAAAGAAATGAAAGCTCCCATTTGGATTTCCAGCATGACCGGTGGGACGGCCATGGCGCGCACCATCAATGAAAATTTGGCACGTGCCTGCGCTGAATTTGGTTTAGGTATGGGCTTAGGTTCTTGCCGACCCTTATTGGAAAGCAACGAAAGATTTGAAGATTTCAACCTTCGTCCCATTTTAGGAAAAGATCGGCCCTTTTTTGCCAACTTGGGTGTGGCTCAAGTGGCCGAATTGGCCCGCAAAGGTCAGCTCCAAAAAATCACGGATATGGTAGGAAAATTAGATGCAGATGGCCTCATTTTTCACATCAATCCGCTCCAAGAATGGCTGCAACCGGAAGGCGATGTTTTCATAGAATCCGCCGCAGATACCTTAGATAAGCTATTGGCGCACGCTCAATTTCCTGTGATTGTAAAGGAAGTTGGCCAAGGCATGGGGCCCAAAAGTTTGGCACATTTACTTCAATTGCCCTTGGCAGCTATAGATTTTGGCGCATTTGGAGGAACCAATTTTTCAAAATTAGAATGGCTCCGGGCGCAAGACCATGAAAAGTATCATCAAAGTCCTTTTGTACACGTGGGTCACACTGCTTCAGACATGTTGGGTTTTGTGAAAAATTGCTTGGTACAAACGGGTGGTAAAACCAGCGTACCCCACCTAATTATTTCTGGCGGAGTGAAGGATTTTCTAGAGGGTTGGGCCCTTATACAACAGGCGCCGCTTCCCGCAGTGTATGGTCAGGCTTCTGCCTTTTTAGAACATGCACGTGGAGAATACCTGCATTTGTCACGTTTTGTAAAAAGTCAGGTGGATGGATTGGAAATGGCGTATCGGTTTATACAATTACACTAATACAATCAATTGCTTGTTTATTTTCAAAACTAAATGAGTTTACCTTAAGAAAAGGCTTAGGGAAATAAAAACTATTTACTTAGTTTTGCGCTCGCATATCTTGATTAACTATAGGCGCATTTTAAGAACCCATATACTACATACATGTTTATCTTTAGGCCATTGCTTTTTACAAGCATCCTTCTTTTTCTATGCCCAATTTTATTTAGCCAAGCGCCCACCATAACCACTTTTACCCCCAGAAACGCTGGAACAGGAGAGATTGTATTGATCAACGGGACTAATTTTTCCTCTATAACAGCTGTTACATTTGGTGGAGTGGCTGCCCAATCTTTCACCGTTATCTCGACCACTCAAATTCAGGCCATTGTTGGATCCGGAGCCACGGGTTCAGTGGGGGTAACCAAATCTGGATTCAGTACGGTGAATGCTACAGGATTTACTTTTTCAAACATTCCCACAGTAACTGGGATTACCACAGACTTTGGATCATTTTGGAAGACCAATGTTATCAGCAATAATCCTGTACTACCCAACAATTCTCATTCGCTGTTAAGCTTTACATATGGCGGCGTCACCTATTCCACGGGCGTCAACGATGCTTTATTGGTGGCCCAAGGGGAAGTCTTTACTCCCGGTCGATTCAGTGCATTTCCAGCAATTCTAAATGGGACAACCTCAGGGGCATCCTTATTTATAGCCGCAGGTTCTGCATTGGATGGGAATACAGGTGTTGGACTTATCAACCACCCCAACATTAGAGATTTAACCATTCAAAATGTTTTATCAGACGGACCAAGCGGTTTAAACTTAGGAACAGGCTACACCAATCTCCCCACTTCTGCAACATCTGAATTTGTCATCAACAGTTTAGACCCAACAAAAATAACTGATAATGAACCAGATATTATTATCACACAAATTGCAGATCCCTCTGGAACCGCCACGGATACCTATCGCTTTATTGATGCAAACAACCAAACTGTTGGGAATGCCATTCAACGTGATTTGAGTACGATTGCACCATTAGGTACCTATGCATTAGATTTATTCTCAGTAACTACTGGCATTCCTTTTTCACAAGCCAAAGCCATTAGTGCATCGTCAGCAAACACAACTCGCCAAATCAGATTTATGGCTTTCCGTTTATCGGATTTTGGGATCAATTCCGGTAACTACACCCAAATCACAAAACTTCTCATTACACCTTCCGGGGTCACAGACCAAGCCTTTGTAGCATACAATACGAATGCAATTAACGTCCCCCCTTCCGTGGCGAGAAATTTACCTGCCAGCAGCGTGATTATTTGTTTGAGTGGAGGGGAAGCCGTGATGCGGGTAAACGCCTCTTCTGCCATTAACGCGCCCCTGAGTTATCAATGGTTTCGAAGCACAGATGGAGGAACCACCTACGTATCCATTTCGGATGATGGTAATTTTTCCGGAACTACCACTTCCAGCCTAACCGTAGCTTCTGCACAAGGTGGAGATAGGTATCGAGTGGAAGTAACCGAAGGTGTAACAGGATATGTTACAACCTCTGATGCATTTACCATTACAGCCATTGCCGAAAGTCCGCTGGGAGGCACACTGAATCCAAGCAGCATTTCCAACTGCTTAAATGCCAACGTAGCACCAAACAGTATTTCCGTAAATCCAACCGGTGGAACAGGAAGTTACATTTATCAGTGGAGGGTTTCTTCCACTCCAGGAGGCCCATACACCGACGTTCCCGGCGGAAATGAAAGAACCCTTACCATTGACCTCTTTCCGGTTGGAGTAAAATATTACCAAGTAGAAATTGTAAGTGGATGTTTATCCCATACCTCAAGTGAGGCGAGCGTTACCATATCAGGGGCGGAAATCACATCTACCACACCAGGCGTTATATGTAGCTCAGGTTCAGCAACTTTATCGGCAACTGCATCCGGAGGAACATTAAACTGGTTCTCAGCCGCATCCGGAGGAAGCTCGCTGGGCTCTGGAGGCAGTTTTAATACGCCTACGATAAGTGCTACCACCACTTATTTTGTGAGTACCACACTTTCTGGATGTACCTCTGTACGCGTCCCAGTTCAGGCCATTGTTGCATCCACCATTAACTTAACTTCATCCAACTTTTCTATTCAATCTCCTACAGAACCCTGTGTTGGATCGGGAGCAAATATTCTTTTAACTTCCACTGCTTTACCAAATGGCACACATAGTGTAACCTATTCTATTACGGGTGCCAACACCGTAGGCCCCATTACGACTTCCATAACCACCAACCAGGGTTTTGGAAGTTTCACCACGGTTCCACTCTCCAATCCAGGTGCAAATACCATCACCATTTCCACCGTAACCATAGGCGCTTGTAATAGAACACCTAGCTCTGGAAACACCCTTAACTTTAATACAGTCAACACACTTCCCAACACTACAGACTTTTCTGTTTCGGCTTCGGCCACTTGCCTTGGAAGCAGTACAGATGTACAAATCTCAAGCAGCAGTTTAGCTACCGGCCAATACATTGTCAGCTATAACGTGACTGGCACCAACACCATCGCCACACGCAATACCATTCTTTCTTTTACGGCTGGTAGCCCGGGAACTGGCTCCTTTTCCATTCCAGACCTCTCCTCTTCAGGAAGCAACAATGTGGTTGAGGTAACTTCCATTGCATTTCTTTCCAGCCCTACCTGCCAAAGTTCCCTCCTGGCTTCAAGTCCAAGTTTTGAATCTAACCCTCCTTTAGGCTTGGATCCAGGCCTTCCGGTAACGGATTGTGTAAGCAATACTGCTATTCCCATTACCCAAGGCGCAAGAGCTTCAAACTTTTCAGCACTCTCATGGTCAAGTCCGGACGCTACGGGAACCTTTCAACAAAATACTACGGCCGATGCGCTTACCAATACAACTTTTGCTCCGTCTGCCGCGGATCAAGCAGATAGAAGTAGAATCTTGACACTCACGGGTACAGGGCTCTCTGGATGCGCGAATGTCGAAAAAACCAAACCGCTCACCTTAGATTTAGAACCTGTGGGAGGAACCGTTGCTGATGCCTCTGCTGTTTGCAGTGGCACAAATACGTCCAACCTTTCTTTGTCGGGACACTCCGGTAACATTGTAAGGTGGGAGAGCGCCCCGGTAGCGGATTTTTCCAGTGGGGTGAGTAGCATTCCGAATACGACCACTACCTTAAACCAAACCAATTTAAATTCAACCAGTTTCTATCGGGCCGTCTTGGCTAATGGTACATGCCCGAATACGAATAGTGTTGTTGGCCGAATTCCCGTAGATCCCACCAGTGCAGGTGGTAACGTCAATAACCAATCTGTTCCCCAAGGACAAACCCCCAACCCAGTATTTGTTTCTGGATTTACTGGCCAAATTGTAGAATGGCACAAGGCAAGCAGTTCCGATTTCTCTAGCTTTTCCACTCTCGCCATAACCAATGATACACTTTTTCCGAATGACTTAGGTACCACGAGTCCCCAAAGCTTTTTTAGGGCGGTGGTTCAAAGCGGAACTTGCCCCTCTACCTTTTCCACCTTCGGTTTCGTTGAAGATTTAGGCCCATTACCCGTAGATTTATTACATGCCGAGGCAAAATGCACCAACTCAGGTATCCAGTTTTTGTGGACCACCCTCAGCGAAATTCAAAACAAAGCTTTTACCATCGCATTTAGTAAAGATCTTGTTCATTGGGAAACAGTAGATACCATACAAGGCAGTGGCTTTAGCCAATCCATTCGGCACTATCAATGGACTGTACCCAGTCAATTTTCAAATGGCTACCTATCTCTATGGCAAATAGATTTTGATGGCACCAAACATTTCAAAACTACGGTAGCCACCCCTCAATGTATTCCTAATCAAGATTTTAATCTTTTCCCCAACCCAAACCATGGTACACTCAACCTTTCCCCTGTACCACCTTTTGCAACCTTTGAACTTTATCACCTAACGGGAAAATTAGCCCAAGTTGGGAAATGCCATGAGGATAGACATTTCTTATGGTCACACCAACTCGAACCGGGTTGGTATGTTCTCATTTTTCCCCAACACCCGGAACTTGGTGCTCATAAATTTTTGGTACACTAATTCATGGGGAAAACCAATGGCATGATATTATGGTGAAAATTACTTGGGCTTTCCCGGTTCAAGGTCTAAGCAAATATTCTTGGGTTCTGTAAAGAAACGTAAAGCTTCCCAACCGCCTTCCCGGCCTACGCCACTTGATTTCATACCTCCAAAAGGCGTACGCAGATCGCGTACCATCCAGCAATTCACCCAAACAATGCCACATTTTACGGCGGCAGCTACACGATGAGCCCGAGATACATCGTTGGTCCAAACTTGTGCCGCTAAACCATAGGTGCTCATGTTGGCCAAGGTTACCGCTTCTTCCTCCGAAGAAAAAGGCGAAAGGGTGACCACCGGCCCGAAAATTTCCTCCTGATTGGTTCGGCAATTCATAGGCAATCCTTCAATGACCGTTGGGGCAAAGTAAAATCCACCACCATGGGCAACCGGATGGCCGCCACATAAAACGCTTCCCCCTTCCTCTTGCGCTAACTTCACATAAGCAGCCACTTTCTGCTGATGGTCTTTGGACACCAAAGCCCCCATAAATGCCTCCGGGTGAGTGGGTGGCAATACTTTAATTGCCTTTACTTTGGCCACAAAATCTTCTTTAAACTTTTCAAAAATAGAGGCATGCACCAAGATGCGGCTTCCGCATAAACAAATCTGTCCCTGGTTGGTAAAGGCACTTCTCACAGCAGTCTGCAAAGCCGCTTCGTATGGCGCGTCTGCAAAAAGGATATTGGGGTTTTTTCCGCCCAATTCCAAAGATAATTTTTTGAACATCGGGGCGGCCGTGGCAGCAATATGCTTTCCGGTAGAAGTTCCTCCGGTAAAACTAATGGCAGGAATGTCCGGATGCGCCACCATTGCGGCACCCACGCCAGCTCCTTCACCTTGAACAATATTGAGTACGCCTTTGGGAAACTGGATTTCATGGCAAATTTGAGACAGCAAAAATGCGGTATAAGGCGTTACTTCGGAAGGTTTAGCCACTACCGTATTGCCGGCAGCTAAAGCGGGAGCAATTTTCCAGGTAAACAAATACAAGGGTAAATTCCAAGGTGAAATACATCCTACTACCCCAATGGGTTCCCGGCGGGTATAATTAATAAAACGATCACCCTGCAAATGGGCCTGGCTTTCAAAATGCACTATGGCAGTTGCGAAAAACTGAAAATTAGCCGCAGCGCGGGGAATATCCACTGACCGGGTGAGCCATAAGGGTTTTCCAGTATCCTGTGTTTCCGCTTGAGCCAACAAATCCAACCGGCTTTCAATGGCCTCGGCCAGCTTACTCAACCATTTCCCGCGTGCTTCGGCAGACAAACCAGACCAATTGGGCCATGCTGTATTGGCGGCCTGCACAGCAGCCTCGACCTCCTCTGCACCACCATTGGCCAAATGAGCAAAGACCTCTCCGGTCGCAGGATTGATCACCGAAAGGGTTTTTCCCGAAACAGAAGGCGTAAAAACACCATCGATATAATGAAGTATATCAATCATTACCAATAATTTATGAAAAAGAATGAGGATAATAGGCTGCTTTAAAAATTCTCTCCATGGCTTGGGGCTGCAAGCCTCGACCAATACAAACGATAAGCCCTTCGGGAAAATCCGGTAAAACTTCATTCACAGGGGTGAGCGTCGTACGATTACCTGTCGTTTGTAACAAACATGGCATTTTACCCGCTGGTTCCCCGGGAGCTGCCACCCATACAAACCCTTTAATCCGGTAAATCTGCTCATAGTACATCACCATGGCCATATTGAGCGAATGAAGCAAAGCCCGTGGGTCGAATATCGATTTGGGCTGCAAAGAAAAGCTATTCATCTCATGTGCAGCTGGTTCTCCTTGTGGCGGAATCATAAGTCGAAGGGGAAATTGCAACCGGTGATGCGGAATTTCCGACAAGGGCACTTTCCCATCAGGCGCAGGAAACATCGGAGCCAGCGGATTCACCGCCCGAAGGATTTTTTCCAAATCTTCCATGTTGGCAGAAGATGCACGGTTTAAAATAAGTAAATCGGCTAGCGCAATCTGGCGATGCACTTCGCCTATTTCTTTTAAACGTGTGGCCACCTGCTCCGCATCTACCACGGTAACAAGGGCCTGCACCTCAAAGTGAGCCGCCACATCAGGTCGAATAAAAATAGAAGCTAAACTTCCCGGATCTGCAATGCCGGTGGTTTCAATCAGAATGCGAAAGGGTGGATTTTCCAGTTGTGAAATGTCCGCCAATACATCAAACAAAGCCTCGTTCAAAGAACAGCAAATGCAACCATTGGAAAGTTCTTCCACACCCTGAACGGCACTGTAAAGCAAACGACCATCGATGCCTACGTCGCCAAATTCATTCTCAATCACCAGGGTTTTCTGATCCTGAAACTGAGAAAGCCAGTGGTTGAGCACCGTGGTTTTTCCTGCTCCCAAAAATCCACTCAATATAATAACAGGAATAGGGGTACTACGCTGCACTGATCCGGGACTTATTTCTTCTATGTGCTCTTCCATGCCAACTTTCTTGCGAATCAAATCTGGTGAAACAGGTTAAAATACCTGCATTAACTTCTTTCAAAGGTAGGATTTTGGCCTTGGATTTCCCATAAAATGGCGGAATGGCAATCGCATTACGTGAAAAAGAGGGAGCTTGGATTTTTCAAAGACCGGCCAGAGGCAAATGGCGCCGCATGGGAGAAAATCCCCACCTGAACCGGTTTTGAAAGATAGATCATTTGCCAGAATGTTAAAACATACAGCCATTCAGCGGCTGTATCGCCCACGGCCACACAACCGGTAGAGGAAGCGCCACCGTGGATGTAAATGTCTGAACCAGGCGAGTCGGGAAATGCGGCTAACGTATCTTCCGGACGAGGAAAATTCAGACGCATAGAAAGATGAAACTTGCTTTCGGGATTCAGCCGAACTATCTTAAACCAACCTTCAGGAATTTGCCCGTCGCCCTCCTTTTGTTTCGGCCCAGATGTTCCGGAAAAAGCAGTGAGGGGAAAGGAAAAAACATACATGGGTCTTTCCGGCTGATGCTGTTTTACATAATATCCTTCCAGTACTTTTTCTCGTTTATTTACCCAAAAAAGCCAACCCGGATCCTTGGGCTGCGCTTCCAAAAAAGATAAAACCATGGCCAGCTTTTTCCGGTGTCGCTTCCAGGCATGCTTTACTCTTTTCTTCTGTACATGGCGATAAGCCCAGCCTTTAGGCGTTAACCAAATGGAACGAATCCAAGAAATCGCCATGAAGGTTTGAGCCATGGTACAAATTTGGTAAAAGAAACACGGCCGTCAGGCTTTGGCCAAAGTAAAAGAAAAGGTGGAGCCTCTGCCCACCAGGCTGCGGACATAAATGGTTTGTCCGTGTGCCTCTACCATATGTTTTACAATGGCAAGTCCCAGTCCCGTTCCACCTTGATGCCTTGCGCGGCTTTTATCGATTCGGTAAAATCTTTCAAATAAGCGTGGTAAATGTTTTTCTTCAATCCCCGGACCATCATCGGTCACCTCAATCAGAACCACTTCGTCCATGTCGTAAAAAGAGACTTTGGTGCAGCCGCCTTGCTTGCCATACACAATGGAATTCATGAGCAGATTGGTCATCACCTGCTGAATGGCATTCCGATCGGCCATTACCTGAAACGGCGCGGGCTCAGAATCTTTGAATTTCAGTGTTATATCGCGCTGTCGGGCAGGCCATTCCAGCAAATCCATCACTTGCCGCACCAATTGAACGATGTCCAGTGGTTCCAGTACCAATTGCAAACGACCCGACTCCAGTTTGTACATGGTATCCAGATCTTCTACCAGGGAAATCATTCGTTCTATGTTGGTTTCCGCCGAACGTAGGTATTTTTCAGCAATTTCTTCATCCTTGTATCCGCCTTCTGCTAAAATACTTACATAACCTTGTATATTAAAAATGGGCGTTTTTAGTTCATGAGATAGATTACCAATAAAATCCCTTCGGTAAGATTCCATGGTTTTCAGTTCTTCTATTTCAGCGCGTCTTCTATCGGCCCAGGCGATGACTTCTTCGTTCACCTGCCCAATCACGTCGCCTCCGGCACGAATTCGGGTGAGCAGACCGGGATCTTCCGGAGAGCGGGCTTTGAGTCGGTGGATGGTTTTGTACACCAGTTTAATTTTCCGGTACACAAAGGTTTCCGTAGCGATGCGAACCAGAGTAAAAATCAAAGGAAAAAACACCAATACCATAACCAATAAAGCCGTCCACGGAATGTCTCCAAGAGTCAGAAGAAAAACCAGGGCCGCCACCGGAGCCAGGCTCAGGCAAGCCACCAGCGCCACGAACAGAGACAGCTGGCGTGGAGACGCATGTTTCAAAGACAAAAAACCCTGAAAAGGCATGTTTACCATTCAAATTTATAACCGACCCCTTTCACCGTTTTGATGCAGGTTTCTCCGATTTTCTCCCGCAATTTACGGATATGTACATCAATGGTTCGATCACCTACCACCACGTCGTCGCCCCACACTTTTTTGAGGATTTTTTCCCGGGAAAATACTTTTCCAGGCTTTCCGGCAAGTAAATAAAGGAGTTCGAATTCCTTTTTGGGTAAATGGAATGGCACATCACCCTGCATGACCACATACGCCTCCCTGTCAATCAGGAGATTTCCCACTTTTATCACGTCATGGGCCGTTTGTTCCTTCGTATTGGGCTGAGGCAGTCTTCGTAAAAGTGCCGCCACACGACTCATCAAAACCCTTGGCTTCAATGGCTTGGAAATATAATCATCTGCACCGGCTTCAAAACCAGCAATTTGAGAATAATCTTCCCCACGTGCTGTGAGGAAACAGACCAGGGTTTGTTTCAATGCCTCATGCTGGCGAAATTCTTTCAACGTCTCAATGCCGTCTAAATCAGGCATCATCACATCTAAAATGACCAGGTGAGGCTGGAATTGGAGCGCTGTTTTTACCGCTTCCCTTCCATTACCGGCCAATGCGATTTGATAACCCTCTCGCCTGAAATTATAAGACAGAATTTCAAGAATATCTGGCTCATCATCTACCAATAAGATTCTAAAATGTTCATTTTCCATAAAAATCTTACTTGATTTCCGGACAAAGGTAAAGTGTTGAAATTAATTTAATGTTAAGGATGTTTATTTTTACCATCAGAATGTCAAATTGTTAAAACATTTTTTAGGTATAAAACCAAACTTAAAATTGATGGAAAATACATTACATGTTCAATATTAAGTAAGGAGATGAATAGGTGCTTGGAAATTTTCAAACCAATCCTATACCTTTGTAGTAAAGTCAAAGCAAACTAAATTTAAACCACAAAAGGGCGTACACATGAAGTTTACCGCACTCCCCACGGCAGACACAGAACTAGATTCATCAATGTTCGGTGTGAACATGTACATGGCTTCCGCTTCCGGTTTCGGCCCGGACGATGAGGATGAGGATGATGACATGGATGAAGATCTCTTCGAAGATGACGAGGATGACAATGATGATGAAGATTTGGATTTTCTCGAAGACTCTGACCTGGAAGACTTCGACACTTACGACGAAGAAGATGAAGAAGATTTTTATTAATCTTCTTTAATGGTTCAACGGATTGTTTACGGCCACCTGTTATCGGGTGGTCTTTTTTTTGTAGCGTAGCTCATGCAACACCAGCGGTTCATTCAAGATATTTTTCAAATTCAAACGGAAGACCAGTTTCACCGTCTGGCGCTACGACTATTCTATTATCAGGCAGAACATGTTCCCGTATATCGTGCCTTTCTCCAGGCATTGGGGATTTCCCCAAAACGAATTAAACAACTGAGGCAAATTCCCTTTATGCCGGTAGAGTTTTTTCGGGATCATGCGGTGCACGACCAACCGGAACCGCCGGCGCTTTGTTTCGAATCATCCGCCACAACCCAGGCCCAACGTTCCAAACATTACGTGCATCAACCCTCACTTTATGAAAAAAGCTTTTTACAAGGATTTACACTCCAGTACGGCGCACCGGAGCAATGGGCCATTTTAGGATTGCTGCCATCTTATCTGGACCGCCCTAACGCCTCTTTACTCTACATGACGGCAGAATTGATCCGCAGGTCGCCTTTTCAGCAAAGTGGTTTTTATCCCACGGCCGATGAAACTTTTATTGGTGCAGTGCATGCCGCCCAACGAGCCCAGATTCCGACCCTGGTTTTAGGCGTGAGTTTCGCTTTACTGGATTGGGCGGAAACACATCCCATGCCGCTTCATGGCATTACCCTTATGGAAACCGGTGGCATGAAAGGAAGACGAGAAGAATGGATCCGCGACGCCCTTCATCAAAAACTCATGCGCGCTTTTGGCTTATCTGCCATTCATTCTGAATATGGCATGACGGAAATGCTCTCGCAATGTTATGCCAGGGAAAAAGGCTGGTTCAAATCGCCACCCTGGGTAAAAATTTGGATGCGCGACCCCAAAGACCCTTTCGACCAAGTTCCCACCGGAACACTCGGCGGCGTCAATATAATTGATTTGGCCAATGTGCATTCCTGCGCTTTTATCGCCGTACAAGATGTGGGACGCATGCGTGCCGACGGGGCATTTAGTATCGAAGGGCGTTTCGATGATGCCGATGTCCGAGGATGCAACCTCATGGCTCCACCACGGCCTGAATAATCAAAAATTGATAAAATTCATCAGGTTCTCGAAACGAGCATCCAAATCATCGTCTCCACTTCCATGATACAACCCTTTCACCACATAATTGTAACGGTGAAACGTAGCAATCACGGTTCTTAAATCCTGACGATTTACTTTCAAAGTAACTTCTACCAAAGAGGTGTCTGGTACCGATTGCACGTACACAAACAAAATCTTGGCATCGTTGGATTCTACAATCTGTGCAATTTGCGCCAGAGAATAATCTCTCTCTGCAATTTCCAGGGCTAAAATTCCACCCGGGTCCCGAATCGAAGTAATGGAAGACAAATATTTCACCAATTCTTCCTGGGTAATCAACCCCAAATAACGGTCTTGTTCGTCTAACACGGCGATGGCCGATAAAGACATCAGGTTCACAATGCGCAAGACTTCCAACACGTGATCGGTGGACCGAACAAAAGGCTTGGGCAAAGAGAGCGGATGATTGCCGAGCGCTTCTTCTGGTTGGTTCAATGCATAAATATCTTCTTCGGAAATCATTCCAAGAAAATCAGCATGATTCACGATAGGCAGGTGAGCCAATTTAAACTCCTCCATCCAGGCAATGGCCTTTAATCCCGGATCGCTGGTGCGAAGCGGAGGAATATCGGTAGAAATGATTTCGGCTGCCAACATGAGATTCTAACAACTTTTCCAGAGAAACGGTTGCAATATTGAAACAATTCTCCAAATAATTTAGTTTTTTCGCAAACCATGGTGCATTTATCAGTAAATATTAACAAAGTAGCCACCCTGCGCAATGCCAGAGGAGGCCAAAGACCCAATGTGGTTCAGGTAGCAATGGACTGCGAAAGATTTGGAGCAGACGGCATTACGGTACACCCCAGACCCGACGAACGTCATATTCGCCGACAAGATGTACTGGACTTGGCTCCGATCGTAAAAACAGAATTCAACATCGAAGGATATCCGGATGAAGCCTTTTTACAATTGGTTCTTCAGGTAACGCCGGCCCAGGTGACGCTGGTTCCCGACCCGCCAGGCGTATTGACGTCTAATGCCGGTTGGGACACCACAACCCATCTTTCCTTTTTAACCGAAACCGTTGCCAGACTGCACGAGGCCGGAATTCGTACGTCCATTTTTCTGGATCCCATGCCCGAACGCGTGGCGGCCGCCAAAGCCAGCGGAACCGACCGTATCGAATTGTACACCGAATCCTACGCCGCACAATATTTTGAAGACCGGGCGAAAGCCATTTCTCCTTACAAAACAACCGCCAAAGAAGCCCTCGATGCCGGCTTAGGCCTCAATGCAGGCCATGACCTGGATTTGGATAATTTGGCCTATTTCTGTCAGGAAATCGAAGGGCTACAGGAAGTTTCCATTGGACACGCCCTCATTTGCGACGCACTGTATTTCGGATTAGACAATACCATTCGCATGTACAAACACCGCTGTAATCCCTGAACCATGGCAGCACTGCATCATGTAACGTACGGCGAAAAAGGTCCCTGGCTGGTTATTTTACACGGACTTTTTGGCTCCGGAGACAATTGGGCTACCCTGGCCCGCAGATGGCAAGAACAATTCCGGGTGTTGGTCATCGACATGCCTAATCATGGAAAATCGGAACATACCAACCAATTCGATTATCCGTCCATGACCGAAGCCGTTCAGAAAACCATCGCATTGGTTTGTGGTGAACCGGTCCATTTGCTCGGGCATTCCATGGGAGGAAAAACGGCCATGTTTTTGGCCTGTCATTATCCCACATGGGTCAAAACCTTGTTGGTGGCAGATATTGCTCCTCGTTATTATCCCGTGCATCATCAAAAAATTCTTGAAGCACTTTTGGCCCTTCAGCCCGAAAAATACACACGCAGAGCAGAAGCGGAACAAACCTTTGCCACGTTTGGCATCGATCCACCATCGCAACAGTTTTTACTCAAAAACCTGTATCGCACCGAAAACGGCCACATGGCCTGGCGCTTTAACCTGCCTGTAATTGCCGGAAACATTGAACAAGTCGGACAGGCTTTACCGGTTAATGCACGCTTCGATGGGCCGACATTCTTTTTACACGGAGAAAGAAGTCCGTATGTACTAGAAAACGACAGACCACAGATTTTCCATCACTTTCCTCAAGCCAAAATACAAACCATACCACAAGCCGGACACTGGATTCATGCCGACCAGCCTGAAATCATGTATCAGGCAATAATAGACGCCCTGCAAGATGATCTCATGTAAAGTAAGAGCGGCACAAAAAAATGATGCCCCGGCCATTTTTCAACTGATTCAGGACCTGGCCGTCTTCGAAAAAGCACCAAATGATGTTGAAATTCAAGTAGAGCAGCTTATTCGTGATGGTTTTGGACCATTTCCCGCCTTTTATGCCTGGGTGGCCGAAAACCAGGCAGGAGACATCGTGGGATTCGCGTTGGTCTATTTCCGATATTCTACCTGGAAAGGAGTCACGTTATATTTAGAGGATCTTTACGTACGTCCGGAATTCCGGAGAACCGGTGCAGCGAGCCAGCTCATGGAAGCCATCATGGCCTTTGGAAACGCTAAAGGCTGCAAATACCTGCAATGGGAAGTGCTTGAATGGAACGAAGGAGCCATTGCCTTTTATAAAAAATGGGGTGCCGATTTGGATCCCGAATGGATCAAAGGTCGATTAACTTTGCATCCATGAGCACACTGGTGTATAAGTTTGGCGGCGCATCCCTCAAAGATGCAGATGGCATCCGGAGAATGGCAGGTCTTTTAACACAACTGCCACAAAATCAAAGCTGCTGGGTGGTGGTCTCGGCCATGGGCAAAACCACCAACGCCCTTGAAAAAGTTGTAGATCTGCTGGTTGAAGGAAAAAACGCAGCCGAACCACTTCGTGAAATTTCCCAATATCATCAGACGATTTTATCCGAACTTTTCCCCGAACAGCATCCTGTCTTTCAAATATTTTCAAATCTCTGGACCCAATGGGTCAGCGGTATTTCCGCTTTCGCCCAAGGTCCATTCGACCAGGTGTACGACCAGATTGTATCCATGGGCGAAAACCTCTCCGTTTTCATTTTCAGCACCTGGTGCACCCATACCGGATTAGAAGCGTATCCTGTGTCTGCAGGCGACTGGCTCCACACCGACGACCGATATCGTGAAGGCCGCGTAGATTTCAACGCATCGGCACGCGCACTTCAAGAAATAAGAAAAAATGTGGTGGCGCGCATTCAAATCACTCAGGGTTTTGTTGGAAAAAACAGCGACGGATTATGGACCACCCTCGGACGGGAAGGCAGTGATTATACTGCGGCCATTCTCGGATTTCTGTTGGAAGCGAAAGAAGTAGTTATCTGGAAAGATGTGGCCGGCGTCTTAAATGCCGACCCGGCACTTTTTCCCCAGGCCAAATTATTGCCGGAATTATCCTATCGGGACACCATCGAACTAGCCTATTTTGGCGCATCGGTGATACATCCGCGGACCTTACAACCTTTACAACAAAGGCAAATTCCACTCAGGGTCGCCAGTTTTATGGCACCCGAAGCTCCCGGCACCTGCATCCGGGAAATCGCTGCCACTCCCCATATTCCGGCCATCATTGTAAAACAAAATCAGGTACTTGTGTCCCTGAGACCTCTGAACCTCAGTTTTGTAATGGAAGAAATCACCGGCGAATTATTTCAACTGCTGGCTCGCCTCAAAATTCGGGTCAACTTAATTCAACATTCCGCGGTAACCCTGAGACTTTGTTTGGATTATGATCCCAGACGTTTACAAGCCATGCAGGAACATTTATCCGAAAATTATCAATGGGAAGAAACCAGTGGGCTGGCTTTGGTCACTTTACGGTGGTACACGCCGGAGTTGGTGAGCGATTTACAAAAAGACAAACCCATTCTACTGAGTCAGCAAACAGCGGAAACCTTGCGTTTCATCACAGAACAACCACCGGCATGGAATTCAAGATCCTGGTCGTAGTTTTTCACGAATAAAAAAGAAGGGAAAAAGGGCATTAAGAAGCAAAATAGCGGAGGTACGCCTTTTTCCGATATGCCATTTGATAGCGAATCAATAGTCCAAGTGGCCGAAATAAAAACGATGAAAACCGCAGGGTAATATCGTCCACTATGATGGTTCCTTCTTCCGTTTCCCTCACATAATGAAGATGTTTCCACGATGACAGGAAAAATGGAAGTCGTTTACCTTCGTCCACGAACCAAAAAGAGTGGTCGGTATGTCCGTGTTGTGTAATTAAACTTTCCCACATCAAAGGCAGAAAAGGCGGCCCAAGCCTTAGCACGACCCGGTCTCCGGTAGTACAACCGCCGAAATGAACCACTTTCATGGGCATCCAGGGCGGATTCAGGGCTTTGAACAAAGCCTCGGTGAATCCCTCTTGCACGGCCGAAACCGACAAAGGGATGGGGGGACTGCACACGTAAATTTTCATTTCCTTTGTGTGAAACGAAAAACAGACCAAATGGTTCAATCTGTGGTCCAATTAGGAGGAAATATGCCAGGGACGCTGGAAAAAATTCGGGCTTTTCCTGCATGGATCACAGAAAAAGGGTTTGAAGTCACGGAAGCCTCGCCCATTTATGGCACCTCGCCCTGGGGCATGGAAGGCGTACCGGACTTTTTGAATCAGGTGCTGCTGATCCAAACATCCACAACGCCGGAAGTCTTTTTCCAAACCCTGCTCCAATACGAGGCGCATTGCGGACGAACGCGACATCAAGAGTCCGGATATGTTTCAAGAATCATGGATGTAGATTTACTGCTGTTTGGGGAAACGATCTTAGCACTTCCGGAACTCGTGATTCCCCATCCGAGAATGCATTTGCGGAATTTTATTTTGCTACCACTTGCGGCCCTTTCGCCCAAGCTTATTCACCCGGTGTTGAAAAAATCCATGCAAGAATTACTTTTAGCGTGCCCGGACAAAGGAGAAGTCTATATTTTTGAGCATGGATAAATCGGGCTGGACATACCTGGTAATAGAAGGTAACATTGGGGCCGGGAAAACCACCCTTGCCAACATGATTGCCGAGCGACATTCCGCCCGGATTATGCTGGAACAATTCAGTGACAACCCCTTTCTGCCCGGTTTTTACAAAGATCCATCAAAATATGCGTTCCCATTGGAATTAAGTTTCCTGGCAGAGCGATATCAGCAAATGAAGGATGAATTGCAGCCGGATTTGTTTCAGCCCTTGATTGTGGCGGATTATTTCGTGATGAAATCCGTGATTTTTGCACGGATTAACCTTCCGGAGCCGGAATTTTCATTGTTCGAAAGACTGTTTAGCATCATCAAAGACCATATCCGTTTGCCGGATCGCATTTTGTATTTACATTCTGAAAGGGACCGATTGCGTAAAAACATCATTTCAAGAGGGCGTGCATATGAGCAAGAAATCCCGGATGACTATTTAAGCAGCATTCAATCAGGCTATTTCGAATTATTGAAACAACTTCCGGGCGTTCCGGTAGTCGTGGTAGACGTTACAGCCTATGATTTTGTGCAACAACCCAGCATTCTTGAGCAATTAATAGAATTTACGCAGATGCCGCTTGCGCCCGGCATTCATTTCAGGGAACTTATTCCACCCGGAGACATGCATAAATGAAGTTTATAAACTTCATCCCCTCAAAAATTAAAAATCTAATATATTTAATTGTAAATAACTGTTTTTTAGACCTCTATTATTTGTAAAATCGGAGGTAAAAATTTTTGAATCTTTTCGAAAAATCTAAAAACACCTCTCTCAAATCCTAAAAATGTGATAAATAGACTTGCAAAATTTCCAATTTGCAAAACTTAGCCCTATTTTCGCAGCTGAGAATAAACACGATTGCGTATGTCCCTGAAAAAAATCGGTTCAATAGCCCTAGTTGGTGCAGCACTTACGGGTTGCGGAAAATTCAACCTTAACCTGATCAACTACAAAGTAAATCCAAGTCCTCTGGAATTACATAATGATTCAGTGACTATTACCATTTCAGCCGAATATCCGGCGAAGGTGATGCCACGTAAAGGTACGGCTACTTTAACTCCAGTACTTAAATATAAAGGTGGAGAAAGAGCTTTCAAAGCGGTCACCTTCCAGGGCGACAGAGCTACCGGAAACGGAGAAGTCATCAGCCGCGACGGAGGTTCCATCAAGGCCTATAAATCTACCATCGCATTTACCGATGCCATGGAAGTTGCCGAATTACACGTATCTGGAACAGGTTCAGTCAACGGAAAAGAGAAAAAATCCGAAACTACCACAACTCCCATTGCTTTAGGTGTAATCACTACCCCAAGATTGGTTCAGCCAACGGCTCGTTTCACACAATCTTCCAACAAATTCGGTCCCGTTTACAAAACACAAAAAGCGACTTTCTTCTTCGCTTATAACTCTTCAACCATTCGCCCGGGCGAAAGAAAGTCTGAAGAAATGAAAGCTTTTAGAGCTTTCGTAGATGCACAAATGGCCGCCGGAGCTACACTTGAAAAAGTAGACATCCAGGGCTGGGCTTCACCAGACGGAGAAGAAACCAAAAACCAAACATTATCTAACGCCCGTGCAGAAGCGGTTAGAAAAATGTTTATGGATTACTTTGTAAAAGAGAAAAAAGTAACCACCGTCCAATTCGTTTCTAACGGAAATGGCGAAGACCGCGCAGGATTCTCTGCTCGCATGGGCAACGCCAAATTTGAAAAGAAAAGCGATGTGACTTCACAAGTAAACAGCGGTGTACGCAATGCCGATTTACGCAAATTCGGAGCCACCATCTACAGCGCTTTAGAAAAAGAAGTACTCGGACCACTGCGCCGTGTTGAAGTAACATTAACAGTGAAAGAAAGAGAAAAAACCAACGAAGAGTTGTTGTCATTCGCCATGAACAGCCCTGAAAAACTGAATGTTGAAGAGTTTCTGTATACTGCAGAGAAAATCGCTACCACTAACGAACAGCGCCTGCAAATTCTGGCTAATGCCGAGCGTCAATTCCCTGAAGATGCGCGTCCGTTTAACAACAGAGGCGTTATCTACACACAAGAGAAGAAATTCGACGAAGCACTTCAAGAATTTTTGAAAGCAGAAAAACTTACCCCGAATGACATGACTATTAAAGGCAACATCGGTGGTATTTATGTTCGCAAAGGAGATCGTGCCAAAGCACTTCAGTATCTCACACCAGCACGCGGAGCAAGCAAAGAAGCCGACTACAATCTGGGTACCATTTTCATCAGCCAGGCCAAATACAGCGAAGCGGTTAGCCTTTTCGGCAACGATTGTTCCTTCAACGCAGCATTGGCTCAAATTCTGTCCGGTTCAGCTGAAAAAGCCATGAATACACTGAGCTGTGCCAATGAAAAAGATGAAGCCATGAGTTTCTATCTCCGCGCAGTTGCTGCAGCTCGCACCAAAAGCAATCAGGCCGTATTTGAAAACCTGAGAACAGCTATTCAAAAAGACGCCAGCCTGAAAGCCAAAGCAAAAGCAGATTTAGAATTCTTGAAATTGAGAGAGAACAGCGAGTTCACCAGCTTAGTGAACTAATTCAAATAATCCAAATAAGAAGGTCGATACCATGTATCGGCCTTTTTTTATGCGAAAAAAAACCGACCTACAAGAGATCGGTGTCCTGAATACGAATCAAAAAAGATTACTTCTCTTTGAAGAAAGGAATGAGTTTTTGCACATCAGCCAGGATGTCGTCGCAGCCTTGTTTCTCTTCTGCGCTGGTAATAAAATAGGCAGGCAACGGCTCCCAAAAGGCACTTAACGCTTTCATGTAGGCATCTACGTGCTTCTGACGGCTTACTTTTCCCAATTTATCTGCTTTGGTAAAAACCAGAGAAAAAGGGATTTGGTTTTCACCAAACCAAAACATCATCTCCTTATCTATGGCTTGCAATGGATGTCTGATATCTACCAAGACATAGAGATTAATCAAGTTAGAACGTTCCTTGAGGTAAGCGGCAATAAATTTAGACCATTTTACCCGCATGGTTTTGGACGTTTTGGCATAGCCATAGCCGGGTAAATCCACGAGGTACCATTGGTCGTTTACCAGAAAGTGATTGATGGTTTGGGTTTTCCCCGGTGTTCCGGAGACTTTGGCCAATTTATGAAGTCCTGCGAGCGCATTGATGAGACTCGACTTACCTACATTACTTCTTCCTAAGAAGGCAAATTCAGGTTTAGTAGGGGGAGGACACTCGGCAGGAGAAGTAACAGAAGAAATAAAGGTCCAACTCATGTGGTATGTGCTTTCAGCCAATTGGCCAGGATGGCATTGAATGCTTCGGGCTGCTCCATCATGGGTGCATGACCGCATTGATCAATCCAGAAAAGGTCTGAAGTAGGTAATAACTTATGAAATTCCTCCGCCACTTCGGGAGGAGTAATATGATCTTCTTTTCCCCAAATGAGGCAAACAGGAACACGCATTCCGGGTAATTCGGAAGCCATGTTATGCCGAATGGCCGATTTGGCTAAGGAAATAATTCGAATGGCTTTGGCTTTGTTGTTCACAATTTCGAACACTTCATCTACCAGCTCATCGTTGGCCACTTTAGGATCGAAAAAAGTGTATTCTACCCGACTACGGATAAAATTATAATCCGATTTGCGCGGATACGAACCGCCAAACGCATTTTCGTACAACCCGGAAGATCCGGTAAGGATGAGGTGCCGAACCTTATGAGGATGCAGTGCCGTATAAATCAAGCCCACATGACCACCCAGTGAATTGCCCAACAAGGTCACTTTATCGTATCCTTTAAAAGCAATGAACTGTTCGATATGCCTGGCGAGGCTTTTTACATTAGTGCTGATGATGGGAAGATGATAAATAGGCATTAAAGGAATAACTACAGTGTAGTCTTTGCTGAAATGCTGTATCACTTCCCGGAAATTGGAAAGCGCCCCGAATAGCCCATGGAGCACAAGGATTACAGGTCCTGAGCCCTGCTCTACGTATTCGAATTCGCCTTCTTTCTTGATGTGAACGTCCATAAATACACGGGCCGATGTTCAACCCAAAAGTAAGGAAAAATACATACGTCTGTTTCAATCGAGATAAATTGGGAAAGTTTATCGCTCCCACCTTTTCCCACAAAGGAAGGTTTGAGGGGATGAAATCGACTGAAAATTGAAATCATTCATTTCAAAAAAACCATTTAAAACTTTAATATTCAATAAAATAACATCCAGATGTGAAAAAATTGCGCCACCTGGCCCATGAGCGCATCAAACACCATAGTAATATTGTGAAATTCAGTTAATTAACGCGTATTTCAGACCCAAAAAAGGAAAGAACTTTTCAACAAAGTGGGAAAAAGTGGGAAAAAGTGGGGTAAAGTGGTGAAGAGTTTCTATTTTTACCCTGCCGAAAGATCTACGCATGAATTTTATAGGAGAATACACAGCCAAAGTGGACGCAAAGGGTCGGGTTTTGTTCCCCGCTGCCCTGAAGCGCCAGTTGGGCGATACTGCTCCTGAAGAGTTTGTGATAAACCGTGGATTTGAAACCTGCCTGGTCCTGTATCCAAGACCTGCCTGGGATGCGATAAGCGCTAAATTGCAGAAGCTCAATCCTTTCAAGAAAGAAAACAGGATGTTCATCCGGCAATTCAACAATGGTGCCACACCACTTACTTTGGATAGCGCAGGGCGGCTCTTGTTGCCCAAAGAGTTACTGCAATACGCCGGCGTAGATACCGATGTGTATTTCAGCGCCAACGGAAACAAAATTGAAATTTGGTCCAAGGCCCAGTACGAAGCCATGATGCAAATAGATCCGGATGATTTTGCTGCATTGGCGGAAAAAGTAATGGGATCTTTGGATTTGGACACAGATGAAACCATTTAAACCGTGGAACAGTCTGTATATCACTCACCCGTACTGCTCGACACCAGTGTGGAAGCCCTGGTGCAAAATCCGGATGGCCTGTATGTAGATGTCACCTTCGGCGGAGGTGGACATTCCCGCGCCATCCTCAAAAAACTTTCTCCTTCCGGGAAATTAGTGGCCTTCGATCAGGATCCAGACGCCAAAGCCAATCTGCCCGAAGACCCCAGACTTCTTTTTATTCCCGCCAATTTCAGATTCATTGAGAACTTCCTGAATATTCATGGAATCAATCAGGTCGATGGAATTTTAGCCGACTTAGGCGTTTCCTCTCACCAATTTGATGCACCGGAAAGAGGGTTTACCCTTCGGGTGAATGCGCCTCTGGACATGCGCATGAATCCTTCTCAAAACTTAAATGCCTCCACCCTACTCCATACCTATTCTGAGGATGAACTGGCTCGGATTTTTAAATCTTTTGGCGAATTTCCTCACGCCAAAAGATTGGCAGAACGAATTGTAAAATCAAGAGAAACCGATCCGGTTAATACCCCGGAAGCCCTAAAAAAATTACTTCATGGCCTGGTGCATCCTGCCAAACTGGCCAAAACACTTCCCGTGATTCTTCAGGCCCTGCGCATCGAAGTGAACGACGAAATGGGAGCGCTGCATGCTTTACTCACCTCCGCACCAAACCTGATTAAAAAGGGAGGCCGACTTGTGGTGATAAGTTACCATTCTCTGGAAGATCGTCCGGTGAAACATTATATCCGTTCCGGAAACCTGGAAGGCATCGTGGAAAAAGACTTCTTTGGCCATGTGATTGCGCCTTTCAAACCCGTAAAAATGAGTGCGATTGCCCCGGATGAAGATGAAATACGCATCAATTCCAGGGCCAGAAGTGCCAAACTCCGAATTGCAGAACGCCTATGAAAAAGGAGAGTGCAACCGGCGATAAAAAGGGGCTTCTGCTCAAAATCCTTCAGGGCGACCTGCTGGAAAAAGAGGTATTTCAGAAAAATCTGATTTTCCTGTCCTTTCTGGCGGGCATTGGTATTGTTTATATCAGCTTTTCCTACCGTACGGTGAACATGGTCAAGCAAATTGAAAGACTAGAAATAGAACTAAGAGAACTAAGATCCGAGTCCGTCTCATTGAAAAACGAACTTCGCCAAACCTCACGAAAATTTCAAATTGCCCAAAAACTGGCCACTACCGGTATTGTAATTCCAAAAACACCACCTAGGGTAATTACCCTGTCTAAAGATAGCTTGAACCTGATTTACTAATTCAACCCAGTGAGTACACGCCAACATATTCTGATGAAAGCACGTGGTTTTTACTACGTGCTTATGCTGTTGGCAGTTGTAATCGTCTCCAAAATTATCTACATCCAGTGGGTCGAAGGCGACTCTCTTCGGGCAAAAGCCAGAGAAGCCACTTTTGTGCTGAAAAGAATTGAAGCGGCCCGTGGAAACATTCTGGCAGCCGATCATTCGTACCTCGCCGTTTCCGTACCAGTCTACGAACTGCACATGGATACCCGCGCCTCCGGGATTAGCGACGAAGTGTTTACTCGTGATATCGATTCTCTTTGTGCCGGATTGGCCAAAGTGCTTCCCGGTCGTGGTCCGAAGGAATGGAAAAGAAAAATTACTCGCGGCCGCCGAGATGGCCAGCGCTACATGTTCTTGGGTAAAAACATCTCTTTTGCCAATGCCCAAACCTTAAAAAAACTTCCCATTTTCCGCATGGGACAAAACAGAGGAGGCATCATTTTATCTGAATATAGCCGTCGGGAAAAACCATTGGGAGATTTGGCCGCCCGAACCATCGGACGTCCGGACGGAAACAGCCCCGGTTATGGCTTAGAAGTCCATTACAACCCTGAATTACGGGGAAAAGAAGGACTTCGACTCATGGAAAAACTGGCAGGAGATGTGTGGCGGCCCGCAGCTTCAGAAAACACCATGGATCCGGAAGACGGTGTGGATATCATCACCACCATCGATCCGCAAATTCAGGAAGTGGCTCACGAAGAACTGGCCAGACAATTAACGCTCAATCAAGCCGACCATGGTTGCGTCATTGTGATGGAAACGGCCACCGGATATGTCCGGGCCATGGCCAATTTGAAAAGAAAATCGGATGGCACCTGCCGTGAAGAAATCAACTACGCCGTTAGCGAAAGCACAGAACCCGGTTCTACCGTAAAAATCATGACCCTACTGGCCTTGTTGGAAGATGGTTACATCCGGCTGGAAGACAGCGTACAAACAGGCAACGGTGAATTGCGGATTTATAATCACACCCTCACCGATTCCAGAATCGGCGGACATGGACGGATTTCTATTCAACATGCACTGGAGGTTTCCTCCAATGTGGCCATGGCCAAACTCGTCCTCCAACATTACCGGAACAACCCGGATCAGTTTGTAAATCATTACAAACGTTTGGGATTAGACGCACCCAGCGGAATTGATTTGGCCAATGAACCAAGACCACTTGTAAAATCCACCTCAGACAGCACATGGTCAGGGCTTACACTGCCCATGATGTCCATCGGTTACGAAATGCGGATGACGCCATTACAAATCCTGACCCTGTACAATGCCATCGCCAACAACGGCCGCATGATGCGCCCCAGACTCGTAACCGAATGGCGAAGAAGAGGAACCGTTTTACAAAAGTTTCCACCGCAGGTAATGCAGGAAAAAATTTGTAGCGAATCCACACTCACCGCCTTACGCAGTGCATTGCGAGGCGTGGTAGAAAACGGAACAGCCACCAACCTCAAAGGGCATGAAATCCTGATTGCAGGAAAAACCGGCACCGCCAGAGTATCCAAAGGAGCAGCAGGCTACGGAGAAAAAGGCAACATTGAATATAGGGCTTCCTTTTGTGGGTTTTTTCCGGCAGATCAACCTCGATACTCCTGCATTGTGGTGGTAACCAATCCAGCCACGCATGGTTTTTATGGAAACGTAGTCGCCGGACCGGTTTTCCGCGCCGTGGCAGATTTGGTGTATTCCTCTTCCTTCGACTTGAATCGCCACCATTATGGCGACTTGCGTGATGGACTGGCCGGAAGAAAACCCATGATAAGACCTACTGCCACCACCGATTTGATACAAGTATCCAAGCATTTGAATTTGCCTCTTCCAGAATTACCACCGGCGCCATATATACAGCCTGTGCTGCGGAGCGATCAGGTAAAACCACTTTCACCATCCGGAAATCAAATGCCAAACCTGATGGGAATGGGAGCCAGAGACGCCATTTACTTGCTGACCACCTTGGGAATTCATGTAGAAACCGAAGGCCGAGGATGGGTGGTGGCACAATTTCCTCCGGCAGGAACGCAACGTCCCGCCCTGGCTAAACTTACACTCAAGCCATGAAGTTGCTCAGGGATATCATATATAAAGCAGGTATTGCAGCCATTCAGGGTTCTACCCAGGTGGCGGTTTCGCACGTGACCTCCGATTCCCGTGAAGTGAAAAAACTGGGCCTGTTTGTAGCGGTAAAAGGTACCCAAACCGATGGCCACGACCATATCGAAAAAGCCATTCACGCAGGGGCAGTCGCCATTATTTGCGAGCATTTTCCCGAAGCCGTTCAACCCGATATTACCTATGTGCAGGTTCAAAACAGTAGCCTTGCACTGGGCATTATTGCGGCCAATTTCTATGACCATCCTTCGCATCGACTTAAGTTAGTTGGCGTCACAGGCACCAATGGCAAAACCACCATTGCGACTACTTTGTATACGCTGTTCACCCAAATGGGCTATAAAACCGGCCTTTTATCCACGGTAGAAAATCGCATTGGCAACGATGTTATTCCTGCCACGCATACTACCCCGAATGCGGTTCAGCTACAAAGCCTTTTACATGAAATGGTGACAGAAAAAGTGGCCTATTGCTTCATGGAAGTAAGCTCACATGCTCTACACCAACATCGTGTGGCTGGCACCAAATTTAAAGGCGCCATTTTTTCCAACCTCACCCACGACCACCTCGACTACCACGGCACGTTCACCGAATACATGAAAGCCAAAAAAATGTTGTTCGATGGATTGGGAGAAGATGCCTTTGCTCTGGTGAATGCAGACGATAAGCAAGCCGCTTTCATGCTTCAAAATTGTAAAGGGCAGAAAAAAACTTACGGTCTAAAAACCTTGGCCGATTTTAAAGGAAAAATCACCGAAAACGACATGGGCGGATTGCTCATGGACATGGACGGAGTGGAAGTTGCCACGCATTTTACCGGCGCATTCAATGGTTCTAACTTGCTGGCCGCCTATGGTGCAGCTTGTTTACTGGGACATGAAAAAATGCATGTACTTACCACCCTCAGTACCTTAATGCCCGTTCGCGGACGTTTCCAGAAAATTTATCTGGGAAAAGGACCGGTTGGCATTGTGGATTACGCGCACACGCCGGATGCCGTAGAAAATGTATTAAAAACATTGCGTGAAGTCATCATGCCCGGTCAGCGCCTGTTCACTTTAATCGGTTGCGGCGGAAATCGCGATAGTGCAAAGCGCCCCATCATGGCGAAAACGGCGGCACAATGGAGCGACCAGGTGATTCTTACTTCGGATAATCCAAGATTCGAAGATCCGGCAGCCATTTTAAAAGAAATGGAAAAAGGACTCCTTCCGGAACATTTTCAAAAATCACTGACCATTCAGGACCGGGCCGAAGCCATCCGTACCGCGGTTCGACTGGCAACGCCCAAAGATGTGATTCTCCTTGCCGGAAAAGGTCATGAAACCTATCAGGACATTCTCGGCGTAAAGCATCCTTTCGATGATGCAGAGCATTTCATTCAATCCGTTCAACTACAGTATCCTAATCCCTCCTGACCATGCTGTACGAATTGTTCAAAATATTAGCTGCATACGATGTTCCGGGCGCCGGAGTCTTCGCATTTATCTCCTTTAGAGCCGCCATGGCCATGATTGTTTCCCTGCTCATTTCAGCGGTATTGGGTAAAAAAATCATTGCCTTACTTCGTCGCCAGCAAGTCGGTGAAACCATTCGCGACCTTGGGCTGGAAGGACAAATGAGCAAACAAGGCACTCCGACCATGGGCGGTCTCATTATCCTGGCAGCCATTCTGATTCCTACGCTTCTTTTCGCTAAACTGAACAACATCTACGTAATTCTCATGGTGGTTTCTACCATTGGACTCGGCCTTATTGGATTTTTAGATGACTACATTAAAGTATTCCGGAAAAATAAAAAGGGATTGGCCGGAAAATTCAAGGTCATCGGACAAGTAGGTATCGGATTGTTCGTGGGCATCACCCTTTATTTTCATCCGGACGTAAGGGTTCGAACCTTCAAAACCACTTCCGATGCGAACCAGACGCAGGTTACCTATACAGATAGCAAAACGCTGGAAACCACTTTGCCATTTGTAAAAAGCCATGAGTTTGATTATGCAGAACTGCTGGAATGGATGGGGGAAGATGCCATAAAATATGGCTGGCTCATCTTTATTCCTATCGTTATTTTTATCGTAACAGCGGTGTCTAACGGTGCTAACATGACCGATGGATTAGACGGTTTGGCGACTGGCACCTCAGCAATCATCGGTATGGTCCTTGGTATTTTTGCCTATGTAAGTGGAAACGTGCGATTTGCGGACTACCTGAATATTATGTATATCCCGGATTCAGGAGAACTGGTGGTATTTTCTGCTGCCTTTGTGGGAGCTTGTACAGGATTTCTTTGGTATAATGCTTATCCGGCGCAGGTTTTTATGGGCGACACCGGTTCTTTGGCTTTGGGAGGCATTATTGCCGTGCTCGCCGTCGCCATCCGAAAGGAACTCATGATTCCAATTTTATGTGGCATTTTCCTCGTAGAAAACCTATCCGTCATTCTTCAGGTAAGCTATTTTAAATACACCAAAAAGAGGTTTGGTGAAGGCCGCAGAATCTTTTTGATGTCTCCGCTACATCACCATTACCAGAAAAAAGGAATCCATGAAGCTAAAATTGTAGCCCGTTTCTGGATTGTGGGATTAAGTCTGGGCTTGCTAACCATAATAACCCTGAAACTACGATGAAATACGACGTAATCGTACTTGGTGGAGGGGAAAGTGGCGTTGGAGCGGCTCTGTTGGCAAAGAAACATGGGCTAAAAGTCCTTTTGTCTGATGCCAAAGAACTACAACCGAACTATCGGGAGCTTCTTGAAAAACATGGCATTCCGTTTGAGATTTCCGCTGAACAACTGGCCATCCTTCCTGAGGCGGACCTTTGTGTTAAGTCACCCGGCATTCCGCCCCAGGCGGCCATCATGCAAAAAATTAAGGCTGCGGGCATTCCGGTGGTATCTGAAATTGCATTTGCAGGCCGGTTTACAAAAGCCAAAATCACCGGAATTACCGGCACGAACGGAAAGACCACCACCACGCTTTTAACCTATCACGTTTATAAAAAAGGCGGATTAGATGTGCGTTGCGCTGGAAATGTAGGTCGCGGCTTCGCCATGGATTTATTTTTACACGATCACGATCCGGAACATTATGTTTTGGAATTATCGAGTTTTCAACTGGAAGCGCTGGATACATTCCGCATACATACCGGCATTCTCACCAATCTTACTCCAGACCATTTAGACCGATATCAATACACAGCGGATTTGTACTACGAGGCAAAATTCAATATGCTACGTAGCCAATCGGAAAACGATGTTTTCATCTGGTGTGCAGACGATGAGGAATCCTTACGGATGATGCAGGGTAGGCCATTCCGCTCAACCATTCTCGCTTATGGTGCGGGGCCTAAGAAAAACTTAGCCGCCTGGTCTACAGATAAAGCATTGTACATACCCACAGAAACAGATCAAACTCCTTTCGAAATAATGATCACAGAACTAGCCTTAAAAGGAAAGCACAATGTGTACAACTCGCTGGCCGCAGCATTGGCAGCACGAGTTCAAGACATTGCAAAAGAAGACATTCGCGAGGCGTTTGCCGACTTTCAAAACATCGAACACCGCTTGGAATTTGTCCAAAAAATCAAGGGAATCGATTTTATCAACGACTCCAAAGCCACGAATGTAAATGCCGTTTGGTACGCACTCGAATGCACAGAAGGACCTGTCATCTGGATTGCAGGTGGAGTAGACAAGGGAAATGATTACAGCAGTTTAATTCCATTGGTAAAAGACAAGGTAAAAACCCTGATTTGCCTTGGTACAGACAACTCGCCATTGTTGGAAGCCTTCAGAGACGTGGTGCCTTCCATCATGGAAACCCAAAGCATGGAAGAAGCGGTAAAAGCTTCTTATTACATGGGGAAAAATGGAGATAAAGTATTGCTTTCCCCAGCATGCGCCAGCTTCGATTTATTCAAAAATTACGAAGACCGTGGCCGCCAGTTTAAACAATGGGTAAACGAACTCTAACCATAAAGCAGTGAAGCGCCTACTAACTTATATGCAAGGTGACCGGCCTACGTGGATCTTGGTGATTCTTTTCGCCATCCTGTCCACGGTGACCGTGTATTCTGCTGCGGGCAGTTTGGCGTTCCGGTTCAGAGGTGGAAACGCAGAATACTACCTTTTGAATCGCTTTATGATGTTACTGCTGGGACTGGCGGTTATGTTCGTGGTTCACAGGCTGCCATACACCTGGTTTTCCAACATTTCTGTACTAGCCGTGGCCGGTACGATTCCCTTGCTGATCATCACTTTGGCCATGGGAACCAATGTAAATGAAGCGGCCCGTTGGCTTCCTATTCCCGGAATGTCACAAACCTTCCAAACGTCCGATGTAGCTAAACTTTTCCTTTTACTCTACATAGCCCGTGTATTGGCAAGAAGGCAAAAAGTCATCAAAGACTTTAAGCAAGGCTTTTTACCCGTAGCCATTCCTACTGTCATTATTTGCGGATTGATTTTGCCTGCAAATTTCTCGACGGCGGCCCTTTTGTTCCTCACGGCCACCATTCTCATGTTCATTGGAGGAGTCTCACTGAAACACTTAGGCAAACTTTACGCCACGGCAGTAGCCGGATTCGCTCTGTTGGTAGGACTTTCCTTTGTAGCACCGAATATTTTACCCCGACTGGAAACCTGGAAAAACCGGGTGGAGAACTTCTTTGAAGAAAAACCAGAAGACACCTATCAGGTAGAGCAGGCCAAAATGAGCATTGCACAGGGAAGATTTCAGGGTGCAGGGCCGGGAAATAACATTTCCAAATACCGCCTTCCACAATCATACTCAGATTTTATTTATGCGTTTATGATTGGAGAATTAGGCATTATCGTAGGCGGACTTTCCGTTTTACTGGGATTCCTGATTATCATGTATAGGGTCTTGCGGATTGCCTCCAGGACAGACAAAGCCTTTGCCACATTTGCCGTTCTCGGAATGGGAATGAGTCTTGTTATTCAGGCATTTGTAAACATGTGTGTGGCCGTAAATCTAATTCCGGTCACCGGGCAGCCACTACCCTTTATTTCCATGGGTGGAACCTCGACCATATTTTCCGGAATTCAGATTGGCATTATTTTATCTATCAGCAGGAGCGTTCAACACCAGGCAGAGGAGGAGCCGGAAGATGAATAAGCGTGTCCTGTTCATTAGCGGCGGAGGAACCGGGGGACATATTTTCCCCGCTTTAGCCATTGCCCAGGCTCTTGGAAAGGAAGACCCGAATCTGCAATTCCAATTCATTGGAGCACAAGGTCGCATGGAAATGGAAAAAATTCCAGCTGCAGGCTACCCCATTTTCGGCGTACCCATGGCGGGTTTCCAACGCTCCCATATTTGGCGCAATCTTTCCCTGCCGTGGAAAGTCATCAAGTCTTGGTGGATGTGCCGGAATTTGATTAAAGCTATGAAACCGGCTGCTGTTGTCGGCACCGGAGGATACGCCAGTGCAGCGGTTGGTTTGGCGGCCATTACCACCGGAACGCCACTCTTTATTCAGGAACAAAACGCATTTGCCGGCATCACCAATCGGCTTTTGGGGAAACGTGCCAAACGAATTTTCGTGGCTCACCCGCAAATGGAGCAATTTTTCCCCGCTCAAAACATCGTAGTAGCCGGAAATCCCGTTCGCGAAGCGCTGGAGAAAACTAACATGACCAAAGAAACCGCCAAAACCAAGTTGGGCTTCGACCCAAATACCCCCCTGGTTCTCATTGTTGGCGGAAGTCTAGGCGCACTGGCGGTCAACAAAGCCATGCTGACCTGTGCTCCCATATGGGCCAGCGAAGGTATTCAAGTACTTTGGCAAACAGGCGCTTCTTTCGCAGAACAAGCAGAACAAGCCATTCCAGCAGGCACTTTGGCACAGGTAAAACATCTTCCATTTATTCAAGACATGGTGCTGGCTTATGCAGCGGCAGATCTGGTGGTTTCAAGAGCCGGAGCTATGGCATTGGCGGAACTGGCCATCACCGGAAAACCATCCATTTTAGTGCCCTTGCCCTCCGCGGCCGAAGACCATCAAACCCACAATGCACGCAGTTTCGTCAATGCCGGAGCGGCCATTTTAATAGAAAACCATCGGACAGAAGCCGAATTATCGTATACGGTATTGGAAAGTATTCGCCAGCCGGAAAAACTGGATGCCATGGGAAAAAACGCCCTGAGTCTGGCCAAACCCGGGGCAGCACATCATATTGCCAAAGACATCATTCACCAAATCCAGTACCATGCATAATTACTACTTTTTAGGCATCGGCGGAATTGGAATGAGTGCCCTGGCACGCTACCTGCACAGGGAAGGACACCTGGTTGCCGGGTACGATAAGACACCGTCGCCTCTTACAGAACAACTTCAAAAAGAAGGCATTGAAATCTTTTTTGATGATGCAGCCACTGCGATTCCGGAACCCTTTACCCATGCCTCCCAGACATTGGTGATCCTTACGCCAGCTGTTCCCATGGAGCATCGCGGATTTTCATGGTTCAGAGAAAAAGGATTTACCATTCTAAAGCGTGCCGCCCTACTCGGCAGTATTGTAAATGAATTACGCCCTCTTTGTGTAGCTGGCACACATGGCAAAACGACCACATCCTCTTTACTTGCGTGGTTGTTACATGCATCTCATGTTCCCATGGCGGCCTTCCTTGGCGGGATTCCAGCCAATTTTAAAACGAATTATATCGCAGACGAAGATCCCGAATTTGCCGTGGTAGAAGCCGATGAGTTCGACCGCTCTTTCATGCATTTGCGCCCCTACATGGCCATATTAACAGCTGTAGATGCAGATCACCTTGACATTTATGGCACGGCAGAAGAACTTCAACGCACCTATCAGGAATTTGCCCAGCTGGTTCATCCGAATGGCTTTTTGGTCATGCGCCATGGATTACCAGTGGTACCGACAGGAAAACTCATCACCTACGGTATTGAAGCAGGAGATGTACAAGCCAGAGAGGTAAAAGCAGAAAACGGAGGATTTTCCTTCCAACTTTGGAATCATAAGGAAAATTTAGGCACATGGTTCATGCCTTTGCCCGGAGCGCACAATGTAGAAAACGCATTGGCCGCCATCACCGTTGCCAGGGCATGTGGCGCTTCTTTAGACGCTTTGAAAGCAGCTTTAAAAAGTTTTACCGGAGTGGTCAGAAGAATGGAAAAAATAGCCGTGGCGCCAAACTTGGTGTACTACGACGATTACGCCCACCATCCGGCAGAACTTGCAGCGGCCATTCGTGCACTAAAAACCCTGTATCCTGAAGTACCCCTGACGGGTATTTTCCAGCCCCATTTATTTTCCAGAACACGGGATTTTGCGGAAGGATTTTCAGAGAGCTTGTCTATGCTGGATCATCTGGTGCTCATGGACATTTATCCGGCGAGAGAAAAACCCATTGCGGGGGTAAGCAGTGAAATGCTTCTAGAAAAAGTCAAAGGGCCTAAAACCCAAAGATTAGCCGACGCGGCCACCATATTGTCAGACATTTTACCCGAAACCAGCGGCGTACTCGTCACTTTAGGCGCGGGAGACATCGACAGATTGGTGCCAGCCATTCGAACATGGATTCAAGAACATCAGCCATGAATAGAAAGCATATACATATATTAAAGCGTGTGCTTGGCTTAATGCTAGTGGTTGGTTTACTGGCGTTTGGAACCCAAGGCGCCATTTATACCGACTGCGGAGCGCCATTGGTCGTGATTGATCATGAGGAAGACCGCATGTTTGTGCAGTATGCAGACGTAGTGGAGATGGTCCAGCAAGTTTGCCACAGCGGCGGACCTGTTTCCATCGATCAGGCTTCACTTTCCTCCATTGAGCAACGTCTGCATAGGCATCCCGCCATCCGCAAAGCCGAAGTATGGTTTGGAGTAAACGGCACTTTACATATCCGCATTCAACAAAGACAACCATTGGCCCTGATAGAAAATCAATTGGGAGAAAGATGCTATCTCGACACCGAAGGATTCACCTTCCCGGCAGATATAGGAGCACCGGCAAGGGTCTGTTATGTGAATGGTTTTATCAACTGTCATCCATCCGGAGACCACATTTCGCAAAACGCACAACTTGCATCCGTACATGCCATGACCAGCGAATTGGGGGAACGTCCGTTCTGGAAAGCATGGATTGAACAAATCTGGTTAGAACCTGACACCCAAATGGTATTGATACCCAAAATGGGAAAACATGAAATCCATTTTGGACCAGCCAAAGAAATCGCCAGAAAACTGAACAAGCTAGATATTTTCTATACCCGCGCACTCAGCGCATCAGGTTGGGACCGGTACACAGTGATTGACGCCCGGTACAAAGGGCAAATCATTGCCAAAGGCCCAATGCCTGCTCCCATCCCCGTTACACTTCCTGACACCCTTGCGTTATGAGCCAGAAAAAGAACACCGAACACGAACAAGTTACCGTAGGATTAGACATCGGTACCACAAAAATTGTAGCCATAGTTGGCCGAAAAAATGAACACGGAAAAATTGAAATCCTAGGGTTAGGTAAGTCCGATTCCATTGGGGTACAAAGAGGAATGGTGGCCAATATCGACCGCACCGTAGAATCGATCCGAAAAGCCATTGCAGAGGCAGAAGCAGAAGCAGACATCAACATCAACACTGTACATGTAGGTATTGCAGGTCAGCATATTCGCAGTTACCAACACCGGGGCTCCACCATTCGCGAAAATCCGGAAGCCACCATCAGCCAAAAGGAAATTGATGAACTCATTCAAAAAATGGGACGAATCAGCTGCGAACCCAACGAGAAAATCATTTCCGTTATCCCTCAGGATTATATGGTAGATCAGGTGAATTACACCAAGGAACCCATCGGATGGACTGGGGGAAACTTGGAAGGAAACTTTCACATTATCACCGGTCAGGTTACAGCCGCCAAAAACATTGCCCGCTGCGTAAAAGAAGCCGGTTTGTACATGCAGGAAATGATTCTTGAACCCATTGCCTCCAGCGCAGCCGTGCTTTCCGAAGAAGAAAAAGAAGCGGGCGTGGTATTGGTAGACGTTGGCGGAGGCACCACAGATGTGGCCATTTTTCAGGACAACATCATCCGGCATACCGCAGTCATTCCTTTCGGAGGAAACATCATTACCGAAGACGTTATGAAAGGCTGCAATATCATCCGGAATTATGCAGAACTGCTGAAAATCAAATATGGTTCTGCCATTCCAACACCAGATATGTTGAACCGCATGATTTCCGTGCCTGGCTTACAAGGAAGACCGCATCGTGAAATATCGATGCACAATCTTGCCAGCATTATTCAGGCCCGTATGGGAGAAATTCTGGAAGCTGTCGTCATGGAAATTGATCGTTCCGGTTACGAAAAAAATCTGGCGGCCGGCGTGGTACTTACTGGAGGCGGTGCAAGATTGAAAAACATTAAACAATTTACGGAATTCACTACCGGATTAGATACCCGTATCGGTCTTCCAACGGATCATATTGCCGGAAACATGGTGGAAAAAATCGCCTCCCCCATCTTTTCAACCTCCGTTGGATTGATGATGATGGGACTCCAATCCATGCCACAAACCAAAGAAAAAAACGAAGGAAACAAAGAGGAAGAAAACAAGGAAACAAGCCGCAATGGCAACATTTTCAAATCAATTATCGACAAAATCTTCGACTCCCGCGAAGACGCATTAGAATAAACATCATCCACCATATCCACTTTTAATACACATCGTCATGAGTGAGCAAATCAACAACGAATTACTGGGCTTCGACTTGCCCCAGTCCAACCAACCCAGCATCATCAAAGTCATTGGTGTGGGTGGCGGAGGAAGCAACGCAGTAAACCACATGTACCATCAGGGTATCAAAGGTGTGGAATTCATGGTTTGTAATACAGACAACCAGGCCCTCGCCCTTTCACCTGTACCGCATCGCCTGCAACTCGGAAAAAATTTAACCGAAGGACGTGGAGCTGGCTCTATGCCCGAAGTAGGTCGTCAGGCCGCTTTAGAAAGCATTGAAGATATCCGCCAATACTTCTCCGACGGCACCAAAATGGTATTTATCACCGCCGGAATGGGAGGTGGCACCGGTACTGGCGCCGCTCCCGTCATTGCCAAATTAGCCAGAGAAATGGGCATCCTTACCGTGGGGATTGTAACCGTTCCTTTCTCTTTTGAAGGGAAAAAACGGAAAGAACATGCAGAAAATGGCATCCACAATCTCAAAGAATATGTGGATACCATGCTGCTCATTTCCAACGACCGACTCAGAGAAATGTATGGTAATCTCTCCCTGAGACATGCGTTCGGAAAAGCAGATGATATCCTCACCACTGCCGCAAAAGGCATTGCAGAAATCATCACCGTTCCAGGTTATATTAACGTGGATTTTGAAGACGTAAAAACGGTCATGACCAACGGAGGTTCTGCCATTATGGGCGCAGCCATCTCCGAAGGCGAAAACAGAGCCTTACGCGCTGCACAAGAAGTACTAAACTCACCATTGCTGAACGACTCCGACATCCGCGGAGCCAAACATGTACTCATTTACATTTCCTATGGAACAGATGAGTTACAAATGGACGAAATGACCGAAATCACAGATTATGTGCAGGAAGCCGCCGGAATGTCAGCCAACATGATCTGGGGAACCGGTTATGACGAAACACTTGGAAGCGCCATTTGTGTAACCTTGATTGCCACGGGTTTTACTAAAGAGGAAAATACATTTTCATCAAATGAGAGTTTGGTGCTGCCCGTCAGCAACAAAAACAACGCTGAAATTGCCCTGGAAATTCAACAGGAAAAATTTAGCTCCTTACATGATATCGACCTCGAAATCGAAAACAAAAATGAAGTTGTTCTGCAAAATGAGCCACAATTTGAAGTATTCGATATCGGCATGGTGAACGAGGAATTACCCCCACTCAACGATTTGGATGACGTTCCGACCAGCACCACTGAATCTCTGGTCTTCAATCTACTCGATGACATCAATGCAGAAGAAAAGGAAATTTTTCCTTCTACCACCGATGCAGGAAAACTGGACATTCACGCCATCATGCAGGCCCAACAGGCAGAAGAAAGCAAAAGACGCACAATGCCTGCGGAGCGAACCACGGAATCAAAAGACCGCAGAGAAAGTTTGCAACGCATCACCCAACAACTGCGACGTCCTAGCGACCTTTCCCTTTTGGAAAAACAACCGGCGTTCCTTCGGAAAAATGTGAAATTAGAACCACATCCAACTTCCAAAGATCAGTTTGCATCTAACCTTTCCGTTACTCCAACCCAAGACGGGTTTCAGATCAGAGAGAACAATTCATTTCTTCATGATTCAGTAGATTAATCCCGGCGAGATTCGGCCGCTTACCATACGATGATGAAAAAAAGGAGACACTTCGGTGTTTCCTTTTTTTGTGCCTTTTAGCAAAGCCTTCATTTAGCTTAAAACACTCTAAATGAACACCAAACACGATGAATAATATAAAAATAAATGGTGATTTTAATTTTTACGAAAAACTTTGATCAAAAATCCTTCCCTAAACAGATCTTGACTATTTGCCGAAAAACACCTTCCCGCCCAGAACCGTGGGGTTAAACCCACCCCTCCCCGTTGATCAGTTACGACCGTCTTCGGAATTTACCCGGCAATTAAATGGATAAAAACGATTAAAATCGGAACACCATTTTGCGTCCCTTTTCACAAAATTCGAATTAA
>CAZOEO010000001.1:0-292523 GCA_964578885.1 uncultured Candidatus Competibacteraceae bacterium | reverse complement strand
GACCTCTGAAACGCACTGATTACGTTTCAAATTTTCGTTTTCAAGAAATTCTCCATTTGGATTTTGTGAAAGAGCTCAAATTAGTGAGCCGATTTTAATCGTTTATAAACGATTAATTGCCGACTCAGGTGGTGGGAAATTCGTAGCTTGTCGCCTGGGGAGGAGGTGTGGTGGCCCCCGGGAGAACCGACCTCTGAAACGCACTGATTACGTTTCAAATTTTCGTTTTCAAGAAATTCTCCAGTTGGATTTTGAGAAAAGGGCTCAAATTGGTGAGCCGATTTTAACCGTTTATAAACGATTCATTGCCGAGTAATATCGGTCAGAGGTCATACATTTTCCACGGGAGGGGCGGGTTTATACACCGGCATTCAAGCAATTTCCTACAAGCTCAAAAGAAAAACATCGATTCAAAAATCCACTCAGAAGGCATGAACTGTTTTCAAGAATGGCTTTTCTTTTCCCACTCATTCATTCGACAAAAATATAAGAATCAAACTCACCAATGGACATCCTTGAAGTCGTCAATAGGCTTCAACGACGGCAACTTTTCCCCTAGCCGATTTTATCCGTTTATAAACGATTAATTGCCGACTCAGGTGGTGGGAAATTCGTAGCTTGTCGCCTGGGGAGGAGGAGTGGTGGCCCCCGGGAAAACCGACCTCTGAAACTCCCTGAACACGTTTCAAATTTCCAACTATAAGAATCTTTCCATCTGGATTTTGTGAAAAGCGCTCAAATTGGTATTCCGATTTTAACCGATTACAAACGATTCATTGCAGAGCAATATAGGTCATACATTTTCCACAGGGAGGGGCGAATTTTAACCCCGAATACGGATGACCCTCAACTTACAAAATCTCGTCTGTCTGAAATCAAATTAGAACTCTGCACTTTTAGGAAAACGCGGGAACGGTATCACGTCCCGGATGTTTGTCATTCCTGTCACAAACAGTATAAGGCGTTCAAAACCAAGCCCATAACCGGCATGTGGCACCGTTCCAAAACGGCGGGTATCTAAATACCAATGTAGTTCTTCTTCCGGAATGTTCATTTCGCGCATCCGTTGCTGAAGTTTATCCAGACGTTCTTCCCGTTGCGAACCGCCAACCATTTCGCCAATTCCGGGAAAAAGGATGTCCATGGCCGCTACCGTTTGTCCGTCATCGTTCATCCGCATGTAAAAGGCTTTGATGTCTTTGGGATAGCCGGTAAGAATCACGGGTTTCTTAAAATGCTTTTCTACGAGATAGCGTTCATGCTCGCTTTGCAAATCGGCGCCCCAACCATCGATGGGGTAAGTAAATTTCTTTTTCTTGTTGTGGTTGGAATTTTTGAGAATGTCGATGGCTTCCGTATAAGTGAGGCGTTCGAAAGGATGGGCCAAAACAAATTGCAAGCGTTCTAGCAATCCCATTTCCATCCGTTGTTCTTTGGGTTTTTTGGCCTCTTCTTCGGCGGCGCGCTTATCCAGCCACTCTAAGTCTTCCATACAATGGTCGAGGGCATACTGCACCAAAAATTTCAGATTCGCTTCAGCCAAATCCATGTTATCATGAATATCGGCAAACGCTACTTCCGGCTCAATCATCCAAAATTCAGCCAGGTGGCGGGTGGTATTGGAGTTTTCGGCGCGAAAAGTGGGACCAAAGGTGTACACTTTTCCAAGAGCCAGAGCCGCCAATTCAGCTTCGAGCTGACCAGAAACAGTAAGGTTTGTGGCTTTCCCAAAGAAATCCTGGCTAAAATCCGGCGCGCCCTCTTCAGTTTTAGGTACATTTTCCAGAGGAAGCGTAGTCACCCGGAACATTTCACCCGCACCTTCAGCATCCGAGCCGGTAATAATGGGGCTGTGAATATTGTAAAATCCCCTTTGGTGAAAAAAGGAATGCATGGCAAATGTCATGGCATGCCGGATGCGAAAAATAGCACCAAAAGTGGTGGTCCGAAAACGTAAATGAGCAATCTCCCTAAGAAACTCAAGAGAATGCGCCTTGGGTTGCAAAGGATAATGGTGTGAAGCCGATGGATCTGCTTCGGCGGTGCCATGAAGTTCTAGTTGCTCGCAAACTACTTCTACAGTTTGTCCGGCCCCTTGCGAGGGTACAAGTTGACCCACCACTGTAATGGCCGATCCGGTGGTCACTTTTTGCAACAACGCTTCCGGAAAAGCATTAAAATCTACAACCACTTGGAGATTTCGCAAACAAGAACCATCGTTTAGGGCAATGAATCTTCTGCTGCGGAAAGTTCGCACCCAGCCACCGACTTTCACCTGTGTACCGGGCGCGGTTTCGTCTAAAAGTGTTTTGATAGACATTCGTTGCATAACCACCTCTTATTTATGCCGTTCCACGGAGAACGAGCGTTACATTGGGCACAAAGATACTGGGTGGAAGCGAATTTGAAAGGTTTTGGTCAGGGATTTACCGTAAATTCAATCACGCTGAACAAACCAATGCCGGAACCCGTGGCCAGTGTGCTGCCAGACGGAAGCCAAAAGGGAAATATTTCGCGGTCTGGAACCATCACAATGCGGTTCGAGGAGCTGGTAGAAGAACTATTTCCAGCCTGAGTACTTCCCCCAAATGTAGTAGCACTGTATTCATTCCCATCAAGAAAATAAGTAAAAAAATTCGTAGGTGTAGGCGTTGAGGTATTTGTCGCAGAAGAGGACGGCACACCGGAAGTCACCGCCATGTTTTCCACCTTCCACACTTTGCCCGCTGGCACAGTTTGCACATTGGCATCCACTGTGAGAACGCGGCTAAAACTCAATGTTTGTGAAAATACACTGGCGCTAAAAACGCCTATTGAAAAAAGAGATAATAAAAATTTCATAACCAAATCCAATTAAAGGCTTAAATATAGGCTTTTAAGACCAGTTTCTTGGTTATTGAAATTACAATATTCATCTCATGCATTCACCATCTTTTTTGAATCGGCCGAAAAAAACATCCTAATAGAAAAATAATACTGTTTCTAAATGGCTGTTTTCAAATTTTACACTTTTACCTTGGTAAAAAGGACATCAAAGCTGTCTCCACTTTCGATTTACGGATTCGGGAAAAAGTCAACCCTTGACGAGCTGGTTTTTTCTGGCGACATACCAAGCCCAAGCTCCTGTAGTAAAAAAGGAGAAAAGGGCGTAAATGGCAGCGGGAACGGCAATTTCCGGGGCATCCCGTAAGGCCGAACCGGTGGCGAGCATAATGGCCATTCCGGTGTTTTGCAATCCCACTTCTACCGCAATGGTCATGGCTGTTTTGGCTTTAAAGCCAATCCATCCGGTAAATTTGTAAGAACCAACCATGGCCCCCACATTCAGCGCCAGAAGCCATGGAATCACGGGTAAATAATCCATGAACCGAACAGCTGGCACATTCTTTTTTTCGAAAAAAGCGGCGCCAATCATGGCCACACCCAACAGCACTGGCATGAGATATTTCAATGGTTTCCTGAGCTTTTGTGCGAAAAAACGCCATTGTCCCTGAAACCAAACCCCAAGTGCCACGGGCAATAAAGTAACCAGAAAAATTTCCAGAACGGCATCCCAAAAAGGAAGATTTACCTGCGCCTCGCCACCTAGAAAACTAAAAATGGCTAAGTTCAGCAAAAGGGGAATGGTAAATTGGGTGAGAAAGGCATTTAAACTGGTCAGACTCACACACAAAGCCAAATTTCCATTCAACAGATAATTGATGAGATTGGAAGTAGCCCCGCCAGGACAAATGGCCACGAGGATAATTCCGACTTTCATCGCGGGCGAAAGGGGGGCGAGCCACGCCAGCAAAAAAGCCAGAACCGGTAAAAACACCATTTGGGCCACGAGCCCCACGCCCACTTCTTTGGGATGGCGAAGAATTTGCCGAAAATCGTCTGGCGTTAGTGCCAATCCCATGCTGAACATAATGAGCGCCAGGGATCCAGGCAACATGAGTTCAGAAAAAAAGTGGGTTGTAAACACTGGAATGGATCAGGAAAATTGTGGCTTTCTCTTGGAAAGAAACGCAGTAGTCCCCTCTACAAAATCTTCTGACTGAAAACAATCTCCGAAGGCTTTGATTTCGGCTGCATAGCCGTCCTCACCGCGTAATCCGGCCTGAATGGCCTGAACGGCGGCAGCATGTGCCTGAGAAGAATTTTTAATAAAAGAACGCGCCAAATCTTTGGCCGCCTGCAAAAGCTCGGGGCCGTCGTACACGGCATTCACCAAACCATACGACAAAGCTTGCTGGGCATCAATCATTTTCGCACTAAATATCATTTCAAAGGCACGGCCTGCACCTACCAGTTGTGGCAGACGCTGTGTGCCCCCATAACCAGGAATTACGCCAAGTGACACTTCCGGTAATCCCATTTTTGCGTTCTGCGACGCCAATCGGATATGCGCCGACATGGCCAACTCTAAACCACCGCCCAAAGCAAAACCATTCACGGCAGCAATTACCGGACGTGGGAAATAAGCCACTTTATCAAACAAAAGACGCTGACCTTCTGAGGCTAGCCGGGCGCCTTCTTCTTTCGAAAATCCGGCAAACTCCGCAATATCCGCTCCCGCCACAAAGGCTTTTTCTCCACTTCCCGTGAGGATAATGGCCCTCACTTCGGGACGCTGCGCCGCCTGATCCAATGCCTCACTTAATGCCAGAATCACGTCCCGGTTCAACGCATTTAACTTGTCCGGACGATTGATGGTTAAGGTTAAAATACCTTCCTCTAATTCGGATAAAACGTGTGTGTTTGCCATGCGATAAAGATACAATCTAGTGTTTGGAAATGAGGAAAACCTAATGGATTTTTATGTTTCCTTATCAAAAACGTCTGTAAAACGGATGATGGGCCATGGCCAACATCTCCCGGTCGCCCCGGCTATCGCCATAAGCGTAAATTTCAGAGAACGTGGAAATAGGTAGCTGGGCTTTTATCCGAACTACTTTTTCCGGACCATAGCAGTTTTCTCCATCCAATTTACCTGAAACCATCCCTTGATGCACCGCCAAACGACTTCCCAGGACTTTTACTTCGGGAAACATAGACATGGCCGCCTTAACCCAAGTTTCGCAAGAGGCCGTCACCACATAAACCTCATGTCCGGATTCCAAATGCCATTTCAACTTTTCGACGGCTTCTTTTCGCCATAAAGCCGGCATTTTTTCCCTTGCAAAACGCGCGCTGATGTCCTCCAATTCCTTGAGCGTTTTCCCCCGCATAAAAGCACCCATCAGGGTTTCTTTGGCCTTTTGGTTATCAGTAAATCCAAGTTTCCAGGAAAGAATCGCCGGAAGGGCTTGCATCACTTTTACATAAAATCCCGGCGCCGGTTGGATAAACGCTAAAAACGCAGGAAGGGTATCCGCAGTAGTTAACGTTTCATCAAAATCAAACAGCGCCAGGATTTTTACATCACTGGTGAAAGTCATGCTTATTTCTTTTTAGCCACCAATTGGTCGGCCAACTGAAAAGCATAATATAAGTTCACTACACCACCGGTAATAGAAACCTTAGCCATGGTACGCATGCCATCTACAGGGTTTCCTTCTTTGTCCTTTTTCATTTTACGATCGGGCAGATCTTCGTTGAAAGGAATTACTTGAGGGCCGGAAATGGGTTGTGCAGATTTCAGCAAAACGGATTTCAATTCCAGGAAAGTAAGTTCGGGATAGTAAGACCAAACCGCCGCAGCCACTCCGGCTACCACCGGCGCTGCCATAGAGGTTCCCTGTAAATCTTTGTAGCCGTTGTCCGGAACCGTAGCATAAATTTTTACTCCGGGCGAAAAAATATCCACCTGCTTGCGACCGTAGTTGGAAAAAGTAGCAATGGCCTGAGGTCCTTTTTTAAAGGAAAGTGCCCCTACTTCGATCCAATGTGGCGCAACACCACCAGCCGCATATTGACGGTTGGGGAAATTGGCATGCATATCTATGTTCTTACTTTCGTTTCCGGCTGCATGAATCATCAAAACACCTTTAGAGGCTGCATATTGAACGGCTTCGTCTACCACTTGTTTGTCCCAGGAAAACGCTTTACCAAAGCTCATGTTGATGATTTGTGCGCCATTGTCAGCGGCATAGCGAATAGCATTGGCCACATCCTTGTCTCTTTCATCTCCATCCGGAACAGCACGCAACACCATGATTTTTACATTGTCGGCCACGCCATCCATGCCTAAACCATTGTTTCTCACTGCACCAATGATGCCTGCCACGTGGGTTCCGTGCAACGGATCAGGGCCTTCTACATCATTGTTGCCATAGTTGCGCTCGCGGCTATCGTTATAATTGTCACCTACCACAGTGGCGCGTGGATTGAAACGCACATTATAATGATACTCAGCAGCTGTTTTAAAGTGATCTACGGCACCCTGAAGTTGCTCTATCAAATCTTCCAAGGTGTCTTCGCCTTCCAATACAGAAGCGGCAACACCTTTGGCCTGAGACAATTCAGGATTTTCGCTGATATCCACACTGGCCAGGTTGGAGGCCGTTACCGGATGTGTTCCTTTTTTCTTGGCCACAGCATTCAGGCTTACCAAACCTGCATGAATGCGGCTGTAAGATTTCAGACTTTGGTTGGCTTCTCCGGCTTCCTTTTCCACCAAAGCTTTGGCGCGCTGGTATGTTTCGAACTGAACCCGCTCCATGCCTTTGAAATCTTTGGCCGATTTACCATCGAAACGATGACTCCAGGCCGCTACAATCCTCGTGGCTTCAAGGGGATCTTTATCGGTATGGCTGCCATTGCGGCCACCAATGAAGTTCCAGCCATGGATGTCATCGATGTAACCATTGTTGTCATCATCTTTTCCATTGCCAGGAATCTCTTTGGGATTCACCCAAATATTGTCTTTTAAATCTTCATGATCGATATCGATTCCTGAGTCGATCACGGCGACCACCACGGTGCGTGAAGTGCGTCCTTTGGATTTAACAAATTCATATCCCTTTTCAGTGGAAACCCCTTGAAATCCGTCGGTTTCTGGATGTAAATGAAACCAGTTCCTTGGGGTGGATGGGGTTTGCGCACTCAAGGAAACGGCGGCAAACCAAAGGGTTAGGGCTAAAAATCGAATTTTCATGAAAAAGTAAATTTTGCTCAATGATACCATGAATATGGGAAAATCCCATTGAATTTATGACGTGCCTTAACTTTTTTTGAAGAACTGGATGTGCCATGTGGATTAACAAACCATTGTGAATACGTTCTTTGACAGCTGATGCGGCTGTTCAGGATTAATCGAGAACTTTGCAACATGGGAAAAATCCGTCCAGCAAAAACCACGGCCGGTTTACGTGTGGTCTATTTCACCTCAGTGGTATCCATTTCATTGGTGATGACCGTGCTCGGACTTCTTGGGCTAAGTTGGCTTGGCGCCGGGCAACTGGTACGTCTGGCCCAATCTCAGTTTTCTATGCAAATTGTTTTGGCCGACATGGTTACGCCTTCCGATGCAGTTCATCTGGTCAATGGATTGCAAGACCAGCCCTGGGTTTCCTCCGCAACCTACATTTCTCAGGACCAAGCCACACAAGAATACATGGCAGCTTACGGCGATGACTTTTTAGAAGTCTTGGACGAAAATCCATTGCCGGCGCTAATCGAATTGCGCGTACCGCCCAGTCATATGCATGCCGATTCCATCGCGCAAATCACCGAACGACTTTTACAAGGATGGCCAATGCAATTTATAGCAGTAGAAGGCGATGTGCAAGGTGTACGTGGGATGAATGCCAATGTACAAACCCTTACCTACGTGCTGTTGGCCTTATTGGGCGTATTGGGTTTTATCATGGTTGCCCTGATCAATCATTTGATTCGCTTAAGTTTATATAGCCGCCGTTTCATCATTAAAACCATGCAACTGGTGGGTGCCACTCCAGGTTTCATTCGCCGTCCGTTTCTACGTACCGGCCTTTGGCACGGCTTTTTAGGAGGCGTCATTTCTGCCGCTTTCCTCTGTGTCCTTTTATGGTTTTTCCACCAGGAATTTCCTGAAGTTTTACCACAAAACCAACTCCTGATGGTGTTTGGCCTCAGTTTGGTTTTGCCTTTGGTGGCCATGTTGGTGTCATGGGTGAGCACGCGCTGGGCAGTTGGGAGATTTTTACGCCAGCGCATCGAAGATTTATATTGATGAAAAGCGACTTTTCAGCTTGGATTCCGCTGCTTGCTCAGGCCGCTGAAGAAGCCTCAGCAGAAGTTTTGCGGCTTTATCATTCCGGGGTCGATATTTTTGACAAACCGGATGCGACCCAAGTGACCACAGCAGATTTGGCGGCGCATGCCCGCATTCATCAACTTTTATCCGAAACGCCTTTTCCCATTTGCAGCGAAGAAGGCATTCGTGACTTACAGCATGGCTCGCCGGATACCTTCTGGCTGGTCGATCCGATTGACGGAACCACGGAATTCATTGAGCGAACCGGTGAATTCACCATCAACATTGCATTGATTCATCAGAGCCAACCCGTTTTGGGTGCCATGTGCGCTCCCGCCGCACTGCCAAAGGACCAGGGATTATGGTTGGGTGTGGTTGGAGATGGTTTGTTTGAAAAGAAAAACCAACAGTGGGAACGCTTCAATTCCGTTTTCCCCAAAAAATCAGATTGGATTTTGCTGGGAAGTCGCAGAGATATGCGTCAAGGAGCAGGTGGTTTCACAGAAAAACTGAGGCTTCGCGGTGAAAACTGGGAAGAAGCACGGGTAGGCTCCAGTTTAAAATTCCTTCGCATTGCCCGGGGACTGGCCGATGCCTATCCAAGAAGCAGCCAACTTCATCATTGGGACATTGCTGCCGGACATGCATTGGTTCTGGCCGCCGGCGGTCAAATGATGCGTTTAACCGACGGCGGACCTTTAACCTATCGTTGGGAACAAGAAGAAATGCCGGGATTTCTGGCCTTGGCTCCGGGACGAGATTGGGATTTCCATGAATCCCTTTTATCTGTTTAACTGAATTTTTTCAACCCACTGTCCATCAACTGTTTTCATCGTAAGAAAATACGTTCCGGTGGAGAGCGACAAATCAGGAATGTCGAATACAAACGAACCGGACATGGAAGGTTTGTTTTCTTCATAAACGATAGCGCCCAATACGTTGGTGATGCGGATGGTTAAAGGAGTGGGTCTGGGCAAATCACATGTGATGTGTAGGGGTCCGGAGGACGGATTGGGATAAACCGAAAAGCCCGGTTGGAAATCATGTTCCTCTGCGGCAAGATTTCCCAGTGGAAAAGATTTTGTAGCCGTATGCGGTCCGCACACATTGCTTGCCGTTAAACTAACCTGATAAATGCCGGGTTGAGCATATGTGTGTACGGGATTGGCTTGGTTACTCGTGTTCCCATCACCAAAATTCCAGGCATATCCTGTGGTATGGGTGGAATTTTGGAAAAATGAAACCGTATTTCCGGTAATGCTATATGTAAACTCGGCTTGAGCAAGGGGCTGGATACTCAATGAAACCGGATTGGAATAGCCATAACAGCCTCCCAAGGATTGCACATACACCTGATACGTTCCTTGTTGCGTAGCCGCCACGGAAGGTTGTTGTGCACCCGGAATCATTTGACCATTTAAATACCACTGGTAGAGCGCATTGGGATTTGCCGCTGTGGTTAAGTTAACAGAACCTCCTGCACATATTTGAGGCGAAGCGGCACTGGCAGTGGGTGTGAGCAATGAGCAGGCGGCAAAAATAGATTCATACGCATTTACAATACCATGGCCATAATAAATATCAAATCCTGTACTGCCGTAATCTACCGACTGCTGAATGAGGATGTCTCGTGCTTGTTGGGCCGTTAAAAAGGGATTAATCGCAAAAATAAGTCCTGCCACTCCGGTAACATAAGGCGCCGCCATAGAGGTGCCTTGTTTGGGTGCGTACGTATTCCCGGGGATGCTGGACCAAATGCCAAAGTTGGTGGATAACTCACCTCCGGGTGCTGAAATATCAATCCAAGTTCCATAATTGGAATAAGATGCAGGACTTAAAAATCCGTTGGAATTGACCCCCACCGCACTTACGGCCAAAACATTTTGGTAATTCGCTGGATAGGTAGGCGATTGGGTGTCTTCATTTCCTGCCGCCGCAATGGAAAGTTTTCCTGCATTCCATGCTTGCTGAATGGCAGACTCTATTGAACTGTTTGGTGCAAATGCGCCAAAACTCATATTGTAAGCCCGAATAAGTGGCCTATTTACAATGGTAAGAATCGCATTTGTTATGGCTGTATTAGAAAGACTGCCATTAGCCAAACCCACTTTAGCAAAGTATACCGTATCCGGAGAAATGCCGGAAAGTCCCATGCCATTGTTGATTTCGGCAGAGGAAATACCGGTTACATGGGTACCGTGGGTCGCTGAAAGAATGTCGGGGGTAGGGTCATTATCATTGTTGGCAAAGTCATAGCCATACCAAACCGTTTCTGCCAAATCTTGGTGATACCATTCTACCGCATCATCGAGTATGGCAATTCTTTGCTTGGTGGGTTGGTTTAAATAACAATAGGCGCTATCTGCACCCACCACCCATGCGCCCCAATATTCGTTCACCACTTGCCAAATGGGGTCATTGGGTACGCAAGCTTCTGACTGAAAGTTGGATGAAGGTTCGGCCACCAAAACAAAAGTTAGTTTTTTACATTCCCGAATAAATGCTTTCATGGCTGCCGCTGTGCCTAAAGGAAACGCATATTCGAAAAACACCATTTGTTCCGGGAACATCGACTTACCCAGCTGGGTCGTTATACCATAAGCAGCGAACAATTGCCGCAACGCCGGCTGTTCAATGTCTGACTCTGCACGCAATTGCAGCATGATGCGCGTGGTATCCACATGCTTCCAATACCCTTCTTGATTTTCTTCTGTTAAGGCATACCACTGGTGAGGCTGATAGATTTTTTTGCCCTGCGGAACCACCGTGCCATCAAACGCTGGTTTTGTGGCCAAATGTTGTGGCCATTTTCTTGAACTGCCCTTTGAACTCCCCGCTTCTGGAGAATGTAACCATTTTCCTGTTCTGCTATAGGGCGGTGGCACCGACGGAAGGGTCATGGGCGTCATCGTTCGGGTTTGACCCGCAGACGAAGAAAGGCTAGGCTTTAATGCCTCATAAAAAGGGGTTTGTGCCCAAAGCATACCAATGGACAGCCCCAAAATGGAAAGGATGGATGTTCTCATAAGGCAAAAATCCATAATGAAAGGGCTGCTTCAGAATAAATTGGATGAGTGAGGTTTTTCGCATTTAAAGCTAAGTTTTCCGCCCTTTAAGTGCGGGAAAAGCAAAAAGCCCATCCGGAGATGGGCCACATGGATGGATGAGGAAACTAAGAGAAAAATGAATAAAAACACCTAAAATGATCGCACTTTTTCCAGCAATATGGGCAAACTCCGCTGGCTTACATCCAGTACCGTGCCATCATCCATAATCAACTGGTAAGTGGATTTTCGTATTTCCTGCACATGATTCAAATGCACCAAATACGAACGATGTGCCCTGAAAAAAGTGGAAGGCAAGAGTTGTTCCAATTGCCCAAGACCATAGCCCACAAATACAGGATTTCGTTGCTGCAACGTGTACATATTGGCATAATTTCCATCTGCTTTAAAATAGGAAATGGTCGCCAAAGGCTGCATAAAATACCCATCTTTGCTTGGTAAAGCCATCTTATGCAATTGATTGGGATCAGCCGCAATGTTCTGTAACAGCAAGGCAATCCTTTCCTGATAAATAAAGGGCTGCTTTCGCTCGTAAAGTCTCCGTAAGGCCTGCGATAAAGTATTGGTGGTAATGGGCTTTACCAAAAAATCCAAACAAGCATACTGAATGGCCTTCAACGCATGTTGCTGGTGCCCGGTCACAAAAATAATTTCAAAATACGGCCGGGGAAAGGCCTTAAATAAATCAAAACCGGAAATGCCATGTCCCAATTCTATGTCCAGAAAAACCAAATCGACTCCCTGACTAGCTAGCGGAACCATGGCTTCTTCTAAGCCACCATAGGTGCCGACAAGCTCGATGGGCGCCTGAATGTCCTTCAGACCTTTTTCAATGACCAATCGAGTGCTTGGATCATCTTCAATGAGGATGGCTTTATATTTCATGGTGGATTTGCAACGAAGTTAAAAGTTCAATGTATGAGGTGTGCAAGAATTGATTAACGCAGCCTTTTAGGACGTAAGCGTATTGAAATCACATTTAAAATGAATCCTCCACGCAGGGAAAAAGGATCTCAGTTTTAAAAGAATGATCCCCCTCCTGATGCGCATGCACCGATACCTTGGCGGGCGGAGGAAAAAAACAAACCAATTGCTCTTTTACTAACAACAAACCTTTCCCTCTGGCAAGTCTTGTTTCCGGCAAAACCCGTGTGGAAACACAAGTACAAATGAGCAGGATTTGTGGCCCTTGCTTTTTCACTTCCCAAAAAACCTGACCCGGATGCGACGTTGAAAAGGCATATTTAAAGGCATTTTCCATAATGGGTTGGGTCAGCATGGCCGGAATCTGATAACGTGATGTATCTAAATCGCTTTCAACAACAATATGCAATTTGTTTTTTAACCCTAACCTTTGATTTTCCACCTCAAAATAAAAACGGATGAAATCCAATTCTTCGGCAAGTGAAATGGTTCTCATGGTGTTATTCAACGCAAAATGAAACAAATCCTGTACATGCTCCATGTAAGCGGAAGCGAGTGTGTGGTTTTTTTGAATCAACAATCCCTGTAAATGTTGTACGGCATTGCCAACCAAATGAGCGGGAAGTACATGACGAATATGGTCCACGGATAAAGCCTGAACATGGTCTCTAAGCTGTTTCGCCTGCCGGTGAGCTCGTCCTCGCCGAATACGCCATTCCACTGCAAACCAAAGCAATATGCTAAAAAAAAGAACACTTACTGCAACTTGCAAACCGGGCGTCTCATACCATTCCGGATAAACCTGAAGGGTATACCAATACGAGGGCGACCGCCTGCCATCCAAATCCAAAAAATATACCTGCAACGCTTGGATTCCGGGACGAAGTTCCTTTATGTGAAGGGGTTCATCTAAAAAATGCGTTTCAAAAGCCGCATCGTCTTCTAACCGATGGTTTAGAAAATGATATCCTTCCGGCATGGGATAGATGGCGCCAAACTTCATTTTGAGTGCTGTGGTACCCGGCGCACAATGGATAATGGATTGATTTCGGTTAAAATAATAATGATGAGCTCCTTCTATCTCCAACAGCGTTAAGGCGCCAGGCTGAATCAGACGATTCAACATCGACGAATAAAACGGTGCACCCGCGTCCAGTTCTCTCCTCCTTTCTGTTTGGGTCGGAACCACCATCGGCGGCGATTTCACCATAAAACCAGAACGAAAAGGAACGCACTGAGCCGCCTCGCCAATCCACACGCCTTGTGGTGCTGCCTCCGCGTACCAACCATGCTCCAGTGGCACACCTAACCATCTCTTAAAACCTGCGTTATTTCTGATATTCGTTTTACTTTTCCACCATTGCACCAAAGAGTCAAGCGGCAAAGATCGTGTGGTAAAATGCAATGGATTTAGTGATTGCACGAAACGGGTAACCTCATCGACAACCTTAGGAAGTAAGGAGTCTGATATCGGAAAAAGCTGTTTATTCACCCATAGAAAATGATTTTCTTTTCCTTCGATCCAAAGCGACTGAAACGGGCCTTTTTCAATAGAAAAAATAGGCTCCCGTATGTTGGAAAAAGTGCTTTGATGCACATTATTCATGGGAAGATGGGGAGCAATGGCGGCCAATCCCTCTGAGGTTCCGACCCAAATTACGCCATCTTGGTCTACATGTAAACATTGAATCTGGCTGGTAAAATTGGCGAACTCCAAAGGAATAATGTCCCATTGAGAACCAGCCAGCCGATACAGTCCGCCTTGGGTGGTCCCTACCAAAAGTTCACCACCGGAACCCCGCGCCAATGCAGAAATATGATTCCCCGGCATGGAGCTAATCCATGGAGCAGGTATGTAAGTAACGCTTTGTGCCAGCATGTTCACCGCACTCAACCCAAAACTAAAGGGAAGAAACAAAAGGAAAAAGAAACGGAAAAGTGTAGGGAACATAAGGGCCGGGTTGTCAAAAATTATACCCCTTTTGCTTTAGGTGCACAAAAAAAGGACAGCCCAAAAGGACTGCCCTTTTCAAATCAAAACAAACACACTTAACACAGCTCTTGATAGACGGCACGTAAATGGTCTGCAAGCATTTCATCCGTGGCGCCTTCAATTTGGTACCGTTCAACAAAATGAACCAATTGGCCATCTTTGAACAAAGCAATACTTGGTGAAGAAGGCGGATAGGGTGCAAAATGATGACGTGCCTGCGTTACAGCAGGACCATCTACTCCAGCAAATACCGTGGTTAAATAATCCGGCTTTTTACCGGAATCCAACGATTTAATCACCCCCGGACGGGCACCGCGAGCCGCACAGCCACATACTGAATTCACCACCATCAAGGTAGTGCCTTTACGCTGAATTACTTGCTCTACCGATTCCGGAGTCTCTAAAGATTCAAATCCTGCATCCGTTAACTCAGAACGGCAGGGTATTACGATGTCTTGAGGATACATATGTCAATGTGTTATTCAATTCACAAGGAGAAACGATTCGTTTTGCAAAATTAGCAGTTTTAACCGAAAAAACATGACTTTTGACTGCTTTTAAGGCTTGACCACTTCAATGGGAAGGTTGAGCTTTTCCAGACCGGGCATCACTTTCTCCTGATCGCCCACCACGATAATCAAAAGCTCCCTGGTTTTCAACCACTTTCTGGCCAAACTCTGGTACTGACTCTGGGTCATTTTTTTAAGTAACTCCATTTGTCGTGCCACATGGTCGGGTTTCAGGTCATATTCCAACATGCGGTCGAGAAAACGTCCTTTTTGAGAAGGTGATTCATAATTCAAGGCGTCCCGTTGACCGATGGCATTCACGGTGAAGACCATTTCTTCCGGGCTAGGTCCGTTGTTCACGAAAGTTTCCAACTCTTTAAAAATTTCCATCAGGGTAGAATCCGTGGCATCCCGCAAAAATCCGCCGGAAATCACAAACATACCGGTTCTCATGCTGCCGGAAAATCCAGAACGCACACCATAGGTATATCCTTTGTTTTCACGAAGATTGAGGTTCAAACGACTGTTGAACGCTCCGCCCAGTGGATAGTTCATCAGGTTCAGCTGAAAAAACTCGCCGGTAGCATCATACATGAGTCCTGGCAAAGCCACACGAATTTCGGATTGAGCGGCTCCGGGTTTATCAAAGAAAATAATGCGTGTTTGCTCCTGGCTTACAGGTGTGCGAAAGCCCGGCAAGGAAGGAGGTGTTCCTTTCCAATTACGCATCCAATGAAGACCTTGTTGCACCGTTTTTTGTTCAGCAGAACTAACTACGGTAATCCGGGCTTTCCCTGGAACCAGCCAAGTTTGGTAATACGCTTTTACGTCTTCCAACGTCAGACTTTTTACCGTGTTTTCGGTTCCCAAATCGGGCAAAGAATGAATGCCACTCAGGTACATGTACTGCCGCAACAAATTAGACGCCACTGCACCTGCATTGTTGGTTTGGGTGCGAATATCTTCCAGTTGCTGTTGCTGGATTCGGGTAAAATCATCGGCATTAAAAGCAGGCATCATCAACCTTTCTTGCAAAAGACGAAGTGTAGGTTCCAAATTGCGGGTCAAAGAAAAGACTTCAATGGTAACTTCTTCTGTACCTGCATAAATGCGAATGCTTGAGCCCAACATGTCCAACGTATCAGCGAAATCTTCCGCGGAACGCTTTTGGGTATCTTCGTTGAGCAAACTGGCCATCAGGCGTGCTCGACCAGCCTTTTCAGGCGAATCGGCATAATGTCCACCGGGAAAAGTGATTTGAATAGACGTGACAGGTGCTTCCTGATACAAGGTACCAATGAAAGACATGCCATTTTTCCAGGTATCTGTCCAGAATTTTGGGACTTGAACGGCTGGTACGGGTCCGGGACTGGGGCGTTGACTCCGATCAAAATTATCCTTGCCTTTATTGTAAGTAAGATTTTGATATTCAGATAAATCTGCATTCAATTTCGGAATCTCATGTACATAATTGTCAGGAGCTGCTTTGAGCGCGGCTCCATCCTTTGGCACGACCGACAAAGCAACATGTGGACGTCCTTTGATGTACTGCTGGAACACACGAAACACATCGGCGGCAGTAACTTCCTGCACCCGCTTTAAATCCTTTTGAATATAGTTGGCGTTTCCAGTAAACGTTTGATAATAGGCTAGTTTTGTAGCCTTCCCGCGTACAGTTGTCAACTCTGTTAACTCGCCTGTTTCCACAGAAATTTTATGGCGTTGCAGGTCTTCCAGAGTTACACCGCGACTTTCCACAGAGGCGATGGCAGCCATGAGCTCTTCATACAGAGCAGCTAGGGATTGTCCGGGTAAAGCCAACAATGAAATTTGAAAATAACCGGCCAATTCTGCTGTCGGATGATAAGCGCGTACGGTTCTGGCTTTGCGGGTTTTAATGAATTGCTGGTATAAAATCGACGATTTTCCACCGCCCAAAATACTGGCGAGTACATCCAAAGCGGCTTCATCGGCATGTCGCGCTTCTACGGTAGGCCAGGTGATATTGAGCATGGGAAGGCGAATATTGTCTTCGTAAGAAATAAAGCGAGTCGCTTTTAGTTTTGCGGGTTGCGGAGGCATGTTGCGTACTTCCGGACCGCGTGGAATGGAGCCAAAATACTTTTCTACCAGCGCAACAACTTCCGCAGGTTTTACATCTCCGGCCACGGTAAGAACGGCATTGTTTGGTCCATACCATCTCAGGAAAAATTGTTTTAAATCGTCCAGTGTAGCAGCGTCTAAATCTGCGAGATAACCGATGGTGGTCCAGGAATATGGATGTCCGGCAGGATACAAGGCTTCCACCGTTTTTTCATATGCCAAACCATAAGGGCGGTTGTCGTAATTCTGCCCTCTTTCATTTTTCACCGTGGCGCGCTGGACTTCAAATTTCCTTTGATTTACCGCATCGAGGAAAAAGCCCATTCGGTCGGCTTCAAGCCAAAGGGCCGTCTCCAATTGATTGGATGGCATGGTTTCAAAATAATTGGTCCGATCCAGGTTGGTGGTTCCATTCAACGTTCCACCGGATTCGGTAACAATTTTAAAATGCTCTTCATCGGCCACATTATCGGAGCCTTGAAACATCATATGCTCAAAAAAGTGTGCAAATCCCGAACGACCGGCCACCTCACGCGCAGACCCAACGTGATACGTGACATCTACGTGCACCACCGGGTCGGAATGATCCTCATGAATTAAGAGAATAAGACCATTGGGCAGTTGCCATTTCTGGTAAGGAATCACTAATTCTTGTGGAGAAGTTCTTTGCACTTGTTCAAGCATGACCGCTTGTGCAGTTAAACCCAAAGTGAACAGGGAAGCAAGCCCCCCTAAGACGATTTGTTTCATGCCATAAATATGCGGATAATTGACCTGAAATGTACCTTATAAAGGTTTTTTTAACGGCCTTTAGCGCAAACTAATGCTGTTATGTGCATCCATTCGGATGAAAGTGAACAGCAAAACGGTGAAGCCAAGTAATGAAGAGCCTCCGTAGGAAATAAAAGGCAAAGGAACGCCCACCGTGGGCACCAATCCGATGGCGGTGCCAATGTTCATGAAAAAGTGAAAAAACAGCACACTGGCCACGCAATATCCATATACCCTGGCAAAATTCGTTTTCTGCCGTTCTGCAGCCAGAATCACTTTGACCATGAGCGTGAGAAAAAGACTCACCAAAACGGTGGTTCCCATAAAGCCCCACTGCTCTCCAATGGCACTGAAAATAAAGTCAGTATGTTGTTTGGGAACAAACTTCAACTGCGTCAATGTTCCTTTCATGAAACCTTTTCCGGCCACGCCTCCACCGGACAGGGCCATTTTAGAATTGGTCACATTCCAACCTTGACCTCGGGGGTCGCGTGTTGGATCCAGCAACACCAACAAACGATTCTGGTGCGTGGGCTTTAATTTGGAAAACAACATTTGCCCCGTGAAAGCAAAGGCAGAAATAAAAGCCCCGATCAACAAGGTAAAAACCCATAAAATCCAGGGACTTCGAAGAGAAAATAGTCTTGAAATCACCGCCAGACCCATTACCGTAATCGCAATGTACAGAGGTTCAATCACCAGCGACAAAATAAAAGTAGCCGCAAGAATAACGGCCAAAATCAGCCAAAACCAGGTGAGGCCGAATCTAAAAAGGGCCAGAAAAAAAGAGAAAAACACCAGGGTACTGCCTAAATCGTCCTGCAACAGGATAAAAACAGCTGGAAAAAGGATGATGAGAAAACTCCACCCCCAATCCTGCCAACGTTTCCCATTGAATTCCTGCCGCCCGATATATCCGGATAAAATCAGCGCAGTGGTGTATTTGGCAAATTCAGAAGGTTGAATTTTGATGTTTCCCGAAATCACGATCCAACTTTTGTTCCCAGCCACATCCTGGCCGATCACCAGAACCGAAGCCAGCAACACCATAGACAATCCCCATAAAATCCATCGAATCGCGGGAAAAAGTTTAGCGTCGGTGAGCATAATAAGTGAAGCGCCCACAAAAGAAATGCCCATCCAGACAAATTGGCGACCGGCTTCGTTGGCCATGCTAAAAGGAGAGGGAGCGTCTTCCAAAAAGGAAGCCGACCAAATGTGAAGCCAGCCAATGGTCGTAAGCACCAGATACAGCAATACCATGACCCAGTCGATGCGACCGAACATGCTGTTTCTGGAGGTTTTTGCCATGGCACAAAGGAACAAAAAAACGGAAAGCCATGGTTGGAAATTTATCAAAAGGAAAACCCCATCTTTCGCCACATCAGATTTGAATTTTGAGTTTCTATGAAAGGTAAACCAACAGGTCTTGTATCTTCGCAAAAGCGTTAGAAAGAAAATCCATGACCCAATCTAGGTTTGCCGTAATTGGCTTAGGACAATTCGGAACTTCCATTGCACGGGAGTTAAGTCGCAGAGGTGCGGAAGTGCTGGCCATCGACAACAATGAAGGACATATCGAAGCCGTTTCGGCCGATGTGGCTTATGGTGTTACCATGGATGCCACCGACCAGCGCGCCTTGAAAGCCCAAAACATCGACGATATGGACGCGGTGATTGTGGCCATTGGAGAAGATTTCGATGCTTTATTGCTCACCGTGGTTTTGCTCATGGAAATGGGCGTAAAACGAATTATCGCACGTGCAGAAGGACGCCACCAGCGCATGATTCTGGAAAAAATTGGTGTGAAGGAAATCTTGTCTCCGGAAGATGAAATCGGACGGCTGGTGGCAGAAAAACTGGTGAACCCCAACATTATTTCATACATCCCCTTGCCAGATGATCATGAAATTGTGGAAATAAAAACCCCGCCGGGCATTGCCAACCGCACCTTGGGCGACATCAACCTGAGAAACCGGTATCGCCTCAATCTCATTACCTTGAAAAGAGAAACCACCGAAGAACGCCGCGGACAAATTGTTCGGGAAGAACATATCATTGGCGTGCCCACTTCGGACACCATAATTTTGGAAACAGACACCATTCTGGTGTTTGGAACCACCAAGGACATTCAGCGTTTTATCGAGATAAACCAGTAAAAAGGTTGTACCTTTGGCCTATAGCATATGAAAGGTAATTTATTCGGGCGCAATTTTTGGCTAAATGTAGCAGGAGCGCTTCTTTCGATGGGCCTGTTGAGTTTTCTCACTTTTCAGTTGTTCTCCTGGTATACCCGCCATGGCGACACACAGCCTGTACCCATGCTGGTGGGACGAAGCACAGAAGAAGCACAACAACTTTTGGACGATGCCGGACTACTCCTAGTAGTGACCGATACGATTTTTGAGTTGCCGGATTCTCTGAATTTTGTAAATCCAGGACATATTGCAGACCAACAACCCAAAGGAGGACGAGAGGTAAAAGACGGAAGAAAAATTTATGTCTCCGTCAGGGCTATGGGACCACCTTTGGTCATCATTCCTGAGCTGGGAAACACGTCGCTGAACATTGCAAGGGCAGAATTGGAAGCCATTGGTTTTCGTATCCGAAGGGTACGCACCACAGATGGTTCACCGCCCAAAACCGACAGAAATCCTCCTGTGGTAGAAGTTCTTTATCAAGGCAAACCGGTAAAATCCGGAACCAAATTGCCCAAAGGCGAATCCTTAGATTTGACCGTAGATCCCCTATGGGACGACGATGCAGATACTTTGTCTGAAGACACTTCACCTTTTCCTTTTGGAGAATGAAATAAGTTTCATCCATGCCCGTTATATTTTATTGTATGAGGAATTGGTACGTTTTTATTTTTTTCATGGTTCACACCCTGCAAGCCCAGGTAATCACAGGGCCTCTGGAAATGAACCCAACCCTTTGGCACCAGCGGCCTAAAGATATGTCTCTTTCTTCCGGACAAGAACTTATTTTCCCTTCCGGTGGAACCTCCTTTTATCTTTTGGACACCTTAACGCTTCCGGTAATCGATGACTTTTCCTCTGATCGGAGAATGAAATTTCAAACCTGGAATTATCCCCAGCAAACCGACAGCGTGCGGGTACGTTACCGGGTAATTCCGGCACCGCCCGAGTGGCCTTTTTCCTTTCGTACAGACACCGCTTACACCTACCAAGTGAATGGAAATACGGTAGATTCTCTTGAAGCACCTTCGTTTCAAGTAGTGTACTTTACGCATCCCGACAATCCCTTTGTTCCGTTCGATACACAAACGGTTTGGCTTTTTCAGCCTTTTCGTGTGTTTTTCAATACGCAAACCAATTTGGTGGACACCACGTCCTTGCTGGCCAGTGGGACATTATCCGACGACACATTACAAACCATTCGGGTGTATTTTCCGAACGGCGACGGAAGTGTGTGGACAGACAGGAAAGTCTACATGAACCGCACCATGGCACAAGCTCCTCCAACCGTTGGCGTTGCCACACTGGACGGAACCGATGCTTTTGGCCGGCCATACAGCACCATCATCGGAGCAAACGGCTGGGCCGATGAACTCACATCCAAGCCCATCGACTTGAATTTTCCGGCATCCGATTCCATTTACCTGAGTTTTTGGTACCAGCCGGAAGGGCTTGGCTATGCCCCGGATACACAAGATTCCTTACGTGTAGAATTCTACGATGTAGAAACCATGACGTGGAAATCCGTTTGGTCGGCGCCCGGAACCAGCGTTCATCGCTTTAAACCCGTGACCCTACCCATTACTGAAGCACGGTATTTGAAAAAAGGATTTCGTTTTCGATTTTCCAATTATGCCAACCTCAATGGCAATGTAGATCATTGGTCCATCGATTATGTGAGGTTAGACCGGCAGCGCTTCCGCCACGATACCACCATTCAGGATGCAGGATTTGTGTACGTAAGGCCCACCATGCTTCGTCGATATCAGCAAGTGCCTTACACACAGTTTCGCCAAACCATGGTGGAAAACAAATGGGAATCTCTGATTACCAATCGGGATACGCTTTCCATGCGCATGGCCTATCGGTTTACCATGAAAGATGAAAATGGTGTGGTGATCAATCGCTATCCTCAGGATTACACGCCCCTATCCACGGATACCAGCGACGTGTTGCCGTTTTACACGAATGGTTACGCCAATTATGCGCGCTTCCGTTTTCCGGATTTCAATTATAATTTTCAGACATCCGGACTTTTGCCATTTACGGACAGTGCGACTTTCACCATTACACATGAATTGGAGCATTTTCAGTCGGATGCCTACCGACCCAACGATACGCTATCGTTTAAACAGACCTTTCATAATTTCTGGGCCTACGACGATGGAACCGCTGAAAAAGCCGTTTGGCTGGGCGCACCGGGACGTTTTGCCATGAAATTCACCAACGAAGTTCCTGATACCCTTTTTGGCGTCTCGATGTACTTTTCACCAGTTCGCGAAAACAACGAAACCCGGAATATTTTCCTGCAAGTGTACCAAAGTCTGGATCCGTCGGAGAATTTATTATATGAGCAGCAGGTGCGGATTTCTCCTATCACAGGAGATACCAGCGCGTTTCGGGTAGAAGAAAACAATGGATTTACCACCTTTATTTTAGAGGAGCCTGTTCCCCTGCCAGCCGGCGATTTTTATGTCGGATGGCGGCAAACGCAAACCTTTAAAGCCAATGTGGGCTTCGACATCAACAGCAATGCTACCGATTATACTTTTTTCCGGACAGGTCCCAACTGGTTCGCCATGGAAGAGTATGGTGCGGCGATGATTCGACCGATGGTGGCCAACCGGTTTACCATTCAGGATTTGCCGGTAGAAAATCCGGCGGCTCCCGTCAACGTATTGCTGTACCCGAATCCGGCTTCGGACAAAGTGTGGATTCAAAGTCCGGTAGCGGTAGCAGAAGTAAGTCTAATGGATTTGGCAGGACGTGTGGTACGCACCTATGCACAGCCGAATGTGCTTTCAACCGAAGGTATTCCGGCAGGATTGTACGTGGTTTCCATCACTTTACAAGACCATGCAGGACAGGTGTTTCAAAAATTATGGGTAAAACCTTAACGTGAGCGAATTTTTACAAGTACAGGAAGAACCTGAAGAAGAAGGTTGGTTCGAACATCACCGCCTGGTGGTAGATAAAGGCCAAGGGCTGCTACGCATCGATAAGTTTTTGTTTATCAAAATGGAGCACACCTCCCGCAACCGGATTCAACGGTCTGCGGACATGGGATGCATTCGGGTAAACGATGTTCCGGTAAAAAGTAACTATCGGGTAAAACCGGGTGATGTGGTTACCGTGGTATTTCCCAATCCGCCACGTTCCCAAACCCTGGAACCGGAAGCCATGGATTTGTCCATTTGCTTTGAGGATGACCATTTGCTGGTGATCGATAAACCGGCAGGGTTGGTGGTACATCCAGGCGTTGGTAATCATACCGGAACGTTGGTGAATGGCTTATTGTATCATTTCGCTCAATTGCCCGTGGCGAAAAATCCACATGGTGCGCATGGTGAAGTCCAGCGCCCCGGACTTATTCACCGCTTAGATAAAGATACTTCCGGCACCATGGTAATTGCCAAAACGGAGGAAGCCATGACCTTGCTGGCCCGCCAGTTTTTTGAACGCACCATTCATCGCCGTTATGTGGCATTGGTTTGGGGAAATGTAACCGAAGACCAGGGAACCATCGAAGGCGCCATTGGTCGAGATCCACGAGACCGGCAGGCTTTTAAAGTTTTTCAGGATGGCAGTCAGGGAAAACCTGCCATCACCCACTATACTGTATTGGAACGTTTTGGTTTTGTGACGCTCGTGGAATGTCGTCTGGAAACAGGCCGTACCCATCAAATTCGGGTTCACCTCAAATATTTAGGGCATACGCTTTTCAATGATCCCAGATATGGCGGTCAACAAGTGCTCAAAGGCATCGATAGTGCGAAGTACCGACTATTTGTACAACATTTGATGGCTTTGATTCCAGGACAAGCCTTGCACGCCAAATCTCTCGGTTTTGTGCATCCCTTCACGGGAGAAAATCTTTATTTTGAAACACCAGTTCCAGATGGATTTTCCCAAATTCTGGAGCGTTGGAGAACGTTTATGGCTGGTCACCTGGGCCCGGTTCACCTTTGAGTGCCATTTTATACGTATCCAGGGCACGTTGTCTGGCAAAAGCGTGAGACACAATTCTTTGGCTCTGGTAAGTGAGCGATTGATATTCCGGAACCCATTTGGCGATGTAAGCGGCTTTCCCATCGAAGGTTTGGGCTTGGCTATCTGGATTAAAAATGCGGAAATAAGGCGCAGCATCACAACCGGTACCGGCTACCCACTGCCAGTTTCCATTGTTGGAGGCCAAATCGAAATCCAATAATTTTCGTGCGAACCAGGCTTCTCCAAGTCGCCAGTCGATGAGTAAATGTTTGGTGAGGAAACTTCCGGTAACCATCCGAACCCGGTTATGCATAAATCCGGTGGCGGCCAGTTCGCGCATCCCTGCGTCCACCAGCGGATAACCTGTTTTCCCTTCGCACCAGGCCGCGAAATCCTCCGGCGCATTCCGGTAAGCAATTTTATCGTAGGCCGGCTTAAAAGCATGCTGCACCACTTTGGGGTAATGCCAAAGAATCTGCGCGAAAAATTCACGCCATATCAATTCTTTCAGATAAGTATGACTCAGCGCTGCCGTTTGAGCGGCCAATTGTCTTACGCTCAGCGTCCCAAACCGAAGATGAATGCCCAAATGACTGGTGGCATCCAGGGCCGGATAATTGCGCGTCTCTTCATACTTTTTGATGCGTTCTACGGGCGGAACCACCGATGGAAAACGGGTAGGTACCGATTTAAATTCCATGACTTCCAAAGGCACCACGCCATGATACAAGGGCATGCGATGCCAGTGATGAAAATATTTTTCCGTGGGATAGCTTTTCAGATAATACGTGTTTTCCAGCTTTTTTAACCAAGTTTTGCTGTAAGGAGTGTACACCGTATATGGCTTTCCCGTGGCCGAAAGCACTTCATCTTTTTCAAAAATCACCTGATCTTTGAACGTATGAAATCCAATGCCTCTTTGGTTCAACAAAGTTTTGATGTCTTTATCCCGTTGAATGGCGTATGGCTCATAATCGTGATTGGCGTAAACGGCTGCAATGGGAAATTCTTCCAGCAAGGTTTTCCACACCGTGAGCGGATGACCGTATCTCGTAATCAATGTACCTCCGGCAGCGGCAATATCCAAGGCCAATTGATTCAGCGTTTGGTGAATAAACTGCACCCTGGCATCGTCTCGGTCTTCCAACCGATCTAAAATTTCCCGGTCAAAAATAAACAAGGCAACGGTGGGGCCGGATTTCAGGGCTTCGAAAAGCGCCGCCTGATCATGCAGACGTAAATCGCGGCGCAACCAACAAATATGTAGCGGAGTTTGCATCAGGAGAAAAACAAAGATGCAGCAAAAAGGTTATGCCTTCCTGCCATTTTATCCTGACCAACATGCCGCTTCAATACATGGAAATCCTTAGTTTTACCCTGATTAATAAAGATGTCAGCTACACTTCCAGATTTTTCCGGCCTTCATTTTCTTGTGATTGGCGATGTGATGTTGGACACTTACCTGTTCGGTGAAGTCCATCGTATTTCTCCCGAAGCACCCGTTCCGGTGATGGCGGAAACCCGACGGGAATTTCGTCCGGGTGGTGCCGCCAATGTCGCCATGAACTTAGCCGGTCTTGGTGCAAAAGTCACTTTAATGGGATTGGTTGGAGCAGATCGTTCCGCAGAAATCCTGCTAGATCTGCTCACTAAAAACGGTATTGAATCCATCTTTTACCCCATACTTGCCCTGACCACGGAAAAAACTCGCATGGTGGCCAAAGGTCAGCAAATGATGCGGTTAGATCGTGAAGTCTTTTTTTCCGAGACCCTTCCAGACCATTTTTGGGAAAAACTACAGGAAATCATGGGCACAGCCCGGTCAATTCTCGTTTCCGATTACCATAAAGGAATGATTACCAAAGACTTTATGAAGAAATTATCGGCCAATAAATCCGCGAAGCAATCCATTTGGGTCGATCCTAAAAAAGAAGATGTAGAGGCTTATCCGGGAGCCGATTGGCTCACGCCTAATTTCGAAGAATTCAAGCGAATCTGTGGTCTGGAAATTCAAAATGAGGATGAAGCGATAGAAAAGGCCTTCGCACAATGGACATGGACGATCCCCAATATTTTGGTCACGCGCTCTTCACGAGGCATGTCTGCATATACGCCGGAAGGATATTTTCATGCGCCGTCTACGGCAAAAGAAGTGTACGATGTTTCCGGCGCCGGTGATACCGTAATGGCCACCATGGCCGCTTGTCTGGCCAGTGGACTTTCTGTAATAGAAGCCATGACCTGGTCTAACAAAGCAGCAGAAACTGTGATTGCCAAACAAGGCACCATCCCGGTTCAGCGGGAATGGCTCAGCGCCTAAAACTTTCAAATAAACAAAGGCCAACGCGCCTGAATTTCGTAATAGGTTTGGTCTTCTGCCCCAAATCCACGGTAAAAATCGGCTACACCCTGCACATTTGAACCGCCAAAATCCAGCACGGCCAGTCCTTGTTCCCGGCCATATTGAACCGCCTGATCCATTACCAGATACATGGCACCGGATTTTTTTCCCGCTTCGGTGGCACCTCCATGCACAAACAATAAAGTTCGGCCGGTACGAATAAAAAAGCCAGCAGCATGAAGCTGCTCGTGGTGGTCTTTAAAACCCCAATACACCGCAGCGTTGCGATTTTCTGCTTCCAGCATCAGTTGTCGCATGCGTTGTCGCGGCGCTCCATGAAGTTGGGCCATGTCTTTCCCACGATGCGCAAAAAAAGCCTCATCAGTTTCCCGAGCCGAAGGAGTGAACGATTTCAAATCCTGGCTTTGGGCTTTTTTCAGATTTCGGCGCACGTTTCCCTTGTAGGAAAAATCCGAGTTCAAATCCAGGGCCTGATGGATTCTTGTCCGGGTTGTTTTTCCCGGAACCGGCTGGTTCCAATATACATGTAGTTTCCACAAACCGGGGGGCAAGGCTTTCCAAAACCGCATCACTTGCGCTTCATTCACAGGTTGTTCGGCATGAATTCCACAGGTGCGCAGGAAAAAAGGCTGGCGACTGATTACCGGAAAATGACCCAGTTTTCGCACCGGCAACGCGAGCAACGCGCCTGAATCTGAATCCATCATAGGAATCCAGCTGCCGGGACAAAGGGCGTTTAAGACCCAAGAAAAAGCAAAAGGATGAGGGTTGGAAAAATGGGATAAGGCCCTGTCCCACTCTGCTTGAGAAAGGGTAAGAATTACGCTTTGGCCCATTCCAGATGAGTGGCATATGCTTTGGCCCAGCGACGTCCTTCTCCGTGGCGCGACAAAGATTTATCATGCCAGACGGAAACAAATTTTCCTCCGGTCGATTTTACGGCATCTCTGATTTTACGCATGTCGTTTAGCGCTTCTGCCGGCGGAACCCGCCATTTGAAACGATACACACTTTCCATGACAGCAAAAGGATGAATGGTCAAAGGAAGGACTTCGTCTTGGGTTAAATCGAAAAAAGGATACGAAATACTGATTCCGGCTCGAAATCCGACCTGATCGGCGTATCCCATGCTATGATCATGCGCAATGCCAGCTTGCACCAGTTTACGAAACGTATCCGGCAATTGAAAACGGAGAAAATGCTGCCGGGAATGAGTTAAAGGAGTGCCGGTAATCTGAGATACGGCTTCCATTTCTTTTTCCAGGGACACTTCTCCCGAAGAGGTGTAATAAGAGGGGTGAATGCCCACCCGACCAGCTTGTTGAATTTTTTCGACCAGTTCTTTCCATCGGTTGCTTTTGGGCGATAAGGCATGGTCAAAAGCCGTACGAGGCGAGGCCAAAATAAAAAACCGCGGCTTCAGTTGGCGTAAAGCACATTGTTTAGAAATCCAAGCATATCGGTCGAAAGGATCGTTCAAGTTGCCCATAAGTACGTTGAAGCGAAACAATACTTCTTCCGGCCGGCCTTCCCAGAGGTCCTTACCGAATCCGGCCAGTGTGCGCCAAAAACCTTTTCCCCGAAACCGGTATCCATTGTCCACATCGATGGTGGAGGCAAATCGGAACTCACGGGGTTTCATTTCTACTCCGGGAAAAAAGCCCAGAAGTTTACCCCGAAACTCCACGGCCCATTTTTCTACAATAGGCATTCGCAGAAATCCCTCTTTAAAAGCCAGACTGGCTTCACTTTTAAAGCGTCCATGTTCGTCTGTATGGGGAGAATGATATTCTTCGTACCGGGAAATCATCCAAAAAATGGCGGCGGGTAAATCGTAGGCGAAATCCTGGCTTCCTTGCATAGGAAACAAACACGGCCCGGACATGCCATTGATCATGCCAGGTGTAACCGGATCCAGATCGGAGCGACTTAAAAATCCTGAATGCGGAATGTGCAGACAATCTGGAATAAACTGGTTGGAATAATTGATGCGGACGCCGTCGAATTGAGCCAGTAATTGCGGATCCTGGGTCAATTCCATACGATCCTGAATGCGTAAAATACGTTTCAGTAACACGTCGAAAGTATAGGCGACGCGCGGACCGGGATGTTCGCAATACACTAAAATCATGGGGCCTGAATAATCGTGCCTAAGTTAGGCATTTTGATGGATTCCGGGAGTGTATTTCATAGAGAACTGGCAATTCATGGCCTGATTTTTGATTCGTTTGGTGCCGAACCATGTAGAAATTTACAGACAATGGCTACCATTTTAGTAATAGATGATCAACAAAGCATCCGGAAAACCCTTCGTGAAATCCTGGAATATGAAAATTTTCAGGTAGATGAAGCCGAAGACGGACTCAAAGGCTTGGAATTGGTAAAAACCCATGCTTATGATGTAATTCTTTGTGACATCAAAATGCCCAAAATGGATGGCATTGAATTTCTGGAACAGGTATCCGAAGTCAACAGCGATGTCCCCGTCATCATGATTTCCGGTCACGGAAACATTGAAACGGCGGTAGAAGCACTAAAAAAAGGAGCATACGATTATATCGCCAAGCCCATCGATTTACCCAGACTTCTGGTGACCCTGCGCAATGCCATGGAAAGAAAAAGTTTGGTAACGGAAACCCGCCAACTCAAGCGGAAGGTCAGCAAAAGCAAAGTGCGGGAAATGATTGGCGCCTCCGAACCGATTCTTAAAATAAAAGAACTGATTGAAAAAGTAGCCCCCACCGATGCACGTGTATTGGTTACGGGCAGCAATGGTACGGGAAAAGAGTTGGTGGCCCGTTGGATTCATGAATTGAGTCCAAGAGCTACCGGACCCATGGTAGAGGTCAATTGCGCTGCTATCCCATCCGAACTAATTGAATCCGAATTGTTCGGACATGAAAAAGGCGCTTTCACCTCTGCCATCAAACAAAGACAAGGAAAATTTGAGTTGGCCCATGGAGGCACGCTTTTCCTTGATGAAATCGGAGACATGAGTCTTTCTGCCCAGGCCAAAGTGTTGCGCGCCCTGCAAGAAAATAAAATTGCCAGGGTGGGTGGAGATAAAGAAATCAAAGTAGATGTGCGGATTATTGCTGCCACCAACAAAGATTTACAGGCCGAAATTCAAAAAGGACTTTTCCGGGAAGATTTGTATCATCGCCTTAGCGTCATTTTGATTCACGTGCCGGACCTGAATCACCGCCGGGACGATGTGCCTCTCTTAGCCGAACATTTTTTACAGGAAATCCTGGAAGAACAAGGCATACCGAACAAAACATTTTCGCCGGAAGCCCTGGAAGAACTCAAGCAAATCAACTGGACCGGGAACATTCGGGAGCTTAGAAATGTGGTGGAACGTTTGGTGATTCTTTGCGACATGGTGATTACCGCAGACGATGTAGCCACGTTTGCCAAACCGAACAAAGGCGTCTAAGTCGCTATTTATAAGAACCTCCGTCAAGAAATCCACCAATAGGGTTCGCATTTGCATTCTGGGTGTATCTTTGCACCTATGTGCGCAAAATATTCCACCCCGGACAAATTGGATCTGGTAGGCATACACCAGGAAATACTGCAGACTTGGACGACCGAACAGACCTTTGAAAAAAGTATTTCCAGTAAGTCAGCAGACAAGCCATTTACCTTTTTCGAAGGGCCGCCTTCCGCCAACGGCATTCCCGGCATTCACCATGTAATGGCCAGGACCATTAAAGATGCCATTTGTCGGTTCAAAACCATGCAAGGATTTCAAGTGTCCAGAAAAGCTGGTTGGGATACCCATGGATTACCTGTGGAATTGCAGGTAGAAAAAGAATTGGGCATCACCAAAGAAGATATCGGCCACAAAATTTCCATGGAGGACTACAACGAGGCGTGTCGGAAATCCGTGATGCGTTTCACACACGAATGGAACAAACTCACCACCCAAATGGGCTATTGGGTCGATATGGAAAAACCATATGTAACCTACGAAACGCCCTATATGGAGTCGGTGTGGTGGCTTTTGCAGCAGTTTTATAAAAAAGGGTTATTGTATAAAGGTTATTCCATTCAGCCCTTTAGTCCAGCGGCAGGAACCGGCTTGTCTACCCACGAATTAAATCAGCCCGGCACTTACAAAGAGGTGAAAGACACTTCGGTAGTGGCTCAGTTTCGTTTGTTGGAAAACCAAACAATAGGAGCGGGCATCACAGATGAGCAAACTTTTGCACTGGCCTGGACCACGACGCCCTGGACGTTGCCCAGCAATACCGCTGTGGCCGTGGGTTCTGACATTACCTACATAAAAGTAGCCACCTTTAATCCATACACCGGCTTGCCCATTACAGTGGTTTTAGCCGAAGCGCTGCTCCCTAAATTTTTCGACACCACCATGGAAAACGCGCCCATGGAGGAATATACACAGGGAGCCAAAAAAATTCCTTTTCAGATCCTGGATCGGGTAAAAGGAAATGAATTGGTCGGATTGCGATACGAGCAACTCCTCCCCTACGCGCAGCCCTCCGAAGGAGATGCCTTCAGGATCATTGCCGGCGATTTCGTGTCCACGGAAGACGGAACCGGCATGGTACACATTGCACCGAGTTTTGGCGCAGACGACTTTCGTGTGGCCCAGAAAAATGGTATCGGTGCCCTCACATTGGTAGATCGACAAGGTAAATTCACCCCGGAAGTGACTGATTTCGCCGGAGAATTTGTGAAGGAAGCCTACCTTTCGCCCGAGGAGAAACCAGAAGGATATGAATCTGTGGATGTGCGCATTGCCATTCATTTAAAACAGAGAAACAGGGCTTTTCGCATCGAAAAATACGCCCACAACTATCCCCATTGCTGGCGAACAGACAAACCCATTTTATATTATCCCCTGGACAGCTGGTTTATCCGCACCACTGCGCTACGTGAGCGTCTCATCGCCTTGAACCAAACCATTCGCTGGAAACCGGAAAGTACAGGAACCGGCCGTTTTGGAAACTGGTTAGAGAACTTGGTGGATTGGAATTTAAGTCGTTCCCGGTTCTGGGGCGTGCCCTTGCCCATCTGGCGGACCAAAGACGGTCGTGAAGAGACGTGCATTGGAAGTGTTCAGGAACTTTTTGATGCGGTGGACGCAGCCGTTAAGGCCGGATTCATGGAAAAAAATCCTTTGCCCACCCATGCAGACGGACAACCCGACTTATCGAAAATAGATCTTCACCGCCCACAGGTAGATCCGTTGGTTCTGGTAAGTGCTTCCGGACAGCCAATGTATCGTGAGACCGATCTCATCGACGTCTGGTTCGATTCCGGCGCCATGCCTTATGCCCAGTGGCATTACCCATTTGAAAACAAAGAGAAAATTGAACAGGGAAAGGCTTTTCCTGCCGATTTTATTGCTGAAGGCGTTGACCAGACCCGTGGATGGTTTTTCACGTTGCATGTGATTGCTGCCGGTGTTTTTGATCAGGTTGCCTATAAATCTGTGATTTCCAATGGCCTTGTACTGGATAAGTTTGGGCAAAAAATGTCCAAAAGATTGGGTAATGCAGTAGATCCGTTTGAAACCATGGAGGCGCACGGAGCAGATGCCTTGAGATGGTATATGATGACCAATGCAGCACCGTGGGACAATCTGAAATTTGATATAGAAGGTATTCAGGAAGTGAAACGAAAATTTTTCGGGACATTGTACAATACCTATGCGTTTTTTGCTTTGTATGCGAATGTAGATGGTGCTACACCGGGAGCTTACGACTTGGAAGAATCGGCGCGTCCGGAATTCGACCGGTGGATTCGTTCGCGACTGGCGACCCTTTCCCTGGAAGTAGAAGAAGCGTATGAGGGTTATGAATTGACCAAAGCCGGCCGGCTCATTCAGGATTTTGTGACGGAAGAGCTGTCGAATTGGTATGTACGATTGTCGCGCCGCCGGTTCTGGAAAGGCGAAATGCAGGACGATAAAAAGTCTGCCTATGGCACTTTGTATTTGTGTTTAGATACCATCAGCAAATTAATGGCGCCCCTGGCTCCGTTTTTTGCCGACTGGCTGTTCCGGAAGCTTCACCCGGAGCATCAAACATCGGTTCATCTGGCTGATTGGCCGGAGCTTGACCATTTACCAAAAGATTCGTCTTTGGAAAAAGCGATGGAACTCGCCCGTGAGGTGACAAGTTTGGCCTTATCGATTCGAAAAAAAGAAAAAATCCGAGTCAGGCAGCCACTTAAAACCCTGTTAATTCCAGTTTTCCAGCCGGAAACCAAACAGCTTTTGGCCCAAGTGAGCGACTTACTGGCCTCTGAAATCAATGTAAAAGAAGTAAAGCTCACCGATGGCCAGGATGGTTTTTTGGTAAAAAAAGTGAAACCCGATTTTAAAGTTTTGGGTCCACGATTCGGAAAATCAATGAAGGCCGTGGCCTCTGCCATTGCGGTATTAACTAAAGAAGAAATTCAGGCCCTGGACCAGGTCGGATCCATGATGCTTGCCCTTCCGGAAGGAGAGGTAAATCTGTTGCGAAGCGACGTAGAATGGCTTTCGGAGGACATTCCAGGCTGGAGTGTTGCTTCTCAGGGAGACCTTACCGTGGCGCTGGATTTACAACTGGATGAGGCGTTGGTGCAGGAAGGACTGGCACGGGATTTAATCAACCGCATTCAAAACCTGAGAAAAGATTTCGGTTTAGATGTAACCGATCGGATTTCTATTCGTATAGAAGGGCCTGAACAGGTGCAGGATGCCATTGCATCGAATTTAGCGTATATTTGCAGCGAAGTGCTCGCTGTAAATCTGGAACTAACGCTGGATGAGGCATTTTCAACCATTTATCTCCTGGAGTTAGAGGACGGCCTTTCGGCCCGGGTTCAACTTCAAAAATTTAATTCTTAAAACCGTTAGGTATGTCTGATATTACCATACGTTATTCCGACGAAGAACTCGAAGAATTCCGTGATCTGATTATGCAAAAATTAGACAAAGCCCGCAAGGAGCATGATTTGCTTGTGGAAGCTTTTTCGCATAAAGACGGCAACAACACAGAAGATACATCTCCTACATTTAAGCTTATGGAAGATGGCGCAGAGGTTTCTTCAAAAGAAGAAATTGGTCAATTGGCTGCCCGTCAGAAGAAGTTTATTCTGAATTTAGAAAATGCCTTGTTGCGAATTCAAAATAAAACCTACGGAATTTGCCGGGTAACCGGCCAATTGATTCCCAAGGAGAGGCTGCGCGCGGTACCTCATGCCACGCTTTCTATGGAAGCGAAGCTTTCCCAATCTAAGCGCTGATTTACGTGTATGGGTTGGCGGCTTGCGGGGACTATTTTGGCTATCATACTGGCCGATCAGGTACTCAAAATTTGGATTAAATTGTCCATGTATTTGGGAGAGACCCATGATTTTATCGGGTCTTTTCTCCAGATTCATTTCATTGAAAACAATGGGATGGCCTTTGGTATGGTCCTGGGCGAAGGACCCACTGCCAAAATCCTTTTGACCGTTTTTCGCATCATTGCCGTAATCGGGATTGGATTTTTCCTGAGACGAATGATGCTTGAAAAACGTTCGCAGCCCTTGCTTTGGGCCATGGCTCTCGTGATGGCAGGCGCCTTAGGTAATATCTTGGATTCTGTATTTTACGGCCAGATGTTTGGACCGTCTTATCCATTTACTTATGAAACGGCACAGTTTCTCCCCGATTCCGGCGGTTATGCACCTTGGTTTCAGGGAAAAGTGGTAGATATGTTTCATTTCAACGTACAATGGCCGGAAAGCATGCCGTTCGGTTTGGGTGGCAGCTATATTTTTCCGCCCATTTTCAATCTGGCCGATGTCTCCATCACTTTTGGCGTCGGTTTATTGGCGTGGCTTGGTTTGCGCGGCAAACTGGAATAACCACCCTATCAGGGAAGGAAACGGAGTACATGCATTTTCAAAAATAAAGAACGGGCCAAAGAAACCCGTTTTCTTTTCCCAATGCATTGGCTGAAAAACGCAGTATTCACAATTGAAAAGCAGGAAAAATTAATTCCATCAGAATTCCCGAAGTTTCGGGCGAAAGATCATTTCGGTCGGAACCCAGGGTTGCACCCTCCCCTCCCCGAGGACAAGTTACGCCCAGAACCTTAAATTATCCGGAGATTAAACGGATATAAACGATTAAAATCGGTTCGAACGACAGCAGGAAAAGTTGATTCCATCAGAATTCCTGAAGTTTCGGGCGAAAGATCATTTCGGTCGGAACCCAGGGTTGCACCCTCCCCTCCCCGAGGACAAGTTACGCCCAGAACCTTAAATTATCCGGAGATTAAACGGATATAAACGATTAAAATCGGTTCGAACGACAGCAGGAAAATTTAATTCCATCAGAATTCCTGAAGTTTCGGGCGAAAGATCATTTCGGTCGGGAGTTCCGCGCCAGCGGGTGCAGCGGTAGCCCGGAGCCCCATTGGGATGTTTGGCAAAAGGAAAAAAGAAATAAATGGGGCGAGGACTTTTAGCGGAACACGCGGTGCCTGGCCCTTGTACCTCACTGCGACTTAAAGAAAAACTGAAGTAAGATGTATCGGCAGATGGGACAGGCAGGCGCAAAAAAAAACCGGCTCCTCACGTCGGGAAGCCGGTTTCTGCGGAGATTTAAAAAAATCAGTTGATCGACCGCACGCGTACGGTTACGTTCAAGTTTTGGTTGGTGAGACCGGACACAGGAACGATGGCAGACCAAACGGCGGGGACAGGTGGCAGACCGGATAAGCGGTAAGGCATAGGGCCACCAAAGTGACCGCGACGGGTGTTGTTTCCGGTGAGCGAAGCAGGAAGAGGATTGGTATATTTGTAATAACGATCCTGATACACGGTGGCACCTGCTGGTGGGGTAATGATGGCGTTGGATGCAAAAGACTGTGAATGCAGGTTGTTGTCGCCGGCAGCCGTAGTGATGATCATACCACCTGTACCGGCAGCCAATTGGTGCGTATTGTAGGTAGTGGTGTTGGTACCACCGGCACTCACGACAAGACCTCTTGGCATCACGTTGTGATTAAAGTCAGTGTTGGCAATAAAGCAGTGACCATTGATAAAATTATTTTGAATGGTCGCGCTAGAGGTGGACACCATTCTTATGGCTTCCCCAGTATTTGCCGTTACAGTGGTGGTGGTAGCACCAGCGGTGGTCATATCAGAGAAAGCTCCGCAAAGAATAATGTTAGAGGCAATCAAGGTGTTGGGCGAAGTTCCCGCCATGTTGATGGCTCTTCTGACAATAGTGGTACTCGTTGGGAGCTCAAAGAAATTCTGAATGATGGTGGTACCCGTAACCCCAGAAACAATGTTGATACAATGTCCATTGGTGGGCGCTGTACTCGTAATATTCCGGAAGTAGTTCCGTGCAATCACGATGTTGTTCACCGAAACGGCTACCTGCGCTGCAGATGTGGAGTTGTATTCGATACGGAATCCCATGAAAGTAGACCCAGCCGAACCCGCATTGAAGGCGATGGCAGTGTTAATCCACGCATCATTGGGCATGGCCTGGGTGGAGTCGTTCAAGGTTAAAAAATAACCGGGTCCAATCCAAGTGAGAAGTTTTGTACACGTAACGCCGGAATAGGCGATAGGAGAGCCTTCCACATAGATAGTATCACCATTGGTAGCTGCGGTTTGTGCGGCCGCCAAGGTGGTGAAGGTTTGTACTGAACCAGCACCAGCTGTTTGTGCTGTGAGCTGATTATTTACGCGCCATCTGGCCGCTTGCAGGTGATTAGCTGCCAACACGAGCAAGCTAATGGAGAGGCCGAATACTAGGCGACCTAACCGGAACGAAGGATTTGACATATTTTTCATGATCTGTAATATTATGAGACGTTCGTCTAAGTTTCAGATTAATTGATGGTACGTGCGCGGAAAGTGACGCTCAATGTAGAGCTTGTGTTTCCAGAAGTAGGTACAGAACCGAACCATACAACGGGAATAGCAGGCAGGCCGGATAATATGTAGCTGGCTGGACCACCAAATGGGCCGGCTTCGCTGGAATTGATACCTGCGGTGAGGGCAGAAGAGGCACCTGCCAGTTTCCAAAACTTGTCAATGGCACCGTTACCACCTGTTTGAGCGAACATGGTTCCGGCCATGGCCTGGTTGTTCAAGTTTACAGCCGTAGGATCTGTATAAACAATCTGACCGGTGAACTGCGTTCCGGATAAAACGTTGTTGCGACCTACATTACCTACAGGCGTGTTAATGAATGTGCCACGCCCCCAGATGTTATTCACGAAAGTGCAATTGTAAGACTGAACGTTACCTAAGATGAGGTTATTGGCAAAAAGGATACCTCCCTGGTTGGCGGTATTGGTCACCCAAATGGCATTACGGTGAGTGGCCTCCGTGGTGTTGGCGGAACCAGCAACCAGAATATTGTTAGTAATAACCAGGTTGGTGTTACCGGTACCAGGGATATAAATGAGTCCCCAGCCAGATTGGTTGGTTTGCTCGCAACGGATAAAGTTCTGAGCGATGGTGACACCTGTGATACCGGAAGCCACCTGAATACAGTTGGAGTTTCCGGTGGAAGTCCAAGTATCATAAAAGTAATTTCTGGCGATGGTCACATTGTTCGCACTGATTTGCAACATGGGTGTAGTGCTACCTCCAGTGTTGTAGCTAAAAACCAAACCACTTACAGTACAACCTGCCGTGGAAATGGTGGAAGCCGAGTTGATGGTGGCGGGCTGGGTATAAGCCTGAGTGGAGTCGTTGTCGGTCAGGAAATAACCAGGTCCCAGGATAACCAGTTGCTTGTTCAGGTTAAAAGCCGCATATGCCGTGGGCGAGCCTTCCACGATGATGGTATCTACCACCGCAACGGCCGCGGTGATGGCAGAGGTAATGTCTGCATGAGCAGCACCGGTGCCCGGCCTGTTGTTCACGCGCCGGATGGCGCCGTGTGCGGTAGCCAATGAGCCTGCTACGCACAGCAAAAGGAAAACGTGTTTCATAACTGTTGTTTGACGTGATAATTGAAGTTTGAAAAAGCGGCTCTTCTCAGAAGATCCGATATTTTTAGCGGAAAAGTGATTCACTTCCATGGTTATTGCGCTTTTATGATTCGTAATGAAATGGTTTCCTGTACCAAAACACCCTCAAGGCGGAGTACATAAGTACCGGGAGCGGCAGCGTTCAAGTCGATGTTAAATCCTTCGTTATGATCTACCCCACGTTGTAGAATCCGCCCACTTACGTCCATTAATTCCCACCTTACACCAGCCTTTCCAAACCCATGAGAAATGGTGGATTTGCCAAAAGTTGGGTTGGGAGATGCATTGGCCCATACACCTGTTTCTGCACCGTCACAGAAAGCAGACACCGGATAGAATACTTCAGTGGTTCCGTCGAAATCCTGTTGGGTCAAGCGATAGTAAACCCAACCTGGATAAGAGAATCCATCTACATGAGAATAGTGTTTCACCACATTAGAGTTTCCAGCGCCTGGAATAGTGGCAATACGAGACCACTCTTCTCCATCTAAACTCCGATCCACAAAAAAGGCTTGGTTATTTAATTCAGATTGGGTAGTCCAGTCCAAACGAATACCTTTTGGATCGCAATTGGCCTCCCACTCGGTTAATGTAACCGGCAATGGCGTTGGATTGTCGTTGAATTCGATAAAGAAAGTAGAGAAGCTGGTTAGAGGGAACTGCAAGGCAAATACATTGGACAATCCGGTGACCATTGAATCGAGAACCGTAATCTTGCTTGTATCTATCATCACAGGTGCAAAGCCGGAAGCCGCAGGGTTCAGCACTTGCGACCCAGTAAGATTAGCAGAATACTTACGCACCTGAAGCTCGTTCATGGTGAAACCACCTCCGGCCATAAAATTCAAAGAGTCGAAATCTTCCTGGGTAAAATACAAGCGAACGGAAACCGTATCATTGGGACCAGGCTGACTAGCCGGCGTAATGGTAAATACTTTAGGAAGGAAAGGTTTTCCGTTTAATACGGCCACATTGGTTTCTACTAAAGTGGCTGTAGCTTGCGTGGCACCAAGGTTTGAACTTCCGGAAGGCTCTTTTACCGAAGCAATCAATGCGTTATTTCCATCCACAAATTGCACCCATTGGTCAGGACTTACAATAATACAATTATTGGCATTCACGGGCAGGGTAGTTCCCTGGGCCTGATAAACCACATTCTGATTCAGGGCGGAACCAGGCAAAGGTCGTACAAGCACTGTGGCGGTGGTTCTGCTTCCGCTGCAACCAACAGTGTCGTTGGCAGAAACATAGAATAATTTCTGCTCATATGCCATCGTGTTGTTTACAAAAGCCTGCGACACGAAAGTAGAGCCGGAGTCAATAATATTTCCTCCGGAAGCTGCATCCCACCAGTAGAACTGTGAAGTGTTTGTGTTAAAGGCAGTAAGCAATACATTGGCGCCATTACAAATGGTATCCGGAGAAAGTACCACCGGTGCAGGTGCACCTGAACTCACTAAGACCATGATGGAATCTACACCAGAACAGTTAATCAGCGGATTCGTAACAGTCACTGTGTACATACCGGATGCCGAGGCTTGGGCATTGAACAGTGAAGGATTAGATACCGTCTGGTTAAATCCATTAGGACCAGTCCAAGTGTAGGTAATGGCCGGACTGGAGAATGTGGCGTGTGTAACAAGGAGAGAAAGCGTGTCGCCAGTACAGATGGGGCCATTCTGACTTAAAGAAATAGGCAGACTGCCACCATTATTGGTCACCGACATCGCATGGGCATAGGTCTGGCCATAGCGTCCATCTTCATCTTTTACCCGAACATATAAAGTGTAGTTACCGGAAGCCAATCCACAGATCGGGAGATTCACGACTTCGGTTACCTGCGGAGAGGGCGTGGTAAACGGAACAAAGGTGGCCTGACCTAAACCGGGATCTGTATCAATAAAGTACTCAAGACCCACAAGGTTACGCACAGTATCTGGACCCGGATACACAATCATCATTTCTGCATGGGTATGTCCCCAACGACCTAAAGTGTCCTGATAACGTGTGTAAAGCGTATGTACACCCGGAGCCGCGGGTGGCGCTGGAATGGTAAAAGATAAGCTGTTGAGTACGGCCGATGTAACGCCAGGAATGTTGGTACCATTGTTAAAGCCTGGGTCTACATCCCAGAAATATTCTCCCTTGGCAAGCGGTACAGGCGTAGCTGGAATATTCATCAAAGTGAAAATCTCATTGAAGGTATGACCCCAAACACCACTGTTATCTTGGGTACGGACATAGAGCCGGTGAATGCCCTGACTCAGGTTGGAAAGAGAAACGGCTAGGTTCAGATTTACATCCGTAGCACTGGCAAACGCAGGTACTGGAGTAGCTGCACCAAATCCCGGATCCGTATCAATAAAGTATTCCGCAGCCACCACCTCAGGTGTAACCTGCTGATTGAGAATATACACCGGGAAGCGGTGTGTGATACCCCAATGCCCGCTGCGGTTTTTCGCACGGATAAATATCTGATGTAATCCCTGAGCCAGATTGTTTAAAGGAATGGGGAATACACCGTCTACGTTGATGCCCGGCGTGATTCCGGAAATGCTGGATGCCTGCCCCATACCGGGATCTACGTCAAAGAAATATTCAACCTGGGTAACGGTATCCGGTAAAAGAGATTGGTCGATAACAAATACAGGGTAATGGTGAGAAACACTCCAACGACCCGTATTGCTTTTCGCCCTTACTGTAAGGTTATGCATTCCTGTATTGAGGTTGGACAATGGTAAAGCTTGCGTGGTAGAGACTTCTGTAGATGGAGAAACAGGAATGGCCGTTGCTGAACCAAAACCTGGATCGGTATCCCAGTAATACTCGAGCGCAGCTACCTGGCTGGTGGCCGTATTGAGTAAATAGACCGGATACTGGTATGTTTGTCCCCAACGACCAAGCGTATCCATGGCCCTGATGCCAATGTTCCTGATTCCTTCTGCCAATCCGGAAAGCGGAATCAAAATGTTCTGATTCACCTGTGAGGCAGGAGAGAAAGTGGACACCTGAGTAGCTGCTCCATATCCGGGATCGGTATCGATAAAGTATTCGAATCGTTGGATAGGTGCTGAAGCCAATGCATTCGCAGATTGCACCAATACAGGGAAACGATGGGTTATACTCCATGCGCCAGATTGGTTTTTCGCACGAATAAATAAGGTCTGAAGGCCGGAAGGAAGGTTACCCACCGGAATAGCGAAAGATGGACTTACAGATGTAGCCGGGGCAAATGAGGTAAGTGCCGTAGCATTGCCCATACCTGGATCGGTATTCCAGAAATATTCAACTGCTGTAATGGGCTGCGGCGAGGCGTCAAGGTTAGTAATAATGACTGACCAAGTGTGCGTAACGGACCAGCGCCCCTGCGCATCGCGTGAACGAACCGAAAGGGTATGCAATCCAGTAGCCAAACTGCTCAATGGAATAGCTAACGTGCCGGAAGCGGTTTGCCCTGGCGTAATAGAAATGGCAGTAGCGTTTCCAATGCCAGGATCTGCATCCCAGAAATATTCCATGCGCGTAATGTTCGGCAAAGTAGGATCTGGCATCACATACACCGGATAGGCATGGGTAATACCCCAGCGTCCAAGTGAATCGGCAGGGCGAACATGCAAGGTTCTTAAACCAGGGGTAAGACCCGATAATGCAATATTAAAAGAATGATTGGTAGAAGTACCTGTTGCAAAACCAGTTACCTGGGTAGCCGACCCCATACCAGGATCTGTATCCCAGAAATATTCATATCTGGTTATGGGCGCACCGCCACCTTGGTTTGGATCGGCCACAAAGACAGGGAAACGATGCGTGATACCCCAATCTCCGGATTGGTTTTTACCTCTCACATACAGCAGATGCAATCCCTGAGACAGACCACTCATGCTTACAGGGAACGAATGTGTTACGGAAGCGGAAGCGGTAAAGTTGGTCACGGCATTGGCATTACCTTTTCCAGGGTCAGTATCCCAGAAATATTCAAGGGCTGTTACATCTCCTCCATTTCCAATGGGCACGACCACCACGTTGAAATTATGGGTAGCAGACCACCGACCATCGGCATCCTTCGCTCTAATGTTCAAATAATTTACTCCCACAGGTAGGCCTGACAAAGAAATAGCTGTAGTACCGATCACTTGAGCTGAGGCAGCAAGCCCACCAATGGCGGTAGCATTTCCAAATCCGGGATCTGTGTTCCAAAAATATTCCAAACGACTCACCTGTGGCAAGGCGGAAGCCGGAACTAAATACACCGGATAAGCATACGTGCCGCCCCAACGCCCCAAGGTATCCGCACTGCGCACAAATAAGGTACGCACACCCGGATTCAGGTTGGTTAATGGAATGGCAATATTCTGATTTACGTTCGTCGCTGGTAAGAAACTGGTCACTTGGGTGCCTGCGCCAAATCCGGGGTCGGTATCCCAAAAATATTCAAACCTGCTAATGGGCGCATTGCCAGACTGACCAACAAATACAGGATACCTGTGGGTTATACTATAATTGCCCTTGGCATTCATGCTCCTCACAAACAAGGTATTCACGCCTTGAGACAACCCAGACAAATTCACAGAGAAGACCTGATTCACCAATGATCCGGCCACTACGCCAGGAACATTCACCCCATTACCCATACCGGGATCCGTATTCCAGAAATATTCAATGCGTGTAATGTTGGACGGATTCGGATCTGTCGTTACAAAAATAGTGTATGAATGCGCCACACTCCAACGACCATCCGAAGTCCTGGACCTCACCGTTAGGGTATGGAAGCCCGGGGTCAGGTTTTGCATCGGAATGGCTTGAATGGCTGTTACGGTATCACCTGGAACAAATCCGACAACGGCTGATCCATTTCCATATCCAGGATCATTATCCCAGAAATACTCCAAACGGTCGATATTCACCAAATTAGTTGGTGGAACAATAAACACGGGCATGGGATAACTATGGCCCACCTTATTTGTAGAGTCGATGGCCCGAAGGACTAACGTATGCAATCCCGCATTTAGTCCGGTCATTGGCACCGCAAAGGAATAATTCACCTGTTCTGCATTTGCAAATCCAGTAACCGACGTGGCATTGCCCAGTCCGGGATCCGTATCCCAGAAGTATTCAAACCTGGCGATTGGTGCAGGAGGTGGAACAGGCGGAAGCGTTACGTTGACGGCGAAACGATGGGTAATGCTCCAATGTCCAAGAGCGTTTTTAGCGCGAATGAACAGCACGTGAGGACCTGCAGCAATGGTCAAAGGAATGGCTACCTGCGTACTCACCGTATCCGAAGGAGTAAAGCTGGTAACAGCTGTACCATTGCCAATACCTGGATCCGTATCCCAGAAATACTCAATGGCAGTGATATTAGGAGCTGGAAGATTAAAGTTGGAAACGACAACTCCGAATGTATGGGTCACACTCCAACGTCCTTGAGCATCGCGACCCCTTACAGCCAACGTGTGAATTCCCGGATTCAAAGAAGACAGGGTCAAAGCTGCTGCAGCCGTTACCTCGTTACCCGGAGTGTAACCAGTAATAGCGGTACCATTACCAAAGCCCGGATCCGTATCCCAATAATATTCCAATCGGGTTAAATTCGGTAACGTCGGGTTAGGAACCATATACACGGGGAAGGCATAGGTTTGTCCATAACGGGTAGTACTGTCAATCGCCCTAATATGCAAAGTATTTAATCCGGTATTCACTCCAGAAAGCGGAACCAAAAAGCTATGATTTACATCATTGGCCAATGTGAAACCGGTAACGGGCGCACCATTGCCATATCCAGGGTCGGTATTCCAAAAATATTCAAATGCGGTAATGGGAGCTGCCGTTGAAAGACCACCTACATAAACCGGATAACGATGGGTAATACTCCACTGCCCAGACAATGATTTCGACCGAATGAAAAGAGTGTTCATGCCCTGATTTAATCCAGAAACAGGAATCACCATGTTTTGACTAATTTGAGTAGCCGGAGAAAATCCAGTGAACGAAGTGGCATTCCCCATACCTGGATCGGTATTCCAGAAATACTCGATGGCTGTGATGTTTTCTAACTGAGCTGGCATGTTGGAAACAATCACCGCATATGTATGTGCCACGCTCCAGCGACCTTCGTTAGACCTGGCCCGAACAGTAAGTGTATGAATTCCTGGAGTCAAACCAGAAAGAGGAAGAGCCTGACTGGTGGAAATTTCGGTATTCGGAGAAATGCCGGAAATCGCTGTTCCGTTTCCATAACCAGGATCTACATCCCAGAAGTATTCTACCCGGTTCACATTAGAAAGCGCCAGATTTGGTGTAATGTACACCGGATAAGGATAGGTGTGACCCCACTTTCCAGTAGTATCCTGAGCGCGGAAGTGTAAGACGCGTAAACCTGGATTTACCGAGGCCAATGAAATGGCCACGTTCTGATTGATAGACTGACCCGCAGAAAATCCGGTTACAGCAACGCCATTCCCATACCCTGGATCTGTATCCCAGAAATATTCAAGTCTTTGTACGGGTGCCAAGGCGACGGGCGCTGTAATGAAAACAGGGAAGCGATGAGTAATACTCCAGGCCCCTTGCTGGTTTTTTGAACGAATAAATAAAGTATTCGTACCTGCATTCAACGCATTTAAAGGAATATTGAACACCTGCGTCACCTGAATGCCTGGAGACGTTACCGGCACATTCGTTCCATTGCCAATACCTGGATCTGTATTCCAGAAATATTCGATGGCCGTTACATCTGGCGCCGGATTCAAATTATTGGTAATAATAACGCTGTAAGTATGTGAAACGCTCCAACGACCCAACTGATCTTTTCCGCGAACCGTTAACGTATGAATACCAGGCGTTACAGAGGCGAGGGAAATACCATGGTTTACGCTGATTTCCGCGGCCGGCAGAAAACCAGTTAAAGCAGTTCCATTTCCAAATCCAGGATCCGTATCCCAGAAATACTCAACCTGGGTTAAATTGCTCACAGTTTGCGACGGAACGATAAAAATTGGCATTGGATAGCTATGTCCCACCTTTCCTGTCGTATCAATCGCCCGTAAAACAAGGGTATTTAGGCCCGCATTTAATCCGGATAAAGGCACAGCAAAACTATGATTCACATCTATGCCTTGTGTAAAACTGGAAACCGTTGTTGCATTACCCAATCCCGGATCAGTATTCCAGAAATATTCAAAACTGGAAATAGCTGCAGGAAGAGGAATGGGTGGCGCCGTAATAGATATAGACCAACGATGCGTAAGTCCCCAATGCCCTTGCGCATTTTTGGCTCGAATAAATAACACATGAGAGCCTACCGGCAAGGAGCCTACCGGAACAGCCACCTGCGTATTGACCGTGTCAGAAGAAACAAATGCTGTAATGGGCGATGCATTACCAATACCGGGATCCGTATCCCAAAAATATTCAATGGCCGTAATGGGAGATAAGGTGGGTGCTACGTTGGAAATTAACGCCTGAAAACTATGTGCGACAGACCATGTACCATCACTTGACTTCGCACGTACAGTCAACGTCCTTAAACCTGGTTGTAATTGACTAATTGAAATGGCAGAAGGAACTGTTACTTCCGTACCTACGGTAAAACCACTTAAAGATGTCGCATTTCCATAACCGGGATCCACATCCCAGAAATACTCAATCTGACTAACCTGTGGTAACGTTAAAGCTGGTGTAATATAAACCGGGAACGCATAGGTCTGACCCCAAACATTCAAGGAATCTTTGCTACGTATATATAACGTTTTTAATCCTGGATTTACGCCAAGAAGCGAAACGGCAATGTTCTGATTGACGCTTCCAGCGGGAGAAAAACTTGAAACATTGGTCCCGTTTCCATAACCGGGATCCGTATCCCAGAAATACTCAAAAGCGGCAACAGGAGTAGGTTGTGAAATGGAAACCACATACACGGGGAATCGATGCGTAGTACTCCATTCCCCATTGGCGTTCTGAGCACGTATGAACAAAGAATTCATACCATTCGCTAATCCTGTCATGGGTATAGGCAACACCTGGCTCACGCTGGTAGATGGAGTGAGACCGGACACCGTTACACCATTTCCATAACCAGGATCCGTATTCCAGAAATATTCAATGGCAGTGACTTGATAAGGTAAGGGAGGCGTATTGATAATTAAAACAGACCACTGATGTGCCACACTCCATTTGCCAGTCGCTGATTTAGAGCGAACCATTAAAGAATGGATTCCCGGATTTAAAGCGGAAAGAGACAGCGCCTGGCTACTAGATACCGTAGTGCCCGGGGCAATGCCACTCAGACTAGTCGCATTTCCATAACCGGGATCAGTATCCCAGAAATACTCAATCGCCGCAACATTGTCCAACGTAAGGTCAGGAGTGACATATACCGGGAATGTATGAGTCATACCCCAAAGCTGGGTAGAGTCTGCCGCACGAATTCCCAAAACATGCACACCTGGACTAAGTGAAGCCATAGGCACCACTACGTTCTGATTCACACTACCCGCTAAACTAAATCCAGACACCGTGGTCGCATTGCCTATTCCCGGATCATTATCCCAGAAATATTCCAAAGATGCAATGGGCGCAGCAGACTGAATACTGGTAATAAACACAGGATAACGATGCACAATACCCCAATCTCCATTGCTGTTCCGCCCCCGCACAAACAAGGTATTCATACCCGTATTCAACGCACTGGTTGGTATATTAAAGACATGCGAAACCTGCGTACCCGCCGTGAAGCCCGCAACCGCTGTAGCATTCCCTATTCCCGGATCCGTATTCCAGAAATATTCCAGTGCATCTACGGCATATGGTGAAGACGGAAGATTGGTAACCAATACACTAAACTGATGAGACACGCTCCACTGTCCCCCTAAAGACTTGGAACGAACCACCAAACTGTGAATTCCCTGCGTTAAACCGGAAAGAGAAATGGCTTGCGTCGCCGAAACTTCGGTGTTCGGACTGAATCCCGACAAGGCATTTCCTGCACCAAACCCGGGATCCGTATCCCAGTAATATTCAACACGAATAACCTGATCTAACGTGAGCGGAGGTGTCACATACACTGGAAAAGTATGGGTTATTCCCCACTGGTTCAACGTGTCAGCGGACCTTACACCTAAAACGTGTACTCCAGGTGACAGTGCACCCAATGACACCGCAATATTTTGATTGGCCAATAATCCTGGCGTAAAACCACTAATAATGCTACCATTTCCAAAACCAGGATCGGTGTCCCAGAAATATTCAAACTGACTTACAGGCGCAGAAATCTGAGGAGCTGCTACCAAAACAGGGAAACGATGCGTCGTACTCCATTCTCCCAGCGCATTCCGACCTCTTACAAACAAAGTATTAATACCATTGCTTAAACTGTTCAATGGTATATTAAAAGCATGTGTAATCTGCGTCCCCTGCACAAATCCACTAACCGGTGTTCCCTGACCAAACCCGGGATCGGTATTCCAAAAATATTCCACAGACGTAATGTCCGGAAGAGTTATTGGAAAATTAGTTAAAAGCACTCCATAAGTATGTGCCACAGACCATTTACCCTGTGTGTCACGAGAGCGAACCGTCAAATAATTTAATCCCTGACTCAATCCACTCATGGAAATCGCCTGAGAAACAGAAACCGAGGCAGATGGGGTAATTCCAGAAAGCGCAGTGGCGTTTCCATAACCGGGATCCGCATTCCAGAAATATTCTACGCGCGTTACATCGGACAATTGAAAGGCAGGCAACATGTACACCGGATGCGGATGGGTTATCCCCCAAACACCATTGGTATCCTGAGCGCGCATACCAAGTACATGAATACCAGGCGCGAGTCCCGAAGTAGAAACCGCTATGTTCGTGTTGGATTGTGAATTGGGCGCTAAAGCCACACCTGTGCCATTTCCATAACCCGGATCGGTATCCCAGAAATACTCCAATTGAGCTAAACCAGGCACGGGCGGTGGCGGTGGATTGGAAACAAAAACGGAAAAACGATGCGTGGTACTCCATCCTCCTTTGGCATCACGGGCACGAACAAAAAATACATGGGGCCCTGGAACCAAACTTCCTAAAGCAACAGAAGCGACAGCCTGCACCGTTGTCCCGGAAGAAAATCCTGTAATCGCTGTCCCGGAACCATATCCTGGATCTGTATCCCAAAAATATTCTACCGCGGTAATATTCGAAAGCCCAGAAAGGTCTAAAATAACCACTGAGTACGTATGGGATACACTCCATGCCCCACGATTGTCCTGAGCACGAACAGCCAGGGTGTGAATTCCTGTATTCAAGCCGGAAAGTGGAAGCGCTGCCACTGCGGTTATATCATTCGAAGAAGAAATCGTTACGGAAGTTCCCTGCCCAATCCCGGGATCTGCATCCCAGAAATATTCCAACCGTGTTACATCGGGTAGGGTGAATGCAGGCGTTATCCAAACCGGGAAAGCATAAGTCTGCCCTGTTAACGCGTCCTGATTCGTCGCTCTAAAATGCAACACATGCACGCCAGGCTGTAAGCCAGATACAGGTACCACTAAGTTTTGTCCCACATTGTTGGCGGGAGGGAAGCCAGAAATAACCGTTCCCAGACCATACCCGGGATCGGTATCCCAAAAATATTCAAACTGCGTAACAGGACTTAAGGTACTTAATTGCTGTACAAATACTGGGAAACGATGGGTTGTACTCCAACCGCCATTGGCATCTCTGCCACGTACAAATAAAGTATGCATGCCGGGAGTGAGCGAACCTAAAGGCAAACTCAAAACTGGAGCAATGGACGGACCTGCTGTAATTCCAGAGACAGGCGTACCGGCACCAAATCCGGGATCTATATCCCAAAAATATTCTGCCGCAACAATATTTGACGCAACAGATGAAGGAGGAAGAACCACAACACCATAAGTGTGAGAAACACTCCACTTTCCGCTGGAACTTTGCCCCCTTATTGTGAGAGAATGAATGCCCTGAGTTAAAGCAGATAACGATATACCATGTACCACAGAAGCGGTAGGCGCAGCAACCAAACCAGGTAAAGCGGTTCCAGCACCAAATCCAGGATCTGTATCCCAAAAATATTCTAAACGGGATACATTGGTCACTGCCAAATCGGGAAGCACATAGACCGCATGAGGATGTGTTATCCCCCAAACACCATTGGTATCCTGAGCCCGCATCCCAAGTACATGCACGCCTGGAGTTAAACCACTTAAAGAAACAACAAGGTTGGTGTTCACCGACGCATTCGGCGCCACAGGAACAGAAACACCATTACCGTATCCAGGATCTGTATCCCAGAAATATTCAATTTGTGCAAGTCCGGGAGTTGGCGGAGGAGGTGGAGAAGACACAAACACAGAAAAACGATGGGTGATACTCCAATCTCCATCTGCACTTTTTGCCCGTGTAAACAACACATGCGTCCCCGGAACCAAAGTCCCTAATGGAATGGCTGATACCGCCTGCACACTGGTTCCGGCAGAAAAACCTGTCATGGGTGTACCTGCGCCAAATCCAGGATCCACATCCCAAAAATATTCAACCTGTGTAATGTTAGATGCTGGAGAACTTACATTGGAAATCACCACATTGTAAGTGTGCACCACACTCCAACGTCCTTGTTGATCCTGACCCCTTACCCCTAAAGTGTGAATACCGGGGGAAAGATTTCCCAAAGGCAACGCAGCGGTAACAGATGGTGTAACCCCAGCCGCAAATCCGGGAACTGGCGTCGCAGATCCATATCCGGGATCCGTATCCCACCAATACTCAAGCTTGGTGAGTTGTGGAAGGGTTAACACAGGCGTTACATACACCGGAAATGCATAGGTCTGTCCGGGAGTTCCAGCACTATTGCGCGAACGAATATGTAAAGTTTGGATGCCGGCAGAAAGTCCCGTTAATGGAATGGCAAAAGTATGATTCACCGCATTGGCTGGAGAAAAACCAGACACCTGAGTCGCCGCACCAAAACCGGGATCCGTATTCCAAAAATACTCAAACGAAGCTACGGGACTTGTGGCAGGTATACTTGTTACAAAAACAGGAAAACGCTGGGTAATCCCCCAGTGCCCATCTGCATTCCTTCCGCGGAAAAACAAAGTATGCATGCCAGAAGTCAGGCCATTAAGCGGCAACGAAGAAATGGCAGATACCGTGGTTCCAGGCGTAAAACCAGTCACCGCAGTTCCATTTCCCATGCCGGGATCTACATCCCAAAAAGATTCAATGGCAGTAATTTGAGATGGCGAAACATTAAAGTTTGTAACCACCACAGGATAAGTGTAAGTCTGACTCCAACGGCCATTCGCATCTCGGCTTCTTACATTCAGTGTGTGAATACCTGAGGTAAGGGACGTAAGATTTAAAGCAGAAGCAGCTACCGAAGGTGTTAAACCAGCGGAAAATCCAGGAATTAATGTTCCTAATCCAAATCCGGGATCGGTATCCCAAAAATATTCTATCCGGGTAACGGTAGGTAGCGTCGCATCCGGTTGTACCAATACCGGATAAGCATGGGTCTGACCGTAAAGGGCTCCAGGGCCTTTCGCACGCAAATAAAGGGTATGCAAACCTGGGGAAAGACCATTCAATGAAATGGCAAAACTTTGATTCACTGAACCCGATGCAGAAAAAGAAGTCACAGAGGTGCCGGCTCCGAATCCAGGATCGGTATCCCAAAAATACTCATACGCATTTACGGTGGTTGAACTGGCTGCGGTAGCCACAAAAACGGGGAAACGATGCGTAATCCCCCATTGCCCATTGGCGTTTCTTCCGCGGAAAAATAAGGTATTCATACCCGCAGATAAACCAGATAGGGGAACAGCAACAGAAGGAGTAACAGAAACCGCACTGGTAAAGGACGTTACAGCAGTTCCATTTCCCACGCCGGGATCTGTATTCCAAAAATATTCTAATTGATTGACATGCAGGGCTGTGGAAGGAATATTGGAAATCACCACCGGATAAACATAGGTTTGGCTCCACTTCCCATTACTGTCTTTTCCCCGTACCATTAGGGTATGAATACCCGGAGAAAGAGAAGAGAGCACCAACGCCGAAATGGTTTGTGGTGCGGTTCCAGCTGTAAAACCTGGAACCAATGTCCCATTGCCAAATCCGGGGTCGTTGTCCCAGAAATATTCTAAACGAGATACATTAGGGAGCGATGGTGTGGGGAGCACCAATACAGGAAAACCATGTGTTTGGCCCCAATTCCCCGGATTGGCACGCGAACGAAGATACAACACATGGAGCCCGGGAGTAAGACCGGAGAGCGGAACTGCAATGGAAGAAGAAACAGAAGACGCGCCAGAAAATGAACTAATAGGCGTTCCTGAACCATATCCGGGGTCTATATCCCAAAAATATTCGCCTTGAGAGATGTTAGGAACGGTGGATGGTAAACTTAATATATAAACTGGCCAACGGTGGGTTGTACTCCAATGCCCATTTGCATTTCTAAAACGGACAAAGAGAGTGTGCATGCCCGGTGTCAAAGAAGACAAAGGAGGAGCGAATGTTTGTGACAAACTAACGCCCGGAGTAATGCCAGAAATAGCCGTACCCGCACCAAAACCCGGATCGGTATCCCAAAAATATTCGCCAGCCTGCACGTTGGAGACCTGCGCAAATACTGCACCCATGGGTATAAGACTCATGAGCACAATGAGCACGGCCGCACACAGGTAATGTCGCGTATTTTTGGGCATACCGATAGCTTAAATTCGGGTTCTTGAACTAAAAAGGATGAAACAATCTCAGCTTAATTGTGCGCACGTGCACGCACATTCACGTTCAGGTTAGACCCACTTGAACCTGTTGGAGGAACTGTGGCAGACCAAATCGCAGGAAAAGGAGGTAAACCACTCAATTTATAGCGAAGCGTTCCACCAAAAATACCGCAATCATTACCGCCGACTCCTGTTCCAATCGCAGGAGAAGTGGATGGAATTAAAGTGTAGAATTTATCCAAAGACGCCACCGAACCAGTTTGAGCAAATACGTTGGTCATGGTTATGTTCTGCTGGTTTCCGTTGGTAGAACCAAACTGGGTGGAGTTAGAAATATTATTCTGCAATACGTTGGGGAAAGAAGCATTCACTGTAAAGGTACCAGCAATCCATATGTTACTGAACAACTGAGCATTATATAAGGTCAAATTGCCTTTGAACACATTATTCGCAACTACAGCAGAACCGCTGGTGCTAGACATGGTGATGGCGTTGGCGGTACTTGGATTAGTTGACGTTAAATCCATCTGACCAACCAAAATTAGATTATTAGATATGAGAAGGTTGGTATTGGTGCCTGTAATGCTGATTCCAGTATTGCTAAAAGAAGCTACAGTCAGTTGTAAATTGATGAAATTCTGGCTGATGGTAATGTTGTTAAAACCAGATGTCACCGAAATACCAACGGATCCAAATGAGTTACCTCCATTTGTTCCGGTAAAAAGATAATTACGGGAAAAAGTAAGACCATTGGAGCCCAATGTTACCAAAGTAGTACCACCTGTAGTGTTTTGGAAAACCAATCCTAAAAACACAGAATTATCTGCAGAAGCTCCGGAAACGCTCAATTGATCGAAACGGGCAGGATAAATAATAGCCTGAGTAGAGTCATTGTCTGTTAGAAGGTAACCAGGACCAATAAAGGTCAATCTCTTGGATGTGAGAGAAAGAGAGCCATAAGAGGTAGGTGATCCTTCAATATAAAGTGTATCACCATTTAACACGGATGCACTTGCAACAGCCGTAGCTACAGACGTAAAATTAGCAGTGGTACCTGTTTGGTTATTGACCCGCCACTTGCCGGCGAATACAGCCAATGGGCTCAGCATAAGCACCATAAATGAAAAGCGGATGAGGTGTTTCATACCTTTTTGTTTTTGTGTTGTATTTAGTTGCGTGAAATGGAACTCTGGTTTACAGGCACTCCCGTTGCCGTATTGGCTGCCCCTGGGATAGAAGCCGCAAAAATGGAAGGAATGGGAGGCATTCCGGACCTTACATACGGTGTAAAACCACCATAGGCGCCTGCGTTCGAACCGTTCGGACCTGCGGAAATGGCTACCGAACCCGGGACAAGTCGATAATATCGATCCTCATTTGCCAAACCCGTCATGGCAAAAACACCCGTGGTCATATCCACTAAGGCGATATTCCCCTGAGCTGTGCCAAACTGTGATTGATTAGACAAATTATTTTGAATAATATTTGGACTGGCAGGACTGGTTGTAATAAGTCCCCTAATCAAAATATTTCCAGAAACCTGGGCGTTGAAAAAAGAGCAATTTCCGCGTATCGTGTTATAATTGACCCGATAAGCTCCCCCAGCTGACAAGACCAGGGCATCCCCACTCATGGAACCTCCATTCAAGTCTGAAGCGCCTGTTAAAATAATGTTGTTGGAAATAATGCAATTGATACCAGCGCCAAGAAAATTGATGCCACGGAAAGTAAAAGACAGGGACGTCCCAACATTCTCAACCAAATTTTGGGCGATAGAAACTCCAGTGAGACCGGAAGAAATCTGAATCACATCGCCTGATGCACTGTTGGAGCCTTTGCGGATATAATTCCTAAGCATGGTCACATTACTGGCCTCAATGGAAAGCGCAAATACAGGCGTAGTAGCGGTATTGTTGATATACAACCCCATAACGGTTGATCCGGCAGCGGTTACACGTAAAGAAGATAAAGTGGCCGCCTGTTGAAACGCCATGGTGGTATCGTTTACTCCTAAAAGATATCCCGGACCAATGATAGTTAAGCGCTTATTAAGTAAAATAGCACCATAAGAGGTAAGACTTCCTTCCACATAGAGCGTATCATCTACCGATGCACCGGAAATCGCTGTGGTCAAATCTGAAAAAGACGCATTAATTCCCGGAGTATTATTAACCCTCCATATCGTTGCATTGAGCGCCAATGTAGGTGATAACATTAACCCCAAGACCAAGCCTAGCGAGGTAAATATGTTCTTCATACGATGGGTTCTAAATGGGGTTCTTAATGGTTATTAGTTTTAACCATAACGAAGATATAAATTGTTTCACCCCAAACAACAAAAATGAAATATTTTACCTCATTATTTACTCAAAACCATTGTATGAAACAATTAAAGTATTGAATAACAAATAACTAGATATCAACAATACATTGTTATAAACAAAAAATAATTTTTATTATATTGAAATATTATACATTGGAAGACAGACAGGGTACGGACATACCCTGCCTTTTAGTTTACCCACAATACACCACTAATCAGACCCTAAATGCACCAACGCATCTCCCAAATTTACCACGGGCCTGTAATTCACTCCAATCACATAACCCTCTTTCGGCGACAACATCATCTCGCGCTCCTTTCCTAAAGTATCACTTATAATGCCAAGCTGCTGCCCCTTCCTTACCCATTCACCCGGCTCTATAAATGGCTGAAACAATCCGGCATTCTTTGCACGTACCCAGCTCATTTTTGAAATATCATGACGCGTTTTTCGCTGCGGCGTGGCCTCTTCACGCAACATGCCAAAATGCTGCAAAAACCGCTGAACACCTTCTACCCCTTCTGCAATGGCATGTTGATCGAAACGTAAAGTTTCACCTCCCTCATAAACAATAATATGCTTTCCCATCTTCGCCGCTGCATGGCGCAAACTGCCCGCTCGCAATGGCGCATCTATGGTAAACGGTGCAGAAAATGCCTCGGCCAAAGCCTTGTTTACCGGATCTTTCAAAACCGCACGCACCTGAGGAAAATTGTACCGGCTCTCACCGCCGGTATGCAAATCCACGCCCACATCGACCAAAGGTAAAATATGCTGATGAATATAAAATGCTAATCGGGACGCCAAAGACCCCTTGGAGGTACCTGGAAAACTGCGATTTACATCTTTACTAAATACCGGCTCGCGACTAAAATTGATAAATCCAAACACATTCACAAGTGGAATGGAAATGGTGGCACCCCGCAATGGAATATGATAACCACTTCGCAACACCCTGCGCATGATTTCCACACCATTCAATTCATCCCCATGTAAACCTCCCATCAATAACACCACCGGACCAGGTTCCACAGCACGGCTCACCACCACCGGAATATCAATCGCCGTACCTGATGCCAACCGTGCTATGGGAACAAACAACGTATGCGTTTCACCGGGTAAAATCGGTGTATGATGAATCACAAAGGTTTCACGCGTTGACTTTGTCCCGCTGGATTTTTTTCTGGCCGCCATTTTTCTCTAAATATCGAATGATTTCTCCGGCTATATTTTTACCCGTAGCTCCTTCTATCCCTTCCAAACCGGGCGACGAATTCACTTCCATCACCAATGGCCCGCGCCGACTTTGTAGCATATCCACACCTGCCACACCTAAGCCCATGGCTTTCGCCGCTGCCACAGCAGTTTCACGTTCCTCAGGAGTCAACTTAATCACCGTGGCATGACCACCCCGGTGCAAATTACTCCTGAACTCTCCTTCTTTTCCCTGACGCTTCATGGCACCAACCACTTTCCCATCTACAATAAACGCCCGGATATCTGCGCCTCCCGCCTCCTTTATAAATTCCTGAACAATAATGCGCACTTTCAAACTGTGAAATGCCTCTATCACAGAGTTGGCCGCATTCTTATTTTCTGCCAATACCACTCCTAATCCCTGCGTCCCTTCCAATAATTTTATAATCACAGGCAAACTGCCAATCTCTTCTAAAATCTCGTCGATGTTCCGTGCAAAATTGGTAAACACGGTTTTAGGTAATCCAATGCCAGCTCGCGCCAAAATCTGAAGACTACGGAGTTTGTCCCGCGAACGAATCAATGCCTGGCTCTCGACAGCCGTAAAAACCTTCATCATCTCAAACTGCCGAACCACTGCCGAACCATAGAAAGTAACCGAGGCGCCTACCCGGGGAATTACCGCATCGATATCATCCAAATAATGATCCCGATAAAAAATCCTCGGACTTTTTTTCTCAATCACAATGTTGCAACGCAAATGATCGACCACCTCAACGCGGTGACCGCGACTCAGCCCCTCCTCGACCAACCTGCGGGTTGAGTATAAATTGGCGTTGCGAGATAAAATGGCAATTTTCATATCCACATGGAATTCGCAGGAAAGATACAGTTTTTTACACCGCCTAACGGATTCTCCTAAAGTTCTATAACTTGGGATTGGTCCGATGCCGGTCCTTGTCTCTTTGTACCTTTTTCTCCAGGTTTTTCTCCAAAGCCGCCGTTAAATCGACCCCGGACTGATTGGCCAAACAAACGAGTACCCAAAGCACATCCGCCATTTCGTCGCCCAAATCTCCGGTTTCACCCGGCTTAAAACTTTGCTCTCCGTACGTACGTGCCATTAAACGCGCCAACTCGCCTACCTCTTCGGTCAAAATGGCCATGTTGGTCAAATGATTAAAATACCGAACGCCATGGTTCTGAATGTAATCATCCACCGTTTTTTGCAACAAGGCTATGGTCATAAATCTCTTTGTTTGGAATCTAATAACAAGGTTACCGGACCATCATTCACCAGATGAACCTGCATGTCAGCACCGAAAATGCCAGTTTCCACCGGCCCTTGAAGCTCCTGCGACATCGAGCGAACAAACATTTCCATCATTAATTTGGCGAATTCCGGTTTGCCTGCGCGAACAAAAGAAGGACGCTGGCCTTTTCGTACGTCAGCAAATAAGGTAAACTGAGACACCACCAGGCACTGGCCATCCGGCAAATCCAGCAAACTTTTGTTCATCCGGCCAGACGCATCGGAAAAAATGCGTAATCGGGGAATTTTATAACATAAATGCTGCACATCCTCTACCCCATCCGCATCCTCAACGCCCACAAACAGCAACAAACCCTGCTGAATCGTACCGACCAGTTTTCCGGAAACTTCTACGCTTGCGGATTTAACCCGCTGAACCACCACACGCATACAACCCCTGAATTATCTTTCTTTAAAAATCCGGATACAACAAATATTTCTTGCGTTTCAGCATAAATGCGTCTACATCCGGTTGCCACCGCTTGCGCAAATCTTCCTCTTGCACTTCCGGATCCTGCAACATTTTTACCAACCAACCATTCCCGGCCAGTTTCGAGAAAAAAGCATTGAAAAAAGGACCTTTGTCTTTGGGAAATCTATGATGTAAATCGAGCATCCATAAAAAGTAAAGACGCCTGTAATCTTTAATGTAGGAAAGGGCAAAACCGGATAAATCATATCCTTTGCACAACTGACCTTTGAATGGCGGATTGGTAGCAACACCCGGAATATCATTTGGTGTAAAAGAATATGGCGCCTGCAACCCCGGAAAACCTAAAATCTGAAAAGGCTTATCCGTTCCGCGACCCACAGAAACCGGCGTTCCTTCAAAAAAGCACAAAGAAGGATATAAGTAAACGGCAGCCATGTTCGGCAAATTGGGTGACGGGGCTACCGGCAACTGATACAGCAAATTATGATGATAACCTTCACAAGGAATAATGGTGAGATTCACCTTTTTCTGATCCGGCAACCAGCCTTCTTCATTCACCATTTTGGCATATTCACCTACCGTCATTCCATGTACCACAGGCACAGGATGCATCCCAACGAAAGAAGCATATTCTTTTTCTAACACAGGTCCATCTACATAATGGCCATTGGGGTTAGGACGATCCAGCACCACAAAGGCGACGCCTTGTTCCGCGCAAGCTTCCATGGCCAAACTCATCGTAGAAATATAGGTGTAAAACCGCGCACCCACATCCTGAATATCGAAGACCACCACATCCAAATCCTTCAAATGTTCGGGCTGTGGTTTTTTATGTTTGCCATATAAGGAAACCACCTGCACGCCGGTTTTGGGGTCTTTGTCGTCCCGGACTTGCTCTCCGGCACCAGCTTTTCCCCTAAATCCATGCTCAGGGCCGAAAACCCGAATCAAATGAATTCCTTCTTGTACCATCACATCGGCCAAATGTTGCTGGCCAACCATGGACGTCGGATTGGCAATAAGACCAACCCGCTTTCCTTTCAGCAAGGGCAACCAAAGTGATTTGCGTTCGGCACCCGTTTGGACTTCCGCATCCGTTACTTCTTGCAATTTTCCCGGTACCGGCCTCAGCTGAGACCAAGAAATCTGCTGGATACCAAGTCCAAAAATCAATAGGAACACTACCTTTGTCATCAGGTCAAAGATAAACATTTCCCACAAGGTCCTTGAAATTACCTCTCTTCATCGCCAGGCGCATCATGCAAAAAAATGCGGCCCAAAAGAAATTTTCGGGACCCATTGTGCGCATTTCTATTGTGACCATTGCCCTGAGTCTGGCAGTGATGCTACTTTCTGTTTCTATTGTTCAGGGCTTTAAAGCGGGTATCACCGCCAAAATCACAGGTATCGCGGCCCATTACAGAATTACCGCCGCACAAACCACCATTTCCTACGAATCCCTTCCATTTTCATCCGAACAACCATGGAAACAGGATATTGAAACACTTTCAAAAGTAAAATATATCCAAAGATACGCCACGAAACTGGGCATTTTAAAAACTGAAAAGGATATTCAAGGCGCGTTGATTAAAGGGGTTGGGGAAGAGTTTTCCTGGCATTTTTTTGAGGAACATTTAGAGCAAGGCCTTTTACCTGAACCCAAATCCAGGGAAGTGCTCATCTCGTCTGTGATTGCTCGCAGATTGGCTTTGAATGTAGCAGACTCGGTACAGCTCTATTATCTCAAAAGAGACAGCCTCACCACCCGGCCACGGACGTTATCGCTGAAAGTTTCTGGTATCTTCAATACTGGCATGCCCGAAATAGATCAGGGACTTTGTCTCACTTCCCTGCCCATGGTGCAGCTGATGTATGGCTGGGACTCGCTTCAGGTATCCGGATTGGAAATCACCCTTCATCAATTTGCAGACCTGGATCCCATGTTGCCGGTCATCGAAGACAAGGTGCCTTTTCAGCTCCTGGTGCTTACTATTCGGGATGAATATCCGGACATTTTTTTCTGGCTTCCGTCTCTGGATCAGAATGCAATGATTATCATTGGGCTAATGCTGGTCGTGAGTCTGCTCGCCATGAGTACGACCCTACTCATTCTCATTTTGGAACGCACCCATACCATCGGTGTATTGAAAACCTTAGGCATGAACCAGTGGGAAATCCGGAAAATATTTTTGGCCCAGGCCTTTCACATCGTTATTCGAGGCGTCTTTTGGGGAAACGCAGTGGGACTTGGACTTTTGGTCATTCAATATTTTTTCCAACCACTCGGCCTCGACCGGGATTCCTACTACCTGGACGTGGTGCCGGTCCTTTGGTTGCCGCTTAGTTTTCTCATGCTAAACGTCATTACCATCGCACTGGCCATGGTGGTACTCATCTTCCCCTCATGGTTGGTCAGTCGGCTTCACCCAATTCAAGCCATTCGCATTCAATAAATTACTCTGAAAGCCAATCGGCTAAGTAATCATAAGCGGGCTGTATCACGCCATTTTTTACCAACGTCGCCTTTTCAATGGTCGGATGTTGTGGTGCACCAAACAAGAGCCGCATCACCGTTCTGAGCTCCTCTCCAAAAGAAATGGAGGCATCTTTGGGCAATTCGCAGGGCAAATTATCTACGGCCATCACCCAAAGTGCGCCGGAAGAAGTCAGATCCACTTCCTTTCCGGTCTTGGGGTCAAAGCCATACACGGGCTGCTCCATGGTAGAAGCGCGCACAGTGGAAGCAATAGGTCCGCCTACGTCGCAGGAAATATCTGCAATCACCTTTAAATCAGGAAGAAGAAGCGACAAATCTTCACGAGTCAGGAGCACCGGTGAGCCTTTCGCCCAAAAATGTCCGGCAACATACATATCTACACCTTTCAAAAGAGTAGGTAAAATGGAATGATAATCTTCGGGATGTTGCACAAAATCATTGTGGGAAAAAGGCCCACCATCTTTCCGCTGATTATAGGTAAAATATTCTGCGACCGCGTACACTTTCCCTTGCGATTGAGCCAATTCCGATTGATCCACACGGGTAAAACCGGCCACTTCAAGCATTTCCATGGCACCATGAGCCACACGACCTCTGCCGGTCAGTAATACGCGCATGGAAAAGTCTGGTAATGCTTGCAAAATTGCATTGGCTTCCGCTCTTCCTCCCGAAAGTTGATAAGCAGGTGGAATCATAAACAAACCGGTCTTTTCACCGTACGCTTTTAAGCCGTTATACACGCCCACGATCCCCGCGTAACCTCCGAATCCAACGAGCCTTTCCCCGGTGGCGTCCCGAAAACACTCATAATCGAGCAAGGTGATGTTTTTATTGACCACCGCTTCCAACAATGGTTTATTGTAGGGCTGTTTTTTGATGGTGTGAGAAAAAAACAAATATGTTTTTCCCGGAATCAAATGCGCGATTGGAATTTCTTTAACGCCCAACAATACATCCGCATCATGCAGATCATCCACCACGGAAACCCCGGCACGCTCATACTCGGCATCCGAAAAGCATCGGTCAGGGGAAGTTTCCACCACAAAAGACAAAGCAGGAAAAGCATGCTTTAATTCTGCCACCTGTTCCGGAGAAAAGGGAACCCTGAAATCTGGAGGAGACTTTCGCTCCCGGACAATACCTACTTTCATGTTGCAAATTTACGCAGACCTTCCTGAAAAATGGACATGGAATATTCAAGCTTTTTTTGCATTTTTGTACCAAATGGGTTTCACACATGCAGCGCCCTTACACTCACTTTCGCCATTCACATACCGAAGAAGAAGAAATTGGGCTTCTTGAGGCTCTTGACCAGGAAAAAGTGCTCATTGTGCATAACGATGACCACAACACGTTCGACTGGGTTATTGCTTCCCTTATTCAGGTTTGCGGACATCATCCGGAACAAGCCGAACAATGCACGTATATCATTCATTTTAACGGAAAATGTCAAGTGAGCCACGGACCGGAAGACATGCTCCAGAAAAAGTACATGGCGCTTGTTCAGCGTGGACTCACCGCTACTTTAGAATAGACCCATGACCCTACTTACCATCACCCTGCTCATTTTGTTTGGACTTTTGCTCATTGTAGCGGAAATTGTCCTGATTCCGGGAACCACCATCGTGGGATTTATCGGAGGAGCTATGTGCGCATTAGGAATGTTGGGAAGTTTCATGGTGTTGCCCATGGGTTGGGCGGTGAGTATAAATTTAGGTACCTTTGGCATTGCCGGCACATTGATTTATTTGGCCTTTCGATCCAAGACTTGGCAAAAATTTGAAGTCAAAGGAGTGGTAACGGGAAAAGCGCCCAAAGTGGCCAGCGACCTTCATGTAGGTTCCAGTGGCACCACCATTACCCCCTGTAACCCCGTGGGTATTGCCCGATTCGGCCAAACGGAGGAAGAAGTATATGCCCAAAATGGCTGGTTAGATGCCGGTCTTAAAGTTGAAATTGCAGAAATTAAAAACAATACAATTATTATAACCGAAACAACTGTATCATGAACGAACCACTCGCATTAATCGGCCTTATTTTTGGCGCCATTATATTTATCTTTCTTATTTTCTTTTACTTCCTTCCAATCGGCCTTTGGCTTTCTGCCATTTTTGCAGGAGTAAAGGTGAACCTGTTACAACTGGCTTTTATGAGAATCAGGAAGGTTCCACCAGGAATCATTGTGAAAGCCATGATTACTGCTACCAAAGCCGGAATTGCGGTAAAAAGAGATGATTTGGAAGCCCACTACCTGGCTGGCGGCCGGGTTTTACCGGTGATCAATGCCCTCATCTCTGCCGATAAAGCCAACATCGACCTCGACTTTAAAACCGCTACAGCCATTGACCTCGCAGGTCGGGACGTATTTGAAGCCGTGCAACTTAGCGTAAATCCCAAAGTCATCAATACACCTCCCGTTGCGGCAGTAGCCAAAGATGGTATCCAATTGATTGCCAAAGCAAGAGTTACCGTACGTGCGAACATTCGCCGATTGGTGGGTGGTGCCGGAGAAGATACCATTATTGCCCGGATTGGGGAAGGCGTCGTCAGCTCTATCGGATCTGCGGTAAATCACAAAGAAGTACTTGAAAATCCAGACCGAATTTCTAAAACCGTACTGGCCAAAGGATTGGACGCTGGTACCGCCTTCGAAATCCTGTCGATCGACATTGCAGACGTAGATGTTGGGAAAAATATCGGAGCACAACTTCAGATGGATCAGGCACAGGCCGATAAAAACATTGCACAGGCTCGTGCAGAAGAACGCCGTGCCATGGCCATTGCCCAAGAGCAGGAAATGAAAGCCAAAGCCCAAGAAATGCGCGCAAAAGTAATTGAGGCGGAAGCAGAAGTGCCACTCGCCCTTGCCGATGCTTTTAGAAAAGGAAATTTGGGTGTTTTAGACTACTACAAAATGCAAAATATTCAGGCCGACACCAGCATGAGAGAGTCTATATCCAAGCCTGGCGCCGGTCTTAAACCCGGAAATGATGCACCGGCGGTTTAACCAAGTTCACCCGCTTTTATTCCTGTTTTTTCTTTTTTCCGGTTTCAGCGCATTATATGCGCAATACCGGTTTGAAGGCGTTGTCACAGATGCGAGCACCAAAAAGCCATTGCCTTTCGCTACCGTTTTGGTCAAAGAAACCGGCAAAGGAGTCACCACAGACATCGATGGTCGGTTTCAAATTCAAGTACCTCGCTTACCAGCTACACTGGAATTAAGATACTTAGGTTATTACACCCATCTTTGGGACCTCTCCGAAGCGTCTGAATCCCCGCTACGCATTGCGCTAACCCCCACTCCCGTCCAACTGGCAACCATTGAATTTTCTCCGGGACTTTCTCCCGCAGAACGCTGGATTCGACGCATTTGGGCCAAAAAAGACACGCTGGATCCCAACCAAAGGGACAGCTATACCTATGACGCCTACCAGCGCCTGCTCTTTACCGCCGCCATGGACTCCATCGTGGCCACTACATCTACGGATATCACGGGAAAAGTAGATTCGTCAATGATCAAAACCAAAGCCTTTCTGGAACGGCAGCACGTCTTTTTAAACGAATCTGTCATCCGGAAAAAGTACAAAAAACCAAGATCTTACGAAGAAGTCATTGCCTCCAAAACCTCCGGAACCTCTAATCCCATTTTTTCCGCACTCACCACGCAACTCCAAAGCCTGAGTTTTTTCGAGGAAACCTTCAATGTTTTAGGGATTAAATATGTAAATCCGTTAGCCCCTTCTGGTTGGAAAAAATATTTTTACGCCATTGAAGATACCGTCCTCGTGGGAACCGATTCCATTCTGGTCATCTCATTCCGACCTTACCAGGGAGAAGAAAATGAAGCCCTCAAAGGACAGTTTCGGGTAAATATTTCGTCCATCGCATTAGAAACGGCGCTGGCCAGACCAGTTATTGAAAAGGAAAACAGATTATCTATCCTTCAGCAATATTCTGCCATAGATAGTTTGTATTGGTTTCCAAATCAATGGCATGTAGATCTGGTGTTTAGCCAGGCCAGCATCAATGGTATTCCCATGAAGCTGGAAGCGCGTACTTACATCCGCGATGTCGTGATTCATCCACCCTTGCGCAATCGGGAGTTCGGCGCCCTGGCAGTGGAAGTGGCTCCGGATGCGGTGAAAAAGGCAGAAGAGCGCCTCGTGACTTACCGGCAAAGCCCCATCGACAACAAAGACTCTCTCACGTACCATTTTATGGACAGCGTGGGAAAAGAATTAAAAATAGACAGAAGGCTCAAAGGGTTAGACGCTTTGCTTACGGGAAAAATTCGCGTAGGCATCATCGACATGGATATCAACCGCCTTGTGGCGGCCAACCAGTACGAGGGCTTTCGACTTGGCTTTGGCGCTGAAACCAATGAAAACCTGATTAAATGGTTCAAGTTTGGTGGATTTATAGGCTATGGATTCAAAGATGGCGCATTTAAATATGGTGGCTTCGGAGAGTTTTTAATCGCACGAAAACTCGATTTACGCCTTCGGGGATTTTACAGACGAGATGTGTTTGAATCCGGTTCCACAGAAATAGACATGGATGTTCCTTTTTCCATGGATGCGGCTTACCGAACCCTGGCCATAGCACGTTTCGACTCCACAGAACAGGCTGGTTTCAGAATGACCGTGCGGCCGGTGGCCAACCTCAACCTTTGGCTAACAGGCTCCCAAGTCGTGCTAAATCCCACGTTCCCTTACGCATTTTCCGATACCAACTTCAATCAAACCTTCCGTTGGGCGGAACTTGAAGCCTCCGCCCGTTGGGGCATCGGCGAAAAATACATTGCATTCGGATATACACGGATGCGTCTCCCTTCTCAAAAACCAGTTTTCTTTCTCAGCATTCAGCAAGCTTTACCCATGCTCAACGGAACGCAGCAATTCACGCGGGTCATTGGCAGAATTGAAGAAACTTACCGCTGGAAAAAAATGGGAAAATCCAACTTGACCGTGCTTGGTGGATTGGTATTGGGTGACGCGCCTTACGCAAGATTGTTCAATGGCAGAGGAAGCTACACCGATGTTTCTGTGGTTTCCGGAAATGCGTTTGAAACCGCAAAGGCCAACGAATTTATGCAAGACCGCTTCGTCTCCATTTTCGCACGACACCAGTTTCCCGCCTTTTTCTCCTGGCGAAAACTGACCAAACCCAGTCTTACTCTGCATTATAACGCAGGTTGGGGAAGCATAACAGATCCGGGACGACATGCCGGCCAACTCGTACAAGCCATGGAAAAAGGATTATTCGAAGCCGGACTTAGCTTAAACAATTTGCTTGTACTGAATGGCAGCGGGTTTGGAGTGGGAGTATTTCACCGACATGGTGCCTATGCCACGGGAGATTTTACAAACGACCTTTTCTTTAAAATGGCACTTACATTCAATGGATTTGGAAACTAACGGGTAATGCCCAAGAGTCCCAGCTTTAGAAGTGCCGCCAGGCTAATGCTGTCTTTAATTTCGCCTTGAATGGCCATTTGAACCGCTTCAGCCAAAGGCAAACGTTTCAAACTTAGCAATTCTGTTTCCTCCGGACTCCATTCGCCATGCGAGAGGCCTCGCGCCACATACACCACCGCCCGCTCGTCGGTGACGCTATTGGATGTATTTAAGTGTAATAATTCTTCCCACTCGCTGGCTTCCAGACCCGTTTCCTCTTTTAATTCGCGCATTGCCGCAGGCAAAGTATCTGCATCCAATCCACCGCCGCCTTCAATAATTTCCCAACTATACGCATCCAGCGGATAACGGTATTGCCCAACCAACCATGTATAGCCTTCTTCGTCAATGGGAACAATGCCTACCGCAATATTTTTAAACGAAACCACGCCATAAATCCCATGGTTTCCGGCCGGATTCAGCACCTGATGTTCTTCTACCCGTATCCACGGATTGTCATACTTCAATTCCGTAGACAAAAAAGTCCAGGGATTCTCCTGCGCATGGTCCATCATGATTTATCCCAATGAAGTTTGTAAATCTAACATGGTCAGTCCATTTGGTAATTTCGGCTCGAACCACGTACTTTTCGGAGGCATGTATTTTCCCGTTTGGGCATAGGTGAAAAAATCTTCCCGTGATAAAGCCGGAAGATAAAAACCAATTTGGAAATGGCCCTTTTCCATGGCATTCACCAAGGCTTCAGGCTGAGTTACACCTCCTAAAAAACCAACCCTTTCGTCTCGTCGTAAATCTTCAATACCAAACATGGGCGCAAGGATACGTTCAGACACTATCTCAGCCCAAATTTCTTGCGCAGCAAGTGGCTGTTTTGGAGAAAGATGATACCAGTTTCCCTGAAAATACACAGCCAGAGAGGAAGGTTGGCCCGATATGGGAAGAATGTCGAAAGTCTCTTGTAGCTGCGAAAGAAAATTAGATAAAACAAGGTCGGAAAGCCCTTTCACCATGCGATGAAATGGTAAAATATCCACCATATCTTCGGGGAAAAGGCTAGCCATAAAGTATTGATCTCCGCCAGAACTATGTGCTTGTCTTTGTTGCGCCAAACGGAGTGACGAAGCGGTACGATGGTGTCCATCTGCAATAAACCACTGATTTACTGCATTCAGTTTATCTGAAAGTTGCTGAACCATCACCAAATCTGAAATGACCCATAATCGATGACGGCCCAATGCACCCAGAGAAAAGTCTAAATCCGGCGTTTGTGCCAATAGCGGCGCCCAAAGCTGTGCAATCCCAAGTTGATCCCGGAAAGTTAAACATACGGGCTCCGCATTGATGCCCACCACATCCAGATAATCGGTGAGCTTTTCTTCTCGGGCTGCAATGGTTTCTTCATGTGGTAAAACCAAACGAGAAGTGAGCGCCTGCACATGCACGGCGGCCACCAGTCCTGTATATTGTTTGTTCCCTTTAACCTGCTGATACAGATAATAAGCCGGTGCTGTTTTGGTAAAAACACCTTCCTGCATAAAGGTTCTGAGTTGACGTCCGGAAGCCAGGTTTCTGTCATGAAAACCGAGCGTACCATTGGCACGAACTTCCGGAGGAAGCACTACATGCAGATAACTATGCGGTTGAGTGGAACAAATTTCCTGAACCTCCTTTTTTGCGTATTGTTCAAAAGACATGGTCACCACCTGTTCCGGGTTCGAAACGGCTGGAATCCAACCTGAAAAAGGCGCCAAAAAAGAGGTCATAAGTCAGGAAAAATGGGCCATCACATAGCTTGCCATCTCCATACCGATGCGTTCCTGGGCTTCTACCGTAGAACCTCCCACGTGAGGACTTACAGAAATCGAAGGATGATTTAGCAACGCTTCCATGGGAGTTGGTTCATTTTCAAATACATCTAAACCAGCGCCACCGATCCATCCCTGGTTCAGTGCCTCCAGTAAATCTGCTTCATGAATAACTCCTCCGCGGGCAGTGTTGATGAGCAACACGCCCTTTTTCATCTGAGCCATTTCCGCTTTAGACACCAAAGGCTGTCCGTTGGCCGGCATGGGCACATGAAAAGTAATGATATCGCTTTGCGCAAAAATCTCCTGAAGAGAAACGGTTTTCATGGCAATGGTAAACGTGTCACCAGTTTGCAAAAAGTCGATATCTAATTCCGTTTCCCGCTCGGTTGTGGCGTAAGGTAACACCCTCATACCAAGGCTCAACGCCATTTTGGCAACGGCCTGACCGATGCGGCCAAAGCCAATGATACCCATGGTTTTCCCACGCAATTCAAAGGCATTGGCGTAAGATTTTTTAAGCGCACCAAATCGGGTTGTGCCTTCAGATGGCATCATCCGGTTGGCATGGTGTAAATATCTGGCGAGAGAAAAAACATGTGCAAATACCATTTCTGCCACAGAATCGGTTGAGGCAGCAGGTGTATTGGCCACCATCAGTCCCTTTTCGCGGGCGTAAGTCACGTCGATATTGTCCATTCCAACACCGCCGCGACCTATAAAACGAAGTCCCGGACAAGCGTCGATGATGGGTTGACGCACCTTGGTAGCAGAACGCACCAGCAGCGCCTCAATATTTTCCTGATTGATATAATCAGCCAATTGGTCTTGTGGCACATGCTGGGTACGCACTTCAAATCCATGGGCTTCAAGATGTGAAATAGCCGAAGCCTCTAATCCATCATTGGCTAGAATGCGAACTTGTCTCATTATGCAAATTTTTGAGCAAAATCATCCATTACATTCACCAGTACTTTCACGGATTCAAGTGGCAATGCATTATACATGGAAGCCCTGTATCCGCCAACGGAACGGTGTCCTTTAAGGCCACTGATACCTGCTTCTTTGAGCATGGATTCAAATTCTTTTTCCAGCTCAGGCTGGGTAAGAAGGAAAGTGGCATTCATCCAAGAGCGATCCTCCGTAGCTACTGTTCCTTTGAAACATGGATTGGCATCCAATGCCTGATAAAAAGTAGAGGCTTTAATTTCATTTACTTTTCCAATCCACGGAAGGCCACCATTGTCTTTCAACCATTGCATGGTGAGCATGGTTACATAAATCGGGAATACAGGTGGTGTATTGAACATCGACTCTTTGGAAGCATGCACCTGATAATCCAGCATGGTAGGAAGGGAACGCCCCGTTTTACCGAGTAGGTTTTTATCTACAATCACCATGGTCACACCAGCGGGACCCATATTTTTTTGTGCACCTGCATAGATCAAACCGAAATCATTGGCTTGAAAAGGGCGTGAAAAAATATCCGAAGACATGTCGCAAACCACCGGAACGGGCGATTTGGGAAAAGCATGCATTTGGGTTCCGTAAATGGTATTATTAGAGGTCAAATGCAAATAATCTGCATTGGCGGGAATGTCGTATCCTTTGGGAATGTGGCGAAACTGATCTGCTTCAGAAGAAGCCAGTACTTCTACTTTTCCAATTCTTTTGGCTTCACCAATGGCCAGACTGGCCCAGGTGCCGGTATTTACATAGGCACCAAATCCATTTGGTGTCAGCAAGTTGAGGGCAGTCATGTAAAACTGCGTAGAAGCACCTCCTTGCAAAAACAACACTTCGTAGCGGTCTTCCAGTTGCAATAAGTCTTTGACCAACTGGCGGGCTTTGTCCATCACGTCCTCGAAATCTTTGGACCGGTGGGACATTTCCAGGAGAGAGAGCCCTGAATCATTAAAATTGATAACAGCTTGCGCACTTTTTCGAAGAACTTCTTCGGGCAAAATGGCGGGCCCTGCGCTAAAATTGTGAATTTTCATGGCAACGTAGGCTTGTTTCCTCGTAATGCAAAGAAAGAAAATAAACCGCTCCCCTGCTCTATTTTTTTGATGTTTATTTACCCCCCGGGTTTCAACCCGGGGCTTTAACCTTTATAGAAAAAAGCGAAAAATATTAACCCGCCAAAAACCGCAACCATGATTAAAAAATGCTTTAATTTCCCCAACCATTTGACTCGCAGGACTTGGTTTAATTCACTTCTGTAAAATGCTGCCAATTCATGTTCGCTGAGGCGTTGAAGGCGCATGATGCCTGCACGAATTTTGGGAATAAAAACACCTTCGGACATATTGTTTTGCTGTGCCAAGCGGGCGCCCGTAAGCAGTTCATCTATGTTGGCACAAATGACGTGTACATCATTGGAGTCAAAACGAATAGCATCGACCTTATTTTGAAGGTCTTGGCGATTTTTTGATTGTTCTTTGAAAAACAAATCACTTGTGCTATCATCCTCTCCACTGGAAGAGAAGGAGGATGTTCTATGGCTTCTACCGGAGATTCTGCCGCCTTCTTCATGGTGCATAATGTGCCTTTTAGGTGTGGCCCAACCTGTAGGGCCAAAGATTTTGTTGCTTGCCCATTTGCCGGTATTGCGACCGGTCTCTCCCCAAAAGTTTCCCCAAAAGCGACTTTTGCGTGCCATGATTTTCTGTGATTTGGTTTAGTTTTAGACTTTCGTAATTTGTTTAACTTAAGTTGAGCAAAGTAATGATTTTACCAATGAATTTTCCCTTTACATCTTACCATCGGTTTCGCACCCAAAGCGGTAGAAAAATGGCATAGATTATTCATTTAGAAATAATTTGAACTTGGGCATTTTGAACCTCCTCCAAAATTTGAATCATTTCTGCAGAATACCAGTTCTTGTATTCCAGCATAAAACTTTTTAATTCAGTGCTTATTTCAAGCTGCCCTTTAATAAAATTTTTCCATCTCACCCAGACGGCTTCCGGTATATTTTCGCGCTGCAAGGTGACATTATCACAGTAATTAGCAATCATTTCACAACACATCCACACTTGAACTTTGTGGTCAGAATCCGGGGCTAATTTTTTATTCTTGTAAAAATAGTCGTACAAGTAGGGATGATCACTAATCATTTTTAAAATTTCATAGGACAAACCACAAAGGCTGGTATAAGTTTCCCCGCGCGTAGCCAAGGCCTGTTGGGTAATTTGACGAATAACAAAATAAAAACCAACGATGTTAACGAGGATAGAAAAGACCGATAAGATGGTTTCGAGTTGCATAAGAATATAAATAATTGGTTTCCGGTTCCTTTTCTGGAATATTATTATAGGTTTTCCACCAAAAACACACCGAAGCGAACTTTTTTGACATGGTACAAAACGGTTATTTAGCTAGCTAATAATTGATTGTTTTGCTGATAGTACCGATAACATGCCAGACCGTAAGCAGCCATCTTTTGATAGGCATTGGGTAAATCGCGTCGAGCAAATGAGTGAGCAATGCCGGCATCAACCGTTTGATTTTCCCATTGCAGGCGCATACAAGAAAATGATAAACTGTTTTTGGTAATATGTTGAATTTTTATCTCCGGGTTTTCTTGAAGTATAATGGGTTTCACACGAATATGATAGGCGCGGAATAACTGCTGAAACACCCGGCTGCCAAACAACACATACTTTCGTGGATGTAGAGTAATAAGTGCGAGCAGGTTTTCGATATAAGGGCTCAGTAAATCAGGTTTTAGTTCAAATGCTTTAAGTAATTGGGACGTGTTAATTGTGTTTGACCCATAGGGGAGCAACTCTAACTGCAACTTTTGCTCAATCACATTCACCATATTTTGCTGCTGCACCGTTCGATGAGATAAATCACCATTGATGAGATTTATGCCGCTTTCGGGCCAGTGCATCAAAAAACAGGCCTGCTTAAAATCAAAATTATCCATTTCGCCTTTTATTACAAAGCGTTGATGTGCATAGTTCTTCCAGCCTTGTATATAACCATTCAACACCTCATCTATACCAACTTGTTGTGCCAAGCCATGCTGCTTATAAAAAGCATCTTTGTCCCATCGCTGTGCAAAAAATTCAGATTCGGTATTAAATTGGCCCAAACCTGCTCCAGGATTGAGGTGCACAAACACCGTTTTGGCCTCTATATTTTGCACCGGATAATGCGGATTTCCAAAATGACTGAAGTAAAAAGGCACATCAAGCAGCGCACTAAGCTCCCTGCTTAATTTTTCTGCCTCAAGCATCTTACCATGGGTTAAGAGATCTGTATAATCTCTTCGCAATGGCGTTTGAATGATGGAGGGCAGGGAGTGTATGGGATTCATAGGCCGTTGTTGTTTTTTACAAATATTTTGGCGTGATTGTTTGAACAGAACGTGGGCTTGTTTTTCCAACCGTTTATGGAATTCAATTTACCCCAACCTGATTTATTATATAAAAATTGAAAAGAATCGATAGCGGGACAAAAAACTGGTTTTCCTTCTTTAATAATTTTAAGACAATGTTCGCACCGTTGATCGCCATACATAATTGCCCGCTTTACATAAATAGACTGCTTAAATTCTTTACCCCAATTTATCATTACAGGACTCTCATCAAGCCACTTTTCTATATCCGCCACAATTTTAATTTATAAGTTGTGCCTACTCCCTTTCAGGCGCTTCGACTTTCTCCTTTGGTTATTATTTTTTCTTAGCGCCCCCTAACTTAGTCCGCTTATCCGCTTTACCTGCTTTAGTCACCGTTTTGGTGGTGTATTTGGAGCCTGTCACACTTTTAGTTTGTGATTTCTTTGAGCTTGCCATGCTTTAGTTTTTTTTAAAAAAAATAAGCCTACTCCCTTTTAGGCGTTTCGGCAACCTCCCTGGATTGATACCTCATTTGATGTCCTTCAATTCTCTTAACTGACTCTTGTTATTCGCAAGTTTGCTGTTATCTCCCCATGCCACCTGCACTGTAATCCCAAAATTTTCCATGATCAGACTTTCAAAAGTTCCCACATGCATCAGCGGACTTACGGAAAACTCAGCTCCCTTAGCGTCTCCTTTTCTCAAAGAGGCCAAGGTGGCTTTAGGGTCAGCAAATTGTTTTCCATTATACACACGAAGTGTGCCTTTAAACTCATTCATAAATTGCTTTTGAAGACCTTCAACGGTCATTCTTCCGCTAATTTTAAAATCTGCCATTTTGTTTGGTATTTAGTTTGCCTACTCTTTCATGCAGCTTTTCGGCTTCCGCTGTAATGCTATGCTATTGGCTCAATTTGAACCCTATAAGTAAGGCCAATAAAACCAAAAGGATGCCCCATATAACAAAACGTAAAGGAGTCCGTCGTGGCTTCTGTATAGACGCCAGTAACGCTGGATTAATGATTTCCAAATCGTATCCCCCTTTGGTAAATGCTTCATTCTTATCCACTTTCACTACCCTTACGCCCCATTGCTCTACATGTTGAATCAGATTTTGTAAATCATTTTCTCCTGTGGAAGTATCGGAAGTTTCCCATGACTTGGAAACCAATACCTCCACCCCATCTTTTGTTTTGAAAGTTTCTCCTGGTTGGGCAAAATGAGAAGTATGAATGTCAAGTCCAGCCGCTTCATACTCCTTTCGAAGTGAACCGGGCTGAACCACGCCATACAATCTTTCTGTATATGGCTTAAACAAAGACTTATAATTTTTGGGAGCCGAGGGATTAATGCTGTCCGGCAACATGTGTTTTAACTCCGCAAAAGTTAACCCAGGATACAAAGTCAATAATGCATCAACAACCCCAAGCGCGGTCCTATTCATCGCTTTACCTGTCACCTGAATAACACCCTTACGTAAGGCCGACTTCTCTTTTTCTGATAGCTTAGCTAAATGCATTATAGATAAAATGATAGTTTAACAAATATCCATATTGACTACCCAACCGACAATTGCAAGTTATTGCAAGTAGCACGAGGAAAGCGACAAGTGCCATTATTTCTATTTTTGTGGACGTTATGCAGGTCTCCTTTTCTTTAAAACAAAAATTGAAGCAGCTCATTCTGGAGCGAACCGGAAATCCGCTTACCAATATGCATGATGCTGAACTATTATCGGCAAGCATGGCCCAAAAAAAGTTATTGCTCTCAGCACACACCATTGCGCGCCTTTTCGGCATTCTTGCGCAAGACCGAAAGCATTACCGACACACCTATGACCATATTGCACATTTTTTGAATTTTAAAGATTGGTATCATTTACATTCCTTTTTACAGGATGCACCTGCTTCCCTTTCCTTGCAAACCTATAATGACCAGTTCCCCATTCCATTTTTCAAAATCGCCCTTTCCACGGATGATCACTTTTTACTCTTTCAACTCCTGGATGCATTTGAACCGGAAAAACATGCCACCATTCGCTTTCAACTGGCCAACATCATTGGTCAACATATAAAGGCAATTTCTTCTGCCCAACCACTGCTTTCTGTTTTAGCACAACATCCCCATGGGCGATACTTGTTTTTTGAAACCTTTGTAGATGAGGACAATACCTCTGACTATTATTCTCATGCATTAGAAAAATTCTATTTGCCTCATGTGCCCTATGAAAATGGTAAGATTTTCGTTGATTGTTACTTGTTTACAAATCAATTGTACAGCGGAAAAAATAAAGGAATAGAATTCCCTAAAAAACACTTTGAGAACCTTTATCATCTCGCTTATTCCTTTCATCAAACTTCCAGGTTGTGGGAATGTTACTTTTTACACTACATACCCAAACAAACAAACGCAACATTGCATCGAGTCATTGATGAGATGCTTTCCTACGCCACCCCATTTTCGTTGCATGACAAATCCTATTTGTTAGGTCGATTTATTCGGGCCTTTTTATACCATCAAAAAGCTCATGTCTTGCTTTCGCACAAGCCTTACATGCACCAACTTGCCCAGATAAACCAAGACATAGAACCCAGCCATTATACAATGGCCAATTATTTGATTCAGACTTTTCTGTTATACAGCAAATCATATGCGCCAACGCCCCATGAGATACGGCTCACCCCGGATTGGGACTTTTTCAATGAAACGCACCATAAAATGTTGTTAGATGCGCTGGTGTATGGATACTTAGAAAATGATACCTCGAAAAAGTCCTGGATGAACCAATACATCCTCCAGTCTGGCCAAATGTTCAATAAAAATTGGATGCAAGGCTTTCTCCTGATGGACCCAAAATCCTAGCCCCCCGGGATTAATCCCGGGGCAGGGGCAAAAAAGAACCAAAACCCGAAACTCCGCTTTCGCATCATTCCTTGTTCTGGTTTAAAGTACCCGGGAAGGGACTTGAACCCTTACGCACATTCCTGCGCACAGGATTTTAAGTCCTGCGTGTCTACCGATTCCACCACCCGGGCAGCGCGACAAAATTAAGCGTTCTTTCGGCATTATGAAATCTATGAAGGTCTTTTTTTAAAATTCATCCACTATTCCCATCCTTTTGCCGCCATTTTTATTCCATTCCGGACAAATTCCATCCATCAACCATATCTTTGACTCATGGACATGTTTTCAGATGAATGGTTTATGCGCGAAGCGCTGAGAGAAGCTGTAAAAGCAGCGGAAAAAGGGGAAGTACCTGTAGGAGCCATAGTGGCTGCCGGGCATACCATTCTGGCACGCGGATTCAACCTGACCGAAACCCTCAATGATGTAACGGCACATGCGGAAATGCAAGTTATTACTGCCGCAAGTCATGCCATCGGATCCAAATTTCTACAAGACACCACCATTTACGTAACCCTGGAACCCTGCCTTATGTGTGCCGGCGCGCTGAGATGGGCCAGATGCAAAAAAGTAGTTTTTGGTGCCTATGATCAAAAATATGGATTCACGTCGGCCACAGGCATTTTAGGGAAAACAGAAGTGGTAGGAGGCGTGTTGGAAGCCGATTGCAGCCGGTTGCTTACCGATTTTTTCCGGGCAAAAAGAGGCCTTTAATGCCAATCGCATCCTCGAACGAACGCATCCAACTCGTCCCTTCGAATCGCTTACCGAAACATTTTTTCAAAAAAATTCATCCACTATTCCCCTCCTTTTGCCGCCAAACGCTGCGCCCTCCAACGGCTCATCCAATAACCCAAACCATGTCGTGGCTCCCGCAATGCGCCGGTAAATGGCTGACCCAATCGTAAATAATGCTTTTTAAAATACGAAGGCATCATGCCCCATGTTCGGGCAAAGGTGGTGCGACCATCGTTCATCGGACTTCGTCCGGTGGTTTTTGAACCAAAATGATAGACCCTGGCTGAGCCAATGCCCTGAAACCATCGAACCCCCGTTTTCCAGATTTTCATCGACAAATCCGGATCTGAATAATTGCCGGGAAAATATGCTTCGGTATATCCGCCCACTTCATCCCATAACTGGCGATGCATCAGACTTGGAGGCCAACTGGCGCCACTCCAGTCGGCAAAAGAAAATTGTGCAAACTCCGCCAGCAAGGCTTTTTCCCGAAACTGAGAAGGGTCGCTGCCGAAATCAGCCGGGGCAATCACACATGGATTGCCTGTCCGTTTGGGCTCCAGCAAAGTGGCCGACAAATACCAGCGATGGTCCGGCCGTTGCAGGGCGGCAGATAAAAGATGGATGTCCCAACCGGGCAACACATACATATCATCGTTCAGATACAACAAATAATCCGTAGAAGCCTCGGTCGCCAAACGGTTCAAAGCGGCACAAACGCCCTGATTAGTAGGCGATAACAGATAAGTAATTCCTTCATCCCGCAACCAGTCGATGGTGCCGTCTGTTCCCTCATTCACAAAGACCAGCACTTCATGCGCTACCGCTGAATGCTGCTGAATGCTTCGTATGCAAAGTTGAAGGTAGGCAAGGTTATTCCAGGTTGGGATTAAAATGGAACAACGGGGCCATTTACTCATCGCCAGGTTCTGTTTCCATAGACGGATCGATGCTATCTACCTCATCCATGCGAATGGTAAAATCAGGAGATAAAATCTGCTGGTAGCGTTTTGCATCCAACAGAATTCTGGAGGCCTCCCGGACTTCCGGATCATCCGTAATTTCTGAGGCAATCCGCCCCTTTCTAAAATAATATCTCGCCACAATTTCCAGACGCAGTAAACGCTCGATTTCTGTCCGGAAAGTGAGCACATCCTCTTTTTTGATGGTGCGCTTTTTAGAAATTAAGGCTGAAAATTCATCTTCGATTTGACTAAAATATTGCTCCCTGGTGGCGGTTTCTTTAAAACGCTCCAGCATTTTTTCGCTCTCGGTGGTGTAATCATACTTTTTATCCGAAATAAAGGCCAAAAAGTCTTGATAATCCTTTTCAGTTAGGCGGAAAAGTTCAGGTTCTGTGATGGAAGCATGGGCCAGGCGGTAGCGGTTGGCAAAATCGAAAATAAGGTCGTTGTTCATTAACGCACGCACCACATTGGCCATACGCTGGGGTTTTACCGTTACATCCGGGTAAACACCAATGCCGTCGTATACTTTTCGTCCAATTCTCGTTTTAAATTCTTTCCTCAGACTATCCGGCACCGGAGCGACGGTTCCATCGGGTCTGCGGTGCTTGTAATCAAGGGCTTGAATGCAGCGGCCGGAAGGAATATAATATTTGGAGGTAGTAATTTTAAGTTGTGCATTGTACACCAAAGGCCGTGTGGTTTGCACCAATCCCTTGCCAAAGGTTTTTTGTCCCAGCACCACACCCCGGTCTAAATCCTGAATGGTTCCGGAGACAATTTCCGACGCCGAAGCCGAACCGCGATTCACCAGCACCACCAGTGAAATGGCCGTATCTAAAGCAGGTAAAGTAGTTCGGTAGGTTCGGTTGAAATCTTGCACCTTTCCCCGGGTGGTCACCACCGGCTGGCCGCGGTCTACAAACACATTCACCACATGAATGGCTTCGCGAAGTAATCCGCCCGGATTTCCCCGTAAATCTAAAATCACCCCTTTTAGCGTAGACTGGGCTTTAAGTTTTTCCAGGGCAGCGCGGACCTCTCCACCTGCATTTTCAGTAAATCCAGCCAATTTGATATATCCAATCTGGTCGGGAAGTATACCGAAATAAGGCACGTTTTTAGATTTAATTTCTTCCCGCATTATTTGAATATCCAATACGGTTCCCTGTTCGCCACCGCGCAAAATTTTAATGGACACCTGGGTTTGTGGTTGTCCTTTCATCAGGCGAACCACTTCATCAGTTTCTTTTCCCACGACCGATTGACCAGCCACTTCTATGACCCGGTCGCCGGGCATCAAGCCGGCTTTGGCCGCAGGAGAATCTTCATACGGCTCTACAATGGTGACATAATTTCCGAATTTCCGAACCACGGCGCCAACGCCACCATAGCGTCCGGTCATGGACATCCGATGATTTTCCACTTCCGATTCAGGAATAAAAACCGTGTATGGATCCAGGGTTTCGAGCATCGATTCCATGGCCGTCCGGGTTAAATCTCCCGGATTTACCTCATCGACGTAATACACATCCAACTCCCGCATGAGTACGGAAAAAATCTCCAGATTTTTAGAAATTTCCCAGGAATTTCCAAAGCTGAAGAGAAAAGTAATGGCCAATCCAGTCGCCAGACCAGCGACATAGCCTTTCCCACGGGTCCAGCTTCGGCGAAAAAAGTCAAGAAGAATGCGCATCATGGGGTGCAATAGATGATTGTTCTGCTAAATACGGCAAAACAGATTTGTTAAGCAAACGGCGAAAACCTTGCATTGTTTCAAGGTGAAGTGGAATTTGGCTGGTCACTATGCTCAAAGAAATCAAAAGGGTTGTATTTTCCGGGACACAGGGGAAAATCTCCCCTTTCTGAAGCCGAAACACTTCTTTTAATCTTCTTTTGATTTGGTTTCGGACAACGGCGCGCCGAAATTTTTTCTTGGGTGCCACCGCTACCATTTGTACTTGCGATTCTCCGGGCAGGGCGGGGCGCAAACACGTTAGCACCACCAATGGATGGGAGAAATGTTTCCGCGATTGGGAAAAAAGCAACTGAAGATCAGCTTTTCTACAAATGCGTTCAGCTTTGGGAAACGAATACGGAGAATTATTTCTTGGCGCCGGATTTGGCATGTTGGTCTTTCAAATACAAATCGATAGCCATGGCCATGGAAGGCGCCTGAGGCATGGGCGCAGTGAGTTGAACTTTAAGCCCTTTGCTTTTTGCCATTTCTGCCGTCTCCGCCCCAAAGGTGGCAATATGCAAATGCTTTTGGTCGAAATCCGGAAAGTTGGCAAATAAGGATTCTATCCCATTCGAACTAAAAAACACCAACATGTCGAAGCCATATAAATCGAGGTCTTTCATGTCTGAATACACCGTCTTATAAAATATGGCTTTGGTGAAGTTGATTTTGGAGTTTTCAAGAAAAATAGTGACGGAATCTCGATGCTTGTCTGAGCAGGGAAAAATAAATTTTTCTTCTTTGTTTTTCCGCATCGGATCAATGAGCTCCTCTAAACCGGCTTTTCCGTGAAAAATTTTACGTTTCCGGTACACAATATATTTCTGAAGATACAGGGCGATGGCCTCTGTGGTGCAAAAATACTTGGTGGATTCCGGAACGTTAAAACGCATTTCGCCCGCTAATCGAAAATAATGATCCACCGCGTTTTTGGAGGTGAGAATCACGCAACCATACTCTGCCAAATCGATTCGCTGTTTCCTTAACTCAGCCGCTGAAGAGCCTTCAACGTGAATAAAAGGGCGGAAGGACAGGGTAACCTTGTGATTTTTAGCAATGTCAAAGTAAGGCGAACGATCCGACTCGGGCTTTGGCTGGCTGATAAGAATATTCTTAATCTTCATGCGATGAAGGGTTTCCCGGTTCTGTCCTGTTTATTTCCCGAAATGGAGATAACACCATCCCAGGGGAAGTAATTCAAGAGTGCAAAGATACAAAACGAAATAAAACAATGGAATACCTCGTTCAGACCAAGCCAAACTCAACATGCGAAGCAAATGCCAAACCAAGGAAATGGCCCCCGAAAGCCCAATCCAAACGCCTGCATAGCGCTGAAAATCAGGAAACAAAGAAAAAGTCACCCAGCCAGCCAAAAGCAATAAACTCCAAAGAATATGAAACTGATAGGAAAGCTGCATATGAGCCACGCTCCAGGATTCAATCCGATAGACTTTCCCCAGCAACCCAATGCCTAAAATGCGTGCTACGGGTAAAAGTAAACCGGTCAATGCGCCGCCACTAATCCACCACCACTCCTTGCCAGGTGCCATTGGATGCTGATGATGATACACCCAAAGCATAGAAGCAGCCCAAAAGAAAATAGCCCCGAAATACACCCAAAAAGGAGAAGGTGGCCAACCCGGCTCCTCATCTTCCATAAATCGCCGAAACGCCAACGGACTGAAATAGCTGCTGAAAAACATTCTCATGGCTGTCGGCTTATAAAACTTTTGCATCACTAACGTGCCCAAAAACAGCAAACCCAAACTCATGACTAAGGTTTGCATCGGAAATACGTACGGCACCGGCAATGAAACCGGTAGCGGAGCAGGAACATCTCCCGCTAAAAAGGAAGGATGCCATAAGGTATCTGAACCCGTCGATATCGTGTCCAAATTCCATCTTTCCGGAATCGACAGACAGGTGTATGGCTTCTCCGGAACCGCTGGTAACGAATGGTAAGGGATAGGACCTGACAGGAAAAAAGTAGAATCCGCCGACATGTCGCAAAGGTAATCATGGAAACGATTCCCTTCATCTTCGACACAGAAGACGCTGTAAGGTTATTTACGGTGAATGAGGCTGAACCGTGGTCGCGCGACCGCCCAATCGCGCTGGTTCATCTTTTTTCATCAACAACGAATCCAGAATCGGCGACATCCTGTCGTGCACCTTTTTCGCCACTTTCTCGGCTTGCCGGCCCGTCAAATGAAACATGGTCAGGGTATCATGACCCGCCAAATCATGCGTTGGTATAAAATAAACCTCTGAAAACTTTTTCACCGCCTTTTGAATGCCAAGTAATCGGGTATCCAGTCCCAACCGGCGAAACGGCCCAAGCCAAATGACAGGGACATGCGGACGACGTTTTCGCACCAAACGCAAAAATCCTTCATGGTCGTTGGCCTGATTACTACCCAAAAAAACCACCACAACATGCGGCTGAAAAACGGCGACCAGACTATCTAACCGGCCGCCATAATTGGGAAGAATAAGCGCCTGATCGGCCACGGCTTTGCCCTCTTTCTTGGCAGGAAGCGTTCCTACTGGAAGACTATCGGCCGGCAAAGTATGGCGCACCGTATAACCGCAACAAAAATTACGCAACGGAAAAGTGTAATGTATACTTCCCGCACCGCCTATGCCTATGCTAAATATTTCTGCCTTCCGGTGAAGATGCAGGTACCGATGCAAATGCCCTCCATACCAACCATTGATATGTGAATCGCCCAATACCAAAATCCGGGTATTTACAGCACCAAGCACATTCATGTAAAAATGAATGCAGGCTAAAAGAAACCAAAAAAGAAGATGCCGTTTCATGGATTTTTTGCCAAAAAATGACGCAGGTGACTTAAACGTTTTGAGAAGCGGATGATATCAACTTCAGGCCATACCGCATGATTTCCCGCAATAAGACGGGTCATTTGTTCGGCCATGGCTGGCACAGTACTCAAACCACGGCTTCCCAAGCCGTTAAAAAGGTACAAACCGGAAATAAAGGGATGGGCGCCAATGACGGGACGCCGGTCGCCACTGGCCGGACGAATGCCCGTCCAGGAAAAATACGATTCGGTATCAAATCCATGCGCTTTGGCCGCATGAAGCAAAAGTTCAGTCTCCTTAGCTTCTGCATCTAAATCCTGAAAACGAGCCTGATAAGTGCTCCCGATTTTCCATGGCTTTCCGGGTAATCCCATGTAAAAATAAGTTTTGTGCCAACAATCTGGCGAATTTACCTCCGGCCCTTTGACATGAATCCCCTGACCCTTATTGGGTTTAAATGGTACGGCACCAAAATAAGGATTCTCTAATACCCGGAATCCTTCGGCAAAAATCACGTGAGAATAGTTTTCCCCGTGAAAAGACCAGCCGGAAGTTTCGGGTAAAAAATCTTCATAAGACCATGTTAATTCCTGAAAATGCGAGGCCCCAATAGAAAGACGCAAAGCGGATAAAAGGCCTGGCGTATCAATATAAGCAGCACTTGGAATGCGAAAAGAAAGATCATCTTGCGCCCATTCAATCCAACCGAACAAGGATCCTGACTCAGACTGCATCCGAAACAAGTTGGCCTCTTCTTCATTCGCACAAAAATGAGTGACACCCGCAGGAAAAAACCACGGATTATCAGGATTTTCAGCCTGTAAATTTTGATAAAATTCCAGGGCATAGGGAACCAAATCGGCGGCTTTCCACGCCAGTTCGGCCGTACGAAGATGCACTGGATTAATCATGCCATACGCCACAGGAGAAGCCGCGCCGGCCAAAAACGAACCTGCCACCTTCACCTTTATCCCGGCTTTTTTAAAAAACAGGGCTAAAACATGAGCGGCTAAACCATTTCCGGCGATTAAAACATGCGGAACCACAGCCATTTCATGCGAAATTAATGGATTATCAATGAAGTCGGGGTATTCCATTAATAAATTCTGGAGAAAAATAGCAGCAAAGCTCCGAACGAATTGTAGATTTGTGCCTTGCTCAAACTTAAAATTATTTGGAATGAACATCATCATCCCCATGGCTGGTATGGGAAAAAGGATGCGACCACATACGCTCACTATTCCCAAACCTCTTATTCCTATTGCGGGAAAACCCATTGTGCAACGTCTTGTGGAAGATATTGCCAAGGTTTGTCCTGAAAAAATAGATGAAATTGGTTTTATTATCGGAGATTTTGGAGCGGAAGTAGAAGAAAAACTTTTGAAGGCTGCAGAAAAAGTCGGTGCCAGGGGACGAATTTTTTACCAAACCGAAGCCCTAGGAACAGCACACGCCATTCAATGCGCGGCAGATTTACTCAATGGGCCTGTGATTGTAGCGTTTGCAGATACTTTATTTTCTGCCAATTTTAAAATGGACACCTCTCCAGATGGCATGATTTGGGTGCAAAAAGTAGAAGATCCTTCCGCTTTTGGTGTGGTATTGGTCAATGAAGAAAACGTGATCACAGACTTGGTGGAAAAGCCCCAAACTTTTGTTTCCGACCTGGCCATCATTGGTATTTACTATGTAAAGGATGGGCAGTGGCTCAAATCTGAAATAGAGCATATCATTTCCAATGATTTGAAGGAAAAAGGGGAATACCAACTCACCAATGCCCTGGAAAACATGAAGAAAAAAGGGGCCAAATTTGTTACCGGAACGGTAGATGAGTGGTTAGATTGCGGCAACAAAGACGCCACCGTGTACACCAACCAAAGAATCTTGGAATTGGTTAAAAAAACCGAAAATCTGGTGAGTCAGAAGGCAGTTTTGGAAAATTCTGTAGTCATTGAGCCATGTTATATCGGACCTGATGTAATTTTACGTAACGCTGTGGTCGGTCCACACGTATCCATAGGACATGGTACAATCATTGAAAATTGTGTGGTGTCGAACACCATTATCCAGGAAAAATCGCATTTATCCCGCGTGGTGGTGGCCAACAGTATGGTCGGCAACGCCAGCCAATATCATGGGAAAGCCCTGGACCTTAGTTTGGGGGATTATGTGGCCATTCGCTAAACGAATCAGCCTCATCCTTGCCTTTTCAGCAGGCAGCCTCTTCAGTCAAACCAATGAAGTAGCTGCCAAGCTGGCTTTTTACGACGCCACCACCCAAAAAGTCATTGGGCATAAAAAGGAAGCCATTGCCTTGTATGAAAGGGTGATTCAGCTCGACCCCAAAAATGCCGCAGCTTTTCATGCGGTCGCAGATTTATGGAGCGAAATGGGCCGCCCCCAGCAAGCCCTTTCGTATTCCGAACAAGCGTGGAAACTTCAACCGGAAAACCGATGGTTTGGCGCACTTCTGGCCGAATTGTACGGGAAACTGGGACGCCCTCACGATGCCATCCGGGTGTATCGCGCCATGCTGGAACGCGCGCCTTACGATACCGATTTGCGTTTTTCTCTAATAGAAGCTCTTGATCAATCCGGCGATGTGAAAGGCGCCATCAGGGAAGTCCGATCCGTACAGGCCTACGATTTGCCCGAGGATTTTGCACCTGAAACCGAAGTGCTTATTTACAGACACCATCTTACTGGAAAAAAACTGACCAAAGCACTGCTGGCTTCTTATAAATATTATCCCAACAACGTGCACGCCGCTTTCGCCCTGGGTGAAATCTACAGGGAATACGGACAAGTTGAGCTTGCTTGGGAATGGTTTACCGTGGTGGAATCGCTGGAGCCCAATCACCCACGCGTTCATTTATACCTCGCACAACTGGCACAAGAATCCGGAAAACCCGGTGATGCCATGACCTATCTAAGAAAAGCCTTTGAAAACCCCAAAGCAGACACGGAAAATAAATTCCGCATCCTGGGGATGCTTTTATCCCGAACAGACCAATTTCCCCTTTGGCGTTCAGAAGCAAGGCAATTGGCCAAAATTCTCGAATCTTCCCATCCGGAAGATCCGCGGGCAGCGACCATTTTAGGGGATTTAGCCCTACAAACCAACGAGTTTGATGCCGCATTGAAACATTACCAAAAGGCCATTCAAGAAGGCAATGGAAATTTCCAGTTATGGGAACAAGTCCTTCGCCTCGAAGCCAGTTTGGCAAAATGGGAAGAGCTGAGCCGCGATGGAAAAAAAGCCACCGAACTTTTCCCTACCCATCCCCTGCCCTTCCTTTATCTCGGAAACGCCTATTTTCAACTGCAAGCATATCGCGATGCTGAATCGGCTTACCGTGAAGGAAAAGATTTGCTGTTCGCCTCGGACCGTGGTTTAGAGCAAAAATTCCTTACCTCCATGGCCCAATTGTATCACTACATGGAAAACCATCGGATGTCTGACTCCTGTTTCGAAGCAGCTTTAGATATTGATCCGAAAGATGCGCTTTCCATGAACAATTATGCCTATTTCCTTTGGCTCAGAGGAGAAAATCTGGAAAAAGCACTCAGCATGGCCGAGTTTGCCACCAAAACTTTTCCATTTAATCCGCACTACCAGGATACAAAAGCTGTCATCTTGGGTAAATTGGGTCGAATGGAAGAAGCGCTTCAGGTGATGCAAACCGCCATAGTGGCAGGAGGAGATAAATACCCGGAGATTCTTGAGAATTACGGAGATTTGCTGCATCAGGCAGGCAGACAGGAAGATGCGATCCTTCAATGGAAAAAGGCACTTGAAGCGGCCGGGGGAACATCAGAAATATTAGAAAAGAAAATCCAGACCGGCCGTCCATGAATACAACAAGGACCATACTTGGCATCGGACTATTATTTATCTGTTGGAGCTGCATCACCCGCCAACAAAGGCAAAACGCCACCCTTCATCAGGAACCATGGGCTGCATCCACATGGCCTGAAGATAGCCTTTGGCCGAAATCTGCCACATGGGGTTGGTTCGACGGCCGATTTGAAATGGCCATAGAAGCCGGAAAAGAACAACACACCTTGAAAGGAAGAGTCAGGATGCAACAAGACTCTTCGGTACTTATTCAGCTTCGACCTGCCATTGGTGTAGTAGACATTGCGAGACTTTGGCTGCGCACCGATTCCGTTTTTATGTTGGATTTACTGCAAAACATTGCATACGTAGGCCAAACGGACACCTTCCCCATTGGACTTGGCACCATGCAAAGCCTGATGATGGGCATGGCGGTGCCCTTGATGCCAGCCGGATCTTATACCATAGAACAGCATGCAAGTGGATGCATCAGAGCTTATTCTTCCGGCGGATTGGCAATGCTTCAACATCCACAAATGGTGATGCCCGCACAAGCACTGGTATGGAATCCCAACCGAACCCTTGCACAAATGGAGTGGGGACAGCCTGACCAATCGCTACGACTATCTTATTTTCCGGAAAAATTTATGGCCCAACAGGGCTTCATGTTCGCCACAGAAAGTCAACTGCAATGGAGAGCCAAAGACCAGCAAGGCCTTGCCCGGTTCACTTTTTCAAAAATTGATATTGGAACTCCTGCAAGCCTAAGTCTTTCCATCCCCAGACATTTTCCGCAACGGAACATTCGCGACTTTTCCATGAAAAGATAGTTCAGGAAGCAACCTCTTGCTCACGTAATGATCGCTTTAGCCAGGTTTGCACGCTATCGAAATAGCCAACTTCGTGAAAAAGAAATGACGATATCCATTGCGACAGACCCAAAATAGGCGCCAAAAATCTAGACGCCAAAAGAAAAACCTTCACGAAAGCAAACGCTAACCTCAGTCTGGGTAACATGGCCAAGTAAGTAAATTGGGATGTAGGTAAAAAGGATTCGGAGATGACTATTTCTAATCGGCCGACATTGGGGTTGCACCCACCCCTCCCCGAGGACAAGTTACGTCGGCCATTTCCAAATAGCCGGAAATTAAACGGATATAATCGATTATAATCGGCTAGACAAAAGCAAACAAATGAAGTGACTCATTTCACCAAGAGAAATAACGGACTCCATTCCTTTCAATAGATTGTTATTCTGTATTTTATTCATCTAAAAAATCAAGCAGACGGGTTAACAACATGAATAATCAACCCTTATACGTGTTTCAATTCATTTCTTCTATATGGCTTTTATTTTACGGAAGATGATTTCATCATATTTTATTTAATCAAATCATTACATTTGGGACATAATTATCTCTTAAAAGAGGTAAGTATTTAGGAATCCAAAAAACAAAAAACCATTTGCCCTGATGAACCTATTCATCATCAATTATTTTCATTGTATGTATCATAGGGAATTCATGGCTCACACAGCCACAAAAAAGATGAAAAAGTTCGTTTTGCTATGGGCCTCATTGGCCTTCGTGTTCAGCACTACCTTTTACGGATGTTCAAAAGATGATGGCTTAGTTCCGGGCGCACCAGGCGATGTGATTTCATATGATTCACTGACGACCCTGAGTTTGGCGAATTTAGAACAAATCCGGAATGCCAACATGGATGCATTCATTACCGACACTGCTTTTGATGTCAATTTTTACCGAAACAGGTTTGCCCAACCCCAATATCCCGTAACAATTTATGCCGTAAAATATTGGTCGGTAATTCCTGAATTTAACCAACGGTCCACCGTAGCCACTGGATTACTTGCCATTCCGGTGACAGGCAACAGCGCCATGCCCATGATCTCTTATCAACATGGAACAGTGTTCGACAAAAGTTGGGCGCCATCCATTTTTATGAACTCCCTTGAAACCCAGTTTATGGCGTTACAATTTGCTTCTCAAGGATACATGTTAATTGCTGCAGATTATTTTGGAATCGGCAACGTTTCTACTGAAGTAAATAGCTATTTCGTTCGTGAAAGCAATGAGCAGGCTTGTTTAGATATGTATCGGGCTAGTCAGCAGATTCTTCAGGAGAAAAACCTTCAGATGACGAAATTTTTCATCAATGGTTGGTCCCAGGGCGCCTACAACACCATGACGTTTTTGAGAAGATTAGAGCAAGAAGGCATTCCGGTAACGGCAGCATTTACGGCAGCCTGCCCTATGGATCCTCAGTTTTTTGTAAGCCGCGCACTACTGAATCCACGACCTTTTGATGCTGATTTTACCGTAGCAGCATTGAGTAATATGATATTAAGCATTGAATATTATCGACAGTTAGATGGCCTCGCAGAACGCTATATTAAACCAGAATATGTGGATATCGCCCGCAAGTTTCATCGGTTCGAAATGAACTTCTTGGAATTCATAGATACGGTTCCACCCGTTTTATCCGTTGCCTTTACGGCTGAACTATTTGCAGATGCCCAATCCGGTCAGAGCCCATTTTTCCAGGTGTTAGCAGCTTCTGAAGCCTATCGCTGGCTCAGTCCAACGCCACTGCGAACCTATTATGGCATGAAGGATGAGGTAGTACCCGATTATGGCGTGCTCATGGCCGTGGATTACATGATTACCCTTGGAAAAACAAATGTAGAAGCCATCAATGCAGGAAGCGAAGCAGATCACAGGAAAACCTACCTGGAATCTCTGGCAGACGGTAAAGCATGGATCGACAGCTTTTAAAAAAATCCATTTGCATCTCATTACAGCGACCAGACCCTTCCCGTCTGGTCGTTTTTTTTGCCATCACACCTCTTCAACCCATGCTTTTTCCCGGTAAAAATAACAGTACAACCACCCATTTCTGCCAAAATGACGCTCCATACCTGCCATTTTACCCGATAAACTTCATTTTTCATGTCAATAAGGAAGTGAAATTCAGCTTGGAATAATTTTCGCAGAAGGCAAATCAAACTTGAATGATAATATCATGGGAAAAATTATAGGAATCGACCTTGGAACCACCAACTCCTGCGTAGCCGTAATGGAAGGTAACCAACCAGTGGTAATTCCAAATAGCGAAGGAAAAAGAACTACGCCATCTATTGTGGCGTTTTTGGATAATGGGGAGCGCAAAGTGGGCGATCCGGCCAAAAGACAAGCCATCACCAACCCAACCCGTACCATTTTTTCTATCAAACGGTTCATGGGAACTTCATTTAGCCAGTTGGGCAAAGAAGCCACTCGTGTACCTTATGTAGTAGTGCGCGGCGACAATGACACCCCAAGGGTAAAAATTGACGATCGCATGTATTCTCCACAGGAGATTTCGGCCATGACTTTGCAGAAAATGAAGCAGACGGCCGAAGATTATTTAGGGCAGGAAGTCACCGAAGCCGTCATTACTGTTCCAGCCTACTTTAATGACGCGCAGCGTCAGGCGACCAAAGAAGCTGGTGAAATTGCCGGACTTACTGTAAAGCGAATCATCAACGAACCTACCGCAGCCGCATTGGCTTACGGATTAGATAAGAAAAGCCAGGACATGAAAATTGTGGTGTTCGACCTTGGTGGTGGAACCCACGACGTAAGTGTACTGGAACTGGGCGATGGTGTGTTTGAAGTAAAATCTACGGATGGAGATACCCATTTGGGTGGAGACGACTTCGACCAGAAAATCATTGATTGGCTGGCCGATGAGTTTAAAACTGATGAAGGAGTAGATCTTCGTCTGGATCCAATGGCTTTGCAACGTCTGAAAGAAGCCGCCGAAAAGGCCAAAATTGAACTTTCCAGCGCGGCCGAAACGGAAATCAACTTGCCGTATATCATGCCAGTGAATGGAATTCCCAAACACTTGGTGCGTAAATTGACACGGGGCAAATTCGAAGCACTTTGCGATGATTTGATTCAGAGAACCATTGCGCCATGTAAAACGGCTTTGAATAACGCCGGCCTCAGCGTAGGACAAATTGATGAAATCATTTTGGTAGGAGGTTCTACCCGCATCCCTGCCGTACAGGAAGCGGTTCAGAAATTCTTCGGAAAATCGCCCAGTAAAGGGGTGAACCCAGACGAAGTGGTTGCCGTTGGCGCATCTATTCAGGGCGGTGTATTGGCCGGAGATGTGAAAGACGTACTCTTGCTGGATGTAACTCCGCTGTCTTTGGGAATTGAAACCATGGGCGGTGTGTTCACCAAACTCATCGAAGCCAACACCACCATTCCTACCCGGAAAAGTGAAGTATTCAGCACCGCGTCAGACAACCAGCCTTCTGTGGAAATCCACGTACTGCAAGGTGAGCGCGCCATGGCCAGAGACAATAAAACCATCGGACGTTTCCACCTGGATAGCATCCCGCCTGCACCACGCGGCATTCCCAAAATTGAAGTAACCTTCGATATCGACGCCAATGGAATTCTTTCCGTATCTGCCAAAGATCAAGGTACAGGAAAAGAACAAAGCATCCGCATCGAAGCCAGCAGCGGACTCAGTGATGAGGAAATTAAGCGCATGAAAGCGGAAGCGGAAGCCAACGCAGAAAGCGACCGTAAAGCCAAAGAGGTGGCCGAAAAAATGAACATGGCAGATACCACCATCTTCCAGGCCGAGAAAACCCTCAAAGATTTGGGGGATAAAGTTCCTGCCGATCAAAAAGCAGACATTGAATCTTCCATTGAGGCCTTGCGTACCGCACACAAAGCCCAGGATTTAGATGGAATCGACAAAGCCCTTGAAGCCCTGAACACGAAAATGCAAGCCATGGGACAAGCCATGTACAGCAAAGAAGGTGCACCGGAAGAAGGAAATCCAACTCCTGGCAGCGACAACGGCAATGTTACCGATGTAGATTATGAAGAGGTGAAAGGATAATAAATCACCTTCCGATTTTGAAGAGAGTCCAAAAGGGCTCTCTTTTTTTTGTGCAAACGATTGGATTTTTACAGCATCACACTTCAGATTATCCGTGACTAAAATTCTTCATTACTGGATGAAGAAACTTAAAACCAGACCAGCAAGATTCCTTCGGGACGTTTAAATGATCCTAAACAGCAGATGGGGTGGAAAACAATGTCATGGTTACCCGGAACAGATGCAATAAGCCATATGAAGGCATCTTGCGTAATTCAGCATTCGCATAACCGATTTTAATCGTTTATAATCGGTTAATGGCCGAATAATTCCGATCGGGATTCGTAGATTGTCCACGGGGAGGGGTGGGTGTAACCCCGGGGTTCGTTTCGGCAAATCCTTCGCCCGTTTCAGAAAACCATTCGAGCTAAGTTGGGCTACCTACGTTTTCTCTTGACGAGCGGCCGCGCCAGGGGGCGGAGTGGAAAGCCCGGAACGCAGTGAGGACTTGCAACAAAGCACGCGGTGCCGCCCTCATGCGGTCGAAAAATGAATTACGGCAAAAAGCTTGATCGTGTAGAAATCCTGAAAGTGTTCGCGGCAGGCGCCCAAAAAAACACATCTTATTCAAATTCAAATCCTTCCTGGCTTCGAACGCGGTTTTGGTTGGGTCGGCGCGGTAGAGGTGGCTCCTGTTTTCTACTGGAATCTTTGGGAGCCAGGCCGAATTCTTCACGAATTAAATCGCTGGTTCTCTGAACTTCACGCCTGAAATCTTCCGGAATTTTGCGCAATACGCTTTGCATATCGTACGCCATTTTGGGATCGGAAGCCGGGCCTGTCATTTTAATGAAAAGCCTCAATCCACCCGGTTCTTCTTGTAACTCTCCAAAACTTTCCTGCTGCTTGCGCTTTCGGAATTTCGAGGCCAGTAAGTCTTTCAGCAATAGGTTAAAGCGATAATCGACTTCGTTATCGAAACGATGGGTGCCGCTCAACACCAGATTGAGGGCGTTGGAACGAATATCCATGGCCGGCATGGTCATTTGCTGGTCGCGAATCAGGACTTCATTTTGCAGGGTTTCGAAACGAATGTCTTTGAGCGCTTCTTCGCGGATAAATCCGGACAAGGCCAAAAGGGGTTCAAATCCGGAGAGCCGACCCTGCACCACTTGAAATTTCAGGGTTGCGAGGGTAGACGCGGGTTGCGGCACCAAATGTGCATCGGTGGTCATTTGCAGCTGAACTTGTCCGGACAAATTCCCGGACACCTGGCTGGCGGTGAGTTTGTCTTGCCCGAAATCGCGAAAAGACGTAAACAGGGCTTGCACGCTTAACTGCTCGAGTTGTCCATTGGCGGTAAGATGGAAGCTGCCGGCCGCAGGAACTAGACTTCCTGCGCATTGCACTTGTCCTTGACAGGTTTGCATGGACGCGTGTTTCAGCACAATGCCCCGATCGTTAAAATTCAATTGAGCAAGCACTTGACTTGCCTGAAATTGATCATATTGTAAAAAATCGACCGCGACTCGTGCATCCACCTCGAGTCCGGCGGGCAGCACGAATCCGGCGCCTTTTTCACCGGAACCGAAGGCTTGTGCCAGTTCATCGAGATACAAAACGGCGGATTTGCCTTCGCCCTGGATTCGCAAAGGATGTTCCGGCCCGGACAACCACCCTTCTACATAGCCCTGAAGGGAAATATCCGACTTTCCGACGGCAAACTTGAGCGTGTCGGCGTACCAGCCTTTGGAACTAAGTTGCACAAATGCCTGTAACTGAGACACGGGTAAATCAAATCCATCTACCTGAAATCCAACATTCTGCAATCTGATTTTCCCGGAAGAGGCGGACCAATCTTTCGCTTCAGCAGGCGTTAGGGGACCTTGGTACTGAATGTCCACTTCGGCCAAACCGGTTAAATCACGGACAGGAAGTTGGGGAAAGAAAGCAGCCCAATGGTTCAGGTTAAAAACACCTTTCACCTGCCATGCCACGTCTGTTCCCTTTACATCATCCATAAAAAAGCGGCCTTCGAAAGGATCGCCTTCCACTTGCCCGCGAACGTGAGGAATGTTCAGGCTTTGCTTTCCGTTTTCCGACAAAAAATTCAGTTTTAGAAACAGGTCTTTCAGTCGCAAGGCGGAAGGTTCGTGGTAAATTTCACCGGATTGGATATCGACTTCTGCATTGATTTTTCCCGGCGCAATGCGGGCGTGGGCGGCAAAGATGCCTTCGCTTTCATATTGAGCGGCTTCCTCGTTGTAAGGAGATGGCAACAGCCCAATGAATTGACTTACTTGCAGTTCATCACCCGTAAAATCGAAAAAATAGTCATTCCCTGTTTGTCCAAACCACTGCCATTGCATGTCTTCTACCGCCAACTGACCATCCTGGAAACGCCAGAATGACGCTTCTTCTATGAGTTGACAACGGATGTTGGTTTTTCGGGGAAAATCAAACGTTTGGTCTTTCACCTGAAGGTGTTGGGGTGTTCCTTCGAATTGGAGTTTCAGGTGAACGGGCGGCGCAAAAAAGTCACCCGAAACAACCAGTAAATCCATGTGAATTTTGGTATTCACCTGCTCTTCAGGAATTTGAAATTGAAGTTGCAGATCTTGTATCAGCAACTTGTCCAGGGAAAGCGCCGAATGAGTCGTGGTATCTGCGGGTTTGGGTTTCAGGAGGTCGTAGTTGCCGTTGGTACCCGCTTTAAATCGGACATCTGCTTTTCCATGGCGTATTTCGATGCGGCGAATCAGATAATTTTCCTGCAGGATGTCCCAAAGATTAAATTGAATATCCAGTGTTTCAGCCTCTAAAAGCGTTTCACCGGAAGCCATGGGTCCATAACCGGGGATGGAGACCTGGTGAAATTCCATGGCGACAAAAGGGAAATGCGCCCAAAGGGTTAGATCGAGCTTAGCAACTTTTAATTCTGCTTGCAACTCATTGTTGATGGCATCAATCATCAGGGATTTGATTTTTTCCTGATGGGTGTACACCCAGGCGGCGAGTGCAGCCAAGCCCAGAAGAAGTAAAAGTAGCAGCATCAAAAAACCACGCAGAAGCCAGGTCCATCGGGACCTTGAGGTAGGTTTGGTTTGAGCGGATGCTCCTGAGTTCATGGCATAAATGTAACGTGTGGAAGCCGACAGGGATTGTGTGGAACAGAAAAATTATGCACGTGAAAGCGTTAAAAAGACTACCATAAAAGGTTCAGTCCCCCTTTCAGCAACAATACGCCTCCAAAAATCATGAATACCACACCCACTACTTTATCCATATAAATCATTCTTCTTGGAGAAAACCAGCCTTTCAATTTTTGGGCAAACCAGGCTTTGACCACATCGAAAAAAAACATGGATGCGAGGGTCGCGATAAAATAGGCGGCTACAGCGGGTTGATCGCCTTCGAACTTGGAGGTGACGATGGAAACTGCGCCCAGCCAAAACAAAATCACGGACGGATTAAAGGTGTTGAAAAGAAAACCACGAACCAAAAGACCCAGGGCATGGGTTTTTATTTCACCGGCCATTTCCCTTACATGTTTGCGAATTTTGGGCTTGGAGGCCACTTTGATCGCACCCATGGCCAAGAGAGCCAGTCCACCACCGGCGAGGATGTAATTCTGTGCTTCATCCTGATCCTGAATCCATTGTCCGAGACTAAAAACACCGATTATTATAAAAAAGGCATCCGAACAAATGATGCCCAATTCCATGAGCAATGCGCGCCAGAACCCTTCTTTAATGCTGGTTTGAATAAGGGCGAACATTACCGGTCCAGCAGAAAAGCTCAGGGTAAATCCAAAAAAAATACCAGTAGTAATGGCCTCGCTGGACATGAATTTAAACGGGTAATGATTTTTGCTCAACGAATGTAAGCCAATCTTGCTTTCTGGCCGCATCTAAAACGCGGGGAAATTTATTCTGTCCGCCCATTTTTCCTTGTTGCCGCATCCAGTCGTAGAACCAATCGACAGGTATTAGCCTCACTTGCAGATTTTTAAGAGCGTGCTCCCGCTCAAGTGCATAGTCATCGTTCATGGCTTTGAGCAAGGCATCTAAATCGGCGGAAACATCTTCGTCCGGTAGCGGCCCGTCTATCCCAATGTACCATAGGTGTCCAAAGTCAGAACCATGCTGTGTTCCCATTACCGTAAATTCCGGCATAGACAGGTTGAACTTCTTGGCCAAACCTTCTACTGCACGGTTCATGTTGTCCACGCTCAAATGCTCTCCACAGAGCGATAAAAAATGTTTGGTGCGTCCGGTAATGATGATTTCTTTGTGGGCCAAGGAAGTAAATCGGATGGTATCACCAATTAGATAGCGCCAGGCGCCGGCATTGGTAGAAAGCAAGATGGCATAATCCACTCCTTCTTCTACTTCGTCGATCCATAAAGCCGTGGCTCCAGGTTTTAGGCGGCCATCAGGAAAAAAATGATCCTGATTAAAAGGAATGAACTCAGCAAAAATGCCATTGTTCAGCACCAACTCCATACCTTTGACCCCCGGGCGGCTTTGGTAAGCCACAAAACCTTCTGAGGCCAAATACGTTTCCAGATAGTGAATGGGTTTCCCCAACAAAGCATCAAAACCTTTTCGATAAGGTTCCAGTGCGACCCCGCCATAAATGAAAACAGATAGATTGGGCCAAATCTCATGAATATGGTTCAGCTGATAGTGTTCAATCACGCGTTCCAAAACCATTTGATTCCAGGCGGGTACACCTGTAAGCATGGCAATATCCCATTCAGGTGCTTTTTTTACAATTTCATCTAGTTTCAGATTCCAGTCCCGATGCTTGGAAATTTGGCGTCCGGGCTTGTAAAATGGGGCCACGTAAAAAGGCATGTTGGCTTGATTGATGCCGGACAAATCGCCTTGAAAATAATCACCTACTTTGGTTAAATCGCTGCTGCCTCCAAGTACAAGCACACCTTTGGCAAAAAGTTCTTCCGGGAAATCGTAATGTACCAAAGACAGAATTTGCCGGACACTGGTTTTCCGCATGGAGCGAATCATGGCGTTGGTTACCGGAATATACTTGGATGAGGCGGCGGAAGTGCCGGAACTCAGGGCAAAATATTTTATTTTTCCAGGCCAACAAATGTCAGAAGCACCTTCCAGCGATCGATGCCACCATTGGGCGTGCATCGATTCGTAATCGTGAATGGGCACAAGTTTCTGAAACAGCTTTTCCGGCTTAGAAGCCGCCAGAATGGCGTCGAATTCGTAATGTTTTCCGAAAGCTGTATGCCGCGCCTTTTTAAGCAGCTTTATCAGAGTTTTACGCTGCATTTGTGCAGCCGTAGAGGTCCGGCGCACCCTTCTCAAGGTTCGCCGAAGGGTCAAAGCCCTTTTGACAACACTTCCCAAAAACGGCATGTGCAGATACTTTCGGGTAAAACAGTGCTTTAGAGCCTTTTTAGGGCATTTACTTCCGTATCGGTCAGGTGTCGGTATTCACCTCTTCCCAAACCTTTTTTAGTTAGTCCGGCAAACAATACCCTATCCAGTCGTACCACCTTGTAGCCAAGGGCTTCGAACATTCTTCTAACAATTCGGTTTCTGCCGCTGTGTATACGAACGCCAACGTGGCTTTTGTCTTCGCCGGTCACCCAGTCTACTTCATCGGGGCGAATGGTGCCATCTTCCAGGGTTACACCCCGACGAATGGCGTCCATGTCTCCGGCCGTAAATTTCTGATCTAAGGTAGCGTGGTAAATTTTTTCCACTCCGGAGGCGGGATGGGCCAATTTTTCTGCCATGGCGCCATCATTGGTCAGCAGTAAAACGCCGGTGGTTCCGCGATCTAAACGGCCTACGGGATACAACCTGTAAGGAGATGCATCGCTCACAAGCTCCATTACTGTTCTGCGGTTTTGAGGGTCTTTGGTGGTGGTGATAAAATCTTTCGGCTTATTCAATAATACGTATACGGGAGGTTCGCCGGTAACCCTGCGATCTCCGAACAGCACCACGTCTCCGGGTTTTACGCGCGTTCCAAGCTCAGTAACAATAACGCCGTTGATTTTCACGACACCGGTTTCAATGAGTTCGTCCGCTTGTCTGCGGCTGCATACGCCGGCCGTGGCCAAATACCGATTCAGGCGGATGCCTTCCTCGATGGTCTGGTTGGCAGAGGCAGGTCTTTTGGGACGTGCACCGACCTTTTTATCGTCTTTTCCTTTATATGACTTAGAGAATCCGCCCGGTTTTCTGGGGCCGAAACTTTGTTCACGGTCATAAGGTTTTCCTTTTCCAAAAGGTTTTCCGCCGGTAGCGGAGGGTTTAGAAAAAGACCTTTTTGGTGTTCCGTCCTCGGAAGATTGAGATTTTACACTTGTATTTCTGCGTGGTGGAGCAGAAGCATATGATTTAGACGCGTCTTTGGTAAACTTGCGCGTGCGGTTTGCAGAAGAAGGAGATGAAGCACCCGGAGATGCGTCCGGACGTTTTGCGTCGTTGGACCTTACTTTGCCTCCGGTGTTCCGGCGCGGTTTAGCCGTATTGGTTTTGCGGCCTCTTCCGGGACCCGATGGTTTTTCCATGCTGGCAATTTTCCCGCAAAGGTAGTACAAAACAAGGAGATTACCGCTGTGAGATCGGGTTATTCCTTCGCGCTTTCTTTCAGGCAATGCCTCCGGGAAAATGATGCCATTGTGGCTTGGGAAATTGGCCCATAATCAGCACCAAATCGAACCGAGCCGATGCAAACCAGGGATGGCGCTCCTGATATCGGGCGGCAGTTTCCAGTAAAGTACGCACCTGACTGGCCGATGGAAAACAATGCTGAAGTGCCCAATGCGCTGGCCTGTGCTTTACCTCAACAAACACCAACACTTCTTTTTCTTGCATCACCAAATCAATTTCTCCCCGACCACTGCGCCAGTTTGTCGCTAATGTTTTCCAACCTAATGATTCCAGGAATTCCCTGGTAAACAACTCAGCTTCAGCTCCTTTTCTTTTTACTTCCACAATTCATCCGTTAATACTAGTTAAGTCGGCACGTCTGCCTCGACTTTTGGCAGGGTATTGGTGTTTAGGAAATAGCGACAAACCTCAAAAAACGTCCCTGTTTTTTCGGAACATGTCCTTTAATTTTAACACATGGTACTTACCGCACATCCCATTTCTACCGAAACACACGAGCCCGCCATCTTCGTGGGTTATGTGCATGGGAAGCAGGTACGTTTCTTTGTAGAAAAAGACCCTAAAACCGGAAAATTCGAACAAATTGTCATCGACGAACTTGCTGCGCAGGTGATTGAGAAAGGGGTACAGGAATAGACACCGGGGGACTGGAAAACCCCCGGTTTTTTTATTTTTTACGGACAGGCCATGAAATCCAGACTTCGCCCTGCATTTGGGAAGAAGCGGCCAAATTGGCACCCATTTCTTCCATAGGACCGGACGTTTCTTCGTACCCAAAGGCGTTCATGTAAATTGACAAAGCGTCGTACGCATAATGCATTTGGTGAATATCGCCAATGTGCACAAACCGAAGTGCCTCATGGGCGGGTTCTCTCCGCAAGCGAAAAGGAGCAGGTGGATTGGCATCCACTGGAATATTTCCTTTTACCGGCAGCCCGGGCTCCATGTTTACCTTGCTTGGCTCAAACGTATGGTAAAAGCAAACGGTAGAGCCTGCTGGTTCCAGACCCAGTTGGAGTGCTGTTTCCGACAATCGGCTGTAAGCATTCACCCATTGTAAATGAACGGAATCCGGAATGGTCGTTAAAGGCAGGGTAAGAAACGCCGCGGCTTCCATTTTGGCGGTCTGAATCTGGTTCATATCTACACGCGGTAAATCAGAAATTACGGAATCTAACCGACTAAGTCCTACTTCAAAGTCGTGTCCGATCATGGCATCAAATCCCCACACCATGTCCATTAAACGTCCGAAAGGATAAGGTAAGGCGCCTTGGTCTTTCCAGGTAATTTGCATTGCATTGGATTCCAAACTGAAGAGAAACTCACCTTGTGATTTACTTTTAAAGGGTTCTTCGAAGACCAAATCGTACGTAATTTTTTCAAAGGGCACCATTTCTGTAAAGGTGAGGGTTCCTACGCCGATTTTTTTTCCTTCCCAACGCATGTACGCACCCACGCCCGTTGTTTTTTCACTAAATGTATACACAGCGGCAGTATCCATAGGAAACCAAGGAGACCATTGATTCCAATATGAAAAGTCGGCCACCATGCCGTAGCCAAAAATAGGACTTCCTTTGAGCGTGCGATGCCGAATCACTTCATATCGATCCGGGTGAAAGGCCGCGAGCGCGAGCGCAATGGCTACGAGGCCAACCAATACGCCCAGGCTGACCCAAATAATTTTCTTCATGTCTAAGTTGGTTTAGCCTACAAGTTACATCATTTGCACCTGCTTTTGCAAATATCTGTGAATAAAATTGTTGACTATATTCCTGCCCGGATGGCATCCACTGGATTCATGCGTGCGGCAGCCCAAGCGGGTGAAATGCCCGCTACCAAACCCACAAGGGTAGAAACCAACATGCCGTACAAAACGTGACTGTAGGCAAGTTCCAGGTCGAAAGAGGAAACCTGACGAACCACCCAGCCCACCAACGCCACAAACAGAATGCCTAATCCGCCACCCAGCAGGGTAAGTAATACAGATTCATTTAAAAACTGCAAGAGAATAAAAGGCCTTGTGGCACCTAGCGCCTTTTGAATTCCGATTTGGCCGGTACGTTCCTGAACGCTTACATACATGATGTTGGCCACACCAAAGGCACCTACCAAAATGGACAAACCACCCACCACCCAGCCGACCACGGAAAGCACACCCGAAATAGAAGCCGTCTGTTTGGTAAGCATAGAGGTTTCATTCAGCGAAAAATCGTCTTCTTCTACCGGCTTCAATTTTCTTAAACTCCGCATGGCACCAATAATCTCGTCCCGAACTCGCGGTTTTGGAACCCCTGCCAAGGGCTTCACCATGATTTCACGGTGCGAATAAAAAGGATTGCCAGCCACCATGGTAGAAAACAAAGGATAAGGAATAAAAATCCGGTCATCTTCTCCAAAATCAAACAAGGATTCCCCCTTTTTCCGCAAAATCCCAACCACCATCACTTTTCGCGGTCCCACACGAAGCTCGGAGCCTACCCCGCCATTGGGTTTTAACAAATTGGCCGCCACATTATGACCCACCACCGCCACCTGACTTCCGGTGCGAATTTCGTGTGTCGTGAGAAAACGCCCTTCAGCCAAACGGACATGTTGCACTTTTTCAAAATCAGAAGCCACCCCGTGTATTGAGACCGCCGCCTCCGACCGCCCACCGAAGCGCACGGGCTTATCCGAAATTCCACGATACGACACTTCCGCCAAACCATCCAGACGCCTTCTAAGCCAAACCATCTCTTCCTCAGAAGGTTGAGGACGAACCATATATTTCCAGTAAGGCAAATCAAAATCACCCTCCCATGGCCATTTATGCACAAAAATTAAATCCTCCCCAAGATTGTTGATGGTTTTATTAATGTCTCGACTCAACGCATCTACCGAAGCCTGAATCAACACAATCACAAAAATGCCGAAAATAACCCCGAGCAAAGACAATAAAGTCCTTAAACGATTGGCTATTAACGAAAAAAAAGCAAGAGAAAAAGACTCTTTTAAAAGGGTGATCCAACGCATGTTGCGGAAAATTTTACCTAAAACTTATCCGCGCTCAGTCGGATAAATTCGACCTTTGCAAGATGAGAACAAAACCGGGATTTCCGGACTTTTTGACGTGTAATTTTCCTTAAAATCATGGATATCATTCCCATCCGGCGCGCACTGATTTCAGTTTACAACAAAACCGGCTTACTTCCATTGGTAAAAACCCTCGACCAATTCGGTATAACGCTCGTGAGCACAGGCGGCACCGCCGAATGGCTAAAGCGACACGGATTCAGCTACACAGCCGTGGAAGAATGCACCGGCTTTCCTGACATGATGGGAGGACGCGTTAAAACCCTGCACCCACATATTTTTGGTGGCATTCTTGCCAAAAGAAACCATCCAACCGACCTTCATGATCTGGCGTCACTTGGCATGGCCGCCATCGACCTCGTCATTGTGGACCTTTATCCATTTTCTGAACAATGGTTCGCGTCGCTTTCGGAAGACGAACGCATTGAACTCATCGACATCGGAGGCGTCAGTTTACTACGTGCCGCTGCCAAAAATTTTAAAGACGTCTTGGTATGCCCGGGCCGGGAACATTTTGAAGACGTACGGCAAGCCCTGGAACAAAGTGGAGGAGGAAGCACGCTTTCTTTTAGAAAACAGATGGCCACCCGAAGTTTTGGCCATACCCTTCGGTACGAAATGAACATTTGGAGTTGGATGGCCGATTTACCGGCACCACCCGCCTGGCCTACGGAAGAAAGTTTTGCTTTGCGTTACGGAGAAAATCCACACCAGAAAGCCCATTTTTTTCATGAAAAACCACTGCCATTTACCGTTATTTCAGGTAAAACGCTTTCATACAACAACTTACTGGACTTAGACGCAGGAATTTCCCTTTTACACGCATTGCCACCGCGGGCTACTTTTATTTTGAAACACAACAATCCCTGTGGATGCGCAGTGGATGAAAATGGCCTAATGTCACTGAAAAAGGCATGGGCCGGCGATGCCATTTCCGCTTTTGGCGGAGTCATTTGCACGCACCATGTGGTGACCACCGAGATGGCGACATGGCTGCATTCCCAATTTTTCGAAGTCTTATTGGCGCCGGATTATATGCCGGAGGCGTTGGCCTTGCTCACCACGAAACCCCAAAGAATTCTTTTGAAAAAAAATCTGGGCCCCACCACCGTTCCTATGATAAAATCAGCTTTGGGCGGATGGCTTTGGCAGGAACCAGATACACAAGTCAGCGAGCCCGTAGCATGGGAATGGGTGAGTGAAGTCCCGGAAAAAGAGATACCAATTACCGATGTAACCTTAGCTGAAATTTTGGTAAAACATGCCAAAAGCAACGCCATGGTGTTGGTGAAAGACCAACAACTTCTTGGTATTGGCTGCGGCATGGTTTCCCGAATCGATGCCATGAAGCAAGCCATTTCTAAAGCGAAGGAAGGCGGGCATTCCCTTGGCGGTTCTGTGTTGGGTTCGGACGCTTTTTTCCCGTTTCCCGACGTTATCAATTTAGCACAAAACAATGGTATTCAATGGATTTGGCAACCTGGAGGTGCTATCCGGGATGCAGAGGTAGTGGCGGCGGCAAGGGCCACTGGTATCGGCATGGTCTTCGGAAAAATCCGCCATTTCAGACATTAATTTCCTTTTGAAAAAAAATCGAATATTCGTTTGTATTTTAGGCCGAAGGAAACTTTTTTCCATGTAGTTTTGCAGAACATAGTTTTTCGACCTGCATTTACTTTCAAAATACTGATTACCATTGGGCTTATTTGATTTTTTAACCCAGGACATTGCCATAGACCTGGGGACGGCCAACACGCTAATTATTCACAACGATAAAGTTGTGGTAGATGAACCTTCCATTGTGGCCATGGATAGACGAAGCGGGAAGGTGATTGCCATTGGTAAACAGGCCTTGCTGATGCATGGAAAAACCAATGCCAACATTGAGACCATCAGACCGTTGAAAGATGGCGTGATTGCTGATTTCTATGCTGCCGAAGAAATGATTCGGGGCATGATTAAAAAAATCAATGATCGTAAAAGGTGGATCAAGCCATCGTTGCGCATGGTTATTTGCATCCCTTCCGGCATTACGGAGGTAGAAAAAAGAGCTGTAAAAGACAGCGCTGAGCATGCAGGGGGAAAAGAAGTCTATCTCATTCACGAACCCATGGCTGCGGCACTGGGCATTGGCATTGATGTAGAAGAGCCGCAAGGCAACATGATTATTGACATCGGTGGTGGAACCAGTGAAATCGCCGTTATTTCTCTTGGAGGCATTGTTTGCGATAAATCGATCCGTGTGGCCGGAGATGATCTTACCGCCGACATCGAAGACTATATGCGCCGCCAGCATAATATTAATATCGGAGAACGCACCGCTGAGCGCATCAAAATAGAGGTAGGTGCCGCTATGCAGGAGCTTGAAAATCCACCAGCAGATTTCGCTGTTCATGGTCGCGACTTAATGACAGGCATTCCTAAAGAAATTATGGTTTCTTATCAAGAAATTGCCTTCGCCATCGACAAGACCATCAGCAAAATAGAAGCAGCGATTCACAGTGCACTGGAAATGACACCTCCGGAACTGGCCGCGGATATTTTTAGAACCGGCATTTATTTGGCGGGCGGTGGTGCCTTGCTTCGTGGTTTGGACAAACGTATTTCCATGAAGACCAAACTTCCCGTACATGTGGCGGAAGATCCATTGCGCGCCGTGGCGCGCGGAACGGGCGAAGCGCTGAAAAACATCGATCGTTTCTCATTCTTGATTCGCTGACCGGAGGTATCGCATGCGGAACTTATTCATTCTGCTGCAAAGATTCAGGGTGTTGCTTCTGTTCCTTTTACTGGAAGGCATAGGACTCGTTTTGACCATTCAGCAATTCAACTTTCAGCGGGTGCTTTTTTTTCAAGCCACTTCCGGCATTACCGGAACGGTAGAAACCGGCATTACCGACATCAAAACATATGGAACCCTTGGTACCGAAGTGGAACTCCTTCGATTGGAAAATGCCGCCCTGAGAAGTCAGCTCGCCGAAAGCATGTACCAGATTTACGGGGAAAACGGCTGGTTGGCAGATACCCTCTACACGCAAATCTTTGAATATTTACCCGGACGCGTCATCAATAACAGCACGTCAGGAGAAAAAAATTATTTCACCCTGGATGTGGGAACCATGCACGGGGTAAAAGAAGACATGGGCGTAATTAGCCCCGAAGGCGTGGTGGGCGTGATCATCGCCGTGAGTCCTCACTTTTCTTTAGGAATGTCGATTCTGAATACCCAAGCCTCTTTGGCAGTACAAATGAAAAAAACGGGTGACTTCGGGCAGTTATTCTGGACCGGAAAATCCAGCTGGTCGGCACAAATCCGAAATGTACCTTCGCATGTAGAAGTAGCCATTGGCGACACGGTGGAAACGTCCGGCCATTCCTCCATTTTCCCGGAAGGCGTACCGGTGGGTCGGGTCACCGATTTTGAAGTCAATCCGGACGATGGATATTATGAAATCATCATTGAGTTATTCACCAATTTCAACCGTGTACGTCATATTTATGTGGTGAACCATCGCCTCAAGGAGGAACAAACCCAATTGGAAGCCCAAACCAACCCCTAAGCCATGGAAACCCTTCGATTGATTTTTCGGTTTATTTTGGTGCTGGCCATCGACCTTTTTCTTCTAAGGCAAGTCCATTATGGCCCTTTGCTGGCGCCCGTTCTGTATCCGTGGCTCATTTTATCGATGCCCCTGAAATTTGGACGAGGCTGGTTGTTGGTTTTGGCGTTTTTTACAGGTTGGCTGGTGGATTTATTCACGCATACCGGCGGCGTAAATGCCATGGCGCTTACCGCTGCGGCCTATTTGCGCGGATATCTTTTGCCCCTGTTTTTTTCCGGAGAAGACTTCGACGCAAACCTACGTCCAGGCATCAGCGCCCCGGATATTCGAAGATTCACCCTGTTTGCCCTTTTCTTTTTGCTTGGCTTTCACCTGGCCTGGAACGCCATTATGGTGGCACGGTTCAGTGGCATTTTCACCATTTTACTCCGAACCCTATCAGGCAGCATACTTAGTTTATTTACTTTTATCATTTGGGAAATGGCCATCCGAAAATCTCCCGGAAAATGAAAAAGTTAGAAAGCCGGCAGTATGTGTATTTGGCCATTTTTATCGGCGTTGGACTCATTTTTATTCTGCGGCTCTTTTTTCTGCAGGTGGTCGATGAGAAATACAAACAAAAAGGCGACATGTACGCCATTCGTCGTTTGGTACAACACCCTCCAAGGGGCAATGTCCTGGACAGAAATGGTAAACTCATGGTGGCCAACGAATATGCTTTCGATTTAATGGTGGTGCTGAAAGAAAGCACCCCTTTCGATACATTAATGCTTTGCCAATTGGCCGACATTGAAAAAGCAGAGCTGGTAAAAGCCCTTGAAGGCATTGTTCGGAGAAAAGGATCCCGGAAAAAAGCCACACAACCGGAACCCGTTGTGAAGGAATTGTCGCAAGTAGCGGTAGCAGCCCTTCAGGAAAAACTCTTTAAGTTCCCCGGCTTTTTCCTTGAAAAAAGAACCATTCGCCGTTATCCGCAGGCCGTAGGTGCGGCTGTACTGGGTTATATCGCAGAAGTAGATACCAGCATCACCAACAACAATCCCTATTATAAACCAGGCGATTATATCGGAAAATCCGGCGTAGAACAATCCTATGAAGAAGTACTGCGCGGAACCAAAGGGGTGAAAAAAGTATATGTAGACGTCACCAACAACGAAAGAGGTTCCTTTGGAAACGGCGCCTTCGACACCGCCGCCGTTCCCGGAAAAAATTTAATCACGACCCTGGACTTAGATCTTCAGGCTTTGGGAGAAAGCCTAATGCAAAATAAAAAAGGAGCCATTGTCGCCATTGAACCAAGTACAGGTGAAATTCTCGCATTGATTTCCGCACCTACCTACGATCCGAACCTCATGGTAGGAAGAAATCTTCGGAGAAACTATCCCAAACTTTTACTGGATCCCAATAAGCCCATGTACAACCGGGCCACCATGGACGGGTATCCGCCGGGCTCTACTTTCAAAGTAATGAATGCCCTGATTGGACAGCAATTTGGTGTGGTTTTTAACAACACCACCGTTCCTTGCGGCGGCGGATTCCGGATTTCTGCCAAACATTCAGTAGGTTGCCACGCGCATCCCACGGCAGATTTAAAATTCTCCATCCAAACTTCCTGCAATGCTTATTATTGTTGGGTTTTCAATGAAATGATGAAAAGCTATCCGACCACGCGGGAGGCCTATGTCGCCTGGCGTGAAGCCGCTTTACGCTTTGGATTTGGACAAAATTTTCAAACAGATCTTCCCAACGTGAAAAATGGCAACGTTCCCACCGCCGAATATTACGACAGAATTTATGGAAAAGGCGGCTGGCGGGGACTTACCATTATTTCTCTCGGAATTGGACAGGGAGAAATAAAAGCCAATGCGCTGCAAATCGCCAATCTCGCAGCTATTGTGGCCAATCGGGGATATTATATCACGCCCCATATCGGAAAAAGGGTGGGCGGAGAAGAATTGGCCCGAAAAGGACTATTCCCAAGAAAGGAAACCTTCATCGATACCGCGTATTTCGACGTGGTGGTGCGTGGCATGTATGGCGCTGTGCATGAACCCGGCGGCACCGCACGGATGGCCAGGCTCGATTCCATTGTCATTTGCGGCAAAACAGGCACTGCACAAAATCCACATGGCAAAGACCACTCTGTATTTATGGCTTTTGCCCCCATGCATAAACCCAAAATTGCCATTGGAATTTTGGTGGAAAACGCAGGATTTGGTTCTACCTGGGCCGCGCCAATTGCTTCATTGATGATTGAAAAATATCTGACAGATACCATCACAAGACCAGATCTGGAAATGAGAATGCGGGAAGGAAATCTTTTGTCACCCTAAATTCCTTCACCTTTCTTTCCGTGTACAATGTACCTCACATAATGAGAATAAAGCCGTACTTTTGGCCTTACCGCAGAATGTTTCGCGGTTGAATTTTCCTTGCTCATGTCGGTGCAAAAAGAAATTAAGAGAATTACCACCCACGTTTTACAAGAGTTAAAGCGCAAAGGCCAAAAGATTTCGATGCTTACGGCCTACGATTATACCATGGCTCGTTTGCTCGATCAGGCCGGCATTGAGGTGTTGTTGGTGGGAGATTCCGCCTCCAATGTAATGGCAGGACACGAAACCACGCTTCCGATTACCTTAGACCAGATGATTTATCATGCCTCGTCCGTGGTAAGAGGAGCACATCGTTCACTTATTGTGGTCGATTTACCTTTCGGCGCGTACCAGTCGAATAGCTCTGTCGCCTTACGCAGTGCCATTCGCATCATGAAAGAAACCGGCGCACATGCCGTAAAACTTGAAGGTGGCGCAGAAGTAGAAGATTCCATTGCCCGAATTTTGGCTGCCGGCATTCCGGTAATGGGACATTTAGGTCTCATGCCCCAATCCATTTATAAATTTGGCACCTATACCGTTCGGGCCAAAGAAGAACCTGAGGCTGAAAAACTGCTCTCAGACGCCCGTTTATTGGAAAGTTTGGGATGTTTTGCGCTGGTTCTGGAAAAAATTCCAGCTTCCCTGGCGGAGAGAGTGGCCAAAGAAATCAGCATTCCCGTCATCGGCATTGGCGCCGGGCCCGGTTGCGATGGTCAAGTTTTGGTTTCACACGACATGCTGGGCTTAACGCAGGAATTTAAGCCCAGATTTTTGCGGCAGTATTGTCAACTGGCTGATACCATCACCCATGCGGTTCAATCTTACATTCAGGATGTAAAATCCGGAGATTTTCCCAATGCCAACGAACAATATTGAAGCCCTTCCTGAGGGAAGAATTCTGTATTTAGATCACCAGGTGATGGCCGTGTACAAAGAGGCCGGCGAACCCGTACAAGGTGATCAAACAGGAGATGTCCCATTGCTCGAAAAAGCACGGGCTTTTATCCAGAAAAAATTCAACAAGCCCGGCAATGTTTTCTGTGGACTTATTCACCGAATCGACCGGCCTGTTTCCGGCGTTTTGCTGCTTGCACGAACCTCCAAGGCCCTTTCCCGCATGAATGAAGCCTTTAAGCTGCGAGAAACCCGAAAAATTTACCATGTGCTGGTGCGCCATACCGATGTGCCACAGCAAGGAACCCTCATTCACTTTTTAAAACGAAATCCGGCCAATAATACGACCAAAGTGGTGTCTGCCCAAACCTCCGGAGCCCAGGAAGCGCGGCTTCATTTTACCCGCTTACTCACCGGAACCCATTTAACTCTTTTGGAAATTGAATTGGAAACCGGACGCCATCATCAAATCCGTGCGCAGCTTTCTGCCATGGGTTGGCCCATTTATGGCGATGTGAAATATGGCGACAAGCGACCATTGGAAGACAAAAGTATCGCGCTGCACGCATTTCGGCTTCATTTTTGCCATCCCACTACCAAGGAGATGATAACCGTTGAAGCCCCATACCCTGAAAGGCCTTGGTGGAAATCTTTCCGGCAGCAGAAATAATTTTATACCTTCGCCAACGTTTTTCAATTAAACAAACATTTTTCATGAAATACTTAGCCGTACTCCTTCTGGCCCTGCTTCCATTTACAGCCAATGCCCAGAAATTCGGATACCTCAATGCCATGGGCGTGCTCATGGACATGCCGGAAATTAACACGGTAAACAAACAGCTGGAAGAATACGCCGGCGAACTCGAAAAAGAATTAACAACCATGGTGGAAAAATACCAGGCCATGGCCAAAAAATTCGAAGAAGAACGTGCCAACTACAGCCCAACCATTCGTGGTTTGAAAGAAAAGGAACTCATGGATGAACAATCCAAAATCCAGCGTACTCAAGCCGCTTTCGAAGAAGAATTAGAAGAGAAAAGAACCCTTTTGCTTCAGCCTCTTTTGGAAAAAGTAGATGCGGCCATTAAGGCAGTCGCAAAAGAAAAAGGACTGGCATTTGTGTTCGACTCATCCAAAGGCATGTTGCTTTTTGCAGATGAAAGCATGGACATCACCAACGATGTTCGTAAACAACTGGGATTAGCTCCCATAGCACCCGGAAGTACAACGCCATCCGGTTCCGCACCAGCTGGTAGTGCTCCCGCTGGAGGCACTCCGGCCACCCCAAGAAAATAATACATCATTTACAAGAAAAGCTGCTTCTCATTTGAAGCAGCTTTTTTTTTGCCTTCCGCTCAAAAAAACTCCCCAACCAATCGTTTCCCCCACCCGAGAAGGCGTACATTTTGTCGTTGGGTCACATCGGATTTTTGTCTAATTTCGCTATCATGATGAAGCCTTTTTTGCTCCTTTTGAGCGCAACACTATTTCTTTCGTCCTGCGACAACGATTTAGATTTAACCGCAGAATATAAAGATATCACCCTCATTTACGGGATGTTAGACACCCGCGAAGATACGCAGTGGGTACGGGTTCAAAAGGCATTTTTAGGAGATGGCGACGCTTTAGTTTATGCCAGCATTCCGGATTCAAACTACTATCCCAGCAATGCCATTCAAGTGGTGATGCGCAGACGAAACAGCTCAGGAGCCATTCAGGATACGGCTGTGCTCCCCCAAACCGCTTACCACAAACCAAAAGACGATGGTGTTTTCTTTACCACACCGAATTATTTATATCCCTATACCAAAACCATAGTAGATAACAGCATTTATGAAGTGGTTTTACGCAATCTGAATACCGGAAAAGTGGTTTCAGCACAAACCCGGATTGCCCGACCACCACTGATTAGTTACCCTCCCAACTCCTCTACCATTCTGAATTTCGAGGCAAACAGCGCTTTGCCCGGAGCGAACCCCTCCATTAACTTTACATGGCTGAAATCAGATAATGTGGTGGCGTACCAATATGCCATGATTTTTCATTATGAAGAATTTCCTACAGCCAATCCTACCCAGATTTCCCAAAAATCTTTCCGGGTGGTCTCTTCCGTTTTCAATCCTTTTATTGAGGAACCGGGTGCCAACGAAATTCAGTATCCCGTTTCTAAAAGAGAGTTTTACAACTTCGTGGTCGCCAATATCGCTGAAAATCCCGCTTTATCAAGGAAATTTTTAAAGCTAGACATTACTGTTTTCGCAGCTACCAAAGATTTTTATGATTTCTACGAAATCAATAGACCTTCTACGTCGATTGTACAGAAAACCTCAGACTTCACGAACATCACCAATGGTTTGGGGTTGTTTGCTTCCCGTGTTTATTCTACGGTACCCAACATCAATCTTCACCCCAACACCTTGGATTCACTAAGGGCCGGACAATTTACCAGCCAATTGAATTTTGTGAATTAAGGAAGGATTTATTGAGCCGAAGTGTCTTCGGGATCCTCGATGAACACATAAACTTCTTCCCCGGGTTTTCTTAGAAAATAGGCTTCTCTGGCATATTTTTCCAAATTCTCCGGACTGCTTTCTAATTCGATGAGTTGGCGTTTCGTCTCTTTTATTTCTTGCTCGAAAAAGGCCTTGTCACGTTCCAATTCTTCCCTTCTACTTTTCAATTCTCCCTGGTTAAAGAAGTTATTGTTGTCGAAAAAAGACATGTACAGCACGAAACTCACCGACACCAGAAAATACCGGTTTCGTAAGAGTCGCCATACGGGCGTATCAGGAATTTTGGGAATGCGCATGGACTAATCTTCAGCTTTCCAGAAACGGATAACCAAAATGCGTTGGCGGAACAAAAGTTTCTTTAATGGCGCGGGGAGAAACCCAACGAAGCAGGTTTAAGATGGAACCGGCTTTGTCGTTGGTTCCGCTTGCTCTGGCGCCACCGAATGGCTGCTGCCCCACCACAGCACCGGTGGGCTTGTCATTCACATAAAAGTTGCCTGCCGCATTTTGCAAGGCCTGTGTCATGTGTTGAATCACATGGCGATCTTGCGCAAAAATGGCACCCGTAAGCGCATAAGGCGAGGTTTGATCCACGAGGGTGAGGGTTTCCTCAAAATCCTCGTCTTTAAATACATAAATGGTAAGTACAGGACCAAATATCTCTTCACACATGGTGAGACTTTGTGGGTTTTCCGACAAAATTACCGTTGGCGCCACAAAATATCCGCGGGATTTATCGTAGGTACCACCGGCTAAAATCGTATTGCCTGGTGTATTTCTGGCACGTTCGATATAATCGGCAATTTTATCAAAGGCTTTTTCGTCGATTACGGCATTGATGAAATTTCCGAAATCTTCGGTCGGTCCCATTTTAAATTGAGCGAGGTCGCGAAGCAATCCTTCTTTTACTTCCGGCCAAATGGATTGGGGAATGTAAGCGCGGGAAGCGGCAGAACATTTTTGTCCCTGATATTCAAAAGCACCGCGGGACAAAGCCGTGATCAATGCCGGAACATGGGCCGAAGGATGCGCTACCACAAAATCTTTCCCACCTGTTTCTCCTACAATTCTAGGATAGGTTTTATAAGTAGAAATATGGTTCCCAATATTTTTCCAAACCTGATTAAAGGTAGAAGTAGAACCTGTGAAATGGATTCCGGCAAAATCGGGATGGCTGAAAATCACCTCCCCGGCCGTAGGACCATCTACATACACTAAATTAATGACCCCTTTGGGTAATCCTGCGGCCTGAAGGATTTCCATAATCACTTGCGCCGAATAAATCTGGCTATTGGCGGGTTTCCATACCACTACGTTGCCCATCATGGCAGGCGAAGTGGGTAAGTTTCCGGCAATGGCGGTAAAATTGAAAGGCGTAAGTGCAAACACAAAACCTTCCAGAGCACGATGCTCCATTCGGTTCCAAATCCCTGGTGAGGAAATGGGCTGCTGCCGATAAATCTCAGCCATATAGGCTACATTAAAACGCCAGAAATCAATCAATTCACAAGCAGAATCAATTTCTGCCTGATAGGCATTTTTGCTTTGCGCCAGCATCGTCGCTGCATTCATTTTTGCGCGATAAGGCCCGGCCAACAAATCAGCCGCTTTCAGGAAAACCGCTGCACGCTGTTCCCAGGGAAGATTGGCCCAGGCCTCTCTGGCCTTTAATGCGCTGTCGATAGCGGCTTCTACATGACGGCGCTCTCCCTGATGAAAATGTCCAAGAATATGCTGATGGTCATGCGGAGGACTTAATGGCTTTTTATTTCCAGTGCGGACTTCTTCCCCGCCAATGTACATAGGAACATCTACCTGTTGGCTTCGGGCTTCTTCCAACGCTTTTTTCAATGCTTCGCGCTCCGGACTTCCCGGTGCATAACTTTTAACCGTTTCGTTGTAAGGTTGAGGGGTATGAAAAAGTCCTAACGCCATGGCTGTTTTAATTTGGTTCAAAAGTAGGCATTTTTCCTACGCTGACGGGTGCTTTTTTACACCAAAACCAAGCATAAAATGACCATTCGTATGAAAAAGTTCTCTGTGAAACACGGTGAAAACATTCGCAACTGTGGCATCCGAACGGTCTTAGACCTGATTTTTTGGAATGGTTTTGCAGAAAATACTGATGAAAATTTCTAAACTTCGTATGTTATAAAACAATATTGGTTTGAATAAACCCTTTTACTTACTTTTCCCGTGTTATGCAACCCAATTTAGATTTCTTTTCCTATTTGGTTTTTCATGCCAGAGAGATGTTGGCCTATCATGACCATGAAGGAACCTTTTTGTACATGAATGAAGCCTCCAAAGACATCCTTGGTTATCCCCCTCAACATTTCATTGGTCGGTCTCCCATTTTTTTCGCTCATCCAACTCATCAACAAAGACTTAGGGAGCACTTTTCATCCGTTAGAGCTGAAAAAGAAAAATTGAGTCTGGAGTTTAAATGCATGAGAAACGACGCAGAATATGTTTGGTTGCAAATGATTACCTCACCCATTCCAAATGAAAACGGAGAGGTTAACCATATGGTCAGTTCCTTCAAAGACATTTCCTCGCTTTATCAGGTGAGAGACAGTCTGGAAAAAAGCGAAACTATTTTACAGCAAGCCAGTCAAATTGCTCAGGTAGGTTATTGGGAATTAAGGATTCACGACATGCAACCCATTTGGTCTGATATCACCAGGGTGATTCATGAAGTGCCCGTTCATTATGTGCCGGATATGGAATCGGCTGTGGCATTTTATCCGGACCAGGCCCGCGTTGTTTTGGAACAAAAAATGGACGAAGCCATTAAACACGGAACCGAATTCGATTTAACCCTTCCATTCATCACTTATTTAAAAAACGAAAGATGGGTTCGGGTGATTGGAAAAGTGAAAATGCAAGACCACCGACCGCATCGCTTTTATGGGATTTTCCAGGATGTAACCTCCCAAATGGAAGAACAGGATAAACTGAGGCAGTTGGTGCAGAAGCTTTCCAATCAACAGGCACGTTTAGAGGAATTTAATCAGGTGGTATCCCATAATCTCAGGGGACCGGTGGCCAATGTAACCACCCTCATGCATTTGTTTGAGCAAGAATCTGAACCAGAGGCCAAAGCCACTATTTTTCGTTTTCTCAAAGAAAGTGCCCTGCAACTGGAACAAACGCTGAATGAGCTGGTAGAAGTAGTTCGAATTCAAAAAGAAGAGAAACCCTTCCGGGAAATCGTACATATCCGGGAAGTCTGGGAAGAAGTCCTCAGTTTGTACCGAGGAAAACTTTCTGAAATACATGCCGTTATAAAATTCAATGACGAAGCATTGCCTAACATCACTTTTCCCAGACATTATCTAAAAGCAGCGTTGATGAATTTGGTAGACAATGCCATTAAATACCGTTCGAACGAACGAAAGCTGGAATTGGAGGTTCTCACCCGGCTGAGTCCAGAGCACCGCCCGCAGCTACTTTTTAAAGACAATGGCATAGGTTTGGATATGGGAAAACATGGACATAAACTCTTTCAACTTTATAAAACCTTTCACACCCATCCTAAAGGTAAAGGACTGGGATTGTATCTCACAAAAACACAAATGGAAAAAGCAGGAGGTCTGATTGAGGCTCTTACGCCACCTGAAGGCGGACTGCTATTTATCCTCTCCTTATAAAACTCCCCCTCACTATGAAACAACAAAACAAATTTTATTTCTGGGTCATCGATGATGATCCCGTCTTCCGGTTCACGGTAAAACACCAGCTCAGTCGTATCGAAGAAAAATGGGAATTGCAGGAATTTGAAAATGCCATAGAAGCAGTAAAATTCCTTCAAAAAAACCAACAACCCATCCCTTTGGTCATTTTACTCGACATTCACATGCCAGAAATGGACGGGTGGGATTTTTTAGACTGGATGATTCAAGAAGGCCTTAGCAACGGCCAGGACATCTACATTTATGTCGTTAGTTCCTCCGTGTCTGAGCTGGATTTAGAAAAATCGCTCAAGTATCCCATGATCAGACAGTATGTGTCGAAGCCTTTGCAAGCTGGCATTTTACAGTTTTGGCTTCGGAGCGCCCTTCAACCATAACCAAGTATCCGAGAATTTGGGTATTTTAGCCGCCCATGAGCGCATTCCAATTTATCCACCGGTTCGGAAAATATTGCGATTTAATTTTCCGGGCTTTTCGTAAGCCAGACAACTGGGCTGTGCTTAGAGAAATGACCGTGCGGGAAATGGATGCCCTTGGCGTGGGATCCATCGGCATTGTGGCCATTATCAGTTTGTTCATGGGTGCCGTGATTTCCATTCAAATGGCGGCCAACATAGATAGTCCCTTAATTCCGCTCTACACCATTGGTTACGCTACGCGGGAATCCGTCATTCTCGAATTTTCAAGTACCGTGGTCGCGCTGATTCTGGCAGGAAAAGTGGGATCCTCCATCGCTTCCGAAATAGGAACCATGCGCGTAACAGAACAGATTGATGCGCTGGAAATTATGGGAGTAAACTCCGCTGGATTTCTCATTCTACCCAAAATCATTGCGTCGCTTATAGTGAATCCCATTTTGACCCTTTTATCCATGTTTTTGGGTATTTGGGGCGGATATTTTGCATGTACTTTTACCGGAATGGTGGAGGGCTCTACTTACCAACTTGGCATTTTATACGAGTTCGACCCCGGACACGTCAGATATTCACTGATAAAAGCAGTGGTATTCGCCTTTTTGATTTCCACCATTGCCTCTTTCCGGGGATATTATGTGGAAGGCGGCTCCAGAGAAGTGGGCGTGGCCAGCACCAAAGCGGTGGTGAACGCCTCGATTTCAATCTTGTTCTGGAACTTGATTTTAACACGATTACTGCTGTTATGATTACCGTCCGAAACTTGAACATGATTTTTCCTGATAAACAGGTACTTTTCGACCTGAATATCCAGTTTGAAAGAGGAAAAACCAACCTCATTATCGGGCAAAGTGGTTCGGGTAAAACGGTACTCATGAAGTGCATTGTGGGGCTTTTTCAGCCTACGTCCGGCGACATTTCCTACGACGGACGCTCTTTTACACAGACCACAGAAGAACAAAGACGACTCCTACGCCAGGAAATTGGAATGGTTTTTCAGGGTGGCGCCCTTTTCGATTCCATGACCGTGGAAGAAAATGTGGCATTTCCCCTTAAAATGTTTACTGAAAAATCCAAGGAAGAAATTCACGACCGGGTCAACTTCTGCCTTCAAAGGGTCAATTTGGTCAACGCCAACCGCCTTTTCCCTTCTGAAATTTCTGGGGGCATGAAGAAACGTGTGGCCATTGCCCGCGCCATTGCCCTGAATCCCGCCTATTTGTTTTTCGATGAACCCAATTCCGGTCTCGACCCCAAAACTTCACTGGTCATCGACAATCTCATTAAAGAAATTACACACGATTTCAATACTGTGACGGTAATTAACACCCACGATATGAATTCAGTACTAGAAATCGGCGAACAGGTTATTTACATTTCAAAAGGCGCAAAGGCATGGGAAGGCAACTCGCAGGAAATCATTCATTCAGATCATAACGAGTTGGTTGAATTCGTTTTTGCAACAGACCTCATGAGGCAAGCACGTATTGGCTTGCAACAGAAAAGCTGAGATTTTTACCTTTCACACACCTTCTGGAAAGGACAATGGGCGCACTTCTCCGTATCCTCAGTCTGGCGAAAAGGAATCTCTGGCGAAAATATTTCATCCAGCACCTGAACCAAATGGTCTTCAATCTCGCGATATAATCCACCGGCATGTTCAATTTTACCCTTTTCCCCGATGCCCTCTATACCATCTGATTTTTTCATGGTTAAGGCATAATCTGCACCGGCCTCGTTCAATGAACGCACAAAAATTAAACCTGGTTGCACCCATCCCTGATAACCGTTTTTCACCAACATCCAGCAATACAACAACACCTGCAGCACCTCCTTGGGACCAGGGTCGATGGGAGAAAACAAGTCTGCCACTTCGTTGAACGTAGTTTTTCCTTCAGCTTGTCCTGTTTTATAGTCTAAAACACGTAAAATTCTGCCGCCCTGCACCTTATCTATTCGGTCCACTTTTCCTTTAATCAGGGCCGAACCGCCATCCGACAAAGTAATCGTCGCCGTTTTTTCGGCTTCCAACTCCAGCAATGTCACAGGTGCAAACTGAGCATCCGATGCCAATATCCAACGTAGATAACGATACACCACCTCGCGAATTACCAACCATTCACCCCGGAAAACCACCGGTTTTTCTTCCGGCAATTTAAATTGAGTGCGAAAGGCATGGGCCAGTGCCGCCGATAAATTTTCCTCCGTTTTCAGTGCGTCGAGGGCTTCTTTGGTGAGCTTTTCCATGGAATCGACCAAAGGACCGTACAGATATTCCATGGAGTAATGAATCATGTTTCCCAAAATGCGGGCATCCAATTCTTTAGAAATATCCATGGTTTCTCTCAGACCCAAAACATGCTGAAAATAAAACCGTAAGGGACAATATAAATAGGTACCAAGACTGGAAGGCGAAATACCATGTTCTTGCCGAATATGCTGCAACGTGCCAGCCACCCAATCTGTTTTGGGAACCTGAATCTCGCGGAGGTCGTGCACCAACTTTTCCGGAGTTTGATGCGTTTCCTGCATGGGCAATTGCTCCAACCACCTTAATCGGTGAATAAAGCGGGATATTTCCGCCCGATCTGAGCCGGTTCTCAACGTATTGCTGTACAAATACACCTTTTTCGCCCTCCGAATCATTCGGAAAAACGCATAGGTTTCCTGCTGAACGCGGTCTTCCGGCAAAGGCAATCCAAAGGCCTTTTTTAAATGATAAGGCACGATGCCCTGGTGATTGGGTGCGGAGGGCCAGGCGTCTTCATTTAAACTGAGCAAATGAAGCACTTCAAAATCAAGAGATTGCGCCTCAATAAGTCCCAACATTTGAATACCATCCACCGGTTCTCCTAAAAAGGGAACCCGCAATCTTTGCAAAACCTGTCGCAGCAATTTCCACATGGCACGCTGTTCCAAAGACACCTTGGCGGCCGGAATCACTTCGGTAAGCCTGCGCAATTGCGTCATGGCAAACTGCACAGCGGCCTTTTCCAACGCCGGTATAGAACCCGAAACAGACAACCATGTGAGCATGGTGGGCAGATGCGGTTGCGGATCACGCAAAAAATCCACCAAAGGCTTCATTTCCTTGTACGTGGTTTCCAGCAAATCCAACTCCACCGAAAGGGCGCCCTCTGTTCTTAACTGACGATCCCATTTTGCCGCCAGTTTTGGAAATCGTCCGCCACCCAGCGGATGAGAAAGCAACCTTAGCCACAAGGTGGTTTCGATGGCTTTTCCATCTTTGGTCAGGTTTTGAAAGATCGCATATAGCAATTGAAAAAAGTCGAACACCAAAGCCCTGCGAACCGGATAACCGAGCGATAGATTCACCGGACCAATGCTGGCAGGCAAGGCATGAAGGACAGGCATTAGTACATGTTCCTGCGGAAATAAAATGGCTTTTTCATGGGGCGGAACCTCCTTTTGCTTTTGTAGTTCTTGACTCAACGCCGCCGCCTGTCCCTCTGCCAAATGTGCACCTGTCCAGGAAATTTCGGGCAAATCGCCGGCAACATCCAGACATTGTCCGCCCCATCTGGCCAGATGAATTCGAATCCACTTTCCACGATCATCTTTTTGATTGGAAAGCCATTGAGGATCTACATCCCAGTAAAAATCAACGCCTTGTTGCTGATGTAAATGTTGAAAAAGTGCTTGTTCGCAGGGAGAAATCCAATTGAATCCGGCCACCAACACCGGCCCTTTCAGCTGAAGTCCGGCAAAAGATTGCGTGACCGCCACACGCTGAATGAAGCCATCATACCCTTTTTTCTCTTTCAGCAGATCTTCCTGCAATGTGGTATAAAGCTGCGGTAAAGTTTCCCACAAACGTAAAAATTGCAACTGGGTAGGCGAAGGCTCTGGCTCAAATCCCAGCCAAAACTGTAAAATCAACCGGCGTACTTCCGGATCTAAAGCCGGAAAGCGTTGTTCAATTTCTTTTTCAGAACGCAAACGGGAAAACAAACCCGGAGCATCTACCAATGATTTATCTGCGGCATCAAAATCTTGAAGAATCAGATCGCCCCAAGAGAAAAACTGGGAAAACGTTTCTTTACTTCCCGAAATCCGAGTGTAATTCCGGTACACCATGGCCAGCAGCCCCAAATCGTCCATTACAGAAAGATCCGTGCAACTGTGCAACAGCGCAGAAGGCGTGGTGTATTGCGGCGCCCAGACAGGTTCATTCACCTTACTCAGAAGATGTTTTTGCAGAAACAATCCCGCCCTGCGTGAAGGCAAAATCACCGTCACATCTCTGAGTTCCTTCCTGTATTTTGCTAAAATTTCATCGGCCAATTGGGCCAAAAATGCACGATTCATGGATGAATGATTTGTTCGGTCAGGGTTGCTGTATAAATAAGATAGCCGCCTTCAACTATGAATCCCATATGTTGAAGACTTTCCATATAATGTCTGATTTGACGTTCGTGGGCAGGCAAAGGTTGTCCCGTTTTAAAGTCATATACACGGGCCACTCCATCCCGAATGGCCACCCGATCTGGTCTTTTGGCGCCCCAAGATGGATGCAATAAGGTACGTTCAGCCAACACTTCGGCATCTTCGTGAAAACTCCAGGCCAAAGTGGGTAAATCAATAATTTGCCGCAGTTTTTGTTCCCATTCCGGCCTATCTTCCAACGTAAACCAACCTTTGAGATGCGCTCCTTCTACCAATTTGGTCAGATTACCTGCTTTGGCATCCAGTGCCGACAACAAATGGTGCAGCCAAATGCCATAATCTTTGGCATCTGAACTCACCAACCAGCCATCTTCACCGCCTATAGAAAGTGCGTCAATCAGCGGCTCATCGGGAGCAAAACCGGGTTTCCAACCTTCCTCTTTTTCCCTTTGCTCTGCATCCTTGAGTGGCTGAGTGGGCGAACCAAAACACCAGCCGTTTTCTCGTATTTCCGCATCGGGCAACTGACCGACTTGCGCCAAAAGTAATTTAGCCAAACTATTGTTTTCTGCCTGGCCATTGAGGTGAATATGAAGTTCTCTTGCCGCACGGGTGCAGGCCACGTAAAACCGATTTAACCCATCCAACACCTGGTCGGCGGTTTCGTGTAAAATTCTGGTATTGAAATCCGTTCCCAATACCTCGAAATTCCCCTTTATGGGCACCAAAGGAGCTTTAGGTAAAAGCCTTGTTTCCAATGGAATCCATAAAATCGGTGGAAAGCGGGATTCCCAAATATTTTGATTGACCATAAATAAAATCACCACCGGAAATTGCAGTCCTTTGGATTTATGAATGGTCATGGTCTTTACGGCATCTTCCTCTTCGGGGCTCGCTAAATATTGCGTGTTTTCGGGGTCGTTCCACCACGTTAAAAAGCCGGAAATATCACCATCGCCTTGCTGTTGCCGTTCGGAAACAATGGCAAAAAAATGGTGTAAAAAAGTCACGGCACCTGGCCAGGATTCCAACTCTAAAATGCGCACCAATTCATGGGATAAAGCATATAAAGTGCCTACGGAAAGTTTTTTCAGCGCGTTTACTTTTTCACCTAAAGGACCGACTTCCCAGAGGTTTTTTTCCGGAGTAATTATACGATCCGGGTAAAAATGCTGATTCCACAAATAAGCGGAAGTAAACAGGGCAATGGGATCTGGCGAAGGTAAAAATGAAGCCAAAAATCCGGTTAAAATCACCAAGGCCGGGTGCGACTGCAGGGCCAAACCTTCCTGGGTTAAAAAATGAATTTGAGCCGAACCCATGCGCGCTTGCACTTCTGACTGCGCAAAATGGCTGGCAATCATTCCCGATTGGGCATTTTTTTCTACCAGGATGCAAATATCGCGCTGAGCATACCCGCGATCCAGCACGTCTTTCAGCTTGTTTTCCAACAGGAGCAGGGCCGCCTGGTTGCGCTCTGGTGCCGTATCACCATAAAAACTTTCTACCGTCACATAGCCGCCCGTCCTGTCCTTGCGTCCCACTTCCTGACTATGTCCATCGTAAGCCTGCACCACCGGATCGAAATAGGTCTGCTCCCAGGCATGCGGCAAAACCTCTTTTCTCTCCTGAATGTTGGCTTGAATGGTCTGCACCGCCAAATTCGGCAAAACATCGAAAATGCGGTTATTAAAAGCGATAATATTCGGTAAACTGCGAAAATTTTCTTTCAACACACCGGCCTGAATGGGAAGTTCTGCTGCAATCTCATAGGAAAGCAAACGCCAATCGCCATTTCGAAAACGATAAATGGCTTGCTTTACATCGCCCACAATGGCGGAAGCGTCGCCCTGAGCCAGGCTGTTTTCAATAAGAGGTTTAAAATTTTCCCACTGTAGCCGGGAAGTGTCCTGAAACTCATCGATGATGAAATGCTTGTAGTAATTCCCAAGCTTTTCATAAATGAAAGATGTGGGACTGTCCTGGCCCACTTGTTTCAAAATAGGCGCTGCATCGGCAAGTAGCAATACGTCCTTCTCTTGACGATACCGGGCCATTTCCTCCATGAGTACGCCCATTAAACCCAGCTGATACTGGTATTTTTCAATGGCGACACAAGCCAGCCAAACGCCTCGGTTATCTTCAATAAAATGAATCAGGTCCACAAATTCGGCGTGCAGCATTTGGTGAACGACATCCAATACCGACTTGCGTTGTGGATGCGTTTTAGACACCCATTTTTCGGGATCATCGCGAAACTGCTGTACCCGGGCCACGGGAATTCGCCATGCCGCGGAGCCTTCCTTTGCCACTTGAATGGCATTGAGAACCACACTCCAACCTCCTGTAGCTTTATAAGCAAAATCTTCGGTAGAAAGTCCGTTTTCCCGAGCCAGCTGCTCCAGATTCCGGCCTTTTCTGCTGAGCTCTTCTTCCAGTTCCCGCCTCACTTGTTTGACCCCGGGCCAGAAATCTTTTAGCGTATCTTCCCGAATAAAAGCAGCAACAGTGCCCTGTACCGATTGAAATTGCTCCGTAAACATCTGCAATCCGAAATCTTCGATTTGAGAGCGGATTTTCCAGTTTTTACCCTGATCAATCTGCCCCAAAGCAAACTCAGTAAGCCATTGCGTGGTGGAAGAACCAGGCTTTAGCGACTGCATGAGTCCCCAGACCACTTCTTCCATGGCCATGCGGGTATTGAGCTGAAGTTCAAAACCGGCATTTAAACCGATTTCACGGGCAAAGGAACGCAGCATTTGCTGGAAGAAACGATCTAAAGTCACCACCTGAAGCTGATCCAGATGCTGAAGGACTTGTTGCAGTATTTCCTGACTTTTCTCCTGAATTTCCTCCGTAGCGTATCCTGTATTTTGCTGAATGAAAGCGAGGTATTTGGAGGACACAGGGTCTTTGGATAATTCCACCAACCCTTCCACAATCCGGACCTTCATTTCGCTGGCCGCATCATTGGTAAACGTAACCGCCAAAATATGACGCCACCGATGGGGAGACTTTAAAGCAAGTTGGATGAAAAACCAAGTAATGAAAAACGTCTTGCCCGAACCGGCAGATGCTTGCTGAACGTACAACATGATGACGGAAAATGCTTGGATGGTTAAAATATTACAATTATTAGCATAATTTTTTTCTGCTTTTTAACATTCTTATGTTATTTATCAACAAAAGCATTGTATATTTGAATAGTATTTCTACCCGAAATAAAAAAATTGAGACCATGAAACTTTCACACATTTTTACGGGAGCACTTCTCCTGACCGGCATGAGCCTGGCTACATCTTGTAAAGATCCGGATGTTGGAGATCAAGGAGATGGCGCAGTAAGAGGATGTACCAACCCGGCAGCGGCCAACTACGATGCCTCTGCTACATTAGAAGATGGTTCATGTATCGTGGTAAGCAGCACACAAAATTCTGTTTTTGTAAAGTTTAGCGCGACTTGGTGTGGTCCTTGCGGAAGCTATGGTTCCCCCACTTTTGCTGAAAAAATGAACACGCACAAGGGAAAAATTCTGGCTGTTTCGCTTCAGTACAATGACGCATTAACCACCGCAGATAACGAAGGTCTTGTTTCAGGATTTTTAGCCCATATGCCACCTCCCGGTGGAAGTTTGTCTACGCCATCTTTTGGTGTGAACAATCAATATTATGCACAAACATTAGGCGCTGCTGATGCAGAGGTAAACAGCAAATTTGCCGCTGATCCAAACTTAGGTCTTGGTATCAAATACACCATCGGTGCCGGACCCAACGCAGGCAAACTGAACATTACAGCCATCGGTAAATTCTTCAAGCAAGTAAGTGGTGAGTACAAAATTTCCATCTTAGCGATTGCGAAGAAACTGATTGCACCTCAAAAAGTAGATGACACGTACAGCGACAACTTCGAGCATAAACAAGTGTTGTTAGGAGCCATTACATCCGGCGGCCTTTACGGTGAAGCCTTTCACACTGGTCCCGCTCAGCCCGGAACTTTGGCACAATGGTCTAAAGCAGTTGCCATCAATCCAGCCTGGGATTTAACCAATCTGGAACTGGGTGTGATTGTATGGCGCAAAAACGGAAACGCCTGGACATTCGAGAATTGCACCGTGACCAAATAACAAAATATTATTTCTGGAAAAGCCACTTCAAATTGAGGTGGCTTTTTTGCTTTAATTGTTGTCTATAAAAATATTCCATACGTTTAAATGAAATTCTGGCCTTACATTTGCAGCTGGATGAAGGACATTAATTTTCCTATGCGTAATCTTCTGTTATTGGTATTAAGCCTGTCGCTTATTTCAACTTTTCCTGCCTGCCAATCTAAAAAAAAGGCAGAAATGGAAGCACTCGCCGCTAGAAATAAACAAGTAGAGCGAGCCAAAACCATGCTGCGAGGCATTTTAACCAGCACCACCATGACCCTTTCTGAAAAAGAACAGGTCTTACAAGAAGTAAAAGCCATGGGTTTACCGGAAGAAGAACTTCAACCTCTACTGGCTCAGGTGGAAGAAAAACTGAAAGAAGAGCGCCGGCAGCAAGAATGGGCCAGACAACAAGAAGAAGCCAAAAGAGCCGCAGAAGCAGCCCAAAATGAAAAAATGAATGGCCTAAGTCCCAAACTTCTCGACTATTTTAAACGCATTGCCACCGCTACAGACCCAAACACGGCCAACGCCTTAATCGATGAAGTACTCACCTATTTTGCGGGTGATATGACGCCGGTTCTTATTGTAATTTCCAACAATGGTGCCATCAAAGACTACGACAGACCCTTAACCATACGCAGGTACCTGGATTATATCAAAGACCAAAGACGGTACGATCCCAAAGTGGAAAATATGGTTTTCAATGCCGCCGGCAAAATTACTGAACTAGAACTTCGCAAAAAATGAAAACACCTGTCCTTTTGGCCTTCTTCCTGCTGAGTTTTTCCCTGGTTTGGAGCCAAAACCAACCGCAGGAATCCATTTCCCCTGAAAGGAAAAAAGCCATCGACTCGCTCGCCATGGAAAAAGTGCGCGACCTGAGTAAGTATATCAGCATCGTAGGAAATAAATCCACTGCGTTTTCTGAAGCCCAACGCGTCATCGACCGTGCCGTAGAGCTATTTTCCGACGGCGCACAAATTGGGGTGTCTTCCTTGAACAGAACTGAAATTAAATATTTCGGCGTACGTCCCTACTTCAATCATGTGATGGCGCTGAACTACGAAAAGGTAAAAATTGAATGGTACAATATTCAATATATATCTGATCTTGAGCTACAACCAGATGGGAAATTTGTTGGTGTCATTACTATTTTTCAAAAATTTTCCGGCACCACCAAAGAAGGTCTGAAGTACGAAGACACCACCAAAAAAGACATTACCATCTACGTGCAACGCAAACAAACTCAAATCAGTGGCCGGGTAGTCGATTTTTGGGATGTTTTGCTGGGAGACATCAGAGTGGCACATACCAGTAGGTAATGATTACTTGGGGCATCAGACAGTGGCTGGCCTTGGGAAGTGTTCTTCTGGCGGTTTCTTCCTTCGCGCAAGATCTTGGAACCGACTTTGCGAAAGAAAGGGAACTATTGCTTTCCAACAAGCAAATGAATCAGTTTTTCAGACGATTCAACGGAGAAGAAAAACCATCCGGCGACCGACTGTATCCCGACCATAAAGACTACAGAAGCCCTAAACTCAGGCAACTTTTTTTACCCATGCTTTTCGACCAGCAGTCGAATATTCCTGCGCCAATCCGAAAAAGCTTTATTGAACGAGTACAGGACGCTCCCTATTACCTGTCTTTGCATGGTGGCCTTTTCTACGCAGAAGTGCTTACCGCTTTCGAAATCGATGGTTTACAGGAAAAAGTAACCCTGATTCTCAGTTTACAGGAAGAAAATATCGGATCGAAATGGGTGATTTCGGCGGCCTTTGCCCCCGTTTTTCAACAACACTTCGCCTCTGATACCAATAAACTTCTTCCCTTTATGCATCCACTGAGTCATGAATTGGAGTTTATGACCTTGCGAAGGGCCTTTGAAGATCCGGGTAAAATGCGTCCATACGTTGAGAATGAATTTATTCCAAATCAGTTGTCCATTTTACTTTGGGAAATAAAAAGAAAAAAAGCACGTTTTCAAACCATTTTGGGGGTGAAATTTCATTGTTTTCAAATTCCCGGATACTATTTCCGCATTGCGCAATTGGTACGCCCGGGAGAAAACAGTGGCTGGCTCATCTCCAAGCTCGCGACCTGTGCACCCTCAGCGGCGCCACATTTTCTCGAAACCCTTGAAACCCCATGAACGCGCGTTGGCTTTTGATTGGCGTTTGGAGCTGTTTTTTAACGCTGAACGCACAAAAAGACCAGGTTTCTATGCAAAAATGGGAACCCCAGGTACGTTCGCTGGTTGGATTTCTTGAATATACACTCAATTTACTAGGCAACGATTCTACGCCTGCCGAAGACAAAGACATTCTGATTCGGGAAACATATACCCGCATGTTTAAAGACGCGCAGGTTCAAATCGAAGACGATCTGGTACCTGGAAGAAAAGCCGTTACTTACAAAGATGTAACGGCCTATTTACGTGATGTCGATTTTTTTTACACCCACATAACGTTCCAGTTGCGTGTAGAAAACATTTCACTGGAAGTAAAACCATCTGGAAAACCCTTTTTCATGGTTTTTCTACAACGAAAAATGGAAGGAACGGGCATAGACGGGGTGAAAACCCAATTGAATGGTCCCAGGTTCATCGAAATTGATGTAGATGTTGAAAATCAGGATTTGAAAATTGCCAGCATGTACACACATCCGCTGGAAACCAACGATGAATTAACGAACTGGTGGAGTACCTTGCCTTTGGATTGGAAAAAAAAACTGGGTCAAACCATTCTTCTTCCTTCTGGAGTGGGCCGGTTATCCGACATTTTAACCATAGATTCATTGGCCAAACCCGGGAACCGTTACGAGGTGGCCGGCCAGAAAATTAAATTAGAGGCACAATGGATTGGGCCGGGAATTGCCCGGTGGCTAAAAATGGATTCCCTGAATTTTTCAGGAGAAACCTGGCTAAAACAAACTGAACCGCTTTCCCGATTTACGCGTTTGCGATACCTGAATCTTTCCGGTACCGGCATTACCAATGTAGATGGGCTCAGGAATTTGAATCGCCTGCAAATTTTAGCCCTTTCCCATACCCGATTGGAGCACATTCAGGCCCTGCAATATCTTCCCGGGCTTAAAACGTTGATTATTCAATCGCTGAAAAATGAAATCTGGTCGGACTTTCCAGCCCTACCTGAATTAGAAAAATTGGATTTGTCTTTCAATCGTTTTACAACACCCGTAAAGTGGCCAAATGCACCACATTTACAAGAACTTCATTTAAATCATTGTACCTGGTCTGTACCATTTTCACTACCCTCCTACCCTGAGCTCCGGGTTTTACACGCGTCTGAATCGAACCTGGAATCACTTTCCGGATTAAAAGAATACGCGCAGTTGGTGGAACTTCATATTGAAAAAACCAAAGTTCGCGACTTGAGTCCGTTGTTGAGTTTATCCCATTTGAAAATTGTATTCTGTGACGGTGCTACACTGGAAATCAGTCATGTACAGGACATGATTCGAAAAATGCCAGCTGCGTTGATTGTTTTTGGGACGGAACAACTCAAAACCTGGTGGGTGAATTTACCAGATACGTGGCAACAAGTTTTTCGCCGGCACGAGCCGTTGCTGGGCCCCGCAGGCTTACCGGGAACCGAAGCGCTTCATGCGCTGCTACGTTTACAGTCACTCCGCATTCCCAACGAAAGTTTTACAGATCTCCAGCCCCTGAAGTACCTTCCAGCGCTTCGCTTTTTAGACATTTCCGGAAATGCCATTCAGGACTTTTCACCCTTATTAGGGCTGGTGGGATTGGAAGTGCTTCATGCCAATCAGGTTCCGGGACTTTCTCTTACAGACATTCGCCCCCTTGTGCGTCTTCGGGAGTTACATGCCAACCAAACGCCTTTATACAACATTCCGGTCCTTCAACACATGAAAAGTTTAACAGGACTGGAAGCAGAAGGCTATCCACATGATTCACTGATGGCGTTTCAGGGAAAGCTTCAAATCCTTTGGCATACAGAGGCGCTTACCACTTGGTGGGACAGCTTGCCTCCGATCTGGAAGTCGATTTTTTTGCAACATATTGGCGCCAGTGAAATCAATCCACAGCGGCTTCATGCCATTGAAGCCCTTGAAAAAATCAGTGTTTCAGGCATTAGCCTGCCGCATTTACATCCCCTTCGGCAACTGAGGAAACTTCAACATATAGAATTAATTGCGGTTGGACAATCTGATTTTTCTGAGCTAGAGGGACTTACAAATATCATTTATGCAGATTTGTCTCAAAATCCGGTTCAAACCGTTTATCCGCTTCGGTATTCCCGACAATTGGAAACCTTAATTTTACACCGAACGGCGTTGGCAGAGCTTAGTTCCGTTCAGGTGTTTATTCATTTACAAAAACTGGATGTTTCCCTCACGAAAGTGAAGCGTCTGGACGGAATAGAGCGATTGGCTCACCTGGAATGGCTGGATATTTCAGGATTACCTGTAAAACAATTGAAACCACTCACGGGACTTCCGCTTCGCTATTTGGGGGCCATCAATACCGGAATCAAAGAAAAAGCACTAAAAAGTTACCTCCAATTGAACCCGGAGGCCACTTACACGTACTACTAAACATGGCCTGTCCGGTCGTCATTTTACCAACATCTTATGAAAAAATTCGTTTCCTTTTGCCTTGGTGCCCTGCTATTATCGGTACAAGCGCAATCCGACACCATTAAAACCGCTTCCGTCCTGAAAGCCGTTACTGTTTTTTTTAAAGGAGCAGAAGTGACCCGAGAATTCAGTGCCCAACTTCCTTCGGGAAACTCCGTGCTATTAATTGAATCGCTGCCCTTCGGTCTAGACGCCTCCGGCATCAGCTTAAAGCCGAAAGAAGGGTTGGACGTACTTTCCTTTCAGGTGAAAAGTCAAGATGGATTAAGCTTCAGAAAATCTGCGTCTTTCATGAAAATGGAAGATAGTTTAAAGCGAGTAGAAGAAAGCCTGGCTTTGCTACAAGCCGAAAAACAGGTCTTGGATATGGAGCGAAAACTGCTGATAGACAATGCGCGTCTGTATGGCGATGAACAAGGCGCCAAAATGGTAGATATCCGTGAAATGGCCGATTATTACCGCCAGCGGCTCTTGAGCATCGCGCAGAAGCAAATTCAGTTAGAAAGACAAATAACGATTCTGCAGAAAAAAGGATTGGAATGGTCTGGAAAAATACAGGAACGAGCTGAAACCCTGCAAAGGCCGTCCTCATCCTTATTGGTGAAAGTGAGAACCACAAAAGCGGGAAAATTCCAATGTGGCCTAACTTATGTGGTGAATAATGCCGGTTGGAATCCAGTGTATCGATTCCGTGTTCAGGAACTGGATCAACCCATAGACATCGATTATTATGCACAGGTGTACCAAACCACCGGCGAAGATTGGAAGCAGATAGAACTAACGGTCACTTCGGGAGCACCCAGTGAAACAAGAGGTTTGCCGGAAATGAAACCTTGGGTGGTCGGTCAGCCAAAACCCTACCCTATTCCGACTCCTTCTTTAGCAGAAGGAAAAATGCGCGTTGTACTTATTGATCAGGAAAAGCAGCCACTGCCTTTTGTTTCTGTCCGGCTGACACAAAACAACAAACTGGTGGCTGGTGGGTCTACGGACGCCACGGGAACGTTGTATTTCAGAGGACTCACTCCCGGATATTATCAGTTAGAGGCAAACTCCGTGGGCTATGAGAACGTCATGTCGCAGGTGTACATTCAGCCGGAAGTAGAGGCATTGGCATATCATCAGATGCAGCCCGCAGGGCGTATGTTGGAACAAACAATATTGGCCGAAGCCGAGGTAAGTAGTGCTTTCAGCAGAAAGAAAAGTGAAGGTGCAAGGCAAGACCGTGCCAGTGCCATGCCCATGCGTGGAGAAAGAACGAACGACATGGCTGCCATGGATTTACAACCACCAGCAGAAACGCCTGAACCACCTTTTGTAACCTTTGAAGTAAAAGAAAAAACCGACATACCATCAGACGGCCAAAACCATGAAGTAAGTCTGAAAAGTGCTTCACACCCGGCCAGATATGTGCACTTTGCCGCTCCGGGAGTTCGTCCGGAAGTCTATTTAACCGCAGAATTGGAGCAATGGCAAAAGCTGAATTTATTACCCGGAAAAGCCAGAATAGCCATACAGCAGAGTTTCAACGGAGAAATTTACTTTGATCCACTCACCATGGGAGATACATTCCGCATTTCATTAGGACCGGATCCCTCGGTTTTTGTGAGTCGCCAGGTGGCCCAGAAAACAAACGCAAAAGTTTTTCTAAGTCAGCAAGCCCGTCAGGATTACCAGTATCTCTACACCTTGCGGAACAATAGGTCTACACCCATTCAGTTGGTATTGAAAGACCAGGTTCCAATCGCTACACAAACTCAGGAAGAAGTGGTGATAGAACAACTTTCCGGTGGGCAGCATGAAAAAATGACAGGTGTGATTACCTGGCAGATTGCGTTGCCGGAAAAGGGCAGCACCCAGAAAAACCTGAACTTTGTTGTTCGTTATCCCAAAAGATAAACCGTTCGTTTCCCCACTTTTTCCTGTGGCCATCATGTAAAAAGGAAAAACGACATCCGTCCATTTTTTCTGCTAGCCGATTTTAAACGTTTATATCCGTTTAATTGCCGGATAAGGCCTTGAAGGCGGCGTAAGTTGCAGGAAAAAAAATGAAATGGATTGTAACGATTTGCTGGATGGGCCTTATGTGGATTCATGCCCAATCCCCGGTAAAAGTGTGGTGCAACGCTTTGCAGGCAGAATTTCCGGACATTCCCGAAGGACTGGCAGAAGCCGTCTCGATGCAAGCCAGCCGGGGAGAATGGATTCCGCCGTCTGAGGATGCCGCAGCGTGTCATGGCAAGCCCCTGGCCTCCGGATTCACCGGATTGGTAGAAAATGGGCGAGGCGTGCTTCGCGACAATGTAGTGGTTCTTTCCGAGTTATCCGGATTTTCCGCTGCAGATATCCTTTCGGAAGGAAGCACAGAAATGCGCGCCTGGTTCCTATCCATGCGTGCATTGGGGGAAACTTACCAGCCACAAACCGCCGAAGAATGGCTTTGGCTGGCGAGTTTACTTTCAGAAATTCCGGCCGAAAGCAATCATATGCTACCGCTGGCCTTGTGGCTAGATGAAACGGCCTATTGGTGGAAGGAACTTTCGGGCGTTTGCGTGCAGGTGCAAGATCTGATTCCGGCTGAATTCTGGTATGTTTTACGAGATCATTGCAGCACAGAGCGGATAGATCATCCGGGCGTGCTGGTTCAATTGGCCCCCACCTGCAACCGGGGCAGTAGAAATGGAACCGATGTTTCTGCTGTTACGGTGCATACTGCCCAAGGAACCTATGCGGGCACCATTGCGTGGTTTATGAATTGTCAATCGAATGTATCGGCTCATTATGTGATTCGCTCGTCCGACGGACAAATTACCCAAATGGTGGCCGAGGGAGATCGGGCGTTTCATGTGGGTTCGGAGAACAGTTATACCGTAGGCATTGAGCATGAAGGCTATGTATCAAACCCATCATGGCTTACAGATACCTTACTTTCCAAATCGGCGGGTTTGGTTCGTGGCATTTGTCAACGGAACCAAATATCCAGTCATCGAGTAAGTTGGTGGTCGTGGGCATCAGCCACCCATTATAATCAGGCGGGAATTCCCGGAAGCTGTGCGCGTATTAAGGGTCATCAGCACTTTCCAAACCAAACCCATACAGATCCGGGTATTCATTTTCCCTGGGATACTTACTATAAACTCATTAATGAGCATCCTGCCATACAATATCTGGCGGGGCTGAGTGGACAGATTAGTTTTCCTTCCACAGGAACCGTTTATCCCAACGACACTAGAAAACTTTGGCGCATTGGTACGGGCAGTGCGCCGCTAAATCTTCAATTTATGTCTTTCGATACAGAATCAGGCTGGGATGAAGTGTGGGTATATGACGGGCAGGACGAGTTCTCTCCATTATTAGGACATTTTTCCGGAAACAGTCTGCCGGGAGCATTGGCAGCGACTTCCGGATACGCCGTCATTGAATTTAGGAGTGATTGCGCGGTGCAAGGCGCAGGTTTTCAACTTCAGTGGCATCAGTCCCCGGCATCTGCAGACACCACGCCACCACAATCGCAGATACTACAACCCTTAACCGGCTGGCAAACTTCTACGTTCTGGGCGGATATTCAGGACATTGACCCCGTTTTCACAGAAGGGCCGGCCAAATGCTTCATCCGAGCCGATGGTTGGGATGGGCAGGAATTTCGTAGCAACGGACATCAGGGCATGTTTCATGAAACGTTTAGTGTAGGCGCCACTTTGCATCCCGATTGGGCACCTCTTCAAGGTACATGGAATCTGACAGGTCAAAGTTTACTTCAACCCTTTGACCAATATCCAGAAGCGCAAACCGCCTTCTTCTTTAAACCGGATATGAATCAAGCCTTTGTTTTTCGATCTAAAATCCGGCTTCAAGGATTGGGGCATGCCAGTATTTATCTATTGGGAGATAGTTTAAACTACACCCATCACAGAAACAGTTTACTCTTGGAGATTTTGAATTCCGGACAAATCACATTGGCAAGATGTAGTCCCGCAGGACGTCAGGCTTTAATTAGTATGAATTATACGCCCCAAACCGGCTGGATGAACTTAGACATTCTGGTTGATCCGATAAATCAACTTGTGAAAGTTTGGCTGAATGATCAGTTGGTTTTGGCCAAGGACCAGGTTCTCATTCCACCATCAGGAAGATGGAATAGTTTCAAAACCAATTACAGTCTTCTTGAAGTGGTTCACCCGCGTATTTTTAAAGAAAGGCCATGTAATCAACCCATTCAAATTCCTGTTGGAGGGGGATTGGCAGCATGGCTGCACAACCCAAATCCCAATCCACAGCAGCCCGGAGGACAAATTTCGGTGTTGTCACTTTCGCACCACGATCTTTGGTCACAGGAGCACACTCAGTCAATAGATTTGGATTTCACACCACCATTATCGGCCACCTATATGGCAGATGGAGGACCGATGGATGCCGACACCCTCGCGCATGGAACCTGGTGGGCCTATTGGAATGGTATTCAGGATGTTCATTCCGGATTGGCGCAACTTGAACTGGCCTTAGGCAGTGCACCAGGTCAGAACGATCTTCAGGATTTTGTTCCCATTGGGCTCACTTCACCTCAATCTATTTCCATTCCCGGCAATGTTGGCATTGGACAATGGATTTATCCAACGATTCGCGCCACCAACCATGCAGGATTATTGAGTTTATCCACGCAATCCGATGGCATGATGTATCTCCCATTATCCATGGAACCCACCAAACCATCTACGGTACTTGTATTTCCCAATCCTACGTCGGGATTGGTTCAAATTCAAGGCTACGAAGGCCAGGAAGTGCCTTATCTGATATCCATGGATGGTCGACAGATTTCAGCAGAAAGCCATTTTTATCTGTCCGGTGGCATTCTTTTAAAATGGCCGGGCGACATTTCTTCCGGACAATACATGTTGTATGTGCCGGGATATTCCTCCGTTCCGGTAATTATCCTGAAAGATTGAAGGGATGGAAAAAGAAAAAGTCAGGTAGATTAACTACCTGACTTTCTTCTTTGAATTTCGTCTCGAATGTGCGAGGCTCTTTCGTAATGCTCCTCTTCAATGGCCTGAGCAAGCAGGCTTTCCAACTGATCCAGGGTCATCTGACTTAAGACATTTCCTTCCTTTTCCTTCGACTTTGTTGTCGTTGATTTGTCTTTTATGGCAGGTTTGTCCTCTTCTTCAGGATCGTCAACCACAATACCCGCAGAACCCAAAATGAACTCGTGGGTATAAATGGGACAATTGAAGCGCACGGCCAAGGCGATGGCATCAGATGTTCTGGAATCTAGCTCAATGATTTCCTGCCCATTGTCGCACACGATTCTTGCATAAAAGATTCCTTCCAGCAGATTATAAATGACCACTTCGGTAATTTTAATATGAAAGGCATCTGCGAAAGCGCGAAATAAATCATGGGTCAACGGACGTGAGGGCGTCATTTTTTCCATTTCAATGGCAATGGATTGCGCCTCAAACGACCCGATAATAATAGGCAAGCGCCGGGATCCACCAGACTCACCAAGCACCAGGGCATAGGCACCTGTTTGTGTTTGGCTGTATGAAAGCCCGATGATTTCCAAGGCAACCTTCTTCATTCTTTCAGGCACGAGAGATTAGGAATGAGCAGCGTTGAATTCTTTCACAGCATCAATCAACTGAGGTACAACCTCAAACGCATCTCCAACCACGCCATAGTCTGCGGCTTTAAAGAAAGGTGCTTCGGGATCCTTGTTGATCACAACAATGGTTTTGGAACCGTTTACACCCGCCAAATGCTGAATGGCACCAGAAATACCGATGGCAATATATAAATTAGGACGCACCGTAATTCCAGTTTGCCCGACATGCTCATGGTGAGGTCTCCAACCAATGTCGGAAACAGGTCGGGAACATGCTGTGGCCGCTTGAAGGGCTTTTGCCAAATCTTCTACCATTCCCCAGTTTTCAGGACCTTTTAATCCACGACCGGCCGATACTACTCGTTCTGCTTCTGGAAGCGCGATTTCTCCTTCGTTCTTTTTTACTTCGACCACTTCCACACGGGCAGCGATGGTACCGGCATCAAAAGAAACCACGCTGGCAGCAGGCTTTCCGCCCTCTACCGGAATAGAATTGGGATTAATCGCCAATACTTTTTTCTCGGTATGGATAGCTACCGTTGCGATGGCTTTTCCCGAAAAAACATTTTTATTCACTTTAAAACCGGAAGAAACATCAGGCAAGGAAGTAACTCCAGCCACCAATCCTGCTCCCAGACCAACGCTGATCATGGGTGCAAGACTTTTGCCATGTAGGTCAAAAGGTAAAATAACGGTTTGGTGTCCGTGAGTTTGGGCAAGTTTCACAATGGCTTTTCCATGGACATCGGCATCGAAGTGCTGAAAGGAGGCACCCTGAATTTGCCATACTTTTTGCGCGCCAAAGTGTCCGGCAGAGGCGCCGTCTCCTTCTCCGAAAAATACGGCCTCAACGCTGCTTCCAGACTGAGACGCCATGCGGCTTGCATAGGTTAATACTTCCTGAGAAGCTTTTCTAAGCTGGCCTCCGGCAAATTCGATATATACTAGGATAGACATGATACTTAGACTTTTGTCGATTAAATCACTTTGGCTTCTTCATGCAGCAAGCGCACCAATTCTTTCATCTGGTCGGGAGAGAGCATTTTCACAGCTCCTTTGGCAGGTGGCAAAGCATAAGAAGAAATGGTTACTTCTCCGGCAGATGAAGTGGCTGGAATCACCTGAATAGGTTTGGTTCTTGCAGCCATAATTCCCCGCATATTGGGAATCCGCTGCTCGGCTAAACCTTTGTTGGCGCTGACCACCACGGGGCCATTTACCCGAACAATTTCAATTCCGCCACCAATATCCCGGTGCATGGTGAAAGTAGTTCCTGCCACATCTAATTTTTCTACAAAAGCCACATAAGGCAGATCCAAATGAGCTGCTATGAGTCCGGCCACCATAGAACCATTGTAGTCGATGGTTTCTTTTCCTGTTAGGATTAAGTCGAAAGTTTGGGTCTTGGCGTATTGGGCGATTTCCCGGGCCACGAAACCTGCATCCTGAGCCACCGCATCGATGCGAACGGCTTCGTCTGCGCCAATGGCCAGAGCTTTTCGGATCACCTGATCATCAGAAGCATCGCCCACGGTAATGATGGTCACTTTTCCGCCGAGGGTTTCTTTCAGTTCCAAAGCGCGAACCAACGCATACCATTCATCTGAAGGGTTGACAATCCAAGTAACTCCGTTGCTATCGAACTGAGTTTGATCGGCCGTAAAGGCGATTTTACTGGTAGTGTCCGGTACTTTTGAAATACAGACAAGTATATTCATGGCCATTGCAGATTTTTGCAGTGCAAAATTAACGATAATTCTCCCCAAAAGGAAAGGTTTATCTTTTAAAAAGGGGCTATTTAGTGCCCTTTAACAGGTTTATGTCTTCCGATGAAACAGCGTGAAGACTGAAAAGTTCTTCCGATTACCGAATCAGCTCCACATGGCCAATCCGGCTGCGCCATTGTTTATCTTTCTTATCGAAATATTGTACGCGATACACATACACTCCTGGCATTACAGGCGTATTACGGTAGGTTCCATCCCATCCATCGGACAAGCTCGCCGCTCTGAACAACTCTTCTCCCCAGCGGTCAAAAATCTGATATTCACCTTTTTCAATCGAACTATTGTGGTGAATGCGAAACACTTCGTTCAATTTATCTTTGTTCGGGGTAAAGGCGGAGGGAATCCAGATGCCACCCTCGGGCGTTGTATCCGGTGCAGGAGGAATAATGGGTGGCATGATAAAATGCGCTATCAGCGTGTCGGTTCGGTTAAAATTGAAAGCGGCCGTCAAAGAAGCACTATCCGGATTTAAGGTGTGGTGATTAATTTCCCAATACTGAAACTGATAACCCGACATGGGCTGTGCTTCTACATTGAAAAAATTATTGGACATGGCCGTTTCTACAAAAGGATAGGCCGGAATCACGATACCGTTTCTGCGAATAGAACCAGACAAGGGAGGGAGAACCCGATAGGTTAAAGTAAGTGAATCATCTCTTTTAAAATGAGCCACAATAGAGTCTGGTGCTGCTAAGTTAAAAATGGCAGGATTGGCGGTGGAATCCGGTGGAATGTTATGAAAGAAAGTTTCCCAATGAGAAAAATTCCAACCAAAATTGGGCGTGGCCGTCGCATTGGCCTGAAGATTCCCAAGATATGTATTGGACCAGGGATAGTTTGGAATTTGCGTACCATTGAAATTTACAGTGCCAGAATTCGGGGGAAACACATTGACGGCGATGCGGTGCGGGCCATCCACATTATAACAACCCTGCAAACCGCCAACAATGGTCTGGCAACGACCTAAAATCTGATTCCTCAAATACTGCACATTTTGCTGCCAATCTGCGACCGACCCTCCCCAACGCTGGGTATGCATGGTCATCTCGGGCGATAGCACATTAATCAAACTGTCCAAATGATTTAAGGCATAAGCACAGCTTAATCCGCCATTCACCAAAGCAAAATAACGATTTACGTAGCGGGCACGAAAATCCGGATTCTGCATAAGCTTATTCATGATTTTCATATGTCCCAGAGAAGGCCCGGCATTGGGAAAAAGATTATCGTAATCACAGGGATCGGCATTAAAATCTGTGGTTGGAAGCCCTGTGTAGTTATGTCCCAAGTCAAAAATATTGTCCTGATCCCAAAGCACATAGGCCCATTTTTTTGAAGGATTGCCACGACCCCGATACCACATGGTGTTCCAATTTAACCAGTCGGAATTGATGGACCAGGTATTTAAAATCATATAATCAATCACATTGTCTAAATCCAATCTGGCAGCAATGGCATTGTAATCCGCAGGATTGGCCATGTTGCTCGCCATAATGGTATTGAACAGATTCACCCAGTCTGCATCACTACCATAACGGATGTTTAAACTGCCCCAGTAGGAAAGCATGTCCAGATCTTCTTCCTTTTGACCGTGATAATATTCTGTGTAATCAGGATCATTTACTTTTTCCCGAATCTCATACACGCCCCAGTATTGGCCGTTCACAAACACAATACAATGCTCCAGGCGTCTTAAATCCAGCTTCATGCCGACTTTTTCAGACAAACTTTGCACAAAAGCATCCCGAATATGCGCGCCGCCATTTCCCCAGGTAGAGGGATAATTATCTGATGCGCCGGCTTTAAACATAATTCGCTGGTAAGAGGGACGCGGAGAAGTATGGAAAATGGGATAATTCATCTCATGATCATATCCACATTGATCTCTGGTAATAAAATCCAGTCCCTTTTGCGGAAACGCCCAGGAATCGTTTCCATGTTTATTGATTTCGCCGTACGATTCAAATTGAAAGACTTTATTCGCATCGAAAAACTCGAGATGGGAATACGTCGGATTTCCGCCTGTGGAAAAAAAGTTATTGTAGGGGCCAGACAGGGAAACCACCGGCAATGAATGGTTTACATTAATCAAATAAGTATGTGTAGTTATAAAACTTGCAGGTGCGCTACCGGAAAAAGCCCTTGCACGAACCACGGTGGTCGCATTTACATTGATGGGGCCTGTATACGCTGCTGAAGCGGCGGTAGGTTCTGCACCGTTCGTGGTATAACGGATAGTGGCCGTCGGATCGGCACAGCTCAGACTCACGTTAAGCGCACCCGGATAATAACCGCGCGGCACACTCATCACGGGCGCCGGCGGATAATCATTTTGCGCTCCCGTATTGGTCGCATTGGGCGTTGGAGTCGTAAATAACGACCAGGTGGCCGCCCCATCTGTCGTTCTGCCACGGCTGTGATCCCGCTGTGTGGGTCGGGTGGTTATAGAATCTACAATATTTCCATTGATGTCTGAAAGTACAATGGGATCGAACAGGGTTTGATTGACTTTGAAACTGGCATGATAAGGAGGCGCAGCGGTCAGGTTTCTACCGGAGAGAAAAATCCGTAAAAAACCACCTGCCGGTACATTCACGTTCGGGAGCGCCCATTTCAGCGGGTTGGTAAATCGATCCGATAAAAACAAGCCATTGGTACTTACGGGAGCGCCACTGGGATTATGAAGTTCCACCCAATCCGGAAAGCTTCCGAAATTATCCGCATGATGCCCTCGATTGGCACAGGAATACTCATTAATAACTAACTGTGCACCAATTGTATAATAACCAAACCAACTTAATCCGGTCAGCAAAATGGTGTAAAAGATAGTTTTCACGGAATCAGAATTTTTTGGGTAAAATGATGATTTCCAAATTCCGACTGACCATGCAAGAAATAGACGCCGGCAGGCCACTCGGGAAGCACCGTGAAGGTGAACTGCGCATAAAATCCTTCCGGCATGGCGAGGATGCGACCAAGTGCATCCGTAAAACGAAGCGTAAATCTGTCCTGGGTCTTGCTTTCCATGGTCAGGTGAGAGGTCACAGGATTTGGATAAATACTAACCAATGCTTCATTAATTTGTTCTTCCACACTAGCAAAACAATCGGCTGGAGCGGCTCTTCCCGGGGAGCCACCAATGCATCGAAACGTCCAGGAATTATGGCTATTCACATCTCTGGACGGATCGAAATCCGGCAGCGCTTCCAAAGTATATCCATTGCCGTCGGCTTCGGTTGGCCAGGGCGCCAAGTCATTGTATCTTACAGAAAACACGATGCGGTCATTTTCATCGTACAAACGTATAGCATCGCCAGAATTGCCTAAGCTAAAGGGGAATGGACCCACTTTATTAGGAATGCCGGGATGTTGCTGATTGAATAACACATCATTGTTATAAAGGACGAGGTATCCATTGGCCGCAAGGGTAGTGCCTGCAGGAAAAATGAATTCATTCAGATTATTCCGGTCTCGAATGCGCCATCCTGCAAGATTTTTGGCCACACCATCCAGGTTATGAATTTCAAACCAGTCTCCGGCATCATCCGTCGCGGGAGAGTTATAATTAATTTCGCTGACCACCACACGTTCTTGACTACACGGCACAAAAGGTCCGCCGGGAGAACCAAAAATACAACCAGTATACCAACTGGCTGGATTATTTAAGTCCGTAGCACCGGGTAATAATTCCAGCGTGCGACCATAGCCATCTGCCCCTTTCGGCCAGGGCATACTATCCAGATATCCCATTCGTAAAACAGGCTGGTTTGTCGCATCGAAAAGTCGTATCGAATCCGCCATGTTTCCCAATCCAAAAGAAAAATTCCCCATACGGTTGGAAATGGTGTGATACTGATCGAACTTCACCGTATCGGCACAAACAACTAAATAACCACCGGCAGGCAGGGATATACCTGTGGGAAAAATAAATAAATTCAGTTGGTTCTGATCGCGAAGTCGATAGCCACTAAGATTGATGGCCGCGGAACCCGCATTATACAATTCAAACCAATCACCAGTACTATTAGAAGAATCTGAGTGATAATTGACCTCCGTAATCCATAGGCTGTTTGTCTGAGCAGGAAGAATGGCAGAAAAAAGTCCAAATATGCCGCATAAAGAGGTGGCGAAGAGTGATTTCATGATTGAATTTAGCCTCGAAATGTAAGGAGAAAACAACGTTTTCACAAAAAAATCTTACATGTTTTCAAGGGCATTTTCGCCTTATGCCCGCCGGAAGTGAAATTCCCTGCGGCCTATTTAAGGGATTGCTTTATTTTTACGCCATGGGAAGGGTGTGGCTCATTGCTGAAGCAGGCGCAACAAAAACAAGTTGGGCATTCGTGGACGAAGGAAAAGTTCAGGTGTTCAAAACCCGTGGAATCAACCCCAATTATCTGGATGATGGCGCGTTGTCCCATCGGATTAAAGAAGTGGTGCATCTTGTTCCACGCCAACCCGATTATGTTCGTTTTCTCGGTGCAGGAATCAGTAATGCACACACAGAGAAGCGAGTAAAATCAGCTCTTCATCAATATTGGCCGGACGCCGACACAGAAGTTGGGCACGATATGCTTGGAGCGGCCATGGCATTGTGTGGTCGCGAGTCCGGCGTCGCCTGCATTTTAGGAACCGGCACCAATGCTTGCGCTTTCGATGGTATTCGCATTACGCACAAAGTGATGGCACCTGGCTATTTACTGGGAGATGAAGGCGCCGGAAGTTGGCTCGGGAAAAACGTTTTGGCGGACTTTTTAAGACAGCGTGTACCTCATTCCCTGTCGGAAATCTTAGAACAGAAATTCGAATTAAACGAAAAAATCATTCTTGAGCAGGTGTATCAAAAACCGGAACCAGGAAAATGGATGGCTCAGTTTGCGGCGCCTTTGCAGGAAATAAGAAACGAACCTTACGTGCAGCTTTTGCTTGAAAAAGGGTTCACCTTATTTGTGGAAAACTACCTTTTACCCATTCCGGTATCTAAGTCATATCCCATTCATTTTACGGGTTCTGTGGCCTGTGGTTTTCAGGACGAATTGAGCCGCATTTTACATAGGTTTCAACTCCAGCCGGGCCGTTTTTTACCGGACCCCCTCATGCCGCTGGTGTCATATTTTACAAACCAAAAGCATGTTAGCTAATCTCACCCCTTTCGCCGCCATCGACATTGGCTCCAATGCCGTAAGACTTCTGATTTGTCATGTTTACCAGGATATCAACGGAAAACCTGTTTTCAAAAAATACGCCCTCATACGCGTACCCGTCCGTTTGGGAGATGAGGTATTTTCTACCGGCTGGATTTCTGAAGCCAAGCTGGAAAAACTGACCCATGCCATGGCTGCGTTTTATCATTTAATGAAGGTGCATGAAGTGGTGCGTTGGAGAGCCTGCGCCACCAGTGCCATGCGGGAAGCAAAAAATGGAAAACAAATTATTCAGATACTAAAAGAAAAAACGGGCGTTCACATCGATGTAATTCATGGCTCGGAAGAAGCAGACCTCATTTTCAATTCATATCTGGCTGAAATGCCAGATTCCGAAAACGCTTTTCTATACATCGATGTGGGTGGCGGATCTACTGAGCTCACATTGTTTTCCCAAGGAAAAAAAGTGTTTTCAGAATCCTTTCCCATAGGTACCGTTAGAACACTCCAAGGCACAGTGGCTCCGGACACCTTACTGCGCATGCAGGAAACGTGTAAAAATCTGGCCTTAACCTATCCGAAAATGTCCGCCATCGGCTCAGGAGGGAACATCATCAAACTCTTTAAAATGGCCGGGATTAAAGAAGGTAAACCTTTGAAAAGGAGCAAGCTGCGAAGCATGTATACCACTTTGGCGGCATTGAGTTACGAAGAAAGGGTGCAGGAAATGGGATTAAACCCCGACCGTGCAGACGTCATTATTCCAGCCGCGGAAATTTTCTTACATGTTTGTAAACATACCGGCATCAAAGACATTTTCGTACCCAAAGTCGGACTTAGTGATGGTGTTGTCCGCCAATTACATGCAGAACACGGATTTAGCCAACCATAACTTTTCCGGCGGTTACTTTCGCACCAATCAGGTGTAAAATATTGAATAAGCCAAAGTAGGTTTTATTCACATAAATAATATGTCGGCTTCCCCGCGCGGCTCCGTATGAACGGCTTCTGGGATCTTTTGCGAGGCGCTCGCCTAAATCGTTGAGTGCAGTGAAGTAAGACGCATCTCCGAAATCGAAATGCGCTTGGTCAAATGGTTTGCGAAGCAATTCCAGTAACTGACGAAAAGAAGAAACAAAATATGCGCGCTCCTCTTTTCCGGAAGTAGGTAAAAGGATGCCTAAGCGGGTCAAGGTATGTTCCATTACTTCGTCGGAAAGCAGATTATTCGGGTCCAGCATAGAAAAATAGGCCTCGTAAAAATCCATCGGAACAGATTTAACGCAGCCAAAGTCTAAGATGCCCAATTTGCCTTCCGGGGTAATTAAAAAGTTTCCGGGATGCGGATCAGCGTGAACCTGTTTCAGTTGATGCATTTGGAAATCATAAAAATCCCAAAGCCATTGACCAATTTGATTGCGTGTTTCCTGATCGTGCGCTCCCTGGACCCATTCTGTAAGCGTGGTACCTTCCATCCAGTCCATGGTTAAAACCTTTGAGCCACTCCATTCGGGATAATAGGTTGGAAAAACCAAACCGGGCAAATGGCGGCAGGCCTCACTAATGTGCATACTTTGCGCCAACTCAAGGGCATAATCGGCTTCTTCGAGTAGTTTGGCTTCTACTTCTTCGAAATATGGTCGAATTTCACTCTCCTTTAGGGACAGCAATCTAACGGCAAAAGGCTTTACCAGGCGCAAATCGCTTACAATACTTTCTGCTATTCCCGGATATTGAATTTTTACAGCCAGGGATTTACCATTCTTTTCTGCCCGGTGAACTTGCCCGATGGAAGCGGCATTGGTGGCTTCCATGTGAAAATGATCGAAACAGGATTGTGGTGTACGTCCCAAAGATTTGCGAAACACTTGAGTAATTAGCGGGCCAGAGAGCGGAGGCGCTTTGTACTGGGATTGTCTAAACGCATCGAAATATTCGGTGGGTAAGAGGTTTTTATCGGTAGCCAGCATTTGCGCCATCTTCAGGGCACTTCCCTTTAATGTACTAAGGGTCTGATAGATATCTTCTGCATTTTTCTGATTCAATGCAGACACGTCTGACTCACCGGTCACCACTTTGTTCGCGTAGTGCCTGGCGTAATTGAGGCCAATTTTTGCACCGGTAGCCACAAACTGCGTAGCACGGGCCACTTTGGAGGTAGGGATTTTATTTTGGCTCATGCCATTTTAAATTGACGGAACAAGAATTTCACCAAATCGATACCACTATCGAAACCACTTGGCCCGGTAAGGTCAAAGACCCAACGAACACTTTTTTCGATGGCCAGGTCCGTATCGGTAAAGCCGGCACTTTGGTCCTGAAGCCAAAAGTTCCAGAGGAATAGAAATTGCACCCAGGCGGCATGTGGATATTGTCGTTCCAGTTGCCAACGGGCTTGAATTTCATTGGAATCGACTCCTTCCTGGGTCAAATCCTGAAAATAAGCCATCATCTTTTCCCGAAACGCATTATTTTTCAACAACTTTGGGTCCCGTAGGTTTCCACTTACAAACTGAAAGTAGGAACGTTGTACCTGTGCTTCCTGGAACAGGGTAAAATAAAAAGACAGCAGTTTTTCCTTGACAGAATAGGACGAATAGGTTTCGTCGCTGGCAAGGGTTTGCAGCGTTTGCGCTAGTAAATGCATCCAGGTATCCTCTTCTAATTGAGCGAAAGAGGCATAATGGGCATAAAAATCTTTTTCCGTCAGGTTTCGCTTCGAGCAAAACTTGGCAATGGATTTTGGTCTGCGGCCTTTGTGAGTTACATAGTGTTGATAGGCAACTCTAAGTTCGGAGGCGGTAAAGGATTCGGGTGTAACTTCGGTTTCCATGAGGTAAGCATATACACTCAAGAAAACACCCGGAACGCAAGAAAAGTTTAGACCAATAGCCTTCTTTTAGGACTCGCGGGAGTTTGAGGAGACTTGCTCTTCGGATTGCATCCGATCCAGCATACGCCTCATCGCTTGATTTTGCTCTCTTAAAATGGCAATGACTTCCTCTTTCTCGCGAATGATGCGTTCATAAAGTTCATTTTCCTGAAGATTTACAGGTACTCTGAAATGGTCGTTGGCCTTTGTTTCTTCGCCGGGGTGAATGAGCTGATGAATAGACACACCTAAGATCTTGGAAAGGCTTTTGAGTCTTTCAATCGATATTTTGGTAATACCTAACTCTATCCTTGAGTAAGCGTTTTGTGATATACCTAATTGAAGCGCCATATACTCTTGCGAATAGCGGCGTTCTTCCCTCAAGGATTTAAGTTTTCTGTGAAGTTCCATCAGTTGAAATGGTTAGTTTGGACGCGTAATATCACAAAAATAGGAAAAAAGATTTATCTAATTTCAATTTGTAACAAAATTTACATGTGATTTTGCATTTTATTTATATACTATTTGGATAAGAGCATACAATTTTCATATAATCAACTGATTTATTGAAACAAAGCATAAACTTCAGACGGTTTACATTGGCCAAAATTATTTACGAAACAATGGTTTCAATTTGAAAAAAAACGACAATCCAACTGGCTAAATATGCCTTATAACCATAATGAAAAAGGGATTTATTATTTTTAACAGGAATACCATGTCAATTGGAACATCTTTTATCAACTTTGGAGACTGAATTATAACCATGAGGAAGCTCGGATTTAAAGTATTATTCATCTTGTTACTGGGCACAAAATCATGGGTTTACAGTCAAACATCATGGACGTTGCAAGCCTGTCTCCTGCACGCAGAACAACATAACTTATCCTTACAACAGGTTAAATTGCAGGTCGCCCAATCCAGGATATCGATGGTGCAATCCTGGGTAGCCTTATTACCTACTCTAAACGGAAGTGCCAGCCAATCCACCAATTTTGGTTTACGTTTCGACCCCACTTCCGGAATTTTGCAGGATCAGAAATTTGAAAGTTTTTCGACGGGGATATCTTCAAACTTTGTCATTTTCAACGGGCTGTCTAATTACAATACCATCGCCCAAAACCAAAAGACCTACGAAGCAGAAAAAGCCAATTTTGCTCAGGCTAAAGATGATTTACATCTGAACGTAGCCGATTTGTTCATGCAAGTGATGTTTGCAGAAGAACGGGTTAAAATTGCTGCAAAACAATTTGCATTGTTAAAAGCCCAAACTGAGCGTATGCAAATGTTGTGGGAAGCTGGCAATGTTGTAAAAGGAGAATATTTGACCCTAAGAGCGCAAACTGCCACACAGGAAGTGCAGTTTATCACGGCCCAAAATGCGCTTAAAATGGCGAAATTGGCCTTGGCTCAGGCCCTAATGATTGATGCCGAAAACCTGAATTTGAGTTATCCGCCTTTGGATAGTTTGGAAAAATCGATGAGCGGGCCTCTTCCCGATCCGAAAAAGGTCATGGCGACCGCGGTTACGATGCGGCCCGGTTTGGTGGCGGCACAATTGCGCCGGGATGCGGCCAGATTTGGATTGCGCAGTGCACGTGGCAATTACGTTCCTACCATTGGCTTAAATGCCTCGGCCAGTACCATTTACTCTGGTTTGCGAAAACAAAATCCATTTGACCCAAGTAGTCCGCCCATTCCTTTTAACCAACAGATGAAAGAGAACTTTGGTCAGCAGGTAAGTTTTTCCTTAAGTGTTCCCTTGCTGAACGGTTGGAGTACCCGTGCAGCAGTTCAACAGGCCAAAATAGGTTTGGCGCGGGCAGAGTTGTCTATTTTGGAACAGGAAAACCAATTGCGCAATACCATTGAACGCGCCCATGCAGATGCTTTGGCGGCTTATCAGACCTGGCAAGCCAACCAAATCAACCTTCAGGCTTTAGAAGAAGCCAGACAATACGCGGAAGACCGATTTTCTGTACAAGCTATTAATGCCATCCAGTTCAATGATGCTGTGACCCGCTATTTTCAAGCACAAACAGAATTACTTATCGCCCATTACGATTTTATTTTTAAAAGCCTGGTACTTCAATTTTACCAAGGAAACCGCTTTAAATTTTAATCCATGCTACGTTTCAAGACGTCTTTTTTAGCTTCCGCATTTTTGCTGTCTGTCTGGATGGGAGCGGGTTGTGGTGGCGGCCATGCCATCATGGTATCTGCAGATACAGTAGTGGTTCGTGACATTTTTGAAACCGTATCGGCTTCCGGGAAAATCAATCCCGAATTAGAAGTGAAAGTTAGTTCGGACGTTTCTGGTGAAATTGTAGAGTTGCATGTAGCGGAAGGCGATTCGGTGAAGAAGGGGGATTTGTTAATGGTCATCAATCCGGACTTATACCAGAGTGAGTTCGAAAGAAATGAAGCCCTGGTGCAGCAGACTCAGGCCAATCTGGCCAGTGCCAAAGCCCGTTTTGCCCAGGCGAAAGCCCAATTTATTCAGGCTGAAGCAGCTTTCAAACGAAACCAAAGTCTTTTCCAGAAAGAGGCCATTTCCCGAATGGAATTTGAGCAATCTGAGACCCAGTATTTGGTGGCGCAAAGTGAACTGGAGGCCGCAAGGCAAAGTATTACAGCGGCAGAATTTACGGTAGAAAGTACCCGCGCGGCCCTCACCGCAGCCAAAAAAAACCTGGCGCGCACACGCATCCTGGCACCCATGAGCGGCATTGTGTCGAAATTATCTGTAGAACAAGGTGAACGTGTGGTCGGAACGGCACAAATGACAGGTACGGAGATGCTACGGATTGCCAATTTGGCGAACATGGAAGTCACTGTAGAAGTGAATGAAAACGACATTGTTAAGCTTCACCTTATGGATACGGCCTTTATAGAGGTAGATGCTTATAACAACCGGAAATTTACGGGAGTAGTAACCGCCATTGCCAATTCACCCAAATCCGGACAAGTACAATTATCCACCGACGAAGTGACCAATTTTGAGGTAAAAATCCGGATTTTGTCCTCCTCTTATGAAGATTTATTGGCAGAAGATCCTAAAAAAACCTCTCCGTTTCGACCTGGTATGTCCGCCACAGTAGATATTCGGACGCGTCGTGCATTGGATGTTTTGTCCGTACCCATTGGTGCCGTTACCGCCAGAAAAGATACAGCAAATCCCGGTGCACCATTAAAAGAATATGTTTTTATGGTAGATGGAGACGTCGCTAAGCAAGTGGAAGTGACCACAGGTTTGCAAGACAGTCGTTTCATTGAATTATTAAGTGGCGTGTCGGCCGGGCAGGTTATTATTGATGGACCCTATGCCGAAGTCGCCCGGAATTTAACGAACGGAACGCGGATTCGGGTGGTTGGAAAAGACATGCTTTATCGTCAAATGGGAAGTCAAGAGCCCTGATGAAAAATTCGTTACTCGTATTACAAACCTTCGGCGCCACTTGTGCCGTGGGCTTGTCGTTTCCGGATGGCCGTCTGGACGTTTTGGTTGAAACCCAACCCAACAGTCATGCCACCCATTTACCAGTTTTCATGCAACAGCTATTGGAAAAGCATGGGCTGAGGCCGGAAGACCTGGGCGGTGTGGCGGTGATTTCCGGTCCGGGGAGTTATACCGGATTAAGGATTGGCGTATCTTCGGCCAAAGGTTTTTGCTGGGGCGCTCAACTTCCCTTGATCGCAGTTCCCACCTTCGATGCCATGGTGGAAACAGCAAGATGGACAACGCAAGATCCAAACGGACATTATCTATGTACCATTGATGCACGTCGTCAGGAAATTTATGCCGCAGTGTATGATTCCAAAGGTTCAGCGCTGATGGAAGCGAGACCGGTGATTCTTACAGAAGCACCACTTCCTTTCCCTGAAATTTCAGAAGAGGCGCCCCTTTATATTTTGGGGGATGGCACTACAAAAACGCTTCCATTCTTACCCGAAAAAAACATTAAAATCTTTCATTCAGAGCATTATCTCACAGGTGCCAGCCAAATTGCCCAAGAGAAATTAAGAAATAAAGACGAGGTCTCACTCGCTTATTTTGAGCCTTTTTACCTCAAATCCTGGGGGCAATAATTTTTTCACGCTCATTAACAAGCGATTTCAAAAAGGGACATTAATCGCTTTGGATTCTTACAATTAAATGTGCAAATTCGGTATATGTTATCGAAATGGTTGTTCCTGTCCTTTAGTGGATTGATTTTCCCCTTAATGGCCCAACACCCCTGCGCGGTGCAAAAAGCGCAGACCCATGCTCAGCTTCAACAATTTTCAACGGTTCCCGGCACAGAAAATTACAATGTGCATTATGTGCATTTGGATGTGCAGGTAGAAAGAACATCGAATGGCATTTTCGGCAAGGCTGTTACCCATTTCAAAGTAAACAGCAGTCAATTAAACGATTATATTTTCGAGTTAATCGCGCCACATGCCATCGACTCTATTTATATCAACGGAGCGCCTGCAAGTTTTGTACGGAATGGGAATGTAGTTACGGCCGCGTTGGCGACTCCTTTATCGCAAGGAAGTCAGGGAATTGCAGAAGTTTGGTACGGCGGAACACCACCGAATGGCGGATTTTTTAATGGCATATCCAATGAATCGAGTCCAAGTTGGGGAAATCAGGTCACCTGGACCCTTTCACAGCCCTTTGGGGCACGCGATTGGTGGCCAGTCAAGCAAGATTTACAGGATAAAATTGATTCTGTGCGGATATGGATTACCACAGACACAAGTAACAAAGCCGGATCAAATGGTCTTTTAGAAAATATCACTTTATTGACCGGGGGAAAACATCGGTACGAGTGGGTTCACCGGCATCCTATTGCCTATTATTTGCTCAGCCTTGCTGTGGCGGAATACATAGAATACAATTTTTCCGTTCCGGTTTCTCAGGGTTTATCGGTGCCCATTATTAATTACATTTATAATAATCCGGGAGCACTGCCGAACTTTCAGGCGGACATAGATGAGACGGGAGCCATGCTTTTGTTTTTCAATAGCGTGTATGGTTTGTATCCTTTTGCCGATGAGAAATACGGGCATTGTATGGCGCCATTTTCCGGAGGCATGGAACACCAGACGATGACCACACAAGGATTTTTTAACCGAGACCTTACTGCGCATGAATTGGGACATCAATGGTTTGGCGACCATGTGACCTGTGCTAGCTGGAAAGACATTTGGGTGAATGAGGGATTTGCATCCTATTCAGAATATTTATACGCGCAGTCGGTTAGCCAAACCGCCGCCAACCAATGGATGGCTTCTGCGCATCAAAATATTACCAGTGTGGCGGGCGGCTCCGTTTATGTAGACGACACCACCAACGAAAATCGGATTTTTTCCGGCAGACTTACGTACGACAAAGGCGGCGCCATTTTGCATACATTGAGAGCCATAGTGAACAACGACAGTTTGTATTTCCTTGGGTTTCGCCAGTTTTTGCAACAATTTGGCGGTGGCAATGCAAGAGGTGTGGACGTTCAACAAGTCATGGAGCAAGTAAGTGGACTGAATCTTCAGACATTTTTTCAGCAATGGTATTTCGGAGAAGGTTTTCCCATTTTAGAAATTCGGTGGAACAGTGGTGGTCCGGGTCTCTTGTTGAATATTCAGCAGGTTGGTTCTGCGCCAAATTCAGTTTCGGCCTTTTCATATCCACTGGAACTGGTTTTACAGCGCAACGGATTACCAGACACAACGGTACGCGTAGCCATGCAATCGCCTCAACAATTTTTCCAGGTGCCCGTTAGTGGTGTGGTAACAGGCATTGTGGTAGATCCATTACGTTGGGTGATAAAGCGTGTGAATTTGCTTCAAAAGGACGAGACCTTGAGCCTTGCTTCATCCGAAGAGATTACGTTCATGGCTTATCCCAATCCGGCCACATCGGACGTGTGGATTTCAGGGGCAGAAGGTCCGGCCGTTTTAACCAATGTCACCGGCCAAGAAGTTTGGAGAGGGCTATTGCATCCAAATCAATCCTTTCAGATGGCACATTTGCCCGTTGGAACCTATTTTTTACATTTTTTACATCAACAAAAACCCCAAACCCTGCGTTTGGTCCGGATATAAGCTTTCAAATATGTTTACAGGGATTGTAGAAAAAATGGCACGCGTCCGGGAGATTCAGGAAGTGGGAGGAAATATCCGGGTGACGCTGGAAACGCCATTTGAGGAAGACTTGAAAATAGACCAAAGTGTTTCGCATAACGGCGTATGCCTCACCGTAGATGGATTTCCAGCAGCTGGCCTTTATACCGTAACGGCCATTCCTGAAACGCTGCGCAAAACCAATCTTGGACAATGGAAAGTCGGTGATCTGGTTAATCTGGAGCGTTGTCTTCCTGCGCATGGCCGTTTTGATGGTCACATGGTGCAAGGTCATGTAGATACAACGGCCACCTTACTGGAAGTAATTCCGGATGGAGGCAGTTTTGAGTTGGTTTTCCGGGTTGCATTGGGTGAGCACCTTTTGGTGCCCAAAGGCTCCATTTGCGTGAATGGGGTCAGTTTAACTTTGGTACAAACCGGAGAAGATTTTTTCTCTGTCGCCATTATTCCATATACATGGGAACATACCAACCTTGGACAGTTGCAAACGGGAGATTTAGTCAATATTGAGTTTGATATATTAGGCAAGTACATGGTGGCCTGGATGAAGCGTTCCGGATTAACTCCAATTAATTGACATTTGTTATGCGTAAAGTTTCATTATTCCGTGTTTTAGCGATTATTTGCAGCTTGGGAATCACGTCCTTGTTTGCACAGCAGTCTTTGCCCGCAGACATCATTTCCACCCTTCCTCCCATGGATGGCAGGGTTTGGGTGAAGCCCGAATCTTCCTTGAAAATGGAAATTGATATCGCCGCTACCCGACAGTTGTTGCTTTCTGTTCCCCATGAAGATATTTCACAGGCCCAATTTATTTTTTCACTTCCAAATCCAAAAGGAGAGTGGGAAACCTTCTCCCTTTTTGCCTACGATTTATTGCCCGCAGATTTGTCCTCTCGTTTTCCGGAAATCAGCACCTACTGGGGACAAGGCATGAGTCATCCCACGCACAAGTTGCGTTTAGACGTGACCTATCAGGGATTGCATGCGCAAGTACTTTCTCCCACGGGAGATTGGTACATAGATCCGGCGTACCAAAACAGCACGGCATACTATCATTCTTATTTTAAACGTGATCTTCCCAATCTCCATCAAGGAGAATTCGTGTGCGAGGAAGTTGGTTCCGCCAAGCCAGAAACACCGGGATCCACAGACAACTTGTCGCCCATTGGCGCCACACGCAGAACCTATAGATTGGCGGTAGCGACCACAGGAGAATACACCAATTTTCACGGAGGCACCGTCAACAGTGCCATGTCAGCCATAACAACCGCCATAAACAGGGTAAACGGCATATATGAAAGTGAGTTTTCCATTCGTATGACCTTGATTTCCAATAATGATTTACTCATTTTTAGCAATTCATCTACCGATCCTTATACCAATAATGACGGGGCTGCCATGTTGTCTCAAAACCAAACAACCCTGACCAATCTGATTGGCGGAAATAATTATGACATCGGGCATGTATTCAGCACTGGCGGTGGTGGCATTGCATCGTTAGGTTCCGTTTGTTCCTCATCGTTTAAGGCACAAGGCGTTACAGGTTTGGCTAACCCGATAGGAGACGCCTTTTATGTAGATTACGTTTGTCATGAAATTGGACATCAGTTCAATGGAAGCCATACGTTTAATTCCACTTCCGGAAGTTGTTCTGGCAATCGCTCCTCGAATAATGCCTACGAACCCGGCAGTGGTTCCACCATTATGGCCTACGCAGGTATTTGCAGTCCGGACAATGTGCAAAATTCTTCGGACAGTTATTTCAATGCGCGTTCATTCGTAACGGTTCGCACTTTCATAACGGGCAACGGAGGTTCGTGTGCGGCCACTGCATCCACAGGTAACACACCGCCCATCGTGAATGTAGCTGCCGTAAAAACCATTCCCATTTCCACTCCTTTTAAACTAACCGCCACAGGTTCAGATGCAAATGGGGATGCCATTACCTATTGTTGGGAACAATATGATCGTGGACCTTCCCTTGGGTTATCGACTGTTCCGACCACAGGAACGCCACCCCTTTTCCGCAGCTTTGATCCGGACACGTCGAGAACACGTTATTTTCCAAGATTAGCCGTGGTGGTTGCGAATACCTCTTTGCCAACAGAGCGGCTTCCAACCTATTCAAGGGCGATGACCTTTCGAGTAACAGTTCGGGACAACAAGGCCAATGGAGGCGGCACAAGTTATGCAGAACTTCCATTGCAGGCGAGTGCTTCAGCCGGACCTTTTACAGTGACTTCGCCAAGCGGCCCGACTGATTTCTGGGCGGTAGGATTTCCTGCCACCGTCACCTGGAATGTGGCAAATACGGACCAGGCACCGGTAAATTGTTCGTCGGTGAACATTCGTCTTTCCATCAATGGAGGCTTAACCTTCCCTTATGTTTTGGTTGCCAACACCCAAAATGATGGTTCTGAAACGTTTGTAGTTCCTAATCTTCCCGGTGCGTCGAATCTCTATCTGAGTCAATGCCGGATTATGGTAGAAGCTGCCGACAATTATTTTTACAACTTGTCTTCCGGCAACTTTACCGTAAACAATATTTTGGGTGAAGAAAATGTTAGCGACCAAGGCATGCTGGTCTATCCCAATCCCTCACCTGAAGGTATTTTTCATATCCAAGGCGTCATTGGAAGCCTGCGGGTAACCGACCTTTCCGGCCGGGAAGTGAAGGTTCCCGTGACTCATCACAACGGACAAGCGACCATTGATTTATCTGCCCAACCGGCAGGCATGTATGTTTTGATGAACGACCAAAAAGCCATTGGGAAGCTTGTGAAACCTTAAAAAAGGCATCGGCACCGCCTAACCTGTGAGGTTTGGCTTAACAAAGTAACCATGGACAAAGCGGAGGAAATTTCAATGTTTCATCGCATTTGTTATGATAGCACATGGGGATTTTAGCTCCGGGATAGTCGAGTTATCGCTTTACTTTAAGGGCAAGACATCAGGGCAACTGCTCAGAAGTAGAATGCGGGGGCTTGGTGGATTGGCTTCTTTGGGCGCTTCGCGCAGTCAACTCAATTCTTTTTCTTACGCCCTTAAGCCGGGCGGGCTTTTACTTTCTTTGCTTGCCCAAAGAAAGTAAACAAAGAAAGGGCACCCTGATTCCTAAGGCGTGGCGGAGCACCGGAAGGGGAAATGTGGCTTCGGCTCCGCTCAGCCACCGATTTCGGATAAGCTCAACTAACGGTTTCGGCTACATTCAATCGCCGATTTCGGATAAGCTCAAATACGGGTTTTCGGCTACATTCAATCGCCGTCCTCGGCTGCGCTCGAATAGCATTGCCTTCCTTTTATACGCTACGGAATCAGGGAGTTGCCCTCAACGCATCTGCTACGCTTAGCTCTGCGAACTGCAAGGAAACTTAGCTGTTGTGCGCTGCCAAATTTTATTCATTTATTCTACTTTCTATATCCATTTTTTCATGAAGGATTCTGACCACGTCAATAACAGCATGGCCTTTTTTATATTGGTAGAAAATTAAATGAGATTTTACTTTTGAATAGCAATAATTCTTGCGAATGTGATTAAAATCTTGCCCCTTTTTTGGGTGAATGGATAAAAACTCAATCTCCTCAAAAAGCAGACTCAAATATCTATCTGCCTGTTCTTTAGACCAGGTTTCTAATGTGTAAAGCCATATTTCCTCTAGATCTTCTTCCGCCTTTCTGCTGAGTCTATAGCTCATTCGTCTTGTATTTCAGGTGAAGGCTTTTCATAAATTCATCTTTATCGAAGTCTTCATTAAAACCTGATTTTTCACCGACTTTTAACGATTGGATGAGTTCCTTTTTCTTATTCTCCTCATTTTCAAACATTCGCAAGGCTGCTCTTATTACTTCAGAGGCAGAAGAATAACGTCCAGACTGCACTTGGCTTTGGATAAACTTGTCAAAGTAATCTCCGAGTAGGATGGAAGTATTCTTTGCCATAACAATGGTTTTGAACAAAAATACCAATTTATGGTATGGGGTACAAATATTTTTCGGTGGAAGACATGAACCACGCTTTACTTTGAGACTTTTGAAAGGGACGAACTGCGGAAAAATGGATTTTCAAAAGATAATAAAGCTCGGCAACCAGAAATAATCATTGGACGAATGGGAAGCAAAGACAACTCCCCTATTGCTCATAAAGAACTTTCGGCAACCAAAACACTGTCTCCAAAGCATGAAACCACGCCCTTTGGGTAGCTGCTATCGTTCGTTCGGCTTGGTTTTCTCTCAGGCGAGTTTAACAAATTTGTCTTCAAGCTTTAAGTTAAAATCGATTTCTGCTTCTAGGGCTTTGAACACTTTTAATATGGTGTCAATGGTCGCACTATTAGCACTACTTTCTAGCTTAGAGATTTGAGCTTTCTGAACGCCAACAAGGCGTCCAAGTTCTTCTTGTGTCAAATTTCTATTTTTGGAAATAATGCTTTCGTTTTTTTTCGGTGCCGGTTTTTAAATCCATCCCTCCCACCCAACCAAGCCCCATTTTAACCGGAAAAACGTTTTCACCGGCCATTTTTCCCCGCGCAAAAAGCACCTCCACGGATTTCCGTATCATTGTAATAAATTAAGGTGATATGGGCGCTCAGGATGCGAAAAAACTGTTTTTACTCGATGGATATGCTCTGATTTATCGGGCGTATTTTGCTTTTATTAATAACCCTCGCATCAATTCCAAAGGTCAAAATACCTCGGCGGCTTTTGGTTTTACCAACCTGCTCATCGATGTGCTTAAAAAACAACAACCCACCCACATGGCGGTGGTGTTCGACCCGGCGGAAGAACCTTCCGACCGCGTGGCCTTGTTTGAACAATACAAAGCCCACCGGGAAGCCATGCCGGAAGATATTCGCAACAACCTTGAACCTATTTCCAGAATCTTAGCGGCCATGCGCATTCCTCTGCTCATTAAAGAGGGTTTTGAGGCGGATGATGTGGTGGGAACTTTAGCTAAACAAGCGGAAGCACAAGGCTTTACCACCTACATGATGACCTCCGATAAGGATTATGGCCAACTGGTAACCAACCATTGCTTTTGGTACAAACCGGGCCGCATGGGCGCGCCGGACGAAATCTTGGGTATTCCGGAAGTCTGTGCTAAATTCGATATTGAACATCCTTCCCAAGTCATTGATTTACTTGGACTCATGGGGGATTCCGCGGATAACATTCCGGGAATTCCTGGCGTCGGGGAAAAAACAGCCCTTAAATTTCTGAAAACCTACGGCTCCGTGGAGAATTTACTGGCCCATAGCCATGAATTAACGGGAAAAATGCGGGAAAAAGTGGAGTCCAACGCGCAGTTGGGCCTGCTGTCCAAACAGTTGGCTACCATCATCACAGATGTGCCTATTACTCTTGATGAAGAGGCGTTAAGGGTGGAAAAGCCGGATGAGGAGGCGTTACGGGCCGTATTTGCTGAATTGGAATTCAAAACCATGGCAGACCGTTTGCTGGGCAATGGACCCACCACGCCCGCTCCGGCTGCGGCTCAAACCACGACCAAATCCGCGGTACCTGATTTGTTCTCTGGACTAACGGAAGTGGAAGAAGCGCCTCAAGCACCTTCGCATTACAAAACGTTACCAGACCTTCCCCACCAATATTTTATCGTGGAGGATCCCAACTGGCAAAAGGAATTGGCTGAAAAACTGAGCCAAAGCCAAGGTTTTTGTTTGGATACGGAAACCACAGGTCTGGATACGCTTACGGCTGAAATCACAGGCATTGCTTTTGCTATCGCGCCAGGACAGGCGTGGTATGTTCCTTGTCCGGAAGACCAGGAAAAAACCCGGGCCATTTTGGCATGGTTCAAACCGGCTTTGGAAAATCCTGATTTGCCAAAAATCGGACAGAATTTAAAATACGAGGTGCACATGCTGCACCGCTATGGCATCACGCTACGTGGTCTGGCCTTTGACACCATGTTGGCCCATTACATTTTACAGCCGGACATGCGCCATAATTTGGATTTTTTGGCCCAAACCTATTTGCAATACCAGCCCATTCCTACGGAAGCGTTGTTGGGTCCAAAAGGAAAAGGGCAAAAAACCATGCGGGATGTGCCTTTGGCAGAAGTGGCAGAATATGCCAATGAGGATGTAGACGTTACGATTCGTTTACGAGACACCTTTTTACCCATGTTACACGAGGTAAAAGGGATACCTGTTTTTGAAACGGTTGAAATGCCGTTGGTGCCTGTTTTGGCCGCCATGGAACGTCATGGTATCAACGTGGATGTTCCTTTGCTTGAACAATTATCGGGTCAATTGGCGGTGGAAATTGCGACCAAGGATGCGGAAATCCAAGCCATGGCAGGCCGGCCGTTCAATACGGCTTCGCCAAAACAACTGGGAGAAATTCTTTTCGACGTATTGCGGTTAGACGAAAAAGCCAAAAAAACCAAGTCGGGACAATATGCCACCAATGAGGAAACTTTGCAAAAACTGCATGATAAACACCCCATTGTAGCCGCCATTTTGGATTTAAGGGAGATTCAAAAGTTAAAAAGTACCTATGTAGATGCCTTGCCAGCTTTGGTGCATCCGTCCACCGGACGCATCCATACTTCGTATCACCAAACGGTGGCGGCTACAGGTCGGCTTTCGTCGCAACAACCCAACCTTCAAAACATTCCCATTCGCACCGAACGAGGCCGGGCCATCCGAAAAGCCTTTATTGCCACAGATGCCAACCATGTGTTGCTTTGCGCCGACTACTCGCAGGTAGAACTGCGCATTATTGCGTCACTGGCTAAGGAAAAACACATGATTCAAGCCTTCGAAGACGGACTTGACATTCATACCGCCACCGCGGCCAAAGTGTTTGGCGTGTCCTTGTCGGAGGTGGATCGAGAGATGCGGGGAAAAGCGAAAATGGTAAACTTTGGAATTATTTATGGCATTTCTGCCTTTGGCCTGGCCGAAAGATTAGGCATTCCTCGTGGGGAAGCCAAAGACATCATTGATGCGTATTTTACCCAATATCCGGGTATTCAGACGTATATGCATGAGCAAGTAGCTTTTGCCCGACAACATAAATATGTAGAAACCCTTATTGGACGCCGGCGATATTTGCGCGACATTGACTCCGCCAACCAAACGGTCCGAGGATTTGCGGAAAGAAACGCCATTAATGCACCCATTCAGGGAACCGCCGCCGACGTGATTAAATTGGCCATGATTCGGATTCACCGGTACCTGGAAGAAACAGGATTGCGGACCCGCATGCTGCTGCAAGTGCATGATGAATTGGTATTTGATGTGCCTCGTGAAGAAATCGAGGAAGTAAAAACCAAGGTGACTGAATTCATGAAAAATGCCGCCTCCTTGGAGGTTTCACTGGAGGTGGAAGCCAAAACCGGGGTCAATTGGTTGGAAGCCCATTAAAAAAAACTTGACAAAGGGGTGTTCGATTTCCGATATTTGCACCCATGCGTATTTCACCCGTCCATCGACTCGCAAAGGTTCCCGGGGAACCTGCGTTTTCTGCATTTTGTAACTCACTTGGGCTTCAGCACGATTTGGGTAGTCTCTTATGGAACAGAGGTATCCGCAGTTTCGAGGCGGCCAAAACGTTCTTTTTACCCGAAGCCAGCCAACTTCACGACCCATGGACAATGCCGGACATGCAAGTGGCCGTAAATCGATTGGTGCAGGCCATGAAGTCCGGAGAAAAAATCAGATTCTATGGTGATTACGACGTAGATGGCACCACTTCGGTCGCCATGATGGTCAATCATTTTAAACATATCTACCAATATCCAAATATCGACTTTTACATTCCGGACCGGTACAAAGAAGGCTACGGCATTTCAGAAATCGGCGTTCGGGATGCCGCTGAAAAGGGAATCCAGGTGATGGTGGCACTCGACTGTGGCATCAAAGCGCATCAAACCCTTCGTTTGGCCAAGTCGCTGGGCATAGATGTGGTGGTTTGCGACCACCATTTACCCGGAAACACCTTACCGCAAGCCCTAGCCATTCTCAATCCCAAACGAACCGATGCACATTATCCATGGAAAGAACTGTCTGGCTGTGGCGTAGCATTTAAACTGATTTGTGCTCTAAATGAAACGTTGAAAAAAGGAGCGGAAGGAATTCCGGCGGCAATGCAGTTAACCGCAGTAAGTACCTGTTGCGATATTGTGGATATTCGGGGGGAAAATCGCGTATTAACTGCCTTAGGATTAAATGAATTAAATGAAAATCCACTGCCCGGACTGGCGGGAATCATGAAAATGTCCGGCTTGAACCGCACATTTAGGGTGGAAGATGTAGTGTTTGTCATCGGACCGCGCATCAATGCTGCAGGTAGAATTGGGCATGGCTCTGGTGCGGTAACCTTGCTCACCCTGGAAAAAGAGGATGAACAACTTTTCGAGGCTTTGAAAGATATTGATGCCCAAAATCAAACCCGAAAAACCTTAGATCGATCCATCACGCAGGAAGCATTGGCACTCATTGACCAACCGGAGGATTTCACCACAGTGGTGCATCATCCCGAATGGCATAAAGGCGTGGTTGGAATTGTGGCCTCCAGGCTTATTGAAAACGTATATCGCCCCACCATTGTACTCACCACTTCCGACGGAAAAATGACGGGTTCCGCCAGATCCATTCCCGGCTTCGACATGTATGAAGCCATTGCTTCTTGTAGTGAACTATTGGAAAATTTCGGCGGTCATCCCTTTGCCGCAGGTTTAACGCTTTTACCCGAACATTTTCCGGCATTTCGAGAAGGCCTCGAGCAGTACGCAAGAGCCCACCTGCTTCCGGAAGACCTTGTGCCGAAAATCGATATCGACGTAGAAATTCCGCTTGAACGGATTCAACCCGCTTTTTGGCAGGTGCTGCAGCGCATGGCGCCCTTCGGGCCCGGACACCTCAATCCCGTTTTTATCAGCCGTAACGTAGACTTAGTGCCTCATTCGATTAAAGTTTACAAAGGAGATACGCTCAAATTTGATGTAAAAACAAAAGAGGCTACGCCCCGATATTTCGAAGCCGTCGGATTTAAAATGGCAGAGAAAGAAAATCTGCTAAGACAACAAAATCAGATAGATTTGATTTACTCACTTTCTGAGAAAAACTTTAACGGCAAAATTTCGCTACAAATTTCCTTAAAAGATTTGCATGTTTCAGGAAAACTATGATATATTTGTTCTGCTGAAAAATATGTAACAATTACATTATTCAACAAAAATATTGCGAACCCAAAGCATAAAAGTATTCAAAATTTGGATGGTTAGGGTTGATTAAGAAGCGGTCTCTCTTCATGGGAGACCGTTTCTACTTTATATGGATTACAACTTTTAATAAGGGGTTTTATAATAAAAGGTTTTCAATTTAAACAATCTTTTATTGTAAACTAAATGTGTCCTGAGGGCGATATGAAACGCATGTTTTAACTCCATCTGCCTGTCGAGGAAAGCCCCCGCCTACACTTTACGAACAACCCTCCAACTCACCTGCAAAGGCATCGTTCACCACACCGACTCAGAAGCCTCTTTTTTCTCCAATTTGGTGAAGGGATTCTTTATATTTGCACCATGGCAAAAAGCATACAGTGTTGGGTACAAGGTCGCCCCATCGACGTGGTGGTACAAGGCGATGATGTGGCGTTGTCCGGAGCCGAGCAAGGACCTGTGATTTTAGGCGACAGCCGGGAAGGATTTTCCGTACGCTGGAACGGAAAAACCTATCATGCACAAGTCGTTCAGTCCGATTTCCGCGAACGAACCTTCACCCTTCGCATCAATCACTACCGCCTGGACGTACAGGTAAAAGACGAAACCGATGCTGTTTTAGCTGGCCTGGGCGTGGCCGCCAGCGCCGGAAAAAAAGTAAACGACCTGCGCTCTCCTATGCCGGGTATGGTACTCGACATCCTCACCAAACCGGGAGCAGAAGTCCGTAAAGGCGATCCACTCCTGATTCTGGAAGCCATGAAAATGGAAAACGTTCTGCGCGCTCCCAAAGACACTACCATTGCCAATATTTTGGTAACCAAGGGAAAAGCAGTGGAAAAAAACCAGATGCTGATTCAATTTGCCTGATATGGAAATCCTCCACACGGTCTGGATATGTCCCTCAAACATCGCATTGGTCAAATACTGGGGAAAATTGCCCGGACAAATTCCTTGCAACCCTTCCCTATCCATTACCCTGGATCAGGCGCATACCCAAACGCGGATTACCGCAACGCCTCAACAAAGTCGCTTTCCTAACCTGCATGTGCAATTCAACGGCGCACACGCTCCCGCCCTCGAAACCAAACTAACCGGTTTTATTCAATCCATCGTAGATGAACATCCCTGGATTCTGAATTATCAACTACATATTGACACCTTCAATTCGTTTCCACACGGCGCCGGCATCGCCAGTTCCGCCTCCGGAATGGGCGCGTTGGGCCTGGGATTATGTGACCTGCAGCGCCAACTGAACCACGGTACACAAGATGCCGACTTTTTCCAAAAAGCCAGCCACCTTGCCCGATTGGGTTCCGGCTCAGCAAGCAGATCCATCTATGGCGGCTATGTGACCTGGGGCGAAATTCCGGGTGTAGCCAACAGCTCCAACTTATACGCCAGTCCACTGAACACGCCTGTTCATTCGGTGTTTCAACACTGGAAAAATGATATTCTCATCGTAGATCCGGCTGAAAAAAAAGTGAGCAGTACCGCAGGGCACGGACTCATGAAGACCAATCCGTTTTCCCAAAACCGTTTCGCCCAGGCTTTTACCCACGTACAGGAACTGATGCAAGCCCTCGAACATGGCAATGTGGAAAAATTCATTACCCTGGTGGAAGCCGAAGCCCTGACTTTGCACGCCATGATGATGACCTCACAGCCGAATTATCTGCTCATGCGGCCGGGTTCTGTGCTGGCCATTGAAAAAATTCGTGATTTCCGACAACAAACAGGTACCCCCGTCTGTTTCACCCTCGATGCCGGACCCAATGTCCACATTTTATATCCAATGGCCGTAAAAGACCGTGTATATCCATTTATTCAGGAAGAAATACTTCCTGCATTGCCGGGCGCACGTGTCTTAGAAGACCATATAGGTTCTGGGCCCCGCTATTTGGGAAATGCATAACACATGGCACCACAGGAAAAAAGCTTTCAATCTAAAATCCTTCTCTTTGGAGAATATGGCCTGATGCACAATGCCATGGGCTTGTCTATTCCCTATGAAGCATTTGAAGGAAAGCTCACCTTCCAACCGGAAAAACTAGACGCAGAAGCAGCGCGGGCCTCCAATGCCCATTTAAAAGCGTATGGTCTGCATTTGGAAGAACTCGTGGCCGACAACAAATTAAACTTCGCCCTCGATACGGAACAACTTCTGCGTGACATCGATGCCGGTTTGGTGTTCGATTCATCCATTCCGCAAGGTTTTGGCGTAGGCAGCTCCGGTGCGCTGGTAGCTGCGGTGTACGACAGATATGCGCTGGAAAAAATTCCTTACGATTTATCGGTTTCTTCCAACGAAATCCTGCGACTCAAAGATAGTTTGTCCCGCATGGAATCTTATTTCCACGGACGCAGTAGCGGCATGGATCCCTTGATTTGCTATTTAAGCCGTCCGATGCTCATCGAAGATAAGGAGCAGATTGGCCCGGTGGGTTTACCGCCCCAGCTGGCCAGTGGCAAAGGCGCCATTTTCCTATTGGACACGGGAAAACCCGGAAAAACGCAACCTCTGGTAAACCTTTTTCTGGAAAAATGTAAGGAAGCAGGATTTTTGCAAGTGGTACGTTCAGAAATTATTCCTTTTTCGGACAATTGTATCAAAGCCTTTTTAAAGGGCGAGGTGCGGGAGTTGTTTACGAACATGAAGGAGTTGTCCGGCTTATTGTTGAGTTATTTAAATCCCATGATTCCGCGGAAATTCCGTAAAGTGTGGAGGCGGGGCTTAGAAACCCAGGCGTATTATTTAAAGTTGTGCGGATCCGGAGGTGGCGGCTATATTTTGGGATTTACGGAGGATTTAGAGGCGGCGAAGAAGGAGTTGGGAGATCATCCGATTCAGGTGATTCATAGGTTTTGAAGAGGGAAACCTATTCTATCCTTTCCTTTGAAATTATTTAGGTCTTTATTGAGCAAGGATTATTTTCCTTAATCTCACCCCTCCCTTTTCCCCGAACCCTGTCCCGCAAACGTAAAAGCCAGCACCAACAACACTATCGCCAAACCGGGAAACAACGCCAAATACGGCTTCCCGGCCATCAAATACATGCGATGCGCCTCTACCATGCCTCCCCAGGTGGGCGCCGGCGGCTGCACGCCGATGCCCATGAAACTTAATCCGCTTTCAATTAAAATGGCGGCGGCAAAATTGGACGCGGCCACCACCATCAACGGCCCCATGAGTCCGGGAAGCACATGCCGGCGCCAAATCCGAAAACCGGGAAAACCCAATGCTTTCGCCGCCACCACATAATCCATAGAACGCATCCGGCGCACTTCTCCTTCCATCAATCGCGCTACATCTACCCACATGGTTAAACCCACCGCCACGAACACGGGTATCACGCCCTGACCTAAAAACAGGGTAATCACCATCACCAGCAACAAGGTGGGAATGGCCCAAACGAAATGCGTAATGCCGTTGATCAAACTGGCCCAAACGCCACCATACCAGCCTGCCAATACGCCGAGCAGCAATCCAACCAACAGGGAAATCACCACGGCCACAGCGCCGATGCCCAACGACATTCTTGCGCCAAACATCAAACGGCTCAACACATCCCGGCCCAATGGATCGGAACCCAGCCAAAACGTATGGGAAAACACCAGACCCGACTGCCTGGCCACGGACATTTCCTGTACCGAACCCACGCGCTTTGGCATTCCTCCTTGTGGTCCCATGCCGAACACCTGCTGGTCACGGATAAAAAAGTCGACAAACACGGCTGGCGCACCTTGCGAATCTTCGGAAGAAACGACCCATACGCGTGTCCCGGGATCTAATGCACGGGCCGAAAGCCATTGCCGATTCGCATCCGAACTATGATCTGGCGCCCAATATCCTGCACCCAAGGCCACCATCACCATAAGGACAATCCACGTCCAACCAAGGATTTTCAACAAATTTAATGGGCGGGATTTCATGCTTTTTGTACAGTACGTTGCTTCCAGGATACGGCGACAAACCACGAAATTAAAGGAAGTAGCGGAATATACAGCCAATATATCCAACTGGTGAGCAGATGCCTTCCACTCATTTTTTTTCCGAAGAAAACCAGATCCAACAAGGTTTTTCCTCCCAATATCCATAGCGGTTGAAAAAACATCAAAACCAATCCCGTAAGATGCATGAGCCAAATCCACAGGCTAACCGCGCGAGCTGTGGCCTGGGTGTAGCGACTGGTTTTTCCGGCCCAGCGCAAACGCGTTTCCCAAAGGGTTCGAAAATTCGGCATGGCAGACACTTCTACCGCCGTTTGGTCGAGCCAGGCAATGGAATCTCGTCCATGTGTGGCCGTAAGCGCATGTAAAAGAAAAACATCATCTCCGGAATCACCTGGTCCTAAATCCGGCAGATCAGCACCCACCACCGCCGGCCGCAATGCCAAACAGGCGCCGGAACAAACAAAGGGAAATCCACGCAACGCCAATCCGCGGGCCGTACGCATCATGCCTTCCATGTCGGCTCGGGCGAAAGCAGCGGCCGGATGAAAGCCAGATTGATACGCCACTTCGCCACAAACCATGGCCGTTTTCGGAGCGTTTCCGGCTTGCAAAAGTTGTGCCGCCGCACCGGGAAGCCAGCGGGCATCGGCATCGGTAAAAAGCACCCATGGAAAGGTGGCGGCCCGTTGATACCCTTCCCTCAATGCATTCTTTTTGCCCGAACCTTTGGTGTGATGTAAAAAAACCTTCGGATGACCGAACGTTTGCACCAGGTTGGCCGTATCGTCTGTGGAATGGTCATTCATCACAAAAATGGCCGCAGGCGGAGGCGATTGATTTAAGACAGATTGGAGCGTGGCCAGGATTTGGTCTGCCTCATTGCGCGCAGGAATCACCACCGCATATTCTGCCAACTCCTTGTTCGCCGCAACCGCAGGGCGTTTGGCGCTCGCCAGCCAAAGGAGCCACAAGGCCCAAAGCAGCATCCAAAGTAGGGCGGCCAGCATCATGCGGACCTGGATTTATCTTTGTCCAAAAGAATCATAAAGGCGCCGGGCAAGGCCACCAAACCTACGTTTAAAATCCAAATAACAGTGGTAGCTAACATCACCGGAACAGCGGGAGTGCCTACCAAACCTAAGGTCCAGACCATAGAACTACCACGGGCCGCAATTTCTGAAAAAGCAATACGGGGAATAAAAGTACTGATGAGATATCCGAGCGATACCAGACTGGCGCCCGTAAAAAATGGCACTTGGGCATGAAAAGCGTCTAACACCAAAAGAAATTGCGAAAGGAAAACGCCGTAACGTACCAACGACCAATACATGGCCAGGGTGAGTAAACGGAAGTTGGCGCGTTCCAAAATGCGGGAAAATCCCTGAAATTTAGACTGCAGGCGTTTGGGAATCCCCTTTTTCCACCAAATAGGAAGAGAAAAATACGCTACAAAACTTAACACGGCCGCCAGGGTCAACAAGGCATAGGTAAAGGTGGGCAGCGCCAATTCGTTTAACCAAAGAAGGGCCGAAAGCATTCCTAAACTCAAGGTAAGCGTAAGCTGAGCCCAACTTCCGATAACGGCTGAAATTCCGGCGGCCACGCGCTGGTTTCGGGGTAAAACAATCAGACGGCCGGGCAACTCCCCTACCCTGTTGGGTGTAAAAATGGACACCGCCACGCCAATGAGCATGGGTTTTAACCATGAAAAAGGAACGGTGGAGGGCTGGGTGCGTTCTACCAAAATCTTCCATTTATAGCCTTCCAGTCCCCAGTTTACAGGAACCAAAATAAGGGCCAGGGCCAATGGAAAAAGGTCGGGCAACCAATCGCCGGACCAAGTGAGTTGTTGCCTGGCCTCGTATAGTTTCCAGCCGACATAGGCAAGCGCTCCCCAAGCGAGAAACCATCGTAAAACCCGAAGTGCGTGTTTTTTTATCACCGTGCGGCAAATATCCGAAAATCCCTGTTAAACAAAGGATGAACCTCATGTGGGTTGCGGAAAATGTTTTAGGTTTGTAATTCGTAGAAAAAACCATGGAGAAAGTCCTTATTCTTGGATCCGGCGGCCAGATTGGCACGGAATTAACACAAGCACTTCGTGCGGCATATGGTTCATCACAAGTGATTGCTTCAGACATCAGGGAACCGGAAGTATCCGAAGGGCCTTTCGTGCTGTTAAATGTGATGGACGGCCAGGCGGTGGCAGATGTCATCCAAAAAGAAAAGGTAACTCAAGTGTATTTGCTGGCGGCCATGCTTTCGGCCACGGCAGAAAAATTTCCACATAAGGGTTGGGCGCTGAACATGGAGCCTTTGATTCATTTGCTGGAAATGGGAAAAGAAGGCATGTTCAAAAAAATGTACTGGCCCAGTTCTATTGCAGCTTTTGGCCCCACGACTCCCAAACAAAATACGCCACAACATACCATTACGGAACCCACCACCGTCTATGGCTTGTCCAAATTGGCCGGTGAACGCTGGTGCGAATGGTATTTTCTGAAATATGGCGTAGACGTGCGTGGATTGCGTTATCCAGGCCTCATTAGTTATACCACGCCTCCGGGCGGTGGCACCACGGATTATGCGGTAGATATTTTTCACCATGCTCTTTCGTCCGGTTCGTACACTTCTTTTTTGGGACCGGAAAGCCGCTTGCCCATGATGTACATGCCGGATGCCATTCGCGCCACGCTGGAAATCATGGACGCACCTGCCGATCAAATTAAAATTCGTGGAAGTTATAATGTGGGTGCCTTCAGCTTTACTCCAGCCGAATTAGCAGAAGCCATACAACAGCATATTCCTGATTTCAATATTCAATACGCACCAGATTTCAGACAAGCCATCGCGGATTCCTGGCCGCAATCTATCGATGATTCAGCCGCCAGAACAGATTGGGGCTGGAATCCACAGTACGGCCTCTCCGATATGGTAGAAGCCATGCTGGCTGGTGTAAAATCTTTAGCCAAATCCATTTAAAACCTTTTTATGTATAAAATCTTAACCATTTGCGCAGTTTTATCACTTACTGTCAGTAACTTAACTGCACAAGGTACCCTCCAATTCAATCGGGTCATTTTGTTAAATGACCAAAGTGGTGCCCAAACAGTTCCTGCGGGAAAAGTGTGGAAGGTGGCCTTCGTGAATACTTCTGCCGGACGGCGTGTGAGTACATGGGCCAGCTGGGGGTCAGAAACCTGGAGCGCCACCAAGCCGAATCCCTGCACCGGCGCGACCAGCGGAAGCAGCTCCGGACTTTTCTATGTAGGCTATAGTGCTTGTCCTACGGGAGGAAACTCCTTCACGGTCAACGGACAGTCCATTTCCTTTGGAAGTGGTAATCCACTTTGGTTGCCTGCCGGCGCGGTAGTAAACATTACCGGAACCCAATGCATCAACTCGGCAAACGCGTCCCTGGGATCACAGCCCTATTACAATAACACCGATGGGGTATGGCAATGTGGTCCGTTCAATGTTGGGGTCACGTCGGTGTCGAATTCTCCGGTGGCCAGTATTATTGAATTTAATATTCTTCCGTAAAAAGACCTTTAAGTCGGATCAGGCTTCATTAAAAACACAGGGCGCAGCGAATCGAGCCTGCGCCTTTCTTCTTTCCAAACCTGAATCAGGGAATCATTCATCTTTAGAATCGAGGCGGAATGTGCATCGGGCAATTCAGGTTGAAAGAGTTCCAGATAAGACCGGAACAATTTTTTCCCGACAAAACCAACGGTTTCAAAATGGCTGACGGCCTGCCCGAGATAACCGGTGGAATCGGGTTTTTCTGCAAATCGTTTCAACGTGTCGATGGCCTGAAGTGCCATGGATTCCATATCCCGTGACACAAAAACCAAGCCTAAGGAATCATTATGCTCCAGCGCATGGGCGGCGGCTTCCAGAAAAGAATCGGCACGAAGGCTTTGCAGCTCCACGAACTGAACCATGCTATCTTTGGGAACGTCCTGCACCGGGGGTTTACAACCTGCCGCAATCCCAATCAAACCCAAAATGACATAGGCTTTAACGCCCCTGATACTGTGTTTCATAATATTGCTGATACGCCCCACTGGTCACACGATCCAACCATTCTTGCTGATCCAGGTACCACGTTACCGTTTTTTCCAAACCTTGTTCAAAGGTAACGGAAGGGTTCCAGCCGAGTTCTCTTTGAATTTTACTGGCATCAATGGCGTATCTCCGGTCGTGTCCGGGACGATCTTTTACATAGGTAATTAATCCAACAGAAGTACCGGGAGTTTTTCCGAGTTTTTCATCCATGATGCCGCAAAGTAAACGAATCAAATCAATGTTTTTCCACTCATTACAACCGCCAATGTTGTAGGTTTCACCCAATTTACCTTTGTGAAATACACAATCGATGGCTGCAGCATGATCTTCTACAAAAAGCCAATCGCGGGTATAATTTCCGTCGCCATATACCGGAAGTGGTTTTTCATTCCGGATATTGTGAATAAACAAGGGGATGAGTTTTTCCGGAAACTGGTTGGGTCCATAGTTATTGGAGCAATTGGTAATGACCACCGGAAGTCCGTAGGTATTGGCGTAGGCCCTCACCATATGGTCCGAAGACGCCTTTGAGGCCGAATATGGACTTTGCGGGTCGTAAGGCGTGGTTTCTTCAAACAAGCCGGTATCGCCTAATGAGCCATAGACCTCATCTGTGGAAATATGATAAAAGAGTTTTCCATCATAATTTCCTTTCCAGACTTGCTTGGCCGCTTCCAACAGATGCAGGGTGCCCAATACGTTGGTATGAACAAAAGCGAGCGGGTCTAAGATAGAGCGGTCTACATGAGATTCGGCAGCAAGATGAATTACGCTATCGAACTGCATTTGAGAAAACAAGGTCATCACCATGTCGGCATCCCGGATGTCGCCTTTTTCAAAGCGATAATTGGGACTTTTTTCCACATCCGTGAGATTCTCCAGATTACCGGCATAGGTAAGGGCATCGAGATTATAAATAAGATAATCAGGATATGTCTTCACCATGCGGCGTACCACATGCGAACCGATAAAGCCGGCACCGCCGGTAATCAGAATTTTCTTTTTCCAGGTAGTCGACATAGCGGTTAGAGTGACCAGTATTGAAGGTTTTTAATTTTGCCGCGATACAAACCTTTCAGATCGGCCAAAATGCCTTGATTAGGCATGAGGCGCTCAAAGTAGGATTCGGGTAAATTCAGATAAGGTGTATGCGGAACGGCAATAATGATGGCGTCGAAATGTCCGGTAGGTTCAGGCAAAAGCGAAAATCCATATTCATGCTTCACTTCTTCCGGATCGGCAAAAGGATCTGTAACCACCACTTCACAGCTATACGACTTGAGCTCTTCGACCACATCGCTTACTTTGGAATTTCGGATATCGGTTACATTTTCTTTAAACGTAGCCCCCATCACCAGAATACGGGCGTTTTTAATGTCTTTTCCGCAAGCAATTACTTTTTTAATCACCTGACGCGCCACGTGCGCTCCCATGTAGTCGTTGATTTCCCGACCGGAAGTAATGACACGTGCGTGGTATCCCATTTGAGAAGACTTATGGGTCAAATAGTAAGGATCCACACCGATGCAGTGACCACCCACCAACCCAGGAGAAAAGCGGAGGAAATTCCATTTGGTTCCAGCGGCTTCAAGCACTTCGTAGGTATTGATGCCCATGCGGTTAAAAATCACAGACAACTCATTCATAAGGGCGATATTTAAATCGCGCTGTGTATTCTCAATGATTTTTGCCGCCTCGGCTACTTTGATGGAAGAGGCACGATGCACACCGGCTTCTACCACAATCTCGTATACTTTGGCCACCTCTTCCAACGATTCATCATCGCAGCCACTTACCACTTTGATGATTTTGGAAAGGGTATGTTCCTTGTCGCCCGGATTGATTCTTTCCGGCGAGTAACCCACTTTAAAATCTTTTTTGAACTGAAGACCGGAAACGGATTCCAATACAGGAATGCAATCTTCTTCGGTACAACCCGGATATACGGTGGATTCGAACACTACGTAATCACCTTTTTTCAGTGCAGCCCCTACGGTTTTCGAAGCACCTATCAACGGCTTTAAATCGGGCTGGTTAAACTGATCGATGGGCGTGGGCACCGCAACGATAAAAAAGGTGGCTTTTTTAAGTTCTTCCGGATCCGCAGTAAAATGAATGTCTGTTCCTTCGAAATCGGAAGCTTCCAGCTCATCGCTAGGATCAATCCCATTGCGCATCATGTCCACACGCTGTGCGTTGATATCGAAACCAATGACTTTAATTTTCCTTGCAAATTCAAGCGCAATAGGTAAACCAACATAGCCCAGACCAATAACAGCCAGGGTTTGCTTTTTCTCTTTTAAGTCGTTATAAATGCCCATGTTTTAATGCGTATATGCGTTCAATAATATCAACGTTTTTAAGTCCTTCCAATGCGTTGGTGGAAGGGAAGTGGCGATTCCTCAAGGTATCTACCACGTTTTGAATAATAAAATGGTGATTGGCGGCAGAGCCAATATAAGGTCCGTAGTTGTTCGGCGGCAACGTGGGCTCCAATTCCGGCATGGTATACCCGTCGATGTGACAGTACTCCACTTTGTCCATATATTGCCCGCCCACTTTGAGTGAACCTTTGCTTCCAATCACAGTGATGGAACTTTCTAAATTTTTATCCCAGACGGAAGTGGTGTAGGACAAAAGTCCCATTCCACCTTTCATCAGTTCAAAAGATACCAGTCCGGAATCCTCGAAGTCTGTGTTATCCTGGTGATTAAAATTTTCGAAACGAGCCTGAATATTGGTGATGTCGCCAAAAACCCAATAAAGGATGTCGATAAAATGGGAAAATTGGGTAAATAATACCCCTCCATCCATGTCTTTGGTTCCCTTCCAACCACCGGGTTTGTAGTAGCGGTGATCACGGTTCCAGTAACAGTTCACCTGAACCAGGAAAATATCCCCAAGTATCTTATCTGCAACAACTTGCTTCAGCCACCTGGAAGGAGGAGAATAGCGGTTTTGCATAACAACGAACACCTGTCGCGACACCTGCAAAGCTTTGTAAATGACTTCTTCACAGTCTGCTTTAGACAAGGCCATGGGTTTTTCACACACCACATGTTTTCCGGCCTCAAGTCCAGCCAGGCAATGGCGGGCGTGTAAACCATTGGGCGTACAAACGTTGAGCACATCGAACTCCGGACCATTGGCCAATAAGTCTTCCAAACTCGAAAAACAAGGTACATTGGACTCGGTCCACCCCAATTCCTCGACATCCCGAACGTCGGCTACTGCCACCAATTCGGCGTCAGCATTTTGACCAATCAGGTTCGCATGGCGTTTTCCGATATGGCCCATACCTACCACGGCAAAGCGAATTTTTTCTGCTACACTCACGGTTTCAAAGGTGTTACTTGATCATTGATCCGTTGATATTTTTCTCCCGATTCAGGACAAACGGCCAGGCCCTGTTCGTCGAAATCAAGTGCACAACCATGCGCACTCATCCAGCCATGTTGTTTGGCAGGATTTCCATACACCAGAGCGTATGCCGGTACGTCCTTGGTCACCACACTTCCTGCGCCAATAAAGGCATAAGGATGAAGGGTAATACCACAGACAATGGTTGCATTGGCGCCAATGGTCACTCCCTTTTTCACTAAGGTTTTGCGAAACTGGTCTTTGCGTTCAACCCCGCTGCGTGGATTAAACACATTGGTAAATACCATGGATGGGCCCAGAAAAACATCGTCTTCTACTTCTACGCCGGTGTACAGAGAAACATTGTTCTGCACTTTTACACCATTGCCCAGCACGACTCCCGGTCCTACCATAACGTTTTGTCCGAGTACGCAGCGCTCCCCAATGCGGGCATGCTTCATCACATGGCAAAAGTGCCACACTTTCGTATCCTGACCCAAAACCGCCGTTTCATCTACAATGGCAGTGGGATGTATGTAAGCTGCGCTCATACTTGTTTAAATAAATAATCCGGAGGCAACGATTTAAAGTAAGCAAGGGTTTTATCCAAACCATCGCGGCGATTCACTTTTGGCTCCCAATCGAGAAGTTTCTTCGCCAGACTAATGTCCGGACGACGTTGCTTTGGATCATCTTGCGGCAAAGGTTTATACACGATCCGGGTATTGGTACCGACCAAAGAGCGGATTTCCTCTGCAAAGTCTCCAATGGTTATTTCCTGGGGGTTGCCAATATTTACGGGCTGAGAATAATCGCTCATCAACAACCGATAAATGCCTTCAATCAAATCGGATACATAGCAAAAAGACCGCGTTTGTGAGCCATCTCCGAAAACGGTAATGTCTTCGCCTCTAAGCGCCTGACCAATAAAAGCGGGAAGCGCGCGACCATCGTTTAGTCGCATTCTTGGTCCATAGGTATTGAAAATCCGAACAATACGGGTTTCCAAACCATGATACCGATGGTAAGCAAGGGTCATGGCTTCCTGAAAACGTTTGGCTTCATCGTAGACGCCGCGCAATCCGGTTGGATTCACATTTCCCCAATACGATTCAGGCTGAGGATGTACCAAAGGATCGCCGTACACTTCTGAGGTAGAAGCCACCAAAATTCGGGCGTTTTTTGCCTTGGCCAATCCCAGGAGATTATGGGTTCCCAACGAACCTACTTTCAGGGTTTGAATGGGTATTTTCAGATAATCAATGGGACTCGCCGGTGAGGCAAAATGTAAGATATAATGTAATTCACCTGCCACATGCACAAATTTAGACACATCGTGGTGGTAAAATTCAAAATCGGGATTTGGAAAAAGATGTTCAATGTTACGGAGATCTCCGGTACAAAGGTTGTCCATGGCAATGACCTGGTATCCTTTGTCCAGAAAAAAATCGCAGAGATGAGACCCTAGAAATCCGGCGCCGCCTGTGATTAAAATGCGTTTTTTCTTTTCCATGTTATTAGGCAATAGGCGCACGGCCAATGGAGTGATAGGTAAATCCGAGAGATTTCATTTTATCTAAGGCGTAGATGTTACGCCCGTCGTAGATGCGTTTATGGCGCAACTGTTTCGCGAGTAATTCAAAGTCTGGTGTGCGGAACACGCCCCATTCTGTCGCAACAATGAGCGCATCCGCTCCTTCTGCCGCGGCGTAGGGATCTTCCATGTAATGAATGGCATCGCCATATTTTTGTCGAACGTTGGGCATGGCTTCCGGGTCAAATACCTGGAGGGTAGCTCCACGTTTGAGCAATTCGTCGATTAAATATAAAGCCGGTGCTTCCCGGATATCATCGGTGTCCGGTTTAAAAGCCAATCCCCAGATTCCAAAAGTCTTACCCTCCAGATGTTCCCCTTCGCCGGCAAGAATTTTAGACAAGAAAAAAGCCCGTTGATCTGCATTCACGGCCAAAACCGCCTGCAAAATTTTAAATTCATAATCAGCCTCATCTGCACTGCGAACCAATGCCTGCACATCTTTTGGGAAACAGCTTCCGCCGTATCCGATTCCGGGAAAAAGGAATCTTTTCCCAATCCGATCGTCCGATCCGATGCCCATTCGAACCTGATCTACATTGGCACCCAACTTTTCGCAAAGCCGCGCAATCTCATTCATGAAAGAGATTTTGGTCGCCAAAAAAGAATTGGCTGCATATTTTGTGAGTTCCGCAGAACGAATATCCATGAAGAGAATGGGATTACCCTGACGGACATAAGGAGCATATAATTCCGCCATGAGAAACTTGGCCGACTCACTTTCGGTACCAATCACAATGCGGTCCGGCTTCATGAAATCGTCCACGGCCAAACCCTCACGCAGAAATTCCGGATTAGATACCACATCGAATTCTGCCCGGGCATTTTTCGCAATGGCGGCACGAACCAAATCTCCTGTTCCTACGGGTACCGTACTTTTTCCCACAACCACGCGATATCGGTCCATCATGGTGCCAAGTTGCTCCGCAACGCCCAAAACATAAGATAAGTCTGCGGAACCATCTTGCCCGGGAGGAGTGGGTAAGGCCAGAAAAATAATATCAGAAACCGCAACTGCTTCAGCCAGATTCGTTGTAAAAGTGAGTCTTTGTTGTTTGATGTTGCGTAAAAAAAGTACGTCTAAATGCGGTTCAAAAATGGGGATTTCGCCCTGTTTCATGCGTGCTACTTTGGCCGCATCTACATCTACACATACCACTTGGTTGCCGGTTTCCGCCAAACAGGTTCCTGTTACCAATCCCACATATCCGGTCCCAACGATGGCAATTTTCATAAATCTGAATTTTAAATAAGGATGGCCTCTTTGACCTTTTGAATAATATACTGCAATTGTTCCTCGTCTAATTCCGTATGCATGGGTAAACTAAGGACGGACTGACAAAGTGATTCGGAAATGGGATAATCACCGGGTTGAGCATCTGCATGAAGGTAAGCTTCTTGCAAATGCAGCGGAATGGGATAATATACTTTACATGGCACACCAGCCGCTTCCAGGAAAGCCTGAATGGCATCTCTTTTCTCCGCAGGCAGGGTTAAAGTATATTGGTGAAAAACATGGGTTGAATTTTCGGCACGAAACGGAATTTTTACGCCTTCCAATGCCCCAAACGCTTCGTCATATTTCTGAGCTGCGACTTGCCGTGAAGAAGCGTAACGATCTAAATGAGCGAGTTTTACGCCCAAAATAGCCGCCTGTAAACTATCTAAACGAGAATTCACACCCACCAGACCGTGATGATATAATTTGGTTTGGCCATGATTCGCGATTTTTCGCATTTGTTCCGCCAAGACAAGGTCGCGGGTAAAAATGGCGCCACCGTCTCCATATCCGCCAAGATTTTTTGATGGAAAAAAGGAAGTGGTTCCAATGTGCCCCATGGTTCCTGCCTGCATGGTGGTTCCATCCGGGAAAGTATAAACCGCTCCAATAGCTTGCGCGGTATCCTCAATCACAAATAAGCCATGCTGTTGGGCGAAATCCAAAATAGGCGCCATATCGGCACATTGTCCAAACAAATGAACCGGCACGATGGCTTTGGTTTTAGAGGTAAGTTTATTGGCCAACGCGTTGGGATCTAGATTAAAACTATTTGCATCTACATCCACAAAAACAGGTTTTAACCGAAGCAAGGCAATGACCTCGGCTGTTGCCACATAAGTAAATACAGGAACCATCACCTCATCTCCTGGCTCCAACCCAAGCGCCATCATGGCAATTTGAAGCGCGTCTGTTCCATTTGCGCAAGGGATAACTTCCGCTCCACCAATGTATTGGCTCAGTTGAGAAACAAAGTTTTTTACCGCAGGGCCTTGAATAAACGAAGTGGTATCCAGCACAGACGCAATGGCTGCATCAATTTCACTTCTTATTGGCGCCATTTGGGCTGCCAGGTCTACCATTTGTATCGGCCGCATTTGCTGTATTTTCATATCGGATTGGTGCCCAAAATTAAGAATAATTAGGAAAGCAACAAAGCGGCAAACCCACCCCCTTTTCACTTGATCTTCACATTCTTTCGGCGTCTTGCTTTACTCCTGATTTCATGCAACTTACACCAAAATATTCTTTTAAGTTTTAATACCCAAAAATAGATTAAAAAAAACAAAGCCGGAGGTAACCACCGACTTTATTCTGAACCCAAGATGTCAGGACAGACATCTCACCTGCGAGCGCAAGACGTTTATTAAGGAACGAAGAAGGAAAATGTGTATGATTTTCCTGCTTGTATCACTTGAAAAAAGGCAAAACCAGATGATTGAATGGGAATTAGTACTCCATCTTCAGATTCACCCTGGGCAAATACTTGTCCCGTTAGATTGGCATATTGATAGGAAAATAAACCTTTGGCCTGAATTCTGAAATACTGACCGGAACGAGTGACCACAGGATTAGCAATTTCAAACGATTCGCCAAGGGCTATAGGGCCAAAAATCTCAGAAGTTCCGTCAAAATCTACCTGCATCAATCGATAATAGGTTTGAGGTGCCTGATCTACAAATTGATAAGAACGGCCTACGGAAGAGGTGCCCATACCTTCCACCATGCCTGCATCTTCCCAATCCATCATGTTGGAGGAACGTTGGATGAGGAAAAAAGCATTGTTGATTTCAGCGGCAGTGACCCAAAGAATTTCAGCGCCTTCTGAAGTTCTAAGGGCAGATAGCGATACCAGAGATACGGGCAAAGGCCCTACCCCACCCGCACCGAAACTGGATTGATTGGCACAAGATTGTTGCGCACTACCCAACTGGGATCCAGAAAAGCTTTGAGGAGAACAAATCTGCACTTCGGAAAAAGTACTGGCAGGACTATTAAAAGCCGTGGATCCGTTGAGTTGCATCATGGAACCATTGCCTTGGTCTCCAATGTAAATCACAGGATGGTTCATAACCGCTGCACCGTCAATGGTCATCAGGGCAAAATCATCCATAAAGATTCGAGCGCTGGAATTCGAATTATAGGAGCCTTCCAGTTGTAGCGTGGCAGATTCCCAAACAACAATGGTACCATCGTTGTTGATGTTTCCTTCCACAACCATGGTGGAGTTGTTATCTACGTGAAATACTCCGCTACCATTAATTTGTGAGCTGGCTTCTACAATGGTTTGGGAACCATTTCCTGTAACCACCACTCCGTTCATGTTATGGGTACCGTTGCCAGAAACAATCATAGAATCACCCAAATTCCAAATCCTTGAATTGGAATTAAAGTTCATGTTGTTGGCACGTAAATCCAATACACCTTCATTGATAATATTAATATTTAAAACAGATACAGAACTATTGATGGTGAGTTTTCCGCCGGGCAGCACAAAAATAGAACCTCCGTTGAAGTTACCAGAATTAATGACCAGGTCACCACATACGGTTAATTGACCTCCGTTTAGATTTACATTGGAACGATTACCATTATTTTCGAAACGGCGGCTGTGGCCATTTCCGATGTTATCATTATTGGAAAGAATATTTCCAGTCAAACAAACCGGAGATGTAGGAGCAACAGGAACGGCTGGAGGCGCCTGGGAGAATACTCTCCCGGACAAGATCACAACAAGACATAGGCCTATCAGGCTATAAAATGTGTTTTTCATTTTGCGCTCTAAAACTTGGGTTATGTTTATAGTTTGTGGTTCAATCAAACTACTCCACAAAGGTAGGTGCTCTACACCCTCCAAAACAAGTGCTAAAACCCTACGCCAAAGGCCGTTCATTATTTGGAAAAAACAACATAACAACTTGTTTTTCAAATAATTAAAAATGTATTAAAACATACCTAAAACAAGCCTATTAAAAGGTTTTAACCTAACAAAGTTTTAATTTTGGAAGAAACAAGCGCACATTTTCCAATTTTTCAACAATACGGGCTGAAAGGGTTGCTACTGTCCATAATTTTGAAAAAGGACATCCATTTTAATCTATGCCTTGCGAGCGGTTAGGGAAAAGAAATTTATGGTCAATTAATTTCCTGATAAATAATTTCAAAAAAGGATATAAAAACAAAATTATAATTGATTATCAATTATTTGAAAACAATTTAAATAAAATCCTAACGTCCGCAATTCATTATCTCTCCATCCATACTTTTTCATTTATACCTACCATAACCCAATTCGAAATCCTCTTCTTCATGCTTTTCAAAAAAAGGGCCTGAATGAAAAATGTCGGCAAAAATTGAAAAATGTCGGCTTTTTGAAGTTCGTCACGAAAGAACGCGAAAAGTCACCCCCTTTTTTATTCCCGTCTCGATGACTTCTTGCAACATCCACATCAGATGATGACGGGCTTTGATGCTGTCGTGAAAGACAAAAATTTCATTTTCGCTGGTTTGAGCCAGTCTTTTTTTAAATGAAGCAGACTGAGCGCCGGGATGTTTCAACGGATAAAAATCGCCTGCCATAAAGGACCAGTGCACCCATTGCCCCATGCATCTCAAATTGGAATATTGCCATGGCCACAATCTTCCATAAGGTGCTCTAAAAAAACGAACGGATTCTAATCCGGGAGGAAGAGTAAAATTTTGTTGCAGCCATTTGGTGGACTTCCAAAATCCATTTTCATGCTCATGGCCGTGAAAACCTATCGTGTGCCCATGTTTGGCATACATGGAAACGAAGGCTGGATGTTTTTTAATCTGTGCTCCCGAAAGAAAAAAGCTGGCTTTTATTTGATACTGGTCCAACAGTTTGAGCACCGCTTCTGTAATTTCCGGCGTGGGGCCATCGTCGAAAGTGAGATACCACCCTGCCACTGGTGCTTTTATCCATAATCCAGGATATAAGATGCGTGGCGGAACCATGCGTTAGAATTTTCGCTCCGTCGTGAAAATCAAAAGGTCACGGAGAGCATCTCGTGCGTCAGAAGGGGCGCAGGAGTCTAAAATAGCCAGGGCTTCATCCTGAAAGGCCATCATTTTTTCCGCAGCATACGCAATTCCGCCGCTTTGCTGAACAAAATCAATCACCTCCTTTACCCTTTTAGGATCTTCGCCTCCTTGCTTTACCAAACGAATTATGCGTCTCCTGGTATTGGCATCGGCTTTATCCAGGGCGTAAATTAGTGGCAAAGTCATTTTCTGTTCTTTGATGTCGATTCCGGTTGGCTTTCCGACATTGGTCGCCTGGTCGTAATCGAACAAATCGTCCTTGATTTGAAAGGCAATTCCTGCTTTTTCGCCAAACAGCCGCATCTTTTCGATATCTGCATCAGATGCGCCGGCCGACGAAGCTCCGCAAGCGCAGCAAGAAGCAATCAGACTGGCCGTTTTTCGGGTGATAATATCAAAGTAAACGGACTCTTTAATGTCCAGTTTCCGGGCTTTTTCAATCTGCAATAACTCTCCCTCACTCATCAAGCGCACGGCATCTGAGACCAGGGAAAGCAATTTAAAATCTCCGTTTTGTGTACTTACTAGCAGTCCCCGACTTAGCAGATAGTCCCCGACAAGTACCGCAATTTTATTTTTCCACAACGCATTCAATGAAAAAAAACCGCGTCGGGCATTGGAATCGTCTACCACATCATCATGGACCAGCGTGGCCGTATGCAATAATTCTATCAGAATCCCCGCCCTGTATGTAGCAGGCGTAACGCCTCCCTGAAGCTTAGCGGTTAAAAAGACAAAGAGTGGCCGTATTTGCTTGCCTTTGCGCTTTACAATATAATGCGTAATCGAATCCAGTAAAGGAACTGAACTACGCATGGCCTCACGAAACTGCTTTTCGAAAGCTTCCATTTCGGTGGCCACCGGTTTTTTTATGGTAGAAAGTGCAGACATGCCATTCTTCTAACAAGTAATCCTTCTAAGGGTTCCACAAATATGGGATTTTACAATGATTTCAACGCCATATTCTGCTTCCTTACGAAAACTAGACGCCATCACGTAAAAGCCGGTTTAACTTACCTTTCACTATGTGGTACATAAGCGGTTCTCCAAATGACATCTATACATATAGTATGTATTGTTCAGAAAATCCATTCCGGTTATGCGCTCCAATCCGGATGGGACGGCCCATTTTTCATTTCTTCCCTTTTTCCCGAAAAAGCAAAGAAGGCCGGCATTTCGGATATACAAAAGGATAAAACAGGACTAAATGAACGTCTTCGAGCGGAAAATGGGAGCATGCCCATGGAGACGTCATTTAAACTCTGAAAGAAACAGTTCCGGATTGGAGCTCACCATGCGCACTGTCATGAATTAAAAGCAAAAATCAACGAAGCCATCGTCGACATGGACATAAAAAAGTGCTGCCATTCAGATGATTGGAAAAGGAAAATCGGAATATAAGTACGATTTCAGCGAGACACCAGTGCGTCTGTTGGCCGTTTTGTCGCGGGACGTCCGGCATGTTGATTTTCCTGTACCACCATATCCATGAACCATTGATCAAAAGGGATTACTTCTGCGCCAAAAGGGTCCCATCGATATTCTTCCGCATTGTCTTTCAATAAATCCAACAAAGGTTGTTGGCGCTGAAGGGTTTGTGAAAAATGGAAAGCGTTCGCGGCGAGGTCATGCAATACACGAAGAATAATAACGGCTCTTTTGGCCAATTTTTCTGATTTGGCAATACGTTCCAAATGCCGTTTAAAATTAGCGATTTGGGTATCCGCCGCATCGAAAAGGTGTTTTTCAATGCGGTTTTGAATTTGAAGCAAGCGAATTCCCACGTTCCATCCATCTTTTTCATCGGGCAAATGCGACAAAGAGGCGAGTAACCTGGCGGCCTGGGCATAGGACTTTTGTTTAAATGCCAGGACAGCCCGCAGATACACGATTTTTTCCAAATAGACCTGGTTTTCGCCATGCAGCAATTCTGCTTTGGCCGACACTTCATTTAAAAGTGCTTCTGCTTCCTGCAGTCGATTCAGGTGAAGCAATGGGTAAAACCTCACTTTTTTAATTTCTACGGATGCCTTTGATTGGTTATTAATGATGGCGCCGGCCGATTCTGCATGTGCAAGCGCTTCTTGAAATTGTCCTAAAAAGCAGTGGGCGGTAAAAAGTTGAAGATGAGCGTTGGCACGGCGAACAGGCAGATGTACGGAAGGTTCGTCCGAAAAAAGCTGAAGCATGTTCTGGATAACAGGAATCATTTTAGCGTATTGTCCACTTTTCTCATGATAAAGGGTTTTTAGAGAAAGGAGGAAATATTGTGCGGTTGGGACGGAGGGCAAACCTGGGTTAGATTCGATGTCCGTAATGTCCTGTTTGAGTTGTTGCAGGGGTAATTTGGCAGAGGCCTTATTTCGCCCATAAAACTGATGGCGGTAAAACGCCATTTCGGCCCGTCTTTTCACCTGGTCTTTGGCCTGAAGCAGAGGCATTTCCTTAAAAATATCTTCGGCAAATTCAGAGCCTTGTTGTTGACTAATGAGAATATATTGAATATGTTTTAGTGCAATCAACTGGTCGTAAAGTGCGTGGGCGGCACAATCTTTCTCGGTTTTGCGGATAAGGTGTTTGGCTTCGGAGAAGAGGCCTTGATTCACGAGCAATTCCACCATGATAATGCGTTTTCTCACTTTTTGGCGAATCACCCAGGAAGGTGCGAAGCGGTCTTTTCGATCCAGATTAACGTCGATGATCCAGGATTCAAGGAGTTTTTCTCTAAGTCTGGCAAGCAATTTAGTGAATGCCACTTCCGTCATTTCCGGAAAAAGGGATTGTTTTAGTGAAAAACCATCTGGTAAATCGCCGTTCGTATTGTCAGAAATACACTGAAGCAATTTGAGCGTTTTTGGCTCATAACTACCATATTTCCTGTTAAATCCAGCAATAAATGCAGATGCGGCCTCGCGTTCAGCGGGTGTCATCTTAGACAACAAGGCATGCAAAGGTTCTACATCATTCCTGCTCATAACGGGCACTTTTTGATTTACTCTTCAAATGTACATCAAGTTTCTCGTATTGTCAAATTTTGCCTGATTTGGTGTTTTCCGGGGGGTGAATAAGCCACAACTTTGAACTAGAAATTCAGACCAAACGAAACACCACATAATATGACAGCGATTTTCACACTTCTTCTTGCGTTGCTTACCGCTTCTACGAACGTTAACACATCTACACGTACTTCAGGAGAAACGGCCATCCGCACACAAGACCCAATTGCTGCTCAGATTGTGGTAGACGAATTACAAAATTAATCAACCCTAATACTCCAAACCATGACCCTCATTTTTTCCCTTTTGCTTACCTTACTTACGACGAGTACAGATATAAGCTCTGCAACCAGAATTTCTGGAGAAACCGCCATCCGAACCCAGGATCCGATTGCAGCTCAAATTGTAGTAGACGAATTACAAAATTAATAACAATAACGTTACCAACATGTTAGCTACAGCCATCGCCATTTTGTTACAACTTCTGACATTCAAAACGGATATTACCGCAACGCAGAGATTATCTGCTGATCAAGCCATCAGAAGACAGGATGCGGCAGCGATTGCTATTGTGGTGGACGAATTACAAAATTGAAAAAAAGCAGACCCGCTGTGATTGGGGAATCACATAGGAAACATTGGGACAAATGGGAATCTGTGTCAATTAACGGGTCTGCAAAAATATTTCGCTAAAATAACCAAATATCCAATCAAGTGCAACCATTCCAACATAAAACATTTGATGAAATTTTTCCAATTATTGGACAGAGTCCATTGGCAAGATTGAGTCAGGACGGCGCTTCGGTTCAGGCCGTTCTAGAAGAAGTTGAACTTGAAATAAACCGCAGATTTTTTGATGCTTCCAATCTCATTTTGACCGATGTAGAGACGAAAGAATGGTTAATTTGGGAAAATACAAGAAAAAAGTTTTCCCAAATTTTGGAACACATTTAAATTTTTTGGAATATTGTACCATTATCTTCCTTCCTTTAATAAACTTGGGTTCTAGAGAAAACATGTGTATCCAATACTTTATCCACGGATACGCATGTTTTTCTCTTTTTTAAATGGTTTAGTTTACTTTTCATTACGTTCTTTATCCCATTTTCGTATTCTTTCTCCAACATCTTTGCTTGTACATTTGGTTAAAAAACCACTACCCAACATTGGAGATTGAAATCCAATCCAACCCATCCATTTATGACAACATGCTCAGGGTTGGCCAAAAACCCGGGAACGACTTACCACCGGCAGAGGTAATTCCAAAACCTTGCGGAATCAAAAGAAAATCTTCTTAATTTCACGCCGTGCAAAAGTCGTTACACCTTTTATGGACGCATTTCTGCACAAATCTTTAAAGAAAAGTCAAGGCATGAAAAAAAATATACTCCCCCTTCTGCTCCTTTATATTGGCTTTATGATGGTGGCCGCATGGTCCAGGCTCATTCCTCATCCGATGAATTTTGCTCCCATGGGTGCCCTTGCTCTGTTTGGCGCAGCATATTTTCGCGGAAAATTTCAGGTTTTAGGGTTGCTTTTGCCCTTGCTGACCCTTTTTGTAAGCGACCTTTTCATCAACAATATCCTATATAAAGAAGCCAATGAGGGATTCATTTGGGCCTACGAAGGCTGGTGGGTGGTGTATGGCACCATGCTTCTTACCAGCGCATTGGCCATCCCCGTGCTGAAAATACGTAACCCTTTCAGAATCCTCGGCGCTGCTTTAGGTGCTTCTGCCATATTTTTCCTTGTAACAAATTTTGCCTGCTGGCCAGGAAATCCATTGTATGCCCAGGATGCATCCGGCCTTGTTGCCTGTTATGCTGCAGGGCTTCCTTTCCTTAAAGGAACCGTAGCCGGAAATTTGATTTACTCCGCCGTATTGTTCGGTTTGGCAGAATGGACGGGCGCCAAAATTTTCAACTCCTCCGTTCCTACCCTTTCTTAAGATTAGTAAGGTGCTTCTTCCCGAAGCCATTCAAGCTGCTATTGACCAAAAAACAAAACCTTTAGGGGCGTTGGGGCTATTAGAATCAGTGGCTTTTCAACTTTGTCATGCCCAACAAACTTTAAAGCCCACCCTACACAAACCTACCATGTTGGTTTTCGCGGGAGACCATGGGCTGTCCGCAGAAGGAATTTCAGCTTATCCTTCCGAAGTAACCCGCCAAATGGTGCTCAATTTTTTATCCGGAGGCGCCGCCATCAATGTTTTTTGCCGACAGCATCAAATTGAGCTTTCCGTTGTAGATGCAGGAATCCTTTCGCCCGTCCCCAACCATCCCATGCTCAAAAATCAACGACTGGGTTCAGGTACGGCCAACATGCTGCACGGGTCGGCGATGACCTCAGAACAAGTTCATCTGGGGCTTGAAGCCGGGGCGAAATTGGTCAGAGAAAAAATATCCAACGGCTCCAACTTTTTGATGTTTGGAGAAATGGGCATTGGTAACACCGCTGTAGCAAGTCTATTGATGTCCTGCTTTTTGTCCCTTCCCCTGGAAGATTGCGTGGGCGCCGGAACCGGCTTATCTACTACCGGCATTCAACATAAACTGGAGGTTTTAAAAAAAGTCCGTGAGGCTTATGCTAAAGAAATGAACCCCTTCGATATTTTATGTCGGTTCGGAGGTTTTGAGATTGTTCAAATGACTGGTGCGATGGTGGAAGCAGGCCGCCAAGGTTGCGTGTTCATGGTAGATGGATTTATTGCCGGTGCTGCGTTTTTGGCCGCCAAGGCCATCGAACCCAACCTTTCCCCATGGGCCATTTTTGCCCACCAGAGTGCAGAGGCCGGGCACCAGCGCATGTTGGCTGCCATAGACGCTAAACCCTTACTTTCGATGGGACTTCGACTGGGAGAAGGAACCGGCTGTGCATTGGCCTTTCCTCTGGTTCAATCTGCCGCGGCCATGATGACGGAAATGGCTACCTTTCAACAGGCCAATGTTTCTACCTCGTCCCAATGAAAAGAGAAATTCATGTTTTCTTTACAGCACTCATGTATTATACCCGGATTCCCTGTCCATCCTGGGTGAACCATGACCCGAATTACCTAAATCTTTCTACCCGTTACTTTCCGTTGATTGGCTTCATCGTTGGAGGTCTTGCTGCTTTGGTTATGGGACTTAGCCTTGAAATTTTTCCGGCTTCTCTGGCTGTTCTGCTAGGCTTAGGCTTTAGTTTACTCACCACCGGCGCGTTTCATGAAGATGGGTTGGCAGATGTGATGGATGGGTTTGGTGGAGGCTGGACCAAAGAAAAGATATTGGATATCATGAAAGATAGCCGGGTGGGTACTTTTGGCGTAGCAGGTCTGGTGGTGGTCTTAGGTTTGAAAACCGTGGCGCTTTATCATGGACTTGCCCATGGTATTTGGCCAACGCTTTTATTTTCCATTTTCGCTCATGGCGTAAGCCGTTGCTTCGCGCTTTCTACCATGTATCTTATTCCTTATGCTCAGGAAGACGCATTAAGCAAGGCCAAACCCATTGCTACCCATCCGAAAAAACTGAATTTACTCATTGGCTGGGGTTGGATTGTTCCTTGGCTCCTTTTTGCACCCTTTGCATGGTGGCTCACCCTTTTGGCACCTGCGCTGGTTTGGTTGTGGTTGGTGCGTATGAGTAAAAAATGGATCGGCGGATATACCGGCGATGTATTTGGAAGCATCCAACAGCTTACGGAAGTGTTTCTATTGTTAAGTTTTGTGGCCTTATGGAACTGGTTTTAATACGTCATGCGCCAGTTATTGGTATGGAAGGAATCTGCTACGGGCAAACGGAGGTAGAACCCAATCCGGAGGCGGAAATGGCCTTGGTGGAAAAGTTAAAAATTGCATTTCATGAGCGTCCGGGGGTGGTGTTTTCAAGTCCAAGTCAGCGATGCAGTAGAATAGCCGCTGAGCTTTCCTCAAGTTTTCAAACCCATTCGGCCCTGCAGGAAATGCATTTTGGGGATTGGGAAAACAAGCCTTGGGACCAAATTCCAAGCGAAGCGCTTCATAGATGGATGTCTGATTTTGTCAATGTAGCGCCGCCGCATGGTGAGTCGTGGAAGCAGATGGTTTCACGCATAGACGCTTGGACCAAGGCTCATCTTTTATCTGAAGAAAGGATTTGGATGATTGCGCATGCCGGGACGTTGCGGGCCTTTTTGCATTTGCTGACCGGATTGGCCCTTGAACATGTGTTTCGGGTGCAGGTGGATCCAGGTTGTAAAATCGAAGGGATTTGGCAAGAGGAACCGTGTGGGCGGAAGTTAGTTCAATTACAAACCCTTTAGCTTTATGGCGTTCTTTTTCAATTGAATACTTGCATGAACCAAGAAACAGATACTTGGTCACCAGATAAAGCCTTTCATCATTTCTTGTCTTATTTATTAAACATTCTTTTAAACCGGAACTTAAGTTTGGCAAATAATGAAGGGGCCTGATAATGGTAAACCTCACCTCTGTTATTCAAGGACCTCATTTTTGTAAACAATTCAAATCGATAGATGTCTCCATACTTTGTTTGGCGAAAACGGCCGTTTACATTTAATGTATCTCCCCCCCATTCAAACCTAAAAAAGTAATGTAAAGAATCACTTGACATTTTAATATCACAGCATTCTTCATTTTCTTTGATTTCTTGCAAACCCTTCAAGCCATTTAAGATATAGGCTTGGTTATAATCCCAAATGTAAATTTTGGGATTCATTTTTTGAATAAGCGATTTGGCTGTTGGATTTTTGGTTATTAACGCCTCAATGAAATCTAAAGCCCTATCTTTTAACACATCCACAGAAACAGATGGAGTGGTTTTTAAGGCAGAATTTTTTATGTCCGAATAAACCAAAGCATATTTTTCTAGGGCCTCCATGGAAGAATGGTCTCCTTGAATAGGCAGGTCAAGAGAATCTCCGGGGAACATAATAAGAGGCTTGGCCTTGGTTTGCGCTAAAATAAAGTCATTTGCCACCAAAACAGTATTTTGAGCGTCCATTAAATAGACATTTTCCTCGTGACAAAACCTCACAAAGGAGGCAAAAGGAAGAATAAACTTAGGAGCAAAAATGTCACTTTGGGTTTTTATTCTCCCAAGTTTTTCTTTAGCCGCCTGCTGTCTCATTTCCAAGTTTTCGGGATTCCCGACCCAGTTGGCATAACCGAATTGCGTGCATAGGACATCTACTTTACCAATAAAAGGTAGCAGGTTCCGACAATCATCGAGGTTGTTTAATATACAATCATTTACATTTAATATACCAAGGTCAAGTACCCTAAAATAGGCCCATGAATCCCCGCCAGTAAATGGGGCACATGTAATTGAAAAGGTTGGAGAAAGAGAATACAATTCACCTGTTTTTAATTCAAGTAATGAAAAGCCCAGTTTAGCGCAAAAGTCGATTACTTTTCGGTCCATGGTTTCTTGATAAAGAATCGTCACCTCTGGCCGTCTTTCCTCTGGAATCCGTTTCAAATCTGCCGGAGAAAAGTGATCTGGATGCTCATGAGAAAACCAGATATGGGTTATTCCTTCGAAAGAGTGGAATTGTTCAGGCGTATTTACCAGAAGTTCCCAGCCATGGTTGAAGGCGGTGCCTGTAAACCATGGGTCTGTAATTAGATTAATTCCATCATGCGACAAAATGAAACTGGCATGATTAACAAAAGTAACCTCTACTTGGGATTGGTTCTTATCTACCATTATCTAACTTTATATTTAATAAATTGATATACAATAATTTAAGCCCATTCAGCCTGAGTAAAAACACACCTATCAAAAATAATATTTTTGGACAGGTGTGTTTTGATTTTATGAAATAATGACAGTAAATTAACTATTGAGGTTTAATCCTTAACATTCAACCACATGTCCACATTATTGAGAAAAGTAAATCCTTTCGTGCAGTTAGATTCCTTGGTTACCCAAGGACTTGCTTATGTAGGGGATAATCTGGGGACATTAACCACTGAACGATTGCATTTGTCAATTGGTCAGTATATTGATTCACATATCGTTTTGATCCTTCAATCACCGGAACCGCTTATACACCGGAAACTGCCATTTTTGGGGCAGAACGAATGAGTTCGAATAGCAACAGAGTTCAAGTCCCTGAACTCGAGGAGGTAGTGCCAAACTTCGAAACTTACCCAGAATTATCTGGCGGTTCGTCTTGTTCGAACAAGATAATTTTTAGAAGCAGGATGGCAGATTTTCAAATACTTATATCATGATTTTTCGTTTATTTTTTTGTTGGCGGTTGTGTGTACAACTTCCTGCTATTCCGGTCAGAAGTCCACGGATTTCTTGAATGCACCCATGGAAGATAGTTTATTCTTGGATAAATCGCCCGTGTGTATTTTAGGATATGATAGGTATTTGTATCACTTGGCTTATTTCAAAGGGGATGAAGTAGCTGCTTTGCGGAACACTCCAGATTCTGGGTTGATTTTTCAAAGATATCCACACCTAAATGACCGGAGACTACGTACCATGAATCCTGTTTTTTATGATTCTGCAGTGGTTGGCGTAACGTACGATCAAGCCATCCTATATTGCCAATGGCGAGCTGAAAATAACCGAAGGGCCGTCACAGAAAAGTCGAAGTACAGAAAATTACACACGGTACAATACGGCCTGCCCAGCCCCGAAGATTTTAAGATGGCAGAGCGCTTGGCTGCTGGTAGAACGGCCAAAAACAATTGGAAGTACTATAAAATGACAAAAGACACCTCACTCCATTGAATAAGGTAATCACCTAGCCATAAGCCACCTAAAAACAACTTTCATGATAGTGTTGAATTCCCTTCAAAATAATCTCAAACGCCTCCCTTTTCCCAAAAAACGCCTCAATTTTTACCGTTTTACCCTCCAATTTCGTGTATTCTTCAAAAAAATGGCGCAATTCAGAGGCCAAATGACTTGGTAAAGCCTGAATATCCTGAACATCTGAAACACTGGGATCACCTATGGCTACTGCAATAATTTTATCATCCGCTTCTCCTTGATCTATCATTTGCATCACGCCAATGACGCGGGCGGTAACAAGGCACATCGGCACCAAATCGGCCTGCGAAAGCACCAAAACATCGAGCGGATCGCCATCTTCTCCAAGGGTTTGAGGAATAAATCCATAATGTGCTGGATAATAGACGGAACTATATAAAACCCGATCCAATTTGATGAGTCCCGTTGCTTTATCCATTTCGAATTTTGTCCGCGAACCTCTTGGGATTTCAATGATGCCATGGACCACTTCGGGTGCATGAGGGCCTGGGGAAACCTGATGCCAGGGATGAGAGACGTGGGATTGCATAAGTGTTGATTCGGATGAGAGGCGTGTGGCAAAGTACTCGTTTTTCTTCCGAATAACACCATCCTTAAGGAAGAAAGATGACTTTTCAAGCACAATGTCCGGTCATGACTTCCGGTGCTTGCAGGGCCAGATAACCACGAACCACCAACCAAATGCCCGTTCCGGCAATGACCACAATGGTCCATTTTTTCCGGTGTGCCAGCCATGGTGCCAACGCCCATTGAAAGCCAAGCAACGCGGGTAAAGTGCCGACTCCGAAAAGGGCCATATAGCCAATGGGAGACGTCGACCCACCTGCGGCAAAAGCCGCAGCATAACTTAAGCCGCAGGGCAGTAAGCCATGTGCCAATCCTGCCAGCAGAGAGCGGCTAAAGCCGGGAAGTTTAAAAATTTTGCCCATGGCCCAACGCCAGGGAGCATAAGATACCGACCACCTGGGGCTTCGCCATTGGAACCAAGCGAATATGAGCAATCCAATGCCAAGGATAATGGATAAAGTCGTTTGTGCCCAGCGGCCGGGAACCAGGAAGACCAATCCGGTAGCCAAAGCGCCCAACAACATATAAGACATCAAGCGACCTGCATGGTGCACCCAGACCCCGTAAGAAGATTTGCCTTGAGTGGCCAATAACAAAGGACCGCACATACCTGCACAATGCAAGCTACCCGCAAACCCAAGTAAAAGACCACTCCACCACATTATTGAAAGTCTTTGGTACCCAAAGCCAATGCGCAGGATTCACCTGCACTTTTCCAGGTTAAATGCAATTTCCAGACTCCGGATTTTGGTAAAGCCAATGCTGCCACCACATTGGGAGTTAAAGAACGACTAAGATCCAGAGAAGCGTCGTCCGGTTTGGTCAGGATTAGTTCTACTTCGGAAATATCTTTGCCTTCGGGAAAACGAACACGAATATGACCACCGGAAGTAGTATCAACCATAATATCCGGGCGTTCCGAATAGGACATACCACGTTGTTGCCGATCGATTTCACCTTGATAGGCAATTTCCTGCTCATAATAATCCCGTGCCACTAAATCGATGTGTACCTGCTTTTGTACGATGGTGACCATGGTGGCCATACCTCCGACAAAAAATACGATGACGAGAAAAATTCCGGTGCCCCAGTTCCAGGTTAATTTGCGTGCCATGGTCCGTTAAATGTAGTTTGAATGGTTTCTATGACTTTTCCATTGACCATTAGGTCAATATTGGTTGTAACATTATGACCATCCAGAGCTTGTTTGGGTAAGTCTAAAAATAAAATCCAGTCTGCTTTTTCGCCTCCGGCAATGGGTTTAGGGGCGGTCACCATCCTGATACGTCCCTGAGGATGACTAGGCACCAGTTGAATGTCCATGGACTTATTCGTTTTATTGACCACTTGCAGTTTAAACACATTGGAAACCAGACTATCTTCTGTATAGGTATATCGTTGTCCCGGCACACGGGTTAAAGTGGCTTCCACATCGTTCCTGGTCACGAGAAGTACCATGAACACCACCGCCAAAACAGTGAGAATGGATGCATAACCAATTTTCCGGAGGTCTAAACCTGGTTTTTTTCCATGACGAATCCGTTGTTCAGACTCATAACGAATTAAGTTGGGAGGCCGTTGCAGCTTGGTCATGATATCGTTGCACGCATCGATGCAAGCAGTGCACTGAACGCATTCCATTTGCGAGCCATTTCGGATATCAATTCCGGTAGGGCAAACGGCTACACATTTAAAGCAATCTACGCAATCTCCTTTGGGTTGTTCCTCTTGTTTTTTTGCTTTTCCCCGAGGCTCTCCACGAACAAAATCGTAGCTAACCATAATGGTATCGGGATTCATGAGTACGCCCTGCAATCGGCCGTAAGGGCAAATGAAAGTGCAGGCATGTTCACGTACAAATGCGAAGACGGCGAAAAAAATCCCGGTGAAAGCCATGAGTGCCAGAAAGGCCAATGGAGATTCAGCGGGCCCGGCAGCGATATAAGTCCAAGTATCCTTTACACCAATAATGTAGGCCATCACGGTGTGCGAGATGACTAAAGAAACAAGGACAAAAAGGCTGTATTTCAGGGTTCTTTTACGGATTTTTTCGGCGTTCCAGGGCTGAGTTTTCAGGCGTCGTTGCGTGGCGGCATCACCTTCCACCCAATACTCAATTTTCCGGAACACCATTTCCATAAACAGGGTTTGGGGGCAAGCCCACCCGCACCAGACTCTTCCGAAAGCAACGGTAAAAAGGATGATAAAAACGAAGAAGGTCAATAAGGCAAAAATCAAGAAAATGGTATCCTGTGGCCAAAAAGTACTTCCGAATAAAATAAATTTTCGTTGGAATACATTAAACAGGAACATGGGTTCACCATTCCATTGCAACCAGGGGCCGGTTAAAAGTAAGGCCAGTAAGACCACCGATACCACCACCCGTCTGCGGTGCCACCATCCGGAAGGCGCCATGGGAAAAATCCATTTTCGCTTTCCGTCTTTGGTGACCGTAGGCAGGTGATCCCTAAATTGATCGGTATAGTCTGAAATGTTCATGGTTGCACGGCCGAAACCAAAATTTGTGCAGAATCGGGTGGTGTCGAAGTACTATCAGAAGGCGCACCTGTCCAAAGCGTTCCCTGCGGTGCTTTTCCATTGGGGGGTGTTGTACCTACCAATTCTTTCAAAATGAAAGAAGAAATGTTCCGAATTTCACCAGGCATGAGTTGTTCATTCCAGGCGATCATTCCTTTTTCAGGCACACCATACGTGATGGTACGGAACAAATCTTTAATTCCGCCACCATGAATCCAGTAGGCATCAGTTAAATTCGGTCCAACGCCACCTTCTCCGGCCATTCCGTGACAAGAAGCACATTTATCCATAAAAATCTTCTTGCCTTCGGCCAAATCAGCCAGATCTTCTGACACTTCCACGGTATGTTCATCCATGGCATTGGCCATGGCCATGCGATAGGCCTTTTTAATGGAGTCCCCTTCCGCCATTTCTACCAGGTATTCTTGTTCCTGGGTCGGCCCTACCTCGGATACGATAAACCAGCTAAAATACACCACGGCAAAAAGAAATGTTCCTCCGAATAATAAGGTCAACCAAGGCGGCATTCCATTGCTAAGTTCACGAATGCCATCGTATTCGTGGTCGTCCTCAATCTGATTTTCCGGAGCGGTGAGGGGTTTCAGTCCGGTAAAATACTTATGATAATAGGCTTGCAAATCCATGGGTGGAGGCAAGGGTTCCAATCCTTGTTCTACACGAATCTGGTTACGCACGGAATGCATGGTTTGGCTCACAAGACCTAATTGAGCAACCACCAGAAAAACAAGTAAAAGCACGAGTAATCCTACCAACCAGATTAATAAATCCGTGGTTGAAAATCCGGTTGGAGTCGGCGTTACGGCCACTGCGGTTTCAGCATTTTGGGCAAACAGTTGTGAGGCCATTGCCAATGAGCCAATGATAGCCCAGCATTGTTTTGTTTTCATCACCCTTTAATTTTTTGATGTTTCAGTTCCATCCTGATCTAGTGGAAGGCGACTTCTTTGGTCCATATCTTCCTTTTTTGCCCTAAGCACCCAAATGCTTAGTCCAAGAAAAAAGAGAAAGAAGATCCCCAGAGATATCATGGGCATGATTTCCACGCCTGGAATATGTGATGCAACTTCCTTAATCATGACGTTGTACTTATTTATTGGTTGGTGATTTGTTCGGGTTTCACTTTAATATCTGTACCCAAACGTTGCAGATAAGCGATCATGGCAATGATTTCACGATCGGCAGGGACATCAATTTCATCGGCTTTCAGCCTTTCAGTAATAGCTTGTGCCTGGGTATTTAACTCGTCTAAGGCTGTATTTTCATAACCTTCCGGATAAGGGACTCCGATGGTACGCAGCGCACTAATTCGGCCAGATAAGTCTGACACATCTAGCGTATTTTCTGCTAACCAAGGATAAGCGGGCATAATGCTACCCGGAGAAATGTCAGATGGCGCCAACATATGGGCAAAATGCCATGCATCACTATATTTTCCACCAATTCTGTGTAAATCTGGTCCGGTTCTTTTGGAACCCCAAAGGAAAGGGTGGTCATATACGAATTCTCCTGCTTTTGAGTATTCGCCATACCGCTCCGTTTCCGAACGGAAAGGACGAATCATCTGGCTATGGCAACCGACACAACCTTCTCGAATATATAAGTCACGTCCCAGTAATTCGAGGGCGGAATACGGTTTCACGGATTCAATGGTTGGCACGTTGGATTTAATCAGGAAGGCAGGTAAGAATTCGACCACACCACCAATCAGAATGGCCACCAGACTCAACATGGTAAACATGACGGGCTTGCGTTCCCATACTCTGTGCCAAAACTCTTTACCATGAGATTGTACTTTCACAAGGGCAGGGGCTTCCGCTGGCTCGTCTCCGACAAATTTTCCTGCCTGAGCCGTTTTTACCACGTTATAAATCATGATAAATACACCGATCAGATATAAACTTCCTCCGATGGAACGTAAAGCGTGCATGGGTAAAATCTGTACCGTAGTTTCCAAGAAATTAGAGTACATGAGACGTCCGCTTTCATCGAATGCTTTCCACATTAATCCCTGTGTTAGAGCAGCAACATATAGTGGTAGGGCATAGAAAATAATCCCCAAGGTACCTACCCAGAAGTGTGCGTTGGCCAATTTTTTAGAATACAATTTGGTATTCCACATGCGTGGCACCAGCCAGTAAATCATACCGAAAGTGAGAAATCCGTTCCAACCCAGTGCTCCTACATGCACGTGCGCAACAATCCAGTCAGTAAAGTGCGCTATGGCATTAACATTTTTCAAAGACAATAAAGGGCCTTCGAGGGTTGCCATACCATATGAAGTTACGGCCACCACCAAAAATTTAAGAACGGGATCTTCTTTCACTTTATCCCAAGCTCCGCGAAGTGTTAACAAACCATTTACCATTCCACCCCATGATGGTGCAATCAGCATAATGGAAAAGACCACCCCAAGTGCCTGTGCCCATCCGGGTAATGAAGTGTATAACAAGTGGTGAGGCCCGGCCCAGATATAAATGAAAATCAAAGCCCAAAAGTGAACGATAGACAATTTATAAGAATACACAGGACGTTCTGCCGCCTTGGGGAGGAAGTAATACATTAACCCCAAATAAGGCGTAGTGAGGAAAAAAGCTACGGCATTGTGTCCATACCACCATTGCACCAAGGCGTCTTGTACACCTGCGTACAAGGAATAACTTTTCAGGAAGGAAACAGGAATTTCAAAAGAGTTCACGATATGTAAAACCGCGACCGTCACAAAAGAGGCGATGTAAAACCAAATGGCCACATACAAGTGTTCCACTCTTCTTTTCAGCATGGTACCAATTAGGTTGGCACCAAAAGCCACCCAAACCAGTGCAATAGCAATGTCAATTGGCCATTCCAACTCGGCATATTCTTTAGAGGTGGTGTAACCCAAAGGGAGCGTGATGGCAGCTGAAAGAATAATGAGCTGCCAGCCCCAGAAATTTACTTTACTTAATAAATCGCTCCACATCCTGGCTTTCAACAACCGCTGCACAGAATAATACACCCCCATAAAGATGGCATTACCGACAAATGCAAAAATTACGGCATTGGTGTGCAGTGGACGAATCCGGCCGAAACTTGTGTAAGGCAGGTTAAAGTTCAAATCGGGTAAATAAAGCTGAAAAGCAGCTAATAACCCTACCAGCATTCCTACTACCCCCCAAACGATGGTGGCGATAAGAAACTGCCTGACAATCTTGTTGTCATACGAGAATTGTTCCATTACTTGGCTGTTTTAAAAGATTCTGATTGTTCCGGATCGTCTTGAATGGCCCTGTGTGCGGGTGTTTCCAAATCATCGAATTGACCAGCCTGCACAGACATTGCAAATGCGAATAAAAATCCGCCGGCTACAGCCAATCCAAGGAAAATTAATATCAACATCACACTCATGGCGCGTTTTTAATTATTCACAAAGTTGATGGGTACGCAGGGTTTTACCTATGAGGTTCATCAGGTGAAAACCTGATATCCGTCATGTTTTACGTGATTTCTAAATCACCTACAAAAAATAGTGGCCTTGCAACACTCAATTACATCAAAACAATCATGTTAACCAAAAATTAATAAGATACTGTTTATATGACTATTACAATTCAAATTATCATATGCCTGTATTGAAAGAATGGGAGAATTATACTTCCCCTCTTGACAAAGGGGGTCTTGATGTTGTACCTTTGACTATCACCGGTGATTTTTTCACCTCTTTTACCCAAAAATAGTTCTTGCTTCGTCACGTATAGGGGTGGCGAGGAACACTTCGGGCTTTAAGCGTGAAGTATGTTGGTGGATCTGGAAAAAAGTCAAACGACGGACTTCTGGATTCATTGGGGGTTCTAGTGGTGCCCTTTGATGGATATGAAGCGCGCTTTATATCTATGATTGGGCGGGAATCACGGGCCTAGAACAGGATGCATTGGCAGTGTATCCAATATGAAGAAGGGAGATGCGACAGAGAAACGAAAGTTGGAAAAATAAGATTGAAACCAACGAAAGAATGAAAGTCGCATCGGAACCATGTGCGCTCGCAAACTGCGAGCCCATGGGGGGTTCTCATCCGGCCGCTTCGGTTAGGATGCGTCTCTGTTGCTTATCACACTAACCTACTAATCAAACAAGAAAAAATAAATTCCTCATTATACAAGATTCTGTATAACAAAACCTTTACCCACAAAATTGAACTTAGAATATAGAAAATATCTGGATATATCCTTAAAATTCCATTAATCCTTGAAACCGTTTAAAGTAAGTAATTTTAAATGTAATGCTCTCAAAAATTTAACACAATAACTCTTCATAAAATTCTTAAAACAAAACAAATAACATAGCTGTTGCTACAAGATAAAGTGCTCTTAATAAGGCTGTTGAGTAGTTATCTCGTCTCGCCGAGAGCATCCGACAGCATGGTCTTGATTTTATTATACTTCGGATAACTTGTCCCGAATCATTGATAAACGCACCAATTCAGGTTCGCTATAAAATATTCAAGCCCAACTAGAAAAACTTGATGAAGGGAGTGTACTTGACTTTATTTTGGGTAAAGCAAATGATAAAAAATCATTCCCCACAATATCTTGGAATTGAGCCATTAAGCCAGGGTGAAAAATTGGTGAAATAAATAAGGATATGTTCCCTACTTAATATGGAATTGTCTCCATTTAAATGGACAAATCAGTTCTTTTCCCACCATTGCTGTATTCCAAACACATAACCTTCTACCAACTGATGAAGGGCGCAGGGATATGGCCGACCCTCACGGATACAATCTTTAGAAGTCAGAGCTCGAAACCAATTTTCCTCATCCTGCAACAAAGGTTCAGTAAGCACTACTGGCCCGCAAATCTGACGCAAAAAATAAAGATTTCTGGCGTATACACCCGGCATCACATACATTGATTTCTTTTGTAAATAGTCTAACGGAGCATCTCGTTTCACTCGTGGAATGCCTGTTTTTTGTTCAAATCCATCTAAAAGAGCCATGGCCAAGTCCACGGAAAGTTCGGGACTTCGGTCGGTGAGTTGCCGAAAAAAATGTCCTCTTTGTATGGAACCAGCCAACTCGGAACGCACATAGCCACCAGGCACAAAGACCATCGCGTATTGATGGCTGTGTAAACGTGTCAGTCCCGCCGCATTAGCCACATTCTTTTCTTCCACATTCAAATGCATACAAATGGTCACATGGGGTTGAAATGCATTAATTTCTCTTGCCCTTTGCCATAAATCTGCGTATTTAAAAAACTGATGATTAAATACCTGCAAAGTGGCTCCACTCGTCGGTCGTTTTGGGAAAGCGGCAGAATCAATGTCACCAGGCCAGACACGCAACCATTTTCCACGAGACCAAGCATCGTAATACGCTCTGATACCAGGCGTTTCAAGATTCCTGCTTACCATTACGCAAGCCCCCAACTTTCTTAAGCTATCCGCCAAGATAAGAGCTGTTTGTAAATTTAAATCCGCTTCGTACAAACCCAATATGGAATCGGCCAGTCTTGCCTGAACAAATTTTCCTTCCATTTTCCCTTCGGCCATATTCACGGCGCCATGACCTGGATCCAACGCAATCCGCAATCCGCGTAATGGTCCATCCGGCACCGGCGGACAAACGTAAATAGCCCCCTCATATGGAGTGCAAACCGCTGCCATATTCGCCGCATTTCTTACATCCAAAACAGTGAAAACAGTGCTATCTCTCACCATCCACGCAGGAAAGGTGGATTGGCCATGTATCCTCCAACCTGCCAGACCTATTAGTAAAATCATTATGTTTGCCACCCTTAAAGACATAGGACTATGGATTATTTTCAGCAGTCGTTGTTTTTGCACGAAAAACTTCGGGGCAAAATACGGATGCAACCTAAAATGGACATCACTTCACGCGAGGATCTTTCCTTGCTTTATTCACCCGGAGTTGCAGAACCTTGCTTACGCATTGCCGAGCAACCAGATTCCGTGTGGAAATATACCATCAAAAGTAATACAGTAGCCGTGATTTCAGACGGTTCTGCAGTACTTGGCCTCGGAAATATCGGAGCACTCGCTTCTATCCCCGTGATGGAAGGTAAAGCCATGCTTTTCAAAAAGTTTGCCGACATCGATGCCTTTCCAATTTGTATCGATACGCAGGACACCGAAGAGTTAATTGCTACAATACGTCGTATTTCACCCGTCTTTGGAGGAATTAACCTCGAGGATATTTCTGCTCCTCGCTGCTTTGAAGTAGAAGATAGATTGCAAGATCTTGGCATTCCCGTTTTCCATGACGACCAACACGGAACCGCGGTTGTAGTTTTAGCCGGAATGATCAATGCATGTAAGCTGCTCGACAAAAAGCTTCAGAACATGAAAATTGTAATCAATGGTGCCGGTGCTGCCGGAGTGGCCATTGCCAAGCTTTTGAATGCATCTACACGTGGCGAAGACAACAATGGTATTTGTGTGAAAGAAGTCATTCTTTGCGACACCAAAGGCATTGTTCACTCCGGAAGAACCGATTTAAATGACACAAAACGGGCTTTGCTGGAATGGACCAATCCAAACAACGCAACTGGAACATTAGAAGATGCCCTTCGAGACGCAGACGTGTTTATCGGCGTTTCTCAAGCAAACCTTCTAACAGCCGATCATATCCGCACCATGAACAAGGATGCGGTTATTTTTGCTCTGGCAAATCCAATTCCGGAAATCATGCCGGAGGAAGCCTATAAAGGTGGCGCTGCTATCGTAGGTACAGGTCGTTCCGATTTCCCCAACCAAATTAACAACGTGTTGGCTTTTCCCGGAATTTTCCGCGGTGCCCTGGATGGACACGCCACCAGGATAACCACCAAAATGAAGTTGGCAGCGGCAAAAGCCATTGCGGATTCCGTACACGATATGTCTAATATGAAGATTGTACCGGACACCCTGAATATGAAAGTCGCTCATGAAGTGGCCAGGGCGGTAAAAGCAGCTATCGAACACTAAGGATCACGGCCCTTTGGCCGTTTCCATTTTTCACTAAATTTGGGCCATGGACATGAATAAATTATCCGGTTTCCGGACACATGCCGTGGCCCTTTTTGTGCTGCTGCTTATCGCCGTTTTTTATGGATTGCCCGAATTCTCCGGGAAAGAGCTTAGGCCGCACGATCACGAAATGTATCTTGGAGGCGCATGGGATCTCATCACCCATGAGCAGGAAACGGGTGAACAAGACCTCTGGGTGCGTTCCATGTTTGGCGGAATGCCCGCTTATCTGCTCCACTTTCGACCAGATAACAATTTTGTAGGCCCATACGTTCAATGGGCTTTGGCCCTCGGTCTCCCCAGAATTGCCATGTATCTTTGGATTGGAATGGCTGGTTTCTATCTCATGGGACTCGCCTTCCGGATGAGACCTGAAGCGGCCACAGCCGGTGCAGCCGCATTCGGACTCACTTCCTATATCGCTGTGGTCCTTGCCGCTGGACATTATGGCAAAGTTCTGGCAATCATGTACATGCCATGGGTAATCGCCGGATTAGCCCTGATGATGCACCGCAAATATGGCTGGGGATTGGTGGTCACTACGCTCATGATGAGCTGCGAAATCATGGCCGGTCACTACCAAATGACATATTATTATTTCATGTTCGTAGTCGCCCTCATCGGAATAGCATGGGCCGTCAACCAAATCAAAGAAAAACAATTTAAACCTCTCCTTTTAACCGGTGTGCTGGCCGCCTTGGCGCTACTTGCGGGAACTTTCACCAACATGAATAAAGTACTGCCCGTTCAAGAGTATCAACCTTTTTCTACGCGTGCCGTATCTGAACTATCCGCTTCCAAAGATCCGGCAAACGAAACAGGCGGATTGCCAAGAGATTACATTACTGGTTACAGCTACGCTACAGGAGATTTCATGGCACTTGCCATCCCTAATTTCAAAGGACCCGGTAATGGCCCGCTAGGAAACAACAAAGCCGCCAAAACCGCCGTCAAAAAATCTGCAGACCGGGAAATGCTGAACTATTTTGATGCCTATTGGGGACATCAAGATGCCGCAGGTGGTGTCATTTACGCAGGAATCCTCGTAACCATCATGGCCATGATGGCGCTTTTTACCGTAAAACATTGGCTCGTTCTTCCACTAGCCATTGGTACCATACTCACCATGTTACTTTCTCTGGGTAAAAATATGCCTGGAATCACCGACTTTTTTATCGACTTTTTTCCCGGATACAACAAGTTCCGGGCGGTCAACTCCATCATGGTGATTCCCCAATTCACACTGCCGTTTTTATTCGCCCTGCAAATCCACCAAATGCTTTCTGATACCGATTTCTGGACGCGACCCATGCGTCTGTTCGGGCAAAAATTGAAAACCAGCTGGAATAACCAAAAAGCCATGTTCGTGATCGGAGGAGGAGCCATGGCTCTCCTGGTGCTGATGTGGCTGATGCCAGGTGTTTTTCAGGATTTCGTGAAAGATGAAGAAATTGACATGCTCACGCAAGCCAAACGCTCTGACCTGGTTTCTGTTGTAGAAACGGCAAGAATGGCCATTTTCCGTGCAGACACCATGATAAGTTTGCTATTCGCAGCCCTGGGCCTCGGACTCATTTTTGCCTGGATGCGGGGAAAAGTAACTCCCATCGTTTTTGCAGCTGTCATTACTACGATGGTCACCGCAGACTTAATGTGGGTGAGCCGCCGGTATCTGGCAGAAGATAAATTCACAAAACTGGAAGCATGCGAAAAGGAAAACCTCGGCTTCATGGGCTGGAAGGTGGCCGCAAAACTGGATTATATTCCTTGTTCCGGACGCAAACCTTCTCCCGCTGACGAGATGATTGCTCAACTAGCTGATCCCGGTTACCGTGTACTCAATCTCAGCGTTTCAACCTTTAATGACGCCACCACCTCCTTCTTCCATCCGTCCGTTGGAGGTTACCATGGTGCAAAAATGAAGCGTTATCAGGAATTTATCGAAGCTCGACTACAAAAAGATATTTCTACCATGGTAGATAGGGTGCAAAATCCCGGACCGGATGGCATCGATTTGGCCAACATCTTCAAAGGACTCGCTGGCCTAAATATGATGAACACCCGATTTGTCATCGCCGATCCAAAGCAAAATCCCATTCCTAATTATCAGGCGTATGGCCCAGGATGGTTGGTGGAAAACATCCAATGGGTCAATTCTGCAGACGAAGAATTGGCCGCAGTGGCAAGCTTGGATGACCTACGTTCTGTCGCGGTAATCGACAGAAAATTTGAGGCCGATTTGAGCGGAGTGATTCCCGGTAAAGACAGCACCGCCAGTCTGGTATTAAAATCACTTACTCCAGACGAAGTGGTTTACACCAGTGCCACTGCAAAGGAAGGTGTTGTGGTTTTTTCTGAAATTTATTATCCAAAAGGCTGGGAAGTCACCATAGATGGCACGCCCGCCACACATTTCCGAGCGAACTACATCTTGCGCGGATTAAAAGTTCCGGCAGGTGTTCACGAAATTGCCTTTACATTTGCTCCCTCTTCCGTATCACGCGGCGAAAACCTGAGTTTATACGGCAGTTTATTGAGCTTCCTCTTGGTGGGATTAGGACTTTTTCTTGGATGGAAGAAGTGGGGCGAAGAACAGCCTGAAATCTTTAAACATTAAAATCGGCGCCATTCCCATCAGAAAAACGGTGGATTGAATCACCGTTTGATAAAACCAATGTAAGTTCGTGGTAAAACCCTGAACGAAAAAACTGATGCCCAGGGAAATGGCAAAGAAAAGTACGCCCCAAAGAAATGTTATTCTGTACGGCTGAATTTTTAATTTAACCCAAATAAGCCTGAATTTCAATATATTATACAGAGAAATTGAAATAAAGGTGGCGAAGGCTGCTCCGGCAAGCCCCATTATGGGTATTAAAATAAAGTTGGTAAAAATGGTCAACACAGCCAATATGGCCATGAATAGCGTATTGTAACGATAATATTTTGACACACTAATTAGCGTGGTGTTCAAACCCGTGGACGCATCCACCAAATTGGAAAACAAAAGAAATATTAAAGCCCATTTACCCGGCGCATACGTGGCTGGAATAAAAGAAAAAACCAAATCTATGTTCACTAAAACCAAACCTGCAATCAGACTTCCTGAAAGGAATTGCACATAACAACTATTTCGATACAGCACTTTTAATTTTTTCAAATCTGCAGCGGCAAGTAAACCGGAAGCAATGGGAGCCGCAATCCTATCAATGGCACGGCCGGGTAAATAAACCAAAATACCAAAGTAACCCATCACCGCATAAATCCCCGTAGAACTGGTTCCCAGAAATTTCTCGACCATCAGGGTATCTAAAAAAATAACCAAATTGCTTGTAAGACCAGCAAACATGCCAAAAATCGCAAGACTTTTAAAGGAGGTCTTCACCTTCAACGGCTGATTTGTATAGCTTTGAAAATCAAATGAAATTAGCCTTTTCCGAAAGATAACCACCCAAATCAAAAGGGTTGGAATGCATAAGGAAACCGCATACCAAAAGATAAAATCACGGGCCGTGATCACCATCCCAAGCAGCAATAACGCGCCCGACAAAAACAAAACCCGTTGAAGAAACTCCTTGAAAAATGTACCATGGATAGACATTTGGAAAACCCTTAAAACAGAGTCTCCACTCACAAATAACATGTGAAAAAAAGTGAGGGGCAACAACAGCCATGCGTATACAAGAAAAGGGGAATTTTCATGAACAAGAGGGCCAAAAGCAATCTTGGGCCCCACCAATACAATCAAAAGTGCCAGAAGCCCAAAAACCAAAATGGGTAAAGCCAAAAGTGGTCCTGCAATTCCTCCTTTCAACTGTTTTCCCTGTAAAAAATGTGGATACAGCTTGAGCAATGAACTGCATGTGCCCAACGTCAATAAGTGGCCAGCCAACACAGAATAGGAAACCAATAACTTTAAAATACCATTCTGTTCGGTCGAAAGCAGCGATGGAATAAGTTTTGCACTTACCACAAAGCCCAACAAAGCGCCTCCTCCTAAAATGAGAAAGTTTAAAATGCCTTGTTTAGAAATGACGCCCATTAGATAAACATCGTTGCATCCAATGGCTCATTCGCTTCTACCGCACGGACAAACGTTTTGCCAACGACCTCTTGCCACATATAAGCCGGTAGCCCATCGCCTGGTCGCACACTTCTTACATTTTCTCCTGAAATCACATCGCCCGCCTGCACATCTTTCGTCACAAACAAAGACCGTGAAAATTTCACCATTCTCTTTGTCTTTTCAGACAATTCCAAAACTCCGCTCCCGAGCATATCTTCTGCTTCTCTCACTTGCTGAACCAGAGACTTAAACTGAACCGGAGAAAGGGAAAACGAACTATCCGGCCCACCTATCGCCGGATCAAGTATAAAATGTTTTTCTATCAGTTTGGCTCCAAATGCCACGGATAAAATCGCCGCCGTATGAGACATACTATGGTCGGAAAGCCCGGTCCAAACACCATATGCAGGAAACGATTTTAACAACGCACTCACATTCATGTCAATCGGGTCGCAAGGATAACTGGAGGTGCACTTCAACAGCATCACCTGATCATTACCCACCGACTTTATGGCATCAATGGCACGAACAATGTCTTCGTGCCGCGCAATTCCCGTAGAGAGAATCACAGGTTTCTGCCTGGCCGCAGCATACTTAATGAGCTCCGTATCATGAATTTCAAACGATGCAATTTTATAGGCGGGTGCCTGCAACTTTTCCAGAAAATCTACCGCGGAAAAATCAAAAGGTGAGGAAAAACAAATCAAACCCAATGAGGCCGCATAAGAAAACAGTTCTTCATGCCAATCCCAGGGAGTATGGGCTTCCGCATACAAATCGTGAAGCGTGGTTCCATCCCAAATAGACCCGCTGTTGATTCGGAAATAGGGTTTGTCCGACGCCAGGGTAAGTGTGTCGGCCGTATAGGTTTGAAGCTTTACGCCATCTGCACCCGATTCCCTGGCTGCATACAACGTGTCTTTCGCAATTTGCAAAGATTGACCGTGGTTTGCAGATAATTCAGCGATTAAAAGCACTGGCGAGGTGGCATCTATCGTATAATGTCCAATCGTGAGCGGAGCCGGTGTCGAACTTTCCATACCTCAAATTTACGAAGATTTGATGTACCTCTTGGCAAATGCTGCGGCCTTCGGATAAGCGGACTCATTTTGGCCGTGAAGCGCTTCCAAAAAACGCTCAATCGCCTCAAAGACTCGCCACATTTGGCTTTCAAATTTTTCCGGAACCTCTACCCTTTCGGAAAAAAGCCAGGACTCAAGCGCTTGAAAAGGTAACACATCGGTATGTGTCTCCATTTTAAACCAAAAGAAAATACCTTTCTCATTTTCCAGCGACCTTCTTAACAACTGCTGGTTGTCGGCAGTTTGTACCAAACAAACAGGTAATCCGCACGCAAGGGCCTCCACCGCAGATACAGAAACGGGCAAAATGCCTTTCCGCGACGTCCGGTAAATGGTGGCTAACGCTTCCGCAGAAACGGAAGTGAAAACCTGCAAAAAGTTATGATTCATTTCTTGCGGCTTCCCGCTGAGCGCTGCCACATGCCATCCGCTGACTTGCTGATCCAGCCATTTCAAAATTTGAAAAACCAGCTGATGGTTATCTGCACCTCCCATATTTACCACCACATCAAATGCAGGAGAAACATTGGCCGACGGCATCAAAAAAGGTGCACGAAGTGGCGTGAAGGAATGTCCCGAAAACACAGTGCTATAGGCTGGCAGGATAAAATCGGATTCGTTCGGAGATCCGGTACAAATGGTAAATGCTGCGGCCGTTTGTCCCTGAAGAAAATCGTTGAAATGCAACACGGGACTTCCGAAGGATTGTAACACCTCCACCAAATCCGGCGCAAGGGCATAGGCATCCACCACCACCAAATCCGGCTTTCCTTCTTTCACCGTTTGAACAAACTGATTTTCTGAAGAAAATGCACTTGTCCTAAATGAAATTCCAGGGTGCTGAATCGCCCATGAAACGGGAAGCGTGCCCTCGACATAGACCGTGGCTTCGTGTCTGTCTTTTATGAAAAAAAGTAAAAATGAGGTAACCCTGGCCAAATGACCGAGCCCGATGGTGTCACTTGCTTTGCAGTAAGCGAAAACCTTCATCTTTTAAACAGAAGATAAAGGCCGATTGTAAAAAGCACTTATTTCGGAAATCACATGTTGCTGCTGTGCTTCGGTAAGTGTGGGAAACATCGGGAGCGAAAGACAACTTCTATAATAGGTTTCGGCATTCGGAAAATCGCCTTCTTTAAAACCAAGACCCTGATAGTAAGGCATTAAATGCACCGGAAAATAATGAATCTGACAGAAAACACCTTTGGTCCGCAGATGGTTGTACAATTCCATTCTCCGCTCTGCCAGAATCACATACAAATGAAAAGCATGTGAGGGAAAATGGTTGGCCGGCACCACTGAAACCTGAGGAACCGACTGAAACGCCTCATTATATCGTGCTGCAATCCGGCGTCTTTTCTGGATGTTCTGATCGGCACGAGATAGTTGTGAACGACCCAAAGCGGCCTGAAAATCGGTGAGACGATAATTATATCCTAAGGTTTGCATTTCCATGTACCAGGCAGGATACGTGTCTTCGCTTTCTCCACCTGAAGCCAAACGGGCAGAATTGGTAAATTGTTCCGCCACGCGGGTAATACCATGTGTCCGAAGCGTCGCAACCTGATCGGCCAATGCTTTGGTTTTCAGCGTGACCATGCCTCCTTCACCGGAAGCAATATGTTTCACAGGATGAAATGAAAAGATAGCCGCATCTGCAAACTGACCATCACCGGAAAAAATCTTTTTCCCTTCGTGCAGGTAAAAAGCTCCGGGCGCATGGCAAGCATCTTCCAATACCCAACATCCGTAGGACTTTGCCAACGTATAAATCTCATGTGAATTTACCGGATATCCGGCAAAGGAAACGGGGATAATTCCAGCAATTTCTCCTGGCTTAGACGCATTGAGATAATCCGCCAGCTTCTGCACATCCATCACCAGCGTCCCGGGATCGATGTCAATAAAATCGACTTGGCCGCCTACGTATCGGACGGAATTGGCCGAAGCGCAAAAAGTAATGGGCGAGGTGAGTACCTTTTGGTTCGGTTTTACCCCCAAAGCCATCACGGCCAAATGCAACGCTGCGGTGCCATTGCTCACCGCCACCGCATAAGGCGCGCCAATATATTCTGCAAATGCCTTTTCGAAAAGTGGAATTTCCGGGCCTTGCGTTAAAAAGTCAGTTTGTAAAACGCGAGACACTTCAGCCAGGTCTTCAGCTGTAATGTCTTGTCGGCCATAAGGTATGTTGAACATCATTTGGGCTGAAAATGAGGATCGATCTGTTGGCAAATCAGTTGGCGAAGTTGATCTACACTAAGCCAATCTGAGTTCGTGCCGGAATTGTAGGTAAATCCTTTTTCCACAGGCCTGGCATTGTTTTTTTCGGCATAATCTGCCAGGGAAAACAAAGGGACTTGGGGCAAAATGGCATAATACGGACCCAAGTCGAAGGTGGAATAAGAATCGGCCTGGGTAATCATTTCTTCATGCACTTTTTCTCCGGGTCTTATGCCCACCACGCGGGTCGAGGCGGAAGGTGCCACGGCCTCTGCCACATCCAGAATTTTATAGGACGGTATTTTGGGAACAAAAATTTCGCCGCCCCACTGTTGTTGCAAGGCGTACAACACCATGTCCACACCTTCATCCAGTGAAATATTGAAGCGCGTCATCTCCGGATCTGTTATGGGAATTTCGCCCTTTTCTCTTACTTGGAGGAAAAAAGGAATCACGGAACCTCGCGACCCCATCACATTCCCGTAACGAACCACCGCAAATTTTAAATCTCTGCTTCCCCTAATGTTGTTGGCCGCCACAAATAATTTATCGGAACATAATTTGGTGGCGCCATACAAATTGACAGGCGCTGCCGCCTTGTCCGTAGACAAAGCCACCACCCTTGTAACTCCTTGGGAAATACAGGCGTTGATTACGTTTTCCGCACCAATAATGTTGGTTTTAATGAATTCCATTGGGTTGTACTCCGCGGCAGGAACTTGCTTCAATGCAGCAGCATGTACCACATAATTAACGCCTTCCATGGCACGATTCAACCGATCGGCATCCCGTACGTCCCCCAAAAAGAACCTTGTTTTCTTTAACGCTTCTCCGGAAAGCTGGTTCTGAAATTCAAATTGTTTTAGTTCATCGCGGCTGAAAATGATGATTTTCTTGATTTCAGGATAATGCGTTAAAATTCGGTTCACAAAAGACTTACCGAACGAGCCGGTTCCACCCGTTATTAAAATCGTCTTATTTTCAAACATTTATATCTTCTTTTTGGGAAATGCGTCGATAAAGGAATTGGGAGTAAAGTTAGTAATTTTTACGCCTGCTGATGCTGAAAAATCGCGGATTTCCCAGTAACTCCGAAAGGTAAAATAGAACTTTTCCAACACCTCATGGAGCTTTCGGGTGCGCTGTCCTTCAAAATTCATGGTATCTATTTTCGGACTTTGGTCGTAAAAATGCTGATGATTCAGCGTTACCTGGTTATCATCGTCTACAGCAAGACTGGGAAGCCAGGAATGCTCTACGCCCAGCAGCCGAATATCTTTGAATCCCAACCAAATGGCAGACATAATTCCCGGAATAACCACATTGTGCGGTCTGGGAATGCCCACCTGCATTCCAAAAATGAGATGCTTAAACCACAAAGGTCCGTCTACCGGCAAATGGCTGTAATACCGAATCTTAATATGCGGATTTCTGGCAATGGCTTTTTTCCACCAGTCCGATTGCCGCGCCCTTGCAGGGACGAGTAACTCCATGTCCCAATTTACCTGATGCGCCAAATGATCGAAAAGCCGATTGCGGTTTTCCACATACATGGGCTTCAGATTTTGCGCGGAAAGCCATAAAAGCTCCGGCGCGGAAATGACATAATGCGTGGGCTTTACCTTTTGAAAAAATGGGGAATCGGAAAAATGATTCACGGCCATCACGGCCGCTGGTTCAGTGTCCCATGGACAAGACGCCATCGATAACACCGTTTGGCACGAAGGACCGTTTCCCAAAATCCAGATTGGCTTTTGCGCCGCCTGAGCAGAAGAAGTGAGCCGTGCAATGCGCGAAAATCCCATCAACAATAGTCGTGTGGCCGTCATGGATATGCCCAAAAAGCCCATTCCCACATCGCGCAGGGTTTTTATCATACTCATGGGCTAAAATTAAGAAAAGCTGATAAAGGCAAACTTCCTTTCGCAAGACTAAAATGGATTTGGTTCGGCGCATTCATTGTTTCGCTTTTCTTCGAAACCCAAAAAGACAGTGGCTAAAAATGAAACAACAGAATCTTCCGAAAAATCAGAGATTAAAATAATTTTTAAAATACTTATCATCAGATATTTTACTGCGCAATGCTTTTTTATCCCATCATATATCATATGGATTCGTATTAAAAAAAGGTAGAAAATGTGGTCTTGAGGCATCCATGCATCTTCCGTTTTCAGATAGATACAAGGAAGATTTTTGGGAAATTGTGAAGCAAAACCAAATTTGGATTGCCTAACCCCCTTCCATTTCATTATCTTTATACCCTCAAACGTTTACGCAATTATGGATATTACCGGAAAAGTTGACCTCCTCCTTCCCTTACAGACCGGACAAGGAAAAAACGGCACCTGGAAAAAACAGGAATTCGTTCTCCTGATTGAAGGCACTTACCCCAAAAAAGTATGTTTCTCACTCTGGGGCGACAAAATTGACCAGGCGAACCTCCAAACCGGCGATCAAGTTCAAGTCTCTTTCGACCTTGAATCCAGAGAATATAATGGCAGATGGTACACAGAAGCCAAAGCATGGAAAGTATCTAAAGATGGCGGCTCTTCGCAAGGTGTAGATCCCATGCCCGCTTATAATGCGCCTCCATTTCCTGCAGATCAGGACATGCCCGCGGACGATCTTCCGTTCTAAACAAATCGTCGCTCCACTTTTAAATAGGAGCGTTCATATATTTTTCGAAAACACCGCTCCCAAAAGGTTCGGTGTTTTTCTTTTATTCCCCGCATCTCTCCGGATTGCCGTGCTGTCCTTTTACCCGAAACACTCAGGCTTTTCCCCATCCAAGCAATCCACGCCAAACCCAAATCCGAAAACGCACCAACATCCACGCTTTGGGCCCTTGTCCGCGAAACAGAAATCCCACGGCCAACACGAGCGTTCCGGCGGATTTCACACCTTCTTCCACCAATTTTTCCAAAATGGCACCTGCACCCATCTGCCGAAGACGAATACGCTCGCTCAATCCGACCCCAATGGCCTGCCGGCGCACATAATCCAGGGTAAGTCGCCTGTCGTCAATCTGATGATAAACAACAGCCTCCGGTAAAAACCAAATGGGCATCCGGGATGCGCGCATCCGATAAAACAAATCTTTTTCCTCGTTTCCACCCAACACTTTTCCCGTTCTGCCTAAAGCAGGGTTGAACTGACCCACCACCTTGAAAACCTCTTTTCGAAACGCCATACTCGCACCCACCGGAAACTTGCGCCCCTGATACGGCTGCTGTATTTTGCTCCAGCGATGGTAACCTACCAATGGCGCCAAATACACCGACATCCACGTAGGACGGGCGAAAAGATATTCCGGAATGATGGTATTTCCAGTGGCCATGACCTCAGGATGAGCGGCATAAAATCCATGAATATGTTGCAAATAGCCTGCTTCAAGACGAACATCGTCGTCCAGAAAAATTAAAATATCTCCCCGGGATTCGTCGATTCCCCGGTTTCGGGCGTTCGATAATCCTTGCCGATTTTCTACCACATACCGAAAGGGAATGTCTGGATGAGCGGCGGAAAAATCGCTGGAAATAGTCGGTGTAGCGTCCGTAGAAGCATTGTCTACGAGTAAAAGTTCATAATCGGCCGCCGGAAATTGTTGAGCCGCCAGAGACGAAAGGGTATCGCCCAAAAAGTGAGCCCGGTTGTAGGTGCAAATAATGATGCTTAAACGGGGACGTAGTTCCATGCGTTGGGACGAAAAATATACTAAGAGTTTGCTGCAGAAGCACTACACCGGTCGCAAAGACCATGAAATACCAATTGTAGTCCTTGGGGTTGAAATCCCGGAGGCAAAGCAATGGCGGGCAAATGGGTTTCAGATAAACAAAGCAATTGACCACATTGTGAGCAGGAAAAGTGCACATGCGCATGGTCGTGTTGTTCGGTATGACAGTCGCTGCCGCAAAGGGCATATCGCACGACGCCTTCCGGATCGACCACCCGATGCACCAATCCATGTTCCTCGAAGGTAATTAGGGTACGATATAAGGTTGCGCGATCGGCCGTTTCGCCCAGCACACGTTCTAAATCGCTTAAGGCAGAAGCTCCGCGAGCCTTTTGAAGAAAATCCAAAATGGCCAGACGTGCTCCGGTTTTGCGCAAATCTGCTTGTTGCAAAAGGGCTTGAAGGTTCGCCATAAAACAAAGATAGCCATTTTCCGGGTGGGGAAAATCGAACCCGTCCACAAAAAATCCCCACCCCCCCCTTTCAGATTTGTATATTTGTAGGAAAACAGGTTCATGGGTGAAATACAAGACCCCGCCACCTTGGCGCATTATTTTATCTCCTTTACCCAACGTAATGTTTTTTTAACCGGGAAAGCTGGCACGGGGAAAACCACTTTCCTGAAAAATCTTCAGAAAGATTGCCATAAACGCATGTTGGTGACGGCTCCGACGGGCATTGCAGCGCTGAATGCCGGAGGTGTTACGCTGCATTCTTTGTTTCAATTGCCTTTTGGCGGTTATATTCCGGAACATGTTGCACCTATTTTAGACGGTCCGGTGAAAATGGAATCAGCTCAAAGTCTGGTGCGGCATATGCGCATGTCCGAGGAAAAAAGAAAACTCATACAACATGCCGAGTTATTGGTCATAGACGAGGTCAGTATGTTGCGGGCGGATTTACTGGATGCCATTCACCAGGTTTTACAAACGGTTCGCCGCTCACCGAAACCTTTTGGCGGTATTCAGGTGCTTTTTATTGGTGATATGATGCAACTTCCACCTGTGGTGAAAGAGGAAGAATGGCGCCATCTAAAACCATATTATCCGTCACCCTACTTTTTTCATGCGCGGGTGTTGCGAAACCAACCACCGGTATACATTGAACTTACCACCATTTACCGACAAAAAGACCCTGTTTTTACAGATTTACTCAATCATATCCGGTATAATGAAGCCAGCGAAGCCGACATTGCTTTGTTGAACGCCCATTACCAGCCTGGCTTCCGACCCAATCCACAAAGCGGCTACATTACCCTGACCACCCATAATGCTACCGCGGAAGACATCAACCGCCGGGAATTACAAGCGTTGCCGGGAAAAGTAGTGCAGTTCGTGGCAGAAATCATCGACCAATTTCCGCCATATATGTATCCCTGTGAAGCCACTTTGCACCTCAAAGACAAGTCCCAGGTGATGTTTATAAAAAATGATCCGACCGGAAAGGGCCGATATTTTAATGGAAAAATCGGAACACTTTCACTCGGCACTCATGGCGAAGTATGGGTCATCGATGAAAATGGTCAGGAAATAGAAGTAAGCCCCTACACCTGGAACCACATGCGCTATTCCGTGGATCCAAAAGATGGCAGCATTCACGAAGAAATTCTGGGAACGTTTCGTCAGTTGCCACTTCGATTAGCATGGGCCATCACGATTCACAAAAGTCAGGGACTCACTTTCGATAAAGCCATTTTAGATATTCAGCAAGTCTTTGCGGCTGGCCAAACCTATGTGGCACTCTCCCGGTTGCGAAGCCTGGATGGACTTGTGCTTACCACTCCTTTCCCACAACGGGGCCTAGACCCGGATCTTGCCTTGGTTCAGTTCACAGAAGCAGCAGAAGAACAAGCGCCACTGGACGAAACGCTCATGGATGCCACTTGCGAATTTCTTCAACAAAAAACACAAATCGCATTCGATTTCAGATATTTAACTGCGCAATGGAGAGAGGTCCTCGTAGAGGAAAAGGACTTATTCAAGGCCAATCACAAAGGTGATCTCATGGCCTGGGCGGGAAAAAGCCTCGTGCTTTTACATGAATGGCAGCAAGTCGGAGAAAAATTTACGCGGCAACTTTCCCGATGCTGGGAGGATGATCCGGTGAATTACTCATATCTGGCCGAGCGCTTTGAAGCGGCCAGAAAATATTTTGAAATACCACTCACTCAATTGGGCAAAGAACTTTTGAGCCAACTGGCTTCTGCCAGGAAAAAGAAAGGTCAGAAAGCGGTGATTAAAGCCCTTGAACATCTGGATTTTTTACTGCTTTCACGCCTCCAATTATTTTATCAATGCGAATGGATGGCGCTATCTTTAAAAGGTGATTTCACCCTGACCCGCCAAACCATGGAAGCCCTTTTTCCCTTAGAGTGGAGAAATCAAATCACTGAAGAAGAAGAGGATAACAGCGCAGAAGTACGTCTTATCCGGAAGAAAAAAGGAAAGGCCATCAAAGGCAGTAGCATGGAGGTCACCTGTGCTTTGGTGAAAGAAGGATTTTCGTTCAAGGAAATCGCGGAATCGCGTCAACTCAGTCTGTCTACCATCGAAGCCCACGTGCGCAAATTGTTGTTGGAAGGCGCCCTGGCAGCTTCGGACTTCATTGAAAAAGAACGTATTCGATATCTGCGAGATCAAATGGCTCGTTTCGATAAAGACGTACCCATGACCGAAATTCGTGCAGCGCTTCCTACAGAAATGACGTGGTTCGACATGTGGCTGGGGCGTTTATTGGCGTATCCGCCAGATATGAATACGGAAGAAGAAATGGCTGATATTCAAGGTAAAACCGATTCTCTTTAAATTGGAACACGGGGCATTTGGATGGCCCACGCACAGCAAACATTTCGTCTTTACAGTTTTTTCTTAATAAACATTCCTTCCGGAATTTGGCGGATTATCCACATGATGTATTTCCACATCCATTTGGTAAACACCACGTGTTGCTTACCTTTCAGCGCCTTCATAAAATCACGGGCCACTTCTTCCGGCGTAGCAGTAAGGGCCGGAGGCAAGGTCAAATGAGCGGTCATGGCGGTTCGGATAAATCCAGGCTTTAGGGTAATCACCCGCACACCAGAATGATAACCGCGATTTCGTAATCCGGCCAAATAAGTAGATAAACCAGCCTTGGCGCTGCCATACAGGAAGTTACTCATACGCCCTCGCTCTCCGGCGACAGAACTCACTCCCGCCAAAACGCCATGTCCACGCTGTTCCATCCTCACCATCAGAGCATTCAGACAAACTGCGGCGCCAGTAAAATTCGTATGCAGAATGCGCAACGTCTCCTCCAAATCCGTCATGCCCTTTTCCTGTTCTCCCAGATAACCAAATACTTGCACAGCCACCTCAGGCAATGGCTGAAGTTGGCTCAAGGTATCATGAATGGTTTCGAAATCCATGGCATCCAAGGTGATTACTGCGGTTTGAATTCCAAACCGAATTTCCAGGTCTTTGGCCATTCGGGCCAGTCTTTCGGGTGCCCTTCCGGCCAGTTGCAGGTGATATCCTTCTGCGGCCAATGCGTCAGCCATAGCTGATCCCACATCGGCATACGCGCCCAAAATCAATGCCCATTTATTCGCCATGAATTCCTAAACGTTTCGATTGTACACTTTGAAAAATCTGCTGGGGATCCCACGCCCGCAATGCTTTTTTGAAATCCTCGGATTGGGGATAAGTCCGATGGAAAAAGTCGGCCGACATACGAACGTCTTTGGTCAGATAAAGTCGTCCGCCATAGGCCAATACCAACTCGTCTAATTCATCTAAAAAAGACCATAAATCCGGCGTAATCTTGAAATCCAGGGCCAGGGTATATCCTTCCATGGGAAAGCGAAGATATTGCGGATCCTGCGGTCCAAACAATTTCAACACAGATAAAAAAGAACCCATATTGCGTTTCCCAATACGCGAAAGAATTTCCGTAAGCCCCTCTCTGCTTGCGGCTTTTGGCAAAACAAACTGATATTGGGTAAAACCATTTTTCCCGTAAATCCGATTCCAGTGATGGATGGCATCCAAGGGATAATAAAAAGGTTCGTAATGAAGGGTTTGTGTACTTTCCCGCGAGAACTGCTTATGATAAAAAAGAAAATTAAACGCTTTGACGCTCCATGCATTCAATGCAAAAGAGGGAAAATCGAATGGTACCGTCCATTTCGGAGGCGGATGCGGGGCAAAAGGCTGGCGGGCTTGCCGGGCCGTCAGTTGATCCGGAGTAGCGAATTCACCAAGCATAAGCAGACTTCGACCCAAATCCTTCCCCTTTTGCAAACAATCGATCCAGGCCACAGAATTGGTGCATTGCTCGTGCTTCTCGAACAAATCCATGACTTCCTGCAAGTTGCGCGCCACTAGCGTGGTTTGCCTGATATAAGCAGACGGCACAGGTTTCAGGTAAAAAGCTAGCCGCAGTATGAACCCGGTAAGCCCCATACCACCGCAGGTCAACTGAAAAAGCTGCTGATTATCAGTGCGTGAACAGCGCAATACTCTTCCGTCGGCCACCATGATATCGAACCATTCCACATGGTCCGAAAAAGTCCCGGCCACATGGTGATTTTTCCCATGAACATCCGAGGCCAAAGCGCCACCGGCCGTCACAAACTTGGTGCCGGGTGTTACAGGTAAAAAGAAACCTCTGGGTACAAATGCTTTGAGAATGGCGTCGAACGTAACACCAGCTTCACAGGTAAGTAATCCATTTTCCGGATTAAAATCCAGAAAATGACGCAAATTGAGGGTAGACAACACGTGATCCGACAGGGCGGAATCTCCGTAACATCTTCCCATCCCGCGCGCAATCCAGCCCTGATGACCGGAAAAATCCGGGATGCTTTCCACCTGCTGGGGTTGCCACCATTCCACAATTTGTTCCGGGTACTTTCCCCAATTGGTGAGGTTCCGGTTCATAGGTTCCAGGCCGATTTATTCACGTAAATAATTAAGTAAAAGCTGATAATCCAGGCCAATAAAATAAACTGCAAAGGCCTGTCTTTCAGCAAAATACGCGTCGGATTCCCAGAATTCTGGGTAATGAGTGTCAATTGAAAATATCGTAAAATGCCCAGAAGTACAAAAATGCCGGTGGCATACAGGTGAGGTGTACCAAAACGAGCCATCACCTCCTCACTTAGAGTATACATCAAATAGGCCACGATGACCACGCCTGCCATCAAAACCATGGCCGCCTGAATAAACTCAATGTTGTACCCGGTCAGCGATTTCCTCATGGGCTTACCGCTTTCTGCCAGCATCAGCAAGTCGTCGCGACGCTTGGCCAAACCAAGGAAAAAAGCCAGTAAAAAGGTCATAATCAGAATCCAGTGGGAAATTAAAACCCCGGCCAGTGTACCGCCCGCCAAAACCCTGAGCGTAAATCCGGTGGCAATCATGGCCACATCGATAACGGAAACCTGCTTAAAATACAAAGTATAAGCAATGTTCATTCCTACATAACCCGCCAGAATAGAGAAAAATACAGGTGAAAGTAGATATCCGCCAACCAGCGCCATGGTTAGAATGACCGCGCCAATGGCAAGTGCCGCAGGAACAGAAATTTTTCCGGCAGGAATGGGTCTTTTGGATTTCTCCGGATGCAGTCGGTCTTGTTGAATGTCTTTTACATCATTCAAAATGTAAACGGAAGAAGCCGCCAATGAAAACAAAATAAAACCAAGAGCGGTATGCCACATTCGGTCTAATTCGAACAAATGTCCGGAGAAAAAAATAGGCAGGAACAGAAACAAGTTCTTGGACCACTGGCCTACCCTAAATAGTTGAACAAGCATCATGTTTCCCCCGTCTGTTTATTTTTACTTAGATTTACATCGAATTTCCTACAAAGGTGAGAAAAATACTAGTTACGGGCACCGCCGGATTTATTGGATTTCATTTAAGCCGCCATTTATTGGATTTAGGCTTGGAAGTGACCGGCGTAGATGTGATCAACGATTATTATGACGTTAATATAAAAAAGGCGCGTTTGGCACAATTGGGTATTGTTCCTGAAGCCAATACATTGGTGGATTCCTCCAAATATGCCTTTCGGTTTATTCAAGCGGATCTCACCGGATCGGTGATGCAGGACCTGATGAAATCTGAATCATATGACGCAGTAGTGCATTTGGCCGCGCAAGCCGGCGTGCGGTATAGTTTAACCGAACCCATGGCCTACATCGATGCCAACATCACGGCCACACTTCAGGTACTTGAAGCTTGCAGGCATTATCCACCACAACATTTGGTCTATGCCAGCTCCTCTTCGGTTTACGGATTAAACACAAATATTCCGCATTCTACCCAATACGGAACCAATCATCCCATTAGTTTATACGCCGCCACTAAAAAAAGCAATGAGCTGATGGCACATGCCTACAGTCATTTATTTGGTGTACCCACCACCGGTTTGCGATTTTTTACCGCATATGGCCCATGGGGAAGACCTGATATGGCCTTGTTTCTCTTTACCAAAGCCATTATAGAAAATCAGCCCATCGATTTATACAACCACGGCCAAATGCTTCGGGATTTCACGTATATCGATGATATTGTAAAAGGCATCACGGCCGTTATGAAAAAACCGGCTCAGCCCTGGGAAGGTTTCGATCCGGGAAATGCGCCGCTGCCCGATCGCTCGTCGGCTCCTTTTCGTGTGTTGAATATTGGCATCAGCAATCCTACAGAACTCATTGATTACGTCCGAGAAATCGAAAAGAATCTGGGAAAAGAAGCCAAAATCAATTACTTACCCATGCAACCTGGCGATGTGGCAGCCTCTTTCGCCAATGTGCATGAACTGGAAACTGAATACGGGTACAAACCCAAGGTTTTAGTGCAAGAAGGGGTAAAAAATTTCATTGACTGGTACCTTTGGTATTATAACATCCAGCTATGATGGCTCCAGCGTTTCGCTGGAATCTGCCGCCTGATACTGTCCGATTACATTTTCGGTTTCTTACCAGCGGAGACGTGGACTTTTTCTATGATTTGGACCGCAGACCAGAAGTGATGCGATATCTGGGGATTCCGCCGCTGAGTTCCAAAGACAAAGCGGAAGAAACCCTCCACCAACTATTGCTTCGGTATGCGGCAGATGGCATCGGACGTTTGGTGGTATGTTTTCAATCTAACCAAAAGCCCATTGGACTTGCCGGGTTTCGAAAAAACACAGAACCTTTTGGTCCTTATGATGATTTTCTGGATTTTGGATTTAGATTTTTACCCGAAGCCTGGGGAAAAGGCTTGGCCACCGAAGCTTGTTTGGCATTCATGCAGGAGCTACCTTATTTTAAAAAACCGGTGTACGCCATGACGGATGTCCGGCACCTGGCCTCAGAACGCGTACTGACCAAAGTGGGCTTCCGGAACGTGGATCGTTTTGTGGTATGGGGCGATTTGACCAATTGGTGGCAACCGGAAAGAGTTGGCATGGCATTCGAAAAAAGCAAATAACCACTGCCAGAACCATGGCTTCCGGTAAAAAGGAATATTCGGACAGAAGCTTTACTTCTTTTTCCCCATGATTTTACGAAAGAGGGCTTTCATGCCATGATAAAGCTGGGGGCGAATGGTTTGCTTGTAGGCCTCTAGTTTTCTGGCTTCTTCTGCACACTTATTGGCCCATAATACGGCCTGATCTTCCTGATTCAAAGGACTTTTGATGTGGCTGGAAGCCGGTGCATTGTAAAAAACCTCATCGGTAATTTTTATTCGGGGCGAAAGGGATAGCAACTGTTTTAAGAAACGCCAATCTTCCTCCATTTTTCCATCGTCGAAATGGGGCTTTTCTTTTTCCCAAAAACTGCGTCGTATGGCAAAGTTAATCCCCACGTTTCCAATTCTCAATTCATTGGTCACATCCGGAATAATGCGGCCGTGTTGCATCATGCGAAAAACCACCAAGTCTACGTCTTGTGTAAGATGGTGAAGGTAGCCGGGATTGAAAAAATCGTCATCATCGCAAAAAATAATCCATTCGCCCCGGGCTTGTGCCAGCCCTTTGTTGCGGTTATCTCCGGCAGAATGACCACCATTGCAGATTAAAATTTGTGCAGAAGGGTCTTCCCGCAAAATAGCATGGATGGTTCGTCCAATGGTTTCACGTCCTAAAGTGGGAATAATGTAGGTATTGGTCATGCAAGAAATGGGATGATTCGTTAGGACTTGGTTATGTCGGGAGAGATTGGTCGGGGTGACTGGACTCGAACCAGCGACCTCTACGTCCCGAACGTAGCGCGCTACCACCTGCGCTACACCCCGAAAAGCGATTTAAAAATAGAAAAATCAAGGCAAATGACCTATAATTTCAATACGGCTAAAAAGGCTTGTTGTGGAATTTCTACAGAACCCACTTGTCTCATTCTCTTTTTTCCTTCTTTTTGTTTTTCAAGTAGTTTGCGCTTCCGGCTGATGTCCCCGCCATAACATTTGGCTGTTACATCTTTTCGAAGGGCTTTTACCGTTTCTCTGGCAATGATTTTTGCCCCAATGGCCGCCTGAATGGCAATTTCAAACTGCTGTCTGGGGAGCAATTCTTTAAGTTTAAGACACAATCTCTTTCCTAAATCGAAAGCGTTGTCTCTATGAATCAGGGCAGAAAGGGCATCTACCTGCTCGCCATTGAGCATGATATCCATTTTCACCAAATGGCTTTGACGATATCCAATCGGATGATAATCGAAAGAAGCATAACCACGGGATATGGTTTTAAGACGATCATAAAAGTCAAAAACGATTTCGCCTAATGGCATTTCAAAACTTAGTTCCACCCGATCCTGGGTGAGATATACCTGATTTTTCAGAATAGCACGCCGCTCCATGCACAAAGACATTATAGCACCCACATACTCTGACTTACTGATAATCTGCGCTTTGATAAAAGGCTCCTCCACATAATCGATATGAGTAGGCTCTGGCAGATCGGTCGGATTATTGATTTTCAGCAACTCTCCTTTCTTGGTATAGGCCAGGTACGATACGTTTGGTACGGTGGTAATAACGTTCATGTCGAACTCACGTTCCAACCGTTCCTGAACAATTTCCATGTGTAACATTCCGAGGAAGCCGCAACGGAATCCAAATCCGAGTGCAGCGGAAGATTCCGGTTCAAAAGTGAGGGAGCTGTCGTTGAGTTGTAGTTTCAGCATGGCCTCACGGAGTTCTTCATAATCCTCTGTATCTACCGGAAAAATCCCGGCAAATACCATGGGTTTTACATTTTCGAATCCATGAATAGGTTCGTCGCAGGGTCCTTGAAAATGCGTGATGGTATCACCTACTTTTACTTCGGCCGCCGCCTTGATGCCAGAAACAATATAACCTACATCTCCGGCTCTCACTTCTTGTTTGGGAGAAAGGTCAAGTTTAAGGACGCCGACTTCCTCTGCGAAATAATTTTTATCTGTCGCCCAGAACTTCACATGATCGCCTTTTTTCAAGGTTCCATTCATGATTCGGTAATAGGCAATGATACCACGATATGCATTGAAAACGGAGTCGAAAATCAGCGCTTGAAGCGGTCCATCAGGGTCACCTTTGGGACAAGGGACGCGCTCGATGATGGCACGCAGCACATCATCTACGCCTTGTCCGGTTTTTCCGGAAGCCGGAATAATATCTTCCCGCTTACAGCCAATTAATTCTACAATCTGGTCTTTCACTTCCTCCGGCATGGCACTGGGTAAGTCCATTTTATTGAGGATAGGAATAATTTCCAGGTCATGCTCGATGGCCAGATATAAATTAGAAATAGTCTGTGCCTGAATACCTTGCGTAGCGTCTACAATAAGTAATGCGCCCTCACAAGCAGCAATAGACCGGGAGACTTCGTATGAGAAATCGACGTGTCCGGGGGTATCAATTAAATTCAGTACATACGGCTGGCCATTGAACGTATAATCCATTTGAATGGCCTTACTTTTGATGGTAATGCCCCTTTCCCGTTCCAAATCCATGTCGTCCAGGGTTTGGTTGGTCAGCTCACGGCTGGTGAGGGTGCCTGTTACTTGGAGCAACCTATCGGCCAAGGTGCTTTTCCCATGGTCGATATGGGCAATAATACAAAAGTTGCGAATGTTCTTCATACGGGAATCCCCAAAACTAAACCGCAAAAATACGAGATGGTTCGGATATCCTGTTGTTTTCGGAAATTTTCCCGGATTTAAGAAAAAATGGACATAAAAAAACCCCGATAAAATCGGGGTATGATATTATGATGGTTTAAACCTCAGGTGCCGGTAGTCTTTGGGATTGCACAAAAGTGCAATATTTTGAAGACGTTAATAAGGGGTGGTTTAAGAAGAAAAACTACCGGCCCTTAAGGTTTCCTCCCACTATGAAACTTTGTTATAAAGAACTTTTAAATTGACTTATATTCAAAAATAGATGTAAAGAACAAGCGGTGTTTATGCCAATGATTATAAAGCAGGGTTGAATGAGTAAACGCTTTTTCTGTTTGAGAATTCTACTTTTAAAGGCAAAACTTCAAACATAAGCGTCTTCATTTATTTTCAGAAAAATAATTATGAATAGGTTTATTTAAAATAAAAAAGAGTGATTTAACCCTGGCTTAATCGCTCCAAAAATTGGTCTTTATGGGTTTTGGATAAGGGCACATTGGAACCATCCGTCATTACTACATATCCTCCATCAGATTTTTGGTACTGGGTCACATGTTCCAAATTGATAAAATGGCTTTGGTGAACCCGCACAAAACCCTGATCGGAGAGCAACTCATCATATTCCTTTAGCGTTCTGCTAATTAAAAACTCCCGTCCCTGGGTTAAAAAAAACATGGTATAGTTGCTTTGCGACTGAAGTCGTACAATTTCGGATATAGCAAAATATTGCACTCCGCCCTGAATGGGTAAACCCACACGCTTCATTTTTCGATCTTGCCGATTGGAAAGACCGGAAAGATTGGTCATCAGGTTTTCCAGTTTCTTTGAAATCTGGGTTTGCTTCATTTTTTCCTCTACCCTGGCCAATGCGGCAGTAAGATCATCTATATCAATGGGTTTTAAAATATAATCTACCGCGGAATACTTAAAAGCCTTAACAGCGTAGTGGTCGAAGGCCGTTGTAAATATGACTTGTGGCGGTGGCGTGGTGAGCTTCTCCAACACGTCGAATCCGCTGCCATCACCAATTTCTATGTCGAGCAATACAACGTCGGGCTGGAATTGTTTGATGGCTTGCACGGCTTCTTGTACCGTACCCGCGTTGCCAATAACTTCAACGGACGGACAATGCGTTTGAAGCAAGATGGTTAAATTTTGCCGGGCATTGGGTTCATCATCCACCACCAAAGCTCTCATTATGGCCATAAAGGTTGAGGCAAGATTTTAGAATAGCAAAGTTAGGTGTTTCTTTGAGGTTGAAAACCAACTGGTGGTTCCATGACAGTACCGCATTGGTCACAGGTTCTGAAAGTGAGACTGCTATAGAAATCCTGAAACACTGCATGAAAATCTTTTTCGATGTTGGTTAAAGGAAAATAGGCTTCGTACAATTTATGGTTGCAGTTTTCGCAGTACCATAGCAAACCATCCTGCTCACCGGGTCTGCGACGGCGCTCAATCACCAATCCCACCGATCCGGGCATTCGGGCAGGCGAATGCGGGGTTTTGGCAGGCAATAAAAATACGTCGCCGGCTTTTAGCGGAATTTCAACCATGTGGCCGTTTTCCTGAATACGCACAATGGCTTCTCCTTCCAACTGATAAAAAAACTCTTCTCCCTCGTTGTAATGGAAATCCTTTCTGGCATTGGGACCGCCCACCACCATCACAATAAATTCGGCATCTTTCCAGACCACTTTATTGCCCACCGGAGGTTTTAACAGATGTCTGTGATCTTCAATCCACTGTTGAAAGTTGAAAGGACGCTGTATTTTTTGGGTGGCCATATGATTATGAAAATTACTTCACCAAGGTACTATTATTTCCAAGTCTAAGGAGTTAAAGACTTGCATTTCCTTCCACTACTTTCCGGATTTCCTCAAAGACCAAAGGATCTTCGATGGTCGGCGGAATCAAAATGGGCTCCCGGTCTACACATTGTCGTAAACTTCTTCGAAGGATTTTTCCGCTCCTCGTTTTGGGTAATCGTTGCACCACATAGATGGTTTTCAAAAAAGCGATGGCACCCAATTGTTCTCTGACCCGCTGCACCAAATCGCTGGCAAGATGCGTGTCGGCACCAGCCATGGCCACTACAAATCCAACGGGAATCTGTCCCCGTAGTGCGTCTTTCTGTGCCACTACCGCCGCTTCTATCACTTGTGGATGGTCGGTTAAAATAGTTTCCATGCCCCCGGTACTCAACCGATGTCCGGCAACATTAATGATATCATCTACCCGGCCGGTCACCCAAACGTACCCTTTCTCATCGATCCTCCCGCCATCGCCGGAATCATAATAACCGGGAAAAGTCTTAAAGTAACTGGCCAGCTTTTCAGACGTTTCGTTCCAAAGTCCTGAAAAACAACCAGGAGGCAATGGTCTTTTCAACACAATATGTCCTTCCTCCCCGGCCTCTGCCTGCGTGCCGTCTGGATGCAATATTTGTACCTGAAAGCCGGGCACAGGCAAGCCGACAGAACCGGGCACCACCTCATATTCTGCCTTTTCGCGCGCTATGGCGGTAATCGGCCATCCGGTTTCTGTTTGCCACCAATGATCAATCGCGGGCTTTCCAGTGAGTTCGCGAATCCACTCCAGGGTCGGCACATCGCATTTTTCACCCGCCAGGAAAATGGCCTGAAGAGACGAAAGGCTTCTCCCGGACAGGGCTTTTCCTTCGGGGTCTTCTTGCCGAATGGCCCGCAAAGCGGTTGGTGCGGTAAATAAAATCTGTACTTTATATTGATCAATCACACGCCAGAATGCGCCGGCATCTGGAGTTTTCACAGGTTTTCCTTCATAGAGAATGGTGGTTCCTCCCATCAGCAAAGGTCCGTACACCATAAAGGAATGACCCACGACCCAACCTATGTCGGAAGCCGCCCAAAACGTATCTCCAGCATTCACACCATAAATATGTTCCATGGCAAAACGCAAGGCCACCGCATGGCTTCCATGATCTCGTACAATGCCTTTGGGCTTTCCTGTGGTTCCACTGGTGTACAAAATATACAACGGGTCGGTGGCATTTAATCGAACATATCCGGCTGGTGCGGCTTCATGTAAACATTCGGCAGCATCCAGCCATCCGTCGGGTAAGATTTCTTTTAATTCAGGCCGCTGATACAACAAAACCACCGGCGGCAAAAATTCGGTAAACTTCAGGGCATCTTCTACCAACGGAACGTATGGAATCACTTTACTTCCTTCTATGCCACATGAAGCCGTCACCAACACTTTGGGGGTGGCGTCCTGTATGCGTGCAGCAAGTTCTTTGGGGGCAAAACCACCAAAGACGACGGCATGAATGGCGCCTAATCTGGCGCAAGCCAGCATAAGTACCACCGCTTCAGGAATCATGGGCATGTATAACATCACCCTGTCGCCACGACCCACACCAAGACGTTGCAACATGCCGGCAGCCAATGCCGTAGCATCTAGTAACTCGCTATAAGTAAATGTTTTTTGCCGGCCTGTTACGGGAGAGTCCCAATGTAATGCAGGTTGGTCACTGCGACCTTCCTGTACATGCCGGTCCAGGGCCAAAAACGACGTATTCAACATGCCATCGGCGAACCAAGCTTCTCTTCCTTCAGAAGTTGGCGTATACATGTTGGTGGGAAATTGGAACCAGAGAAGCTTCCTGGCCTGTTTTTCCCAAAAGGAAGCCGGATGCGTCATCGCCGCTGCGTGTGTATCTTCGGGTGCCATTTCCTCCGTCACAGACTCTTCAAGCAGATTTTTAACCTGTTGTACCAAATGACGTGTGGAAAATGGCTTGGTAATATATAAGGTGGCGCCAGCCTCGTATCCTTTCCGAATGTCCTCTTCACGAATTCTGGCCGACAAAAAAATGATTTTCATTTTCTGTCCTTGCGCTGTAGCGCGCACTTTCCTGCAAATGTCATACCCATCTATATCTGGCATCATGATGTCTAAAATCATCAGATGCGGCTCGTGTATCCGAGTCATTGACAATGCTTCCTGTCCATTTCTGGCGACCATGACCTGATAGCCGGCCTTACTCATCAACAACTCAAGGGACATCAAAATGTAGGGATCATCATCTACAACCAAAACCCGCGGCATATACATCATGTTCATCAATCATTTAAATGGTTAAAAGGAAGAATCATGGTGAAAACGGCTCCCCCTTCAGGGCGGTTTTCAGCCAAAATTTGGCCACCATGCGCCTGAACAATTTTTTGAGAAATCGCAAGTCCCAGTCCACTTCCTTCTGGCTTGGTCGCCTGTTTGCGAGGCCTGCTCTGGTAAAATTTCTCAAAAATCTGAGGTAAATCTTCTTCCGGAATTCCCGGGCCGTTGTCCAACACACGAAAGACCAATGTTTCTTCACTTTTTTCCGCCACCAGCTGCACTTCTCCCGAATGCTCCGGAGCATAGCGCAGGGCATTGGAAAGGATATTATACATCACCTGACTCATCAGGTTCATGTCCATTTTAAAAACACCCAGTGGCTGCACGGACGTCCAGTGCAAATTGACCTTCCGATTTTCCGCCAAAGGTTTCAATCTTGCGACTTCCTCTTCCAGCCATCCTTCCAGGGCTACTTCCGTCTGCGACAAAGTGTACCGGCCACTTTCGAACCGCTCCAAAATCAGCACTTGCGAAATCAAGTGTCCGAGACGCTCCGCTTCTTTCACAATGGCGGTGAGGTAACGCTGCTGTTCGGCTTCTGTAAGGTCCGGAAAATCGAGCAAAATTTCAGACATGGCCCGAATAGACGTGAGCGGCGTGCGCAGTTCATGGGTGACGGTAGACAAAAACTCATCTTTCAGCGCATCCGACTGGCGTAGGGCTTCGTTGATGCGAATTAATTCACGGGAAGCACGTTCCAGTTCTACCGATTTTTTGCGCAGCTCCCGGTTGAGTTCTAGAATTTGGGAAGACTCATGGAGCACCGTAAGCACTTCGGTTTTTTCCATGATTTCTTCATCCACCAACGCGCTCATCATCAAACGAGCAGAAGCAGCCCCCATCACACCGGACAACATCCGTTGCCCATACGCGAGCAATTCCGGGGAGGCAGGAGACGCAGGAGAAAAAACCACACCATGCCGAACCGCCCAGGCGCGTAGGATGGCATCTGCTTTGGAAGCACCCAGAAAAATGGCCAATTGATCTTGTAACGCTTTTATCGACAATCCTTTTCCTGCTTTATTGCGTGGAGAAAAACGAGCATCGGCAGCCGCTTCCCCTTCTACAAACAGCAATGCTTGCTGGCGTTCGTTGGCATCAGGTCTATCATTTACCGAAAACACCACATAACAAACCACATTGACCAATAAACTCCAGAAAATGCCTTGGCTGGTCGCATCCAAACCTTGCAAACCAAGAAATTGGGTAGGTTGTATCCAATATTTTATACCGGCATCTGGGGCGGCCCAGGAGGAAAAATCCAACCAACCGGCATGCGCCAGGGTAGGTAAAATCAACGTATAAAACCATAACAGAAAACCCGCCAAAATGCCGGCCGAGGCGCCTTTTCGCGTTCCATTTTTCCAAAACAATCCACCCAAACCGGCAGGAGCTAGTTGTGCCAAAGCAGCGAAGGACAGCAATCCAGTGGAAACCAAAGAATCTTCATGCGTGACCCAATGATCAAAAGCATAGGCCATAACCAGTAGGCCAAGTATCGCAAGACGACGAGCCCATTGCAGGATCTGCCGCAACCGTCCGGACGCTTCCGTGCGCGCATCATAATGCAAGGCCAACGGCATCACCCAATGATTCGACACCATAGTCGACAACGCCAAAGTAGAAACAATCAACATGGATGTGGCGGCCGATAAACCACCCAGAAATACCAGCAAAGCCAGTCCGTTCTGTCCAAAATGCAATGGCAAAGCCAAGAGGTAGGCTTCCGCACCTTTTCCCTGATCCTGAAAAACCAAAAGTCCGGCGAGGGCCACCGGCAATACCAAAAGGTTCATGGCCCATAAATAAAGCGGAAACGCCCAGGACGCCGTGTTCACATGCGAAACGTCCCTGTTTTCCACAATTCCCGCATGAAATTGTCTTGGCAAAAAGGGAAAAGCCAGAAAAGACACCAGAAGAAGAAAAAACCATTTGCCCTGGTCCTGGATCATCATAACATGGATAAAACCCTGTTCGGAAGCGCGTTGAAAAATCTCGAAAGGCGATGTAAATACAGCGAAACAAATCCAGATGGCCGCGGCCAAAAAAGCCACCAATTTCACCATCGACTCCACGGCCATGGCCGTCATGAGTCCCGTTTTTTTCTCTGTAGCATCTAATGAGCGTGTTCCAAGAAAAATAGTGAAAGCCGCCAAAAACAGCGTGAGATAAAAGGCAGGATCCTGCCACCAATTGGGCACCCGACTTTCATGGATAACACTGGTTATCTGAATATAACTAAAGGAAATGGCGCGAATTTGCAAAGCCAGATAAGGAATCACCCCGAAGAGGCAAACCAGGGTTACAAACGCGCCAAGTCCCACGTGCTGACCGTAACGACCGGACATAAAATCAGCCACAGAATTGAAACGATGAATCTGTTTCAGCTGGGCCATTCGTTTAAAAATGTAAGGAGAAAGCCCCATGGACAAACTGGCACCCAGGTAAATCGCCAGGAACTCCAGGCCTTGTCCGGCGGCACGCCCAATGCTGCCATAAAAAGTCCAGGCCGTACAAAACACACCAAGACTCCAAACATACATCCAACGGCCGGCTTTGTCCGGTAAAACCCGGGGGTCGTTCCACCATCCAATGCCCAAAAGCACCACCAAATAGACCAAACCTAATCCAATGACCAGCGTTTCATCCATTTTTTCGTTGTATAAAACGCCAAAAGATAAAAATACCCCAGAAACCAAATAAAAAAAGCCAGGCGACTCCCCCTTTGCTGTTCCAAATACCTGATAAAGGATAGAGCAAACCCAGAAGGAATAAACACCAGATTATCCAGAATAATGGAGCGTTACGCATGTGGTCGCATTTTACCAGTCTCCAATGTGACTGCATATACGAAGATGGCCCTTTTTTACATATATCTTTAAAAACGGAGACTAAAGCCTGCTGAAAACGAGATGTAAAACGGATAAAATGGCCAATTATCCTTCATTTTTCCCTATGTTTTGGTTCATAAAAAGATCTGGGTTTGAAGAATCAACTGCCCCTGATGACCGAAAGAACGAGGTTGAATATTCTGATCATAAATCACTTCCGGCCGTAAAGAATATTGTAAAGTAACTTTGGCAAAATGGTCATTGATAAAATAATTGACGCCAAAATCATAATGTGAAGTAGGAAAAGAAAGCCGCTCATAATCACGATATCCGATGGCCAGGTAAGGCATCACCCGATGTCCCCAGGGAAAGGAAGGGAACCCCCAGCCCCACTGGCCGTAAATAAATTCGCCCGTGCCATGTGTGGGATAAGCATGTCCTCCGCCTGATATAGAATTTCCCGCCTGCACTGGTGCCGTGTATGCATTCATTACGCCACCATGTTTCAAATAACCAGGCCCATAATTTTGATGTTGCCACACCATATAAGCATGAAAAAAGTGCTTTCCGACAGGCCATTCCACCATGGCGTCTAATCCGAGATGCAACTGGTCGAAGACAGCAATACTATCGCCAAGCACCGGCGTATGCTTCAAGGCCGAGGCATTGGGATGATGATACCATCCCATACCGAGATTCAGGATTTTTTTCCGTCCCAAATACGTGCCTGCATAAAAAGGCAAGAGGTCTTCTTCTTTGTCTCCAAAATCCCATTTGAGATAACCTTGGGTGGCCCACTGATCATTCTGAATAAACTGCACGTCCGGGCTCAATACCAATTCAGATCGTTTTGGTCCATAGGAAAAAGGTTTATTCAGGGCCGCCCGAAACTGAAACCGACCAAATTGACCATGCATAAAAATGCCCATTTGCCGGGCGAACTGATCTGTCTGATCGAAATGCGTCCAATTGGTAATGGAGGCATCCAAGGCCATAAAGCTAATGGTAGAAGCCGAAGCCATCCTCGATATCCCATTGAAATAATGAAGCCCGGTGCCGATGGAAAGTTTTTTGGGAATCAATGCAAATTCTCCAAACACATCGTGGAAAAAGAGACTAGGTTTTTTTCCGGAAATAAAAGATTGATTGTTGATGCCGAAATGAATGACGGTAGAAAATCTTGGTGAAATTCGCCCGACGGCCATGAAACGGGTTCGACGGAGTCCTATATCTGAATATGCATGTAAGGCTTGGCCATCTGCATTTTCGGTGCCTGCATTGGCCCAGTTTTGTGAAACCCACATCTGATGCCATGTGTAGAATCGAACAAACTTATCGCCCGACGCATCCAGTTTCAGTAATATGGGTTTATAGGTATGCGGCCCGTCCGTGGCTAAGGCCTGAGACCAAATTGGCCCCGTTCCGAAACTCGTTAAAAATATCAGACCTATCCAGGTCCGAAATAGGTTCATTGTCATCGCCCTAAGACTTTATGAAAGTGAAGTTGCGGCAGAAATTTCACACCAACTTCATTCCAGCTATCTTGTTGTAAAACACAGAATAGTTTAATGGATAAAAAATTCATTTTATGTATTTTAAAAAGAATACGATTCGTTTACCAAAACTTATGATGTACCGAAATTTCTTTAAATCCTCCTTTTTATTTCTGATTAAACCTCGTAGGTTTGAGATTCAGAACATAAAATAATGCTTATACCCATTTCAAGGATAAACCAGTACCTGCGTGTTGCGATCCTTTTATCCGGCATGCTCACCCCGTTCAGTTTTCAGGCTCAGGGCGTTCTTATTGGAGATACCGCTAATGCACCTCATCCGGGCGCGGCTTTAGAAGTGCGATCCAATCAAAAAGCCTTGCTATTGCCACGGATGAACACGACCCAGCGGAACGCCATACCTTCGCCCACACCTGGCATGATGTTGTACAACACGGTGACCAAATGTATTGAGACCTACATGCCAACGCAAGGTTGGACCAGCATGGTATGTGATTGTAATTCTTTGCCTTCACCGAGTTTTACGGCCAGTGCAACCAACGTAAACCTAAATCAGGCCGTAAATTTTTCGACCACCACCACCGGCGTATCATATCAATGGACGTTTACGGGAGGTAATCCATCCGTGTCTACGGCCCAGAATCCGTCTGTCACATGGGGGGTAGCAGGAACATACACGGCCAAACTACGCGTAACCACGCCCAACGGATGTGCAGATTCATCCATCCAAACGATTACAGTGAACAACTGTGTGATCACACCCGGTAGCCAAACGTTTAACTTTACGGGCTCTGCCACCACATTTACGGTACCCGCTTGCGTCAATACGCTTCAGGTACAATTGTTTGGAGCAGCAGGAGGCACCAGGAATTCCGGAGCAGGCGGCCTTGGTGCTGGCGTAACAGGTACATTGGCAGTCACGCCCGGACAAACGATACATGTATATGTGGGCGGTGCAGGCGCAAATGCGCAAACAGCAGGTTGGAACGGTGGCGGTGTAGGAGATTTTGGCGCAGGTGGTGAAGCCGGCGGTGGTGGTGGCGCATCTGATTTACGCGTAGGTGGTACAGCCTTAAGTAACCGTGTGGTCGTGGCTGCAGGCGGCGGCGGTTCCGGATGGAATTTTCCCGGAGGCGCTGGCGGAGGTGCTACAGGAAACAATGGAAGTGGACCACATCCTGGATTTGGAGCGACCCAAAGTGCAGGAGGAACCAATGGTACTGACTTTTGTAACACGGCTACGAGTACCCCTGGAACCTTAGGTCAAGGCGGCCATGGCGGCGGCGGCGGTTGCGGATCTGGCGGCGGCGGTGGCGGCGGCGGCGGCTATTACGGCGGCGGCGGTGGTGGTACCCAAGCCGGAGATTTAGGTTCCGGTGGTGGAGGTGGATCGTCCTTTACCGGCGGTCTCACCAATCCGACAACCCAAACCGGGGTGCGTTCAGGAAACGGGCAGATTATCATTTCCTGGCCATAAGTGAAAATAACATAAGCATACCCCCTTCGGATATCGTAGGGGGTATTTTTTTGGTGTGGAATGACATATTCTGAATAAAACGTCAAATCACAAGTACATGAAGAATTTACCAACGTATCTATAGTGGCTTCAAATGGTCATTTTTAACGGCAAAATGAAGGTGGATAGGCCCATTTTAAATTTAACCAGCAGCCAAAAGAACATTCAAAGCAGAGGGAAATGTGTGCTTTATTTTTATCCTCTTTCCAACAAAGCCAACGCTCTCCCCAACCCCAAAAAAACCATAAATCCCGCTCCTCCCTTCCCACCCCAAACAAGCTTTTCCCTACCTTTGACTCATGATGCGCATTGTCATGGGAAACGGCCGGGGAAAAAGAACCCTGATGACCACTGGAGGCACCCTCATTGTCTTTAGCCTTCTTGTTTTCTTTTTTCCAGAATTCTTCGCCTATGTTTTCGCAGGCATAGTCTTGCTCATGGGCGTAGGATTGTTCCTCGCAGGACTTACCGCCCCCAAACCACCTTCCCGGCCACAAGGCACTTCCGCAAACACGGAGGACACTACATGGGAAGAAGTGCTTTAATCGGACTACTTTTTGTCACACATGCATGGTGCCAATCCGTGCCTAATATCCAATGGTTCCCCGTTCCCCCCGTAAAGGGAAATGCGCAAATCATCGGCTTTTACACGAATCCAATTTCTGGCTGGGAAATCTGGATGCAGCCTTCCATCGGCTATCATAGCGTTTGGCGTATTCCGCTCCAACCAGAAGCCATCGCCAACAAAATTTTTCATGCTACGCCCAAACAGGGCAATTATGGCATAGAACGATTTCAATGGGTACCCGCTACATTGGGAAATGCGACCGCCTTCGGCATGTATCAGATGTATCGCCCGGCTCAGCAAAATCTTTCCATTTTTTTACAACCCCATCAAGTTGGAAGTTCTCCTGTACTTGCTTTTTCACTGCCAACACAGGGACTGGAAAAAAAGGGATTTGTTAGTTCCCTGCCGCACCCAGATGGAACCGGGATTTTTCACCTGAATGCACAGAAAAACAGGTTGCGGTTTGCACTGCTCGACGATAACTTTTCTGTCATGCAAACGGATCTCTGGGAAATGGACCTGCCCATGGACGTTGAAGGACCTTGGTTTGGATTTTTTTCGGATGAAAATACACTCATAGCATTCGGTTTGAAAGCAGAAAACCAACGCTATACAGGGAGAAGAAAAAAACAAGCTTTCCATTTTATCCAATATACATTTTGGCTGGACCGACGCATGCCCAGTTTCGAACGCGACACCTTGTATTTCCCTTCATTGCAATTTAAACAGGTTCAAGTGATTCCAGACCTTGGATTGGTACATGGCTTCGAAAAAGAAAAGCCGGAAAAACCCACTTGGAGCCTACGGTTCATCAATGCGCAATTTCCGCAAGGGATTTGGTGGAACACGCCCTTTCTTGCTCCCACGCCATCTATGGTACAAAGTCCGCAAATACCCATTGAAGCGCTGGAAGAAAGTTATTTCCATGTGTCCGGTGGGCGATTTTTCCCGGAAGATTCTTCATGGTTGGTAATCGGAAGCTTTCAGTATCAGGGAGATCTTTGTTACATGGATAGCCGAAGTACCCGGTTGCATTGTACACCATATCATTGGGCACACCATATTCAGGCGGCCAAATTCTCAAAAGATGGTGACGTACTTTGGTCTGTAGAAATCCCACGCCAACAAATGCTTACACCTTATCAATGGGGAAGTTCCGGCGGGGAATGGGTCTGGACCCGTGAGGGAATTACATACGTATTTTGGAATGAATCTCCGGAAAACATCGGAAAAAGTAAACCGCAATGGGTTCATACAGATCCAGACAGAAGTCGGGTGCGGTTTGTCGCGCTGGGATCAAAAGGCATTCTTCATCAGGGCAGTTTTCCCGCCGATAAAAGACAACCGGCGTTGCTTCCGGCCTATTGTTTCTCCACGGATTCTTTGGCCTGGCTGGCCGGCGCCAGACGCCACAGGGTATTTGCAGGAGCGCTACAAATGGAATCATCGAAAAAATAAAAAGCGCGTAATGCCTCTTTCCACGGAAGGCTTTGCTGCCATCATAGCATCCCTGGATTCATCACCTTTCAAATGTCTCAAAGCCAGACACTGCAAAAGTTTCCGCCATTTTTTAGCCTGAAATCTGTCTCTTCATCCCAAAATATGCCTGAAGACATGCTGATTAGCGGATTTCTTTTGCACAAGGCTGAGCTGCAAACATGCGAAATCACCACCCTTTTATCGAGACGCTTGAAGACATCTAACACGCATCCGCTCTATCTCTTTTATCGATTCGATTTTAAACGTTTATAACCGGATAATTGCCGAATAATGTCAAACGGGAGTCGTACATTGTCCACGGGGAGGGGTGGGTTTTACCCCGGATGTACGAAGCCTAAAAGCTGAATGAGCATTTCAATCACTCCCGACAAGCTAGACCTTATACAGATTCTTTACAGGACAAGCATATTGACTTGTTTAACGTTTTTCTTTTATCATATACTTAAGCTACGTACTCTTTATCTGACGATTATTGTCTTTATTGTCAAAAGGGTTTCGCTTCCGCAATGCAGGCTGTTTCATCCTAATCATTCAGGCCAAAGGAAATCCAATTCCACTACCCTGACGCATGAATAAACCAACAGGCCCGCAGAACATCATCCCACGGGCTCTGTAAGCATACAAACTATCCCAAATTATAGTGCTCCGATTCGGATTTCTTCCACGACTGTTGGGTCTAACAAGGTACTGGTGTCGCCAATGGCGTCAAACTCACCTTCCGCGATTTTCCGTAAAATCCGACGCATGATTTTCCCACTTCGAGTTTTAGGTAATCCGTTTACAAACTGAATCTTATCTGGTTTAGCAATGGGGCCAATCAGCCTTGAAATGGTGGCATGAATGTCTTTTCGCACTTGTTCCGGATCGGCAGGTTTCCGGTTCAGAATAATGAACGCATAAATGCCTTGTCCTTTAATGTCGTGCGGATAGCCCACCACGGCAGATTCCACAACATCTACATAGCGGTTAATGGCATTCTCCAATTCTGCTGTGCCAATACGGTGTCCGGAGACATTCAATACATCATCTACCCGCCCGGTAATGCGATAATTGCCTTCTCCATCGCGGAAAGATCCATCTCCTGTAAAATATAAGTTCGGGTAAGCAGAAAAATACGTTTGGCGACAGCGTTCATGATCGCCCCAAGTGGTTCTGAGCATCCCAGGCCAAGGCTGTTTAATACAAAGAAAACCAGACACATCATCACCGTCGATTTCCTGTCCGTGTTCATTCACCAAAACAGGAACAACGCCAGGTAAAGGCAAAGTAGCGAAAGCCGGTTTCAAAGGCGTAATGCCGGCCAAAGGTGAAATGAGAATTCCGCCGGTTTCGGTTTGCCACCATGTGTCCACAATCGGACAATTTCCTTGACCTATGCGTTGATGATACCAATGCCAGGCTTCTTCGTTGATGGGCTCACCCACGGAACCGAGAACGCGCAAAGAATTCAGGTTTTTTCCATGAATGGGTTCGTCCCCAAAAGCCATGAGCGAACGGATGGCCGTCGGCGCCGTGTATAAAATGTTCACCTGATGTTTTTCCACAATATTCCAGAAACGACCAGCATCTGGCCAGGTAGGAATTCCTTCGAACATCAGGGAAGTGGCACCCGCCAGCAATGGCCCGTAAAGGATGTAGCTATGCCCGGTAATCCAACCAATGTCTGCCGTGCAGAAAAACACTTCGCCCGGCTTGTATTGAAATACATTCACGAACGTATAAGCAGTCCAAACCATATATCCGGCACAGGTGTGTACCACCCCTTTAGGTTTGCCGGTAGAACCGGAAGTGTACAGGATAAACAACGGATCTTCTGCTTCCATGACTTCAGCTGCTTCATGGAAACCGAGTGTTTCAGCCTTGTTGATTTCATCCATCCACCATACATCTCGTCCTTTGAGCATGGAAACAGGAGTACGGGTGCGAGTAAGTACCACGACTTTTTCCACGGAAGGACAAGTAACCAACGCGTCGTCAATGGTGTCTTTCATGGGAATGACCTTCCCGCCACGGAAAGCGCCATCGGTGGTGACCACAAGTCGGCACTGTGCGTCCTGGATGCGATCGGCAATGGATTGAGCGGAAAATCCGCCAAAAATAACGGAATGGATGGCGCCAACGCGGGCACAAGCCAACACGGCAATGGCCAATTCTGGTACCATGGGCATGTAGATGCAAACCCGATCGCCTTTACGTATTCCATTATTGCGCAGTACCGTGGCAAAAGCCACTACCTTTCGGTGCAGTTGCTCATACGTGAGCACGCGATGATGTTCTTCCGGATCATTGGGTTCCCAAATGAGTGCGGGTTGCTGTGCCAAACGATCTAAATGCCGATCGAGACAATTTTCTGTAATATTGAGTTGGGCACCTTGAAACCACTGAATTTTTGGGGTTTTAAATTCCCAATCGAGAACGTAATCCCAGTCTTTTTTCCAGGTAAAATGAGAAGCCACCTGGCTCCAAAAATCTTCCGGCTTTTGCGCAGCCGTCTCATACGCTGCACGATATTGGGCCATGGAGGTGATTTGAAATGGATATGCCATAGGGATTCGCCTTGTTTACTTCAAAACTAAAACCTTTTTCAGGGAAAAACAGAAAGAAAAAAGATTATTTGCTAAATTGGTATATGTTTGCTAAATTAATATCGCTATGAAAATACCGGAAGCTTGCCCAAAATGCAAACAATCGAACCTCAGCAGAGCCGGCCTGGTGCGAGGCAGACAACGCTGGAAATGCAGCACATGTCACTACCATTTCACGGTTGAAAAAATAGGAAAACAAATCGACTCCAACCTGGTCACCAAAGCACTACAACTGTATCTGGAAGGATTATCGTACCGAGAAATTGAACGCATTCTTGGTGTGTCTCACGTGTCGGTATCCAACTGGGTAAAAATGCACGGCATCAAACAACCCGAACACATGCCCTACCGACCCACCTACAAAATCCTTTCCGGAGAAGAACTCCACCATTTTGTCCTACAATGGACCTCAAAACCTAAAGCCAGCCGACCACAACAAGGATTCCTCATCACCGAAATCGGAGATAAATTTATGTTGATTCAATGGCCCAAAGCCACGCTTGAAAAAATACCGGAAATATAGCTTTTGTCTATTTTTAATTTTTTAAATATATTCCAAATAAATGAAATGTCGGTGTGCCTGATTAAAAAGTAGATTTGCAAAAAATAATACCATGGCCGTACATTCTCTTACCGACGCAACTTTCCCCCAAACCCTCACCGACCAATCTTTGGTGGTGGTTAAATACTACGCAGACTGGTGCGGATCCTGCAAATTATTTGCGCCCAAATTCCGCAGATTGTCCGAAGATGAACGTTTTACAGGTGTCTATTTTGCCGAAGTAAACGCAGAAGATGAGCCCGAAGCCAGACAAGCCGCCGGAGTAGATAATTTACCTTTTATCGCTACCTTCAAAAATGGTCAATTGGTTTCGGCCACCGCTACTTCTAAAGAAGAAAAAGCGGTAGAAATGCTCACTGAACTCACTGCATAAGCTATGAAAATTCCAGCCATCAAACAATTGGTAGAGTCGTTTAGCACGGCTCAACTCCAACAAGCCGAAGAGGCCCTGATGAACGAACAATCGCCCGCCATCGAAGTCCCAGGCGACGATGAAGGCGAGCAACTTACACATGTATTGGCAGCCATTGAAATTCAAAATCATATGGCATCCGGAATGGCTTTCCCTCAGGCCCTTAGACAATACACTCAACGGGTGAGAACGTCCATCAGCTAAAGGAATGATTCTCCGGATTTTTCTGGTGCTCCATTTTTGGTCGGTCCTGACATTTGCAACCCATGCGCAACGCTGGTATGCAGGGGCTCAGGCAGGCATCACGCTTTCTGTAATTTCAGGAACCGGCATTGCCTCTCTGACCAAACCGGGCGTGGTGGCCGGCGGTTATGTGGGACATCGCTTTCATCCAAGATTTAGTGCCATTTCCGGCCTGAACTTCATTATGAAAGGCGCAGCCCGAAATGGAAACCCTGCCGCCGGTGACTTCAATACATTCTCCATTCACCTCAACTATCTGGAAATGCCTTGGGTTTTCCGATGGCATATCGACGCTAAACATCGTTTTACCATAGATGCCGGACTTACTCACAGCATTTTACTGCATCAGTCCGTTACTCAGGATGGTGGACAAATTCAGGGAGATCGCGGCTTCAATACCTACGAATTAGGATTGTTGTTCGGAGCCGCTTATCGTTTTCACCCAAATTGGGCGCTGCATCTCCAATTCCGGAATTCCATCTCTCCCATCCGACCCAATATCAGTGGACAAACCCTGATCAATCCAATTTGGGGACAAATCAACATAGGTCAACTCAATACCGTCCTATCGGCGGGTCTGAGTTTTCAAATTTGGCCATCGGTGAAAAAGGAACGTGCAGAAACGGCACCGCCTTCCAATCCAAAACCCCAAAAACCACGGGGGCGGATTTACGACGAATAGTCCTTCAGGGACGAACTGCACCTCTTAATCGGTACTTCCCCCGGCTGATTTCCAACACATAAAATGAACCGTCCGAAGGAACGGAAAGCGGCTGCATGCCCGCAGAAAAATACAAGCGGTCTTTATGCACCATTTGCCCGGAAGCAGAAAACCACTTCAGTTGCCAGTAACCTTGTTCCGGAATACGAATCATCCATTGTCCGGTGTCCATATGCTGCCCCATTTCCATGGGAATAGAGGTAAGCGGAAGGAGAAAGGCGCTCACATCGAAATGATACAATCCAGCAGGTTTGCCCAATTGAGAAACGGCTTCTGAACTTAAAAAACCCCGACCAACATCACGGAACACAACGGCCTCCAATTGACCCATCTCCAATACAGAACCAAGGGTAAATCTGCGCTTGTTTCCCAAAGCAAAATCATCGCCGGGCATGTCCCAAACCAGAACCATAAATGGCGTGTAAAACGGAGGACTATAGCCGACGAGGGACAACACTGAATCTCCGAAAATAGAAGCACCTGTTATCTGACCGCCGGCAAAAAGAGAATCGACCAATTCGGCGGGATGCATGCCTGGAACATCCGGAAGTCGGTAGTGGCGCGTATAAGCATTGGTGCGATGTTTGGTAAAAATGTGCAGTTGATGATTTTTCCAGCAAAAGGCTTCTGCATCATAGTCGTGCTGTTCCGGATCTGGCTGAAACTGGGTTTGTTCCGGATAAAAAAATCGAAGGGTGTCTGCCGAAATGGAATCCCGAGTACAGAGGTCCGCCATGGAAAGTCGATAAATGGCAAGATCTTGTCGCTGTCCGGCATTATTTCCAAAATCGCCAACAAAAACATGGTCGGAAGAGGTCGTGACATCTTCCCAATCGACGGCGGGCGAACGCACCACCACTTCCCGAAGCACGGAACCATTGGCGGTATCAATGGCGAAAAGTTTGGATTCGCCACCGGAATCGTTATGCGTCCAAAGCCCTCCGCAGGCAAAAAACAAACCGGAGGTTTCCTGAACGGCCGCAGATAAATTGGTTAAAAGAACGGGAGAAAGGGACGTTTCCGGATAGGTGCAGGAACCGTCATTGATCTGTGCCTGGGCATCAAAGTTGAGGGCCTGCGGATCCGTGCAACCAGATTGGGCTGAAACCTGAAACCAACCGGCCGACAAGACGGAAATAGATAATATCCACTTTAGCATGGACTAAAAATAGCGCATTGAAAGGATATTTGATCTTTCCTTCTCAATTTGCTACGGGCCATATGACAAATACCATTTATGCGACATGGGCATCACCCCATCTTTGTCTATTTTAAAGGAATCGAATTGCGTGCCAATCCCCGGACTTAAACAAACCTCGCCATTTTCCCAAGGCGCCGTTGAACCATCATGCCGATAACGAGATGATTTAAAATTCATAAAATGGAGATAAATGAATTTCCGGTCGCCATCACGGCAGTTGGTGATATGCCCGCTTCTGTAAAACCAGGTATCCGGCTGGTCGCTGCAGGTCGTTCCATCCAACCATGGAATGGGCGTAAAGGGCGTGGTGTATTGTTCTACACAATACATTCTTGGCAATCCGCACCTCAAACGCCATTTCCTCCAAAATGGAAGACCTGGATACATCACCTTAGACCATTTCAGAAATGCCACCAGCAACATTTCATCAATGCCAAAATGGTCTTGCGCGAGCAACTTCTCTTCCCAACCTCCTATGTGCTGAAACATAAAACGATTTACCCTGGTATTTCGAAATAAGGCCAAATGACCACTCAAAATATGAGCATGTGTAGAGAAAACATCGAATTTCCGAAGCAAATCTTCGGTATAAAAGCTGCGAATATCTCCGAAAACAAGATCCACATCGGAAAAACCATAAAAGTCGTATGACTTTATTTCAGGATAATGAACCCAACCCAATAATGCTTTTAAATCGCATAACTTATAAGGATTATTGGGATCGAAACGCAATCCGGTTCGCTGACGAACCATGTGCTTGTATTCATCGAAACACATGGGATGAAAATGCACATTGGACGCATCATAACCCCTTGTATCCATGTCTGTAAAAATGATAAAATCAATGGTGGGATTGCGCCTGATGCTATCAAAAAAAAGGGGAAACCAAGGAGGAGTATCTCCAAAAAAAGGAATCAAAATACCGATGGATGGGATAGACATATGATGGGGTTGATTAAAAAAACAAACAAAATGACAATAAATACAGCGGTCAAAACCTGAATCATATCCGTGTACTCATTCGTTAAAAATCAGAAGGAATACCTCAATAAAACAGGCTTTTTCTTCTTCAAATACCTTTGAGGTAATACGCATTCCAAGCCAGAATGTAGATTTTTAAAAAGGCAAAACTTATTGTCATAGTGCTTCATTTTGTTTCATTTTGTAAATTTAATTGAATTTTTTAAAAAATCATGAGATGCATCCCATCTTTTGAAAAATTGGAGGAAAGAAAACGTGAAAGAAAAACCGGAAACAGCCAAGTCTATCTCAAAAACCCAATTATTGGCGTTATTTTTGCTACATCTAGGGACTAAAAAAATCAACATGATGCGCCTCAAACACCTTCTTTTGGCTACCGCAGGGATGGTATCCATTCCGTTCCTCTCCGCACAGAATCCTTTACCGGAATTGTTGCGCAGAAAACCGGAAGCACCGGCTACCACCAGCCCAACGGATCCCGGTAAAAAAAGACCGAAGCCGGTAAAGCAGGATTTGCTCATCATGAATTTCAACTGGAACGGCTGGATGAATCAACCCGGCTCCGTGGAAGTAAGTCCATTTTCCAGAGGATTTGATGTGGCCGTGATGGGTGATTTTCCGCTAGGGCGTTCCAATTTTAGCCTTGGCATTGGTTTGGGACTGAGCACCGAAAATATTTTCACCAATGGTTTCCTGAGAAAGGACAACAATTCGGACTCCGTTTATTTCCAATCGATCCGACAAACCATTAATCCTGATACCGCCAACCGCGGATGGGATCGATATAAACTAGGCACCACCATGTTGGAATTGCCATTAGAAGTCCGTTTTCGGGTAAAACCCAACAAAAGAAACACCTTTAAAATCGCTGCCGGTTTCAAAATTGGTTATGTGATTCATTCTAAAGACAAATACGTTGGACCAAACTATCTGTTCGATGCCAATGGAGATGCGTCACAACTGAGTGAAGAAATTACCATGAAAACCTTCGGACTACCCGGCATCAACCGTTTTCGCTATGGCGTTTATGGCAGAATTGGATATGGCCGGGTGGCTGCCACTTTCCAATACTCTATACAACCTTTCTTTGAAGCGGGTCGTGGCTTAGATGGCATTACGCCCATCAGCATTGGACTCACTTTCCTTCCTTTCTAAACCAAAGAATGGAGCAACAGCGGATTTTAGTGACCGGCGGAACCGGGTTTCTAGGCGCATGGCTACTGGCTGAGCTTGCCGGAAACGGATATTCCATAACTGCCACCCATAGAATCCAATCCTCGTTTGCACTGGCTCGTCATATCTTTCAACTTCGGCACGGAGAAAAAGCGGAAGCACTATGGCATCAAATCCAATGGATTGAAACCGATTTAGGTGATCTTTTTGCCGTAGAAGAAGCGGTTAAGGACGTCCAGGCGATTTTTCATGTCGCAGGGATGGTTTCTTTTCAAAAAAAAGACCAGCAGACTTTGCGTGAACGAAATATTCAGGATACCGCCAGATTGGTGAATGAAGCTTTGTTGGCCGGATGTCCGGACTTTGTTTATGTGAGTAGTATCGCCGCACTGGGCCGGGGCGCATTGCCGGAAGACATCCGGGAAGATCGACTCTGGAAGCGAGATAAAGTAAATAGCCACTACGCCCACACCAAATATGAAGGTGAAATGGAAGTATGGCGTGGTGCAGAAGAAGGACTCAGGGTATTGGTGGTGAATCCTGCCGTAATCCTGGGACCCGGAGATTATCAGCAGGGCACGGGCAAATTGTTTTCCCAAACCGCCAAAGGACTTCCGTTTTTACCCCCCGGATCCACCGGATTTGTTGGGGTGCAGGATTGCGCGCGCGCCATGGTAAAACTCTTTCAGGGCCGGCATTTTGGAGAAAGATTCATTTTAAACGGGGAAAACCGCAGCTGGGCTTCTGTCTTTCAAACCATCGGGAAAGCCCTTGGAGTGTCGGTAACTTCACGGGAAATCAGCGCCAAATCCCTGTCCATGGCCGCATGGTGGGTAGAACGTTGGGGCCAACTGACCGGACAGCCTATGCCTTTCACGGAAGAAACGGCCAGAAATGCTGGCTTAACTCATCGATATTATTCGGAAAAACTTCTTGAGACGCTCCCCGATTTTCGGTTTACGCCCATCGATGAGGTGATTGCCGAAACGGCGCAAGATTTTTTGAGTCATCGGGACAAAGCACCGAAGTTGTCGAAAGTGTAAAAGGTCGGGAGTTTGCGCCAGGGGGTGAAGTGGTAGCCCGCAGTGCAGCGAGGACTAAAGCGGAACACCCGGTGCCGCCTTTTCACTTGAATCGGTGGACTTACAGGGTTTACAAGCACCACCGGCCGGGATATGGATGGGAAAAAGGCGGCAGGTGCCCAAAAAAAGTGTAAAACGTAGAAAAAAGTCGCATCGTTTTCTAAGAAAACGGGCTTGTGGCCTTTGGGAATAGGTTTAATTTTGAGGAAGTGAAACGTTCCCTTTGGTGGTGGTTTTGGTGTATTTTGCTGGTAGCGGCCCGGGCGCAAACGCCTTCTGAGCGCTTCCAGTTGGTGCGTATGCCGCCGGCAGATACGCTGCGGCTGCCTCATGCGCCCGTGGTGGCATCGCGTACTACGGTGCTGAATCTGCCCGCCACGGACTATCGTTTGGTTTCTGAAAAAGGATGGATTATTTTTCAAAAAAAACCGGAAGACTCTGTGATTGTGCGCTATATGCCTTATCCATTCAATTTAAACGAAGCGGTAAGGGATACAGTCTGGCGATTTTTACAGGAAAAAGACACGCTTCCCACCTGGGAAAAGGAGCGACGTTTGATGGAAGTGGCACCTGCGCCCGTGGCAGAACCCTGGTTGGGCGACCGCAATACCTTGCAGCGCAGCGGTTCACTAACCCGCGGCATTGCATTTGGAAATGCCAGAGATGCCACCTTTCAATCGGCCTTTAATCTTCAGCTTTCCGGTGACATTGGAGAGGGCATCACCATTTCGGCGGCCATTACAGATGAAAATATTCCGGTGCAGCCAGATGGGAACACCTTGCAGCTTCAGGACTTTGACAAAGTGTATGTGACGTTGCGCAAAGGCGCTACCCAGCTTACGGCAGGAGATTATCAACTCCAAAAGCCGGACGGATATTTCCTGTCCATCAATAAGCGGGCGCAGGGATTGATGTTGGAAACTTCTGTGGACAACGGCTTGCTGCTAAAGGGATTGCCGAAGGGAAAATGGACCACACGCAATGCGGGCGCCGTGGCACGGGGAAAATTTAAACGACAGGAATTTAATGGCATGGAAGGCAATCAGGGGCCTTACAGGCTAACCGGTTTACAAAATGAATCGTTCATTCTCATCTTATCCGGTTCAGAAGCGGTGTACATAGACGGCGTAAAACTCAAACGGGGTCTGGAACACGATTATGTTATCGATTATAATACATCGGAAATCACGTTTACTACGCGGCGGATGATTACGAAAGACAGCAGAATTGTGGTGGAATTTGAGTATTCAGACCGGAATTATCAGCGTTGGATGTTGTTTACAGGAAATCGTTGGGATATCGGTAAGGTGCATGTGCGGATGAATTTTTTCACGGAGTTCGACGACCAGAACACGCCTATATTTCAGACATTGAGCGATTCGGATCGGGTTATTTTGGCGGCCGCAGGAGACCAGGTGCAGCTGGCGGCGACTTCCGGTGCAGAGCTGGTGGGTTATAGCACGGAAGAAGTGCGTTACCGCAAAACAGACACTTTGGTTCAAGGTCAGGTGGTTCCGGTGTTTGTGTATAGTACGGCGCCGAATCTGGCTGTTTGGCGGGTGCGATTTACCTTTGTAGGACAAGGGAATGGCGATTATGTGACCGATGCCAATGCGGCCAACGGACGTGTTTACCGGTGGGTGCCGCCGCAGCCCAACGGGCAGTCGTCCGGTGATTATGCGCCCATTCTCCGGCTGGTACCGCCGCAGTCGCAGCATATGCTAACGCTCGGAAGTGGCGGACGACTCACCAAAACCATGCAATTTGATGTTGAAGGCGCGCTGTCGCACCTGGACCGAAATCGATTTTCCTCTTTGGATGGAGCAGACAATCAGGATTATGGATTCATGGCCAAACTCACGGATCGCAGGCCGCTTCGTAAGCGGGATAAAGACACCCTTTTGCTGATTTCTTCTCTGCGTTACGAGCAAGTGGGACGGAATTTTCAGTCTTTTATCCGATTTAGAAGTGTAGAATTTGACCGCGACTGGAATCAAGTGAACCGGAACAATCCGAATGAAGTGCTGAACGCCCAACTAACTGGGACCGATTATATTGCAGGATTTTCCACAGAACTTCAGCAGCAGCGTTGGGGAAAATTGAGTTATCAATTAGAGCAATACTGGAAGGGCCGGTTATTTGCAGGCCATCGGCACGCCGTTCATTTTCGGTGGAAAAGCCGTGGTTGGGCGCTAGACCAACAAGCCAGTCTTACCCAAACCGAAGACACCGCAAGAAACACCTTATTTTTGCGACATCGGCTCAGTTTGTCCAAAAAATTAAGAAACTGGCAATGGGAATTGAAAGCCAACGATGAAATCAATACGCAAGACCAGCGAAATACGGGAAGAATACTGCGTTCTGCTTATGCCTTTCATGAGTATGAAACCAGTTTAGGATTGGCCGACAGCACCAAACGGCAGTGGCGATTGTTTTATATGTTTCGTTGGGATCGCATGGCCGATTCATTGCAGTTGCGTACGGGGGCATTGGCGCACCATGCCGGTTTTCAAGGGCGGATTCAGCCTGGAAAAGACCAGCGGCTGAGTTGGCAAATCACGTATCGTCAGCTGGATATTCCGGACACCGGACTCACTCGTCTTCAGCCGGAACAAACCCTGTTGACCAGAACCGATTACAGTGGAAAATTTTTCAAACAGACCCTCACGTTCGATGTGTTTTATGAAACCGGCGCCGGATTAGAAAATCGCAGGGTATACCAGTTTATTCCGGCGTTGAATGGGCTGGGAGATTTTATTTGGGTCGATTATAATGGGAATAGCCTGAAGGAGCGCGACGAGTTTGAGTTGCGTTCCGGCAGCATGATTGGTTCCGATGGAAACACTTATATCAAGGTCTTTATTCCGGGAAACGATTATGTAAAAACCTATTTTAACCGACTTACGGCCAACATACAATGGCGAGCGCCCGGAAGTTGGAAGCAATCTGAGCGCGGATGGAAGCGTTTTGTGTATAAGTGGAGCATGCAAACCAGTTGGCGTTCGGACCGGAGGACGCAAGATGCTGCGGCATCGTTTTCTCCATTACCCGGTCAGGGAAACGACACGGGATTGGTGGCACAAAATCTGCAATTTCGGCAATCTGTGTATTTCAATCGTTTCGGGGGAAAAATCGGGATAGAATACTCCTTCCAGGCCCTGGACAACACGAGTCTCATTGCCGGAGGGGCGGAATCCAGGTCTTCTTCTTTTCACCTGCTACGTTCGCGCCTTCAGTTGGCAGATGTATGGAGTTGGCAAAACGAATTGCGATATGGCGGCCGGTCGTCGCGGGCCGAATTGTTGCGCAGCCGGGAATTCAATCTGGAGATTTGGGAAATACATCCAAAGCTGGTTTGGCAACCGAATACCCGTTTTCGGATTACGGCCGGATATAAAGGGAGTTGGAAATTCAACCGCTCTTTTCAGTCGGGCGGTCAAACGGTAATGGCGGGTGAAACGTCCGTGATGCATCGTCCCGGCTTGGAATGGAAATGGAATGATCCGGGAAAAGGAAGTGTAGAGGTACGTGCAGATTATGTATTTGCGTCATTCAATGGTGGAGGAACCTCAACGCCCGTGGCTTTTGAAATGTTGGAGTCTTTAGGTCAGGGCCATAATGTCACCTGGGGTGCCGTCATCCAACGCAGCTTAGGCCAGAACCTGCAATTGTCCATTACATATGATGGCAGAAAGACAGAAACAGGCCCAGTCATTCACCTGGGCGGTGCGCAGTTAAGAGCCTTTTTTTAAGATACTTAACTGCGCAATCTCTCATCTCTTATGCAGAGAATCCTATCCTTACTCAAATCAATATTTAATCCATTTAATTGCTGATAAGCCTGGAAAAGAAATGGATTTCAGGAAATAAATACCCGGTGGCGCAGACAGAGTAATATCCATTCGCCCTTGTTCATCGGCAGAAAATTGCGTCAGTTTTGTTCCGCGACCATCCATCAATTCCCATTGGGCAAAAGGAGGGCTTCCAATGAGCGTAGCATGCCCCGCACTTGGGTTCGGAAAGAGGTGTGCACTTTCTTGGTTGGCACTGCATAGCTCTGCGAAATAACGTACCCCAAATACATCCTTTTTCCCATCCACGTCTACCTGCGACAGCTGAAAATATGGACCAATAAGTGATTGGTTAGAAAGGTAGTACACATATGTTTCCAGCTGATTGCTTTGTCCCTTTGCCGGAATACGGGCCACGGGATGCCAATTTTCCAAATCGGTAGAATATTGGATTTCGAAGTATTGATTGTTCTGTTCTGAGGCAGTTTGCCAAGAGAGTCTGGTGGTTTGACCCACACAATCCAGGTCGAAGTTCAACCAGTCTACGGGCAAGGGGCTTACATCATCGCCACCGATGGCAAAAGGCGAGAAAGTTCCGGTGTAACTATAAAATGGAATTTCCTTTATGGTATCCGACATCAAGTTGCTTGGATCGATGGAAGAGACAGGAGGCAATTCCCAGCCTACACCAGCAAGATAATGGTTGAGGTAAAAGCCACTCATGGTGCCCATTTCCTGATTCAAATGCCATCCGAAACTAAAATCCACACCAGAGGCATTGACCGGATTCGTTTTATCAATATCCCAGGTGCGTTGCACATGCGGCGTTTGAATAGGGGTTCCAGAGGTTCCGCCGGAACGGACTTCATCCATAACCCGCACAGAAAAAACATCATCCTGGGCATTTCGATTGGTAATGGTGACGGGATTATAGGTGGACTTCCCTACAGGGAAAGTGAAACTTCCCAGATTCCCGGAAATAAGGGCTTTGAGTTTTCCGGCACCGTCTGTTTTCACAAAATTAAGCGAATCGAATCCCTGAATCTGACTGACGGTTAAATCGTAAGCACCAAGTAGAATTTTATGAGCGCCAGATCGGAAAGACAATACGCCAACGGTTCTGTTCATATCGAGCAGGGGGGCATAAATGGTGGTGGGGCTCAGGGCCATGTCTCTTCCATTTTCGGCGACAATGCCACCACACCAGTTTCCGGGATCGTTCCAATTGTTATTGAGTACTCCCGTCCATTGGCAAACATTGGTGCCATACAATTCCACTACACCAACGGAGCTGGTGGCGGAACCGCAAGCGCCACTGCTCACTTGCACCCTGAATTTGCGGTTGGTGGTCAGGTTTTGGTAGGCATAAGTTGGTTGGGTTGCGCCGGAAATGTTGGTCCAGTTGTTACCACCATCTATGGAAGTTTCCCATTGAAAGGAAGAACCTGTGGCGCCTGAAAGTTCGAGCACGCCTTCGTTATTGACCCCACAATGATAATTGGAGTTGAGGGTTCCGCCCGCCGGAGCTCCTGCACCGGATACCTCCACCGGGTACCACTCGGTCGCCAACGCTGGCGTTCCGCATCCTGCATTTTCTACCAAAGCCCTGAAAAAATGAGTTCCTGTAGTAGAAAGTACCTGACTCAGGGTGGACGCGGTGGACGCAATATCTGAGGATGCACCGGTGGTATCTGTACTGACTTGCCATTTTTGAACCGTTCCCACATAGCCATTCAGACTTAGTTCAGCAGCACTTTGACTACATACCTGATTGGAATAAGCCGTAATGGTTCCCGGGAAAACATCCGCCACTTCAATGCGCTGATGGTTGGTAGCCAAGGTACAAGCACCATTGACCATAATGGCTCTGTAATAATGGGTGGCCGTCAGATTGGTCAAGGCCAGGGTAGTCGTCGTGTTGGCCAATGACTGAGTGGCACCCACTTGAAAAAACGGGTCAGAAGCCGCTTCCCACCTTGCGACGGTTCCGGTAGCGCCATCCAGCTGTAAAGTAGCGTCTCCCCCGGAACAGACGGTGAGGTTGCCACCGGAAATGCTTCCGGGAGTAGCGCCCAAAACCAGTACGGAACGAGAAAAAGAAAGCGATCCAACAGGCTGGTCACCAGGCATATCACCATATTCAATAATACAAGCCCTTCCGCGGTTGGGGAAATCGTTCCATTTGCTGGAGTTGGCCCATAAATGACCATAATCTTCCTCGCCGGGCAATCCCTTGCTCCAAACATCATTGGGCTCGTTGGTCGAATAGCTGCCAGTTATATTCCAATTTTGAAACACTCCGGAAACCGGACTTCCTGGTTTTTCGGCGGTAGACGCGTTTCCCGTCCGAATCTGAATGCCTTTTTCCGGACCGGTAATCCAATGCCAACGGCCTTCCGCATTATTTTGACTCGCGTACTTCGTGTAGCCGACCGCCCCATTGATTTGAGAAAAATTATCCGAGCAACCAATCCAGGTGTCCTGATTTATCAGGGTTGATACAAAAGCATTTTCCGCAGCAGAACTAATGGTGACCAAATAGCCTCTTCGACCAAAAAAGGTTTTGGACGCCGCAAAAGCTTTTGCATCGGTCCAGGATCTGACTACGGGACTATATTCATAATAATGACCATTGAAATAATTGAAATAATTGGTACTGGTAGAAAAAGTGACCTCACGCGTTTCGGGATTGCATGTCACCGCCGCCGTGATTAAACGAACGGTTCTTAGCAACGTTTGCCAATCGGCAGGTGAAGCAGAACCCGTAAACACTATACTTCTACTGGTTACATTAAAAGGGGCAGCTGTTACGCCCGAGGGTAAAGCACCTGTATAATCCAGCAAATCTCCCGGGGTATAATTTCCGGAAATGGAAACAGAAAAACCATGAATCTGCCCGTCGCCAGTCACCAACAAACCAGCATCAACGATGGTGGGCACATTGTTTACAATGGAAATTTGACCTCCTGTTCCGGAAATCGTCAGGGTCGTTGCCGCCGATGGCGCCGGCGTCACCAGTATGGTTACCGCGGGTGAAATGGCAGCAGCACAGCCACCATTGGTAACAACGGCCCGAAAGTAAGTAGTCGCATTTAAATCCGTGGCCGTATACGTAGTGGTGGTGGCGCCAACAAGGTCCGAAAACTGGGTTCCATCCGAAGATGACTGCCATTGAATGCTGCCCGAAAAACCAGAAAGGGTTAGAAGGGTAGAATTGGTTCCTCCCATCACGGCCGTAGCACCACTGATGCTTCCAGCCACAGAAGATGTGCTCACCGTAATGGCTCCGGACACCTGGCTGGTTTGTGTTCCGGATGAATTGGTAACAACGCAATAATAATAAAGCGTACCTGCGGTTTGAGTGGGTGGTGTATAACTGGCAGAAATGGCACCCGAAATGAGGGTTCCTCCTGTATTAGAAGCAATAGTGTTACTGTACCATTGATAAGAAAGAGATGTTCCGGAGGCCACCACCGACAAAGGTGTCGAGGCGCCATGAAGACAAATCTGCTGAGCTAAAGCGGAAGGCTGAGTAGTAATAATGCCGGTCAAGGCAAAAGTGCCCGAAGAAGTGAAAGTATGCACTTGATAGACCACACCATTGGTTCCGTTGGTTCCATTTCCGGTGTAAGAGGTTTGGCTGCCTCCGGTTGCCAGCGGAGAAGTTGCGGCATACCGAATAATCACAACACCTGATCCCCCTGAGCCGGAAGTACAGTTTCCGCAAGAAGAACCGCCGCCACCGCCGCCAAAATTATTGGCTGCATTCACGGAACCCGAAGCGCTATTGGTATTGGTGCCGCTCGTTCCATTTCCTGCGTTGGTGCCGCCGAATCCTCCTGTGACCGCATTGGCTCCGCCACCGGATCCATACACTTGAGCTGTTCCGGTAATGGACAAAGAAACGCCCGCACCTCCATTTGATACGCTTCCAACAGCCGTGGCACCACCGCCACCGGCACCATTACTAGGAGATCCACAAGCACTTCCTGTGCCACCCTGATTTCCATAAACAGTAACATTTCCGCCATTTTGACCGGATACCACCGCTTTGGTTGCTGCTTGCCCCGTACCAGTGCAATGTCCTCCACCACTGGAGCCTCCGGAATTTCCGTTCGCCGTTCCGCAGCCACCGCCACCGCCGCCGCCATAAGCCGTGATGGAAATATGCCCACTTCGGGAAAAAACACTATTCTGGCCATTGTTGCCCACTCCATTACAAGTAGTACTACCGTTGTTCTTACCGCTGGTTGTCGGCGCTACCGTTACGGTATAACTTCCATCTGCGAGTGTGGTTTGCTCTACAAATGCCACACCGCCACCGCCGCCGCCGCCCGAACCATTTGTTGCCAACTTATGGGCTCCGCCACTTCCTCCCGCTCCTACCACTAGAATATCTACTTGAACCTGGGCTTGCAAAGAACCAGAAAGCATCAAAAAAAACAAGCAGGAAATGAAACCAGCTAAGAATTGTTTCAGGGAATATGGCATTCCTTTAAACAGCCGCGAATAGCACTCGCTTTCTGCGCTTACATACAAATTCATAATGGATCTATAGGAATTGAAAGAATCAAATGTATCCTTCCATTTCCTCAAAAGGACGAATCCGCTTGTCCGAACTCTCCATTTATACCAATAAACGGACAAATTTTCTATAGACCCATCCATAGACAAAACGCCCTAAAGAACTAATCATATTACTGATAATCAGAAGCATTTTGCAAGAACTCTTTCGGACTACAGCCTTTATACTTCTTGAAGGTCAGATAAAAGCCAGAACTGTTCTTAAAGCCACACGCCTGTGCCTGCGCCTCTATGGTCATGGTTTGATTGAGCCGTGGATAGTCCTCCAAAAAAGCATTAATTCTATGTTGATTTACCCACTCTCTAAATGTCAAACCTTTATACTTATTCAAGCAAAAAGACAAATGATGCACAGGAACTTCCAGGGAAGAAGCGACCTGAGCAACATGTAATTGATGCTGACGAAACAAGGACGCCGTCATGATAAGCGCCTCTGCACGCAAAAACAATTGCTCCGATTCCTCCGCAGTAAGCACCTCTCGCGAATTGTTGTCATCCTGACCAGTTTCCGACTTCTCCGGAATTTCTTCAGAAACCATTTCAGCAGAAACCTTTGACGACAAAGATGGTCCTTTTTCCTCTGTAGTGTAACCAAGCATAAAATGGGTGAGCATAACAGGCTTTTGAAAAACAAACAGCAAGAAAACCACCAAAATCATGATATTCAATATCAAAAGCAGTTCCAAAGGAGAAAAATTGAAATATTCTGATCCAAGGTCCGTATGCAAGGACACCAATTGAGCGCATTGAATCAGAAAAGCCAGAGTGAGCATGGCTAAAATAAAGCCCACCCAATGCCGCTTTGGCTCAATTCCAGATGATTCTTTAAAAAAGCCCGTTTCACGTGCCAACTTAAATGCCCAAATCAGATAAAATATCTGCAATGCCGGCTTGATGACATATCCCAGACGTTCGCTGACTGGACCTGTAAAATATTGAAAAAACAATGCCCCGGAAAAATCGATGGATTGTACATCTGTTAACATCGCGGCATGGGGCTGAAAATACCAGGGTAAAACTTCCAACACACCAAAAAGAGCGGGCAAAAAATGGAGATAATCTCGTTTCTTCCAGTCCATCTGCGGAATCATCAATCCGCGTAGATATAAGTAAACGAAAGCGGGAGAAGCATAAAAGAAGGGGGCACTGCATTTCAATAGGAAAGGAAAATGCATGAGAAATTCGCCCTTCGCCATCATAAAAAAAACATTCAGTAAAACACGGCTTAGAATCAGAATTCCAAAGATGTTTCGCAAATATTTCGGGGTGTCGGCAATAAAAAATTGCCTAAGACCAAAAAAGAAAAGGACGAGGGTAATCGCCGCTAGTAAAACTTGCATCCCATGTTCTTTTCCATATGTAAACTTAAAACATCTCGCCCATTCCCCGCATGTTTATACATTAGGAAATCGCCTCAACCACGGACAAAGGTACTAGAATCATTCTATAGGAAAGACAAATCTTAGGGTCGTCCCCTTGTCTGGCTCACTCCATTTGACAAAAACACTGCCATTATGATACTCTGAAACAATGCGTTTGGTCAAACTAAGCCCAAGTCCCCAGCCTCGTGTTTTAGTGGTATAGCCGGGTTTAAAAACCGTTTTCCAGGCCTTTTTTGGAATCCCCTTTCCGGTATCGGTAATGTCCATCACCATTTTTTTACCGGAAACAGACAACTGAATGTAAATCAGAGCCTTTCCGGTAGAGGCGTCCACACTGTTTCTTAAAACATTTTCCAGAGCCCAAACCAATAAAGCAGCGTTTAATAAAACCGGGGCCTCTTCTTCCACATGAAGTTCCATGCGAACAGAAGGGCGAATGCGCGGGCGAAGATAATCCATGGTTTGCCGGGCCACATCAGAAAGCAAGCCCGGTTGAAGATTGGGCAGCGATCCAATTTTAGAAAATCGTTCGGCCACCATTTGCAGCCGCTCAATGTCTTTACCAATCTCGTGCAAAATGTCTTCCGACACCTGCTTGTCCTGTAAAACTTCTACCCAGCCCATTAAGGAAGAAATTGGCGTGCCCAATTGATGAGCCGTTTCCTTTGACATGCCCACCCACAATAAATTTTGCTCCGATCGCCGGGCCAGGGAAAAAAGAAGATAACCGGTCAGCAAAAAAGCAGTAACAATGGCAAGGAAAATCCAGGGAAAATAACGCAACTGAGCCAAGGTCTGGCTATCCATATAATAAATGTGATAAAGCACACCCGGCTGCAACTCCACCTCGATATGATTGTGCTTTTTCATTTCTGCAATCAGATCGGCATCCTCAATCCACCCTTGTTCAATAAGTTCGTCGATGTTGCCGAAGGCCAGAATGCTGTCTGCCGCCGCATTGGTAAAAATGACCGGAACAGAGGCGGCATTAATTACCGTTTCCTCGATGAAAGAATTACCCAAATCATGAATTACCCGCTTTAAACTGGAATAAATACGGGAATCATCGTAGTATAGATATTGTTTGATCCAAACGCCATCCACTTTATAACTAACATCTACGGGGCGGCTTTTCTTGCGCAACCTTTCTATTTCTTCCTGCAGAAAGAGGGTGTCCTTTTCCTGAGCCGGGGAAAAGTTGTTCACCATCAGGATTTCATCCTCCGGAGTAGCAATAATAACAGGAATAGTCGTATTGTTGGTGAGAATGAGGGATGGGAAATGAATATCACTCATGCCATCATAGGACGCCAGAAACTGATTGGCTTCGGCCCAAAGGCGAATATTTTTTTGGTCTTCTTCCTCAAAATCTCTGAAAATGGCGTTGGTTTGGCGCACCAATTCTGCCCGATTCTGAACGGCACGTGCCCATAAACCCACTTTTTGCCGTTCATCTAAACGAATGGCACGAATTAGATTATTGGTATACACTAAGGTGGCCGCTACAATAAGTGCAGCCGCCACTCCCAGCCCAATTTTCCAGCGTTGTTTCCGAAAAGCGTGTGGTGCCATTTAGTGGGTGAAGATAAGGAATATGGCCACTCAAATCAAGGAAAACCGCTAATAGCTTGTGGTTTCGGGAAATTCGATTATCTTTGCACCGGTTTTATAAATAAAGCCGTATCCCTGGATAGCGGGATTTCTTCTTTTTGGTAAGTCAACGTTTCCTGTCGGTGGTTGCTCGCTTTTAAGTTGTAAAGTTCCATCTCGAAGGCCAGGTGCCGGCGGTAACAGTTGATTTATGTCACACCCATTTGAAATGTTGGGCTTGCAAGCCCCGTTAGTTCGTGCGTTAACCGATCTGGGATTCCAATCCCCTACTCCTGTTCAGGAACAAGCCATTCCGGTGCTTCTTGAACAACCCGGCGACCTCGTCGCCCTCGCCCAAACTGGAACCGGTAAAACGGCTGCGTTTGGACTTCCCCTCATCGCCATGACAGATGCCACTTCCCGTAAACCACAGGGATTAATCATTTGTCCTACCCGCGAGCTTTGCCTGCAAGTATCACGTGACTTGGAAAATTTCTCCAAATACGTGTCCGGTATCCGCATTGCAGCCATCTATGGTGGTGCTGGTATCGAAGGACAAATCAGAGAAATCCGTGATGGTGCCAACATTATTGTGGCTACTCCCGGAAGATTAACAGACATGATTAACCGGAACAAAATCGACTTGTCCGGCGTACGTGTAGCTGTTTTAGATGAAGCCGATGAAATGCTGAACATGGGATTCCGTGAAGATCTGGACCTCATTCTGGGACAAACTCCGGACACCAAATTCACATGGCTGTTCTCGGCTACCATGCCTTCTGAAGTGTCTCGTATTGCACAGCAGTTTATGTTCGACCCCATTGAAATTACCGTGGGACGCAAAAATGCCAGCAACGAGAACATCGAACACCAATTCTACATCACTGGCCCAAAAAACAAATATCAGGCCCTCAAAAGAATCGCTGACTTTCATCCCGACATCTTCGGAATTGTATTCTGCAGAACAAGGAAAGAAACCCAGCAAGTGGCCGATGCCTTGATTCGTGACGGCTACAACGCGGACGCCCTCCATGGCGACCTGAGCCAGGCACAGCGCGATCAAGTCATGAAGCGTTTCCGTACACGACACCTTCGTATGCTTGTTGCTACCGACGTGGCAGCGCGCGGAATCGACGTGAATGACGTAACCCACGTGATTCACTACCACTTACCAGATGATCTGGAAAACTACACCCACCGCGCAGGTCGTACAGCCCGTGCCGGTAAAAAAGGAGTATCGATTGCCCTGATTTCCAAAAACGAAAAAGGGAAAATTGCCACCCTCGAAAGAGCTTTGCAAAGCCGCTTCGTGCTTCGTGAAATGCCAGGATTCAAAGATATTGTACGCAGACAGGTAGAAACCTGGGCGGCAGAAATCCGCGATACCAACATTTTACCAGACATGGAAGGCTCCGTGGAAGCGTTGAGCCAAATGCTGGCCGACTTAAGCCGTGAAGATATTCTCGCGCGCTTCCTTTCTGCACGCTTCGAACCCATGTTGCGTTATTATAACGACCAAAACCAAGATGCGAACATGGAGGACATGGGCGGAGAGCCCATGCGTTCAGACGTGGCTCGCTTTTTCTTGAATTTGGGCACCATGGACGGTTTCGACCTTCGCTCGATGAAAGAATATCTCGCTGAAACGTGTGGATTGCAGGAAAATGATATTCCGTGGATTGGCTTGAAATCCAGCTACACCCTTTTAGAAGTGCGCAAAGAAATGGCAGATGCTTTTCAAGGCGGCTTAAAAGGACAAAAGGTGAATGACCGTCCTGTTCGTTTCGAACTGCGCACAGATCGTGGTCCAGCTCCAAGATCCGGAGGAAAAGACCAGGGCCGTAGCGGTGGTGGTAAATTCAAAAAATCCTACGGCAACAACAGCCAAAATAGTTTTGGTGGTGGCGACGACCGCAAAAAGCGGAGACCGGCCCCCATGCGTTTCTAACTAACCCCATCTTTATCCGGCCTTCATCAGGAAATCTTCTGGTAAAGGCCGGATTTTCTATTAGACCCTTATTTTTGCACCTGTATTATGGGGAATATGATTGCTATTGTGGGTAGACCCAATGTGGGAAAATCTACCCTCTTTAACCGATTAACCGGCACACGCGACGCCATTGTAGATGAATTCAGCGGCGTAACCCGCGATCGCCACTACGGTAAAATCGAATGGGGTGGCCGTGAAATGTCTGTTATAGACACCGGCGGCTATGTCCATGGCTCAGACGATATGTTTGAAGCCGAAATTAGAAAACAAGTGAGCCTCGCTATCGATGAAGCGGACGTGGTTCTTTTTGTGGTAGATACCATCACCGGCATTACCCTTTTGGACGAAACCGTGGCAGATTTACTGCGACGCGCAGGAAAACCAACCCTCGTGGTCGCCAATAAAGTAGATAACTTCGACCTTATTTCTCAGGCGCAAGATTTTTACGCCTTTGGCATCGGAGAAGTGTTTGCTCTTTCTTCTATTTCCGGGTCCGGAACCGGCGATCTCCTCGACCGCATTATCGAATTACTCGGCCCCGCCAAACCAGATGTAGAAGAAGAAAACCTTCCTAAAATTGCCATTGTAGGACGTCCCAACGTGGGAAAAAGCTCCATTACCAACGCTTTCTTAGGAACCGAAAGAAACATTGTTACGCCGGTCGCTGGCACCACCAGAGACGCCATTTACGTGCGATACAAAGCGTTTGGCTTCGATTTTTACCTCATTGATACCGCTGGTGTCCGGAAAAAAGGAAAGGTGAAAGAAGACCTCGAATTTTATTCCGTATTGCGTTCCATCCGAACCATCGAATCTGCCGATGTGGTTCTTCTTATGATCGATGCCACGCAGGGATTCGAATCTCAGGACCTGAACCTGTTTCACCTCGCGGAAAAAAATCATAAAGGCATTGTTATTCTTGTAAATAAATGGGATCTGGTAGAAAAAGACCATAAAACCCATGAAGCCTTTTTGGCGGATATCCATGAAAAAATTGCCCCGTTCAGAGATGTACCGGTTATTTTTACCTCCGTTCCACAAAAGCAAAGAATTCACAAAGCACTTGAAACGGCAGTAGAAGTCTACGAAAACCGCCAACGTCGGATCAAAACCAGGGAATTCAATGATTACATTTTACCTATCATTGAATCCAACCCACCACCATCCAACAAAGGCAAATACATACGGATTAAGTTCGCAACCATGTTGCCCCTCGCCTATCCGTGTTTCGCTTTCTATTGTAACCTACCTCAGTACATCAAAGATCCGTATCGTAGGTTCCTGGAAAACAAAATCCGCGAAAAATATTCGTTTTCCGGTACCCCAATGGCCATTTTCTTCCGCGAAAAATAATCGCTCGCCAGGAAAAGATTTACGAGGGTGCTGGTAAGTTTTTACCTTTATCCCATGTCCATTCCCGGTGCTATTGTCTGGATTAGCCTTTCCTTTTTGGCTTATACCTATTTGGTCTATCCATTGTTGATGAGCCTTTTGGTCGTGCTGAAAGGTAAAAAATCATGGTCAACGCCAAATCCATGGCCCGCTTTTAGCCTCATTATTCCTGCTTACAATGAAAAAAGCGTCCTTCCGGAAAAAATCGCCAATACCCTTGCGCTCGATTATCCGGAACACCTGGTGGAAATTATCCTGATTACCGATGGCTCCACAGACCATGCTCATTTAATCGATTGGGGGCCCAGAGTACACGTACTTCATCAGCCAGAACGAAAAGGAAAAGCTGCGGCAATTCATAGGGCTCTTTCTGTGGCAAAAAATCCGTTTATCCTACTCACGGATGCCAACACACTGCTCACGCCCAACGTCCTTCGCTCGTTTGCCAGCAGGTTTACGGAGAAAAATATTTCTGCCGTATCCGGAGAAAAAAAAGTACAAACCCTCGGCCACGCCTCCCAAACCAATGAAGGGGTATATTGGCGGTATGAATCCAAAGTAAAATACTGGGAAGCAGAAGTATACACCCTAACAGGAGCCGCTGGAGAACTCATGGCTTTCCGCCGCGACGCCTATGCCCCCATCCCGGAAGACAGCATCCTGGACGATTTAGCCATGTCCGTTCAATTCCTAAAAAACGGACAACGGATGGCCTACGCTTCGGAAGCTTGTGCCATAGAAGCGCCAAGCCCGGATCTACAAAGTGAATTCGAACGAAAAATTCGCATTGCCGCTGGCGTATTTCAAGCCATTCCAAGAATGATGCACATTTGGTCTCCTTGGCCCTATCCCCTGCGATCATTTCAATTTATCAGTCACCGATTGTTGCGGTGGGTCGTTGCTCCTTTGGCCGTGTGGACCGGACCTGTTGCCCTTCTCTTTTGCCATTCCGAGAACCCGGCACTCCGCTTACTATCTTGGACTTGGGGAGGATTTCTCTTACTCGCCACCACAGGCTGGCTCACCCGAAATGCAAGAATTCCACTTCCCGGATTTTATGTCCCTTTCTATTTCATGATGATGCACCTCGCCTTTCCCCTCGGATTCTGGCGTTTCATCCGGAAAAAACAAACCGTACTTTGGACCAAAATCACACGCTCTTAGTCATTTGTTAATTCATTTCTCCTCTCCTCCCCCTCTGCACTAAAACTTTGCGACCTCTGCGCTTAACCCTCCGCGACCTCCGCGTTAAACCCTCCACGACCTCTGCGTTAAAACAATCCCCAATTCCTCCAGCAAATCTCCGGTTGTATTCATCCCCAAGTTCCCCTACCTTTGCGCTAAACCTTGTATCATGCAGCGACTTCTTGGAATTGTTTTCGGCATGCTATGGCTCATGGCCTGCGGCAGTCCTTTGAAAAAAGAATTCGACCTCATCATGACAGAACGACCTGGACATTTTCGCGGTTTCAGTCCGGGCGATTCATACGAAGCCATTCTCCAGAACGAACCCACCGAAAATCGTTTGTTCATGGACTCGACCGCCCTTCAATACAAAATTCATGTCTCGGATTCCGAATACTGTCAGGTGAACTATGTCTTTGAAAACATGACACTTGCAGAGATACACGCTTCCATCTTCATTGGAAAACCAGAACAAGGAGAAGCCCTGGCAAATCTGTTCCGCACCTATTACGAAGAAAAAAATCAATCCCCTTGCATCGAAAGCAAAGGCGCGCTCACTTGCACAGACACCAGCGGCATCAAGGTTGAAATCTACGATGAAACATCTTTGTATGAATCATCCGCTGTGCGCATTTGGGTTTATACAGAAAAACGTTTCCCAGAATCCGTTTCTCCAGCCATCTGATGCAACCCCTGCTCCGCGTAGAACACCTGCATTTGCATTTCGGTGCCACCCAAGTGGTGCGCAATCTGAATTTTTCCGTTTTCTCCGGACAAACCCTGGCCCTCGTCGGCGAATCTGGCTCCGGAAAATCTTTGACCTGCCTGTCTCTCATGGGGTTAACGCAGGCACAAGCTACAGGAACCGCCCATCTTGACGGAACAGGTAACCTGATTGGACTTCCTGAAAAACAGCTCCGTGCCCTCCGCGGAAAACGAATCGCCATGATTTTTCAAGAACCCATGACCTCCCTGAATCCCGTGATGTCTGTGGGAAAACAAGTGCAGGAAGCCATCTTGGTTCACCAGAAAATATCCAGACAACAGGCCAAAATCAAAACCATCGAACTCTTTCAATCGGTGGAACTTCCGCAACCAGACAAAATCTATCACGCCTACCCACATCAACTTTCCGGCGGACAAAAACAAAGGGTCATGATCGCCATGGCCATGTCGAACCAACCGGATATTCTCATTGCCGACGAACCCACCACCGCCCTGGACGTGACTGTTCAACACCACATCCTTGACCTTTTACAAAAACTGGCGAGGGAGCACCATATGGCCATGATATTCATTACACACGATTTAGGTGTGGTGCGCAAAATGGCCGATTATGTCGTGGTCATGCGTCAAGGAGAAATCATGGAACAAGGACCCGCTGCGGAAATCCTAACCCAACCAAAACACGCCTATACGCAGGGACTCATGGCTTGCCGTCCGCCACGAAACGCCAGGCCAATGCGCCTTCCAACAGTAGAAGACGTCATGGCAGGAACCCTGGAAAAAGACATGTTCACCACCGAACGACCCAGCTTTCAACCTAAAAATATATTGCTGGAAGGCAAACAAATCTCCGTCACCTATCCCGGACGAAAAACCTCTTTCTGGAAAAAGCCCACATCATTTGTAGCTGTAAAACAAGCAGATATACAACTTTATGAAGGCGAAATCCTGGGCCTCGTCGGCGAATCCGGTTCCGGAAAATCTACGCTCGGAAGAGCTTTGCTACGTCTTCAACCCAACACATCCGGCGAAATTTATTTTAAAGGACAAGCACTCCACGCCTTACAAGGAAATGCACTTCGCAAGATGAGGCCACATTTTCAATTGATTTTTCAGGATCCTTTCGCCTCACTAAATCCATATTTATCTGTTGGAGAAGCCATTGCCGAACCCATGTGGGTGCATAAAATTCATCCAACCCGCACGGCATGCAAAAAAGCGGCCCTCGAACTCATGGAACAAGTCGGATTGTCGCCGGATATGTACCCCCGATTGCCCCATCAATTCAGCGGAGGCCAGCGCCAACGCATCGGAATCGCACGCGCTTTGGGACTTTCCCCACAAATTCTCGTTTGCGACGAGTCCGTAGCAGCCCTGGACGTCTCCATTCAAGCCCAAATCCTGAACGTCCTTTTGGATCTCCGCGAAAAATTTAACCTCAGCATCTTATTCATTTCGCACGACCTTGGAGTAGTCAAATATCTATGCGACAGAGTCTTAGTGATGCAACACGGCAGTATTGTGGAAGAAGGAAAACCCAACGAACTTTTTAGCCAACCCAAACATCCCTATACCCAAACACTCATCGACGGGATTTTACCTTGATTTTTTTGAGCGGCTGCCGCGATTCCCTTCAAACTTGCGGTCTTTGGCACCCTGAATCCTTTGAAATCATCGATAACAAGAAAGCGGCACCGGGTGCTCCCTCCAAGTCCTCGCTGCGCTCCGGGCTTTCCGCACCGCCCCCTGCCGCAAACCACAGGAAATAAACTATTTGTAGTTTTCTTTATACCATTCCTCGTACAACTCGACGTTCTTGTCTTTGAAAACCAACGCCAGATTCGTAAGAGAAATCGCAAATGATTTTACCGTAACTCCCGCTGTTTGGTCTTTTAGGCCCGCCCCCTGCAACGCCTGAATGTACACCATGGCATCTTTCGCCGTGGTGAATCTGCGAATATTCAGCATTTGAAGTTTGTTTCCAAGCAATGTATTCGACACCGTCAAACGGTTCGAAGCATAGCTTACTTCGTTGAAATTCCCAATAAACCCTTTCAGTTTTTCCGGATTATACACGGCATCAAAGACAATCAGCATCACCATGTGCTCTGCCTTTTCATCGAATTTATAAGGATACTCCTTTTTCGGTTTTGGGGGCTCCTTAGACGTACTGTCTTTGGGCGCAGCCACCTCTGCCACAGGCGTTTCTACCTTTTCGCCCAAAAGTGCGAGTAATCGGCGGGCTGTTTCTCCACTTTCAGACGTAGCATACCTGGAAGCCACCGCCTTGAGTTTCTCTTTAAAAACAGGTATCGAATCGGTCTCCTTTACCGCCAACGCTTCCAAAAGTGCAAAGCGATGTGCCAAAGGACTTTCCGGATAATCTCTCAGGCCAGCCGAAGCCAGGATTCGGGCATCCTGAAAACGGCGGGCTTCATACTGGGCATAAGCCTCTCTGTAAGCCGGAACGGCCTTGTTCGCGGCGTCTTCCTTCCTGCGTAAAAATCCCGGATCTGAAAGCATCTGGGCATAATCACTTTGAGGAAACTCTGCAATGATTTTATCTCGATACTTTTTCGCCTGGGCCTCATCTTTCAACGCGTTGTAGTTCAAGTACAACTGATAATAAGCCAACGGAAAATGTTCAGATTTAGTGTTTCTCTGTTCCAGGGCCAAAAAGGCCTCATTAGAGCGTTTCAGGTTTTTGATTTTATCCCGATAAATGATTCCCAGCGCATAAAGAGCATCCTCTGCCTTCTTCTTACACTGCGCCACCGCCTCCGGGCTCGTTGGCACGTCCTTTAGGTATCGGTTCACATCGTATCGAGGATTGGCTTTGGCAGAATCCACCGCCGCTTCCGGTGCATCCGTTCCGCCTGCACTGGCTTTTTTAGAACGCCGCCAATGATCTTCATTGGGTCTGTCGCCCCATACTTTTTTAAATTCCGCACGTCCAAGGGTGCGGGCTTGTTCATTCACCCAATACCAGGCGCCTTTGCTTTCGGGGCTGATGCTGCCCGGAGGAGCGTTCAACGCGGCTTCTTCTGCACGTTGATCTGCCGCTTTCAAATCTTCTACATAAGCGGTGAACTTAGCGCGAAGTGCGGCGGTATCCATGGCTGCCAACATCACCAAACTATCGTTCAGGCGCAAAATCCGAATTTGGTCCACCACGGCAGTGAGGTTGTCCCTCAGACGAATCACCTGATCATAATCCGGAAAATCTTTTGATAAATCCTGGGCGGTGGTATCATAGTAAGCTTGTGCCAACTCATACTTTTCATCCTCAAGATTCAACTCTGCCATTTTTTGAAACGTAAGGGCCTTTTGGTCTTTGTTGTCCTTGTTGGTACGGGCCGATAATTCCAAATTGGCCATTGCCGCTTTTCGCTTTCCTTCACTTAAATCCAGCAATGCCAGGGCGTAATAAATCTGATCTAGATAGTCGATGTTTTTCTCGTCCCGAAGCATTTTCCGAAACTGCTTTCGCAAGGAGCCAACATCGGCATTTTCCGCGGAGCGCGCCAGCTTCATCCTGGTTTGGAACTCCATTTCGTAAACAGGCTTGTATTCCAGCACCGTTTTATACTGTGCGTAAGCGTCTTGTTTCTGTTCGAGGGTTTCGTACAATTGGCCTAAAATAAAGGCATATCTTGCCTTCATTCTTTTTTTTCTGGTGGTTTCCAAAGCCTTCTTCAGCGGGTCGATGGCTTCTTCGTATCTTTTTTGCCGGATAAAATATTCAGCTGTAACAGCATGAAATTCAGGTTGAAGCTTTTTATGCAGGGTAGACAAATTCACTTGTCGCATGGCTGTGGAGGCGTCGGCAAATTCTCCTGCTACCACATATAATTTAAAGAGCCAGAATGCCGCTTCCTGCCGGGTGACCTCTTTTTCCGACTCACGGGCCACGTACCGGAGTTGTCCGGAAGCGAGAAAAACATCGCGCTTAAAATAATTTCCTTTGCCCATGATCAGATAACAATCGTCAATCCAGCTGTTATGCTGTTTGCCGTTGATGAGCATAGAATGTTTCCGAATCATTTTCGCACCTTTCTCAATGGCACGTTCGGCCATCGGAAGCATGGGACCCCAGCCATCTGGTGCGCCATAATCGAAGACGGGTAGGATACGGTTGTAATTTTCTTTTTTGGTTTGGGATAGCTGAAGCATCCCTTCCTTTAACGCTTCCTTTCCGTTAAAGTGTCCGTTGAATCTGGTATTTAGGCGATGCCAAAAGCGACTCATTCCCGTATTTTTCCTGTTCGAACAGGAAAGGGCGAGCAGGGAAAGGAGAAAGATTCCTGCGAAGGATATGCGAAATGAAGCCTTCAAACTGCTGCGAATTTAGCAAAAACTGCCCAATCCTCAGGGTGGCGTGGTACAACCTGCCTGAATGGCGTTTCGGCTGTATTCATTCCAATCCAGGCTTTGCGGGAGGATGGTGGTTTCATATGTATCCCGGCAAATAGTGCCTTGGGGAAATCCTTCAACATTTTGGCAAACAATACATGGTGGAGAACTGCATGCACCCAACATAAGGAGCAAACAGCCCACCACCATGAACGGAAGTTTCCGCATTTTCGTATATGGCACGGTAAATTAACGGTTAATCACCAACCGACGAGTTACCAGGGCTTTGCCATCCTGGCGCACTGTATAAAAGTATACGCCCGGGCGCAAATCGCTCACATTCATTTTAAATGTTGATTTACCACTCACGATTTCGTAAGTCTTCACCAAACCACCGGTCAAATTATAAAGGTCTAATTGAGCGTTTGGTCCTGCTGGCAATTGTAATTCCATTTGGGTGTAATCCCTTGCAGGGTTTGGATAGTGCTGTCCCACCAGAACCTCGGAATTAAAAGTCGGTTGGTCCAGGGTTACAGCAAAATTGATGTCCACAAAACTGCTGTCGCCCGGATTATTTGCATCGAAGAAAGTATATCGTACGCTATAATTTCCGGCGTTTCCGCTTGGGAAGAAATATGCGTAAAAAGTGCTATTTGATTCACCGGGAGCCAAATCAATGGTATCCTGAGCTACAATAACGCTTGGGAAATAACATACAGGACCCCAGCAAAATTGCTGCGTGGCATTGGCAGGAACATTATCCATGTGCCTGCGCACCAGCATGCGTAAAGTGGACGACGTATTGTTGACCATTTGAACCCGTTGTTTCATGGGTTCATCCTGAGGAAAATATATGGCTGACTCTCCGGTGAGCGTAACTGTGCCATTGGTGAGGCTGGTTCCGTCCATGGTTTGAAGAGTTACCTGTGCCATTAACGTGGCAGAAGCAAAGAAAGCGAGTAATCCGGCGTAATGTTTTTTCATGAAAAGCAATCTTAACTTCAAATATACATAATCCATGCCGCTCATGCAAGGATTTTCATTGGGATATAAAAAACTTGAGACACAAAGGCTCAAAACTTCAATTAAGCATTGATTTAAAATAGATTATTTAAAAGGACGAGACCATCAGCAGAGACAAGGTGAAATTTGTACAAAAAACCTTAGTTTTGCGGTCCGGCTCCATAGTTCAAGGGATAGAACGGAAGTTTCCTAAACTTTAAATACAGGTTCGAGTCCTGTTGGGGCCACTATATTTTGGGATTCTTTCTCATTCGTTGTGCCATAGCAACTTTCCACGAGTTGCCGTTTTAGGCGATTTCATTTTGTCTTTCCATTTCTCAGGGTTATTTGGTCTCATTTGGCCCTTGTTTCGTCCTTATTTCCAAAAGATGCAAAGAGCTTTCTCTCGTCGGCAACGGAAGTTTGAACTTTTTTCCATTTTTTATTATAGATTTGGGTTACTATTAAGAATTATTAAAAGAACGCCCCACCCTATGAAGGGAAACATCCAAATACTGAAATGGCGGCCCGTCACCCATGTCTGCCTCGGGTTATTGGTCTGGCTTTTCTCTTTTTCAGTACTCATGGCGCAGGGTAAAGAAACGCATGCAAACCGTTTACGCGGCATTTCTGAGTCAGGCAGAGGTGTTCCTCTTACGTGGCTCGGAAAACCTTTTAGCGGAACAGCATTTCATTTATACGAAAATGGTCAGAGACGTTGGACCGCTACTTTTAAAAGTGGAAAAAGAGAGGGCCCATCGGACTGGTATTATAGAAACGGGCAGTTACGCCGTAAAGAAAACTGGCAGGATGGACGTTTAGACGGGGTGGTAGAAACCTATTATAGCACCGGACAGCTACAATCCAAAAAGAATTACAAAGAAGGTCGTTTGGAAGGCTCGGTAGAAATTTACGCCAGAAGCGGCCAGGTTACCGCCCGCAGAAATTACTCAGAAGGTCGACTTGAAGGCAGCTTTGAAGTTTACAGTGCGACCAATCAGCTTTTAACAAAAGGAAGCTATAAGGACGGCAAAAAAGACGGGGTTTGGGAATATTACCATGACACAGGGAAGCCCAAACGAAAAGAGACTTACAAAGGAGGAAAACTCACTAGCGAAGAAAATTATTAATATTCGGGAACATGTTTCGATAGGAGTGCTTGCACCGTCACTCCCTGTTCAAGAATAGCTGACCAATCGTTTACCCACTTCTTGTTCATATCGTTGAAGAAGTTTCAAATGATTTTTTTTAATCCATACCCGGCATAACCAACCAATGGGCAAAAAGCAAGAGGTGTGAATAACTTCGGTCACTTTGGTTACTCCATGCACTTCTCTTAAGGTGAACCTGACCTGTACCTTAAAAAACCAACCCAATTTCTTTTCGAAAACACAATCCTCAAACGGACCAACCGGACGTTGACGAAGCTGAAGCCGCATCAGATAAAAAACGGGGAAAAAGAACCATTGCTCACGAATGAGATACCATCCATCCATCCTGAGCACTGCATCTTGAATTCTTGGATGATACCAACTAAATAATTCAATGTTATTCAACACATTAATTATTCGACCTGCGGGTACAGGGGTTTTAAAGTGAAGGGTAGCCTGGCCTTTAAAAATCATGATGGTTGGAGTTGATTTCTCGTTTGAGGATGCCATGACATGAACGACATCAGCAAAATAGTCTTCAAAAATAATCAATTTGATTTCATCATGAAAATTTAAGACAGCTTTTTCTGCTTATTATTAAATTCATGGAAACAAAATACCTCCATAATAAATTGATAAACAAAGTACAGTCTTACGTTTTCAGAAAAAATACAGCCAAATGTTTTCATTGTAGCTCATTCAGCCCCCAATATTATACCCCTTTTATAAAGTAGGAAAATCGGACTTCGTTGCGCATGCTAATGAATTGCGTTCGATGAAACCCTTTTTATCCGGATATCGCTTATCCGGTCATCATGCATTTCATCTAACTTTCACCTTCGGCCTACTCGCACCCACGAGGAAAGACATTGTTCTCAATATTGTCAAACCCTTTGTTTTCTGGCATCTTACCTTTGAAAATGTCCCAACGGCATCATTGCTCCTTGACTAAAAAACGAATCTTTTCAGTCCATTTCCTGGATTTCTATAATGGGATGATTCACCGAACTCTTTTCTGGCTTATGAAGGAGCATCCAACATTTTGAACTCGCCTTAACTAATCCAATGGAAGGTCGCCATTATGATCAACTTGTTTTCAAAAAGCAATAAAATATTTTAAAGGAAAACAATCTGTTAACAACATCAATTTGTTTTTGACATAGAAAGCCAAGACAAAAAGAGAATCAAATTATGAGACCGAATGCATGTATCCTATTGGATGCTTTTCGGGGGGCTATTGGAATCGTTTTTTGTCCCAGGCTTTCCCTTTAAAACGTCGAGGAAAAGTAAATTTCCTGATTTAGGTTTTTTGCTTTTTCTTTTTCGCCGCAGGAAACAAGATGTTGTTCAAAATGAGGCGATATCCGGGGGAATTGGGATGCAGGGCGAGATCGGTAGGCGGATCGCCCACCAAATGTTGATAATCCTCCGGATCGTGTCCGCCATAAAAGGTCCAAAAGCCTTTACCGAATTCACCATGAATATATCTGGCTTCGTTGGCTTGTTTATTTTCACCCATTACGAGGACTTTTGGCTTTAAGGTTTCATTTCTGAACGCGGTGGTTTGTCCCATAAAACCACGAATCAGGGATTCATGATTTTGAGTAAGCATGGTTGGGATAGGATCCCACTTGGCACTAAATTCAAACAAGGTAAAGAAGTCCGAATTTTGCTGAACCCTCCGAAACATCGTATTATCGATGTCGGAATGTTCATATTCCATTGGGTTGCTATGCAGACGAAAATGTTGAAAGGCCAGTGTGCTTTGGTAATTCAATTTTTGCTGTGCGGAAGGATCCATGGCATCGCCATCGAACATATTTTCACAAATATCCACGCCATCTGCTGCTAAAGCAATGTCATAGGTATCGGTGGCGGAACACATGGCAAAAAGATATCCACCACCTGCCGTAAAGTCACGGATTCCTTTTGCTACGGCTAATTTTAGTTGAGATACTTTGGAGAATCCAAGTTTACGAGCGAGGGCTTCTGCACTTCGAACCTGCTCTTGATACCAGGCTGCCATACGGTATCCGGCCCAGAATTTTCCATATTGTCCCGTAAAATCTTCATGATGGAGATGCAGCCAATCGTACAGATTTAATTTTCCTTGCACGACCTCCTCATCGTAAATGATGTCGTAAGGTATTTCTGCATAGGTAAGAACCAAAGTCACGGCATCGTCCCAGGGTTGTTTATCGGGAGGACTATATACCGCAATTTTGGGTGGTTTTTCGAGTTTTACTGCATCCATATTCACATCTGGAGCGGAGAGTTCAGCAATCATTTGTGTGCTTTGCGCATCTGCGATGGTTTCGAAGCGAACATTTCTAACGCGTGCCTGGGCTTCAAGCTCTGGATAGGCTTTCATCATGAAGGCCCCGCCTCTGTAATTAAGAAGCCAGTATACTTCTACATCTCGCTGAAGTGTCCAGTAAGCCAATCCATACGCTTTTAAATGGTTGGTTTGCACTTTATCCATAGGAACCATCAACCAAGCCGCAAAAGCAGCACTACTGCTGTTCAGGATCAGGAAGCCAACTAAAATAAGCCGAAGGAAAAAAGTCATGTTGATTATATCGAAAAAGACATAAAATGGTTTCAGCACTTGGGTTTAGAATGGAATTTGATCATCCAGATCTGTTTCATCATTCATCCGAGATGGTACCGTAACGGTATTTCTGGATGGATCATAAGTTGAATTCGCTGGAAAAGGAGTTCGTGGGGCGAAACCACCAGAGGAGGATTGTAAATTGGTAAATCTGGCTTGTTCGGCAATAAACTGGAGATTTACATCATCTGTGGCACCGTTTCTATGTTTGGCAACAATAATTTTTGCAACACCCGCCATGGATTCATTTCCTTCTTCCTGAATTCCATAATATTCCGGACGATAAATAAAACATACCATGTCGGCATCCTGTTCGATGGCACCTGATTCCCGTAAATCTGAAAGTTGTGGCCGTTTATCACCGGGTCGGCTTTCCACGGCCCGACTTAGCTGGGAAAGTGCAATGATGGGAATATTTAATTCTTTGGCAATGGCTTTTAACGATCTGGAGATGGTAGAAATCTCCTGTTCACGAATTCCTTGCTTGTTGTTTCCACCTGCCGTCATCAATTGTAAATAGTCAATGATAATCATGCCCACGTTTTTATGTTGTTTCATACGACGGGCAATGGCTCTGAATTCGAAGATAGACAATGCGGGCGTGTCGTTGATCATGATAGGGGCATCTGCCAAGCTGGCCAAACTGGTGTGGAGGGTTTGCCAATCCTTTTCGGTGAGATTTCCTTTTCTAAGTTTGTCTGATGGGATACCAGTTTCGGCGGAAATCAAACGATTCACCAATTGTACGGCACTCATTTCGAGGGAAAATACAGCTACGGGTATTTGAAAATCCACAGCGGCATTCCGGGCCATCGACAAACAGAAAGCCGTTTTTCCCATGGCTGGCCTGGCCGCCACAATAATCAGATCCGACTTTTGCCAACCTGCCGTCAGTTCATCCAGTTTGGTAAAGCCAGAAGGCACCCCCGTAAGCGAAGAGCTTTGATTTTGTGCCTGTTCAATCTGATTGAGGGCCTGTGATATTAATACGTTCATGGATTCCGAAGCCCTACGGATGTTTCCTTGTGCCACATCGAAGAGCTTTCGTTCGGCCTCGTCGAGCAAATCGAAAACATCTATCCCGTCGTCATATGAATCGCGCTGAATTTCAGATGAGATTCGGATAAGTTCACGTTTGAGGAACTTTTCGAGAATAATGCGGGCGTGAAATTCGATGTTCGCGGCAGATCCAACTCTGTTGGTGAGCATGGAGAGGTAATAAGCACCTCCGATCACATCCAGATTACCATTATTCCGTAAATAATTAGTAACGGTAAGGAGGTCGATGGGCTGGGACTTTTGGAAAAGATCGGCCATGGCAGCAAAAATGGCCTGATGTGCCGGTTTGTAGAAGGCTTCTGGCTTTAAGATTTCAATGACAGTGGAAACCGCATCTTTTTCAAGCATCATGGCACCCAATACGGCATCCTCCAAATCGGTAGCCTGGGGTGGTACACGTAGATGTTCAGCGAAAGATTCCTTGTTAAAATTCTGTCTTACAGCTCTTTTATTTTCTTTAGGGCGATTCTCTTCCATGAGCTTAAAGGTAAGGGGAAGTGGGCAAACATAAAAAGTGAAATGGCTAACAAAGATTGTTAGCAGGAGTTCAGAACATGTAACGAGGGGCCGATTTCGCTATTTAAACCAATCAATTTAAGTCACTTAAGTGATTTCAGGTTATTCTTACTTTGTTCATAACTCCTGCGTTTTGTTGTAGAGGGTTGGATTTGGGGCGAATGAGGATTCCAAAAGGCGATGCGTATCGGGAGATTGTGCGGTCGGTTCTTCCGGGGGCCACCACTCCTCCTCCCCAGGCACAAAGCTACGAACTCAAACACCTATTAGTCGGAATTTAAACGGATATAATCGATTATAATCGGCTAGTAACTTTAATTCGTCTTTCAATTATCAGTCATCAAACATCTTATCCCTCCAAAAACAAAAAGGGGAGCAATGCCCCCCTTTCAAATTAGATTATGTAGATTATTTCAGCTTGAACCCTTCTAAAAACTTCGTGGTATAATTTCCTTTACGGAAGTTCTCGTCTTGCATCAACTGAATATGAAACGGAAGTGTCGTTTTCACTCCTTCAATCACATATTCCTGCAACGCACGAAGCATTTTATCAATGGCTTCCTCACGGGTCTGATGAACTACAATCAATTTGGCAATCATGCTGTCGTAGTATGGAGGAATGGTATAACCTGCATACACGTGTGTATCCACACGAACTCCATGACCTCCGGGAGAATGATAGTTCGTGATTTTTCCCGGACTAGGGCGAAAATCATTATACGGATCCTCGGCATTAATGCGGCATTCGATGGCATGTTTCTCCGGAAAATAATTTTTCCCGGAAATAGGAATACCTGCAGCAATTTTGATTTGTTCTTTGATCAGATCATAATTAATCACTTCTTCTGTAATGGGATGTTCTACCTGAATCCGGGTATTCATCTCCATGAAATAGAAGTTTTTATGCTTATCAACCAAAAATTCGATGGTGCCGACTCCTTCATAACTAATGGCAGACGCTGCTTTAATGGCGGCATCCCCCATGCGTTGGCGAAGATCGTCGTCCATGAAAGGGGAAGGGGTTTCTTCCACCAGCTTTTGGTGACGGCGCTGAATAGAACAGTCTCTTTCAGAAAGGTGACACACTTTACCAAACTGGTCGCCTGCCACTTGAATTTCTATATGCCGGGGTTCTTCGATGAACTTCTCCATGTACATACCGTCGTTGCCAAAGGCAGCTCCGGCTTCGGCGCGGGCTTTATCCCATTGCTCCTCCATTTCAGCGTCGGAGCGAATTATGCGCATTCCCTTTCCTCCACCGCCTGCGGTAGCCTTAATCATCACAGGATATCCAATGTCTCTGGCGCATTCCAGCGCTTGCTTCAGATTATCCAAAAGTCCATCCGAACCGGGAACACAGGGTACGCCTGCTTTACGCATAGTCGCTTTGGCAGTCGCCTTATCTCCCATACAATCTATCATGTATGGAGTGGGACCAATGAACTTAATTCCATGATCCGTGCAGATTTGTGAAAATCTGGAGTTCTCAGAAAGAAATCCATATCCGGGATGGATGGCATCTGCATTGGTGATTTCAGCGGCAGAAATGATGTTGGGCATGGAAAGGTATGATTCCTTTCCGGGAGGCGGTCCAATGCACACGGCTTCATCAGCGAAACGTACATGAAGGCTCTCCCGATCTGCGGTAGAATACACGGCCACAGTCTTGATGCCCATCTCCCGACAGGTACGAATGACCCTTAGGGCAATTTCGCCGCGATTGGCGATGAGAATTTTATTGAACAAGGCTTGGTACTTTTGAGTGTAACGGGAAAAATCAGGAAGGATCCACTAAGAACAAAGGTTGGTCGTACTCCACAGGAGAAGCATCGTCTACCAATACTTTTACAATTTTTCCGCTGATTTCAGCCTCGATTTCATTGAACAACTTCATGGCTTCAATGATACAAAGCACTTTTCCCGGTTTGATCTCATCTCCCACATTCACAAAAATGTCTTTATCCGGGCTGGGCCTGCGATAAAACGTACCAATCATAGGAGATTTGATGGTTACATAATGCGCTTCGCCACTCGCAGGAGCTGCGGGTGCGGCTGGAGCTGCGGGTGCAGGCGCAGATGCCTGAGGGGCTGGAGCAGCTGAAACAACCGGTGCTGCGGCCACCATTTGCTGAATCGGGGCAGCAATATACTCCGGCTGACGCTGGGTTTTAATCACAATTTTCACCCCTTTGGTTTCCAGTTCTACCTCAGAAACGCCGCTTTTCGCTACGAACTTGATGAGGTCTTGTATTTCTTTTATGTCCATAATTCCTATTTCAAAACAGAGGGTAAAATTAACCCTTTTTTCCAGTTCAGGGCCAATTTGGGAATATTTCCAGCATTTTTGATGAAAAACAAGGCCTTTTTTGTGGAATTCAGGGCCTTTTTTATGAAATGAACGAGATAGAAATTTTATCTGCCAAATCCCACCAACATCTCCAATTCCCATTGCCTATGTGGAAAAATGAATCTACCAAATTCGCTTAAATGACTCCCATTATCAAAGAGGTGATATTGGTTTCTTCATTCAAATTTTCACAAATCCATCCGCTTGCCGGCGTTTATTGTACGCTTTACGACTTTCTACAATGGCAAAATACTCTGTGAACTCATACATAGATAATAGAATTTCCCTGTCATTCACCACCGCAACTTTTCCGCCATAACCTTCTTCCAACACCTTATACCGATAAGCGATCCCTGCGTGAAAAGGCTTATAATCCTTAAGACAATATGCTTTTTTTAAACGGGGAAAAAGCAATACGATTGGCAATCCGATGAATGGCGTTAGAAAGAGCATAAGCCAAAAAGCCGCGAAGCCGCCGATGCGCCGAAACGAGCCTGTCACATCTGCCAGGATGGCCAGGGCCACGATATAAAGTATCGGAATGAGTTCCACAGGCTAGTGAACACTTTGACACGAAAAAAGGTTCTGAACAAAAAAGGCAACCCGAAGGCTGCCTTGTATTTGTTTCAATATGTATTTAGGGATTCACTGCCACTTGTGTCACCACAGGCTTTACAGGATGCATTTCCGGAGCAGAAACATGCTTCTTACCTACAGCAATATGTGGGGCAATGACCAAACTAACGATGGACATCAATTTAATCAGGATGTTCATAGAAGGTCCTGAAGTGTCTTTAAAAGGATCTCCTACCGTGTCACCTGTTACGGCGGCTTTATGAGGATCTGAACCTTTATAGTAGGTTTTTCCATCGATTACTACTCCTTTCTCGAACGACTTCTTGGCATTATCCCATGCGCCTCCGGCATTGTTCTGGAACATTCCCATAAGTACGCCTGAGACGGTTACGCCAGCCAAAAGACCGCCCAATACTTCTGGTCCGAGGGTGAATCCTACGAAAACCGGCACAAGCAAGGCAATGGCACCAGGCGCCATCATCTCGCGCAAAGACGCCTTTGTAGAAATCTCAACGCATTTTTCATATTGAGGCTTGTTTTTATATTCCATGATGCCTGGAATTTCGCGAAACTGTCTGCGCACTTCATTTACCATATCCATGGCCGCACGACCTACAGCCGCAATGGCAAGGCTAGAGAAAATGAAAGGAATCATGCCACCTACAAACAATCCAGCCAATACATCAGCTTTGTAAATGTCGATGGAATCAATTCCGGCCATGCCCACATAAGCAGCAAACAAGGCCAAAGCAGTCAATGCGGCAGAAGCAATTGCAAATCCTTTTCCTGTGGCAGCTGTGGTGTTACCCACGGCATCCAGGTTGTCGGTACGCTCACGAACTTCTTTAGGCAAACCACTCATTTCTGCAATTCCACCCGCGTTATCCGCAATCGGGCCAAAGGCATCAATGGCCAACTGCATGGCGGTAGTAGCCATCATACCGGCTGCAGCAATGGCAACACCATATAAGCCGGCAAAGAAATAAGACAAGTAGATGCCGGAAGCCAGCACAAGAATAGGCAGCACTGTAGATTCCATACCTACGGCCAAACCTCCAATGATGTTGGTAGCATGACCTGTTGAAGATTGCTTAATGATGCTGTTTACTGGACGACGTCCCATGGAAGTGTAATACTCAGTAATAATGCTCATTAGAGCACCTACCACCAATCCAACTACTACCGCCCAGAAAATATCTAATTTGGTAAACAATACACCACGAATGTTCATATCGCCACCAGGCATCATCCAGTCAATGAGGAAATAGGACGCCACCACGGTCAGTATCATTGAGGACCAGTTTCCTAGGTTCAACGCGTTCTGAACAGAATCCGTTTCCTTTGAAATGCGCACAAAGAAAGTTCCGATGATAGAAAACACCAATCCCAATCCGGCAATAACCATGGGTAAAAGGATGGGAGCAATGCCATTAAAATTGTCGAGTGAAACAATTTCACGGCCTAAAACCATGGTCGCAAGAATCGTAGCCACATAAGAACCGAATAAGTCAGCACCCATACCAGCTACGTCACCTACGTTATCACCTACGTTATCTGCAATGGTAGCAGGATTTCGTACGTCATCTTCAGGAATACCAGCCTCAACCTTTCCCACTAGGTCAGCACCCACGTCAGCGGCTTTGGTGTAAATACCACCACCTACACGGGCAAAAAGAGCAATAGACTCAGCTCCGAGTGAAAAGCCTGCCAATACTTCCAGAGCGGTTTCCATGGAAGTGCCATTTACATCTCCACCCTGAGAAACCACGTACATTTGATAAAACACAATAAACAAGGCTCCTAGACCAAGCACCGCCAAACCGGCTACGCCAAGACCCATCACCGTACCGCCACTGAAAGAAACTTTAAGTGCACGAGCCAGAGAAGTTCTGGCAGCTTGGGTGGTTCTTACGTTGGCTGCCGTGGCCACTTTCATACCAATGTATCCAGCCAATGCGGAAAAAACAGCACCAATCAAAAACGCAATGGCAATAACGGGAGATGAGTTTTCTACCAAAGTACCAGACCACGCCAACAATAACGCGGAAATCACTGCGAAATAAGCCAGAATCTTCCATTCCGCACGCAAAAAAGCAAGTGCTCCTTTGGCAATATAACCAGACAATTCCTGCATGTTGGCATCTCCAGCGTCCTGCTTATTTACCCAGGCGTACTTTACAGCCATCACAAGTAGGCCAATAAGACCAAAGACGGGAATCGAATAAATAACTAAATCATTCATTTTAAAATATTTACAAAATGTGTTTTCGTAAAAGGAGGTTTGGAGCCTGCAAAAGTAATGTATCAGTAGAAAATATCATAGTATTTTTAACCAGATGGGGTAAAATTGACAGAAGCACCCATTACAACGGGTAAGATTCGGGGAAAAGGAGGACTTCCCTGCAAATGAAAAATTCGGAAAAACCCAACTTGTCGCCGCTTGGAAGAAAGGCTATGTATATTTGCCGCATGAAGTACGAAGCCATTTTGTTCGATTTAGGAGGAATAATTGTTGACATCGATTACCATGCTCCGGGAAAACACTTTGAAGCCCTGGGAATTCAAGGAATCTCTCATATATTTTTTGAAGGAGGGGAAGGAAACATTTTCTATAAATACGAGAGAGGTGAAGTAAGTACGGACGCATTTTTTGACGTTTTGCGCCCTTATGGTAAGCCGGGTATCACTTACGAAGAGATGAAACAGGCCTGGAACTCCATTTTAGTGGGTTTTCCCATGCACCGCTTAGCCATGCTTCAATCCTTACAAAAGGATTATCGTCTGTTTTTGCTCAGCAACATCAACGAATTGCATTTAGCGGCCTTTCGCGAAATGACCTCTAAACACTTTCCCGACTTGGACTTCGATAAATTGTTTGAACAAGCCTACTATTCAAATCTACTGGGAAAAAGAAAGCCGGAAGAGGCGGCATTTCAAACCATTTTAGACCAACATGGCCTCCAACCTGAAAAATTGCTTTACATAGACGACAGCCAACAACACATCGATGCCGCCCTACGACTCGGTATTGCCGCCAAATGGTTAAAAGCACCAGAAGAAGATGTTACAGAAAAAATTCACGCCTGGCTGGCTGGCCAATAACCATATTTGTATTGTTCAAAGAAAACAGTAAAAAAGGCCTGAATCACTTCAGGCCTTTTACATTCACAGAAATCTTGAGGAAAACATTCGTCACTAGAGTTGTTTAAAAGCAACTCTAATTCGTTCCGCAATTTGCTTAAACTGGCCGTCGGCCATACCGATCCTTGGCTGATTAAAATTTAATTCTTCCTCATGATTAATAGGAATCAAATGGACATGGGCATGTGGTACTTCAAAACCAGCGACCACAAAACCTACACGAGCCTTACCAGACACGGCATGAATGGCTTTTCCAACTTTTTGGGAAAAAACCATCAAACCTGCAGCAAGTTCGGGATCTAAATCCAGGATATGATCCACTTCTTTTTTAGGAATCACGAGGGTATGCCCTTCTGCAAGTGGAGAAATGTCTAAAAACGCCATAAAATCATCCGTAGATGCAATTTCATGACAAGGAATTTCACCGGAAACAATGCGGGAGAAAATAGAGGCCATGGATTAAATGGATATATCAAGTACTTGAAACTTCTGAAGACCGCCTGGGGTTTGTACATCAACCAAATCACCGACCTTCTTACCTAAAAGGGCCTTTCCAATTGGGGAATCAGAGGAAATCCGAAATTCCTTCAAATTGGCCTCTTTTTCGGACACAATCTGCCACTGCATTTCTACATTATTCTTCATGTTCTTAATCTTCACTTTAGAAAGTAAAAACACCTGAGAAGTATCCACTTGGTCTGCATGAAGAACCCTGGCATTACGCAAAATATCCTGAAGCTTTGAAATTTTTAATTCAAGCAAGCCCTGAGCCTCTTTAGCTGCATCGTATTCCGCATTTTCAGAGAGGTCACCCTTGTCTCTGGCTTCTGCAATTTGTGCAGAAATTTTCGGACGCTCGATGGTCGTAAGATCTTCGATTTCCTTTTTGAGGTTGTCATACCCTTCCTGGGTAAGATAGGTAATCTTGGACATGGTCACAGATTATTTGAGATGATGGTATATAAAAGAAAGAAGCCCGACGAATCGGACTTCTTAAGTCAAATATAATAAAAAATTAAATCTTAAAGTTGCATGCGCAACCCAATGGTATGCACGCCCTGGAAGTTGTGCGTAGCGCGGAAAGAATAATCGAATCCAAACTTGGTACGACCTTCTTTTTTAAGTGGGGCAAGAAAAGAAAATCCAGCAGACGGACCTGTGAGTGCATTGGTCAACTCCGCGCCCACACCTTCTCTTTCGCCGAAAATTCCGGTCTCAAAAGCATAACCTCCACGCACCATCAACATATCTTTCCAACCGTACTCTAAACCAAGAAGAAACTGATCCTTGGTAAAGGAATTCGTCGTGAAATTAAACGCATAAGATAGCTTATTGGCTTCATTGATACGCTGAATATAACCAATTCCAATGTTCATCAGAGCAGGCAATTCAAACTCGGCAGAACGCTGTTGTTGGGCAATTGGGAAACCGTTGATGGGAGAAATGTTGGTCACAGATAAGCCGTCACCAGTCGCCATCATGCGTGGACCAATGTTCTTCAGAGTAATCCCAAAGTAAAGGTTCTCGCGGCCAGGAGCTTTCTCGCCTTTTCCAATTTGCGTGCGGTAAATGATACCGGCATCGATGGCAAATCCGGCAGCAGCTACGTTAGAAACGGTTTGGCTAATCAGACGAACGGTAACACCACCATGAATCCTGTTTGAAAAGGATTTCGCGTAGGAAATACCCAAATTCAAGTTGTCTACATTGTACGTAGAACCATTTCCTTCAGGTTGTTCCACCGTAGTCACAGGGATAGCTCCAGAACCGAGGGACATCACTGAAAATCCCAGAACTCCACGTTCTTTACCCAAATTTTGACCAAATCCAAAGGCATTAATACCGATACCGGAGCCAGCGAGCCAACGGGTGTGGGTCACAAGAAGTTCAGTTTTTTCCGTAAAAGCCAAACCGGCCACGTTCAAAAACTGGGCTTCAAGGCCACGACCAAAAGCGGTGTTGGCATTGGCCCAACCGGAACCACGACCAAACGGATTAATCAACAAATCCGTTGAGCCCGCAGAGCCGGCCCGGTCTTCGTTTCCGGCATATACCGCAGAGGCGGTAAAAAGGGCTACCGTGAGCAAGGAAGTGAGCCCGGTAGATTTCATATGATGAAAAACGTTTTTCATGAGCTTGCTTTTTCTGCGATGAGCCATCAGAAAGAATCCAAATCAATAGGACGCATTACGCCGAACCATTTGATAATCCGTTCCCCAACTCCAGGAACCTTCACATGGATAATGTAAAGTCCGGAGGAAATAGGAATATTTCGGAAGTTCTTCAAATCCCAGTCAATGGAAGTCCTGTCACTCGTGCCTTTTTCAAATCGACGAATCAATGTACCAGAAAGGGTGTAAATAGAAATGGTACACACGTCTGGCAGATTCACAATTTTTACTCGATTATCTACCTGATTGGTTTCGTAGGCACTGCTCGCGTAATATGGGTTAGGAACTACCTGAATCAAATCCAAAGCACTCTTCGCCACTTCAGTTTTACCAGTAGTAGGCGCCAAATTATTTAGAGAGAAGTAGTACATCGGCTGGTTGTTGTTCAGCGGAGCCGCACTCACGTCTCTTGAGGTGTATCCAGTTGCATAACTGCGTGTTACACGAAGCTGAATACGTACTTCATCTTCCAACCAATTCAGACCTTGCACATGGAACGGAATACCAGCCCATGCACAGTTTCTCCATAAATTACGACGAGCAGAGCTGCTCAACACTGAGCGTGGCGTTCCATCTGTGTTCACAAGGAATTGCAGGAACGATTGCCCGTTGTCATAATTAAAGAACTGATTGATGGCACCTGTTCCCCAGCTATTAGATCCGAAAACATAGAGATAATGTTTACCTGCCAATAACCAGTCACCAAAGTTAGACACTGCACCACTAAAGGTACTCAGATTTACAGGTGAAGGGTTAAACAGCATGTCGCGTCCGTTGTTTCCGGTGAGATAGCTGTCTTCACCAAAAGCAAGGTTCAGACGCTCTCCTGTTTCCACATCGATAGCATACCCAGGGAACCAACCATATCCCCATGCAGACACGAAGTTAGCAGAGTTCGGATCGGTAGAAACTCCAGCAGATGGATTCGCAGGCAGACCATTCTTATCCACAGAAGGACTATGTCTCAGGACAAGTTTCTGAGGACGATTTGGTAAAGCCGGATCGGTGTAGGCCAGATTGGTGAAATCTTGTGTTTCAAATACAGGTACACGTGACCACTTCGATTTATCGGGAGTAATGACAATGTCTACGGAACCAATGGTCGTTCTCAAATCAGCCAAAGCTGTCACACGACCATCAGCAGCAACGATGTCGGAAACACCAAGCTGATGAGCTGGCAACTGCGTAGTTGAACCTGGCTCAGACACATAGGTCGACGTAGAGCTGGTCAGGAAGTAAGGAACAATACCCCCGCCTCCGAAGAAGGAAATGTTTCTTTCGAAAGAAGCATCCGGATCCGCATACACTTTCTCATCAACCCCATTGCCAGTAGCCTGGAAATAGTTTGAGTTAAATGAAGCATCATCTGGATTGGCGGAAGTTCCTGAACGAACCCAGTTGAGTGGTACGGATTGATTCAAATCGGGGAAGAAGCCCAGCCACTGACGGAATGGATTCTTGAACTGAATCGAGGCCGCGATGAAACCATTTTCATTTTCACGGAAGGTATTCAACACGCCGCCGGAAGTAGTAAAGCGAGGCCCCAGATGGGATACCTGACGTACTGCGATGGAAATACCAAGGAAAGGATCTACATCCGGGATACTACGACGGTCGAATACAATCTGCTCATATCCATCTGCAATCGTCTTGTCTGAAATCGCAATAGTATCCAAAGTTCCGTTTTGACCAACTTCAAACAGAATCCAACGGGCATTGTCGCTCAATACAGATGAATTCGGATTGTTTGGACCAGTAATCTTCAGAGCGTAGTTCCCCGGACGAACACGGAGGGGGTCGATTACTTTGATGTTCAATGGGCCTGCATTAGGCTTGTAGACCAAGGTATCAACACGATTGTTTGGACTGGCCAAAATGGCATTCTCAGTAGCTTGTGTCAATTCCACAAAATTACCACCATTACCACGACCTTCAGCACGCGTAATAGATGGCGAAGAGCCATACAGCGCATTCAATGCCGTTCCACCCAGTTCAGGAGCAGGAATATGAGGAATTACGGAGTAAACCTTAATATTTCTGCGACCAAGGAAGAAGGGCTCACGCTGACCATTCAGTAAAGTAGGATCATTTGGATTGAAAAGCTTATAGTTATTGTAACCGTAAGCCAATACCATATAATGATACGTCTTATGATTCACCAAACGTTTATCGCCAACAGCAAACTGGTCTTCTGTAATGCGGAAAGAGTTGATGATACCTTCGTTAGCACCATTCACCATCACTTTAGGAACAGAGAAACCGAGCTCTTCATCAAACTGGAAATTCACCAAACGACCGATGGGGTTACCATTGGCATCAAAATTTCTCACGTCACATTGTGCAACAAGACGAGCTACTGAGGATCCATTAGGACCATAGATATCCGTAGCAGTTACCGTGGCATTCCTCAACTGATAAATCATATAACCTTCGAAACGAATCTGACGATCGAAGAATACCGTATCGGTCTGAGTGCCCAATTGAATGGTTGTCAGAATGGGAGTGGATGGATTGCTAAAGAATCCATATTGCGTACCTACAGGGTTGTTGTTGCTATCGAAGATAGGTAGAACGGTGTCGGAAGCTGTTCCATTCACAGAAGGCTGGTTGTACACGAAGATGGTATCTCCATTCGCTTTAAAACGAAGAGCGGACCACATAGGAGTAAAGATAACCGTGTCTTTGGTCAGTGCACGAACATTTAACTCGAACTCAGGAATAAAATAGTTCAGTTCTTCGTACTCTTCAAGGTAATTGTTAGAAGTAGCGCGGTTGGTAAGATAGAAAATCAACTCACGATCCAATTCCTGATAATTCAAATCCGGAGCATCCGGACCGTTCAACACGCGGAAACAGTTTTCGAATAAGGATTGTGCCTTTTGGTCAGCAGAAAGTACGCGAATAACAGATTCATAAGGATCGCCGGAAGTACCACGAGCCCATACCACACCAATGGTAATGTCATTCACATAACCGGGGCGTAAGGTAAATGGACCAGCAGATTGTACAAAACGACGGTCACCAGGCGTATTGGGTGCTGCACCGGTGTTTTGCTCTCTCCAATCGAAAGCTGGAACGACACCGCGTGTGCCCCAATGCAGCGGATCTGAATCACCCGGGAACATGAAATCGGAAACAATAGTGGTAGAACCATTCCCGGGAGCAGGATAACCATTTCCTCCGTAAACCATACGGCTATTGTCTCTCCAAACCCCACGAAGGAAGTTGTAATATTCCGGTGCTACACTTGGGTCACCGGTAGGGCCGCCACCATTGATATAATATACGAAACGACGCATTCCATAACGTTCGTTGTCAGCAATCGTGTCGTTAAATCCTAAACCATTGATACCAAACGCACCGCTATGACGGGTCGTATCTGTGAGATTGGGAATATCAGAAGGATCAAAAGTAATCGCAACACCATTTGAGTCAAGATATGGACCTTCGAAGAAGTCAATACCAATGGCAGGTGGGCTCTGACCATATCCGAGCTGTCCAGCGAAATTTTCATCAAAAGCATCTCCATTATACATGAAACCGAAACCACGAGCTACATCACAACCCGTGTAGTCATCGTTTGCACCACCGATATCAGCATCGGTGTTTACACCAAAGTAGCATGATGCCAAAGTGGTAGTACCACGGTTAATCAACTCGTAGTTGTAAAAGGTCATGTTGTTGATCTCATCATTGGTATTGAAACCAAAAGCCTGAGCACGGATTTCCATACCAATAGGTAAACCTTGTGATTCACCATGGATATTTCCTTTATCGTTAAATACCCACCATAAAGTAAAGTCACCATACAAGAATGATGAGCGGTCTACGGAACAATCCACATTATTGTCAAGGTCATAAAATGGATAATCACAATCTTCCCAACGATACACACCGTCCCCATTTACATCGGCAAAAGGCGCCAAGATAGGCTGCATGTTCAGGTGCTGGCCATTGGATTGAGGAATAGGGTTTCCGGGCCATTTTTTAATGGATTCGGGAACAGTATAACCTTCGCAGGATGGATCGTCAGGAGCGATACAATTACATAATCTGAACTGCTCAACTTGCGTACGGGTTAATGACCAGATTTGATCATAAAGGTCACAAGTCTCAGGATCAATTTCTGCCGTACCAAGTACATCCAATGGACCGGTAAAATAATCCACACCATTAGAACGATAGCGTTGTGCCGCCACTCTAAGGGTTTGTGTATTTAGATCACGACCACCAATCCATAATGTTCCAACGTACAATGAGTGCCTTCCGGAACCTTTTGGAACCTCATAACGGGCATTGGCAATCAAATCCCACCACATATCACCACCGGAGTGAATCAGGGCGCGAACGTTGTTTACATTCAATTCCGCAGAAGTGGAAGGAGGTAAACAGCCAGCGGCCACAGATTTATCTGGACCACCTGCGGGCTTCCCGTCGGCATCCGGATTATGGCGATAGGCAAAGGTCGGCAACGCCGTAAGAAGTGCAAAGCCTGCCAATAACAAGGGTAACTTTTTCATATGGCTGCGGTATCTGCTAATCATTCTTTTCATACTACATTAGAAGGAGAGGATGGCACCAAAACGAATTCTGCGAGGAAGGCTAAAGTTCCGTGGGTCGTTCACTTTCAAGCTATACATGTCACGGAAGGCCAGTGGGTCAATTTGACCTTGAATAAAAGGCTGGAATTGTGGAGCAGTAAGGTATCCATCATCATCAGGGTTACCAGTGGCTGCGTACACAGAAATGGTGTTGGCAATATCAAACACGTTCAAAATCTGGAAATAGAGGTTCAAAGAAGAGGTGCGAGGCTTCTTGCCGTCGGTACCTTCTTTTTTCCAGGTAATATTGATGTCCTTGTCTACCAATAAATCGATGTTGAATTCCCATGGCAAACGAGCACCATTGATGGATCCCAACAATGAAGGCTGACCACCATTCGCAATTTGTGTACCTGTTACGTTGCTCTGACGAGTGTAAGGCACTCCAGAACCTCCACGAAGTGTGGCGCTGAAACCTAAGTTTTCCAGTAACCATCTCAAGCCTTCAGATCCGATATAGGTTTGGTTGGCTTTATTACCAAAGTTAAATACAAAGAATCCGGTAAAAAGGTGCCGACGGTCGTAGTTGGTAGGTACAGTGGTACGCAAGTTAGGCTGACCAGAGTTTACCAGGTTCAGGGCAGATGTATTATCCGATCCTGTACCATCTGCAAACTGCAAAGTGTAAGAAGCACTAAGTGTAATATTAGATTTCGGACGAAGTTGGTATTCGAAAGAAACCCCTTTTACTGTACCAAAGTCAATGTTGTCCCAAGTTCCATAAGTTCTAGGAAATGCTTCGGTCACACGAACCAAAGCGATCATATCGCGTAATTCACGATAGAAAGCAGAGATGGTCAATGCAGAACGCTTGGATTCGCCTAATGCAGAACGGAAACCAAGGGAGAAGTCAGTGGTACGCTCTGGACGTAGGTTCGGGTTGTTAAAGAACACACCATTTGTATTGTATGAAGCGTTATCCCAGAAGTAGTAATCCAGTGGATTCAAACGAACAGCTCCGGAAGGACGCTGGGTCAATACGTCATAATACGCGTTAAAGCCTACGTGTTGAGAAATTGGGAAAGAGAATGAAATACGTGGCATCACATTCACTTGTGGTGTGTAATCCACAAACGAACCAGTCGGGCTGAAACCTTGAGATTGTACATCATCAGAAGGATTTACCATCAATGGTTGTACACGTCCGCTAGCCGTTCTCAGTAATGCCGGGTCGTTAATGGTTTGACCAGAAGCATTATACCATTGCTTTCCATCACGATATCCAAGAATTTCAGTTGGGTTTTCGCGGTCGTTTACATAAACCACGAAGTTTTCACCGATGTTGGACGGATGATCTACCGCATTACCACCCAAGTTAGCGACTTCACCACGGGTTCTGGTCTGATACAAAGAATATGGGTCACGCAAAACACTTTGGTTCGCATCGAAACGGTCTACCCGAACACCTACGTTGAAAATGATATCCTGGAAGGTAAACTTATCGGAGATATAACCAGCCATATAAATAGGTTGGAAGGAACCAATGGGACGGGTAAAGTTTCCGAATTCGTCACGTGCTGTAAAGAAGTCATTGAAAGTGACGTTTCCACCGGTGCGGTTACCATATACATCATAACCATAATAGGTCACCACGTTTCCACCTTGGTTCAACAATTCGTCTGCGCTGAACATATTGATGCTAAAGAAACCGGGGTCGTATTTATCCACATCAACGAATTCAAGTCCATCTACATTCAAACCTAAGCGCTGACGCAAGTTCCAATCGAAGAAAGATTGACCTACCCCGAACTTGTAGCCAGTAGCAGCAGTGCGGGCTTCGTCTTCACGATATAAGAATGGGTAGTTGATGGTATCCTGAAATACACCATTTTGATCGAATACCAACTGAGGGTTGGCGGTATCAATGGTTCCCAAATGTCTGTTGGCATTCAGGAATGCCAGACGCCACAATCCAACCGGAGAAAGGCTGTACAAGTTATCATTACGTTGTTCAAACTCGAAACCAATTCGGATGTCGTGGTTTTTGATGTTGGCAGAACCCTGACCTACTACGCGGAACTGGTTATTATCTGAAATCTGATAACTGTTGAACTGTGTTCCTACACTGTTCCAAAGACCATAAACGCTGCGTGGGCCTTGTCCATTGAGTAGTCCTCCTCCATTTTGAATGTTGGGAAACTCATCGTACACACCACGGGGGCTGTCATAAAAGGTATAATATTGAGAAGTAACAGCAGAAGAAAGGGGATTCAGGTTACCTGGTGTAAAAGTGATAAGGGTATCCTGGAAACCGGCAAACAACCAACCGGAAGTATTTGATCTTGGATCAAAGCCAAAGGTTGGATAAACAGGACGACGGTACACATCGAAGCGACCTACGTGACCGTAATCAAAGAATCTGTTGCCATGGTTTACATCTTCTACCGTGCTGCGACCGTTAAGGTAATCCACCTGCAAACTTACGAGTGCATTACGAATGGTGCGGTCTTTGCGGGCAGTGTCTTCTTTGAAACGGTGCGTAATTCTTCCCCAGGCGTTCCAGGTAAAACCGGTAGATCGACCGTTGTTTTCCCAGTTGAAAAGTGAGTTATTATAAGTAGTACCATCACGGCCGCCTACCTGGCTGCTCAACGCTACGTAACCACCCGCAGAAATGGTGGTATAGAAAGAAGGTGCGTAGTCTAATTTCGCTTGAGCAGTAAGGCTTTGAGACGCCACATTTTGACGAGTTGGAATACGTTCGAAATCGGAGCGGCGCAGATATTCCGCATTCAGGCGTGTTCCGCTTCCGGTTTCAGCCAAACGAATAGGTTCTAAAGTAATGCGGTCGCGTACATCGTCCCGTACTTTCCAGCTTCCGCCGCGCACAGGGTTTGGATCGGCTGCATAAACACCTTCTACAGAAGATAGAAAACCGAGTACAGGGATTTTTGCTTTGTTCGCAGAAGTAGGATCTACTCTACGGGCCAAAGGTCCACCAATTACACCGGAGAAAAGCGCGTCTCCCCAGCGGTCTAAGAATTGGGAAGTACGACCTTCTACGCCACCGAAAAATTTATTGGAAATAGAACGGGTGGTAATAAGGATTAATCCACCGGTTGCATCTCCAAATTCAGCAGGCACACCACCCAGAATTACTTGAGTTTCCTGAAGTGCTTCCCTAGGTAAGTTGGCAGATGCGCCACGAATTTTTACACCATCGATGAATACCGTAGCACCGCTCCGTGCTCCGCGGATATTTCCGACTTCACCATCTCGGGAGAATACGCCTGGCGCGAGTGTTGCAGCAGCAAAAGCACCCCGGCCGGGAACCTTCATAATATCTTCACGGGTCAAACTAAAACCCTGAACCGTATTATCCACTTCGATGAGTGGCTTTTGTTCTGTGAAATTAATTTCGACAAGTTCCCTTCCTTTAGAAACAGTAAAATCGACAAAAGAAATACGTCCTCCGGATTGAACCAGAACACCCTTTTTGGATTGACCGAATTCGATAGAAGAAACTTGCACTTCATAGTTACCTGCTGGAATGGCTTTAAACAGATAGACCCCATCGATGTCCGTCTGCGTTCCCCTAAATTGGAGACCATCCTTCAACAAAATCACATTCGCAAAAGGCACAGGCTCACCTGTATTGTCTTTCACAGTACCTCTCACGTCTCCGGTGGAACCCTGCCCGAATACCCATCCGGGGAGCGTCAAAATTGCCACCATGAACCCTAGTAGATGCTTCATCATATCCGTTTGGATTTATATTTTGGGAGATGACCCCTAGTTTTTCGCCCCGTAAAAGTAATTAATTAAGGGGTTTTAACAAGAAGTTCACCTAAACTTCATTTAAATTTTAAAATTGCGGTCTATTAAGTATTGCTTGCCAAACAATTGCGTTACGAAATTCTTCCTGAGCAGGTGTTCGTATGGTGGTATCTGAGGCTTGATAGGCCACGTCCTCCTTCCTATCCCTTACCCTTGGTAATTCAACATCAGATACAGCCTCTAAACTTCCGGCTTTGGCCATCTCATCATCTTCTGTATAATTCGTTTCTACTTCCCCGGTCATTTTTCTGTAAGAGTGCCTCAAACCCTCCATGGATTCCAAAAGTCGCTTTTGCGCCTCTTCGAGAGATTTTTGCCGTGAAGCAGTGGGACTGGAAGGAGAGGGTGTTGCCACCGTCTTTTTAGGTAACGTTTTCTTCTTATTCCCTTTCATCAACGTGCTGACGACCCAGAAAGCGCCGATGAGCAAGTAGATGATGATTTTAATGTCGTCCATGGGCAAATTTACCGTTATTTCAAATTTATTCACATTTCACAGCAATACAAATGACAAATACACCCCCGTGTCGGTTCATTTCTTGTTGAAAAAAAGTTCAGAAAACTGTAATTGCCGAGCAAATATGGTCATATGAAAATGATTTACAGTTAATTATACATCTAAACAAAAAGTATTTTTTCCTTAAAACGCCTCTACTTTTTACACGTTCAAGGTCGGTATTTATTCCTTCTTGCATCTTTTTTCCATTGTCGCAGGTGCTTCTTCATTCTTCGCCTGGTTTCAGGATCTTGAATATCGAGGTGTCGCGTTTTTAACATTTTAGCGGCCCTTTTTCTCTCTCTTTTTTCTTTAGGAGATAGGGTGGCCTCTGCATTTTCCTTCATTTTTCGCTCATTTCTCCGTTCCACACGACGAGCTCTCCCGGTGGTTTTTCGCATGGTTTTGGCATGCTGGAGAAAATCCATTCTTTGGAGTGCGGCTACTTTTTTCCGTGAACGTTTGGGTTTTGCATCGGCTTGTTGATTGGTTCCGAATCCAATCCTTTGGGCAGATGCCTTTCCTTCTCCAATGATTGGCAACAGACAAATCAAAACCAGGCAAAATAGTCTCATGGTCTTAGAATTTGCCCTTCTGAAAGAAAGGTTCCTCCTCGTTTCACACGAATTTTGGCGCCCTTTTCTAAAATGCAGGTGGCACCTTTCATCAAATGCAATGTAGCCTCTCTGCCAATCACAATTCGTGCTTTTCGTTTCAGATGCAGTACCGCACCAGGCTTTACTTGCCAGACAGTGGGCTCAGACAAATCGTACGTTCCGTCTGGACCACGAATGCCGGCAGGCGAAATCGGGCTTTCTCCTTTTTCCAACCAAATGGTTTTACCCACCTCCAGTAAAAGGGGTTTGGATTCTTTGCCGGATTCAAAACGGAGTTGTCCGCACCATCTTACAGATTCTCTGATGGTCCAATCCTGCCAGTCGATACGGAGAAGCATTCCGGGCTGTCCATCTGGCGCCATGCCTTCCCGAACAATTCGGATTCTGAATCCGTTAAGCAAAATTTCTCTATTCTCATAAGACGCGGGCGGCCAGATGACGCGCTTATTTTCAAAATCTGTGGTTAATGTATATAATGGTATAGGAGCGGGATTGGTGCTGAGAGAAAATTCCGTTTGTCCACTTGAAAAAGAAAAGGCATCGAGGTCATCTCCCCCCGCCCAGAAATTGTACACGAGGCTATCTCCTATCCATTCTGAAAGACCTGCTTGCACTGTATCGCCATGATAAAGACGACCATCCCGATTTTGATCGGTCACTTGCCAAAGGTCGTGCTGCCCGGTCATCGGATTCGGCCGAAAGGCGTCGCGACGGATGGGCAAACTCGCATTTCCCCACTGGCAATGTCCGAATCTGGGTGATTGAATTTGGTCGAAAGAATAATGCATGTCGAAACGTCCTTCGGCAGAAATGGGAATCAAAAAACCCGCAAGTCCATTCGGAAGTTCCCTTTTTGAACTGTAAATATCTGCATTTCCACAGGTTTGATCTTTTCCCAGCTGATAATAGGCAAATAATCCGGCGGGGCCGCAAGGTGCGTTGGATATGGTGCGTCTTGCGCAAGTCAGATTAGAATCGATCCAGCAATCGGTGGGCGCTTCCATCCGACGATACTCCAGCCAAATGTATTGGTTCTTTACCGAAGGAAGGGTTTCGTTCCCTAAGTCGAGTTGAATTCTGATGGCGTCGCCGGAAGGTAAAAAATCGCGCACCCACAGATAGGTGGTTCCGGTTTCTTGTGCGGCTTTAAAATCGGTTTGTATGGGTCGTCCAAGGGAGTCCAGGGCACCAATGCTCCAGGAAGAGCCGGGAGGTTTCCAGTCCATCATCCACCGGTCCCAGCCGCAGGCGGAAAGCATCGGGGAAAAAAGTTGGGCCGTTGCGCCATAGTTCAAGCCCATGGCGAGGGTAGAATGCCAGCCGCGTCCACCGGCGGTGTGCCAATGATTTCCTCCAAAAATCCCATGTAAGTGTTCGGCAACTGTGGTATGTATGCCTTGCCTGCTGCCATAGCCATTGTTAAACGAAGAAATATTATTGGTTCCAGACCATGCGGCGAAGGCCGGCGACTGGTATTCAGTAACGCCAAATCCTGCGTTGGGATTGGTTTTCCAACCGTGGAGATACCGATTGTTCTTCCACACGACATAAACCAGATCGGCTTTTCCATCCGGAAATTCCAGGCAAGGCCGCCCCTGATCGGTGATGGTCCATTGATCGAAACGAGTCCAGGGTATTCCTTCGGGAGAAAGCGAGGCGGTCGGGGTTTTCATTCGCCGAAAAACGGCATCTACATTGAACGTACCGGCAGACATTTCGCCGCAAGGCACGGTGATGCGTTCCGGCCAGCTATCTCCTAAAATCACATATTGTCCAAAACTGGCCTGATGATAAAACTGCGTGACAACGCCTTTGGGAACATCGTAAAGGACAGGATCTACCAAATCCTCTTTCCGTGGAGGCAGTCCCATGGTCGGCCAATCATCAGCAAATCCGGCGTCAGAGAATCCGCCCGGACAACTTCCTGTGGAATAATCCACTTCGGCAAATACCACCAAAACATATAAGGTATCCCGGGTAGGCAAACTCACTCCATTGGAAATGCACAAAGGCGTTTGGCTCCAGAGAAAACCAAAACACCACCAGAAAAATAATATCCGGAACATTGGAAGCAAGATACGTTGTTTGCCGCAGTGTCACAATGGAGAAGGAACAAGAATTGAGCGAATCCGCTGCAAAAGCCTTACCTTAGAGGAATGAAAAGGAAAGGACATTTTGCCGTAATGATGATGATAATATGGTACGGTTGTACAGGAGTATTGCCGCCAAATATCCCAAATGTACCTGTGGATCAAACCATTTTTATTTTCGACGCGCAATATGCCGCTTTACAAGGCGTAGGGGGATATGCTGAATTGCCGGGAGGTTCACGGGGGATTTTAGTTTTTCGCGTGAGCATAGATCGGTTTAATGCGTATGAAATGCATTGTCCGTTCGAGAGTAGCGGAAGTTGCGGTCGTGTCCGGCCGGATGATACGGGATTATTTTTGGTGGATGATGATTGTGGCGGCGATGGCTGTGGTTCAAGATTCAATATCATTGATGGCTCTGTGGTAACCGGACCTTCTTTTTACCCTTTGGTACAATATCAGGTGGTTCTGTCTGGCCAGGGAATTCTGCGGGTATTCAATTAACTGAACATCCCCTTTTACCCGTATCTATACTATTGAAAATAAAATCAGCAGAGAATCAGCATTCGGCTAAAAGAGCCAATTGACCGGGGATTTCGTCGAGTAATTGCAGGAGTGTTTGGGGATTTTCCTCCGTTACCAATTGCATGCGATAAGGCTTAAAGTTCGGAACACCTCTAAAATAGTTTCCATAGTGCATCCGCATTTCCAGGACGCCGAGTCGTTCACCTTTCCAGGCGAGACTTTGCTCCAGGTGCCATTTACATGCATCGGCACGTTCTTGCAGGGTTGGTCCAGAGATGTGGGTTCCGGTTTGAATAAAATGTTTCATTTCACGGAAAACCCAAGGATTTCCTATGCTGGCACGTCCGACCATCACGCCATCTACGCCATACTTTTCCTTCCAGGCCACTGCCTTTTCTGGCGAATCGATGTCCCCGTTTCCAAAAATAGGGATTCGCATGCGTTGATTATTTTTCACTTCACCGATGAGGGTCCAATCCGCTTCCCCTTTGTACATCTGCACACGGGTGCGGCCGTGAATAGACAAGGCCTGAACACCAACATCCTGCAGTCTTTCTGCCACTTCCACAATGTGCATGGAATCGGCATCCCAACCGAGTCTGGTTTTTACCGTTACCGGTTTATTGACCGCCTTTACCACAGCTTCGGTAAGACGAATCATTTTAGGAATATTCTTGAGAATACCGGCGCCCGCTTCTTTGCAAACGACCTTTTTGACAGGGCAACCAAAATTGATATCAATAATATCCGGCTGTGCGGCTTCACAAATGCGTGCCGCTTCCATCATGGGTTCGAGTTCACCGCCAAAAATCTGAATACCGATGGGTCTTTCGTATTCGAAGAAATCCAGTTTTTTAATGCTTTTTGCAGCATCGCGTATGAGTCCTTCGGAGGAAATAAATTCAGTGAACATAAGATCGGCACCAAATTTCTTGCAAAGTGCACGGAAAGGTGGGTCACTTACGTCCTCCATGGGAGCAAGTAAAAGCGGGAAATCGGGAAGTTCAACTGAGCCAATGCGTACCATGCCGCAAAGATAAGGTAGAATTATTCGAGTTCTACCGTCTTTCTGGAAGCATAGTTGATGAGCAATGCATTTACATTGCGAAGCTCTTCTTTGATGTCGGTGATGATACCGGTGGTAATTTCCTGGTCAGCTTTCAGAGAAACAAAAATTCTGTTTCTTACGTCTTCGGGCTTTTGAGAAATTTGGTCGGAGACCCAGGGACCAACGTCCTGGATATTCGCGATAGCGTCGTCCAGCTGAACGCGTGGTTCTGTTCCGTAGAGTTCAGGTTTGGTAGGTTTACCAACATAAACACTTACCACGAGGGAGCGATCTTCCAGCTTTACAGCTTGTGTAGCCGCTGGTCTTTTTACTTCCACGTTAAGGGTAACTTCTCTCATTCGGGTAGCTACCATGAAGAAGAACAGCAACATAAACACGATGTCTGGCAAAGAAGCCGTCGAGATAGGAGGTACACCCCGTTTTCCGCCTTTTCTAAATTTAGACATGGTTTATGTTATTTATTGGGTGATGCTTCTGAGATGGCCATAGGGATGGCTTTTTCTACCGCACGAACTCTTTTGGCGGCTTCCTCTTTAATTTCGTCGGTGGCGCCTTTGGTAGAACGCATCCGCATTTCTTCATACGTTTCCCCGAACTTCTCACGTGCCAGGTCGTTACGCATTTGATTAAATGCCTGGGTAAGAACGTCCTGGGTTTTCACATACATTTTATAAGAGGTAAGTCGGTCATTTTGAATAACCACAACACCTTTTGATTTTCTGTAGGTAAAAAGACCTTCGAAGTTTTCTGCATCTTCTTTTTTAGCAGACAAGTTGGGATCATTGGTAGGATTCAGAATAAACTCAACGACTCTGTCTTTGAGGATTCTGATATCACCATATTCGCCATTGACGAGTAGTTGGTCGTTTCTGTTAATAAACACGAGCAACACGTTGCGTCGAGCTACGTCTACGGGTTGTTGGTTATCCGTTTTACGTGGTAATTCGCGGCGAATCCCCTGTTCCTGGTCCATGGTAGTGGTTACCAAGAAGAAGATAAGAAGCAGGAAGGCGATATCCGCCATAGAGCCCGAGTTAATTTCGGGCAATTCACGTTTTTTACCTTTAGGCATGTTCCTGCGTTTAAAAGATTACTGAAAAATGCGACGTACTTCTCCAAGAACAATAGCAATCAGAGCGAAACCGCCGATGATGCCACAAAGAATGAGAGAAGCATCTGCAAAATTGAACGCCCAATCTGGCACCGCATTGATCATTTCTGCACTTTCTGCGGAGCGTCCGGTCATACGGAAGTTTTCACGTCCGGTAGACATGGCATAAGATATGGCGTACAACACCGCACCGATGGCTACGGATGCGATGGGTAAAAGCATTCTTTTGGGATTTTTCGCACCATTCACGATGATAAAAACCACGATGCTGCCCACCGCCACCAGGGTAGCTCCAATGACGGAGGTCATGAGAAAGCTAACCGCTGAAGAGAACTTTGCCGCCTCTTCGGTGGAAGAAACCAAACCTTGAAGACGCAGAGATTTCCAAGTTTCCGTATCGATACCGGAGGAAAGGGTAGCCAATGTGGCAATCATACCGATCAAGGCGACCAGAACCGCCAGCCCCGTGCTAATGTAACGGATATATTTATGGTTCATTTTGAATTGTTTATCCGAAAATTGCTTTCGGGATTATTTTTTGGTATAACCGCCTTTTACAAGGATGTCGATAAACTCAACAGAAGCTTCTTCCATTTCATTTACTAATCCATCGATTTTAGACATAATGTAATTGTAGAAAATCTGGAGAATGATAGCCACAATAAGACCGCCTACTGTCGTCAAAAGAGCCACTTTAATACCGGAAGCTACAACCGTTGGAGAAATATCACCAGCCGCTTCAATTTGGTCGAAAGCGAAGATCATACCTACAACCGTACCCAAGAACCCAAGCATGGGTCCGAGAGAGATGAAAAGCCCCAACCAAGGTAAAGCTCTTTCCATTTTACCCATTTCTACGCCACCGTAGGAAACAACGGCTTTTTCAACTGTTTCGATTCCTTCATCGGTGCGATTAAGTCCTTCATATACGATGCTGGCGATAGGTCCGGGGGTTTTGCGACACAACTCCTGAGCAGCAGCTACACCACCAGACTTCAAGGTTGCTTCTACATTTCTGATGAATTTTTTGGTGTTGATGGTGGCCATATTGAGGTAAATGATGCGCTCGATAGAAACTGCTAAACCTAAGATAAGACAGATAAGCAGCGGCGTCATCCATTCATAACCACCTTCAATAAATTTTTCTTTCAACATTTCGCGGAAGCTCACTTCGGCAACCGGAGGTGCTTCGGCAACCGGCGCTTCGGCTGCTGCAGAATCCGTGGTAGCGGTTTGCTCCGTCGTTTGGGCGGTTGAGTCTACCGTTTCCTGAGCGAAAAGAGTGCTCATGGGAGCAGTGAGCATCAGGAAAGACATCAGGCATGAGGCGATTAACTTTCTCATTGGGATTAGATTGTCTGTGAATACAGTTACGAACAAATCAAATATACAACAGTTTTTTGTGTTGTAGCGGAGAGAGAGGGATTCGAACCCTCGATACCCTTTAGAGGTATACACGCGTTCCAGGCGTGCTCCTTAAACCACTCGGACATCTCTCCTAGTTTCCTTGGCAGGCGAACCTGCTTTGGAGCGTCGAAATTACAAAAATTCTTTTTCACACCAACTTTTCCTCCATTTCTCCGCAACTTGATTCCGACAATGCCTTTCTCAAGTCTTTCGGATTCGGAAAAATGGGGGCGTACACCATGGCTTTTGTGAGTGCTGATTCTAAGGTGAGGTCTTTTCCATTGACCACTCCAATACGGCTCATTTCTCTTCCCGTTTCATAATATCCGGGAATAACAGCACCTTGCCGGCACTGTGTAATGTTCAGTACAGCCGTTCCATTGGCTACCAAAGACGACAACATTTGAAAGAACGACGCATCCAATGGACCATTTCCAGTTCCAAAGGTCTGAATAATCAACGTATGTAAGTCGGTTCTTTGTGCGACAAAATCGAAGGTTTGTCGGGAAATACCGGGAAAAATGGGTAAAACGAAGACACGCGTGTCGCATTCCGTGTAAAAACGAGGCGCAATATCGGGCTGAAAAGGTCGAATGGCCGAATGATTGTAATGGATAGAGACGCCTGCTTCGGCTAAAAGCGGATAATTGGGGCTTAAAAAGGCATTGAAGTGATGCGCGCTAAATTTGAAACATCGGTTGGCGCGATAAAGTTTATACTCAAAATATACCGCTACCTCAGGAACCATAGGCGATCCATCCGGATGTTTTGCGGCAGCAATTTCGATGGCGGTTAACAAATTTTCCTTGCCATCGGTACGAATTTTCCCCATAGGAAGCTGACTTCCGGTAAAAATAACAGGTTTATTCAGCGGCTGAATCATGAAACTTACGGCCGATGCAGTGTAGGCAAGGGTATCTGTTCCATGCAGAATCACGAATCCGTCGAAGGCCTCGTATTTCTGTGCAATGCACTGCACCAGTTGGATCCAATCTTCCGGGCGAATATCTGAAGAGTCTTTGGGCTCGGGAAAAGGTTCTACGACGAGATTTACTTCTAATCGTTGTAATTCAGGAATATGTGCAGAAAGTTGTGCAAAGTCGACAGGCCGGAGCGCACCAGTTTCAGGATCTTCCATGCTGCCAATGGTGCCCCCGGTGTAAATGAGAAGGATTTGCGGACGTGTCATTATTTTGGGATGCGTTTAAATAATTGTAATGCATTTTCTGTGGTATGCTCCATCACTTTCTGAAGCGGCATTTGCCAAAGATCCGCCAAACAAGAAGCCGTTTCTACCAAAAATGCGGGTTCATTTCTTTTTCCCCGATACGGCACCGGTGGTAGATATGGCGCGTCTGTTTCTAATACCACATGCGTCGGCGGTAATTGCTGCACCACAGCTTTAAGTGGACTATTTTTATAGGTTAAAACGCCACCAATTCCCAAATAATATCCTTGGGCTATAATCCATTCTGCCTGTTCCAAATTTCCTGTAAAACAATGAAAAACAGCGCCATGTAATGGCTTTAATGTGTCGGAGAACAAGGTAATGAGGCGATCTAAACTTTCTCTGGCATGTAAAACGACAGGAAGTTCCAATGCATTCGCAAGATCTACATGTGCTGCCAGACAAGCCTCCTGTTGGGCTACAAAACTTTTATCCCAATAAAAATCCAGACCTGTTTCCCCCACCGCAATCCATGGAAGTTCACTTTTTCTGGCTAAAAGCCGATGCCAAACCTGCTCCCAATCTTCCTTTACTTCGCATGGATGAAGACCCAACATAGGAAAACATTTATCGGGATATTCTTCCGATAGATTTTTCATCCCCGCCAAGGTCTCTTCATTTACATTGGGGATACAAATGTAACTTATGGAGGCGGCCCGCTCCCACATTTCTGCGAAATCAGGCAAAAAGGCAGGGTCGTAAATATGTGCATGAGTGTCTATCCATCCCATTTTGCAAACATACCAAAGGCCAGCGACTTGGTATTCATTTTTAAAAAATACCTATCTATGGATGCATCAAAAAGAGCGGAAGGTTGTTTACATGTCTGCATGGACGCAATAAAAACCTGGTTTAATGCTTTAGGCTGGACTGCTCAACCTTTTCAGGAAGAAGCATGGAAAGCAGTTTATGAAGGGGGTCAGGGACTTGTAAATGCGCCAACGGGCAGTGGGAAAACCTATAGTGTGTTTTTGCCCGCCCTTTTACGCGCAAAGGAACTTGCGCCTGAATCTCACCTCGGCATCCGTATTTTATGGATTACCCCGATTCGCGCTTTGGCCAAAGAAATTGAACATTCGGCAGCACGTGCCATGGCTCATTTTACCCCGACATGGACCGTTGAGATTCGGACTGGAGACACCGGCCAGGCAGAACGCCAAAAACAGAAAAAACGACCGCCAGAAGTTCTTATCACCACGCCCGAAAGTTTACATTTACTTCTCGCTACACCCGGTTATTCAACTCTTTTCACACATACCTGTTGCCTTGTGGCCGATGAATGGCACGAATTGATGGGCAGTAAACGTGGTGTGCAAGTCCAATTGGCATGTTCACGCCTTTTTAGCATTTCTCCGCATTTGCGATTATGGGGGATTTCCGCCACCATCGGCCGTCTGGAAGATGCTCTTTGGGTTTTGTTGGGCCGACGCGAAGGACAGATTATACGTTCTAACACTCGGAAAGACATCGAGGTACATACGATTCTTCCGGATGAGGTGGACCGTTTTCCATGGAGCGGCCATTTGGGCATTTCCCTTTTACCGAAGGTGGTTCCCCTTCTACTTCAATCGAAAAGTACATTGCTTTTCACCAATACGCGGGCGCAAGCAGAAATCTGGTACCAGAAATTATTGGAAGCGGCACCGGAATTGGCCGGCATCATGGCCATGCACCATGGTTCCATCAGCAAAGAAATCCGACATTGGGTGGAAGACGCGCTTTATCATGGTTCGCTCCAAGTGGTTGTTTGCACCGGCAGTTTAGACCTTGGTGTGGATTTTCGGCCGGTAGACACGGTCATTCAAATCGGAAGTCCGAAGGGCGTGAGCCGTTTTTTACAACGGGCAGGTCGCTCTGGTCACCGCCCCGGGGCCACAGCCAGCATTTACTTTGTGCCAACCCACTCTCTTGAAATCATGGAAGGTGAAGCGCTTCGCCAAGCCATTTCCGAAAATCAACTGGAACCCCGAATACCCTTTGTTCGAAGTTTTGATGTATTGATTCAATACGTCCTTACACTTTCTGTTTCAGAAGGTTTTCACCCAGCCAGGACATATGCAGAGGTGAAACAGACTTTTGCTTACGAAAGTATGCAGGAAGAAGAATGGGAAGAAGTGCTAAAATTCGTAGTGTCAGGAGGCCCAAGCCTTGCATCGTATCCTGGTTTCCATAAATTATTTAAAGACGGAGATGTTTACCGGATATCAGGTAAAAAACTGGCTATGCTCCATCGACTTTCTATCGGAACGATTACAAGCGATCAAATGCTTTCGGTAAAAACGATTTCAGGGAAACATGTTGGTTTTGTGGAAGAATGGTTTGCCTCAAAACTAAATCCTGGGGATCATTTTTGGCTGGCAGGCAAAAACCTGGCGTTTTCCCGCATTCATGAGATGACTGTGCAGGTCAGTTTTTCAAATCATAAAAAAGGACAGGTGCCAGCTTATATGGGCGGTCGTATGCCTCTTTCGAGTGCATTGGGAAATATGATTCGAAAAACACTGGAAACATGGAAAAAGCCCCAAAGCGAGGAAATGAAATTCCTGTCTCCCCTATTCTCCTTACAAGACGAACGCTCCCTGGTACCAGAACCGAACCAACTCCTTATCGAAACTCTAACGAGCAAGGAAGGCTATCATTGCTTTTTTTACCCGTTTGAAGGCCGACTGGTCCATGAAGGCCTTGCCTCACTTTTTGCCTATCGTTTGGGTAAAATTCGTCCCATGAGTTTTTCAATTTCTCTGAATGATTATGGTTTTGAGTTACTTAGTGATCAACCCATTCCATTGACAGAGGGATTACAAGCGGGGTTGCTGTCTAGAGCACATTTACTGGAAGATATTTATGCAAGCGTAAACATGGGCGAAATGGCCCGGAGACGATTTCGTGATATTGCACGAGTGGCAGGGCTTGTTTTTACCGGTTACCCCGGTAAGCCCAAAAAAGATAGACACCTACAGGCACATTCCGGTTTGTTTTTCGACGTATTTATGGAATCTGAACCTAATCATATTCTTCTTCGGCAATGCTTTGAAGAAGTGTTTGACTTTCAACTAGAACAGAGCAGAATGCAAGCGGCGTTGCGTCAATTTGAAAGTAAGGAAATTGTGATTAACCCTTTAACGAAAGTGAGTCCTTTTGGATTTCCAATCATGGTAGAACGCATCAGAGAGCGATTCACTTCGGAACAACTAGAAGATCGGGTGAAAAAGATGCTTCGTCAATTGGGATAAATACAGTAACAAGAGCTTTTTAAGGATTTTCTTTGAACTCAATGACAGATAAATATCTGACATTTGTTCCGGCAGCTAAAGTCGTTCCGGCAGGTAGCCACATGGGGAACGTTTCCTGATTTAATCCATTGATTGTGTAGGAAATCTGACTCGAGTTAAAAGGCGCCATGGAAGACATTTCTACTTTTGAAATGTTTATGGCATTCCCATTAATTACCATCTGAAAATGTGAGGTTGGACTTGGAACACTGGACCAACCTGCTGTATTTACCTGAGAAGGTACGGATGAAACGGCATTTTCTACTTTCCAGACATGACCTAGTGGTACGGTTTGGCTATTGGACTCAACCAATATTACCCTGGAATAACTGAGCGTTTGGGCTTTTAATGAGCAGCCAATTCCTATTAACAAACAAATTATTACATGTTTCATACCCTAAGTTAAAGAGATTTGTTCAGTTTAAAAAGGAGTTCAATAGGATAATCGTGGGGTTGGGAATCTTTGTTGGGATAATGGTATTTTGGGAGAATGATAGGAAGGAGTAGAATTCAAATGGGAGTTCATCCCTGCCGGGGTTGGCGGGATGTGAACCGAAACGATTAATCGGATGGCGGAGAGTACGCCTCCCGGGAGGTCCGCTATTCCTCCTCTCAAACTTCCGATACCATTAAAAACCTTGATATTCAAAGCCATTTTCTCCAGCTTCTCCTAATCTTCAGGCATCGGTTTCTCTTTAATTTTCCTTTAAAAAGTGGAGCACGATAACCACCATACTCCGTCTCGGACCCTATATTCCCACCTCTGAAAAGTTTGATAAATCAGTACTTTACAGAGGCACCCCCGAGATTCCCAGTGTCCGATGATGTTGGCCGTGGCCTATACACCACTGAACACCATCCGCTCAACAACATAAGAACCCTGAGCGTTCCCCGTCGCCCCCAAAATTACGGCAACGGAGCAAAATAATGTAAGTGTGTAGAACTACTTGGCTAATTTACAATCTGGGATACCCCATTGTCAATACCCTTATTCATTATTTATCACAAGACCAAGATAAGTCATTATTTATGTGATACTTAATTTAAAAAACAAAAAAGGGGCCAATCAAATTGACCCCTTCATTCTCATTTCATCTGTTTCCC